>NZ_BSTN01000015.1 GCF_030269545.1 Actinomadura sp. NBRC 104425 | reverse complement strand
GGGCCTCCTGGACGTCGGTGCAGATGTCGTCGCAATCCACACCGAAACCAGAAGGCCCTCCTGTCGTTCAACAACCACCCACGGCGTGTCGCCTGTCACCAACGTCCCCGAACAGCACACCTAGGGCCTGTCGCGGATCTGGATCTTGGGGTTGTGGTTTGATCGGTGGCCATGGTTCGCCGACGCGAGCCGGCCGATGCCGCCTGGGCCTGACTCAAATCGCTGCTGCCGCTCAGCACCGGCCTCGGCGCCGGTGACGGGACCATCGGCAGGTGATCAACGGGATCTTGTGGAAGATCCGCACCGGCGCCGACCGGCGGGACATGCCCGAACCGGCAGACCCTCCACCAGCGGTCCCGCCGCTGGAACACGAACGGGACTTGAGACCACGTCCAAACCCATGACCACACCATCGGGGCGGTGAACCGGTCGGCGGTGTGCGCGTCTCCGCCATCGTGCAGGCCCGCCAGCCGCCCGTACAAAGGCGAACGGGCGGTCCCGCGTCGGACCGACCTCCACCTTGCCGGCGCCGGCCGCAGCCTGCCGCCGGCGTTCACGGTCACCGCTGGCGACGTCGATGACTGCACCCGCCTGATCGAGGCGGTTCAGGCCGCCCGGGGGCGGGCGCACCGGCCCAGGACGCCCACGCGCGACCCGGGAACCCGATCGCCGACAAGAGCCACCCCTGTCGGCGTCGTCCGCGTCCATCCCGGGGGAGCAGCGCTTCCCGCATGCCATCCCCGGAATGCGCCGATCAGCCGACCGTCCGGCTCCGGCACGAGCATCGCCGCTGCGACTGCAAGCGCCACCGGCACCGCAACGCGATCGAACGCTGCTTCGACCAGTCCGGCGGACGACCGAGACCGGTCAATCGATCGCCGTGTCGGACATGGGCGGGCGCACCGCCCTAGCCTGGCCCGCATGACGGAAGCGCAAGATCCGCCGGGGCGCGACTGGGCGGAGTGGCACAGGGCATATGACGATCCCCGGTCGTCCCTGTCCCGGCGGCTGCGCACCGTGCGGCAGCGTGTCCGGGAGGCGCTCGACGCGGCTCCCGCGGGGCGCCTGCGCGCGGTGAGCGTCTGCGCCGGTCAGGGCCGCGACCTGATCGGCGCCTTGGCGGACCATCCCCGGCGCGCCGACGTGACGGCGCGGCTGGTGGAGCTGGACGAGCGCAACGTCCGAGCCGCTCGCGCCGGCGTCCGGCGCGCGGGACTGACCGGCGTGGAGGTGGCCGCGGGCGACGCCTCGCACACCGACGCTTACGCCGGAGCGGTTCCCGCCGACCTTGTGCTGGTGTGCGGGGTGTTCGGCAACATCACCGACGCCGACATCGAACGGACCGTGTCGTTGCTGCCGCAGCTGTGCGCCCGCGGCGCCCACGTCGTCTGGACCCGCAACCGGCGGCCCCCGGACATCACCGGCGACATCTGCCGCTGGTTCGACAAGCACGGCTTCGAGAAGCGCTGGCTGTCGCCGCCGGAGGAGAAGGCGTTCGGTGTCGGCATGCACCGGTTCCGAGGCGACCCCGTCCCGCTGGAACGCGGTGTCCGCCTGTTCACCTTCGTCGGTTACGACGTCCTCCGCAAAGGCGCCCCCTGGCCGACCTAGCCCCGCGTCGAGAACGTCCGCCCCGGTCGGCCGTGCGCCGCAGCCGCCCGTACCGACGCCGGTCGCCACGATGAGAGCTCATCCGGGCGGTCGATAGACGTGGGCGGGCGGCCATGCCAGGTCGTTTTCCAGGGGCGGGGGCGGCTCCTGCTCGGCTGACTTTCGCAGCCCCCGCCACGTAACGCAGTCTGCGGTGAGGACTCCCGCCACCGCCGTGCCCTCCTTCAACCCCCGGCGATCTGGCGCAGTGCATCCCCCATCCCGCGATGATCACCTGGCCGGGTGCGACGTCACGGCAGCGCTGTCGGCGCATCCCGCCATCCATCGCGAGCCCTGGCGGGGGTCACTTGGTCAGGCGGGCAACGGCCCACTGGGCGACGCGGACGGCGCCGTCAGGGCTGAGGCGCATGCCGCGCCAGGCGGCGCGGCCGTGGGCGGGGGCGACGATGAGCGCGCGGTTGCGGTCGACGCCGCGCATGATGTCGCGGGCCAGCTTCTCGGCGGTGTAGAGCCGGGGTGACGCCTTCTTGATGTCGTCCCGGGCGTTGCCGCTCATCGCCGTCTCGGGAAGGTCCGGGTTGACGTTCCGGAGCAGCGGCGTGTCGACGAAGCTGGGGCACACCACGCTGACCTTGACGCCGCGGGCGGCGGCCTCGGCGCGCAGGCCCAGGGACATGCCGACGACGGCGTGCTTGGTCGCGGTGTAGGGGATGCCGATCGGCATGGGGACGAGTCCGGCCAGCGAAGCGGTGTTGACGATGTGCCCGGACCGCTGCTCCAGCATGATCGGGTAGGCGGCGTGGACGCCGTGCACGACCCCCTTGAGGTTGATGTCGATGGCGCGGTTCCAGTGGTCGAGGGTGAGTTCCTCGGCCAGGCCGCCGATGGCGATGCCCGCGTTGTTGAACACCAGGTCCAGGCTGCCGTACTCGGCCTTGACGCCCTTGTAGACGTCGGTCACCGCGGCGGCGTCGGTGACGTCGAGAGCGGCGCTGGAGGCCCGGCCGCGGCCGAGGCCGTTGAGCCGGTCGGCGACCTTCTCGGCGCCCTCGACGTCGATGTCGGTGACGATCACCGTGTCGCCCCGCGCCACCAGGGCGGTGGCGATCGCCCGGCCGATGCCGGACGCGCCTCCGGTCACGATCGCAATGCTCATCGCGCGCTCCTGCTCGGAACGGACCGCGGGGCCGGAAAATGCAGCGGTCGGGAGGGCCCGGCCCCGCGATCCCGTATTGGATGTGATGTTGAATTGGGCTCGTAGTCTACTGGCCGGCTGAGGGGCGGGACAGCCGTCGTGTCATTCCGGCCGCGGTCGGCGGCCCAGCCCTGTCGGGCAAGGCGGCGCCGGGGCCGGCCCGGGGGGAGGAGGCCGGTCCCGGCGCGGCCCGCTTGGCGGCAGGTCAGGCGGCGGCGCGGACGCGGGGGGTGTCCCAGATGCCGAACGCCTTCCAGACCTGGCGGCTCACGGGGGTGATCAGGCCCAGCTCGGCCATGAGGTCGCGGACCTTGCCGACCGACTGGCAGACGTGGGCGCGGTTCTCGGGGGTGCGGTAGGCCTCGCGGACCACCTCGCGCGGAATGCCGAAGTGGCGCACCATCGGGCCGGGCGGGGACAGCATGATCCGCGCCATGATGCCGAGGACGACGGGCGCGGCGATGCCCAGCACGCGGCGGCGCAGCCGGCTCAACTGCGGGACGCGGTGGCGCAGGTAGTGCCGGGCGAACGAGATGTGCCGGGCCTCCTCCGCGATGTGGATCTTCATGATCGTCTCCTCCAGGGGGTGCTTGACGTGCCCGCCCTTGAGGGACTTGCGCTGCACGTAGTCGATGGGGTCCTCGCCGCCGAGCACGAACACGAACCACAGCTCGGTGCTGACCAGGGGGATCCACGGGGCGGCCTGGGCGACCAGGCTCAGCGCGCGCGGCATGCCGCGGATCGGCATGCCGGTGCGGTTGACGAACTCCTGGAACATCATCCCGTGGTGACATTCCTCGGTCGTCTCGTGGTAGACGTACCGGAACTCCGGGCGGCCGTTGGGCAGCCGGTAGGCGTAGTTGAGCAGCCCGCGCTTGAGCAGGTTCTCGAACTGCAGGCCGATCTTCATCGCGGTGGCGATCCGCCACAGGCCGATCTGCGCGCGGATGTTCTCGGGCTGCGACTTGTACCACTCGGTGCCGCCGAGGGCGTCGACGGCGGGGTCGATGATCCAGCGCGGGTCGTTGGGGTCGACGGCGTACTCCGGGTCGTCCCACGGGATGTCGGCGTAGGCCTCCCAGTGCTTGTCGACCGACGCCTTGCTGAGCCGGTCGATGACCCCGAGGTAGGACTTGCGGTCCTTGACCTGCTCGCGGACTTCCTCGGCCAGTTCGGTGGGGGCTTTGGTCATGGCAGGGGCTCCCTTGCGGTGGTGCGTCGGCGGCTCAGGCCGGCCCGGGACGTGCCGCGACGTCCGGGATCGGGCAGGTCGCGGCGCGCCCGGAGTCGTTGGGGTCGGGAATGATCATCCGGGCGATGCTCTTGACCTGTGTCAGCACGGCCTGCTGGTGGCCGCGGGCGTCGTCGTCGAGGGCGTTCTGCACCGACAGCCCGATGAACATGGCGAACACGCCGCGCAGCATGGTCGGGACGAAGTCGTCGGGCAGCTCGTTGCGGGGGAAGAGCCGCTCGAAGACCTCCAGGATGACCTGCAGGATCCGCTCGTTGATGTCGCGGCACAGCACCCGCAGGTCGTCGTCGGTGCGGGCGGCCACCGCCAGTTCCAGCAGCGCCCTGGCGGGCCGGCCGCGGAACACCTCCCACAGCAGGTCCAGCGCGCCCTCGACGTTGCGCCGTTCGGGCGGCAGCACGGCGAAGGCCGACTCGTAGGCCAGCCGCTGCCGTTCCAGCAGGTGCTCCAGCGCGGCGGCGACGAGCACCATCTTGGTCGGGTAGTGGTGCTGCTGCGCGCCGCGGGACACGCCCGCCCGGCGCGCCACCTCGGTGGTGGAGGTGCCCGACCAGCCGAGGTCGACCAGGCACTCCATGGTGGCGTCGAGCAGCAGCCGCTGGGTGCGGGTCCGCCGTTCCTCCTGGGTGCGGCGGCTCTCCCCGCGCCTGCGGGAGGGGCGTCGCCGTGCGCTTACTGACACGCTTCGACGGTAGGAGCGCGACATACAAGCAATCAAGCCTGCTTGTATGTTGCACTGGTCACAATTGGACGTATCGTCCGATTCGACATCCGCGAACGTCCTGCGGGTGGCGGGGCCGGGCCCGGACGGTTTGTCCGTCAACCGGCGGGTCGGTGATGCCGACACGGGCGCGCGCCTGGGGGACGGCGGCCGAAAGAGCGCCGATCAAGGGATGTTGACCTGCGCGATCAGCGGCGGGGACGATGGGAGGGTGAGTCCAGCTCATCGGAACGAAGGCGAGATCTCCGCGGTCGGGCGCGCCGCGGCGCTGCTGAAGGAGTTCCGCTCGGGAGACGGGACGCTGACGGCCGCGGCGCTGGTCCGGCGGACGGGCCTGCCGAAGTCGACGGTGCACCGCATGCTGCGCGAGCTGGTGCGGGTCGAGCTGCTCGAACAGGTCGGCGGAACGTACCGGCTCGGGCTGCTGGTATTCGAGCTGGGCCGCAGGACACCGCGGGAGAGCGGGCTGCACGAGGCCGCTCATCCGCACATGGCCGCGCTGCACGAGGCCACCCGGCACAACGTCGGCCTGGCCGTGCTCGCCGGCGGCGACGTCGTGTACGTGGACATGTTCCGGGGCCGGGACGCGCCCCGCCTTCCGCAGCGGACCGGCACCAGATGGCCCGCGCACGCCAGCTGCTCCGGCAAGGCGATCCTCGCGTTCTGCGACGCCGACGGCCTCACCACCGGGCCG
Organism: Actinomadura sp. NBRC 104425; assembly: GCF_030269545.1. GTDB lineage: Bacteria > Actinomycetota > Actinomycetes > Streptosporangiales > Streptosporangiaceae > Spirillospora > Spirillospora keratinilytica. The sequence goes on along the minus strand of NZ_BSTN01000015.1, from coordinate 177,122 downwards.
CTGCGGCGGTTCACCGAGCACACGATCACCGATCGGGACGCGCTCGCCGCGGAGCTGGAACGGGTACGGCGCCGTGGCGTCGCCTACGACCTGCGGGAGTCCTTCCCGAACGTGGTCGGGGTGGCCTCGCCGATCATGGGGGCGGACGGGGAGGTCGCCGGGGCGCTGTCGATGTCCGGGCTCGCCGGGCGGATCAGCCTGACCCGCGTCGAGGCGGCCGTCCGGGCCGCCGCCCTGGCGGTGACCCGGCGGCTCGCCGGCGGGCGCGTACCCGCGGCTCAGCCCTCCAGCCAGTCGAAGCGATAGCCGCCGGAGGCACGCACGATCATGCCGGCGCCGGGGCCGGCGAAGTGCGCGGGCAGGATGACGACGTCCCGGTCGGCGTACGCCTCGCACAGCTCCCGGCGCGTCCGGGCGGCCAGCCCGGGATCGTGGTCGCCGGCCTGCGCGAGGTCCAGATCGGCGAACTGCAGCGGATGGTGGATCACGTCGCCGGTGAACACCGCCCGCCGACCGCCCGCGTCGAGCTCGACCACCACATGGCCGGGTGTGTGTCCGGGCGCGTCCCGCACGGTGATCCGGGCGTCGTCGTCCGACCAGACGGTGTGCGGGGTGTCGACGACGGCGGCCCGTCCGGCGTCGAGCACGGGCCGCACGCTGTCCTCGAACGTCCTGGCCAGATCCGCCGCCACGGCGTCGCCGGGGCCCGCCCGGTGGATCGCGGCCAGGTGGTCCAGCTCGGCACGCGGGAACAGGTGCCGTGCCCTTGGAAAGGTCGGCACCCAGGCGCCGCCCGAGAGCCGGGTGTTCCAGCCGCAGTGGTCCGGATGCAGGTGGGTCGAGATCACCACGTCGACGTCGTCCGGGGCGATACCGAGGTCGCCGAGCCGGTCGAGGTACCCGGTCCGGAACATGTGATGGGCGCGCAGCGTGGGCCGCGGCTTGTCGTTGCCGTTCCCGGTGTCCACCAGGACGGTGGCGTGCGGCAGCCGGATGACGTAGGTCTGGATGCTCATCACGATCTGCCCGTCGCGCGGGTCGATGTGCTCGGCGCCCAGTGCGCGGCCGGCCGTCCGCACCTGCTCCTCAGTGATGCCGGGGAACATCTCCGCGGGAGCGAAGGGCCAGCGTTCGAGCTCGATGACGCGGTGGACCGTGACCGGGCCCAGCTCCAGTGTCCTCATATTCCTCTCGTCCCGTCAGCCGCGGCCGACGAACGGCATCTTCGTCGCGGTGATGGTCATGAACAGCACGTTGGTGTCCAGCGGCAGCTCGGCCAGGTACAGGATCGCCCGGGCCACGTGCTCGGCGTCGAAGGTCGGTTCCGGGGCCGTCCGCCCGTCGGCCTGCGGCGCGCCCTCGGCGATCCCCGCGGTCATCTCGGTGGCCGCGTTGCCGATGTCGATCTGCCCGCACGCGATGTCGTACTCCCGGCCGTCCAGCGCGATCGACCTGGTCAAGCCGGTGATGGCGTGCTTGGTCGCGGTGTAGGCGACGCTGCGGGGCCGGGGGGAGTGCGCGGAGATCGAGCCGTTGTTGACGATCCTCCCGCCTCGTGGCCGCTGCCGTTTCATCAGCCTGACGGCGTGGTGCGCGCACAGGAACGCGCCGGTCAGGTTGGTGTCGACGGTGCGCGTCCAGTCCTCGGGCGAGATCTCGTCGGCGGCCCCGGACGGCCCGAACGTTCCCGCGTTGTTGACCAGCAGGTCGATCCGGCCGTAGTGGCGTTCCACGGCCTCGAACAGCGCCGCCACCGAGTCCGGCGATGTCACGTCGGTCGGCACCACCAGCGCGGCCCGTGCCCCCTGCGACGTCTCCCGCAGCGCTTCGGCCCGCCTGCCCGCGAGCACGACCCGGTACCCGGACCGCAGCAGCGCCCGCGCCACATGCCGCCCGATGCCCGAGCCCGCCCCGGTGACGACCGCCACCGTGCCCGATGTCATCTCGATCCCCTTCAGTGGTTGTGCCCGTGGACGGCCGAGCCCCGGCGACCGACCAGGAAGTCGAAGTCGGCCCCCCGGTCGGCCTGGAGCACATGGTCGATGTAGAGGCGCTGGTAGCCGCCGGTCGCCTCCGCCGGGGCCGGGCCGGGCTCGGTGCGGCGGCGTTCCAGCTCCTCCTCCGGCACGTCGAGATGGAGCCTGCGTCCGGGAACGTCGAGTTCGATCATGTCGCCGTCGCGGACCAGGGCCAGCGGCCCGCCCGCGGCGGCCTCGGGCGCGACGTGCAGCACGACCGTCCCGTACGCGGTGCCGCTCATCCGGGCGTCGGAGATCCGCACCATGTCGCGGACCCCGCGTTCGAGAAGCCGGCGGGGCAGGGACAGGTTGCCGACCTCGGGCATGCCGGGGAAGCCCTTCGGTCCGGCGCCGACGAGCACCAGCACGCAGTTCTCGTCGACGTCGAGGTCCGGGTCGTCGATCCGGGCGCGGAAGTCGTCGATCCCGGTGAAGACGACCGCGCGGCCGCGATGCCGGAGCAGTTGCGGGCTCGCCGCGGACGGCTTGATGACCGCGCCGTCGGGCGCCAGGTTGCCGCGCAGCACGGCGATGCCGGCGTCCGCGCGCACCGGGGCGCCGGCATCGCGGATCACCTCGTCGTTCCAGACGGGGGCGCCGGCGTTGTTCTCGCCGATCGTCCGGCCGGTGACCGTGGGGGCGTCGGCGCGCAGCAGGCCCGACAGCCGGTTCAGCACCGCGGGCAGGCCGCCGGCCTCGAAGAAGTCCTCCATCAGGAACCGGCCGGACGGCTGCAGGTCCACCAGCAGCGGCACGCCCCGGGCCAGCTCGTCGAAGTCGTCCAGCGCCAGCGGCACCCCGACCCGCCCGGCCAGCGCCAGCAGGTGGATCACCGCGTTGGTGGATCCGCCGATGGCGGCGTTGACGATCACGGCGTTCTCGAACGCCTCGCGGACCAGCACGTCCGACAGCCGCACGTTCCGGCGGACCAGCTCGACGACGCGGACGCCGGAGTCGCGGGCCAGCACCCGGCGGCGGGCGTCCACGGCGGGGATCGCGGCGTTGCCCGGCAGGGTCACCCCCAGCGCCTCGGCCATGCAGGCCATCGTGGACGCCGTTCCCATGGTGTTGCAGTGGCCCGCCGAACGGGACATGCACGACTCGGCCGCGCGGAAGTCCGCCTCGCTCATCACCCCGGCGCGCACGTCGTCGCTCATCGACCAGACGCCGGTGCCCGAGCCGATCGGCCGTCCCCGCATCCGCCCGGTCAGCATCGGCCCGCCGGAGACGACGATGGTGGGCAGGTCGCAGCTGGCCGCGCCCATCAGCAGCGCCGGGGTGGTCTTGTCGCAGCCGCACAGCAGCACCACTCCGTCGATCGGGTTGGCCCTGATCGACTCCTCCACGTCCATGCTGACCAGGTTGCGGAACAGCATGGACGTGGGGCGCAGCATCGTCTCGCCCAGCGACATGACCGGGAACTCCACGGGGAAGCCGCCGGCCTCCAGCACACCGCGCCTGACGTGCTCGGCGATGTCGCGGAAGTGCGCGTTGCAGGGGGCGAGTTCGGAATAGGTGTTGCAGATCCCGATGACCGGCCTGCCGTCGAACATCCGGTCGGGAACGCCCTGGTTCTTCATCCACGACCGGTGGGTGAACGCGTTGGCGTCCGATCCGGCGAACCATTCACGCGAACGCAGCGGCGGCATGCCGTCGGCTCCTTCCCGGACGTCCATCACGCGGCCTCCCCGGCGGTGTCGCGGGACGGGGCGGGCAGGCCGAGGATCTTCCGCGCCTCGGCGGGCGTCGCCGGCTCCAGTCCCAGTTCGCCGATGATCCGCACGATCCGCTCGACGAAACGGACGTTCTCCGCCGTCCGGCCGGGCGCGTACTGCGCGTTGTCCTCCAGCCCCACCCGGACGTGGCCGCCGAGCAGCAGCGCGTGCGTCAGCCCGCGGGTCTGCTCGGGCCCGGCGACGCTGACGGAGAAGACGCTGCCGGCGGGCAGCAGATCGACCATGTACTGCAGGGTCCTGGGCGAGTAGGGCATCGCGTTCTGGAAGACGTGGTGCAGGCCGAGCACGATGTTCACCAGATGCGGCGCGTCGTCGAAGCCCTCCCGGATCAGCGTGGTGACGTCCTGCGCGAGGTGGGCGGGGTTCAGCGCCTCCCACTCGGGTTTGATCCCCTTCTCCCGCATGAGACGGGCCAGTTCACGGGCCCGCGACGACGGGGTGTCCATGAGGACCTCGGTGCCGCCTCCGGTGGCGTAGGCGGTGAACGCGTCGAGCGTGCAGGTCTCGGCGCCCCCGTCCAGTCCTCGCAGGCGCTGTTCCCAGTCCACCACCGCACGGCCGTCGGCGGTGCGCGCGACCATGTCGCCGTTGACGCCGCCGCCGGTGGAGTTGTTGATGACGATGTCGCACCGCTCGCGGACGAGCGCGTTGATGCGGCGGTACGTCGCCGCGTCGCAGGTGGCCTGCCCGTCGGGCCGCCGCGCGTGCAACGCGGCCATGCTCGCCCCCGCGTCGTGGCAACGGCGCACGTCCTCGGCTATCTCCTCCGGCTGCACCGGCACGTACGGGTTGTCCGCACGGGTCAGGAAGCCCCCGGTGGGGGCGATGGTCACGATGACCTTTCCCGTCATGGTCCCTTCCTCGGTGTCGCTGTCGATGTTCACGCGGCCGGCTCCGCCGCCGCCTCGAAGAACAGCGCGACGGTGAGCGCGCCCGGATCGACCACGCCGCGCGCGTGCTCGCCCACGTAGCTGGCGCGGCCCCGCACCGCCACCAGGTCCCGGGTGGATTCGGCTCCCCGGCGTGCCGCGACGGCCGCCCGCCGCAGCGCCTCGGTGATCCCGGCGTCCCGGTCCGCCGCCGCGCGCAGCGCCTCTGCCGCGGGCGCCATGGCGTCGACCATCGTCTTGTGCCTCACCTCCGCCCCGCCGAGCCGCCGCACCGCGGCGACCGCGGCCTCGGCGGCCCGTGCCAGCACCGCCGTGGTCACCTCCCCGCCCGCGGACGCCTTGGCGAACTCGCGGAACCACATGCCGAACAGCGGGCCGCTGGTCCCGCCCGTCTGCAGGAACCCCTCCGACAGCGCGGTGAACACGCCCGCCGCCGAGTCCGGCGGGCCGCCGTCCAGCAGGTCCGCCGCCCGGCGCAGCGCGAACCGCATGTTCGTGCCGAAGTCGCCGTCACCGGCCCGGCGGTCGAGTTCGGTCAGTTCCTCGTCGCCGTGCCGGACGGCCTCGATGAACCTGCCGCTCCAGGCCAGCGCGTGTTCCGCGGTGAGCGTCCGCCCGGTCATCGCCCGCCCCAGCTCAGCGCCGGGGTGCGCACCGGGGCGTCCCACAGGTCGAGCAGTTCGTCGTCGGCGCGTACCAAGGTGATCGAAATTCCCTTCATGTCCAGGGCCGTGACGTACGGGCCGACCAGGGACCGCGCGACGGTGATCCCGAGCCCGTCCAGCAGCCGGGTGAGCTCGCGGTGCGCGGCCGACAGTTCCAGGCCGTGCGTGCCGCCCAGGCCGTTGACGATGGCGATGACGGACGCGCCGCGTCCGAGCCCGAGCGCCTCCACCACGGGGCGCGCGAGTTCGGCGACGAGTTCGCGGGCGGGGCCGCGCGGGCGTCGGCCGATGCCGCGTTCCCCGTGGATGCCGACACCGAACTCCACCTCGTCGTCGGCGATGTCGAACGAGGGCCGGGACCGCCCGGGATGGGTGCACGCCTCCAGGGCCAGGGCCATCGTGCGGGCCGTACCGGCGACCCGGCGGCCCAGGGCCGCGACCTCCGCGAGCGCGGCGCCCCGTTCGGCGGCGGCGCCGCAGATCTTCTCCACCGCCACCACGGCGGCCGTTCCCCGGCGGCCCGGGCCGTCGCCGTCCGGCCGTTCGGTGGCCAGATCGTCGTCGACCAGCACCGTCTCGACCGCGATCGCGTCGTCGGCGGCCAGTTCGGCGGCGATGGAGAAGTTCAGGACGTCGCCGGTGTAGTTCTTGACGACCAGCAACGTGCCGCGGCCGGCGTCGGCCGCGGCGACGGCCGCCCGGATCTGGTGGGCGGTGGGGCTGGCGAAGACCGCCCCGGGCACGGCGGCGTCGAGCATGCCGGTCCCGACGAATCCGGTGTGCAGCGGCTCGTGCCCCGAGCCGCCGCCGGAGACCAGCGCCACCTTGCCCCTCGTCCCGCCCGCCCGGACCACGTAGGCCGGGTCGCGGTGGACGCGGACCAGGTCCGGGTGGGCGAGCGCCAGGCCCTCCAGCGCCTCGGCGACCAGGTCGTCGGGGTCGTTGACGATGTGCCGCGCAGGCATCAGCCCTCCCTCCGTTCGACGAAACGGCGGACCGCGTCCGCCACCCGGGCCCCGGCCTGGAACCCGGCGGCCCGCGCGGCCTCGTTCACATGCGAGATGACGCCGCTGTGCCACAGGTCGGGACCGTCGCTGATGGCCGCCGACAGGTGGGAGGCGGCCACACCCGGCAGCCCGGCCCGGTCCATCAGCGCCAGCCCGGCGATCCCGGCGCCGTCCTTGCCGACGCCCGCGTCGTTGAACACCGCGCAGGCGCACCCGACGAGGACGGCGATGCGGCCGGACTCCTTGCCTCCGTTGGAGGCCGCCACGACCACCCGGCCGCGATCGTCCTCCCCGGCCTGCGACATGCTGTCGAGCAGGACGACGCCGCCCCGGGGGCGGTCCACCACGACGATCCGGCGCAGTTCGTCCCCGCCCTCGCCGGTGTCGGCGCGGCGCTTTGCGGGCGATGCCGCCAGATGCTCGATCAGGGCGCCGGCCTGGTCCCGCAAGGGCAGGCCGGGGCGCACCCCGGCGGCCCGCGCCGGATCGTTCACAAAGGTCACGACGCCGTTGAGCCACGCGTCCATGCCGTCGCCGATACGCGCCGAGTCGTGTCCCACCGCGATTCCGGCGACGCCGTCGGCGCCGACCGCCCGCAGCCCGGCGATTCCGGCGTCGTCCTTGCCGACGCCGGCGTCGTTGCACACGACCGCGGCCACCCCCGCCCGCCGGGCGTACTGCCCGGCGCTGGCGCCGCCGTGCGAGCCGGTCACGATGACCTCGCCCGCCAGCGCGGGGGAGGCGAACGCGATGGAGTCCATGGTCAGGACCCGGATGCCGTGCGACTCCAGGACGGTCTCGGGTTCGGTGCCGTACTCGTTCAGGACGAACAACGCGTGCTCCCTGCGGTGCCGGGGCGGGTGCCGGGGCCGAGGCCGAAAATCTCGCGGGCCTCGTCGGGCGTGGCGATCTCGCGGCCCGCTCTGGCGGCGAGCTCGGCGACCCGTGCGACGAGTTCGGCGTTGGACGGATGGCCCAGTTCCCCGTAGTGGTGGTCGCCGACGCCGATGGCCACGTGACCGCCCATCTCGATCGCCGCCTCGGCGACGGGCAGCACGTTTCCGCGATGGGCGGAGACGATCCACTCGATCCGCCGTCCGGGAGGCAGGAAGGCCAGCTGCGCCCGCAGCCCCTCCACCGTGGCCGGATGCGCGGCGGTGAACTCCGGGCCGCCGAGGACGAACACGACCACACCCGGCTCCGCGAACTCTCCGGCCTCCAGGTGGGCGAGGATCGTCCGCGTCCAGCCGACGTTGAACGACGCCAGGTACGGCTTGAGCGCCAGCTCCCGCGCCCGCCGGAACAGGTGCCGCTGCGTGGCGGTGTCGTTGACGTAGACCCGGTCCTCGGTGCGGAAACGCGCTGCGTCCGGATCGAAGAGGTCCATGTTCGCCGACCCCATGTCCATGACGAGGAAGTCGGCGCGGGTGGCCGGATCGCCCGCGGTCTCGGCCACGTTGGCGAGCCGCTCCTCCACCGTGTTGCCCGGCGCGTTGGCCATCGACGGAGCCAGCAGGATGTCGCACCGGCTCCGCACCCGCCGTGCGATCTCCGCATAGGCCGCCGCCGAGTGGTCGGCGCCCCCGTCGGGCGTGCGGGCGTGGTAGTGCATGAGGGAGGCGCCCGCGTCCGCGCATTCGGCCGCGACCCGGGCGATCTCCTCGGGCGTCCAGGGCACGTCGCGGTTCGGGACGCGCATGGTGTTCTCGTTCGGATGGACGCCGATGACGAGTTTGTTCATCCTGGCCTTTCCTCGTTCGGTTCCGGGCGCCAGCCGGCGCCCGCGAGCTGCCCGCCGTCGACTCCCCAGATCTGGCCGGTCACGAAGGCGGCGCCGTCCCCGGCCAGAAACGCGATCACCGCCGCCGTCTCGGCGGGGTCGGCGTACCGGCCCAGCGGGATCGATCTGAGGACGGCGCGGCGGATCGCGGGGGGCTGCGCCACCCGCACCAGCGGGGTGTCCGTGGCGCCGGGCGCCACGCAGTTGACCCGGACGCCGCAGGGCCCGAGCTCGACGGCCATCACCTTCGTCAGCGCGATGACGCCGCCCTTCGACGCGCCGTAGGCGGCGCGGTACGGGCCGCCGCGCAGGCCCGACACCGACGCGATGTTGACGATCGACCCGCGGCCGCGCGCCGCCATGCCCCGTGCGACGGCCTGTCCCACCAGGAACGTGCCGGTCAGGTTGACCTCCAGCGTCCGGCGGAAGGTCTCCGGGGCGGCCGTCAAAAACGGCGCGTTCTCGACGACGCCCGCGCAGTTGACCAGGGCGTCCACGGCGCCGAACTCGGCCTCCGCAGCGCCGACCGCGGCGGCGACGGCCGGCGCGTCGGTAACGTCGAGCGCGACGGCGCGCACGCCGTCGACCTCCCGGCCGACCCGCCGCAGCGCGGACCCGTCGAGGTCGGCGATGACGACGTTCCAACCCTGGTCGCGCAGGGTGCGGGCGGTCGCCAGCCCGATCCCGGACGCGCCGCCGGTGACGAACGCCGTGCCGCTCATCGCCGGTCCAGCAGGGCCGCCATCGGGCGGACCGGGTCGGTGCCGTCCCAGTCCCGCGCCGCCTCCTCGACGGCCCGGAACAGGGCGCCCTTGCGCCCGGCCGTCTCCGACAGCTCGATGACCGTTCCCGGATGGTCCTGCGCCGTGAAGTACACGAAGCGCTCGTCCGGCGCCCCGCTGCCGGACCTGCCCGACTGCAGGACCTCCAGGCCATGCCGCCGGGCCCGGTCCAGGTCGGCGTCGAAGCGAGTCGTCCAGAAGGCCACGTGCTGCAGTCCCTCGTGACCGGCGCGCAGGAAGTCCCGGAACGCCGACGGCTCGTCGTTGGTCTGCTGGATCAGCTCGATCTGCACCCCGCCGGTGTGGGCGAGCGCGACACGGATGCTCGGCGCGGCGGGCCGCCCCCGGTACTCGAAGCCGTTCAGCGGCTGGTCGTCGATGAGGAAGAACGGGCCGACGCCCATGACGTCCGTCCAGTAAGCGATCGCCCGCTCGACGTCCCTGACGACGTACCCGTTCTGCCGCAGCGGGCCGAAGATCCGGCTCATACCGCCTCCTTCACGGTGGATGCGGGGTCCGCGCCCCGCCCGGTGTCCGCACTCCGCCCGGCGCGGCGGGTGAGCGGAAGGACGATGCCCGCGGCGACGAGCATCACGGCGCCGAAGGCCGCGACCGCCCAGGTGAAGCCGCCGGTGGAGTCCTGGATGAACCCGGTGACCTGCGGGCCGAAGTAGCCGCCGACGTTGCCCAGCCCGTTGATCAGGCCGAACCCGGCGGCGAGGGCGGCCCCGGTGAGGAAGCTCGACGGCATCGTGATGAAGATGGCCAGCGAGGCGTACAGCCCGATGCCCGCGACGCAGAACCCCGCCATCGCCACCACCGGGGAGTGCAGGAACACGGCGGCGACGGCGAACCCGGCGGCGCAGACCCCGGCGGCGCCCGCGAAGTGCAGACCCCGCTCCCGGGTGCGGTCGGAGTGCCTGGTCCACCACAGCATCGGGCCGATCGCCAGCATCGGCGGCACCGCGACCAGCCATCCGGTCTGCAGCGTCGTCAGCCCGAACTCCTTGATGATCTGCGGCAGCCACAGCTGGTAGCCGTTGAGGCTGAAGGTGACGCAGCAGAAGACGGCGATGAGGGCTAGCACCCGCGGGTGGGACAGCCCCTGCCGGAACGAGTGCCCGCCGGTGCGGGCGGTCTGCTCGCTCTCGGCGTCCAGGGTGCGCTGCAGCCAGGACCGCTCGGACGGGCTGAGGAACGTCGCCTTCGCCGGACGGTCGCGCAGCACCCGGTAGCAGATCGGGCCGAGCAGGACCGCGGGGACGCCGGTGACGATGAACAGCCAGCGCCAGCCGGCCATGCCCGCCAGCCCGTCCATGCCGATCATCACGTGCGTGCACAGCGGCGAGGCCAGCGCGGACAGGCAGATGAAGGTGACGATCCACGACATCGAGGCGCCGCGTTCGGCTTTGGGGTACCAGCGCGAGACGAAGTAGAGCATGCCGGGGGAGAAGCCGGCCTCGGCGATGCCCAGCAGCAGCCGCATCACGGTCAGGCTCAGCTGCCCGGTGACCAGCGCCATGGCCATGGTGACCAGACCCCAGGTCACCATGATCCGCGGGATCCAGACCCGCGCGCCGACCTTGGCCAGCACGTAGTTGCTCGGCGGCTCGCAGAGCGTGTAGCTCCAGAAGTAGACCCCGGCGGCGAACCCGAACGCCGTCGCGGAGATCCCCAGGTCGTCGTTCATCGTCAGCGCGGCGATGCCGATGTTCTGACGGTCGACGTACAGCACGATGTAGCACAGCCCGATCAGCGGCATGAACCGGCGGGTCACCTTGCGCAGGACCGCGCGCCTCATGTCGTCGGCCGCCGTTTCGTTTGCCGGTTGTGCGGCTGGACGAGTGGAACGTCCATGGTCTCGTGACAAAGCACTCACCTCGAAGAAATGGGGTGGGAGAAGGAAGCGGTGCGTAAGAGGGACAATGCTGGAAGCGGGCCCTGTGGCACAACGCACGCGTCCCATTGATCGGCACGCGATCGTCTCCGCGTACACCTGGCGGCGTACGGGGCGGGGCGCTGCTGCGTCCCCGGGTGCAGGCGCGATCACTCTCTCCGCACGACGACGCGGCGGCGGGCGCGCCGCCAGCATCGTCGGCATGGGGAACGCGGCAGAGGCGCGGCGGTCGGTCCTGGAAGACCGGCCTGCGGGCGAGCGCGGGGCGCGGACGGTCGAGCTGACCAAGGTGTACGGGTCGGGGGATACGGCCGTGCGCGCGCTGGACGGCGTGACCGTGGAGTTCCCCGCGGAGCGGTTCACCGCGATCATGGGGCAGTCGGGGGCGGGCAAGTCGACGTTGATGCACTGCGCGGCGGGCCTGGACACCGCCACGTCCGGCAGGGTCTTCGTGGGCGGCACGGAGCTCGGCGGGCTGTCGGACCGGGCGCTGACCCGGCTGCGGCGCGAGCGCATCGGGCTCGTGTTCCAGGCGTTCAACCTGGTCCCCACCATGACCGCGGCCGACAACATCACGTTGCCGCTGACGCTGGCGGGCCGGCGTCCCGACCCCGAGTGGCACGATCTGGTGGTCCGCGTGCTCGGCCTCGGGAACCGGCTGCGGCACCGGGCGGCGCGGCTGTCCGGCGGGCAGGCGCAGCGAGTCGCGCTGGCCCGCGCGCTGGTGACCCGCCCCGACATCGTGTTCGCCGACGAGCCGACCGGCGACCTGGACTCCCGGACCGGCGCCGAGGTGCTGACGTTCCTGCGCCGCGCCGTGGACGACCTCGGGCAGACCGTCGCCATGGCCACGCACGACCCCGTCGCCGCCGCCCGCGCCGACACGGTGGTCTTCCTGGCGGACGGGCGGGTCGCCGACGTCGTGCGCCACCCCACCGCAGCGGAGGTGCTGGACCACATGCGCGACCTGGGCGGACGGTCGTGATCCGGCTGGCGCTGGGCACGGTGTGGGCGCGGCGCGGCGGGCTGGCGGGGTTGCTCGCGGCGGTGTTCCTGGGCGTGATGTTCATATCCGGCACGCTGGTGCTCGGCGACACCTTCGAAGCGGGTGCGGAAAGCGGCCTCGCCCGCGAGCTGGGGACGGCGCTGGAGGTGTTCGGCTTGGTGGCGGTGGTGCCGACGGCGTTCACCGTCCACAACGCGTTCGCCGTCACGGCGGCCCGGCGCGTGCGGGAGTCGGCGCTGCTGCGGGCCGTCGGCGCGTCCCGCGCCCAGGTCGGCGCGCTGGCGGCCGTCGAGGCGCTGGTGGCCGGTGTCGGCGGGACGCTCGCCGGGCTGGCCGGCGGCGTCGGCTGCGCCGCGATGCTGGAACGCGTCCTGGACCTGACCGCGCGGGGCGTCGCGGTCACCGGAGGGACGCTCGTACTCGCCGCGCTGGCCGGGGTGTCGGCCGCGCTCGCCGCGGCGCTGCCGACGGTGCTGCGCGGCGCCGACGGCGAGGGCGGTGTCTCGGAGGCCCGCGTGCTGGTCGGGGCGGCGGGCGGCGCCGTGGCCGTGGGCGCGGTCGTGTGGGGAGGACTGGCCGCGACCCCGGCGATGGCGGCAGCGGGCGCGATCATGCTGCTGGGCGCCATGGCGCTGCTCGGGCCGGTGGCGTTGCGTTCCGCCGCCGCGCTCGCGGGCGCCGTGGCGGTGCGGCTGCGGCGGACGCCCGGGGTGCTCGCCTGCGACGGCGCGTCCCGCAGCCCGCGCCGCACGGCCGGGGCCGCGACCGCGCTGATGGCCGGGATCGGCATGGCGACCCTGCTGACGGTCTACGCCGAATCGCTGCGCGCGTCGCTGGAGGACGGCCTCCCAGGCTCCTTCCGCGGCGGGCTCGTGGTGGACGGCGGCACCAGCGGGTTCGACCCGCGGCTCGCCGCCGAGATCGCCGCGCTGCCGCAGGTCGAGGCGGTGGCGGAGGTCCGCACGCGGCAGGGGCGCGACAGTGTCGCGTTCGTGCGGCCGGCGGGAGCGGCGCCGGACGACGCTGCGTCCGCCATCGCCGTACTGGCCCGCCCGTACGGCGCGCCGACCGTCCGGGAGCATTCCGCGTACGCCGCCGACGTGGACGCCTTCCTCGGCGTCGTCTACGCACTGTTCGCCCTGGCGCTCGCGACCACGCTGCCCGGGACCGCGGGCGCGCTGGCGCTCGGCGTCCGCGAACGCGCCCGCGAGATCGGGCTGCTGCGCGCCGTGGGGGCGACCCGGGCGCAGGTCCGGGCGATGGTGCGGTGGGAGGCGCTGACCGTCGCGCTGTCCGGCACGGCGGGCGGCGCCGCGCTCGGGCTGTTCACCGGGTGGGCGCTGACCGGGGCTCAGGAGCGGCCGTTCACCGCCCCGCCCGTGCCGCTGGCGGCGGTCGCGCTTGCGGGCGCGGCGGCCTGTGCGGCGGCGGCGCTCCCCGCGGCGCGCCGCGCGTCCCGTCTCACCATCCGAGACGCGGCGTCCGGCTGACGGCAGGGCCGGGGCGCGGACGGCTGATCAGGCGCCGCTACAGTGTGTCCATGCAGGTCAACCAGTCGGGAAAGCTCGCCAACGTCTGCTACGACATTCGGGGGCCGGTGCTCAAGCGCGCCAAGCAGCTGGAGGCCCAGGGGCACCGGGTGCTCAAGCTGCACATCGGCAATCCCGCCCCGTTCGGCTTCGAGGCGCCGCCCGAACTGCTGCAGGACATGATCCGCAACCTGCCCGAGGCGCACGGCTACAGCGACTCCAAAGGCATCCTGCCCGCCCGCCGCGCCGTGGTGCAGCGCTACGAGGAGCAGCACGGCATCACCGGGCTGGACGTGGAGGACGTCTACCTCGGCAACGGCGTGTCCGAACTGATCGTGATGACCCTGCAGGCGCTGCTCGACAACGGCGACCAGGTGCTGATCCCCGCGCCCGACTACCCGCTGTGGACGGCGGCGGTGTCGCTGTGCGGGGGCACGCCCGTCCACTACATCTGCGACGAGGCCGCCGGGTGGAACCCCGACCCCGACGACATCGAAGCGAAGATCACCGACCGGACCCGGGCGCTGGTGATCATCAATCCGAACAACCCGACCGGCGCCGTCTACTCCCGCGAGGTGCTGGAGCGCCTGGTCGAGATCGCCCGGCGGCACAACCTGCTGATCTTCGCCGACGAGATCTACGACCGGATCCTCTACGACGGGGCCGAGCACATCTCGATCGCCTCGCTCGCACCCGACCTGCTGTGCCTGACGTTCAGCGGCCTGTCCAAAAACTACCGGGTCGCGGGCTTCCGCTCCGGCTGGGTGGTGCTGTCGGGGCCCAAGCGGCACGCCGAGTCCTACATCGAGGGCCTGGACATCCTGGCCAACATGCGGCTGTGCCCGAACGTGCCCGCGCAGCACGCCATCCAGGCCGCGCTCGGCGGATACCAGAGCATCGACGACCTGGTGCTGCCGACCGGGCGGCTCGGCGAACAGCGCGACCGCGCCTGGAAGCTGCTCAACGACCTGCCCGGGGTGACCTGCGTCCGGCCGCAGGGCGCGGTGTACGCGTTCCCCCGCCTGGACCCGGAGATGTACCCGATCGAGGACGACATGCGGTTCGCCCTCGACCTGCTGGAGCAGCAGAACCTGCTCATCGTCCAGGGCACCGGGTTCAACTGGCCCGCCACCGACCACTTCCGCGTCGTCACCCTCCAGTACGCCGACGACCTGGAGGAGGCCGTGGGTCGCATCGGCGAGTTCCTGGAGACCCGCCGCAAGACGACCCGCCGCTGACCTTCCCGGCGCGCGGACGGCCGGCACAACCGGGAGGACGCGGTGCCGTCGCGGGTCAGGCGCCGGTCGCGGCGGCGTCCAGGCGGCGCAGGGCGCTGCGGACGACCTGCGGATCGGTCGTGGGCCAGAACGGCGGCAGCGACGCCTTGAGGAAGGACCCGTAACGGGCCGTCGCCAGCCGCGGGTCGAGGACCGCCACCACCCCGCGGTCGTCCATCGACCGCAGCAGACGGCCCGCGCCCTGCGCGAGCAGCAGCGCGGCATGCGTGGCGGCCACCGCCATGAACCCGTTGCCGCCGCGCGCCGCCACCGCCCGCTGCCGCGCCGACGCCACCGGGTCGTCCGGGCGGGGGAACGGAATCCGATCCATGATCACCAGTTGCAGGGAGGGGCCGGGGACGTCCACGCCCTGCCACAGCGACAGGGTGCCGAACAGGCACGTCCGCTCGTCCTCCGCGAACCGCTTGACCAGCAGGGACGTGGCGTCGTCGCCCTGGCACAGCAGCGGATGCGACAGGTGGTCCTTCAGCTCGTCGGCGGCCTGCCGGGCGGCCCGCATGGACGAGAACAGCCCGAGCGTCCGCCCGCCCGCCGCCTCGATCAGCTCGGTGATCTCCGTCAGGTACGCGTCGGTCAGCCCGTCGCGCCCCGGCTGGGGCAGGTGGCGCGCCACGTAGAGGATCCCGGACTTGGCGTGGTCGAACGGCGAGCCCGCGTCCAGCCCGGACCAGGCCACCTTGCCGTCGTCCTTCCCGGCGTCGCTCTTGGCGGCGTCGTCGCCGGTCGGGCGGGACGCGTCCTTGCCCTCGCCGCCCAGCGGGGGCAGCCCCCACTGCCGGGCCAGCGGCTCGAACGAACCGCCCAGCGTGAGCGTCGCCGACGTCAGGATCGCGGTGCGCCGGTCGAACAGCGTCGCGCGCAGCAGCCCGCCCACCCCGATCGGCGCCACATGCAGGGCGGGCGGACGCCGGGGCCGCCCCTCCTGCACGAACGGCTTGTCCAGCCACACCACGTCGGACCGCGCCGCGATCTCGGGGGTGAACGCGTCCAGCAGCCGTACGGCCGTGTCGTGCACATCCTCCACGGACGAACGTGCGGCCTTGCGCGCCGCCATGTCCCCGGGGTCGTTCTCCTTGCGTTCGGGGCCCAGCGCCGTAAGACAGGCGTGCGCGGCGTCCCGCACCGCGGCCAGCGCGTTGCCCAACGCCGGAGACAGGACGTCCATACGGCCCGGCGGCATCTCCTCCAGCAGCACGCCGAGCCCCTCGCCCGCCTCCTTGAGCCGGTCGGCGACGCCGTCCTCGACCAGCCGACCGCAGCGCCGCGCCGCGACATCGACCGCCGCCGCGCTCAGATCGTCGGTGGCCACGGAGGTGACCCGGTCCACCAGCTCGTGCGCTTCGTCGACGATCACCACGTCGTGCTCGGGCAGGACCTGGAAGTCCTCCAGCGCGTCGATCGCCAGCAGCGCGTGGTTGGTCACCACGATGTGCGCCTCGCCCGCCTCCGCCCGCGCCCGCTCGGCGAAGCACTCGGCGCCCTGCGGGCAGCGCTGCGCCCCCAGGCACTCGCGCGCGGTCACCGACACCTGCCGCCACGCCTGCTCGCTCACGCCCGGAACCAGCTCGTCGCGATCACCGGTCGTCGTCTCGTCCGCCCACTCGTTCAGCCGCTTGACCTGGCGGCCCAGCGCCGACAGCTGCTGCGGGTCGAACAGCCCCTCATCCTCCGGCTCCTCAAGAGCGCCGGTCTGCACCCGGTTCAGGCACAGGTAGTTGCGCCGCCCCTTGAGGATCGCGAACTTGGGCTCCGCGCCGAGCAGCGGCGTCAGCGCCTCCGCCAGCCGCGGCAGGTCCCGGTCGACGAGCTGGCGCTGCAGCGCGATCGTCGCCGTGGACACCACCACCGTCGTGTCCTCGGCGACCGCGTGCCGGATCGCCGGAACCAGGTAGGCCAGCGACTTGCCGGTACCGGTGCCCGCCTGCGCCGCCAGGTGCTCCCCGGACGCGATGGCCTTCCGCACCGCCTCGGCCATCCGCACCTGACCGGGCCGCTCCGCCCCGCCGACGGCCGCCACGGCCGCGGCGAGAAGGGTGGCGACGTCCGGTAGCGGAGTGTCATCGACGGCGTCGGACAGCAGATCAGGGGCAGGCACGTCGCCCAACGCTACCGTTCCCGGCGCTCCCTCGGGAGCGGGACGGTCAATGCACCCGGGTGCGCGAGCATTCGCCGGAATCGGCCAAGATAGGGGGCGTGTCTGTGGAAAGAGAAGTCCTGACCTGGGAGTCGTTCGGACAGGCGAGCCGCGAGCTGGCGCGGGCGGTCGCCGACAGCGGCTACCGGCCCGACCTCATCCTGTCCATCGCCCGAGGCGGCCTGTTCGTCGCGGGGTCCCTCGGTTACGCGCTGGACGTCAAGAACCTGCACGTCATGAACGTGGAGTTCTACACCGGCGTCGACCAGCGCCTCGACATGCCGGTGATGCTGCCTCCGGTGCCCAACGCCGTCGACCTGTCGGGCGCCCGCGTGCTGGTCGCCGACGACGTCGCCGACACCGGCGCCACCCTCAAGCTGGTCCGGGACTTCTGCGCCGACCACGTGGCCGACGTCCGCTGCGCCGTGATTTACGAAAAGCCCCGCACCATGGTCCAGTGCGAGTACGTGTGGCGCCGGACCGACCGCTGGATCAACTTCCCGTGGTCCACGCTGCCGCCGGTCTTCCAGCATGAACACCAGGTGCTCGACGCCTAATGCGGAGAGTTATCCACAATCCGTGACTGGTCTGTCGCGAGGAGTGCGCGGACTGCGAACCTCGTGGCATGACGAACACGACGGTGGGGCCGCTGGTCATCCGGACGCCCCAGGACGCCATCGCCGCCGTTCCCTACCTGCTCGGGTTCCATCCCGCCGACAGCCTCGTGGTGGTCGGCTTCGACGGCCCGCACCACACCTGCGCCCTGCGGCTGGATTTACCGGCCGGCCGCGCGGGCTGCGAACGCACCGCCTGCATCCTGGCCCGCAACCACTTCCGCCGCGCCCTGGTGCTCGGCTACGGCCCCGCCGACCCGGTGGCCGCCGCGGTCGCCGACGTCTGGGAGACGCTGACCGCCAAGGGCGTGCAGGTCGTCGAGGCGCTGCGCGTCGCCGAGGGGCGCTGGTGGTCCATGACCTGCGTCGACCCCGGCTGCTGCCCGCCCGAAGGCCGCCCCTACGACATCACCGTCAGCCCGGTCGCCGCCCAGGCCACCCTCGCCGGCCACGTCGCCCTCCCGGACCGCGAAGAACTCGCCCGCTCGGTCGCCCCGCTCGGCGGCCCCGTCCGCGCCGCGATGCGCAAGGCCACCGAACGCGCCGAACGCCGCTTCCTCGCCTGGGCCCGCGAGGGGCTGTCTCCCGCCCGCATCCGCTCCCGCATGGCCGAAGAAGGCGTCGCCCTCATCGCCGACCTCCCGTCCCGCGACACCCCTCCCAGTGACGACGACGTCGCCTGGCTCGGCGTCCTGCTGACCAACGTGCGCGTCCGCGACGAGGCCTGGGTCCGCATCGACGAGGACTCGCCGAGGGCCGACATCGACTTCTGGCGGTATGTGCTGCGCCGCGTCGAGGAACCCTACGTGCCCGGCCCAGCCTGCCTGCTGGCCTACGCCGCCTTCATCATCGGCGACGGCGGCCTGGCCAACGTCGCCCTCGACCGGGCCGCCCGCGCCGACCCCGACTACTCCATGGCCGCCCTGCTCAGCGACGTCATCGCCGCGGGCATCCCACCCGCCAAGGCCCGCCTGGGCATGACCCCCGAAGAACTGGCCAGAGCCTACGGCGACCACGACACCCCCGACCCCTGACACGCTGATCGCCCACGCCCCCGGCGAGCCGAGCCCCTCTCCGCCGCCGGGGGCACGCCCTCCAAGCCCCTCACCCCCCGATCGGTGGCCACCCCGCACCCGGCCGCGTGGCGACTAGGTGGCGACTAGGGCGTGTTTCAGAGTTGGCCAGAGCCGTTCGTTGATGGTGGCGATCTGGACGGTGGCCTGGTAGCGGACGGCGAGCCTGCCGAACCCGGGTGGTCGGCCACCGCGCACGCCGCGCCGACGCCGGCCGCCCGCCTGATCGGCCGGTTCGCAGATCGCGGCCGCGATGCCTCACTGCGTCCGGCGTGCGACATGCCGCCACTCACCACACTTCGAAACAGGCCCTAGAACGTGCGGGGCTCCTCGCCCGGAGACCCGGGAGGAGGCGGGATGCAGTCCGCGCTATTCCGGGCCGCCATGTGTAAAGCGACAGAGCGGGGCATAGAGGAAGCAGTGATCCCCAATTAAAGGAGGCGGACTGTGACCGTCACCGGAATCATCACGGCCATTGTGATCGGCGCCATCATCGGTGCGCTCGCTCGACTCGTGCTGCCCGGCAAGCAGCCCATCGGCATCCTGCTGACCATCCTCGTGGGCATCATCGCCGCTCTGGTGGGCACCGCGATCGCCCGTGGCGTCGGCGTGGCCACCACGGCCGGCGTCGACTGGATCGAATTGGTCTTCCAGGTCGGTCTGGCCGTCATCGGTGTCGCCGCCGTCGCCGCCTTCCAACGGCGCGGCCACCGCGGCGTCCGTCGCTGATCGCTGACAAGCGACTCGGCAACGGATCGCCGTTCCACCGTCGACGAACTGAATGTCGAATGAGGCTCGACTCCTCCCGTACAGCCCTGTCGCCTCAGCGGACCCGTACGCCCCACAAGCACACGACCGCATGCAAGCCACGCGACCCGATGCCTGGGCAGTCTTGTCACATGGCCGTCGCCTGACGAACACGTGATGCCCGGTGTGTCGTCGGTGCCGGGCGGACTGTGCTGCATTGCTGCCCAGACAGCGGATGGCACGTCCGCGCTCGGACTGACGGCTGCTGAACGAAATCGTGCTCGAGTTTCACTCTGGGGTGGTCTGGCAGGACGTGCCCGCAAACCGCGGCTTGTGGCGGTCGCTGCGCCTGCTCGCCAGTGGCCGCCGCCGGTACACGGCTGCTGCAGGCGCAGTCAGGTGAGAAGCTCGTCGGCGGTGTTGATGGTGGCGGCGCGCTGTACCCAGTGGTCGAGTTGGTCGAGGTCGGTGCAGCTGGTGATGTGGTCGCGGATGTGGTCTGGGATGGTGATGCCGCGGGCTTCAAGGAAGAGCAGGATCGACCTGGCTTCGCCCTCGGCCCGGTGGGTGATGGCGAACTCCGACTTCCACTCGTAGTTGTCGAGTTTCACAGTCTCCTCCAGGAGCTTGCGGGCGGCGTCAGAGAACCGCGACATCACGTAGTCATGGTACAACGCACCGGTATCACCGGTGAGGACGTCGAGGGCGGCGGAAAGGCTGCTGACGACGGCCTTCGCGTGCGGCCCGTCGGCATGGGCGGGGGCGCTGAGCACGGCGAGTTCGGGGAGTCGGCAGGCCGTGGCCGGGTCGGTGATGGGAGGCAGCATCCCGGGATAGACGGTCAGGGGCTTGAGCACCCACCCGGGATGCCCCATGTCGATCGGGACGGCGCAGTTTCGTGCGGTGGCCCGGTCGGGGCAGAACACCAGCAGTGTCACCGGACATTTGCGGCGCAGGCGCAGCATGGCCAGGTAGGCGGGCCAGCTGAAGGTCTTCTCCTCCCGGGCCCGAAGCTGCGACTCCACCACGACACCGAGAGTGGGCGCGTTCGGATCGTCCAGCAGGACGGTGGCGTCGCAGCGCAGTTCGGCCGGATGAACGTCGGCATAGGACTCCGACGTCAGGGTGGCCTGGACGTCGCCGGGCACATCGAGGCCGAACACGCTGCGCAGTAGTTCGGGAACGAGCTGCGGCCGGTTGCGCACCATCTCCAGCGGCAGCTCGTGATCGGATGTTGGCACGCACTGCAAACTAGCAGTGATCGTATCGTCACGATGGGTTAATGGCGTCTTTCGTGGTCGGCCGAGCGGAAAGAGCCGCAAGGGCGGGCGGCGGCTGCTCTGGGTGCCTTCATGCGAGGTCGACGTCTGCTGGTGATGTGTCGCGAACGTGCCGGGGTGCTCGACCGGCTCGCCGTGCTGCGGAACGAGATCGCCGGACGATGTCGGCAGCCGGGGGCGCGGTATGGGCATCGCGATCGGCTTGAGCCGGAGCGGCCACGTTCGCTGAGGATGCCGATTCGGTGGTGTCGGTGCCGGTCAGCGGGGGCGGTCGCTGGGAGGGGGATGGCCAGGGGGTGATTGTGCTGCGGCTGCGTACCCGCGTCCTACCCGCTGCTGATCGGCCTTCGTCAGCAGCGGTCCGTTCGGCCTTGCCGTCCTGGTCGTGTTGACGTCAGACGTGCCGGGCGGCGGCCCGTTAGGGCGTGTTTCAAAGTTGGCCGGAGCCGTTCGTTGTTGGTGGCGATGTGGACGGTGGCCTGGTAGCGGACGGCGGGCTTGCCGAACCCGGGTGGTCGGCCGCCGCGCACACCGCGCCGGCGCTGGCCGCCCGCCTGATCGGCCGGTTCGCAGATCGCGGCCGCGATGCCTCACTGCGTCCGGCGTGCGACTTGCCGCCACTCATCACACTTCGAGACAGGCCCTAGGAGACGGCTTGGCCGGGGGCGCCCGGGTCTATGCGGCGGTCGCGGTTGCGTTCGTTCCAGACGCGCATGCGGTTGGGGTAGCCGACGACCTGGACGTCGTAGACGGGGAGCTTGAGGTCGCGGGCCACCTTAGCGATCACCTTGGGGGAGCCGACGCGGCGGCGGGTCCACTCGCCGTCGTGGGCGACGGCGACCGCGGTGGTGTCGGTGGCGAACGTCTCGGGCTCCACGTAGAACTCGACGCCCTGGCGGCTGCGCGCGAACGCGATGAGCGCCTCGATGTCGGCGTCGGTGGCCTCGCGGTCCAGCCTGGTGACCGATGGGCCGCGGTTTTTGCGGATGCCGAAGCGGTCGCGGAACCTCATCGCCGTCCCCGTCGTCCGGTGCCGCCCCGGAGGGGTTCCGGGACGTATGTGCGTATGACGATAACGCCGCCCCCGTCGAACGGGTTCCCGACACAGGCACGTATGTCCGCCTGCGGTCCGGGGACGGCGGCTTACACTGCTGGCCCGGGGGGAAGATCATCTACATGGGGGGTTCGGTGACCGGTCGGCGCTGGTCGGCCGCGATCCAGAGGTCGGCCGCGGCGGTCGCCGTGCTGGCGTCGTTCGGATGGCTCAGCACGCTCGCCCCTGCGGGCACGGAGCCGTCCGCCCCCGTCGCGGTCCCGGCGCCGAAGCCCGCGCCCACCCCGACTCCCACGCCGAAGCCGCCCCCGGTGGACTGCGCGCGGGCCAAGTGCGTGGCCTTGACGTTCGACGACGGGCCGATGCCCGGTACCGGGAAGCTGCTGGACATCCTGGCCCGGCAGCACGTCAAGGTCACGTTCTTCCTCATCGGCAGGAACGCCGCCACGTATCCGGACCTGGTGCGGCGGGAGGCGGCCGAGGGCCACGAGCTGGCCAACCACAGCTGGTCGCACACCGACCTGGGGCGTGCCTCCGGCGCGACGGTGGAGAGCGAGCTGGCGCGCACACAGGACGCGATCCGCAAGGCCAGCGGGGTGACGCCCCTGCTGATGCGCCCCCCTTACGGATCCACCGACACCACGGTCGCGGGCGTCGCCAAGCGGTTGAAGCTGGCGCAGGTGCTGTGGGCCGTCGATCCGCTCGACTGGCAGGTGCGCGACACCGGGGCGGTCGAGCGGCGGGTGCTCAAGGGGGTGCGGCCGGGGATGATCGTGCTGATGCACGACATCCATCCGACGACGGTGCGGGCCGTGCCGCGCATCATCGAGCGGCTCCGGGCCGGGGGGTACACGTTCGTGACGGTGTCCCAGCTGTTCGGGAAGCGGATGACGCCCGGCAAGGAGTACACCGAGCTGGAGCCGGTGACGACCGACGGCTCCGACCCCAGGTGACGCCCGTCCTTCTCGGGGAGGGAATCAGGGGCGGTTCAGGGCTGTCCCCGATTCCGGGCGAGCGGCGGGGCGCCGACGATGAAAGGTATGGACAGCACTTTCGCCACCGGGGACCTGCGGGTGTCGGACGCGGAGCGGGAGCAGGTCGTCGCGCGCCTGCAGGACGCCTACGCCGAGGGGCGCCTGGAGCATGCCGAGTTCGATATGCGCATGCACCTGGCCATGACGGCCAAGACCCGGAGCGATCTGGCGACGGTGATGCGCGATCTGACCCCGGGGCCGGGGCTGCCGGAGGCGGAGGGGGAGCCGACGGGCGAGGAGCGGGTTGTGGCCGCGCTCGCGCATTTCACCGGAGTCCTGACGCTGTTCGTGGCCCCGCTGGTGCTGATGCTGGTGTGCGGCAGGAAGTCGCAGTACGTGCGGCGGCACGCGGCCGAGGCGGTGAACTTCCAGCTGACCGTGCTGGCGGTGACGGTCCTGACGTTCGGTGTCGGGGCGATGCTCTACTCGATCACCTGGGTGGTGGCGGGCGTCGCGGCCGTGCACGCGCTGGTGGGGCGGCCGTTCCGCCACCCGTGGATCCTGCGGCCCGTCAAATGATCCCGTCCAGGGCGGGCAGCCCGTCGATGCTCGTGGCGTTGTTCTCGGCCCGGTAGGCGCTCAGCTTCTCGGGGGTCTTGCGCGCCGCCCACTCCCTGAGCATGTCGCGGTCGCCGGCCGGTTCCATGTAGGGAATGCCGAAACCGCAGGAGTCGGCGATCCTTTCGACGGCGACGACGGTGACGGCGCGGCTGCCCGGAGTGTCGACGGGGAAGCGGCGGGCCAGGTCCGGCCACTGCGGGGAGCCGGGTGTCACGACGCGTCCGGTGCCGTACAGCCGCAGGACGCCGGGGGTGCGGCCGAACGAGCAGAACATGACCGTGATGCGGCCGTTCTCCCGCAGGTGCGCGATGGTCTCCGCGCCCGAGCCGGTCAGGTCGAGGTAGCCGACGGTGCGGTCGTCGAGCACGGCGAAGGTGTCGGCGTAGCCCTTGGGCGAGACGTTCACGTGGCCGTCCGCGGGGGCGGTGGCCACGAAGAACATCGGCTGCGCGGCGATGAAGGCGCGCAGCCGCTCGTCGATGCGGTCGTAGATCTTTCCCATCGACTCCTCACCTCCTGTGACGACGCTAACCCCATGGATATGTGGACGATACATGGGATGATCGATTTACTTGTGTGTGCGTGGGGGAGGACTGATGACCGAGCTAGCGATCAGAGACGATCATCAGCGCGCGGTGGACGCGCTGCGCCGGTCGTACGCCGCCATTCCGCCGGGGACGCCGGTGCGGCTGGCGAAGAAGACGTCGAACCTGTTCCGCTGGCGGGACCCGTCGGACGCGCCCGGGCTGGACGTTTCGGGGTTCGACAAGGTGCTGAGCGTCGATCCGGAGGCGCGCACCGCCGACGTGCAGGGCATGACCACCTATGAGGACCTGGTGGACGCGACCCTGCCGTACGGGCTGATGCCCACGGTGGTGCCGCAGCTGAAGACCATCACGCTCGGCGGCGCGGTGACCGGCCTCGGCATCGAGTCGTCGTCCTTCCGGCTCGGCCTGCCGCACGAGGCGGTGCTGGAGATGCAGGTGCTGACCGGGGACGGCCAGGTCGTCACCGCCACCCGCGACGAGCACGCCGACCTGTTCTACGGGTTCCCCAACTCCTACGGCACGCTCGGCTACACGCTGCGGTTGAAGATCGAGCTGATGCCCGTCAAGCCGTACGTGCGGCTGCGTCACCTGCGGTACGGCTCGGCGGAGGCGTGCGCAAAGGCGATCGCCGAGCTGTGCGAGGCGGGGGAGTACGAGGGCGAGCCGGTCGACTTCCTCGACGGCACGGTGTTCGGTCCGGGCGAGGCGTACCTGACGGTCGGGACGTTCACCGACCGTGCGCCCTACACCTCCGACTACACCGGCCAGAAGATCTACTACCGGTCCATCCAGCAGCGGTCGGTCGACTTTCTGACGGTGCGCGACTACATCTGGCGCTGGGACACCGACTGGTTCTGGTGCTCGCGGGCGTTCGGCGTCCAGCATCCGCTGGTGCGCCGGCTGTGGCCGGACAAGGCCAAGCGGTCGGACGTGTACCGCAAGCTGGTGGCCTACGACCGGCGGTTCCATGTCGTCGCCCGGATCGACCGGTGGCGGGGGCAGCGTCCCCGCGAGGACGTCATCCAGGACATCGAGGTGCCGGTGGAGCGGCTGCCGGAGTTCCTCGACTTCTTCCACGACAAGGTGGGCATGAGCCCGGTGTGGCTGTGCCCGCTGCGCGCGCGCGACCGCTGGCCGCTGTACCCGCTGGAGCCGGGCCGCACCTACGTCAACGTCGGTTTCTGGGGGACGGTCAGGCTGCCTCCGGGGAAGATCCCCGAGTACCACAACCGGCTCATCGAACGTAAGGTCGCCGCGCTTGAGGGGCATAAGTCCCTCTACTCGACTGCTTTTTACAGCCGTGACGAGTTCTGGCGGCACTACGACGGGGAGACCTACCGGCGGCTCAAGGAGACGTACGACCCCGACAAGCGCCTGCTGGACCTCTACGACAAATGTGTGCGCGGGCGCTGAGCCGCGCCACCGGGGGGATGCCCCGGCGGAACCGGGGCACGGCCCGGCTCGGGGCGGAGAGACAGGAGGAAGAACATGACGCTGGCCAGGGTCTTCGAGGAGCTCGTCGGGCCTGACGCGCCAGTGGAGTTCGTCGCGTACGACGGGTCGCGGTCGGGCAGTCCGGGGGCCGACATCCGGTTGGAGGTGCGATCCCCGTACGCGGTGTCCTACCTGGTGCACTCGCCGGGTTCTCTCGGGCTCGCCCGGGCGTATGTCAGCGGGCACCTCGACGTCCATGGCGACATGTACACCGCGCTGTCGACGATGCAGCAGGCGCTGGGGGACGTGTCGTGGGGGGACAAGGCCAGAATCCTCGGCGAGGTGGTGCGCAACCCGCTGCTGCGCGCGGCGGTCAGCCGGCGTCTGCCGCCGCCGCCCCAGGAGGCGCCGTTCAGCCGGGTGCCGTCCTGGCTGCGCCACTCCAAGCGCCGCGACGCCAAGGCCATCTCGCACCACTACGACGTGTCCAACACCTTCTACGAGTGGGTGCTGGGGCCGTCGATGGCCTACACGTGCGCGTGCTTCCCCCGGGAGGACGCCACCCTGGAGGAGGCGCAGTTCCACAAGCACGACCTGGTCGCCAAGAAACTCGGCCTGCGGCCGGGCATGCGGTTGCTGGACGTGGGCTGCGGCTGGGGCGGCATGGTGATGCACGCCGCCAAGGAGTACGGGGTGAAGGCGCTGGGCGTCACCCTGTCCAAGCAGCAGGCGGAGTGGGCGCAGAAGGCCATCGCCGACCGCGGCCTGTCGGACCTGGCCGAGGTGCGGCACCTGGACTACCGGGACGTGGAGGAGAGCGGGTTCGACGCGATCTCCTCGATCGGGCTGACCGAGCACATCGGCAAGGCCAACCTGCCGTCGTACTTCTCCTTCCTGTACGACAAGCTCGTGCCGGGCGGCCGGATGTTGAACCACACCATCACCCGGCCCGACAACATGGCGCCGGCGATGAAGCCGGGCGGGTTCATCAACCGGTACGTGTTCCCCGACGGCGAGCTCGAGGGCCCGGGGTACGTGCAGTCGAAGATGAACGACGCGGGCTTCGAGATCCGGCACCAGGAGAACCTGCGCGAGCACTACGCCCGCACCCTCGCGGGCTGGTGCCGCAACCTGGATGCGCACTGGGAAGAGGCCGTCGCCGAGGTCGGCGAGGGCACCGCCCGGGTGTGGCGGGTGTACATGGCCGGCTGCATCATCGGTTTCGAGCAGAACTGGATCCAGCTGCACCAGACGCTGGGCGTGAAGCTCGACTCCAAGGGCAACTCGCACATGCCGCTGCGCCCCGACTGGGGCGTGTGATCCGCGTACGAGCGTCGTAGCAGACGAGAGGGACGGGTTTCCGCGGGCGTGACCCGCGCAAGCCCGTTTCCCCTGCGCCGCCCGGCAGCCGCTCGACGTGCGCAGCATCGGTCAGGCCCTCGGCGGACGCCGGGCACGGCAGCGGCGAACGCCGGGGTCTGGGCGCCGGTGGGCGGCCGGGGTAACGTCGCGCTCGGTGGACCGGGGAGGGAGCCGAGGTGGACGACGTGCGCGCGCGGGCCGTCACGGCCAACGGGTTGGAGTTCGGCTGTCTGGAGGCCGGAGCGGACGGCGGGCCGCTCGCGCTGTGCCTGCACGGCTTCCCCGACTCGGCCCACACGTGGCGGCACCTGCTGCCCGAGCTGGCCGCCGCCGGCTACCACGCCGTCGCCCCGTTCATGCGCGGCTACGCGCCCACGGCGGTGCCGGACGACGGTGCGTACCAGGTCGGTGCGCTCGTCGCCGACGCCGTGGCGCTGCACGAGGCGTTCGGCGGCGGCCCCGACGCGGTGCTCATCGGGCACGACTGGGGTGCGTTCGCCGCCTACGGCGCCGTCGCCCACGCGCCCGGCCGGTGGCGCCGCGCCGTGACGCTCGCGGTGCCGCCGATGGCGTCGATGCTGACCGCGTTCGCCCGCTACGAGCAGCTCAAGCGGTCGTTCTACATGTTCCTGTTCCAGACGCCGCTGGCCGAGGCCGCGGTGAACGCCGAGTTCGTCGCCGGGCTGTGGCGCGACTGGTCGCCCGGCTACGACGCGGCGGACGACGTCGCCCGCGTCATGGACTGCCTGGCCGAACCCGCCAACCTCGCCGCCGCCCTCGGCTACTACCGCGCCATGTTCGACCCGCGGCGCCACCTCGACCGGTACGCGGCGCAGCAGGAGGCGGTGTCCGCACCGGCCGAGCGGCCGCTGCTCTACCTGCACGGCGCCGACGACGGGTGCGTGGGCGCGGACGCGTTCGCGCCGGGCGGGGACCTTACGGCCGTGCTGGCCCACCTGCCGCCCGGTTCGCGCGCCGAACTCGTCCCCGGCACGGGCCACTTCCTGCACCTGGAACGTCCCGCCGAGGTCAACCGGCTCATCCTGGACTGGATCACCGCCGCCTAGCGCGAGTGTGACGCTTGTCACGCGGATGGGACTCCCGCGCTGCCGGTTTACTTTGCGAGGCTATTTGTAAACCGAATGACGTTCTGAAACTCGGGTGGCGCGATGCTCAAGGTCGACGACATCAACCTGACGGACCCGGACTTCTGGCGGCTTCCGCTGGAACACCGGAACGAGGCGTTCAAGGCGCTGCGCCGCGAGCCCCGCCTGGTGCACTTCGAGGAGCCGGACGTGAAGATCGTCCCGCAGGGGCCGGGCTACTACGCCCTCACCCGGCACGCCGAGGTGCAGGAGGCGTCCCGGCGGCCCCAGGACTTCTGCTCCGGACGCGGCGCCATCAGCATCCCCGACATGCCGGGCGAACTGAACGAGTACTTCGGCTCCATGATCAACATGGACGATCCGCGGCACGCCAAGATCCGCCGCATCGTCTCCCGGGCGTTCTCCCCGCGCATGATCCAGCAGTTCGAGGACAAGGTGCAGCAGGTCGCCGCCGACCTGACGGCACGGGTGAAGGCCGGCGAGGGCACCGGCGACTTCGTGGCCGACATCGCCGCCCGGCTTCCGCTGCGCATCATCTGCGACATGATGGGCATCTCGCCCGACCACCACCGCACCGTCCTGGACGCCACCAACGTGATCCTCGCCGGCAACGACCCGGAGTTCCTGCCCGCCGACGACTTCGAGCGGGCCGCGCTGGCGCTGATGGAGGCGGGCCAGACGCTCAAGGACCTGGTGGAGGAGCTGGCCCGGCACCGCCGCGCCGAGCCCACCGACGACCTCACCTCCGCGCTGGTCAACGCCAACATCGACGGGGAGTCGCTCACCGACCAAGAGTTGGGCTCGTTCTTCATCCTGCTCGTGGTGGCGGGCAACGAGACCACCCGCAACGCCATCGCGCACGGCCTGGATCTGTTCACCCGGCACCCCGACCAGCGCGCCCTGCTCGTCGACGACTTCGAGGGGCGCATCGCCGGCGCCGTCGAGGAGATCGTCCGGTACGTGTCGCCGGTCATCTGGATGCGGCGCACCGCCACCCGCGACACCACCCTCCTGGACCACGAGATCAAGGAGGGCGACAAGCTGCTGCTCTACTACTGGTCGGCCAACCGGGACGAGACCGTCTTCACCGACCCCGAGCGCTTCGACATCCTGCGCGACCCCAACCCGCACGTGGGGTTCGGCGGCCCCGGCCCGCACTTCTGCCTGGGCGCCCACCTGGCCCGGCGCGAGATCACCGTGATGTTCCGCGAGCTGCTGCGCAGCATGCCCGACATCCGCGCCGACGGCGAGCCCGACCGGCTGGAGTCCAGCTTCATCAACGGCATCAAGCGGCTGCCGTACACGTTGTGAACGTCGCCGCTGAACGTCGCCGCTGAACGCCTCCGCCCGCCGAACGTTCGGCGAACACCCGGTGACGTCGCCCGCTGGAACGCTGCAGGCCGCCTAGCGTGGCAGGTCGACCCCAGCGACGTTCACTTGGGAGAGGCCCGTGACGCAGACCGGCAGGCCCGCCGACGACGCCGCGGCGCAGCGGGAACGCGCCGACCGGCTGGCCGCCGAGAACGCGGCCCTGCGGGCGCGGCTGGACGAGGTCGAGCACGAAAGGCGCGACCGCGACCGGCACATCGAACTGCTCAGGCGGCGGCTGGCCGAGGCCGTCCGGGACATCGGCGACGCGCAGCAGCGCGCCGCCGACCAGGCGCACCGCGCCGAGCAGGCCGAATGGCAGGCCGAGGCGATGCGCCGGCGGCGCTGGTGGCGGCTGGGCGAGGCGCTGACCGCGGTGCGGCGGCGCCCGCTGGCCGCCGCGTCCTACCGGCGGGTCGCCGGGGTGCTGCGCGGCCGCGCGCTGCCCCCGGCGCCGCCCGCCGCGCCGAAGCGGACCCGGCGACCGGAGATCCGCGTCGCCGACACCGAGCCGCTCGACGCGCCCGCCGCGGCGATCCCCGACGGCCCGGTCAACCGGCCCGGCGTCACCGCCGCCGTCGTCGCGTCCCCGGCCCTCGCGCTCGCGCTGCGGTACGAGTGGCGGCAACTGGACGGCTTCCGCCCCGGCAGCGGCGACTGGCGCGACGTCTTCGCGGCCGAACGCCCCGACCTGCTGCTCGTCGCGTCCGCGGCGACCGGGCTGCCGGTCGAGGAGATGGCCGCGTGGTGCCGCGAGCACCGCGTGCCCACCGTGTACTGGGACACCGGCGACGGCCCGCCCGACCACGCCGCCCTGTTCGACCACGTCTTCGCCGTCGACGAGGCCACCGCCGCACGGCACCCGGACGGCGTGCGCCTGCTGCCCTTCGCGGCGCAGCCGCGGCTGCACAACCCGGTCCGCGTCCCCGGCCAGGGGCGCTACCCCCTGCTGTACGAGGGCGACTACGACGAGGACGACGAACCGCTCCTCGCCCCCGCCCCCAAGCTCGGCGCGCACTTGCGCGGAAACGGCTTCCCCCACAAGTACCGGCAGCGCGTCGTCGAGCCCCTGCCGTACGAGAAGTCGCTGACGGCGCGCAAGCACTACCAGGTGCTGCTGGCCGCGGACGGGCGGCAGCCCTACGAGGCGGCGGCCGCGGGCATCCCGGTCGTACTGCGGCGGGAGGCACCCGCGTTCGGCCCCGCGGTGGCGGACGCCGACGAGGGGCGGACCGTGCTGCGCGCGCTGCTCGCCGCGCCCGAACTGCGCGACCGGCAGGCCCATCTGGCGCTGCGCGAGGTGCTCGCCGCGCACACCTACCGGCACCGCGTCGGCACCCTCCTGGAAGCGGTCGGCCTACGCGATCCCGCACCCCTCGTGCCGCCACCCGTCTCGCTGGTGCTGTCGACGAACCGCCCTGGCCAGATCGACCACGCCATCGCCCAGGCCGCGCGGCAGACCTGGCGCCCCCTGCAGCTGGTCGTCGTGCTGCACGGCCTCGACGAGGAGCCCGCGGCGGTCGAGAAGCGGGCCCGCGAGGCCGGGCTCGACGACGTCGCGGTGCTGGCCGCCGACCGGTCGCTGCCGCTCGGCGCCTGCCTGAACCTCGGCCTGGACGCGGCCGGCGGCGCCTACATCGGCAAGATCGACGACGACGAGCTGTACGGCCCGCACTACGTCGCCGACCTGGTCGCCGCGTTCTCCTACGCCGACGCGGGCGTGGTCGGCAAGCTCGCCCACTACGCCTACCTGGAGTCCGCGGGCGCCACGGTGCTGCGCTGGCCCGACCACGAGCACCGCCACGTCGACCACCTGCGCGGCGGCGCCCTGCTGGCCGAGGCCGACCTGCTGCGGGCCTACCGGTTCGCCGACCTGCCGCGCGGCGAGGACACCGACCTGTTCCGCCGGCTGCGCGGCGACGGAGTCCGGCTGTACGCGGCCGACCGGTACTCGTTCGTCACCATCCGGCACGCCGACCCGGCCAGGCACACCTGGCGGCCCGACGACCGGCGCCTGCTCGCCAATGGCCGCGTCGCCTTCTACGGCTTCGCCGAAGAGCACGTCCTGTTCTAGAACAGGACGCTTCCACGGCGTCGGTACAGGTGCCCATCGGTATGTCAGGCATGTCGCGGACTGCCGTATCCGTCCCGGACCAGGGGCGTCGGCGCGTCGCGGTGCGCCCACCGCTCCGGACGGCGCTGCCGTCGAGAGCGGTGGGCCCCAAGCCAGGAGGTCAGCGCAGCTCGCGCTTGAGGATCTTGCCGGTGGCGGTCATGGGCAGCTCGTCGCGGAACTCCACGATGCGCGGGTACTTGTAGGCGGCGAACTGCTCCTTGCCCCAGGCGACCAGCTCCTCCTCGGTGATCGTGGCGCCCGGGGTGCGGATCACGTACGCCTTGATCTCCTCGCCGTGGCTGTCGTGCGGCACGCCCACTACCGCGGCCAGCGAGACCTGCGGGTGGGTCATCAGGACCTCTTCGATCTCCCGCGGGTACACGTTGAAGCCGCCGCGGATGATCATGTCCTTGGAGCGGTCGACGATGAAGTAGAAGCCGTCCTCGTCGCGGCGGGCGATGTCGCCGGTGCGGAACCAGCCGTCCCGGATCGCCTCCGCGGTCGCCTCGGGCCGGCCGTAGTAGCCCTTCATGACGTTGTGGCCGCGCACGGCGATCTCGCCCGGACCCTCGCCCTCGATCGTCTTCCAGTCGTCGTCGATCAGCTTCATCTCCACGCCCCAGATGGGGGTGCCGATCGAGCCGGGCTTCAGGCCGATGTCCGCCTGGTTGAACGAGGCCACCGGCGAGGTCTCCGACAGCCCGTAGCCCTCGAGGACCTTGACGCCGAACTTGGCCTCGAAGCCCTTGAGCACCTCCAGCGGCAGCGACGCCCCGCCCGACACGCAGGTGTGCAGGTGCCGCGCCACGTCCTCCGCCGGCACCGTGCCCTGGTCGGACAGCAGCGCCCAGTACATCGTCGGGACGCCCGCGAAGATGGTGACCTTCTCCTTGGCCATCAGCCGCAGCGCCTCGGCGGGTTCGAACCGGGGCTGCAGCACCAGCGTGGCGCGGCGCCGGATGCCCACGTTCATCACGCACGACTGCCCGAAGGCGTGGAACATCGGCAGCGTCACCAGCGACACGTCGTGCTCGGTGCGGTTGAACATGGTGTCCGACACGAACGCGTTCATCAGCATGTTCAGGTGCGACAGCTCGGCGCCCTTGGGCTGCCCGGTGGTGCCGCTGGTGTAGAGGATCACCGCGGTGTCCTCGGCGGACGTCTGCGCGGGCTCGCAGGTGCCCGGCTGCGCCCCGACCGCGGGCCAGAACAGCTCGGCGTCCTCGTACGGCGACTCGGCGGCCCCCGGGTCGGCCGTCATCAGGAACATGTGCTCGCACCCGGCGGCCTGCTGGAACCCGGCGTGGTTCGCCTCGCCGAGCGGCAGCTCGGGGGTGCCCTCGAACGCGAACAGCGCCTTGGCGTCGGAGTCGTCCAGGTGGTAGGCGATCTCCCGCGGCTTGAGCAGCACGTTCAGCGGGACGACCGCCGCGCCGGCCTTGAGGATGCCGAAGTACACCATCGGGAAGTAGGGCACGTTCGGACACGACAGCGCGACCTTGTCGCCCGGGCCGATGCCGCGTGCGCGCAGCAGGTTCGCCACCTGGTTGGCGATGGTGTCGATCGTCGCGTACGACAGCCGCATGTCGCCGAACACGACGGCGTCGCGGTCGGGCGACTTGCGGGCGGCGTCCTCCAGCAGGACCGAGAGGTTGAGCATGGCACTCCTCAGTGCGGGGCGTCACCGACCGGTTGTTACCGGCGAGTCCAAAAACCGGTAGCGCCCATCCTGCTGGATGGCGCCCCGTCCGCGCACCCCTCTGACGAGCACTTTCCGCGCCCCCCGGCAAATGTGACCGGGCGGTTATCTGACGGGCGGGCTGGGGCGCGGCGGAGGGCGGCCCGCCGGAGAGGGGGCGGCGGGCCGCCGCGGGGAGGAGGCCGGCCGGATCAGCCGAAGTCGACGTCGGCGCACTGGTAGAAGGCGTTGCCCGTGTCGGCGATGTCCCAGACGGCGAGGATGAGGTGGCGGCCGGACCGGGCGGGCAGGGTGCCGGTGTGCGACACGGTCGACGGGGGCCGCGCACCGCCGTAGTCCTGCTGCAGGAACGGCGTCGGCTCCAGGGCGGACCGGGTGAGCGGCCGGGTCGGGTCCCAGCCGTCGCGGGTGATGAAGTAGCGGAACGAGGTGGTGGCGTGCGCGGCGGTGAGGGTCCAGGAGAAGGTGAACGACTGGCCGGAGCCGACCCGCGTTGCGGGCCACTGGCCGCCGCGCGGGTCGTCCAGCGGCGCCCAGCGGCTGTCGCCGCCGGCGCAGATCGTGCCGTCCGCGGGCCCCGACTGGGGGAAGCCCTTGGGGCCCTCGACGCTCTGCGGCTCCCACTGGATGGGGCCGCAGTTCTGGACGGTGCCCTGCTTGCAGTGCAGGGCGCGGCTGACGGGGGAGGTGGTGTAGCCGTGCGCGAACGCGGGCGCGGCGCCGACCAGGGGCAGGCCGACGGCGACGGCCGCGGCGACGGCGAGGGAGCTCTTGCGGGGCATGCGCGTTCCTCCTGGCGGGGTGGGAGACCGGCGCGAACTAATAGGAAACCTTCCTATTGATTCCGTAGGGTAACGGCCGCCGCCGCTCCGTCAAGACCCAAAACGCCCCGCCCTGCCGTTCCCGCGGCCGCCGGGGCGGGGAGAGGCTCCGATGCGAGGTCGGGGACGTGCTCGCCGCCGGTGCCGCCGGCATCGCGGTGGCCGCGGTCATCCGGGTGCGTCGTGCGGCTGCACCGGTGCTGGAAAAGAACGCTCGGCCGGTTCATCGCCGCCGCGGCGCTGTGCGCCCGGGCGGGGGCGCGGGGACGCCGGCGGCCAGTGTCCATGTGCGCCCCCGCTCGGCCTTGCCTCTGCGCTAGTCTTGGTATATGCGGACAGGAAGGCTGCTTCTTAGCCGGCCGCGCTGACGGACGAAACCAGTCGGCGCGGCGACCCCTCCATTGCGAGGGGTCGTTTCGTGTCTGTCCTCCGGCGCGGGCGCCGGGGGCTGGGGAGCGTTCCCCGGAACCGGCGGCGCACCAGCCCAAGGCCCCGCGGCGAGAGCCGTTCGGTACCAACAGGACCAGTGGAGTAGCGACCGTGAGCAGCGACGACACCTCCCGAGCCACCCAGGGAGGTTCAGGGGGGCCCGCCTCCCTGAACGACGGGTACGACCCCCGGGCCGTTCAGCACAAGTGGCAGGCCCGCTGGGCGGAGCTCGAGCCGTTCAAGGCGGTGGAGGAGGACGACGGCCGCGAGCGCCGCTACGCGCTGGACATGTTCCCATACCCCTCGGGTGACCTCCACATGGGGCACGCCGAGGCGTACGCCATCGGCGACGTGGCCGCCCGCTACTGGACGCAGCGCGGCTACAACGTCCTGCACCCCATGGGCTGGGACTCCTTCGGTCTGCCCGCCGAGAACGCCGCGATCAAGAACAACGCGGACCCGGTGAAGTGGACCTACAACAACATCGCCACCCAGGAGGCGTCGTTCCGGCGGTACGCCCCGTCCTTCGACTGGTCGCGGCGGCTGCACACCTCCGACCCCGAGTACTACCGGTGGACGCAGTGGCTGTTCCTGCGCTTCTACGAGCGCGGGCTGGCCTACCGGCGCGGCGGCCGGGTCAACTGGTGCCCGAAGGACCAGACCGTGCTGGCCAACGAGCAGGTCATCGGCGGCCACTGCGAGCGCTGCGGCACGCTGGTCGAGCGGCGCGTGCTGACCCAGTGGTATTTCAAGATCACCGATTACGCGGACCGGCTGCTGGACGACATGGCCGCCCTGGAGGGCAAGTGGCCCGACCGGGTGCTGCTGATGCAGCGCAACTGGATCGGCCGTTCCACCGGCACCGACGTCGAGTTCGCCATCGAGGGCCGCGAAGAGCCGGTCACCGTCTACACCACCCGCCCCGACACCCTGTACGGGGCCACCTTCATGGTGGTGGCCGCCGACGCCGACCTGGCCGAGGAGATCTGCGCCCCCGAGCAGCGCGCCGCGTTCGAGGCCTACCGCGAGCAGGTCTCCCACGAGAGCGAGATCGAGCGGCTGTCCACCGAGCGCGAGAAGACCGGCGTGTTCCTGGGCCGGTACGCGATCAACCCGGTCAATGGCGAGCGCATCCCGATCTGGGCGTCCGACTACGTGCTGGCCGAGTACGGGCACGGCGCGATCATGGCCGTTCCCGCGCACGACCAGCGCGACCTGGACTTCGCGCTGAAGTTCGGGCTGCCGGTGCGCGTGGTGGTGGAGACCGGGCAGCCCGACCCGGCCGAGACCGGCGTGGCCACCGCGGGCGACGGGCGCATCGTCAACTCCGGCCCCATCGACGGGCTGAGCAAGGCCGACGCGATCGAGCGGATCATCGAGATCCTGGAGGAGAAGGGCCTGGGCAGGGCCGCGGTCAACTTCCGGCTGCGCGACTGGCTGGTGTCCCGGCAGCGGTTCTGGGGCTGCCCCATCCCGATCGTGCACTGCCCGTCCTGCGGCGAGGTCCCGGTGCCGGACGACCAGCTGCCGGTGCTGCTGCCCGACGACCTGCGCGGCGCCGACCTGCGGCCCAAGGGCACCTCGCCGCTGGCCGCCGCCGAGCACTGGGTCAACGTCGACTGCCCCAGGTGCGGCGGCGCGGCCAAGCGCGACAGCGACACCATGGACACCTTCGTCGACTCGTCCTGGTACTACTTCCGGTACTGCTCGCCGGACTACGAGGACGGGCCGTTCGACGTCGAGCGGGTCCGCAAGTGGATGCCGGTCGACCAGTACACCGGCGGCGTCGAGCACGCCACCCTGCACCTGCTGTACAGCCGGTTCTTCACCAAGGTGCTGTACGACTTGGGCATGGTCGACTTCACCGAGCCGTTCACGCGGCTGGTCAACCAGGGCCAGGTGATCCTCAACGGCAAGGCCATGTCCAAGTCGCTGGGCAACATGGTCGACCTGGGTGAGCAGATCGAGCAGTGGGGCGTCGACGTGGTGCGCCTGGCGATGCTGTTCTCCGGGCCGCCCGAGGACGACATCGACTGGGCCGACGTGTCCCAGCCCGGCATGGTCAAGTTCCTGGCGCGCGTGCACCGCATCGCCACCGAGGTGGCGTCCGCGCCCGGCACCGACCCCGCGGGCGGCTCGGTCGACCTGCGGCGGGTCACCCACCGCACCATCGACGAGGCCACCACGCTGATCGAGCAGCACCGCTACAACGTGGCCATCGCCCGGCTGATGACGCTGGTGAGCGCCACCCGCCGCGCCATCGACGAGGGCCCCGGCCCCGCCGACCCGGCCGTGCGGGAGGCCGCCGAGACGATCGCGGTGCTGCTGTCGCTGTTCGCCCCCTACACCGCCGAGGAGGCGTGGGAGCGGCTGGGCCACGAGCCGTCGGTGGCGACCGCGGGCTGGCCGCAGGCCGACCCGTCCCTGCTGGTGCGCGAGTCGGTGGTCTGCGTGGTGCAGGTCGCGGGCAAGGTCCGCGACCGCCTGGAGGTGCCGCCCGACATCGCCGAGGACGAGCTGGAGCGGCTGGCGCTGGCCTCCGCCAAGGTCAACGAGGCCCTGGCCGGCGCGCGGGTCCAGCGCGTCATCGTCCGCCCGCCCAAGATCGTGAACATCGTGCCGGCCAAGTGAGCACGCTGCACATCCTGCGGCTGCGCTACCGCGGCACCGAGGAGGAGGCCGCACCGCACGTGCCCGCCCACGCGGCGTACCTGGACCGCCACCACCGGGCGGGCACGTTCCCGGCCTCGGGGCAGACGGTGCCGTCCGAGCACGGCGGCGCGATCATCGCGCGTGGGACCGACCGCGCCGAGATCGAAAAGATCGCCGAGAATGACCCGTTCGTCTGCGCGGGCGTGGCCGAATACGAGATCATTACAGTCGATGTGGGCCGGGTCCATCCGGCTCTGGCGGGACTGGTCGGCGTCGGCCCGTCCCGCGTCCGCGCCCCGGGAGAACCGCCCGGCTGACGCGGCGCATCGGCCGCGCAGCCCGCGGTCCAGGCACCGGCGGGCCCGAATCCGAGCCTGACGGCCGCGAGCGGAGATTCACCGCCGCGGCCGTACTCGGCGTGGCCTGGCAGGCGCGGCCTGGGCGCGGGCGCCGAGCGGCGGTCGTGGACGAGCTGGAACTGGAATGGGTGGAGACGAGTGCGTCCGCACGCGGTTGTCGAGGTGACGCACCCTGCGTGGAACGCGGGGCGCACGCGAACGCCCGCCACCGCCCCGGGGGCCGGTGACGGGCGCGCGGGAGTGACCTGGCCGCGCCGGGCCGGGACGTCACATCTTGCGCAGCACGGCGACGACGCGGCCCAGGATCGACGCCTCGTCGCCGGGGATCGGCTCGTAGGCCGGGTTCTGGGGGACCAGCCAGATGTGGCCGTCGCGGCGCTTGAAGGTCTTGACGGTGGCCTCGCCGTCGATCATCGCGGCGACGATGTCGCCCTGCTCGGCCACCGGCTGCTGGCGCACCACCACCCAGTCGCCGTCGGCGATCGCCGCGTCGATCATCGAGTCGCCGGTGACCTTCAGCAGGAAGTGGGTGCCCTCGCCGACCAGCTGCTTGGGCAGGGTGAACACGTCCTCCACGGCCTCCTCGGCCAGGATCGGACCGCCGGCGGCGATCCGTCCGACCAGCGGCACGTAGGCGGGGGCGGGTCGCGGCGCGGTGTCCTGCCCGGCGCCGGGCGCGTCGGGGGTCTCGGTGTCGGTGCGCACCGGCGTGGCGCCCGGGACCCGCACCTCGACGGCCCGCGGCCGGTTGGGGTCGCGGCGCAGATACCCCTTGCGCTGCAGCGCGCGCAGCTGGTGCGACACGCTGGAGGTGCTGGTCAGGCCGACGGCCTCGCCGATCTCGCGCATCGACGGCGGGTAGCCGCGGCGCTGCACCGAGTCGCGGATCACCTCCAGCACCATGCGCTGGCGCTGGGTCAGACCCGCCTCGTCCATGGGGCCGTCGGGCAGCTCCCGGACCTTGGTCATCGTTCGTCGCCTCCCGACGCTCGCTTCGTCACTCCTCGCCGAACGTTATCGCGTCCGGCTGCAATGATCAAACAATTGTTCGAAGAATGTACTCGCGTTTCTCGGGGGGCTGCGGTACAACATCGTACAGACGTTCGATCGAATATTCATTCGAAGATCGGCTGTCGGTCACGAAGGGGACCGAGATGGCGGGTTCGCTCCACCCACACTGCATAACGGCCGAAGCTCCGGCCCTCTCCACGCACCTTCGCCCCGCGCCGCCGCTGGGGGCCCCTGCGGAGGGCGCGTGGGACGAGTTGCGGCTGACTCGACGCGGCCGCCTCGTGATGATCGGCCTGCTGGCGGTGCCGCTCCTGGTCGTGCTGTGGCTGACCGCGACGGCCCGGGCCGGCGCCGGCGGGCCCGACTCGTCCGACCCGAGCCTCCGCCCGGGCAAGACGGTCGTCGTCGGCCACGGCGACTCACTGTGGACGATCGCCCAGCGCGAGCGCCCCCGCGACGACACTCAGCTGCTGGTCCGCCGCATCATGGACCTCAACAACCTGTCCACCACGATCGTCCGCCCGGGCCAGCGCCTGCGCCTCCCCGCCCACGACTGACCCGGCTGCACGCCGTCCGCTCCCGCGGCGGCCGCAAAGCCCACTTACCCGCCGAGCCGGAAGCGGCACCTGCTCTGCCGACGCGGCGACGACCAAAGGCTCGGCCCCCACCCGGGGACCGAGCCGCTGCCCCCGGCCCCAGACGGCCCGACATTCACGTGACAGCCACCGACCGGGAGCAGAACACCCGAAAGGCAAAAATCCGAGGGCGGGGATCCGCCAAGGCAGCGGAACGCACACCAAGCAGGCAACGAACAACGCCGGCCCAGGCGCCCCGTCTCGTCAGGCCGCCACAGAGCCACTCCGGCGACCACCTCGCCCGAAGACCAGGCCACTCGCCACCGGCTGCGCGCGCAGCAGCTAGGGAGTGCGCGGGCGGCGTCGGCCATCTCGTTGCGGTCTCGTTGCGCGATGCGCAGAGCCGCTTCGGTGGTCGGGTCGGCTCCCGCGCACGCGGCTGCCAGCGTGACCCGTACCGGATCGGTACCGAGGTCAGGCGGAGGTGTTCTCGCGTTGCCGCGGTCTGTCGGCGGCACGTGTGGGGCGGTCTGTGGGCTTCGCCGCCGTGTTCGGCCACCGTCCCACGCGGCCGTCGGTCGCCCGCGCCGCCTCGTTGGCGTGCGGTCGGTTCCGTCGCACCCTCCATCACGGTCGGCCGGCCGCCGGGGTGATGTCGCGAATTTCGGGGACCTGTGGGGTGGGCGCGGCCTGCGCGGTGACCTCCCGGTCGGGGAGGTCGGCGAGGACGCGCGGAAGCCTTGTGGCGAAGGGGTTTGCGTGATTTGTGGTGGTTCTTGGGGTGCGGCGGGGGAGACACGCCGGGCCCGCACCAGTGGGCCCGGTGTGACGAGGGTCTACTGCCGGGGGTGGTGATCCAGGTTGCGTTGCCCCTCCGGGAGTCCTACGGTTGACCACAACATCTAGTAGTCACACGGGTGTCATTAACCACAAGTTGTGTCTTGTGGGGGACGATTTCTCGTGTGGCTTGATCTGTCAGGGGAGGAGGGAACGAGTGCACTGCCCGTTCTGCCGCAACCCTGACACCAAGGTGATCGACAGCCGCTCCACCGACGACGGATCGGCCATCCGGCGCCGCCGGTCGTGCCCGGAATGCGGCAAGCGGTTCACCACACAGGAGAACGTGCTGCTCATGGTGGCCAAGCGCAGCGGCGTCACCGAGCCGTTCTCCCGGGAGAAGATCATCGCCGGCGTCCGCCGCGCCTGCCAGGGCCGTCCCGTCGACGAGGACGCGCTGGCCAAGCTGGGGCAGCGGGTGGAGGAGGCGATCCGCGCCACGGGGG
Organism: Actinomadura sp. NBRC 104425; assembly: GCF_030269545.1. Lineage (GTDB taxonomy): Bacteria > Actinomycetota > Actinomycetes > Streptosporangiales > Streptosporangiaceae > Spirillospora > Spirillospora keratinilytica. Next base: position 137,254 of record NZ_BSTN01000015.1, on the reverse strand, counting down.
CGGCCGAAATCCCCTCGCACGAGATCGGACTGGCCATTCTCGGCCCGCTCGGAGAGCTCGACGAGGTCGCCTACCTGCGGTTCGCCTCGGTGTACCGGGGTTTCGAGACGCTGGACGACTTCGCCAGAGAGATCGAGTCACTGCGTACCAAGGCCGGTTCCTCGGGGGAGCCTGGCCGGCCCCTGTGAGGGGCGGGCTTCACGACTGTTGAGAACGCCCGCGGCCGGGAGCAAACGGCCGGCGGGCGAGGTTATTCCTGGACAGGGCCCGGCGGGAGGGCCCGAGAGGGGGAAGGTCATGACGGAGACGGTGAGCGGCTCGGCAGCCCGGCGCGGCAGGGGGAGCCGCAAGGGGCTCAAGGTCGAGCGGATCTTCACCACGCCCGGCGTGCATCCGTACGACACGATCCGCTGGGAACGTCGTGACGTTGTCATGACCAACTGGCGGGACGGCTCGATCAACTTCGAGCAGCGCGGTGTGGAGTTCCCCGACTTCTGGTCGGTGAACGCCGTCAACATCGTGACGTCGAAGTACTTCCGCGGAGCCCTCGGCACCCCCCAGCGCGAGCACAGTCTCAAGCAACTGGTCGACCGGGTGGTCAAGGTTTACGTTGACACCGGTCTGGCCGAGGGCTACTTCGCTTCGGAGGAGGACGCCCAGATCTTCGACCACGAGTTGAAGCACGCACTGGTCCACCAGCTGTTCAGCTTCAACTCCCCCGTCTGGTTCAACGTCGGCACCAAGTCCCCGCAGCAGGTCAGCGCCTGTTTCATCCTCTCGGTGGACGACTCGATGGAGTCGATCCTGGACTGGTACAAGGAAGAGGGGATCATCTTCAAGGGCGGCTCCGGCGCCGGTGTCAACCTCTCCCGCATCCGCTCCAGCAAGGAACTGCTCTCCTCCGGCGGCACCGCCAGCGGACCGGTGTCGTTCATGCGCGGCGCCGACGCGTCCGCCGGGACGATCAAGTCGGGCGGCGCCACCCGCCGGGCCGCCAAGATGGTCGTGCTGGACGTCGACCACCCCGACATCGCCGAGTTCATCGAGACCAAGGCCCGCGAAGAGGACAAGATCCGGGCCCTGCGCGACGCCGGGTTCGACATGGACCTGGGCGGCAAGGACATCGTCAGCGTCCAGTACCAGAACGCCAACAACTCGGTGCGCGTGTCGGACGAGTTCATGCGCGCCGTGGAGAGCGACGGGGAGTTCGGGCTGCGCGCCCGCTTGAACGGAGAAGTCGTGGAGACCGTCCGGGCCCGCGACCTGTTCCGGCAGATGGCCCAGGCCGCCTGGGAGTGCGCCGACCCGGGCATCCAGTACGACGACACGATCAACGACTGGCACACCAACCCCGAGTCGGGCCGCATCACCGCCAGCAACCCGTGCTCGGAGTACATGAGCCTGGACAACTCCTCCTGCAACCTGGCCAGCATCAACCTGCTGAAGTTCCTGCGCGAGGACGACACCTTCGACGTCGAGAGCTTCACCAAGCTCACCGAGCTGATCATCACGGCGATGGACATCTCCATCACCTTCGCCGACTTCCCGACCGAGAAGATCGCCAAGACCACCCGCGACTACCGCCAGCTCGGCATCGGCTACGCCAACCTCGGTGCCCTGCTGATGGCCACCGGGCACGCCTACGACTCCGAGGGCGGCCGCTCGCTCGCCGCCGCGATCACCTCGCTGATGACCGGTGTCGCCTACCGCCGCTCCGCAGAACTGGCCGGGGTGGTCGGCCCGTACGCCGGCTACGCCCGCAACGCCGAGGCGCACAAGCGCGTCATGCGCAAGCACGCCGCCGCCAACGACGAGATCCGCACGCTGGACGAGATGGACCGGGCCATCCATGCCGCCGCGACCAAGCAGTGGCAGCAGTGCCTGAAGACCGGTGAGAAGAACGGCTACCGCAACGCCCAGGCGTCGCTGCTGGCCCCCACCGGCACCATCGGCCTGATGATGGACTGCGACACCACCGGCATCGAGCCCGACCTGGCGCTGGTGAAGTTCAAGAAGCTGGTCGGCGGCGGCTCGATGCAGATCGTCAACCACACCGTCCCGCGCGCCCTGAAGAAGCTGGGCTACCAGCAGGAGCAGATCGAGGCGGTCGTCGAGTACATCGCCGAGCACGGTCACGTGGTGGGCGCGCCGGGCCTGCGTCCCGAGCACTACGAGGTGTTCGACTGCGCGATGGGCGAGCGGGCGATCAGCCCGATGGGCCACGTGCGGATGATGGCCGCCGTCCAGCCGTTCCTGTCCGGGGCGATCTCCAAGACCGTCAACATGCCCGAGCAGGCCACCGTCGAGGACATCGAGAAGGTCTACTTCGAAGGCTGGCGGCTCGGCCTGAAGGCCCTGGCGATCTACCGCGACAACTGCAAGGTCGGGCAGCCGCTGTCGGCGGCCAAGAAGGCCGAGAAGACCGAGAAGGCCGAGAAGGCCACGGCGCCGGTGGAGGTCCCGCGTCCGGTCCGCAAGCGGCTGCCCAAGCAGCGCCCCGCGACCGTCACCCGCTTCTCCGTCGCCGGCGCCGAGGGCTACATGACCGCCTCGTCCTACCCCGACGACGGCCTCGGCGAGGTGTTCCTCAAGCTCGGCAAGCAGGGCTCCACCCTGGCCGGCGTGATGGACGCGTTCTCCATGGCGATCTCTATCAGCCTCCAGTACGGGGTGCCGCTGGAGACCTGGGTGGAGAAGTTCACCAACATGCGGTTCGAGCCCGCCGGCATGACCGACGACCCCGACATCCGCATGGCGACCTCGGTGATGGACTACATCTTCCGCCGCCTGGCGCTGGACCACCTGCCCTACGAGACCCGCGCCGAACTGGGCATCCTCACCGCCGAGGAACGGGCGATGCAGGCCAACGGCGAGGACCCGGCCACCCTGCACGCCGAGACCGAGGTCGACCAGGAGATCCTGGCCCAGTCCGCCGAGATCACCAAGCCGGCCGCGCCGCGCCGCCCGGCCGCCGAGTCCGAGCCGCACTCCTCGATGGAGGTCATCGAAAGCCGCCAGGGCCGCACCGCCGACGCGCCCCTCTGCCTGACCTGCGGCACCAAGATGCGCCCGGCCGGCAGCTGCTACGTCTGCGAAGGCTGCGGCTCCACCAGCGGCTGCAGCTGACCCCGACCGCCGCATCCGGTGCGGCATCCGACCTGACCGCTGAGACGCCTGGCCGAAGGGGGAACCGGTTCCCGCCGGTTCCCCCTTCGGCGCTTCGGTCAAAAGGACACCCGCGCGAAGGCAGACGCACCGCGTCCCCTGCAACCCCACCACGCCCTCCGCTGATCGTGGCCGCGCGGCGGGCGGTGGCGTGCCCGGTGTCGCCGCCGGCGGCGGTGATGACGGTCTCCCCGCCACGGCAGACACGGGAGACACAGCGGGAGGGGCCAAGCAGCGCAGTCGCCGGGGGGCGGCGTACGCGACGCCGGCGCCCGCGCACCCCGAAAACACGCCCTAGGGGCGGGAGCTGGGGACAGGTTGCCGGGTGCCGGTGTCGGCGGACAGGCGTACGGCGTCGAGGAGGCGGTGCAGGCGGACGGCATGGTCGAAACCGGGCACGGTGCGGCTGTCTTTGCCGATGTCCTCGGCGAACCGCGCGTACAGCTGGGCGACGTTGAGCACGGCGATGTCGGGGATGGCGGCATCGACAACGCGGTGACGGGCGGGTACCGGCAGCTCCTGCCAGGAGCCGTGGCCGCGGGCGGCCAGGATGCGGGGCGCGCCGATCTGGATCTGGTCGGCCTTCAGACGGCCCGCGCCCTCGGTGATGACGACCAGGTCGCCCTCGGTGCCTGCGAACTCCAGGCGGGTGCGGGGACGGGTGACTTTGGCGTCGTGCAGGTGGACGGACGCGACCGCCCCGGTCGCCAGGACGGCGTCGAGCAGGACGTGATCGGGACTGGTCGCCTCGACGGCTTGGCCGGTCTCGACGACGGTGTACCGGGAGCGCCGCAGCGACAGCCGCCCCGCGACCTCGGTGATCTCTCCGGCGAGATATTCCAGGATGTCGAGGGTGTGGCCGCCGGCGACCTCGAACACCCCCGCACCGTTGGCGCGATCGACCGTGTAGGCGAGATCGGCGTTGATGCGGCCGCCCGCGCCCTTGGAGCGGGCCGCGTACACGTTCACCGAGGTCACCTGACCTATATATCCGTCGGCCAGAAGCTCGCGGGCGTAGGCGATGGCGGGGGAGTGCCTGGCCTGAAGGCCGATCGCGTGGTGCACGCCGGCGCGACCGGTCTCCTCGGCCAGTGACTCGGCCTCGGCGGTGGTCAGCGCCAGCGGCCATTCGCTGAGCACGTGTTTGCCCGCGTCCAGGGCCGCCCGGATCAGTTCGGCGTGGTGCGGCACCTTGACGGTGACGGCCACCAGGTCGACGTCCGGATGGGCGGCCAGCCGGCGGGGATCGGTGAACGCATGGGGAGCGCCGAACAGCCGGGCGGCCTCACGTGCGCTCTCCTCGCGGGTGGTGCCCACCGCGCTGATCTCGTACTGCGGCAGCGCGCGCAGAGCGGGCACGTGCGCCGTGCGCGCCCAGCCGCGGTCCGGGCTGGCGCCGATGACACCGACCTTGATCGTCTGCATGCTTCCGCCGCCCTTCTCGACGAATAAGTGGACTTCTGCCGTCCGGTTGTGCGACGATAACTCAAGCGGACGTCGATTGTCCACTTAAAGCGGAGGAGGAAGGTCCGGTTATTGGTAGGATCGCGGTATGAGCGCGGTGGACCGGCTGTTGGACGACGGGTCCGGACGGCGGCCCCGGGCCGACGCCCGGCGCAACCTCGAGCGGCTGGTGGCCGCGACACGGGAGGCCGTCCGCGAGATCGGCGGCGAGGTCACCGCGCATGAGATCGCTCGTCGCGCGGGTGTGGGCATCGGCACGTTCTATCGCCGCGTCGGTTCTCTGGAAGCGCTGCTGGAGGCGGTCCTGGAGGAGGTGCTCGGCGAAATCGTGGCGCGGGCCGACCAGGCGCTCGCCCATCCCGACCCCTGGACGGGCTTTCGCGAGTTCGCGCAGGGCTACATCCGGCTGCGCAACGAACTGTGCGACATCAACGACGCGCTGGGCGGATCTCTCGATCACGCTCGCGCGGACCTGCGCGAACGGCTGCGGCTCCTGGTCGAGCGCGTTCAGCGGGCCGGCGTGGTCCGGCCGGACGTCACCTGGCCCGACGTGGCGTTCCTGCTCGTGTCGGTCTCCACCGGCGACCACACCCTCGGGGTGCGCGCGGCCGACCACCAGTGGGAACGCAACCTGCAGATCGTCCTGGACGGGCTGCGCACCGACCGGCCCGAGGAGCTGCCGGGGCCACCGCCCTCCGCGCCGTGAACCGCCGGTGAGCCGGGTCGGCCGACGGCCCTTTCCAAGCAGCCGGAATCCAGACCGGGACACCGAGGTTGCCACCTGTGTGATGCACGGAGAGTACAAGGCGCCCGGCGGCAAGCTCGTCGTCGTGGATCTGGACGTGTCGGACGGCAGGCTGCGCAACGTACGGGTGAGCGGCGACTTCTTCCTGGAACCCGACGAAGCCCTAGAAGAGATCAACACGGCGATCGAAGGTCTGCCCGCGACCGCCGAGGCCCGCGACATCGCCGCCCGCCTGCAGGCGCGGCTGCCCGAGGGCACGGTCATGCTCGGGCTGTCCGCCGAGGCGGTGGCCATCGCCGTGCGGCGGGCGCTCACCAGTGCGTCCGACTGGCACGACCACGACTGGCGGCTGATCCACGAGGGCCCGCAGGAACCCGCGCTGCACATGGCGCTCGACGAGGTGCTGGCCGTGGAGGTCGGCGCCGGACGGCGTCCGCCGACGCTGCGCATCTGGGAGTGGGCCTCGCCCGCAGTGATCATCGGCAGCTTCCAGTCGCTGCGCAACGAGGTCGACGCCGCCGCGGCCGAACGCTACGGCGTCACGGTGGTGCGCCGCATCAGCGGCGGCGGCGCGATGTTCGTCGAGCCGGGCAACACCATCACCTACTCGCTGTACGTGCCCGAGTCGCTGGTGGCGGGCATGTCGTTCGCCGAGAGCTACGCCTTCCTCGACGACTGGGTGCTGGGCGCGCTCGGTGAGCTGGGCGTCAAGGCGTGGTACCAGCCGCTCAACGACATCGCCTCCGACCAGGGCAAGATCGGTGGAGCGGCGCAGAAGCGCCTGGCGGCCGGCGCGGTCCTGCACCACGTGACCATGGCCTACGACATCGACGCCGACAAGCTCACCCGGGTGCTGCGCATCGGCCGCGAGAAGATCTCCGACAAGGGCATCGCCAGCGCCGACAAGCGCGTCGACCCGCTACGGCGGCAGACCGGCCTGCCCCGCGAGCAGATCATCGAACGGCTGGTCGCCCACTTCCGGGGCCGCTACGGGCTGACCGACGACCGGCTCACCGAGGAAGAACTGCGCACGGCGGAGAAGCTGGTGGCGGAGAAGTTCACCGACCAGGCCTGGACCGCCCGCGTCCCCTGACCTTCCGCTCCGGAGCGTCCCACCGGCCGCGGCAGGCCCTCGTGTAGGGGTCGCCCGGGGGCAGGGCTTGGCCGTAGGTTGGACGGCGGGCGGGCTTTGGCGTGCGGTTCGGACGGAACCAGGGTCAGGACCGGCGGGCCAGTGGATCCGGGAGGAACGTTCATGTCGCTGCAGAAGGGCGCCAACACGCCGGTGCCTGTTCCATCCGTGCGTGTCGAACTGGGCTGGCGGGGCGGTCCCGGAGTCCCCGATGCCGACGCGTCGGCGTTGCTGCTCACGGAGACGGGCAAGGTGCGTTCGGACGATGACTTCGTCTTCTACAACCAGCCCGCCCACAGGTCGGGGGCGGTCCGGCATGAGGGCAAGCAGCAGGGGCCGACCGTGCGTGACGTGCTGAGCGTCGATCTGGCACGGGTCGAGCCCGACGTGCAACGCATCGTGATCGCGGCGTCGGCGGACGGTGGGACGTTCGCACAGCTCCAGGGGTTGTACATCCGGCTGCTGGACACGGCGACCGGCGCCGAGGTGACCCGCTTCGACGACCCGGGCGCGACCACCGAGACCGCGTTCGTCCTGGGTGAGCTCTACCGGCGGCAGGGGGCCTGGAAGTTCCGGGCGGTCGGGCAGGGGTACGACACCGGACTCGCCGGACTGGCCACCGACTTCGGGATCACCGTTGACGACCCGGGGCGCAGCGCCGCGCCGCCTCCGCCTCCTCCGCCGCCCGCACCGCCCGTGCAACCCGTGTCGTCCGTGCAATCCGCGCCGCCGGCCGGGGCGGTGCCGCCTCAGCAGGCGGCGTCTGCGCCTCAGCGGGGCGGCGTGGTCTCGTTGACCAAGAGCGCGCCGTCGGTGTCGCTGACCAAGCACGGCGCCACGTCCGGGCACATGCGGGTCAACCTGAACTGGTCCGCGCGGCCGGGCGCGGCCCGCGGACTGCTGGGCAAGCTCCGGCGCGGCGTGGACCTGGACCTCGACCTGTGCGCGCTGTGGGAGCTGAAGGACGGGCGCAAGGGGATCGTGCACGCCATCGGCGACTTCGGTGCGCTGGACCGGCCTCCGTACATCCAGCTCGACCGCGACGACCGCTCCGGAACCGTGGAGACGGGCGAGAACCTGACCATCAATCTGGACCACACCGCCGACTTCAGAAGGATCTTGGTATTCGCCGAGATCTACGATGGCGCCGACGACTTCCGCGGGCTGGACGCGGTCGCCACCCTCTATCCGCGCGGTGCCGCGCCCATCCAGATGCGCATGGACGACTGCGTCGACGCTTCCCGCGACGTCGTGCTCGCCCTGATCGAGAACGTGGGCGGCGAGCTGGTGGTGCGCCGCGAGGGGCGGTACATCCTGCCGCCGCCCGGTCGTCCGCGCTGGGGGAAGCTGGCCGTCGACCAGGCGTACGGCTGGAACCTGGAGTGGGTCGCCTCACGCGGCAAGGACTGAACGGCCGCGCGGACGGGCGGGGGTTGCCGGGGCGAGGTTGCGCATGCTGTGCCGAGCCAGTTGTTCACGCAGGGCCTTCCCTTGCTGTCTGCGCGAAGGACGCGGCCCGAAGTGCAGCTCAGGGGCCAGGTCGGGACAGCGGGCAGTGCGGGGCGACGTGAATGGACGACCAGCGGGGCGCCGTGACGGTATCGGCCGCCGTGGCCTCGGTGACCGTCATCGCCCTCGCGCACGCCCCTCCCGATCGTCGTCCAGGGGCCGGAGGCGACGTGGCGTAGCGCTGCCTGGTGTTCCATGAGTCGGCGCTCACATCAGCATCGGCATCATCGCGCCTCAGGCCCGCATCCGGCGGCAGGTGGCCAGCCCGTCCATGCGTGGCGGTGAGGTGAGCGTCGCCGCAACATCTGGTCTTGCCGCCGCTGGCGCTGCGCATGATCTTCTCCGGGGTGCGGTTCCCAGGGCGGCCCCCTGAACGACAGACGCTCGCGGGGGCCGCCTACTACCGGAAACCGGGGGTCACGTGCCGTTCTTGGTCACGTGCCGTTCTTGGTCACGTGCCGTTCTTGGTCACGTGCCGTTCTTGGTGATGGAGTGGGCCAAATCCTTGTCGCGGGCCACGCGGACGAGGGCCGCGGCGAAGCGGGCCAGGTCCTTTTCAGGGACTTCGTCGGCGAGCCGCTTGGGGTCCTTGGGCAGGCCCAGGCGTTCGGCGCCCTTGAGGGCCTGCTCGTCGAAGTAGGGGCGCAGCCAGGGCCACATGGCCTGGGCCTCGCGGCAGAAGATGTCGACGCCTGCCGGGCCGATTCCGGGGAACTCGCGGAGCAGCTGGCCGGCGCGCTCCCTGTCGCGTTCCGACTCGATCGCCAGCCGCCGCAGGTCGCCGTTGTACTTCTCCTGGACGAGCTCGGCCATATCGCCCAGGTGACTGGCGGTGCTCTCGTCATAGCGGACGTAGTGGCCGCGGCCGAGCGCGTCGACCCGCTGCTGCCAGGTCAGCCGGGCCATGCCGCGTGCGGTGCCGCCGCCTGCCTCGAACAGCTCGCGGGCGGACGCCATCGCGATTTCGGCGGAGATCCGGGCGCTGAGGAGGTTGGACAGGACCAGCAGCTTCCACAGGGCGGCGGGTTGGTCCTTGAGCGGGACACCGGCCTCCTCGGCGTAGGTCTCGCCCGCCTCGCGCAGCAGCCTCTTCACGACAGCGTCCATGACACGCACCTCCCGTCATTCGGCGCTTTTACCCAGGCAGGCGCGGATGACTCCCGCCGGCGCGGTGCCGGACACGGCCACGCGCCCGAATATGTGCGATAAGTAGTATTTGTCGGTTTGGAGCGTTCGTATCGCGGTGGACGGTTGCAGAGACGGTCACAGAAGGCTCAGCTGCCCCTCGCCCGCCAGCGGGTCGCGATGCTTCTTCAGATGCCGCCAGCGGGGCAACTCGTCCATATAGGACCAGGACAGCCGGTGGTGCGGCGTCGGGCCGGACTCCTCGAGGGCCTTCTGGTGGGCGGGGGACGGGTACCCGGCGCCGTCGGCGAAGCCGTACCCGGGGAACTGCGCGTCGAGAACGGCCATGAGCCGGTCGCGGTGCACCTTGGCCAGCACCGACGCCGCCGCCACCGTCACCGAGCGCTGGTCGGCCTTGATCTCGCAGCGGACACGCCACCGGCACCCCCCGGACGCCGGGCCGATGTAGTCGTGCTTGCCGTCCAGGATGACGGCGTCGGGCGGCTCCGGCAGCGCCTCCAGGGCCCGGACGGCGGCCCGGCGCAGCGCCTCGGTCATGCCGACCTCGTCGATCTCCTCCGGGGCCGACGAGCCGAACGCGTACGCCGTCAGCCAGCCGGGCAGCACCTCGGCGAACGCCTCCCGGTGCGCCGCCGACAGCAGCTTGGAGTCGGTCAGCCGGACCGTGCGGCCGCCCCGCCCCGGCAGCTCGGGCGGCGGCGAAAGGTCGGTGACCGCCGCGCACACCACGACGGGCCCGGCCCACGCGCCGCGCCCCACCTCGTCCACCCCGGCGATGCGCCGCGCGCCGAGGGCCGTGCGCAGCTCGTGCTCGATCCCGTACCCGGCCGACGGAGGCGCCGCCTCCGGTCCGGCCGACGGCTCCAGGCCCGGCAGCGCGTCGGTGGCGTCCGTCACATGGCCTCCCGTACGAAGGTGCTGTCCCTAGCGGACGGGGTGTCCGCGGCCGTTCGATCGTAGAGGCGCCGCCCCGTCGCGTGCGGGCATACCGCGGCCGACCGCGAAACGGCGGGCGGCGCCCACCGTGACGTGCGGCACACAGCCGCCCGTCGGTGGGGAAGGCGCGGGGGCCGGGGACGCGCCCGGTTCGGCACGTGGCAACGAACCGCGTCCAGATGGTGCCGATCCGGGGGGTCCTGCGCTTTACTCGCCTTGATGGCATTGTTCGGCAGGTCCCGCTCCCGCCCGCCGCTGGGCACCGCGGCGCGGGATCTTTTCGAGCGCCTGCGTGTACGTTACTTCCAAATACAGCCCGGCCTGCGGTTCCTGGGGGCGGTGCTGGGGGTCGCGCTGGTGGTGGCGGTCACGGTGGTCCTTAACGGGCCGGTGCTCAGCGCCGCCGTGTTCACGGTCATCCTGATGGTCGTGGTGCACCTGACGCTGCGGTCGCCGGCGGGCATGGCCGTCGTGTCGGTGATCGTGGCGTGGCTGGCGGTGTCGGTGCCGCTGGGACGGCTGTACCCCGAACGGGCCGACGACCCGTACCTGAACGCCCCGCTCCTGCTGGGGCTGCTGGCGCTGCCGGTGGCGTTCGTCGCGTTGCGGCTGCGCGGGTACGCGCCCTGGCGCACCGCGCTGCTCGCCTTGGGGGCGGCCGGGCTCACCGCGGCCGCGGCCGTCCATCCCTTGCCGGACCTGCACGTGGCACCCGCCTGGCTGGCCGCGGCGGCCGTGCTCGCCTACCGGTGGGACCAGGCGCGCCGGGCCATGGCCGCGGAGGCGTACGACACCGGCTGGGTGCAGGAGCAGGCCGGCACGTCCGGGGGCGTCGAAACACCGCCGCGCACGTCCGGCGAGGGCGCTCCCACGCCGCCCCTCGACGGCAGGCCGCAACCGCGCAAGCGCCCCCCGGGGAAGCGCCCCGGGGGCGGGCCTGGACACACCGACGCTTTTCCTACGGGCGTGCCCGCGGCCACACAGGCCGCCTACGAGCAACGCGCCGCCTCCCACGCCCGAACCGCCGTCACCGCCCAGGAACAGGCCCGCGCGGCCGCCGCCCCGTTGTCCGCCCCGGTCGCCGGATCGGACGGGCGCGGTGCGGACGGGCAGCCGGAGATCTCGGTCGACGAGGCGATGGCCGAACTGGAGGCGATGGTCGGCCTGGAGCCGGTCAAACGGCAGGTCCGGGCGATCGCCGCGTCCATCGAGGCCGCGCATCTGCGCGCCGCCGCCGGGGTGCCCACCGAGAAGCCGCTGCTGCACCTGGTGTTCGTCGGCCCGCCCGGCACCGGCAAGACCACCGTCGCCCGCGTTCTCGCCAAGATCTTCTACGCGTTCGGGCTGCTGCCCACGCCGAAGGTGGTGGAGGCGCACCGCGCCGACCTGGTGGGGGAGTACCTCGGCGCCACCGCGATCAAGACCAACCGGCTGGTCGACTCGGCGCTGGGCGGGGTGCTGTTCGTGGACGAGGCGTACGGGCTGGTCAACGCCGCCGAAGGGCAGATCGACCGGTTCGGCGCCGAGGCCGTGCAGACGCTGCTGAAACGGGCCGAGGACGACCGCGGCAACCTGGTGGTCATCCTGGCCGGATACGAGCCGCAGATGACCGAGTTCCTGGCGTCCAACCCGGGCCTGGCCTCGCGGTTCGCCACCCGCGTGCACTTCCCCACCTACCGGCCCGCCGAGCTGCTGCGCATCGCCGAGTACCACGTCGGGCTGCGCGACGACCGGCTGGACGAGGCCGCGCGGCGCCGCCTGCGCGCCCGGTTCGAGGAGGTGGAGCGGCGCGGCATCGTCGACGAGCTGGGCAACGGCCGGTTCGTCCGGTCGCTCACCGAGGCCGCCGCCCGCGCCCGCGACGTGCGGGTCATGGACGCGGCCGCCGCGCAGGGGCGGCGGCCCAGCGCCGAGGAGCTGGTGACCCTGCGCGCCGAGGACGTCGAGACCGCGTTCGCCGAGATCACCGAGCGGTACCGCGGCTACGCCGAGACCCCGACCCTGGACGAGGCGCTCGGCTCGCTGGACGCCATGATCGGGCTGGCCCCGGTGAAACGGCAGGTCCGGGAGATCGCCGCGCAGCTGCAGGTGGCCAGGATGCGCGAGGAGCAGGGCCTGGTCACCCGCCCGCCGACCCGGCACTTCGTGTTCACCGGCCCGCCCGGCACCGGCAAGACCACGGTGGCGCGGGTGCTCGGCCGGGTGTTCGCCGCGCTCGGCCTGCTGGCCCGCCCCGAGGTGGTGGAGGCACAGCGGGCCGACCTGGTCGGCGACCACCTCGGCGGCACCGCCATCAAGACCAACAAGGTGATCGACTCGGCGCTGGGCGGAGTGCTGTTCATCGACGAGGCCTACGCGCTGAGCAACCCCGGCTACACCGGCGGCGACGCGTTCGGCGCCGAGGCCGTGCAGACGCTGCTGAAACGCGCCGAGGACGACCGCGACCGCCTGGTGATCGTGCTGGCCGGGTACGCCGACGAGATGGAGCGCTTCCTGGCGTCCAATCCTGGCCTTGCCTCGCGGTTCGACGTCCGCGTCGACTTCCCCTCCTACGGTCCCGACGAGCTGCTGCAGATCGCGCAGCTGATCGCCGAGGAGAACGGGGACCGCTGGGAGGAGCGCGCGCTGGACGACCTGGCCCTGGTGTTCCAGCGGGCGTGCGGGCTCGGGCGCGTCGACGAGCTGGGCAACGGCCGTTTCGCCCGCTCCGTCTACGAGAAGGCGTGCGCGTCGCGGGCGCTGCGCGCGGCCGGGCTCGGCGCGGCCGCCACCCCCGCCGACCTCACCGTCCTGACCGCCGAGGACGTCCGCGCCGCCCTGGCCGAGCTCGCGGGCCGGATCGGCTGACCCGGCCCCGACGCCGCCCCGTCCGGGATTGTCGGTGGGGCGCGGTTCAATCGGTGCATGACGGTCTCGTGGGGGCAGGTGCTGGCCTGGCGGATGCGGCGGCAGTACGTCGATCCGCCGGGGGACGGGTCGGCCGTCGGCATCGCGCGGCGGCTGGCCGGGGTGCAGGCCCAGGTCGCCTCGGCGGCCGAGCTGGCCGTGGCGGTGCGGCAGGCCCGCCCCGTCCCGGGCGACGTGCCGCGGGCGCTGTGGGAGGAGCGGACGCTCGTCAAGACCTGGGCGATGCGCGGAACCCTGCATCTGCTGCCCGCGGAGGAGGCCGGCGCCTACCTCGCCCTGTGCGGCACGCTCCGCAACTGGGAGAAACCGAGTTGGCAGCGGACCTTCGGCGCCACACCCGCCGACCTGGAGGCGATCGCGGCCGCGGCGGCCGGCGCGCTGGCGGGCGGGAAGGCGCTCACCCGCCAGGAGCTCACCGCCGCGATCGTCGACGAGACCGGCTCGGCTCATCTGGCCGAGGTGCTCGGCTCCGGCTGGGGCACGCTGCTGAAGCCGCTGGCCTGGTGGGGCGTGCTGTGCCACGGCCCCTCCCAGGGCAACCGCGTGACGTTCACGTCGCCGGAGAACCTGCCCGGCTGGCGCGGCCTGCCGCCGCCGGCGGAGGCCGCCCGCACCGTCATCCGGGCCTATCTGGGCGCGCACGGCCCCGCGACGCCGCAGGCGTTCGACAACTGGCTGACCCGCGGCGGCAGCCGCAAAAGGGACCTCAAGGGCTGGTTCGCGGCGCTCGGCGGCGAGCTGGCGACCGTCGAGGTCGACGGGGAGCCGATGTACGTGCTCGCCGAGCACGCCGACGAGCTGGCGGAAACCGAGCCGTCGCGGTCGGTGCGCCTGCTCGGGGGCTTCGACCCGTACGTGCTCGGCGCCGGGACGAACGCCGTGTACCTCATCCCCGCCGAGCGGCGCGCCGAGGTCAGCCGCGCCGCGGGCTGGATCTCCCCGGTGGTCCTCTACGAGGGCCGGGTCGCCGGAACCTGGGAGGCCAAGGACGGCGAGGTCGCCGTGACCCCCTTCGAGGACCTCCCGGCCGAACCTCTCGAAGCCGAGATCACCCGCGTGCGGTCCCTGTCGGCGGCCTGACCGGAGGCCCCGCCGCGCCGTGGCCGGGCGCGCAGCCCGGCTTGCCGCACGCGGCCGATGACATGCCGGTCGTGGGGCGCCGGCCGCGCGGGGGCTGGGGTCAGGAGGGCCAGGTGCTGAGGGCCAGCTCGGCGACCCGTTCGAGGTCCTCGCGGGCGGCGCCGCCCGCGGCCTGGACGGACAGGCCGTAGACGGTCGTCCACAGGTAGCGGGCCAGGGCGGCGGTGTCGGCGTCGGGCGGGAGGTCGCCTTCGGCCCGGGCGCGTTCCAAACGCTCGCGCAGCGCCGCCTGGGAGGCGCGGCGGTGCGCGCGGACGTGCCGGCGGACGGGTGCGGCGTCCTCCCCGGTGGCGAGTGCGGACTGCACGACCAGGCAGCCGCGGGGGCGGCCCTCGGCCGTGGTGGCGCGGATGGCGCCGCGCAGCAGCTCCTCGGCGACGGCGCGGGCCGTTGGTGCGAGGAGGGCCTGCCGGAGGTATCCGCCGGGGCCGTCGAGGTAGCGGTCCAGGACCTTGCGGAACAGCGCCTCCTTGTTGCCGTAGGCGGCGTAGAGGCTGGGCCGGCTGATGCCCATCGCGGCGGTCAGGTCGGACAGGGCGGTGCCCTCGTAGCCCTGCCGCCAGAACACCTCCAGCGCGCGGTCCAAGGCCTCGTCGACGTCGAAGGCGCGTGGTCGGCCCGCTCCCATGTGCTCCCCACCTCGTTTCGTACCGATCGGTATAGTACTTCCCCGAAATCAGTACCGATCGGTATGAAATGGAGGGGCGGCATGCTCGACGGCAAAGTGGCGCTGGTGACCGGCGGATCGAGGGGCATCGGCGCGGCGACCGCGCGGGCACTGGCCGACGCGGGCGCCGACGTGGCGATCAGCTATGCGGCCGCGGAGGACAAGGCGCTGGCGGTCGCGGCCGACATCAAGGGGCGGGGCCGCCGCGCCGCCGCGCACCGCGCCGACCAGGGCGACCCCGCCCAGGTCGAACGGCTGGTCAAGGCGGTCGCCGAAGAGTTCGGGCGGCTGGACATCCTGGTCAACAACGCGGCCGTCATCACGCGGGCGCGCACCGACGAGGCCGACGCCGACCGCGCGGCGCTGGACCGCATGTACGCGGTGAACGTCACCGGCGTGGCGGCGGCGATCCGGGCCGCGGCCCAGGTGCTCGAGGACGGCGGGCGGATCATCACGATCGGCTCCAACCTGGCCGCCCGGGCCGGCAAGCCCGCCGTCGCCGACTACGCGGCGACCAAGGCGGCGGTCATCGGCTACAGCCGGGGCGCGGCCCACGACCTGGCGCCGCGCGGCATCACGGTGAACGTCGTCCAGCCCGGTTCGGTGGCGACCGACATGAACCCGCCGGACGGCCCGACCTCCGACGCCCAGCGCGCGATGAACGCGATGGGCCGGTACGGGCGCCCGGAGGAGGTCGCCGCCGGTGTGGTGTTCCTGGCGAGCCCCGGCGCCTCGTTCATCACCGGTGCCGTGCTGCCGATCGACGGCGGCTACCTGGCCTGACCCGTCCGGAAGCGCACGTGCTGGCCCGGGCGGAGCTGGGCGGCCAGCGGGACGTCGTCCGACACCACGACCGCCACCACCGGGTAGCCCCCCGTCGTCGGGTGGTCGGTGAGGAAGATGATGGGCAGCCCGCTGGGCGGCACCTGGATCGCCCCCGTGACCATGCCCTCGCTGCCCAGCTCCTCGTGCCGGGCACGGGTCAGGGGGGCGCCGTCCAGGCGGACGCCGACGCGGTTGCTGTCCGCGGTGACCTCGTAGGGGGTGGACGTGAGCGTGGTGAGCGCGTCCTCGGCGAACCAGTCGTCGCGGGGGCCGGGCACCACCCGCAGTTGCGGCATCCGGGGCAACGCCGGGACGGGCGCAACGTCCACGTGGATGTCGGCATGGTCGCCGAGGGGGCCGACCGGCAGCAACTCGCCCGCCGACAGGGGCGCGGGCCCCAGCCCGGAGAGCAGGTCGGTGGAACGGCTCCCCAGCACCTCCTCGACGGCCACACCTCCCCGTACCGCGACGTAGCTGCGCAGCCCGGCGAGCGGCGTGCCGAACTCCACGGTGGCGCCCGCCGGTACGTGGCAGGGCGCGTTCATGCCGTGGGGGCGGCCGTCGATCCGCACCGGCAGGGGCGCGCCCGTCACGGCGATCCAGGCGCGGGCGTGGAAGTGCAGCGCGGCGCCGCCGAGGGTGAGTTCCACGCCGGCCGCGCCCTCGGGGTTGCCGACGAGTCGGTTGGCCAGCCGCAGCGCGCGCTCGTCGGCCGCCCCGGACCGGGGGACGCCCAGGTGCGCGTGCCCGGACCTGCCCAGGTCCTGCACCGTCGCCAGCGGCCCGGGCCGCACGACCTCGATCACGGAGTCTCCTGCGGCACGAACCGCACGCGGGTGCCCGGCTGCAGCAGGGACGGCGGGTCGCGCCGCACGTCCCACAGGGGCAGGTCGCTGCGGCCGAGCAGCCGCCAGCCGCCCGGCGACCGGGACGGGTACACCGCGCTGTACGGCCCGGCGATGGCCACCGAGCCCGCCGGCACGGCCGTGCGGGGCGACGTGCGGCGCGGGACGTGCAACGCCGGGTCCAGGCCGGTCAGGTACCCGAAGCCGGGGGAGAAGCCCAGATAGGCGACGGTGTAGGACGCCGTGGCGTGCCGCCGGACCACCTCGGCCCGCGGCAGCCCGGTGAGCTCGGCGACCTCGTCCAGGTCCGCCCCGTCGTACACCACCGGGATCTCCACCGGCGGCGCGTCGCCGGACGCCGAGGCGGGCAGCGGCAGCCCGGGCAGGCGGGCGGCCAGGGCGGCGAGGTCGCAGCGCGCCGGGTCGGCGACCACCAGCACCGTGTGCTCGCCCGGAACCACGTCGATCACGCCCGGCAGCCCCGCGGCGCGGACGGCCGCGTTCAGCCGGTGCGCGGTCGCCAGGTCGTCCACCTCCACCAGCAGCGCCGTGTCGCCCTCCCTGCGGACCCTCATGCGAACGGCTCCGGCCGCACCCCGGCCTCGGCCAGCGCGGCGCGCACGGCCCGGGCCAGCTCCACCGCGCCGGGGGTGTCGCCGTGGACGCAGAGGGAGCGCGCGTTCAGCGTCACCTCGGTGCCGTCCACCGCCACGACGGTGCCGTCGACCGCCATCCGCACGGCCCGCTCCACCACGGCGTCGCGGTCGTGGATGACCGCGCCCGCCTCGCGGCGCGACACCAGCGCCCCCTCCGGGGTGTAGGCGCGGTCGGCGAAGCACTCGGCCACCACGGTCAGGCCGTCGGCGACCTTGTACACCGACGACCCGGGCAGCGTCAGGACGGGCAGGGACGCGTCATAGGCGCGCACCGCGTCCGTCACCGCGCGCGCTTGGACGGGGTCACGGGCGATGCGGTTGTAGAGCGCGCCGTGCGGCTTGACGTAGGAGACGCGGCCCCCTTCGGCACGGGCGATGCCGTCCAGCGCCGCGATCTGGTAGAGCACATCGGCGGTCAGTTCGGCCGGGGCCACGTCCATCTCGCGGCGCCCGAACCCCGCCAGGTCGCGGTACGACACCTGCGCGCCGATCCGCACCCCGCGCTCCACCGCGGCCGCGCACACCCGCCGCATGATCAGCGGATCTCCCGCGTGGAACCCGCACGCCACGTTCGCACTGGTGATCACGTCGAGCAGCGCGGCATCGTCGCCCAGCGTCCAGATGCCGAACCCCTCGCCGAGATCGGCGTTGATGTCGATGACCGCCATGCCATCAGATCTACCCCAGATCCACCACCGAGGCGGCCTACACGGTCTCCTCGTGCACGTCCCGGACCTCGCCCCGCGGCGCCCACGCCTGGTACACGCCCCGGTCGAACGGCTCCAGGCCGAGCCGCTCGGCGACCGGCGCCTTGCCCCCCGTGTACTCCACGCGCAGCCACTCACCCTGTTCGCCGAGCACCACGAACGGCTCGCCGCGCCAACTGCACCGCGTTCTGACGTAGTGCAGGCGGCCGACCTCGGCGGCCGGCACCACCCGCACGTACCGGTCCGGGGCGACCTGCGTGAACCCGTCCGCGGGACGCGACACGTACAGCCGGACGACGTCGCCGTCCGGGCTCGCCTCGTAGTCGGTGCCGCGCCACTGCGCGTAGTACCCGTGCCGCATCGTCATCCCTGTCCTCCCGCCCGTTCCCGTGGGTACCGCCCGGGGGCGGCGTCGCCGCCGTCGTGCCGCCTCCAACGGCGGTGGTCGGCGTCGTAGGCGGCCACCAGCGTCTCCGCCCCGGAACGGTCGAGGCGCCACATCTCGGCGCCGTGCGGAAGACGCAGGCTGTCCACCTTGAACTCGGGGATGGCCGGTCCGTCCCCGGACGCGTACCCCGAACCGTGGAACGGCGCCTTCTCGATGACCCAGCCCCCCGGGATGATGCTCATGCTCCACTCGTCGATGCCGCCCAGCGGCCTGCGGTAGAGGGCGGGGCGGACGGCCTGCCAGCGGATGACGTGGATCTCCTCGTTTTGCGCGGAGAACGGCGACCCCTCCCACACCAGCCCGAGCCCGTGCACGAGCCGCGACGGGGTGTTCAGCTCGCGTACGTCCTGCAACCGGTGCACGTACCCGGCGACCAGGTCGTAGCCGCCCTCCACGTAGTGCGCCACGTGGTCGGGACGCACGACCTTCTGCATCACGGTCGTGTCGGTGGCCTTCTCGTGCAGCGGGGGCCGCACGGCCTCGCCGCCCTTGGCCGCGGCCTGCGCGGCGGCCTTGCGGACGGTGGGAGCACCTTCCGGGGCGTCCCCCTGCCCGGCTTCCCGCCCGGTGCCCCGCCCGGCGTTCTGCCCGGAGTCCGGCGCGGCCTCCTGCCCGGGGGCCGACCCGTCGTCCCCGGGACGCCGGGGGGCCAGTGCCGGGGCGTCCAGGTAGGCGGCGCTGGGGAGGCCGGGATTGACCGCAAGCTGCCAGTCCGGATGCGGCCAGTGCCGGGCCAGCTCCTCCAGGGTGCTCGTCCGATGGTGGACGGCCTGGCCGCGCAGGGACGTGTCCATGGCCTCGGGAGAGGTGAACGCCAGCACGAACGTCCCCTCGCCGATCCGCGCGGTCGCGTAGTGCCGTCCGTCGCCGCGCCCGGGGCCCTCGGACCGGCCGGGGGCCGGAAGATACAGGGTGGCCCCGGAGAGCAGGCGCAGATAGGCCTCCTGGTCGCCGCGCTCACGGGCGGCGGCGAGCGCCGCGTCCACGTCCGCGGACGCGCCGCCGGCCACGGACGAGGACCCGGCGGCGACGGGCGCCGCCACCTCGCCGCCCTCGGCGGGCGCCGGGGGGATGCCCAGCTCCGGCAGCGCCAGGACGCCGCCGTCCGGCCCGGTGCGCGCCGCCTGGTACACCAGCCCGCGGGGGTCGGGCAGGCCGTGCACCTCGCGGAAGGCGTTGATCATCATCCCGGCCAGGATCGCGCAGTCCTCGGCGAACCGCTTGTCGTCGCGCGAGGACCCGTCGCTCTCCTCGAAGCGGTACCACCAGTTGCGCCGCACCTCGCCGCCGGCGCCGTCCCCACCGCCCTGCTCGTCGGGACGCTGCCAGCCGAGCGCGGCCAGGCGGCGCTCCTGCGCGGGCGACAGCGGCCGCGGCAGGAACGCGCTGCTGACCGCCTCGGCCTCCAGGCCGTCCTCCGTCCGCATCGCCTGGGTGTACGGCAGACCGCCCGGCGCCTCCACGATCAAAAACGCCCGGACCGGCAGTCGCAGCAGCTCGATGGTCAGCCGTTTGGCGAAGTCGTTCCAGTCCAATCGGGCCCCACTCCCGCGTCCGTGGTGATGTGCCGTACCCGACGGTAGCCTTCCGGCAGCCCGCGCGCGGGCGCGGCCCAGAAGATCATTCGGAACGGGGAGCGGGAGGCGCACCGGCGCCGTCCGCGCCGGTGCCGGGGCCGGACCGCACGGGCGTCCACACGCCGCCGATCGCGTCGTACACCGCCACCGGCCTCTCCTCGCCCTCGCCGGCCCAGTGCCACAGCCGCGCGCCGTGCGGCGGCCGCAGCACGATCGGCCCGGGCCCGGCAGGCGGCGGGGCGGACGGCTCGGCGGCCGAGGCGGGGGCGGGCGACGAAGGGGGCGCCACAGGGCCCTGAGACGGCGCGGGAGCCGTCGGCGCGTCCGGGGCAGGGCCGTCGGCCGCCGACGCGGGCGCAGGCGCCGACGGCGGCGCAGACGGCGTTTCGGTGGACGGCTCGGCGGGCGGCCCGGCGGGCGTCTCGGAGACCGCGGGACGCGGGGCGGTGTGCCGCCCCTGGGCGCGCTGCTGGGCGTCCAGGCGGGCGACGGCGGCCGCGTCCAGGTGCACCTCGCTGGGCAGCCCCGGATTGACGGCCAGCTGCCAGGCCGGGTCGGGCCACTCGGCGGCGAGCTGGGCGAAGGAGGTCGGCCGGTACAGGCTGGACGGCGGGTCGCCGGGACGCCCGATCGACCGGGCCAGCGACTGCGGCGAGGTGAACACCGTGATGTAGGTGCGCGTGCCGAGCGTCGTCGTGGGGAACCCGGCGGCGCGCGGATGGGCCGCCGACACCGGCAGCACCAGCTCGGCCGACAGCAGCAGCTCGAAGTAGGTGGTGTGGTCGCCGCGCTGCTTGGCGTCGGCGAGCCGGGACTCCAGCTCGTCGGGGCCGACGGTCGGCCACGGCGGCGTCCGTCCGGCGGACGGGCCCGGCTCGGCGTCGGGGACCGGCGCGCCCAGCGGCGCCGGGCCGATCCGCTGCGCCAGGTCGACCCCGCCCCCGGCGGCCGCCGACGGGCCCGCCCCGCCCGACAGCGGCGGCGTCGGCCCCTCCGGACCGGTCAGCCCCTTCGGCTCGGTCGGCGGCACGGCGATGTCCCGGCCCACCAGCCCGTCCAGCGGCTCGCGCGGCGCCGGCGGGCGCCCCGGCCCGAACCCGCCCTGCGCCAGCGCCTCCGCCGAGCTGCGGCGGCGGGTGAGCTGGCCGGGACTGGCCGCCTCGATGCCGAAGTCCGGCAGCTCGATCTGGCCCGTGCCCAGCCGGTGGAACGACTCGTACACCAGGTCGGAGGGCCGCCGCACGCCCTGCACGTCGCGCAGCGCGGTGACCATCATGTCCGACAGGCGGGCGTGGTCGTCGAGGGCGGCGAACGCGGGCAGCTCGGTCCACCAGTTGCGCGGGGCGGGGTCCTCGGGGGGACGCCATCCCGCCTCGCTGAGCACCTCCTCGTCGGCGAGGGTCAGCAGCAGCGGACCGTCCAGGAAGTTGTTGCTGACCGCCTCGGCGTACAGCCGGTCCGGCTCGCGCATCGCCTGGACGTAGTGGCGGCTCTCGTCGCGCTCGCGCACGATCAGGATGGTGTCCCGTTCGAGCACCGCCAGTTCGCGTCCCAGACGCCGGGCGAACTCGGACCACTCCAACAAGATCACTCCCTACGGCCGGGGCACGCGACCCCCGGGCCCGCCGACCCTCACCGGCCGACCCGGCCGATCCTTGCGCGGGACCGCCGGCCGAGACGATGCCGAGATCCCGATGATTGTCGTCCCGGACGCCTCTGGCAAACCGGGAGTTCACTCCGGCGGTGCTTCGTGACGCAGCACACGCAGCGCGCGGCGCAGCCCCTGCGGGTCGCCGTGGTAGACGTCCAGCAGGTCGATCAGCTTGTGCAGGATCGCGTGCCGTTCGTAGCCCACGTCCAGCAGCGCCTGCGCCGTCTCCCACAGCTGCGGCGGATCGCCGTCCCACAGCCGCTCCGCCAGCCGCTCGTGCGCCGCCACATGCTCGGGCGCCGCCCCCGGATGCTCGAATTCGATCATGATGCGCCGGTCGTGCGGATCGGCCGGGTCCAGGGAGGCCAGGTCGATCACGCGGTCCGGCAGCCGGTGCGTGCCCGACAGGAACGGCAGCGCGAACGCACGCCGGGGCAGCGCCTCCATGTCCCCGTCCGGCAGCAGCCGGTCGACCAGCTCGCGGCCCAGCCCGAACGCCGACGGGTCGTGGTAGGCCGCGGTGAACTTGGCGGTGGCGTCCCACACCGCGTCCAGCGTGGCGCGGATGCCCTCCTCGGGCAGCCCGGTGCGGCGGCCCGCCCACCGCACCCACGCGGCCAGCACGTGCGGCACCGCCTCCTGCTCGCTGGGCGACAGCAGCACCTTGCGCGGCAGCCAGTCCAGCAGGAACCGCTCGCACTTGGCGGGACTCACCCGCAGCGGGCGGCCGAAGTCGTGGGTGCAGCCGTAGTCGATGATGTGGTCGACGCAGCGCAGGGCGGCCGACCGGTCGGACAGCTCCTCGGCCTCGTCGGACGCCAGGAACTCCACCCCGATCTTGGCGCGCAGGTCGCTGCCGTAGACCGGCGGCTGCGGCAGCCGGCCGCCCGGCGGCAGCGCCCGCACCCGGGCCCGCACGAACGCGTGGTAGGCGGCGAAGCCCTCGGCGACCGGCGGGTCGTCGGTCTCGTCGGTCAGCCGCAGCGCCGCGTCCAGCATCGCCCGCGCCTGCCGCGGGTCCAGCGCCTCGAAGCGCACCAGCGGGTTGTCGCGGCCCTCCCGGCGGCAGTGCTCCAGCAGCCGGTCCACCCGGGACGACACCCACGCGTCGCGGACCATCCCCGCCGCCGCCACGCGGCCGCCTTCGCCGGCGGCCCGGCCGCCGTGCGCGCCGCCATGGGACGGGGACGCCAGCAGCGTGCCCGGCCTGGTGCGGTCGACCAGCACCACCAGGGCGTGCCGCTCCGCGCCGCCGTAGGTGTAGAGGCACACCACCGAGTCCTGGTCGCCGTACACGTCGCGGGTCACGTAGCACGCCTCGGGCGCCACCATGCCCACCCGGTCGGCCCAGCCGGGGCGCGGCACGCCGCGGTCCATCAGCTCCAGGGCCCCGCGCTCCGCCTTGATCGCCTGCCGGGTGGTGCCCAGGTAGGCCATACCGGTCAGCAGTGCCAGCGCCGCCGGGGTGCCCGCGCGGACCGCGTGGTCGATCAGCCCCTCGCCGATGATCTGCTCGACGTCGCCGCCCTCGGCGCGGTGCCCCCACCAGGAGCCGAGGATCTCGCTGACGATCAGTTCGGCGTCCAGCGGGCTGCGCACCGCCAGCAGTTCGCGGGCGTGCCGGAGCATGCCGTCGTAGATGGCGGAGACCTCGTCCGAAGGCTGCGGGCCGTTGCGCGCTGGATCCCCGGAGGAACGGCGGCTGCTCTGGGGACTCACGTCCCTAGCTTCTCAGATTCGGCGCCGCGCATCGCCCATGACATAGGGGTCTGCCGAAAAGGGACGTGCCGGAATACGGGCGCCCGCCCGCCGCGGCCACCCGAACCCCTGCCGGGCCCCCGGACACCGCCGTTCGGACGGGGCGGTTCAGCCGTCCACGAGCCTTGGGCGCCGGGTGCCGGACGGCGTGTCGCCGCGCCCGGACGGCGGCCGGGACTTGACCATCCCGACCAGGTGCTCGCGGGCCATCCGCTCCACGAGCTCGGGCGTGGCGTCGAGCCCGAGATGGGTGAGGCAGGCCTGGACGTCGGCCACGCAGCGCGCCACGGTGGCCGGGCTGAACCCGGTGAACTCGGCCGCCAGCCGCCGCGTCAGCAGCTCGCGGGTCCGGCTCCGGTGGCCGGCAAGTGCAGGAGGCATCAGGGCTCACCCTCCGCGCCCGGGATCCGGCGGTACGGGGCGACCGCCGGACGAGGCGAAGCCGAAGCGGCCTCGCCTCGGTCCCATTCCAGCCGCTCCGTGGAGAGAGTCAAGGCCCGGCCGATACCGGAAACGCAAGCTTTACTCGCGTATCGCCGGCGTGTCCTTTTCCTCTTCCTCCTCGGGCGATGCGGGCGGTGTGCGGCGCGCGCCGTCGAACGCGTCCAGCCAGGCGGGGTGGTGGCGCGCCGCCCACGCCCGGTCGACGCGCCCGGTGAGCATGCCGGTGAGCGCCCCCCGATCGCGCAGCGCGTACCAGAGATGCCCCGCGGTCACCAGGGCGACGACCAGGAACAGCCAGTCGTGGACGAAGGTCGCCCCGGTCCGCCAGTGGACCGGCCAGGGCCCGGGGAAGGCCAGCATCGCGCCGGTGCCCAGCATCACCAGGACCGCCCCCGCGGTGAACGCGGCGTTCAGCTTCTGCCCGGCGTTGAACTTGCCCACCGGCACCACCCCGCGGTCCAGGCCGCCGACGCGCATCACCGCCCGCCGGTCGGCGCGGCGCAGCCACTCCCCGTCGTGCGGGCCGAACCGGTTCAGCCGCCGCAGGTCCGCGCGGAACGCCCGCGACAGCAGGCCGAGCAGCATCGGAACGGGCAGCGCGAACCCGCACCACACGTGCAGCGGCCTGATCAGGTCGCGGCGGCCCACGGCGGCCGACAGCGCCGGCACGTACAGCAGCAGGGCCGTCGCCAGGCAGGCCAGCATCAGCAGCGCGGTCGTGTGGTGCACCCACCGCTCCGCCCGCGTGAACCGGGGCAGCCGGTCATCGCGGTGTCCGGGATCAGGTCGGCGCATCGTCGCGTCCGTTCGACCGGCCCACCCACGCGTCCACGTCGTACCCGCGGCGCTCCCAGTAGCCCGGGACCACCCGGTCGGTGACCTCTATGCCGCCCAGCCATTTCAGCGACTTGTAGCCGTACATCGGCGTTACCAGCAGGCGCGTCGGCCCGCCGTGGTCGTGCGTGACCGGCGCCCCCTGCATCTGGGTGGCGACCAGCACGTCCCGGCGCCGCGCCTGCTCCAGCGTGAGCGACTCGGTGTAGGCGCCGTCGAACGACTCGAACCGCACGGCCCTGGCCCGGGACGACACGCCGACCGCGTCGAGCAGGTCGGGCAGCGCCACCCCCGCCCACGCCACGTCCTGCACGCGCCACCCCGTCACGCACTGGAAGTCACGGGTGAGCCGGGTCTGCGGAAGCGCCGCGAGGTCGGCCATACCGAACGAGCGGGGCCGCGCCACCAGCCCGCCGACCGTGATCCGGTGGCGGTCGGCGTCGCGCCGGGGCACCTGGCCCACCACCGAGTAGAAGCGGAAGCCGCCCGCGGCGGGCAGCACGTCCTGGATGGGGGCGCCGATCGGGGACAGCGTGCGGCTCACGCGGTCCTGGACGGACGCGCCCACCGCGACCCCTGCCGCTCCCAACCCGACCATGCCGAGCACGACGCGCCGCCCCACCGGCGCGCCCCGCGGTTCCGCATCGTCCACGTCATCGTCCACGTCCACGCCTTTCACATCCGAGCACTCCGGCGCACGGTCCCACCATGCTGTACGTGCCGTCGTAAGGGAATCGTCAGACGCCGGGTCCTAAGCTGGCCGCATGGCCACCAAGGTTCACCTCAGCCAGCAGCCGGAGGCCGACGAACTGCTGGGACGCAGCCCGCTGGCCCTGCTGACGGGCATGCTGCTCGACCAGCAGATCCCCATGGAGTGGGCGTTCTCCGGGCCCTACACGATCGCGCGCCGGATGGGCGCCGACGACCTGGACGCGCACGAGATCGCCGCCTGGGACCCGGAGCGCTTCGCCGCGCTGCTGTCGGAGAAGCCCGCCGTGCACCGCTACCCGGGCTCGATGGCCAAGCGCATCCAGCAGCTGTGCCGGTACCTGGTGGAGCACTACGACGGCGACGCCGAGGCGATCTGGCGGGACGCCGCCACGGGCAAGGAGCTGTTCCAGCGTCTCAACGCCCTGCCCGGCTACGGCAAGCAGAAGGCGCAGATCTTCGTTGCGCTGCTGGGCAAGCGCTTCGGCGTGCGCCCGGAGGGCTGGCGCGAGGCGGCCGGGGCGTACGGCGAGGAGGGCTCCTACCGTTCCGTCGCCGACATCACCGGCCCCGAGTCGCTGGCCAGGGTCCGCGAGTTCAAGCAGCAGATGAAGGCCGCGGCCAAGAAGTAGCGGGCCGCCCCCGGGGCCGGGATCCGGGGGTGTCCGGGGCGCGGCGACGCGCCCGGCGCCTCGAATCTTTGCCTTCTTTTTGCATCGCCGGGAGGGCGGGATACGGACGAACCGTCGAGACGAGCACGGCGCGACCGCAACTCGCCGAGAGAGGCGGCTTCACCGCCCCGCGGGCCCTGGACGTCGTACCATCGGCACTCACCGTCCGTGCGGCCGATCCGGGGGCGCCCCGCAAGTCGCCACGCCCGGGCGGCGCACATTTCCGAGGTTGCGGCGGCGGGTGTATGACAGGGATGTCCTCCGGGACTTCCGTCCGCGCCTCGCCATCGGGATGATGAATACCTGACTCCGACCGGTGTTGTGATGGAGGCGGGAGCACTAGCCTGCTCCCATTCACGCATAGTGATGACGAATTGCCGCGCGGTACGGGACCCTCTGGGGCGGAGGTGTTGTCCATGAGCACCGATACGTCCGTTCCGCATCCCCGGCTTTCCGGGCCGGAGGGCCAGCCCATGGACGCGTCCGACTCCGCCCTGTACGCCACGTTGATGCGGGAGGCGCCCGCCGGGTTCGCGTTCTTCGACACCGACCTGCGCTGCCGCCGCGCCAGCGACGCCCTGGCCGGGATGCTCGGCGTCCCGGTGTCCCGGCTGCACGACAAGACCCCGGCCGAGGTGCTGCCCGACGAAGTGGCCGGGGCGTTCGAACGCGCGCTGCGCCGCGTGCTGGCCGACGACCGGCCGCTGTCGGAGCAGGACATCACCGTCCGGCTGGCCCGGCAGGAGGACGACGCGAACGGCTCCGACGACCCGCCGCCCGCCGCCGGGGCGGTGACGGCGCCGCAGGCCGCCCCGGACGCGGGCGCCTCGTCCGTGCCCGCGCCCGCCATGCCCCCGGCCGGAACGATCCCGCCGGCCGCCGCGGTGCCCGGGCCCGGCGCCGACGAGCGCATCCTGGCCTGCTCCTGGCTGCCCTCCCACGGCGCCGACGGCAAGCAGCTCGGGGTCGTGCTGACCGCCCTGGACGTCACCGAGCGGCGCCGCGCCGAGGAGGTCATCCGCCGCAAGGAGCAGCGCTACCGCTCCCTGGTGGAGGCCAGCTCCCAGGTCGTGTGGGTCGCCGCGCCCGAGGGCGGCGTGATCGACGACGCGCCCGAATGGCGGGCCATCACCGGCCAGACCCCCGAGGACTACGCCCTGGGCGGCTGGCTGGCCGCCGTGCACCCCGAGGACCGCGCCCGCATCGAGGCGCACTGGCGCGAGTGCGTCGACGACAACCGGGTCTTCGAGACCGCCTACCGCATCCGCACCAAGACCGGCACCTACCGGCACTTCGACGTGCGCGCCGTGCCGATCTGGCGGGGCGACCGGGTGATCGAGTGGGTGGGCGCCAACACCGACGTCACCGGCCAGCGCGAGGCCGAGGAGATGCGCGGCCGCCTCACCGAGCAGCTGTCGGCCGCCGCGCTGCGCACCGCCCGGCTGCAGCAGGCCACCTCGATGCTGGCCGAGGCGCTCACCGTCAGCCAGGTGGTCCAGGTGATCACCGAGGTGGGCCGGTCGGCCATCGGCGCCGACTACTCGGCCGTGGCGCTGCTGGACGACGACAAGCTGCGGCTGTCGGTGGTGTCCCCGCCCGGCGACGGCCGCGGCGGCGAGGGCCGCGCGGTCCGCGAGGAGATCAAGGTCTCCGACCAGACGGTGATGTCGGTGGCGGTGCGCGAGAGCCGCCCGTTTTTGGCCGAGCACCCCGACAGCCTGCGGCTGCAGCTCGGCCGCGACGAGGCGGGCCTGTTCCTGCAGCACACCGAGGAACGCGCCTGGGTGGGCCTGCCGCTGCTGGCGGCCGGGGCGCCGATCGGCGCGCTGCGGTTCTCCTTCACCCGGCCGCGCGAGATCACCGAGGAGGAGCGGGTCTTCCTGGAGGCCCTGGCCGGCCAGTGCGCGCTGGCCGTGGAGCGGGCGCTGCTGTTCGAACGCGAGCACCGCACCGCCGAGGAGCTGCAGCGCAGCCTGCTGCCCAGCGACCTGCCGCGGCTGCCCGGCATGCAGCTGGCCGCCCGCTACGACCCCGCCACCCGGCACGTGCAGGTCGGCGGCGACTGGTACGACGTGTTCCGGCTGCCCGACGACCGGCTCGCCGTGGCCGTCGGCGACGTCATGGGCAAGGGCGTGCTCGCCGCGGCCGGAATGGGCCGCGTCCGCAACGCGCTGCGGGCACTGGCCCTCAACGACCCCCGGCCCGCCGCCGTGCTGGCCGGACTGGACCGGCTCTTCAGCGCCACCGAGGACGAGGAGCAGTTCACCACCGTCGCCTACGCGGTCATCGACCCCGAGACCGGCCGCGGCGCGTTCAGCAACGCGGGCCACCCTCCGCTGCTGCTGATCTCCGGCGACGGCGCCGCCGCGCTCAGTTCCCGCGAGCCCGGGACCCCGCTGGGCTGGCCGTCGCAGCGGCAGCAGGCGAGTTTTTCCATCGAGACCGGCAACACTGTGGTCTTCTATTCCGATGGACTTGTGGAGAACCGTAGGCGTGGGGTGGACGCCGGGCTGGACGAACTGGTCGCGGCCGCGTCGGACGCCCCACCTGAAGTGGTAGGAGACCCCGAGAGACTCGTCGACTTCCTGGTCGATCGGATGCTTGCCGGGTATGAGCAAGTGGACGATGTGACCGTACTCGCCCTGCACGTCCCGCCCAAGACCGGGTAGGAACGCCCCTTGGGGCCGCGTTGAGCGGGCTGCCTCCGTACGAAGGACCGCTCGGCGCCCTCTAAGGTGGTGTGTTACCGGGCAGACATCACAGAAGCGGAATGCGCAGCCGTGCCAGAATGCTTGACCCTTGCAAGAGCGGGTACGCTGCGGTCCCGCACAGGGTGGCCCCGCCCGGTGTGTGGTCCCACCCCGTGTGAGGCCGAGCCCGTCAGGGCACTTGGGTCAACCAACCCACACGTTCGTTCGAGAGGTATTTGTGTCGCCTGCTAGCTCGACCTCGAAAGCGTCGGAACTGCACGAGCAAGTGATCGCGCAGCTGATCGAGCGTGGACGGTCCCAGGGTTACCTCGAAGCCGACGACGTACGCCGTACGTTCGAAGAGGCCGACATCCCCGTGTCGAAGGCCTCCAGGATTCTGCGGAGCCTCAGCGAGAAGGGTGTGACCGTCATGGTCAGCGCTGCCGACTCTGCGGCGCCGAAGCGTTCGCGCAAGCGGGCGAGCACGCCGCGCAGAGCCAAGACCGCCGCTGCCGCCAAAGAGCAGCCTGACACGGTGACCGCCGTCGTGACCGAACGGTCCGGCGATTCCGCGGGTGCGGGGGAGTCGTCCACCCGCACCGCCCCCGCCCGCAAGACCAAGTCCGCGGCCAAGTCGAGCGCCAAGAAGCAGGCCAAGAAGAGCGGCGAGGGCGCCGCCAAGAAGACCTCCGCCAAGAGCGCGACCAGGAAGGCGAGCCCGGCCACCGCCAAGGTCGAGGCCCGCCCGGGCGACGAGCCCGACCTCGAGGACGACGTCGATGTGACCGACCTGGAGGACACCGACCTCAGCGATCTCGAGGCCGACCTGGCCGACGACGGCGCGGTCGTCGACGACCAGGCCGACGTCGAGGACGAGGAGGAGGCCCCCGCCAAGCAGTCCGCCAAGGAGGGCTCGGCCGGCGACGCCGAGGAGGAGGCGTTCGTCCTCGGCGACGACGACGAGGACGCCCCCGCCCAGCAGATCGCGGCCGCCGGCGCCACCGCCGACCCGGTCAAGGACTACCTCAAGCAGATCGGCAAGGTCCCCCTGCTGAACGCCGAGCAGGAGGTCGAGCTGGCCAAGCGCATCGAGGCCGGTCTGTTCGCCGAGGAGAAGCTGGCCAAAGAGGGCCACCTGATGTCCGAGGAGGATCGGCTCGACTACGAGTGGATCGCCGAGGACGGCCGCCGCGCCAAGAACCACCTGCTGGAGGCCAACCTGCGGCTGGTGGTCTCGCTGGCCAAGCGCTACACCGGCCGCGGCATGCTGTTCCTGGACCTGATCCAGGAGGGCAACCTCGGTCTGATCCGCGCGGTGGAGAAGTTCGACTACACCAAGGGCTACAAGTTCTCCACCTACGCCACCTGGTGGATCCGGCAGGCGATCACCCGCGCCATGGCCGACCAGGCCCGCACCATCCGCATCCCGGTGCACATGGTCGAAGTGATCAACAAGCTGGCCCGGGTGCAGCGGCAGATGCTCCAGGACCTGGGCCGCGAGCCCACCCCGGAGGAGCTGGCCAAGGAACTCGACATGACCCCCGAGAAGGTCGTCGAGGTACAGAAGTACGGCCGCGAGCCGATCTCCCTGCACACCCCGCTGGGCGAGGACGGCGACAGCGAGTTCGGCGACCTGATCGAGGACTCCGAGGCGATCGTCCCGGCCGACGCGGTCAGCTTCACGCTGCTGCAGGAGCAGCTGCACTCGGTGCTCGACACGCTGAGCGAGCGCGAGGCGGGCGTGGTGTCCATGCGGTTCGGGCTGACCGACGGCCAGCCCAAGACCCTGGACGAGATCGGCAAGGTCTACGGGGTGACCCGCGAGCGCATCCGGCAGATCGAGTCCAAGACCATGTCCAAGCTGCGCCACCCGTCCCGCTCCCAGGTCCTGCGCGACTACCTGGACTGAACGAACGCGACCGGCCCGGGCCGGACCTTCTCGCGCGCGCCCGCCCCTTCCTCTGCGAAGGCGGCGGGCGTCCGCGTCCCCGGCCGCCGCATGCCCCGCCCTTACGCGGCACGAGGCGGGCGGGCGGCGTCAGGAATGCAGGATGACGTCGAGGTTCGTGCCGTTCAGCTCGACGGTGTGACCGAGGTCGGCGGCGGCCTTGGCCAGCTCGCCGGGGGTCTGCGGCGCCGCTCCGGACGCGATCAGGTCGCGGGCGAGGGCGCCGCGGGTCGCCTTGGCCATGTGGCTCACCACGGTGCGTTTCGGCACGCCGTCCACGACCCGCTCGCGGAAGACACGCACCGCCACGGCGGGGCCGGGGCCCGCCTTCCACGCGGCGGCGTACGGGCCCGAACGCATGTCGACGATCAGCCCGTCCAGCCGCAGCGCCTGTTTCAGCGCGGGCCGCCACGCGGCCGCCACCCCGCCGATCCCCGGCAGGGACGCGTTCATCGCCAGCCGGTACGGCGGGACGCGGTCGGTCGGCCGCAGCGCCCCCCAGAGCCCGGAGAACACGATGATCCGCTCGGCGGCCAGGTCGGGGTCGAGGGAGGGCAGGTCGAGGTTGTCGTAGAGCACGCCGGTGTACAGGCGCGCGGCCGGCAGCGTGGGCGCCTCGGCCAGGGCCCGGTTGCGGGCGAGCGCCTCCTCCGCCTGCCCGGCGGGCAGCCCGAGGACGTCGGCCGCGTCGCGGCGGCGGGAGGCCCGGCGCAGCGCGTCCAGCACCCTGGCGCGGGTCGGGTTGAGCTCGGGAAGGCTCAGCGCCGCCAGGTCGAGCGGCGGACCGTCGCCGCCGGACGCCTTGCGCTCCGACGGCGGCAGCAGAATATGCACCGTCTGCTCCTCGGAATTTCGACATACGCGCGGTGACCGGCCGAGAAGCGGCATGCGGAGGCTGATCACCGCACGAGCCGTCACTATTCGCGGTCAATTGACTGCGAAATGTGATGTCGGATGTGCTCGGGAATGCGAAACGGCGGCCACCCTCTCCGGTGACCGCCGCCGCGGACTTCTATGGGGGCGGCTACCGCTCCTCATTGGGGGCGGAAGCCGGGGTCGCCTGCAGCCTGTCGGTCTCGTCCTGGATGTCGGCCCCGGTGGCACGGAGCGCCTCTGCGTACTTACGCCCGTGGTGGGCGCAGAACAGAAGGTCGCCGCCGCCCACAAGGACCGCACGGACGTAAGCCTGAGCGCCGCAACGGTCGCAGCGGTCTGCGACGGACAGCGGCTTGGTCGGGGCAAGGGCTCCAGTCACTGCACCTTCCTCAAGTTCGGGGTCGGTACTTAGGACAACATCTAACCCGACCTCGACGTTCCCAACCTGCTTCTCAGTACGCCCACAGCAGAATGCCCGGATAAGTGACCGAGGTCACACCATTCCCGGGTGGTTCGTGGTGTTTTCTCGGCGGGCCTACGCGGCGCCGCGGATGACCGTCCGCGCGCCTTCCGTATGATGCCCGAGGTGAGCGGGGTCACGCTTCTCGCGATCGCGGTTCGCGCCCCGCTTTCCGGCCGTCCCGGGGTCGTTCACGGAGGTTCGCTGCCAATCGGACAGGTCGCACGTGTTCCCTCGTCGGGGGACAGATCGTCCGCGCGGCCGGTCGAAGGCACGTTCTCCCAGGTCACGCCACGACCGCCGTGGTTGCATGCGTGGTTACATGGAGGGAAGGCGGGAATCCGGTGCCCGCACGACGGCCGCCTGAGCATGCGGACCCGCCCTGCGCCCGGCGCCGGGGCGGCGCAGACGAGGCGGCGCGCCTGTGAAAGGAGTGTCGGCGGCCGGGGGTAACCTTCTGCCGAACTCGACTGATTCGACCACCCGAGCCTGCCTCATCCCCGAGGAGCGCACCAGTTGACCGCCGCGACCGCTGAAGCGACCACCGACGACCCGCACGGCTACTCCGCCCGGCACCTCTCGGTGCTGGAGGGGTTGGAGGCCGTACGGAAGCGACCCGGCATGTACATCGGGTCCACCGACGGACGTGGGCTCGCGCACTGCTTGTGGGAGATCGTCGACAACTGCGTCGACGAGGCCTTGGCGGGCTTCTGCACGCACATCTCCGTCACCCTGCGCGCCGACGGCTCCTTCGAGGTGGCCGACAACGGGCGCGGCATCCCGGTCGACATCGAGCCCAAGACGCGCCTGTCCGGCGTCGAGCTGGTCATGACCCGGCTGCACGCGGGCGGCAAGTTCGGAGGCGTCTCCTACACCGCCTCCGGCGGCCTGCACGGCGTGGGCGCCTCGGTGGTCAACGCGCTGTCGGCCCGCATGGACGTCGAGGTCGACCGCGAGGGGCACACCCACGCCATCAGCTTCCGCCGCGGCCTGCCCGGCGAGTTCGACGGCGACGGCCCCACCGCCAAGTTCAAGAGGAAGTCCGGGGTGCGCCAGGTGCGCCGGGTCGCCAAGACCACCACCGGCACCCGGGTGCGCTTCTGGCCGGACATGCGGATCTTCCTCAAGGGCGCCACCGTCGAGACCCAGCAGGTCCTGGACCGGATGCGGCAGACCGCGTTCCTGATCCCCGGCCTGGCCATCGACGTGCGCGACGAGCGCGGCGAGGAGGTCGTCGAGGAGACCTTCAAGTTCGACGGCGGTATCAGCGAGTTCTGCTCCTTCCTGGCCAAGGACGCGCCGGTGGTGGACGTGCTGCGGCTGCAGGGCCGGGGCCACTTCACCGAGACCGTCCCGGTGCTGGACGACCAGGGCCACCTCATCCCGCAGGACGTCGAACGCGACCTGGAGGTCGACGTGGCGCTGCGCTGGGGCACCGGCTACGACACGATCTGCAAGTCGTTCGTCAACGTGATCGCCACGCCCAAGCACGGCACCCACGTGCGCGGGTTCGACCGGGCCCTGGTCAGGGTGATCAACGACCAGCTGCGCGCCACCCGGCTGCTGAAGAACAGCGAAGAGGACGTGATCAAGGACGACGTCCTGGAGGGGCTGACCGCCGTGGTCACCGTCCGGCTGCCCGAACCGCAGTTCGAGGGGCAGACCAAGGAGGTGCTGGGCACCTCGGCGGCGACCCGGATCGTCCAGCAGGTCGTCACCCGCGAACTCAAGGCGATCTTCGAGAACCCACCGCGCGGGCAGAAGCAGCAGCTGCGCATGGTGCTGGAGAAGGTGGCCGCCGCGGCCAAGGCCCGCATCGCCGCCCGTACCCAGCGCGACAACCAGCGCCGCAAGACCGCCCTGGAGAACTCGGCGCTGCCCGCCAAGCTGGTCGACTGCCGCACCACCGACGACCGCAGCGAGCTGTTCATCGTCGAGGGCGACTCGGCCCTCGGCACCGCCAAGCTGGCCCGCAACTCCGAGTTCCAGGCGCTGCTGCCGATCCGCGGCAAGATCCTCAACGTGCAGAAGGCGTCCGTCGCCGACATGCTCAAGAACGCCGAGTGCGCCGCGATCATCCAGGTGGTCGGCGCGGGGTCGGGCCGCTCGTTCGACCTCGACTCGGCCCGCTACGGCCGCATCATCCTGATGGCCGACGCCGACGTCGACGGTTCGCACATCCGCTGCCTGCTGCTCACCCTGCTCTACCGCTACATGCGCCCCATGCTCGAGGCGGGCCGTGTGTTCACCGCCGTGCCGCCGCTGCACCGCATCGAGCTGCTGAAGCCGAAGAAGAACCAGGACAAGTACGTCTACTGCTACAGCGACGCCGAGCTGCGCAAGAAGCTGGTGGAGTTCGAGCGCAAGGGCCTGCGCTGGAAGGAGCCGATCCAGCGCTACAAGGGCCTCGGCGAGATGGACGCCGACCAGCTGGCCGAGACCACCATGGACCCGCGCCACCGCATCCTGCGCCGCATCCGCATCGAGGACGCCGAGGAGGCCGCCCGCATCTTCGACCTCCTCATGGGCAGCGAGGTGGCGCCCCGCCGCGAGTTCATCGCCGCCGGCGCCGCCGAACTGGACACCGAGCGCATCGACGTCTGATCCGCTCCGGTGCGCACTCCGCGCACCGGAGCGAGCGGGCCGCACTCGACCGGTTCGGCCAGCGCCGCAAGGTGCGCACTCCGCGCGCAGGGGCGAGCGGCTGCCCACCCGCCCGAGGCACTGTCCTCGCGGCGGGCGCCCGCCACGAGAGCCGCTCCGCGCCGATCACTGCGTGCCACGGCGCCTCACGGGCCTGGTGCTTTCCTCGTGCCGCGCGTACCGGCGGATTCGGCGTGGTCGCGGCTGCGAGCTGTTCGGCAGCCGAGGCGAACGCTTCGTGGGGGCGGCCGGTCTTTAGATGCGGCCGGTTGGTGCCGCGGCGGGAACGGGCCGGGCGCGACCGCGTCCGTGCGCCGACCCGCAAGCCGGCGCGCCGGGCGGGGTCGGCGGCCCGTTCCCGCTCTGCCGTCCGTCGGCCGGGGTGGGGACCGGCGGCGCGGCTCAGGAGGACACGGGCAGGGCCACCCAGGACGGGTGGGACGGGTCGTGCCAGATCTTCAGGCCCTTGCCGACCGAGTCGCCGAGCTGGGGGAGCGGCGGGAACAGGTGCGGGAAGTCGGCGGTCTGGATCGACACGCGCAGGCGGTGGCCGGGCTTGATCTCGGCGGCGATCGGAAAGACCTCCACGTCGACGGCCACCGGGGTGTTCTTGGGCACCGCCTTGGCGGACGCCTTGGTGTACGGGTGGTACGGCTGGACGATCAGGCCGTCGCGCCGGACGGTCTTGGCCTCGTCCAGCGCCCGCAGGGACAGCACCTGCCAGCCGCTGGTGAGCTGGGTGGCCTTCCCGTCGGGGGCGACGTCCTCGATCCGCACGGTGAGCTGGCCGTCGCGGGCGGCGGTGGACACGACCAGGTGCGCGTTGATCGGTCCGGTGAGCCGCAGCGGCTTGTCGACGGGCAGGTCGTAGGTGACGCCGAGTTCGTCGTTCTGGCTGTTGTCGGTCTCGCAGGACAGGCCGAGGTACTTGAGCAACCCCATGCCCGCCCACTGGATCGTGGACCGGCTGCACAGCCCGGCGAACGGGTTCCAGGGGACGTGGTCGGGGCCGCCGGCGCCCTGCCCGGTCGTCAGGCCGCCGGGGCGTCCCGGGGCGGCCTGCCCGGAGAGCCGGTACGCCTGGTAGCGGGTTCCGGCGGGCGGCCACTGGGAGGTCTTCACCCAGCGCCCCGAGCCGTTCTCGAAGTAGGTGACCGGCGGGACGTCCCGGTCCAGGCCGGAGTCGGGGACGTCCCGTACGTAGTGGTCGAACCAGCGCAGCATGAGCTCCTGCAGCGACGGGCCGGGCGGTACCGGGGTGCCGGGGATGGTGACGCCGAGCGCGGGCGCGGCGCCGTCGATGTGGTACCACGGCCCGTAGACGAACTTGGCGGGGACGCCGCGCGCAGCGAGCCGCTGGTACAGCATCGGCTCGCTGCGCTGGAAGATGTCGAACTCGCCGCCGACGACGAACGTCGGCACGTCCACCTTGTCGATGATCTCCAGCGGCGAGCGCGTCCGGTAGAACGGGCCGTCGAACGCCTGGTCTCCGCCGGTGAGCGCGTTGAGGACCAGGGCGATCTGGAATTCGCCGATGTTGCCGAAGTGCTCGCGCAGCACCTCGGCGGCCCGTGCGGGGTCGGCGCCCGAGTAGGTGGGCGGCAGCACGCTGGTCAGGGAGACGGCGGCCAGCCACAGCGGCACGAAGCCGAGGCCGAGCTGCCCGCCGGTGCCGATCACGTCGCGGTACGAGTCGCCCATCGGCACCACGGGGAACAGCGCCTTCAGCCCCTTGGGCCGCTGGGCGGCGGTGAACAGCTGGTTGATGCCGCCGTAGGAGGCCCCGGCCATGCCCACCCGGCCGTCGCTCCAGGGGCGTTCGCGGGATGCGGCCCATTCGACGACCTCGGCGCCGTCCCGCTGCTCGCGGGCGCTGAACGCCTCCCACTTGCCCTGCGAGCCGCCGGTGCCGCGCACGTCCACGATCACCTGTACGTAACCGCGCTTGACGAGGTAGTCGTCGGCCATGTTCGCGGCGGGCACCGTCTTGTTGTACGGGGTCATGGTGACGATCACCGGGAAGCGGCCGGGCACGGGGCGGCCGTTGCGGGCGGGTCGGAGGATGTCGGCGACCAGCCGGACGCCGTCGCTCATGGTCAGCGTGACGTCCTTCTCGGTCGCCACCTCGTAGGCGGCGGGGCGGGGCGTCCAGTCGCCGGTCGCCCATGCGGCGGGCGACGCGGTGGCCGTGCGCGCGGTGAGCGCGGTCGGTGCGGAGGGTGCGGCGTGGACGGGCGCGGCGGTGCCGAGCGAGAGCGCGGCGATGGCGAGGGGGGCGGTCCAGCGGGTGGCGAGGCGCATCGGGGGTGACCTCCAGGACATGTTTCCCGCCCGTAACGTAACGAGCCGCTTACTGCAGGACAAGTATTGACAGTTCGTCCAGTAGCGGCTACGGCATGCGCCGGCCGAAGGTCAATATGCTGGGGCGGCGGTTGTCCCGGGCGGTGACGGAGAGGTGGCGCGTTGGGGGTTCGCAAGCAGAAGGCGGCCGAGACGGAACGGGCGCTGAAGGACGCCGCACGCAGGCTGTTCGTCGAACGGGGCTATCTCGACACCAAGATCACCGACATCACCCGTGCGGCGGGCCGGGCCACCGGGTCCTTCTACGAGCACTTCTCCAGCAAGGAGGACCTGCTCACCGCGCTGCTGCACGACATGGACCGCGACACCGACGTCGAGTTGGAGGCCCAGGGGCAACCGCGCGAGCACGACCTGACCGATCCCGCGCAACTGCGCGCGCACATCGAGGTCTACTGGAAGATGTTCTCCGAACACCTTCCGGTGGTGGCCGCGCAGTTCCAGGCGATGATCGCCGCACCGCCCGAGTCGGGCCGGGCCTGGCGCACCCTGGCCGACGACACCGCCGTCATCCGCGACCACCTGGAGTACCTGCGGGAGCAGGGGCACGAGCTCCCCGGCGACCCCACGCTGATCGCCGCCGCCGTGGGCGCGATGCTCAGCACGCTCGGGTACGCCCTGCTCACCGCCGGACAGGACGCCCCCGACCTCACCGGCGAGCAGATCGTCGACTCCCTCACCGCCCTCATACTGAACGGCCTGGCAGGCCCTCACCCGCCGCCGGACGGCAAAGAAACCCCATGACGCGGGCGCGGTGCTCGGCCGGCGCACCCCACGCCGAGTAGAGGGCGCGGGCCTTGCGGATCCACAGCGACGGCGCGTACTCGTCGGTGTAGCCGATCGCCCCGTGCACCTGCAGGGCGGTCTTCGCCGCGGCATAGGACGCCTCGGCCGCCGCGACCTTGGCCGCCGAGACGTCGCGGGGGAAGTCCGGCGTCCCGTAGGACAGCGCGGCGCCGTGGACGAGCGGACGGGCGAACTCCAACCCGACGGCCGCGTCCGCCAGACGGTGCTTGACCGCCTGGAACTCGCCGATGGCGCGGCCGAACTGCCGCCGCGTCCGGGCATACTGCACCGACACGTCCAGCAGGGCGCGTCCGACGCCCAGCTGCTGCGACGCGCACAGCAGCGTGGCGAGGTCCACGGCTCGGGCGGTGGCGTCCGCACGGCCCAAAGGCGCCTGCGGAACGACCTTGAACAACCGCCGCGCCGGATCGATGCCCGCACGCATCTCCGCGGGACGGGCGGCCCGTGGCGGTGCGCCGTCGGCGACGGCCACCACGAGATCGGCGACGTCGGCGTCCAGCGCGTACGGCCGGGCCAGGGAGATCATCGCCTCCCCGGCCGCGATGCGCGGCAGCCACCGCGCGGCCGGCTCGCCGCCGAGGCCGTCGATCAGCACCGCCGCGGCGAGCGTCTCGACGAACGGCCCGGGAACCGCGTGGCGTCCCAGCTCGTACGCGGCCGTGACCAGCTCCACCGGCAGCACCCCGGCCCCGCCGTGCGCCTCGGGCACCGCCAGCGCGAAGACCCCCGTCTCCGCCACCGACCGCCACAGCGCCCGCCCCGGAGCGGCGTCGCCGGCCCCCCACGCGCGGATCGCGGCCGGGGTGTCGGCCTCGGCGAGCAGCTTGTGCAGGGTCTCGCCGAACAATCGCTGCTCGGCGTCCAGGACGAACTTCACCGCGTCCCCCTCGGCAGGCCGAGCACCCGCTCGGCGACGACGTCGCGCTGGATCTCGTTGGTGCCCGCGTAGATCGGTCCGGCCAGCGAGAACACATAGCCCTCCAGCCAGTCCCCGGCGAGCTCGCCGTCGGCCCCCAGCAGGTCGAGCGCGGTCTCGTGCAGCGCCACGTCGAACTCCGACCAGAACAGCTTGTTCATGCTGGACTCGGCGCCGATGCCGTCGGTGCGCGACACCGTCTCCAAGCCCTTCAACCGGTACGCGCGGGCCTTGATCCACGCGTCCGCCACCCGGTCGCGCATCGCCGTGTCGGACGGATCGCCCCGCTCCCGCCACAGCGTGACGAGCCGCTCGGCCGCGGCGGTGAAACGCCCGGGGGAGCGCAGGGTGAGGCCGCGTTCGTTGCCCGCGGTGCTCATCGCCACCCGCCAGCCGTCCCCCGGCGCGCCGATCACGTCCTCGTCGGGGACGAACACGTCGTCCAGGAACAGTTCGGCGAACGCGGGCTTGCCGTCCAGCCGCCCGATGGGACGCACGGTCACCCCGTCTGCGTCCAGCGGGAACATCAGGTACGTCAGCCCGCGATGGCGCTCCGCGCCCGGGTCGGACCGGAACAGCCCGAACGCCCGGTCGGCGAACGCCGCCCGCGAACTCCACGTCTTCTGCCCGTTCAGCAGCCACCCGCCGTCGACCCGCTGCGCCGTGGCGCGCAGGGACGCCAGGTCGCTGCCCGCGCCGGGCTCCGACCACGCCTGCGCCCAGATCACCTCGCCGCGCGCCATGGGCGGCAGGACGGCCGCGAGCTGCTCGGGCGTACCGTGCTCGAACAGGGTGGGCGCGAGCAGGTTGATGCCGTTCTGGCTGACGCGTCCCGGGGCGCCGGCCGCGTAGTACTCCTCCTCGAAGATCAGCCATTGCAGCGTGGACGCGCCCCGCCCGCCGTACTCCTCGGGCCACGACACCGCCGACAGGCGGGCGGCGCCCAGCTTCCGCTCCCACTCCCGGTGCGCCGCGAAGCCCTCCTCGGTCTCCAGCGACGGCAGCGGCTCGGCAGGCACATGCTCGCGCAGCCATGCCCGCACCTCGCCCCGGAACGCCTCGTCGGCCGCCCCGAACTCAAGATCCATCCTGGCCCGCCCCTGTCGGACTACCTAACAATCGCTTGGTAGATTAACTCATTGCGGACACACGACGCAGCCCGCTCTACACGCGTCGGTGGCGACGCGCACGGACTGAACGCCGCCCTCCCGTCAGGCATCCGCGCTGCGGACCAGATCCATCGGACATGGCCTAAGGCGCTGGCGGGTCAACGCTTGTCGATGTGTCGGTGCCGGTGCGTTGACCCGCTCATCCGCGCTGTGTTCTGGGAAGCGGTCTCATGCGGGTTCGTTGCCGGGCTTCCATTTGATGCCGCAGCCCACGCTGGGAATGTGCGGCTCGGGCACGGGCTCTCCTGCCAGGACGTGGTCGATGGCAGCGCGCAGGGACGCGCCGTTCACCGGCTCGTCGTTCTTGGGACGGGCGGCGTCGAACTCGCCCCGGTACGCCAGCCGCCGGTCGGCGTCGTAGAGGAAGAAGTCGGGGGTGCAGGCGGCCCGGTACGCCTTGGCGACGTCCTGCGACTCGTCGATCAGGTACGGGAAGGTGAACCTGGCGCGCTTGACCTGCTCGCGCAGGTGGTCGGCGCCGTCATCGGGATACCGTTCGACGTCGTTGCTGCAGATCGCCACGGTGGCCAATCCCTTGTCGCGGTACTCGGCCGTCACGGCGCCGATGCCGTGCTCGATCCGGCGCACGTAAGGGCAGTGGTTGGACAGGAACACCACCAGCAGCGCCGGAGCGTCGGCGAAGTCCGCGAGCGAGACCGTACCGCCGTCGATCGACGGCAGGGCGAACCCGGGCGCCGGCGTGCCCAGCGGAACCATGAAGGATGCGATCGCCATGCCCCCATTGTGACCCACCGTCCGTAACGCATGGCGCCCGGCACCCGCGATGGTGCTCAAGGTGTCATATGTCGCGATCGATGCTTTGACATTGTTATGGGCCAGTCCAATATGCGGACGCATCTGGCATCACCGGCACTAAGCGATGATCGGAACCGTTGCCTCGACTCCCCGGCAGCCAGGAAACGGGCAGCCCGGCCACCGGCAGATGTCTGATTTATTCCTTCGTTCGACGAGGCGTAGCGCTCCAGCCTTTTCGCGCTCGGTTGACGCTCTGTCCCCGTGTGCGCTATCTGTGGCGCGGGGGGAGCACGAAATTCGCGCGACGGGGATCACGCGACTGGGACACGAACGGCGGCTCAATGGGCACTCCCTTCCCACCGGGATTCAGCGGCGTCAACCCTGACCTGATGGCCGAAATGATCGAAGAGTTCCAGCGCGGCCGCGACGACATCGCGGGCGCGCTGGCGTCCTACCGGTCTCGGCTGCCCGCGCTGGGCGTGGACGTCTCCCCGCTGTCGAACGTCGACCGCGTGTGCGCGTGGATCGACGAGCAACTGCCCCTGCTCACCCGCCGCAAGGATCTCGCCGTCGCGCGCGACGACGGCTCCGCACGGGGCTTCGCCTCAGTCGACGAGTCGCTCGTCCTCTCCCCGGCCGAGGCCCGCCGCCAGGGCGCCATCCTCGCCGCCCTCATCAAGAGCACCCGACCGGACGACGGTGCCTATCACGACGCTCTCAACGAACTCGGCATGCACCGTTTCGATGCCGACTACGCCGCCGCCTTCTTTGCGGCCCTCGGCCCCGAACCGACCCGCCGCCTTCCCTCACTCATCAAGAAGTACGGACGTGAAGAGCACACGAACCGCCAGCTACAGGAGACCAGCCAGGCGTTCGGCAGCGCCGTCTCCGGCGGAATGGACGTGCCGGGATTCAACACCGTCGCCAAGGCGATGTTCGAGACCAAGCTGTTGAGGGAAGAGCGACAAGGCGTGGCCGCTCTGGTCGCCTACGGCACCTTCCCGCCCGAATGGCTGGCCTCCCTCGCCCGGCTCCACGCGCTCGACCCGGCCTACCGCCAGCTGTCCTCGGGGCTCGCCGCCCGAAGCGACCTCACCGGCACCGACTGGGAGAGCATCCGGGAAATGCTTCGGGCACTGAGCAACAATCCCGCCGCCGCCCGCCTCGCCTTCCAGGGGACGGCCGAGGCGAACCCGCGCCCGCCCAGCAAATCGGGCTCGTACCTGTTGCCGTCCAAGCCTGAGCTCGGGCACGTGATCTCCACGTTCACCCGGCTCTCGGTCTTCGACCGGCAGGCCGTCGAGCAGTTCGGCCGGGCGCTTGCGGCGGGGTCCGGCTCGTATGACGAGAAGGACGGCGCCCACTCCCGGGAGGCCGGACGCTTCGCATTCACGGTCATGACCACGCTCAAGGACAAGGTGCCCGACGGCATGCAGATCCCCATGTCGCAGATCGCCGGCGCGTATGACACCGAGATCGCCGAGGGCGCCATGCTGGAATGATGAAGAAGGCTGCTGACTGTGCGGCGAGTTGGGAGAATGAGCGCAAGGAGGCCCGCCAGGATCAATAACCTTCACGTGGCGGACGTTCCCTGCACCCGTACCAACGAGCTTGTTGATGTGGGACTCGAGGGTCTGTTCGGCCTCGACGACGGTGGGGCCTTCGGGTTCTGTGTCGCCACAGAAGGATGTGATGAGTGCGGCTGTCAATGCAAGGGCGGTGACATGGTGCCAACGTCCACACATGCCGCTCATCCGCATCTTTGGCCGGGCGCTGCAGCACCTTCCGCCTTTAGAATGCCGTTGTTTTCCGGTCTCCGCCACTGCGCAGGAGGAAGATCATGGCCCCGGGTATGGTTCCGAATCCGAAGTATCGGGAGCTGCAGGAACTTCTGCGCAATTTGCGGCGGGACGCTGACATGGTGGAACACGCGCTGGACGAGCCGATCAAGCAGATGGCGAGCCGTCATGTATGGGTCGGTGACAAGGGCGGAGCGGCGGTCGTCTTCGAAAGCGAACTGCTCGACCAGCACAGACGGTTGCGTTCCGCCATGCGTGACTTGATCGCATCGGTTGAGGAAGCCCTCCGTCGAACTCCCGAGGAAGTGCCCCCCTTGGGAGCGGCCTTCGGCGCTGAATAAGGCTGCCTGTCAATCGGGCATGGCCGCGCTTGGCGGGGCGTCCGGAGGAAGGGTGATCGGGCACGCGGTGCCGACTCGATTCTCACTCCCTACAGGATGAGGCTGTGCGGATTGAGCAGACGCAGGCTCGCATCCATTGAATCGTGTGCGGAACTGGACTGCTTGCGCTGCGCGATCGTCCGGGTCGACGCCTTGCGCCCCTGGGAGCCGGCACCGCCTGCGCCGCCGGCACAGAAGGCTGACAGCCCGGCTCCTGCCGTGCAGCCGGACGCACGGTGGCGTGGCCGAATGCCTTCCACCGACCGCATCGCAAATCTTGCCTACTGCTGCCAACTCGCGGTGTCTGACAACCTTTCGTGTGCGCGAGCCTGCCAGGACCATGTCGGGGGCATGGACGGCTGGGGGACGATGCCTCTCATGGCGCATCGAAGCAAACCATCCCACCCGCAGCGCTGGCGCAAGGTCAGCAGATGGGACACCGTCCAAGACCAAGGGCACTGGATCTGCACCGCATGTCGGACGGCCGTGCGCTCGTACACCTACCGCATCTACCCGGCCGACTCTCCGCACTATGAACGGTGCATCGGGCTCTCGTGGTGCCCCGGCTGCCGCGTCTACACCGGCGCGATGGTCCACGTGCCGCGCGATAGAGCGCTTCCCGACGCGCTGGCCGCCCTGCCGCCCGAACACCGGGAGCGGCTGTTGAACAGCGAGAGTCGCTTGATCGATTACCTGGACGGCCATATGGAGGCCGCGCAGTAGGCCCGCACCGTCGAGCGCTGGAGGCCTGGAGGCTGGACATCGCCGCTGGTGCGGGCCCGCCGTCGGCCGGTGGTTTCAGTCGAGGCGACGGAGGTTCTTGCGGTAGTCGCGGGCGTTGCGCACGTAGAGCTGCACCGCTTCGTCCAGCCAGTCCGCATGGCGGGTCTGCTCGCCCATCGGGCGGACGCGGGCGGGGACGCCCAGCGCCATGGAGGCCGGCGGCACCTGCAGGTCCTCGGGGACCAGGGCGGAGGCGCCGACGATGGAGCCGGTGCCGATCCGGGCGCGGTTGAGGACGACCGAGCCGGAGCCGATCAGGCAGCGGTCCTCGACCGTGCAGCCCTCGGCGTGCACGTTGTGGCCGACGACGCAGTCGGCGCCGATCAGCGTGGGCCATTCCTCGGTCGTGTGCAGCACCGTGCCGTCCTGGACGGAAGTGCGGGCTCCCACCTCAATGCGGCCGTAGTCGCCGCGCAGCACCGCGTTCGGCCAGACGGACGACTCCGGACCCAGCGTCACCGCACCGATCACCACCGCGTCCGGATGCACGTAGGCGGTCTCGTGGATGACGGGCACCCGGTCGCCGAGCGCGTAGACGGC
Source organism: Actinomadura sp. NBRC 104425 (assembly GCF_030269545.1). Lineage (GTDB taxonomy): Bacteria > Actinomycetota > Actinomycetes > Streptosporangiales > Streptosporangiaceae > Spirillospora > Spirillospora keratinilytica. The sequence goes on along the minus strand of NZ_BSTN01000015.1, from coordinate 93,194 downwards.
CATGCAGTCCTCCTTCGAAGATCGGCAAGACGCGGCCCTGGCGGGGGCGTGCCAGGAGAAGCCGCGCATACCCAGCGTTCCAGGTCGCGCAGCGTGGGATACACCCGGAGGGCATCACGAGCATCACGCCGTGTGCGCCCCACGGTCTGCGGACAACGGCGATCACGACGGGCCGACCGATGGAATCGCTTCGACAGACGGTTCCCGCGGGTGCGTCATCGCAGCTTCAGCGCGCGGCCCTGGGCGCGGCCCGCCTCGGCGGCCGGCTTGCGGGTGGACGGGTCGAGCGGATTCGGGCCGATGGCCGTCCGCGACGCCTCGTCCGGTTCGATGACCGCGACCTCGGCGCCGCTCGCGCGCAGCTCCTCGACGGTCCGGTCCAGCGGCCTGTCGGTCGGGACCAGTTCGACGCCGCCGAGCGGGGCGAGCACCACGACCCGGGACGCCCCGGCGGCGTAGTCGGCGTTGGCGGCGGAGCGGATGCCGCCGTCCATGTACCGGCGCCCGCCGATCGTCACCGGCGGCCACACGCCGGGCACGGCGCAGCTCGCCGCGACGGCGTCGACCAGGTCCACGCCCGAGGCGTTGTCGAACACCCGCGGCTCACCGGTCTGGGCGTCCACCGCGACGATCTTCAACGTGCGCTCCGGCCACGCGTGGGACGGCAGCCGCGACTCGATCACCGCCCGCCGCTCCGCCTCCGGCACGGTGGCGGCCTTCAGCGCGTACCCGCCCACCGCCCGCCGGATCTCCGCGACGGTGCCCGCGTCGCGCAGCAGGGCGGCGAAGTCGGCGCCGAACTTCTCCACGTCCAGCTCGGCCATGAGCTCGGCGGACTGCAGTTCCGGCGCGACCTGCCGGGCGTACAGCTCGGCCAGGCTCAGACCGCTGCCCAGCTGCGCCGCGACGGTCGAGCCCGCGGACGTCCCCACGATCACATCGGCGCCGGTGACGTCCTGCCCCGCGTCGGCCAGCCCCGCGAGCACACCGGTGATCCAGGCGATTCCGCCGACACCTCCGCCGCCCAGCACCAGCGCCTCGGTCATGGCCGTCCTCCATTCGTCGAACACCGCTGAGTATTCCTCGTCTCGCGGGTGCTGGAGCCGCCCGCCCGTCTTCGACACGGCCGCCCCGCCGGCCCCGCAACGTGCCGGATCGACCGGCTCGAACATCGGCGCGGCACATCGAGGACGGGGAGCGGCGCCCGGGACGCGGCGACAAGCCCTGGAGCACGATGATCTTCTTCAGTGACCCCGACGACAATCAGTGGGTCGTCCAGAAACGCCCCGCCCCGGCGGCCTGACCGACTGCTCACCCTGGGCGCTCGGGCGCCGCCGTGCGGGCGCGGCCTGGGAGAACCCGCAGCGCGCCCGCACGACACTGTCACGCCTCGGACGCCAGAGGACCGCCCACGGCCGCTATGGGGGTGCCGAGCTTCTCACCCGAGCCGTCGCGGCGGCCCAGTTCGGTGGGCAGCGCCAGCGGCTTGCCCGTGGACGACGCGGCGCGGACGGGGGCCGGGCCCGCCCAGGCCAGGATCAGGGCGTCCTCGCCCTTGAGGAACCGGTGGGAGCGGACGCCGCCGGTGGCGCGGCCCTTGGCCGGGAAGTCGGCGTAGTCGGAGACCTTCACCGCGCCGGTCTGGGTGCCGGGCAGGGCCGTGGAGGAGCCGGAGACCGTCACCACGCGGTTCTCCCGGGACGGGTCGACGGCGCCGAACCACAGGACGCGCGCCCCGGCGGACAGCTTGATGCCCGCCATGCCCCCCGCCGGGCGGCCCTGGGGGCGGACGTTGGCGGCGCCGTAGTGCAGCAGCTGGGCGTCGGTGGTGATGAAGACCAGGTCCTGGTCCTCGGAGGTCAGTTGGACGGCGCCCACCACGCGGTCGCCCTCCTTCAGACCGATCACCTCGAAGTCGTCGCGGTTGGGGAAGTCGGGGACGACCCTTTTGACCACGCCCTGCTCGGTGCCCAGGGCGAGACCGGGGCCGGAGTCGGTGATGGCGCCCAGGCCGACGACCTTCTCGTCGTCCTCCAGGGCGATGTACTCGTCGATGGGGGCGCCTCCGGCCAGGGACGGCGCGGTGGCCGTCGGTGGCAGCAGCGGCAGGTCGATGACCTCGATGCGGATCATCCGCCCGGCCGAGGTGACCGCGCCGATCTGGCCGCGCGCCGACGTGCGGACGACCGACGCCAGCACGTCGTGCGGCCCCCGGTCGCCCTCGGCGGGCAGCGGGTCGGCGGTGGCGGTGCGGGCGAGCAGGCCGGTGGACGACATCAGCACCAGGCAGGGGTCGTCGGGGACCTCCAGCGGCACGGCGGCCGCGGCGGTCTGGCCGGACGACTCCAGCAGGACGGTGCGGCGCGGCGTGGCGTACTCGGCGGCGACCTCGGCGAGCTCGTCGGAGACCACGCCGCGCAGCTTGGCCTCCGACTCCAGGATCTCGGTCAGCTCGGCGATCTCGCGGGCCAGCTGCTCCTTCTCCTTCTCCAGCTCCAGCCGGTCGTAGCGGGTCAGGCGGCGCAGCGGCGTGTCGAGGATGTACTGCGCCTGGACCTCCGACAGCTCGAAGATCTGCATCAGGCGCTGCTTGGCCTGCGCGGAGTCGTCGCTGCCGCGGATGACCTGGATGACCTCGTCGATGTTGAGCAGCGCGACCAGCAGGCCGTCGACCAGGTGCAGCCGGTCCGCGCGCTTGGCGCGGCGGTGCTCCGAGCGGCGGCGCACCACGTCGATGCGGTGGTCGATGTAGACCTGCAGCAGGTCGCGCAGGCCGAGGGTGCGGGGCTGGCCGTCCACCAGCGCCACGTTGTTGATGCCGAAGGTCTCCTCCATCGGGGTGAGCCGGTAGAGCTCCTCCAGCACGGCCTCCGGGTGGAAGCCGTTTTTGACCTCGATGACCAGCCGCAGCCCGGTGGTGCGGTCGGTCAGGTCCTTCAGGTCGGCGATGCCCTGCAGCTTCTTGGCGTTGACCAGGTCCTTGATCTTGGCCTTGACGCGTTCGGGGCCGACCGCGTACGGCAGCTCGGTGACGACGATGCCCTTGCGGCGGGGGGTGACGTTCTCGATGTGCGCGGTGGCGCGGGTGCGGAACGTGCCGCGGCCGGTGGCGTAGGCGTCGCGGATGCCGTCCAGCCCGACGATCTTGCCGCCGGTGGGCAGGTCGGGGCCGGGCACGAAGCGCATCAGCTCGTCCAGGTCGGCGTCGGGGTTGGCGATCAGGTGCCGGGCGGCGGCGATCACCTCCCCGAGGTTGTGCGGGGCCATGTTGGTGGCCATCCCGACCGCGATCCCGGACGCCCCGTTGACCAGCAGGTTCGGAAACGCGGCGGGCAGCACCTCCGGCTCGGTCTCCTGCCCGTCGTAGTTGGGCCGGAAGTCGACGGTGCCCTCGTCGATCGAGGAGACCATCAGCATGGCCTCGCGGGACATGCGGGCCTCGGTGTACCGCATGGCGGCGGGCATGTCGTCGCCGCCGAGGGAGCCGAAGTTGCCGTGGCCGTCCACCAGCGGCATGCGCATCGCCCAGCGCTGGGCCATGCGCACCATGGCGTCGTAGATGGCGCTGTCGCCGTGCGGATGCAGCTTGCCCATGACCTCGCCGACGACGCGGGCGCACTTGACGTGGCCGCGGTCGGGACGCAGGCCCATCTCGTTCATCGAGTACAGGATGCGGCGCTGCACGGGCTTGAGCCCGTCGCGCGCGTCCGGCAGCGCCCGCTGGTAGATCACCGAGTAGGCGTACTCAAGGTAGCTGCCGCGCATCTCCTCGGAGACGTCGACGTCGACGATGTTCTCCTCGAAGTCGGGCGGCGGTGGGGCTTGGGATCCGCGTCGTGCCATGTGGAACATTGTTGCCGGTCCCACAGACAGATTCGTACCGGACGGCTCCGCGGCGGCGGGCGCCGCGGTCCGGACGGGTCCGAGGAGGGCGAATGAGCGAGCCGGAGGGGCGCGGCGCCGCCCGGTCGGCGGGCGCGGCAGCCGCCGGGCGGGTGCCGCAGGCCGGCGGGAGGCGGGCATGAGCTCGCCCGCCGACTTCCAATACGAGATCTACCTCAAGGGCCTGGGCGACGTCGTTCCCGAGCTGCCCACCGACCTGACCAGGCTGGAGGCGCTGGCCGGGCGGCGCCTGTCGGCCGCGGCGTTCGGGTACGCGGCGGGGGCGGCCGGCACCGAGGCGACCGCGCGGGCCAACCGGGAGGCGTTCGACCGGTGGCGGATCGTGCCGCGGATGCTGCGGGACGTGGCCGAGCGCGACCTGTCGGCGCGGGTGCTGGGCACGCCGATGCCCGCGCCGGTGGCGCTGGCCCCGGTCGGCGTCCAGTCGATCTTCCATCCGGACGGCGAGCGGGCGGCGGCCCGGGCCGCGGCGGCGGCCGGGCTGCCGTACGTGCTGAGCACCGCCTCGTCGTATTCGATCGAGGAGGTCGCGCAGGCGAACGGGGACGGGCCGCGCTGGTACCAGCTGTACTGGCCCAAGGACCGCGAGCTGGCCGTCAGCTTCCTGGAGCGCGCGGCCGCCGCCGGGTACACCGCGCTGGTGGTCACGCTGGACACGTTCGCGCTGGCGTGGCGGCCCCGCGACCTCGACCAGGCGTATCTGCCGTTCCTGCGGGGCATCGGGGTGGCCAACTACTTCACCGACCCGGTCTTTCAGAAGGCGGTCGGCGGGCCGGTCACCGACGCCAATCGGGACGCGGCGCTCCTGCACTGGGCGGCCAACTTCGGTAACCCCTCGCTGACCTGGGACGACCTGGCGTTCCTGCGCGAGCACTGGCACGGGCCGATCGCGCTCAAGGGCATCCAGCACCCCGACGACGCGCGGCGCGCGGTGGACGCGGGCATGGACGGCGTGATCGTCTCCAACCACGGCGGACGACAGGTCGACGGGGCGGTGGCGTCGCTGGACGCCCTGCCGCCCGTGGTCGAGGCCGTGCGCGGCCAGGCCGAGGTGCTGTTCGACAGCGGCGTGCGCACCGGCGCCGACATCGCCAAGGCGCTCGCCCTGGGCGCCAAGGCGGTCCTGGTGGGACGCCCCTTCGTGTACGGGCTCGCGCTCGGGGGCGAGTCGGGCGTCACGCACGTGCTGCGCTGCCTGCTGGCCGAACTGGACCTGACCCTGATGCTCTCGGGCCACGCCAGGGCCGCCGACCTCGGCCCCGATCTCCTCGCGCGGACGTGATGGATGACAAATGTCATGGCGCGGCCGTGTGAAGGTCACGGGCGTTTCCTGACATCCGTGACTGCCCGCCCCGTGCCCGTGCTCGGCAGCATGGGCGCATGGACGTGATCGAGGTACGCGACCTGCGGGTGCGTTTCGGGGACCGCGACGCCGTGCGGGACGTCTCGTTCACCGTGGCCCGGGGCGAGGTGTACGCGCTGCTGGGCCGTCACGGGGCGGGCAAGACCACGCTGCTGGAGGCCGCCGCCGGGCTGCGCCGCCCTTCCGGGGGGACGGTGCGGGTCTGCGGGATCGACCCCTACGAACGGCGCGGCGCGCTGAGGGCGGGCACGGTGTGGCGCGACGGCGGCCTGTTCCCCGGCCTGACCGTGGGGGAGGTCGTGGACGCCTGGCGCCGCTGGACACTGGACCCGCTCACCGCGGCGGGGGCGCTGCGCCTGGCCGGCCTGTCGGGGCTGGAGGATGTGCCGTTCGAGCGGCTCACGCCGGGGGAGCGGCGCCTGCTGGACGTGGCGCTGGTCCTGCTGGCCCGTTCCGACGTGCTGTTCCTGGACGAGCCCACGGCGGACCTTGGGGACGCGCCGAGGGAACGCGTCTGGGGCGTGCTGCGGGCCCTGTCCGCCCAAGGGGTGACCGTGCTGGCGGCCACCCGCGCCATAGACGAGGCGCGTCGCGCCGACCGCGTCGGGGTCCTGGACGAAGGACGTCTGGTCACAGGCGGTGACGGAACGCATCCGAAGGCCGCCTGACACCGGACGCCTCTCGCCCCGGGGCGCCCGCAAGAGGCCTTCGGGTGCGCCCAGGGGCGGTCGTAGCGTTCTCGCAGGCCCGCGCGCCCTGCCCGGGGGCTGAAATTGTGAGCGCGGTGACAATCGGCGGCCGAAAGCTTTGACGGCACCGCCAAGAGGCGGGGGCGGGCACCTCGCGTACCCTGAGTGACCCTGCTCCCGTTGATCGCAGAGGCAGGCAGACAGGTGCAGCCGAGGATCGGGCGCCCCGGGGCCTTCGCCGCCGTCATCGTGGCGTTGACCCTGCTGACCCTGACCGGCATGCTGCTGCCCGCCCTCTGGTATGAGGCCTTCACCCGCTCCGAGCCGCAACGCGTGGCTCTCGCCGTGACGGCGGCGGCGGCGATATGCGCCGGCTACGGGCGGCTGCTGTGGCTCAACCTGCGCCGCCGTACCGCGCCCGCCCACCGCATCGGACTGGCCGCCCTCACCGCCGTGTGCTGGGGGCTGCCGCCGGTGATGGGCGCGCAGGACGGCTGGGGGAACCTGCTGATGCTCCCCGCCGGGCTCATCCCCGTCGTGCTGCCGCTACGGCAGGCCGTGGCGGTGACCGGGGCCGCCACCGTCCTCACCCCCGCGTACGGGGTGCTGCTCGGACTGCCCCCGCTGACGGTGCTGTACGAGCTGTTCGGCGTCCCCGTCGCGGCGTTCTCCGGTTACGTGACGGTGTGGATGTACCACGTCGTCCAGGAACTGCGGCGGGCGCGCGCGGAGCTGGCTCGATCCGCCGTGGGGGAGGAGCGGCTCCGCTTCGCCCGGGACCTGCACGACGTGCTCGGCCACAGCCTCCAGGCCGTCGCCCTGCGCGCCGAGGTCGCCGAACGGTACCTGGAGCGCGACCCCGGGCGCGTGCGCAAGGAACTGACCGAGATCCAGGCGATGGCGCGCGAGGCGGTCGGCGACGTGCGGGAGATCGTCCGCGGCTACCGGGCGACGTCGCTGCGCACGGAACTGGACGGCATGTCCGCCGTGCTGCAGGCGGCCGGGATCCGCTGCCGGCCCCCCGAAATCTCCCCGCGGCTGCCCGCCCACGTGCACGAACCGCTCGGCCGGGTCGCCCGCGAGGCCGCCACCAACGTGCTGCGGCACAGCAACGCGACCTGGTGCCTGATCACGGTGTGGGCCGACGACGACCGGCTGTGGCTGGAGATCAGCAACGACGGGGCGGGGCCGGGCCGCCGCGCACCGGACGCCGCCGCGCATCCGCCCGGCAGCGGGCTGGCCGGGCTGGCCGAGCGGATCGCCGCGGCGGGCGGGGAGTTCACCGCCGGACCGGTCGGCGACGGAACGTTCCGGGTGGCCGCGGCCGTGCCGCTGCGCCCGGCGCCGGAACCCGCCGAAAGGGACCGGGCATGATCCGGGTGCTGCTGGCCGACGACCACCTGCTGATCAGGGACGCGCTGGTGCTGCTGCTCGACACCGAGCCCGGCATCGAGGTCGTGGCCGACGTCGGCCGCGGCGACGAGGCGGTGGAGCGGGCGCTGGCCCTCGAACCGGACGTGGCGGTGCTGGACCTGGACATGCCGGGCCTGGACGGGCTCGCCGCCGCCGAGCGCCTGGCCCGCGACCTGCCCGGCTGCCGGGTCGTGATCGTCACCGCGCACGGGCGGCCCGGCAACCTGCGCCGCGCCATGAGCGCGGGCGTGCGCGGCTTCCTCGGCAAGGACGCGCCCGGCGCGCGGCTCGCGCAGGTCATCCGGCAGGTCGCCGGCGGCGCGCGCTACATCGACCCGCAGCTGGCCGCCGACGCGCTGGCCGCCGAGGAGTGCCCGCTGACGCCGCGCGAGCTGGACGCCCTGCGCGCCGCCGCCGACGGCGCGCCCGTCGCCCGCATCGCCCGCGCCCTCGGGCTGTCGGAGGGGACGGTGCGCAACTACCTGTCGGCCGCGGTCACCAAGCTCGGCGTGGACAACCGGCACGCCGCCGTCCGCGCCGCCCGCGACCTCGGCTGGCTGTGACCCGCCCGAACCGTGACCTCAGACGGCCGTACAGGGGGTCAGCCGAGCATGACTCCCAGCAGCAGGGCCGCCAGGGCGGCCACGCCGCTCACGGCCCCCGACACGGCCAGGCCCTTGGGGGCGGACGCCCGGGTGTGCAGGAACGCGGCGACACCCGACACGACCACGACGGCCAGCTTCACGTGGAGGGTCGTCTTGTAGGCGCCGTCCGCGTCGCCCACGGCCGCGATGTTCCACACGCCGGTCAGCACGAGCACGGCGAACGCGGCCCAGGCGACCCGGTTGAACTGGCGGGCGGCGAGCTTGGAGGTGTCGCCGCCCGCGCGGCGCAGCACGGGCAGCAGCGCCGTGAGGGTCAGCTGCCCGCCGACCCATATGGTCGCTGCCAGTACGTGCAGGAAGACGCGGACGGTGTCCCAGGTGATGGCGAGCACGGGTCCTCCCAGGGGGCGAGGGGGTCAGGCCGTCGAAGCCAGGGGGACGAGCCTGGGGCCGAGGTCCAGTGATGACAGCACGGCGCCGTCCTTGTCCAGGGCCTCGACGACGGGGTCGCGGCGCGCCGTCCAGACCACCACGACGTGCCCGTGCGCCGGGACGTCCAGCAGCCGCGAGCCGACCCGGATCTGCGCGACCTCGCTGGAGGCGCGCAGCTTGGCCTCGCTCACCCACTTGGCGCCCCAGGGGAACAGCCGGTTGGCGTTGCGGACGGTACGGCCCATGGCGTACCGGATCAGGTGGCCGCCGAGCTCCGCCGCGGGACGCCGGGCCAGCGGCTCTTCGGGAGCCCAGGCCCCGCCGCCGCCGAGCTCGATCCATTCGCCGTCCCGCTTGTGGAACGTGACACCTTCGATGAAGCAGCCTCCGGTGCCGCCGTTCTGATGTCGCAGGAACGAGACGACGGCGACGTCGCCGTCCATGTCGAGCGCGAGCGGCACGAGGCCGCGCTCACCGTTCACCGCGGTCGACGCGGGCTCGGTCATCCCGTCGCTCAGCAGCCGCAGCAACTCCGCGCGCAGCTCATGCTCGTTCATGCTTCGGGTCCTCTGATCACACGAGGTACAGGGAAAGGGCCCTCCCGGAGGAGGGCCCCACGTCGAACCTCACTCTAGACGTCCGGAACGCCTCGTTTCACCTGTTCGCACTATGAGATTGTGCTGTCCTTCGGAGGAGATCGTTTCCATCCGGCGGCGACCACTCCTCGACGGCGTCGCCGTGGGGCCCGGCATGACCATGTGAGTCCCATCACGACGGCCTTCGTGTCGTATGACTGGATTTGCACCATCAGTGTCGGGCCGGTTTACTGATGACCGTGACTGCCGCACACCCCTGCCCGACGCGCCGCCCCCGAGCCGTGCGCGCGATGGGGTGTACGTGCCGGTGTCGAATGTGCGACCGCTGAGGGCCCCGACCGAAGCCTCGCGCCCCGAAGCGAGCCCACCCCCGGACCACATCGAGCCGCGCACATGACCTTCCAGACCCACCTGCTGAGCCACGCGCCGTACCCGCCCGGCCGCGCCTAGAGCCCCCGTCGGCTCCCCGCTCACGCGTCCTTCCCGACCACCGTCCACGCTCCGCGCGCCTGCTTGCGCGCGGTCGACCCGCACGGGTGAAACCTCTTGATCCAGATCGAGAAACTCCGCAAGGTCTACCGCACCCGCGGGCGCGAGGTGACCGCCGTCGACGGCGTCGACCTGACCGTCCGCGAAGGCGAGGTGTTCGGCGTGCTCGGCCGCAGCGGCGCCGGCAAGAGCACCCTGCTGCGCTGTGTCAACCTGCTGGAACGGCCCGACGCGGGGCGCGTGCTGGTGGACGGGCAGGACCTGCCGGCGCTGTCCGGCGGCGAGCTGCGCCGGGCCCGCCGGCGCATCGGCATGATCCACCAGCATTTCGGCCTGCTGTCCAGCCGCACCGTGGCGGGCAACGTCGCGTTCCCGCTGGAGGTGATGGGCGTGCCGCGCGCCGAACGGGCCGAGCGCGTGGCCGAGCTGCTGGAGCTTGTCGGACTCACCGAGCACGCCCGCGCCTACCCCGCGCAGATCTCCGGCGGGCAAAAGCAGCGCGTCGGCATCGCCCGCGCCCTGGCCGGACGGCCCAAGGTGCTGCTGTCGGATGAGGCCACCTCCGCGCTCGACCCCGAGACGACCGCGTCCATCCTGGAGCTGCTGCGCGACCTCAACCGGCGGCTCGGCCTGACCATCCTGCTCATCACCCACGAGATGGACGTGGTCAAGCGCATCTGCGACTCCGTGGCGATCATGCGCGACGGGCGGGTGGTGGAGTCCGGCCCGGTGCGCGAACTGCTGCTGCGCCCCGGCTCGGAGCTGGCGCGCGGCCTGTTCCCGCTGCCCGATCCGGTGCTGCGCGCCGGCACCACCGTGGTGGACGTCACGTTCGAGGGGGACGGCGCGGACCGGCCGTTCGTGTCCACGCTGGCCCGCACCTACTCCATCGACGTCAACATCCTCGGCGGCGCGGTGGAGGAGATCGGCGGCACGCGCATCGGACGGCTGCGCATCGAACTGCCCGGCGAACCCGACGTCAACGCGGCCCAGCTGGCCCACCTGCGCGAGGCGGGCCTGGCCGTCGAAATCCACGGAACCGCCGGCGACGCGCCGGGCGCGCCCGCGACCGACCCCGCGACCGACCCCGCGACCGACGAGGAGGCGCCGGTCTCATGACCTGGGACGAGATGGTTCCGCTGCTGCGCCAGGGCACCCTGGAGACGCTGCAGATGACCGTGTGGTCGACGCTGTTCACGGCGCTCGGCGGCACGCTGCTCGGGGTGCTGCTGGTGCTGACCGAGCGCGGCGGGCTGCTGCCCGTCCCGGCGGTCAACAAGGTGCTCGGCGCGATCGTCAACATCGGCCGGTCGCTGCCGTTCGTGATCCTGATGATGGCGATCATCCCGTTCACCCGGGCGCTGGTCGGCACGTCCATCGGCACCCAGGCGGCGATCGTGCCGCTGACGCTGTCGGCCATCCCCTTCTACGCGCGCCTGGTGGAGACCGCGCTGCGCGAGGTGGACCCGGGGGTGGTCGCCGCCGCCCAGGCGATGGGCGCCTCCCGCGGCCAGATCATCTGGAAGGTGCTGCTGCGCGAGGCCCGCCCCGGGCTGGTCGCGGGCCTGACCGTCACCGTCATCGCCCTCATCGGCTATTCGGCGATGGCGGGCGCGATCGGCGGCGGCGGCCTCGGCGACCTGGCGATCCGCTACGGCTACCAGCGCTTCGAGACCGGGATGATGCTCGCCATCCTGGTGCTGCTCATCGCGCTGGTGCAGGTGGTGCAGTCGCTGGGCGACCTGGCCGTACGGCGCCTCACCCACAAATGACCGCTCACCCGCCAATGGCCACGGCGCCGCGGACGACCCCCGCTCCCCGTCTCCCTGACACCGCGGGCGCCTGACACCGATTCCCTGTCACCGAACGAGAAAGGCACTCTTCGTGCTGCGCAAGATCACAACCGTTGTCGTGTCCGCCGGACTGCTGCTGGGCCTGGCCGGCTGCGGCGGCGGCGACGCAAGCTCCGACGACACCCTCACCGTCGGCGCCACCTCGGTGCCGCACGCCGAGATCCTCAAGTTCGTCAAGGACAACCTGGCGGACAAGAACGGGCTCAGACTGGAGATCCGCGAGTTCAGCAACTACGAGCAGCTGAACCCCGCGCTCAACGACGGCCAGCTCGACGCCAACTACTTCCAGCACAAGCCGTACCTGGACGAGTCGAACCAGAAGACCGGGCAGAAGCTGACCTTCGTCGCCGGGGTGCACCTGGAGCCGCTCGGCGTCTACTCCAAGAAGGTCACCAAGCTGGCGGACCTGAAGCAGGGCGCCACCGTCGCGGTGCCCAGCGACCCGTCCAACGAGGCGCGCGCGCTGAAGCTGCTGGCCGACAACGGCGTGATCACCCTCAAGCCCGGCGCGGGCCAGAACGCCACCGAGAAGGACATCACCGGCAACCCCAAGAACATCAAGTTCAAGCCCACCGACGCCGCCGCGCTGCCGCGCCAGCTCCCGGACGTGGACGCCTCGGTCATCAACGGCAACTATGCGCTGGAGGCCAAGCTCACCCCGGCCAAGGACGCGCTGGTCAGCGAGAAGGCCGAGGGCAATCCGTACGTCAACGGCCTGGTCACCCGGCCGGAGGACGCCGACGACCCGCAGATCAAGAAGCTCGTCGACCTGCTGCGCGGCCCGGAGGTCAAGAAGTTCATCGAGGACACCTACAAGGGCTCGGTGCTGCCCGCCGCCTGATCCGGCGCCGCACGCGCCTTCGACGGCCCCCGGTCGCCTCCGCGCCGGGGGCCGTCGGTGCATGTCGGCCATAGGGGCCGGAACCCGCCGTTGGGATGTCCGGGGCGGCTGGTGGGAACAGGTGCCGTCCGCCACGGAAAGGGAACCCACGACCGTCAACGAGCACCGCTATGGTCCACTGCTGCTTCGAGGGCCTGGAGCCCGTCGCACCCGGCATCGTGCCGTGCTCGCTGTGGCGGCCGGAGGTGCAACCGCTCGAAGCGGTCGACCATCCACCATGTGCGGGGCGGCCCGCAAACCCCGGGCGGCACGCGCGTCCTTGTGGCGACACACAAACGGGCTGTTCGGTCTTTTCATAAGGCGACACTGGCCGGATTCGGCATTTCCGCACGTCAAGGCGCGTTTCGGGGTGTCCCGTGCCCGGTTGGGGCAGGATGGCGGCGTAACGCCATCGGGTGGGATGAAACGCTTTCCCACAGGTCGGGCGTTACCGTGTGAAGCCGGTGTTGGTTCGTCCGTGGCCGTCCATACAAGGAGCAGCCTTGATCGCCGCCTCCCGCACCGAAGCGTTCACCGACCGGCCCGCCGCGTCCGCGTCCAGCGGTCCGCTCGTCCCGCGGCTGCTGCTCGGCAGGCGCCTGCGCGCGCTGCGCGAGGAGTGCGGCATGACCCGCGGACAGGCGGCCAGGGCCATCGGCGCGTCCACCGCGAAGCTCAGCCGCATGGAACGCGGCCGCACCGGCTTCAAGGAGCGCGACGTCGTCGCCCTGCTCACCCTCTACGGGCTCCACGACAAGGCCGAGCACGCCACCGCGCTGGCCCTCGTCGAGCAGTCCCGCGCCCCAGGCTGGTGGGACGACGAGCGCGACCTCGTGCCCGCCCGGGAGCGCCTCTACCTGTCGGCCGAGCAGTCCGCCTGGCTCGTCCGCAGCTTCGAGCCCACCACCGTGCCGGTGCTGCTGCAGACCCCCGATTACGCCCGCGCGGACATCGCCCGGCACCACCCCGACGCCGCCGAGGACGAGCTGCGCCGCCGCGTCATGCTGCGCCTGCGCCGCCAGCGGATCCTGCGGATGCGCCCGCGGCCGGTCAACCTGTGGGTGGTGCTGGACGAGGCGGTGCTGTGGCGCCCGGTCGGCGGCACGGCGACGATGCGTGCGCAGATCCAGCACATCCTCGAGGTCGCCCAGCGGCCGAACGTCACCGTGCAGGTCGCGCCGCACACCGCGACGGGCCACCTGGGCGACCAGCCGTTCACCCTGGTCCGCTTCCACCAGCACAGCCTGCCCGACCTGGTCTACCTCGACCGGTCCCAAGGGGCGTGCTACCCGTCGAGCCCCGCCCAGATCGAACGCCACTGGCACGCCTTCAACACCCTGGTCACCGAGGCCTCCCTGCCGGAGCACACCCGGCACATCCTCACCAGCACCCTTGCCGCCTACTGAGGCCTCGGCAGCGTCACCGGCGCGTCGACGCCCGGGCCCCGTGGCCCGAGTGGGCGGGCCAGGGTCCGTTGGTCGCAGGGGAAGTGCCACCAACGGGCCCCCGGCCCGCCGTGCCGGCCCCCGCCGGAGCCCGGGCGGCCCGGGCGGGCGGCTGCCCGCCGCGGGTCAGGTCTCCCGTTCGGGCCTGTAGTCGGCCTCGTCCAGGCCGAATGTCCAGGCGACGCCTTCGCGGGCCGCCCTGACATGGGGCGGGACGCGCAGGTGGCAGGTGGGGAACGACCCGTCCGGCTCGGGGGTGCGGTTCACCACCTCGATCATCGCCACCGGCTCGGCGCGGGCGGCAGGTCGCGCACCTCCTGCGAAACCGCGTCCTCCGCTACCGGCAAGATCAGGACCTCTCCCTGTCGGTACATGCCGCGAACGTAACCGGCGCCACCGACATTTTCCGGCGGCGGCATAGGGGACTGCGGTGGCGTCACCCGATGGTCCGCCGGGAGCGGCCCGGAGGACTCAGTAGCCGCGGGTGCGGCGGGCCGCCGGACGGGCCCACCTGCCGGAGGCGCCCAGGCCGACGCGCTGGAAGGCGCGCACGAGCTCCCTGCCCAGGTTGACCCCGGCGCCGAGCGCCAGCGCCGTGGACAGCGCCCCGATCAGGCTCAGCATGCCCGTCTGCGGCGAGCCCGTGTTGAGCTCGACCATGCCCCGGTACAGCAGCGTCCCCGGGAGCAGGGGGCCGATCACCGGGACGATGTAGGGCAGCGCGGGCGCCTGGTGACGGCGCGCCAGCAGGCTCCCCAGCAGGCCGACGATGACGGCGGAGACGGCCGACGCCAGGACCGACGTCACGTCCAGCTTCAGCAGCAGGACGTACAGGATCCAGATCAGCGCCCCGCCCAGAGCCGCCGCGGGGAGCACCTGGCGCGGCGCGGCCAGCGACAACGCGAACGTGAGCGACACCGCCCCGGCCGCCAGCACCGACACCGGCTGCAGGAGGGCGGGGAAGTTCGGCAGGTGCGCCACGTCGATCGGCACGTCCAGCTTGACCGCCGCGTAGACGACGACGCCGAGCCCGGACACGATCGCCGCGACGATGAAGAAGACCTCCAGCAGGCGGGCGCCGGCGCTGACCAGGTCGCCGGTGATGCCGTCCTGGATGCTGGCCACCAGGGGACGACCCGGCAGCAGCGCCAGGATCGCCCCGGTGACGATGGTGGACGCACGGGCCGGGTTGCCCGCCCACGCCACCACCATGGCCGCGGCCGTCGCGCCTATGGCGGCGGCCACGGCGAGCTGGAAGAACTCGGCGACACCGCGGCGGGCCAGGGCGGCGGCGGCACGGTCCCCCAGCAGCGTGGCGACGAACGCGGTCCCGGCCACCAGGGGCCCGCCGCCCACCAGCACGCTGGCCGATGCGGCGATCAACCCCAGCGACACCACGATCAGCCACGGGGGATAGGGGCCGCGGCCCCGCTTGATCTCCCGGAGCCGCCGGTGCGCCTCCTCCAGGTCCAGCATGCCGATCGAGGCGTCCTGGACCAGGGAGTGCAACGCGGTGAGGCGCCAGAACGCGGGGGTGCGCCGCCGGATGGCGCGCGCGCCGGTGACCGGCGGCGCGCCGGCCCCGGGATGCGCCGACACCAGCAGGCTCGTGAAGGTCACCTGGACCTCCGCGCGCGGCAGCTCGTAGGCCACGGCCAGGCTCAGCATGGCCTCGTTGACCCGCTCGGTGGACTCGCCGCTGGCCACCAGCAGCTCGCCCACGCGCAGCACCAGGTCGATGGCGCGGGCGTCGACGACCTCGGGCGGCTCGTCCTCGGGCGGCTCGGCGGGCGTCCCGTCCATCAGGGCGTTCCACGTGCGCCGCAGCCGCTCCCTGATATCCGCCATGCCTGCCCGAAACCTCCCGCCGTCGCCGATCTGTCCCGGCAGGGTACCCATGGCGGGCGCGTGCCCATACCTCCGCGCTCCCGAAGAGTTATCCACAGAACGAGATTCTGGTGCTCGGTGTCGTGGGCCGTTGATAGCAAGGACCTATGACCACAGCAGAGACGGCGGAGACGCTCCGCGACGAGGCCGAACGGTGCCTGCGCGCCCTCGCCGGCGATGACGCCCGGCTGCGCGACGACCAGTGGACCGCCATCCGCGCCCTGGTGGCCGAGCGGCGGCGGGCCCTCGTCGTGCAGCGCACCGGCTGGGGCAAGTCCGCGGTCTACTTCGTGGCGACCCGGCTGCTGCGCGACCGCGGCGCCGGCCCCACGGTGATCGTGTCGCCCCTGCTGGCGCTGATGCGCAACCAGATCGACGCGGCCGCCGGGGCGGGCATCCGCGCCCGCACCGTCAACTCGGCCAACACCGCCGACTGGGACCAGATCTTCGCCGAGGTCGCCGCGGGCGCGGTCGACGTGCTGCTGGTCAGCCCCGAACGGCTCGGCAACCCCGACTTCCGCGACCTGGTCATGCCCCGCCTGGCCGCCGAGGCGGGCCTGGTCGTCGTGGACGAGGCGCACTGCGTCTCCGACTGGGGGCACGACTTCCGCCCCGACTACCGCCGCCTGCGCACCCTCCTCGCCGACCTGCCCGCCGGGATCCCCGTCCTGGCCACCACCGCCACCGCCAACGCCCGCGTCACCCAGGACATCGCCGAGCAGCTCATCGACCCGGCCGACGGCGAGGCGCTGGTGCTGCGCGGGCCGCTGGCGCGCGAGTCCCTGCGGCTGGCCGTGGTCCGGCTGCCGACCACCGAGCAGCGCGTCGCCTGGCTGGCCGAGCACCTCGACCGGCTGCCCGGCTCCGGCATCGTCTACACGCTGACCGTGGCCGCCGCGCAGGAGGTCGCCGGCTTCCTGCGCGACCGCGGTTACGAGGTCGCCGCCTACTCCGGGAAGACCGACCCCGACGACCGCCTGCGCGCCGAACGCGACCTGCTCGACAACAAGCTCAAAGCCATCGTGGCCACCAGCGCGCTCGGCATGGGGTTCGACAAACCCGATCTCGGCTTCATCGTGCACCTGGGCGCCCCCCAGTCCCCGGTGGCCTACTACCAGCAGATCGGGCGGGCCGGCCGGCGCGTCGACCGCGCCGAGGCGATCCTGCTGCCCGGCGCCGAGGACCGCGCCATCTGGGCCTACTTCGCCGGTCTGGCGTTCCCGCCCGAACCGGTGGTGCGCGCCACCCTCGACGCGCTCGCCGCGGCCGGGCGCCCGCTGTCGACCGGCGCCCTCGAACCCCGCGTCGACCTGGGCCGCAGCCGCCTGGAGATGATGCTCAAGGTCCTGGACGTGGACGGGGCCGTGCAGCGGGTCAAGGGCGGCTGGGTGGCCACGGGCCGTCCATGGACCTACGACAGCGCCCGCTACGAACGCGTCGCCGCCGAACGCGCCCGCGAGCAGCGCGCCATGCTGGAGTACATCGCCACCGACGGGTGCCGCGAGGAGTTCCTGCGCCGTCGGCTGGACGACCCCGCCGCCGCCCCCTGCGGCCGCTGCGACAACTGCACCGGCCGCCACTGGCCCACCGACGTCAGCGACGCCGGCGCCGCCCGCGCCCGCGACCGGCTGCGCCGCCCCGGCGTCGCCGTGCCGCCCCGCCGGATGTGGCCCACCGGCGTCAAGGACGACCTCGGCGTCTCCGGCCGCATCGCCGCCGGCGAGGTCGCCGAGGAGGGCCGCGCGCTGGGCCGGCTCACCGACATCGGCTGGGGCAACCGCCTGCGCGAGCTGCTGGCCGACGGCGCACCCGACACCGACGTCCCCGCCGAGGTGTTCGACGCCGTGGTCGAGGTGCTGGCCGCCTGGGACTGGCCGCAACGCCCCGCCGCCGTCGTCTCGATCGGATCCCGCACCCGCCCCCGCCTGATCCGCGACCTCGCCGAACAGATCGCCCGGACCGGCCGCCTGCCTTACCTGGGCGAGATCACGCCGGTGGGCGACCCGGTGCCTCGCCGCCACAACAGCGCCCAGCGGCTGCGCTCGGTGTGGCAAGCCCTCGCCCTGCCCGACGACACGGCCGCGGCCGTCCGGGGAACCGACGGCCCCATCCTCCTCGTCGACGACCGCATCGAAACCGGCTGGACCGTCACCGTGGCCGCCCGCCTCCTCCGAAACGCCGGCGCCCCCGGCGTCCTCCCCCTCACCCTGGCCGTCACGTCATGAACCCCGGCCGCAGAGTGCGCAGCGCCGCCCAGGACGGCCCCCGCCGGAGGGAGGGCCGCGGCGTCCGGTGGCATGCGGCGGCCGCACCGGGCCCGCCGTGCCGCTTATCGGCGGACGGAAATGCGCCGGTCCGTTCTCCGCAGGATGCCGGAGGGTGTTCTCGACGGCGAGCCGCGGAACGCCGCATCGCCGGAACCCTCGCGAACACCGGGCACCGTCGCGCCCGCATCGGCCCGCAGCGCCGAAGATCAGGGCCGCACCGACCGGAGGGCGGCGGCATTGCCGCAGGTCCGGGAGGTGGGACCGCTCGGGAACCGGAGCGGGGGATTTTCATGATCGTAAAACGTCCGAATGGAATCCGAGGACACTTCATGATCAGTTCGACGGGCAATAATGACATTTCCCGTTGAACTCCACCGGCGGCCATTTCCAGCGAACCGGGGTGGAAAGCTAGTAACGTCCGTGTCCGTGGCTGCCTCGACCCATGCGCACGCGACCGCCCAGCGGGCCCTTGACGAGTTGCTGGACTGCCCGCCCGCCCTGCTGGACACCACGTTCGATCAGCTCCGGACGCTGCTGGCGGTGTACGAGACCGGCTCGGCCCTGCGCGCCGCACGGGCCCTGGGCCGCGAGCAGTCCAGCGTCCAGAAACAGCTCAACACGCTCAACCGGAACTGCCAGGCGCTGTGCGGCGAGGTGCTGACCATCCGGCAGGGGCGCGGCAAGGACTTCCTGTTCACCGAGACGGGGGAGGCCGCGGTCCGGCTGGCCCGCAGCACCCTGACGCAGTGGCAGGAGTCCATCCAGCGCAGCCGGCGGCGCCTGGGCCGGATGCTGACCGTCGGCACCACCGAGTTCACCCTTCCGATCATCTCCCGGGCCTGGGACCGGGTCGCCGAGCAGTTCCGCCGCCAGGAGGTGGAGTTCAAGGTCGTCCACGTGCGCACCCGGGACCTGTGGAGCCGCCTGGAGTCGCGGCAGGTCGACCTCATGTGCGGCAGCATCGTCAGCAGGTCGGGGGACGACCGCCGCCTCGCCGACTACGAGGTGGTCGAGTTCGCCCGCGGCCGTCCCATGCTGTTGACCAACCTCACCGAGAGCGAACTGCCCGGCGACGCGGTCGGCACCACCGCACTGGCCGGGCTGCCGCTCGTGGTGCCCCCGGCCGGGCTGGTCGCCGACTATCTGAGCAGCTGGTACGGGCCCGGCTTCCGCGACCGGCTCGACGTGGTGGCCGACATCGACGACGTCCACTACGGGCTGTCGCTGCTGCGCTCCGGCTTCGTCCGCGGCTGCATGATCGTCACGCCGTCCATCGGCCGCCGGATGGCCTCCGACAGCGATGCCGGCGGCGTCCCGCTGCGCTCCCTCGACCTGCGCGACGACCGGGAGCCCCGGGTGGAGATCATGACGGGCGCGTTCGTCCACCGGGCCGATCTCATGCGGTACGCGAACGAACACCCGCTCAACCGCCTTTGGACGGCCGTCCAAGAGGACGGCCGCACCCACCGCACCCCCTGACGCCCCGCCGAACCACGGCGCCGCCGCCCCAGCGCACCCGGCCGCTCCCCCCGAGCCTCATGATCATCCGGCCGTCCGCGCCGCCCGGCCGCTCGTGCGGGTGCCGCGCCCGACTGCCTGGCTGTTCGTGGCCGCCGGGTTGTCCGTGGCGGTGTTGCCGGCACGCTCGGCTGCTCTCCCCGGGCCTGTTGACCGTCCGATCGTCCATGGCCGCACGGTCGTTCGCGGTGCTGTCGTGCCGGCGCGCGGTTGGTCCCGGTGGGTCGTTTGTCGCCCGGTTGCTCGCAGCTGTCGGAATGTCGGTTGTGCCGCCTGGTCGCTCTTGGTGATCGCCGCACCGGCAGCCGGGTGGTGTGGCGGGACGGTGTTGGGGTGGGGAGCGGGCCTGGGCGGTTTCGGCGGCCGCCTTGTGGCTCCGCCGGCGTCGGGGGCGGCCCCCGGCCGGAGTGGCCCGGAGTGGCGCAGTGACGGGCTGTCGGCTCGGCCGGGGGCCGCACGCCCAACGGCGGGTTACTTGATCTGGTTGTCCACCACGTCGAGCGTCGGGCGGGCGCCCAGGTGCTGGAGGGCCTGGGCGGCCAGGCGGCAGCCGGCGGACAGGGCCTCGGCCGGGGGCTTGCCGTCCAGCCAGGCGGGGAGGAAGCCGGCGATGAACGCGTCGCCCGCACCGGTGCCGTCGACGATCTTGTCGATGGGTTCGGCGGCGACGGTGACCGGTTCGGGGCGGCCGTTGGTGTACCACAGGGCGCCCTCGGCGCCCAGCTTGATCACGACCTGGGGGTACCAGGCGGTGAGCACCTTGGCGGCCGCGGCGGGCTTGTCCCGGCCGGTCAGCACCTCGGCCTCGCGTTCGTCCACCACGAGCAGGCGGGCACCCTGCGTCCACTCCAGGAACGGCTCGGCGCCCATGCGCTTGAGCGGGGAGGACGAGCCGGCGTCCACCGAGATCGACATCTGCGCCTGGGCGGCCAGTTCGAGGGCGCGTGTGGCGGCCTTGCGGGAGCCCTCGTTGATCAGGGAGTAGCCGGACAGGTGCAGGTGGGCGCCCTGGGTGAACAGGTCCCGGCACCGTTCGACGTCCTCGGGCAGCAGCGCCGCGTTGGCGCCCGGGTCCGACAGCATGGTGCGGTCGCCCTTGTGGGTGACGAGCACCACGCAGGTGCCGGTGGGACGCTCGGAGTCCATGACCAGGCGGGCGTCGACGCCGTACCCCATCAGCTCCATGTCCCGGTTCCGGCCCGCGATGTCGGAGCCGCGACGGCCCACGAACGCCACCTCGACGCCCTCAAGGGCCAGCCAGGAGGCGACGTTGGCGCCCGAGCCGCCTCCGTGCGTCGTCACCGCGGCGGGCGTGTCGCTGCCCTTGGCCAAGGGGTAGGCGGCACGTGCCACGGTGTCTGTCATCAGATCGCCGACCACGACCACGCGCGTCATGGAGTCATCACCTCGATCAACACGGCCCGCGCGAGCGGCATACAGGGCGTGTGCTCGACCGTAACAGTTCTTGACCCCCGATTAGGTCTCGAACGCGCAGCGAAACCGGGAACACCGCGTTTTCACCGGCCGCCGCCGCCCCGACAACCGTGCCTTACCCTCTGGTACGTGACCGAACGGCATGCCGGGGGTTATCCGGACCACTGGGAGGCGGACGTCGTCCTGACCGACGGCGGAACCGCGCACCTGCGTCCGATCCGGCCCGAGGACGGCCCGCTGCTGCGCGCGTTCTACGCCCGGCTGTCGCCCGAGTCGATCTACTACCGGTTCTTCTCGCCCCGGCCGACGCTGTCGGACCGCGAGGTCGCGCACTTCACCACCGTCGACCACGACCGCCGGGTCGCGCTGATCGCCACGATC
Source organism: Actinomadura sp. NBRC 104425 (assembly GCF_030269545.1). Lineage (GTDB taxonomy): Bacteria > Actinomycetota > Actinomycetes > Streptosporangiales > Streptosporangiaceae > Spirillospora > Spirillospora keratinilytica. The sequence continues at coordinate 72,039 of NZ_BSTN01000015.1, read as the reverse complement.
GGCACCGAGATGGTGGCGGTGGTCCGCTACGACCGGTTGGCCGACGGCGACAAGCCGGGCACCACCGCGGAGGTGGCGTTCCTGGTCGAGGACGCCCACCAGGGGCGGGGCCTGGGCGCGGTGCTGCTGGAGCACATCGCGGCGGCCGCGCGGGAGCGGGGCGTGCGCCGGTTCGTGGCCAGCGTGCTGCCCGAGAACCGGCGGATGACCAGGGTGTTCCGCGAGGCCGGATACCGGGCCGAGCAGCGGTTCGAGGAGGGCGTGATCGAGCTGGTGCTCGATCTGGAGCCCACCGAGACGTCCGTGGAGGTCATGGCGGCGCGCGAGCACCGGGCCGAGTCGCGGTCGATCCAGCGGCTGCTGTTCCCCCGGTCGGTGGCGGTGATCGGCGCGAGCCGCACCGAGCACAGCGTCGGCCACACGGTGCTGCGCAACCTGCTGTACGGGGACTTCAGCGGCCCCGTCTACCCCGTGCACCCGACCGCGACGGCGGTGGCGGGGGTGCGGGCGTACGCGTCGGTGCTCGACATCCCCGACGAGGTGGACCTGGCGGTGGTGGCCGTGCGCGCCGACGCCGTGCACGAGGTCGTCCAGCAGTGCGCGGGCAAGGGCGTGCACGGCCTGGTGGTGGTGTCGTCCGGGTTCGGCGAGACGGGCCCGGAGGGCCGGAAACGCCAGGAGGAGCTGGTGCGCCTGGCCCGCGCCTACGGGATGCGCGTGGTCGGCCCCAACTGCCTGGGCATCGCCAACACCGACCCGGACGTGCGGCTGAACGCGACCCTGGCCCCCACCATGCCGGGGCGCGGCCCCGTGGGGTTCTTCTCGCAGTCGGGCGCCCTCGGCATCGCGATCCTGCAGCGGACGGCCGAACGCGGCCTCGGCCTGTCCACGTTCGTGTCGGCGGGCAACCGGGCGGACGTGTCCGGCAACGACCTCATGCAGTACTGGGAGGAGGACCCGGCCACCAAGGCCGTCCTGCTGTACCTGGAGTCGCTGGGCAACCCGCGCAAGTTCGCCCGGCTGGCGCGCCGGCTCGGCCGCCGCAAGCCCATCGTGGCGGTCAAGAGCGGACGCAGCACGCAGGGGGTGCCGCTGGGCCACGCGGCGCAGGCGCTCAGCCTGCCCGACCACGCGGTCAGCGCGCTGTTCGCGCAGGCCGGGGTGATCCGGGTCGAGGACCTGTCGGAGCTGTTCGACGTGGCGCAGCTGCTGGCCTACCAGCCGCTGCCCCGCGGGAACCGCATCGCGATCATCGACAACTCCGACTCGCTGCGGCTGCTGGCCCAGGACGCGGCCATGGCCCTCGGCCTGGAGGTGCGTCCCCCCGTCGACCTGGGGCCGCGGGCGGGCGCCGCCCAGTACGAGGCGGCGCTGGCCGGCGCGCTCGACGACGACGAGGTCGACGCGGTGGTGGCGCTGTTCACCCCGCCCACCATCGGCGGCTACGACGTGCACGTGCCCGAACGCATCCTCAAGCTGGCGGCCGACAGCCCCAAGCCGATCGTCGCCACGTACCTGGGCATGAAGGGCATGCCCGAGGAGCTGCGCGTCGCCGGGCCCGACGGGACGGCGGCCGCGGGTTCCATCCCGTCCTACCCGGCGCCGGAGGACGCGGTGCGCGCCCTGGCCTACGTGGTCCGGTACGCACAGTGGCGGCGGCGGCCGCCCGGGCGCGTCCCCGACCTGCCCGACGTCGACCGCAAGGGCGCACGCAGGCTCGTGGAGGAGTGGCTGGACTCCGGCGACGCCCCGGAGGAGTCCTCCCCCGAGCGGGCCGCCGAACTGCTGCGCTGCTACGGCGTCACGGTGGGGGAGCCGGTCGCGTCGGAAGATCGCGGCGGCGTGCGGACGTGCATCTCCACCAGGGAGGACCCCTCGTTCGGCGCGATCGTATCGTTCGGCCTGGCCGACGAGACCGCCGCGCTGCTGGACGACCGGGCCTACCGCCTGGCGCCCCTGTCGGACGTGGACGCCGCCGAGATGGTGCGGGCGATCCGCACCGCTCCGCTGCTGCTGGGCCACCGCGGCGCCGACCCGGTGGACGTGGGGGCGCTGGAGGAGCTGCTTTTGCGCGTGGCGCGCCTGGCCGACGACCTTCCCGAGGTGGCGCGCCTGGAACTCGACCCGGTCCTCGTGGACGCCTCCGGGGTGTCGGTGCGGCGAGCGTCGCTGCGCCTGCAGCGCCCCGTGGGCCCGCGCCCCGAACTGGGGCCGCGCCGCCTCCGCTAGGCGCCCCCTCGGGGGGACCGGGGTGCGGCCGGGGGCGGCTTACTCCGGGTAGGGCGGCGGGCCGGGTTCGGGCGGGACCGGCTCAGGTTCCGGTATGGGCGGGATCGGTTCAGGTTCGGGTTCCGGGACGGGCTGCGGCGGCCGGGGCGGCTCCGGCGGTTTGGGCGGCGGTTCCGGGGGCGGTACGGGCGGCTGGGGCGGCGGCACCGGCGGCGGGCCCGGCACCGGGTCGGTCATGCTCATGCCCCACCCCTACCCCGGCCGCACCCGATGACCCCGGCGACGGCTCCGGTCCTGGCGGGCGCCGTCCCGCCGGGAGATCGGCCGGCGGCGGGGGCCGGGGCGCGACGGCCCGGCGCGCGGGGCGTGCGGCGGGAGGGGACCGTGGCAACCGGTGTTCACCCGCGCGGCGTGCGAGGTTCGGCCCGACAGGGCAGGATGGGGGCATGAGGGACACCCGAGCGACGGCGCATGGGCTGCGCGCGGCCATCGAGCGCAGCGGCTACTACCCCGCACTTGTGGCGGACGCGGTCGAGTCGGCCATCGGCGCTGAGCAGGTGGACGCCTTCGTGGTGCACCACGAGGCGACCTTCGATCCCGCCATGGAGATGCGGCGGCACGTGACCGTGCTGGTGCTGTCGCCGACCCGCCTGCTGGTCTGCCACACCGACGAGCACCCGCCCGGCGAGGGGAATCCGCGGCCGCACGCCTCCACCACCACCGAGGCCGTCCGGCTCGACCGGGTCCAGTCCGTCGCGGTGACGCGCGTGGTGCCCGACCCGGCCTCCTACGTGCCCGGCGTGCCGCCGTCGGAGGTCGTGCTGACGATCGGCTGGGGCGCGATCTCGCACATCGACCTGGAACCGGCGACCTGCGGCGACGAGAACTGCGAGGCCGACCACGGCTACACCGGCAGCGTCACCGCCGACGACCTGTCGCTGCGGGTCAGCGAGGCCGCCGACGGCGCCGACGCGGTGACGCAGGTGCTGGCCTTCGCCGAGGCGCTGTCGGAGGCCACCGCCCGATGACCGCGACCCGGATGCGCGGGAGCGCGCGGTGACGGCCGGGCGGCCGACGGCGCCGCGCTACGGCGCGGGGACGCTGGCCGACCTGACCGCGTCCGTGCTGGCCGCGCTGGGCGTCCCCGGCGCCGCCAACGTGCTGGACCTCCCGGAGCGGCCGCGCGTCTGCGTCCTGCTGATCGACGGCCTCGGCTGGGAGCTGCTGCGCACGCACGAGGCGGACGCGCCGTACCTGGCGTCGCTGGCCGTCGGGGGACGCGTCCTGAGCGCAGGGTTCCCCGCCACCACCGCCACCAGTCTGGCGTCGCTGGGCACCGGGCTGCCGCCGGGGGAGCACGGGCTGATCGGCCTCCAGTTCGCCGTTCCGGGCGTGGACGGGCTGCTGCGGTGCCTCAGGTGGCGCGCCGAGGACGCCGACCCGGCCGTCGTGCAGCCCCGCCCGACCGTCTACGAGAGGGCCGCGGCGGCGGGCGTGTCCGCGGGCTACGTCGCGTCCGGCGCCTACCGCGGCAGCGGGCTGAGCCTGGCCACGGCCCGGGGCGCCGACTACGTGCCCGGCGACACGCTCGGCCAGCTCGTCGCCGAGGCGGGGCGGGTCCTCGCCGGGGCCGACCGGGCGTACGTGACCGTCTACCACTCCGACCTGGACTCCACCGGCCACCGCTTCGGCGCGGGCTCCCCGCACTGGCGGCAGCAGCTGCGCTTCACCGACCTGCTCGCCGAACGCCTGGCCGCCGTGCTGCCGCCCGGCACGTCCATGTACATCACCGCCGACCACGGCATGGTCAACCCGACCGAGCGCGTCGACGCCGACCGGGTGCCGGCCCTGCGAGAAGGGGTGGCCGAGCTGGGCGGCGAGCCGCGCGCGCGGCACGTGTACGCGCTGCCGGGCGCCGCCGGCGACGTGCTGGCGGCCTGGCGGGAGACACTGGCCGGCAGGGCGTGGGTGGTCACCCGCGAGGAGGCGGTGGAAGCGGGCTGGTTCGGGCCGGTGGCCCCGCAGGTGCTGCCGCGCGTCGGCGACGTCGTCGCGGTCCCGAACGGCGAACTGGCGATCGTCGCGGGCGAGACCGAGCCGCTGATGTCGAGCCTGGTCGGCATGCACGGCTCGCTGACGCCCGCCGAGCAGCTCGTGCCGCTGCTGGCCGTTCACCGGGAATGAGGAACGTGGACACCCCACTGTCAAATCACGGCGACCGCGGTCAGACTGACGATGTGCAGCCTCTCATCGACGTCGCCGACCTGGCCCGGCTCCTGCGCCACGACCCACCGACCCTGCTCGACGTCCGCTGGCGCCTGGGCGGCCCGCCCGGCCGCGCCGCCTACGACGCCGGCCACCTGCCCGGCGCGGTCTTCGTCGACCTGGACCGCGACCTGGCCGCGCCGCCGGGGCCGCAGGGCCGCCACCCGCTGCCGTCACCGGACGCCTTCGAGGAGGCGATGCGGCGCGCCGGGGTGTCCGCGAGCCGCGCCGTCGTGGTCTACGACGACGCCGACTCCACCGTCGCGGCACGGGCGTGGTGGACGCTGCGCTACTTCGGCCACACCCGCGTGCGCGTCCTCGACGGCGGCTACCACGCCTGGGTGAACGCGGGCCGGCCGGTGACCACCGAGGCGCCCGACGTCGCCCCCGGCGACTTCACCGCCCGGCCCGGCGGGATGCCCATGCTGGACGCCGCCGGCGCCGCCGAACTGGCCAAGGCAGGGGTGCTGCTCGACGCCCGCTCCGCCGAGCGCTACCGGGGCGAGAACGAGCCGATCGACCCCGTCGCCGGGCATATCCCCGGCGCGGTCAGCGCCCCCACCGTGGGCAACGTGGGGGTGGACGGACGGTTCCTGCCGCCCGGCGTGCTGCGCGACCGCTTCGGCGAACTCGGCGCGACCGACGCCGTGGACGTCGGCGTCTACTGCGGCTCCGGGGTGACCGCCGCCCACGAGGTTCTCGCGCTGCACCTGGCGGGCGTCCCCGCCGCCCTGTACGTCGGCTCCTGGTCCAACTGGACCGCCGACCCCGGCAACCCGGTGGCGACCGGCGACAGCTGAGCCGGCACGGCGGTCAGCCCGCGCCGAAGCACTGGAACCCCGCGGTGCCGGGCGTGCGGGGCACCGCCGCGAGCGCGGAGGCGGGCGGCCGGCCCCGGTGCAGCCGCCCATGGAAGTCGATCATGGCGTCGCGGGCGGCGCGGTCCCCCACGGGGGCGACACTGGCGATCACGGTGGCGGTGCCCGCGCCCAGCAGCACCCCGGCCAGGCCGGTCACCGCGTCCCCGGCGTCCGACCGGCCCGTGTCGCACCCCGACAGGACGATCGTGGCCGGGGGACGGTCCAGCTCCTGCAGGTCGTAGCCCATCAGGGGGCCGTCGGACAGCTCCAGGTGCGACAGCAGGGCGTTGCCCCGCCGGAAGTACCCGTGCGCGGCCAGGTGCGTCAGGTCGGCCCCGTCCAGCGCCCGGCGGACGTCGTCCACGCGTGCCGCCGACCCCGTCATGACGGTCGCGCCGGGGTAGAGCCTGGCCAGCGCCAGCACCTCCGCCGCGGCGTGCTCCAGCCTGGGGCCCGCCACCAGTACGACACGACGCGCACGGGCCCCCGACGACCCGTGCGCGCGCAGCCAGGCGGCGGCGGACGGCACCACCGTGAACGGCCGCTCCGCGAGCATCGGCAGCACCGCCCAGGGGAGCCCGTGCAGTACCGCCGTGGGCGCGATGACCAGCTCGCGTTGCCCCAGGGCGTGTTCCAGCGGTTCCAGCACCGCGGACTGGATGCGCCGCGCCGCCTGCGCCAGCCCCGCCTCGGCCGGTTCGTCCCAGCCGTCCGCCATCACCAGGCGCCGCAGGGCGAACCGCACCATGTGCACGTCGCGCTCGACGCTTTCGTAGGGGCCGAGCCGCCGGCGGCGGCTGCGCCCCCCGGTGACGGTCACGGCGTGCAGCTCGTCGTCGATCCGCACCAGCTCCAGCAGCGCGCGGTCGCCGAGGGCGTCGGGGAGCCGAGCCAACGCCCGCGGCACCTCCGCCGGATCCCAGCACGGCGTCCGCGCCGACCGGCCCTCGGCGCGGGCCATGCACTGCACGGCCCGCTCCAACCGGGAGAGCCGTTCGGCCGACGCGGCGAGCTCGTCCGCGGTGAGGGAGCCGTCCGCCGTGGCGGCGGCGTGGGCGGCGCTCGCGGCGCGCAGCTCCGCCAACGCGGCGGCGCGGGCCGGGTCGCGCGGCGGACGCACCGCGACGGGACGCCGGGCCACCGCGCGGCGCCGCTCCTCGGCCAGCAGCAGCTCGCGCGCCGAACCCGCCAGGCGCAGCCCGAACGCGGCCAGCTCGTCACCGAGCCCGGCGACGTGCGCGCGCAGATCCAGGGCGCTCATGGTCTCGGCGTACTCGGCCACCACCCGCAGCCCCGCCCACACGGCCGCGGCCGTGCCGCGGCGGTCCCCGCGCGCCCAGCGGTCCAGCGCGGTGGCGTGCCAGGCCGCCACGCGCAGCGCCGCCGGGCCCCGCGTGCGGGCGCACTCGATCCTCGCGGGCAGGGGGCGCGGCGGACGCCCCAGCTCCATGCGCAGCCGCGCCGAGATGATCCACGCCTCGGCGGCGGCCTCGTCCCAGCCTCCCCGCGCGAGGCGGTCGGCGGCGGCGTCCGCGGTGCGCAGGAACACCGCGGACCGGTCGCCGCCGGCCCAGCGCGCCCGCACCAGCAGGTGCTCGGCGGGCAGCGCCCACCCGGGGCGCTCCTGCGCGGCGAACGCGGCGCGGGCCCGTTCGGCGGTGGCGGCGGCCCGCTCCGGCTCCCCGTCGGCCAGCTCGGCGTGTGCAAGCAGCAGCAGGCCGTCCGCGGCGTCGCAGGCGTACCCGCGCCGCGCCACGTCGGCCAGGGTCCTGTCCAGCAGCGGGCGGGCCTCACCGGGCAACCCCGCGGCGATCAGCGTCTCGGCCCGGTCGAGCCGCGCCTGCGCCAGGCGCTCGCCCGTCAGGTCGGCCTCGGCGGCCCCGTACAGGTGCAAGGCCTGCGGCACGTCGCCGCGGCGTGACATGACGAACGCCAGGTTGACCCGTGCCGTGGCCGCCTGGTGCCGCAGCCCCGTCTGCGACGCGACGTCCACCGCCTCGGACAGCACGGCCTGCGCGGCCTCCAACTCGCCCCTGAGCGCACGGGCCAGCCCCAGGTTCGTCAGCAGCCCGGCCAGCGCGGCGGGGTCCCTGCCCGACCGCAGCAGGGGGATGGCGCCGAGCGCCTCTTCGAGCCGCCCCGCCCTGGCCAGCGCGCAGGCCCGGTTGGCGGTGAGGCGTTCGGCGTCGGTGCCCTCCAGCAGCGGCGCGGCGCGTTCGGCGGCGTCCAGGGCGCCCGCCAGGTCCCCGCGCGCGGCCAAAAGGCCCACCAGCGTCATCCGCACCTGCGCCTCCTGGTAGGGCAGGCCCACCGCCGTGTGCAGCGCGGTGGTGAGCAGCTCGATGCCCTCGCCCAGCCGCCCCAGCTCCTTGGCGGCGACCGCGGCGGCCCGTAACGCCGTGACACGGGCCGCCGCGTCGTCGTGCGTCTGCACGGCCGCCAGCGCCGTCACGTAGGCGCGCGCGGGCTCCGACGCCGCCAGCTTCAGCAGGTCGTTCACAGGAGCACCCAGCTGGTGACGATGCACACGCCGTCGGGCAGGCGGAACAGCAGGCTGACCGGGCCCCCGGGCACGCCGTCCACCACGAACTGCCCCGCCATGTCGGTACCGGAGCGCAGCTGCCCGTGTGCGTGCCGCAGCACCACGGCGGCGGTGGCCGGGGGGAGGAGGCGGCCGACGAGGCGGCGCCCCTCCGGCTCCTCCACCACCTCGATCTCCACGCCCACGTCGTGGCCGGTGAAGCTGAGCAGCCGCGGGCCGCCGCCCTGGCGCAGACCAGGCGGCCCGACCGCCGCGTCGCCGGCGAGCTCCACGAGGAGCGCGCCGGGGTCGCGCCACCGGAACGCGGCCTGCGCCCCCTGTAGAACGTGCGGAGGGGGCGGGTCGATGGCGTCGAAGGCGGCCCGTATCTCCGCCAGGATCTCCTGCTCGTTCATGACGTCAGAAGTCGTCTCCGAGGCGTTGGCGCAGCGCGGACAGGCACCGCGCACGGGTGGGGCCGATGCTGCCGACCGGCATCCCCAGGGCCGCCGCCGCGTCGGCGTAACTGGGGGACGCGGCGAACAGCCGAAGGAGTCGCCGGCACCGCTCGGGCAGCTCCTCCAGCGCACCCGCGACGCGGCGGAGGCGCTCCCTGGCGGTCCACACGCCCTCCGGTGTGCGCTCCGCCGCCGCAGGCCGCACGGCCCCGTCGGGCGGCCACTGCACCGACCGGAGGCGGGCGCGTTCGGCCTCGCGAGCCGTGGTGACGGCGAGCCACGCCCCCACCCGCCGCGGATCGCGCAGTGCGTCGAGACGTTCGACCAGGCGCAGCCACGCGGTCTGCACCACGTCCGCCGCGTCGCTCTGCGACAGCCCGTGGGAGCGGGCGATGGCCCACAGCATGCCGGTGTAGCGCCGGGTCAGCGCCGCCCAGGCGTCGCCGTCGCCGCCGCGGGCCCGCCCCACCAGCTCCTCGGGCGGCGCCGCCTCCGCCCGGGGCGGCCCGCACGTCCGCTCAGACGCCCGCGGGCTCACGCTGGACCTCGTCGCGTGCCGACGGCCCGACCACCACGCCGAGGTCGGGCAGCGTGTGCGCACGGGCCGGATCCAGCACCCGCCGCGCCGCCTCGGCCGCCGGCACGTCCTCCTGGGCGGCCAGCCCGGCGATCATCCCCGCGACCGCCGGCGCGGCGAACGAGGTGCCGCTCCAGCGCGCGTAGCCGTCGAACTCCCCGAACCGCACGAAGCAGCTGGCGATGTCCACGCCGGGCGCGCACGCGTCCACCCACCAGCCGTAGTTGGAGAACCACGCGCGGTCGGCGCGCCCCCGCCGGGTGTCCAGCGCGGCCACCGAGATCACCGACTTGGCGGCGGCGGGCCAGAACGGCCGCTCACCGCCGGTGTTGCCCGCGCACGCCACCACCACCGGACGGCGCGGCGCCGACCGCAGCTGCGCCAGCACCCGCGACAGCACGGGGGAGGGGCGGTCGTCGAAGGTGTGGCACCCCAGCGACAGGTTCACCACGTCGGCGCGGCCCCACGCGGCCAGCCGGGCGAGCGCGCGCACCACGTCCAGCTCGTCGCCGACGCCGTCGCCGCCCAGCACCCGCACCGCGCGGATGCGGGCCGACGGCGCGTACCGCAGCACCACCCCCGTGATGAACGTGCCGTGCCCCGCCTGCGCATCCAGCTCGCAGTCGAGGTCGGCGTCGAGCACCTCCGCCACCTCGTCGCGCTGCCCGGCGTACCAGTCGGCGCCGTCGTACCACGGGTGGGGGGACAGGCCCGTGTCCAGCACCGCGACCGTCATCTCCCGGGCGGCCGGACGCGGCCTGGGCGCGGGTACCGGGCCCGTGGGACGGGCCAGGTCGGCGGGGCCCGACCACCACAGGGGCTGGCCCTGCACCAGGTGGTTGGGGGCGACGGCCAGCTCCCGGTGGCGGCGGTCGCCGGCGAGCTGGAACGCCAGCTCGCACACGTCCACACGCGCGGCCGGACGCAGCCGCATCCTGTGCACGCCGTAGTCGTCCTCACCGGAGTCGTGCCAGCGGCGCACGAGATCCGCCACGGCGGGCGCGTCCTGGGGGGCGACCAGCAGCTCATCGCGCCGGATCAGGGCGGGGCGGCCGGGCACCGCCTCCACCACGACGGCGTCGTCATGCCGGGCGAGTAGACGCTCAAGACAGGAATCTTGGTCGAACATTTAACTGAGTGTGCCCCAAGGAGCACTCTGTGTCATTGAAAACGCGCGGAGTGGCGTTCACCGAACGGCGGTGTCTTACTGGAGGTGTGCTCGGACGCCGGCAGACCCGCGCCCCGGAACGCGCACCGACGCCGCGACAGCCGCCGCGACAGAGGCCGCGATGGGGGGCGCCTGCGCGGGTGACGCGCGCCCGGGCGGCGAGCCTGGCGGCGGGGGCGCTGACACTGGTCGTCTTCCCCGAGGCCGACCTGGGGTGGCTGGCGTGGGTGGTGCTCGTCCCCGGCATCCTGCTGATGAGCCGCGCACCGACCGTACGGGAGGCGGCACTGCGCGGCTGGTGGTTCGGCGCCGGCTTCCTGTTGGCGGCCCTCTACTGGACGCTCCCCAACATCGGCCCCGGGCTGCTGCTCGTCGCGGTGGTGTTCGGCGCGATGTGGGCGGGATGGGGCGCCGCCGTACGGCGTCTCGTACCCGAGCACCCCCTCCTGGCCATGGTCGTGGTGCCGAGTGTGTGGCTGGTCATCGAACTGGTGCGCTCCTGGCCGCGCCTGGGCGGCCCGTGGGCGCTGCTGGGGGCGTCCCAATGGCGGCACCCGACCATACTGGCCCTGGCCGCCGTGGGCGGCGTGTGGCTGGTGTCGTTCGCGCTCGTCGCCGCCAACACGGCCGTGGCCCTGGCCCTCCTGCTCCCACGGGCCCGACTGGCGGTGCTCGCCGCCGCCGCGGCGATCGGACTGGCGGGCCCGGCGGTGTTCGCGCTCCGGCCCGCGCCGCCCGCCGAACGCGCCGTCCGCGTCGCGCTGGTGCAGCCCGGCGTGATCCGCGGCCCCGGCCCCCGGCTGGCGGCGGGCGAGCGGATCACCGCCGGGCTGCCCCCCGCCGACCTGGTCGTGTGGGCGGAGAGCAGCGTCGGCCTCGACCTCGCCCGCCGCCCCGACGTCGCCGCCCTGGCGGCGCGCGGCCGGCTGCTGGTCAACGAGGACGCCCGCGACGCCGCCGGCCGCATCTCCAAGAGCGCGATCCTGCTCGGCCCGCACGGGCCCGAAGGGCGGTACGTCAAGACGCGGCTGGTGCCGTTCGGCGAGTACATCCCGCTGCGCCCGGCGTTCGGCTGGCTGACCCTCGTCAGCCGGGCCGCGGGCGAGGACCGCGTCCCCGGCACCGGCGCCGTGGCCCTGCGCGCGGGCGACGTGACGATCGGGCCGCTGATCTGCTTCGAGTCCGCCTTCCCCGACCTCGGCCGCGCCGTCGTCCGGCACGGCGCCCAGATCCTGGTCTACCAGTCGTCCACGTCCACCTTCCAGGACAGCTGGGCGCCGGAACAGCACGTCGCCCTCGCCGCCGTCCGCGCCGCCGAGACCGGACGGCCCGCCGTGCAGGCCGCGCTGACCGGGGTCTCGGCCGCCTACGACGCCCAGGGCAGGCGGCTGGGCCGGCTGGACACCGACCGGCGCGGCGCCGTCGTCGTCACCCTGCGCGTCCCGCCCGCCGCGAGCCGCACCCCCTACGACCGCTACGGCGACTACGTCGGGCATCTGGCCGTGCTGGTCACGGCCGCCGCCGTCGTGCTCGCCGCCGCGCGCCGCCGCCCCGCCCCCTGACCCGCCCCCGGACCTGTCGCGGCCTGTCGCCGGCCGCGACCCGGGACGGGCGCGCGCGGCCGCATTGCTTCGGCGAACAGGCGTCGTGCAGTGGTGTCTCCGGTGCCGATGATGCAGAATGATGGACGCGGAACGCGTCCTGGGACTTACGAGGCCGTAGGGGAAGACGAGCCTCGGTACAGATCCAGGAGGTCCGGTGACCGCACGTGGCGTTTTCTACGTCCACTCAGCGCCGCCTGCGCTCAGCCCGCACATCGAGTGGGCCGTCGCAGGTGTTCTTGGCGTGCCCGTTTCGCTGGAATGGGCCGACCAAGCCGCCGCCCCGGGGACGCTGCGCGCCGAACTCCATTGGGAGGGCAGGCCCGGCACCGCGGCGGGGATCACGTCCGCGCTGCGCAGCTGGAAGCTGCTGCGGTTCGAGGTCACCGAGGATCCCACGCCGGGGTGCGACGGCGTCCGCTACAGCTTCACCCCGTCCCTCGGGGTGTTCACGGGCGTGATCGGCGCCAACGGCGACATCATGATCCCCGAGGACCGGCTGCGCAGCGTCATGGCCAACGCCGCCGTCGGCAAGGCCAACCTCGAACACGAGCTGGAGCGCCTGCTCGGCACCCCCTGGGACAACGAGCTGGAGCCCTTCCGCCGCGCGGGCGACGGCGCTCCCGTCCGCTGGCTGCACGCGGCCGTGTGATCCGCACGCCCCGGGCATCGTCTGACCGCACGCGCGGCCCGCTCCACCCCCGGAGCGGCCGCGCGTAACGTTTTCCCGCCCGCCGTCCCCCGCCCGCCGGCGGAGTCCGGACATGCCGATGGCCCGGCACCGGGGCCGGGCCATCGCGGAGACGCTGGATCAGAGCGGGATGTTGCCGTGCGCGCCGCGCGCCGGGATCGCCTCGGCGATCGCGCGGGCCAGGGCGGCGCGGGTGGTCGTCGGCGTGATCACCTCGTCGACGACGCCGAGCTCGCGGGCCCGGTCGAGCCCCCCGGCGATGCGCTCGTGCTCGGCGGCCAGCTCGGCCTCCAGCGCCGGGCGCTCCTCCTCGGGCACCGCGGCCAGCTTGCGGCGGTGCAGGATGCGGACGGCGGCGACGGCGCCCATGACGCCGAACTCGGCGGTCGGCCAGGCGAACACGCGGGTCGCCCCCAGCGAGCGGGAGTTCATCGCGATGTAGGCGCCGCCGTAGGCCTTGCGGGTCACCAGGGTGACACGCGGCACCGTCGCCTCGGCGAAGGCGTGCAGGAGCTTGGCGCCGCGGCGGACCACGCCCCCGTGCTCCTGTCCGACGCCGGGCAGGTAGCCGGGCACGTCCACCAGCACCACCAGCGGCACCCCGAACGCGTCGCACATCCGAACGAACCGGGCGGCCTTCTCGGCGGACGTGGCGTCCAGGCAGCCGCCGAGCCGCAGCGGGTTGTTGGCGATCACGCCGACGGTGCGGCCGCCGAGCCGACCGAGCGTGGTCACGATGTTGGGCGCCCACTTGGGGTGCAGCTCGACCGCCGTGGCGGTGTCGTCGAGCACCCCCTTGACCAGCGGCTGCACGTTGTAGGCGCGCCGGGGGCTGTCGGGCAGCACGTCGGAGAAGTCGCGCTCCTCGACGTCGCCGCTGCGGACCCGGCCCTGGTGGCCGAGCAGCACGGCGAGCTTGCGGCCCTGCGCGATGGCCTCGGTGTCGTCCTTGGCGACCACGTGCACCACGCCGGACTTGCGCGAGTGCGGCTCGGGGCCGCCCAGCCCCGCCATGTCGATCTCCTCGCCGGTGACCGAGCGGACCACGTCCGGACCGGTCACGAAGATCTTGCCGCCCTCGGACAGGACCACGATGTCGGTCAGCGCCGGGCCGTAGGCGGCGCCCCCGGCGGCGGCGCCGAGCACCACCGAGATCTGCGGGACGACGCCGGACGCGCGGGTCATCGCGGCGAACACGGTGCCGACCGCGTGCAGCGACTCCACGCCCTCGGCCAGGCGGGCGCCGCCGGAGTGCCACAGCCCGACGATCGGCAGCCGCTCGCGGACGGCCAGGTCGTAGGCGGCCACGATGGCCTCGCACCCGGCGGTGCCCATGGCGCCGCCCTGGAAGCGCGGGTCGGACGCGAACGCCACCACGGGCAGGCCCTCGATCCGCCCCTGCCCGGCGAGCACGCCGCTGTCGTCGTCCGCGCCCGGGGCGCCGGCGAGCGGACGGAAGGTGCCCTCGTCGAAGAGCGCGGTGAGCCGTGTCCGCGGATGCCGCGGATCGGCCTCCTGCTGGGCTGCGGTGGCGGCCGGGTCCACGACCCGGTTGTCGAGCACAGTCACGTCCGTAAAGCTCCTTGTGTCGGCGGGCCAGGTTCGCGGGGCGGTCGTCAGACGGCGCGCTGGAAGGCGACCGACACGTTGTGGCCGCCGAAGCCGAACGAGTTGTTGAGCGCGGCGGCCGGGCCGTCCGGCAGCTTGCGCGGCTCGCCGCGCACGATGTCCAGGTCGGCCTCGTCGTCGAGGTCCTCCAGGTTGGCGACGGCCGGGACCACGCCCTCCCGCAGCGCCAGGATCGTGAAGATCGACTCCAGTGCGCCGGCGCCGCCCAGCAGGTGGCCGGTCATCGACTTGGTGGCGGTGATGCACAGCTTGCGCGCCGCCTCCTCGCCGAGCGCGGCCTTGATGGAGGTCAGCTCGGCGATGTCGCCGGCGGGGGTGGAGGTGGCGTGCGCGTTGACGTGGACGATGTCCTCGGGCTGCAGGCCGGCGTCGGCCAGCGCGCGGCGCATCGCCTTGGCCTGCCCGGCGCCGGACGGGTCGGGCAGCACGATGTCGTAGGCGTCGGCGGAGTAGCCGCAGCCGGCGGCGATCGCGTGCACCCGGGCGCCGCGGGCGCGGGCGTGCTCCTCCGACTCCAGGATCATCACGGCCGCGCCCTCGCCGAGCACGAAGCCGTCGCGGTTCTTGTCGTAGGGCCGGGAGGCGCGCTGCGGCTCGTCGTTGCGGGTGGACAGCGCCCGCATCACGCCGAACGAGGCCATCTGCAGCGGGTGGATGCACGCCTCGGTGCCGCCGCAGATCACCACGTCGGCCCGGCCGGCGCGGATCATGTCGATGGCGTAGCCGACCGCCTCGGCGCTGGACGCGCAGGCGCTGACCAAGGCGTGCGACCCGGCCGTGGCGCCGAACTCGATGCCGATGTGGCCGGAGGAGCCGTTGGGCATCAGCATCGGCACGGTGAACGGCGTGACCCGCTGCCAGCCCTTCTCCAGGAACGTGTCGTAGCTGTTGAGGGCGGTGTGCAGGCCGCCGATGCCGCTGGAGACCACCACGCCGAGCCGGTCGCCGTCGACCTGGAAGCCGCCTTCGACCCCGGTCTCGGCGGCCGCGTCCTTGCCGCCCTTGCGCTTGACGGGCGGCGCGAACCCGGCGTCCCGCCACGCCTCGCGCGCCGCGATCAGCGCGATGGCCTGGCAGCGGTCGAGGCGGCGCAGCTGCGCCTTGGGGATGGACTCGGACGGCTCCACGGCCAGCTGCGCGGCGAACCGGACGGGCAGCCGGTCCACGTTCTCCCAGTCCAGCATGCGCACCCCGGACTCGCCGGCGAGCAGCGCGGACCAGGTCGACGGCACGTCACCGCCGAGCGGTGTGGTCGCACCGAGCCCGGTCACCACGACTTTGGTCTGGGTAGTGCTCATTTGAGAGTGCTCCTAGCGAACTGGGGGAGGCGGGCGGCTCCACGGGGCGGCGGGCGGCGCCGGAGTCGGGAACGCGGCCGGCGGCGCGGCGGCACCCCCTCCGGTGCGCGCCGCGCCGCCCGCCGCCGGCGGCCTTACTGCTGCAGGTTCTGGACGTAGACGACGACGTCCTTGACCGTCTTGAGGTCCTTGAGCTGGTCGTCGGGGATCTCGACGCCGAACTTGTCCTGGGCGGCCACCGCGATCTCCACCATCGACAGCGAGTCGATGTCCAGGTCGTCGACGAAGTTCTTCTCGGGGGTCACCTCGGACTTGTCGATCCCCACGATCTCGTCGATGATCTCGGCGAGGCCGGCCAGGATCTCCTGCTCGGTGGCGACTGCCATGGTGTGTGCTCTCCTTTGTGGTCGGATCGTCGTCGGGTCGGGCCCCGCGTACGTCAGGGAATCCGGATGACTTGGGCGGCGTAGGACAGCCCGGCGCCGAACCCGACCAGCAGGGCCGGGGCGCCGGACGGCACGTCGCCGCGTTCGATCATGCGCGACAGCGCCATGGGGATGGACGCCGCCGACGTGTTGCCGGAGTGGACGATGTCGTCGGCCACCACGGCGTTGACCGCCTTGAGCCGCCGCGCGATCGCGTCAACGATACGCAGGTTGGCCTGGTGCGGCACCAGGGCCGCCAGCTCCTCGGGGGCGACCCCGGCGCGTTCGCAGGCGGCCAGCGCGACGGGCGCGACCGCGGTGGTGGCCCAGCGGAACACCGCCTGGCCCTCCTGCCGGATGAACGACTGCCGGTCCGCCACGACGATCTTGTCGGCCAGGTCGCCGGCGCTGCCCCACACCACCGGGCCCACGCCCGGCTCGTCGGCGGCGGTGACGACCGCCGCGCCCGCGCCGTCGGCGAAGATGATGCAGGTCGAACGGTCGTTCCAGTCGATCCAGTTGGACATCTTCTCGGCGCCGACCACCAGCGCGTTGCGGGCGGTGCCGGTGCGCACGGCCGAGGCGGCGGTCTCCAGCGCGTAGCAGAACCCGGCGCAGGCGGCGTTCAGGTCGAACGCGCCGGGGGCCTTGATGCCGAGCCGGTGCGCGACGCGGGCGGCCTGGTTGGGGATGGGCGTCTCGTAGGAGCAGGTCGCCACGATCACCAGGTCGATGTCCTCGGGGGACACGCCGCCGGCGGCCAGCGCCTTGCCGCCGGCCTGCACGGCCATGTCGCCGACGGTCTCGTCGGGCGCGGCGATGCGGCGTTCGCGGATGCCGACGCGGGTGCGGATCCACTCGTCGTTGGTGTCGACGATCCGGGCCAGGTCGTCGTTGGTGACGACCCGGGCGGGCTGGTAGTCGCCGAACGCCACGATGCGGGCGCCGGGCGCGCCCTCGGGCAGGCGCAGCGTGAAGCTCTCGGCGGCCGTCATGACGTGTGCGCCTTGATCAGATCGCGGGCCTTGTCGAGGTCCCCGGGGGTCTTCAGGGCGAGCAGCTCCACACCCTTGAGCTCGCGCCGGGCGATGCCGGTGAGCGTGCCGGCGGGCGGCAGCTCGATGATCGCGGTGACGCCCAGCTCGCGCATGGTCGCCATGCAGCGGTCCCAGCGGACGGGGGCGCTGACCTGCTCGACGAGGCGGCCGAGGTAGTCGCGGCCGTCGCGCACCACCGCGCCGTCCCGGTTGGACAGCAGCGCGACGGCGGGGTCGGCGACCGGCGCACCGGGCGCCAGGCGGCGCAGCGTGTCGACGGCCGGGGCCATGTGCTCGGTGTGGAACGCGCCCGCCACCGACAGCGGGCGCAGCCGCGCCCCGGCCGGCGGGTCGTCCTTGAGCGCGGCGAGCCGCTCCACCGTCCCGGCGGCCACGATCTGTCCGGCGCCGTTGACGTTGGCGGGGGTCAGGCCGTGCCGTTCGATGGCGGCGAGGACCTCGTCGGGGTCGCCGCCGAGCACGGCGGTCATGCCGGTCTCGGTGACGGCGGCGGCCTCGGCCATCGCGCGGCCGCGTTCGCGCACCAGCACCAGCGCGGCCTCCGGCGACAGCACCCCGGCGATCGCGGCGGCGGCCAGCTCGCCGACGCTGTGCCCGGCCACCGCGTCCGGCCGGTCGCCGCCCTGGTACAGCGTCTCGAACGCGGCCAGGGCCGCGGCGACCAGCAGCGGCTGGGCCACGGCGGTGTCGCGGATCTCCTCGGCGTCCGCGCCGGTCCCATAGCGGACCAGGTCGAGCCCGGTGACCGCGGACCACCATGCCAGGCGGTCGGCGACACCGGGTACCTCAAGCCACGGACTCAGAAATCCTGGGGTCTGGGCGCCCTGACCGGGCGAGGCGAGGAGAATCACACGCCCCAGCTTTCCCTCTGGCCTTCCGCGGTGCCGATGCCGATCGCGACCAACTTTCGCCGGGGCCCTTTGTACGACCCCTACAAGGCGGGAGAATCAGACGTCATGCCCGGGGAAAGGGCGGGCATCACATCGGGCAGGGCATCGAGCATCGCATCGGGCAGGGCATCGGGCATCGCATCGGGCAGGACGTCGGGCAGCGCATCGTGCAGGGCGTGGGCTAGGTCCGCGGGGGGCGTTGGCTGAAGCGGCCGAGGACGAGCGCGATCCGCAGCGTGAAGGCGTTGCGGCCGTCCGTCGGCGTCAGCCCGGTGAGTTCGGCGACGCGGCGCAGCCGGTAGCGCACGGTGTTGGGGTGGACGAACAGCAGCCGCGCCGTGGCCTCCAGCGACGAGCCCTGCTCCAAGTAGGTGGTGAGGGTGTCCAGCAAGGGGGCGCCCGCCGCGCACATCGGGTTGTAGACCTGCTCGACGAGGTACCGGCGGGCCTCCTCGTCGCCGTCGAGGGCGCGTTCGGGCAGCAGCTCGGCGGCCAGGACGGGGCGCGGCGCGTCCGGCCACCCGGCGGCGGCGCGCAGCCCGGCGAGCGCGGCGCGCGCCGAGACGGTGGCGTCGTACAGGTCGCCGACCTGCGGGCCGACCACGACGGGGCCGGGGCCGCACTTGGCCGCGATGGGGCGGGACGCCTCCAGCGGGTCGGCGGCGCCGCCCACGATGACGATGACGCGGCGGCCCTGCACGCCGGCCAGCACGTCGACCCGGGCGCGGCGGGACGCCAGCTGCATCTGGTCGATGGTGACCTCGGGCTCCTCGTCCTCGGGGGTGTACCCGGCGATGACGGTGACGGGTTTGGACGTCCACCCGAGGGCGGCCGCCCAGGAGTGCATGCCGTCGTCCACCTCGCCGCGCAGCACCGCGTTCACCACCAGCGCCTCCAGGCGGGCGTCCCAGGCGGCGCGCGTCTCGGCGGCGCGCGCGTACACCTGGGCGGCGCCGAACGCCACGTCGCGGGTGTAGCGCAGGATCGCCTCGCGCAGCTGCGCCTCGCCGCCGGGCGCGGCCAGCTCGTCCAGCCGCGTCTCCACCACGTCGATGATGACGCGGATCATGTCGATGGTGTGCTGCAGCTTTATCGACCGCATCAGGTCGCGCGGGGCGGTGCCGAACACCTCGCCGGCGATGGCGGGGCGGGTGCGTTCGGCGCTTTTGAACCACTCCACGAACGCGGCGATGCCCGCCTGGGCGACCAGCCCGATCCAGGAGCGCTGCTCGGGGGGCATGCGCCGGAACCACGGAAGCTGTTGCTCCATCTTGGCCAGTGCGGCGGTCCCGAAGGACCCCATGGCCTTCTCCAAACGCAGCGTGGTCTGCTCTCTCAGGGCGGCCTCGTTGGTGCTGTCCACCTCCCCAAGGGTGCCACCACCTGGGAGGTGTCCATGCTCACCGGTCCCTCCGAGGGCGCCTGGACCGGCCGGTAACGGACGCGGGGGTCAGCCCCGGGTGACGTCCTGGGGACGTCCCAGAGCGATGTAGGTGAGGTTGCGCAGCGACGGCGAGCCCGGGGCGAGGTAGTCGCTGTGGCCGCTGCCGCCCGCGTCGAACACGCGGGCGCCGAACTCGGGCGACACGGGGTCGGGGCCCAGGCCGATGCCGAAGATGCGCACGTGCGGCACGTCCTGCATCCAGTCGGCGGAACCGCGTCCCGCCCACACGCGCGCGGTGCCGCCCAGGCGCTTCGCCGACCACGCCGTGGTGCCGGGGCTGCCGTACAGGGCGATGTCGGTGACGCTGCGCCAGGCGTCCCCGGCCGTGCCGGATCCGGCCAGGGCGGCGCGTCCGCACACCACCGAGCCGTAGCTGTGGCACAGCAGCGCCACATGGGCGTGACTGTTGACGCGGTGCAGCCGGCGGAGGAAACGGCGCAGCGACGCCGCGCCCTGCCCGGCCCGCTCGTCGGTCAGTACGTCGCTGCTGAACGTGCGCGGCGCCGCGTACCCCAGCCATGCCACGACCGCGATGCCGGGGTCGGAGGTCACCGTGTGCGCCTGCCGCCATATCGCGCGTGCCCCGCCCGCGGGGGTGGACCACGGCTTGCCGGCCCGGTCGTCGAAATACGACAGCGTCGTGTCGGCTCCCGGGACCAGGAGCACCACGCGTCGTGCGCGTGTCAGGTCGCCGATTACCTCGATGGCCCGTCCGTCGCCGCGCGCGTCGAAGTACAGGAACCGCCTGCCCGGCTGCAGGAACGCGCCCAGCGCCCTGGCGCGTTCGTCGTCGCCCACCTCGCGGGCGGTTGCGAGGGCCTGCTCGATGGCGCGGCGTTCGGTGGCGTAGCGGGCGTCCAGGGTGGACGGGGCGAGCACGGGGGCGGGGCCGGGGGCGGCGTAGGGGTCGGCGTGGCCGGTTCCGGCGTTGGTGAGCAGCAGGGCGCAGATCGTCACGGTGCAGGCGAGGGCCCGGCGCAGGCGCCGCCGGACACTGCGTCCGGACGCGGCCGGAGGATCGTCCGGCGGCGCGTCCGGGGACGCTTCGCAGGACCGTCCGGCAGGCGGGGACGGTCGCGTTTCCGCAGCTCGTGGCGGCATGGTACGTCTTTCTACCGGATGGGGGAGGGTGCTCCGCGCATCCGGGGGTCGTCGTGCGTGTCCGTCTGCCCCGCGCGTTCACCGCAGTGCTCCGCTGCCCGGGTCACTCTTGTGTGATGTACGGGACGGCGCCGGGGTTGGCTCGGTGCGGGCGGGGCCGTTCGAACCGGTGCGCCAGGGCCCACAGCACGGCCAGGGCGAGCGCGAAGACCGGAAGCCACGCCAGCCGGACGGGGATCCACGCCGCCCGGTCGGGGACGGTGTGCAGCCCGGGCAGCGGGCCGCCGGCCGCCGCGGCCGCCACGGTGACGGACATCATGGCCGTCTGGTGCCACAGGAAGATCGTCATGGCGGACAGGTTGGCCAGCGCGACCGCGGCCCAGACCCCGGGCCGCCGCGTCAGACGCGTGAGCGGCCCGCGTGCCAGCAGCGCCAAACCGCACTGCGCCATGCCGAACGCCATCGCCGCCAGGGTGGGCGGGTTCAAGTTGGACACCTCGGCGCCCGGCACCCCCACCATGCTCGCCGGGTATCCCGCCCACAGCACCAACACGGCCGCAGCCGTGGCGCCACCGGCCAGCAGCACCCAGCCGGCACGGAGCGGGGCCAAGGCGCCGTGCGCCCACGCCACCCCCAGGTAGAACGGCACGAGCCAACCGGTCAGCACGGTGCCCCAGCCGATCCAGGCGGGCGCGTCCAGACCGAACCGGCCCAGGTCGATGAGCGCGGTCGCGGCCAGAGGGAACAGCAGGCCCCGCATGCCCAGCCGGTTCCACAGCATCACCACCACGGGGGTGAGGACGGTGAGCGTCCCGTACACGCCCAGGAACCACAGCGGGCTCAGCACCAGCTTCAACAGGGCGTGCAGCGTGCCGGACGGCAGGCCCGCCCACGCCAACGCGGGCATGGCCGCCGCCCACGCCAGCAGCAGCACGGGCACGGGACGCGCCAGCCGCGCCAGGCGGCGGCGCGCCCACGGCAGGTACGGCTGTCCGGCGCGGTGCCCTTTCGCCGCCGTGTAGCCGCCCACGAGGAAGAACACCGCGAGCGTCTGCAGCACCCAGGAGACCGGCGCCAGGTGCGGCATCGCCGACAGGGGGCTGGTCACCCGCAGCCGCCCGTCCCCCGTGGACACGAACGCGGTGACGCACCAGTGCCCCAGCACCACGCCCAGGATGGCCAGCGCGCGCAGTGCGTCGACGGCGCGGTCGCGGTCGGGCGGTGTCGCCGCCTCGATGCGGGATGCAAGGCCCGGCCGCCGCGCGTCACGCATGGGTCACCTCGGAGATGCGGCCGAGCGCGATGAACGTCAGGTTGCGCAGTGACACCGACCCGGGGCGCAGGTACTCGCTGTGCGTGCCCGCCCCGGCGGCGAAGCGCAGCGCCCCGAAGGAAGGGCTTACGGGGTCCGGGCCGAAGCCGAGCCCGGCCACCTGCAGCTTCGGCACGTACCGGGTCCAGTCGCCACCGGCCCGCCCCGCCCACACGCGCGCGCCGGTGTGCATGTCGGCGACCGAGGAGGCGGTGACACCGGGGCTGCCGTACAGCGCGATGTCCTCTGCCCGCACCGCACCGGCCGCCTGGACGCACACCACCGAGCCGTAGCTGTGGCACAGCAGCGCCACCCGGGCGCGCCCGTTGATTCCGTGCAGCCCGGCCACGAATCGCTGGAGCTCGCGGGCGCCGTCGGCGGCCCGTCCCGGGGTGAGCACCGCCGCGCTCGTGATGGAGGGCGAGTCGTACCCGAGCCAGGCCACCACCGCCGGGCGCACACCGGGCGCCACCTGCCGCGCCTGCCGGTAGACGGCGCGTGCGCCGCCGCCGGCCCATTTGGGGTCGTCGAAGTTGGTGAGCCGCCCGTCCGCTCCGGGCACCACGACCGCGACCCGTTCGGCCCGCGCCAGGTCGCCGACGACCTCGACGGCCCTGCCGTGGCCGCGCGCGTCGAACGCCAGGAAGCGGCGGCCGGGGGCCAAAAACGCCCTGAGCGCCTCGGTGCGGGGGCCGTCGCCCACGGCGCGGGCGGTGTCGTACGCCCGCCGGATGTCGCCGCGCACGGCGGCGTAGCGGGCGTCGAGCGCGGCGGAGGACAGCGGCGGCCGGGCCTGCGGCGGCGCGTACGGGCCGGGGCCCGTCCCTGCGGTCGGGGCGGCGACCGCGGCCAGGGCCGCGCCGACGGCCAGGAACCTTCGGGGGGCTGGGCTGCGCACGGGGGCGTCCTTCCTGGTCAGGGGCTGATCCTGAGCAGGAAGCTAGGAATCGCGGGCCGTCGCGCGGATCACACCGCGGAGCCGTCTTGCCGCCTCACACCCCGGTATGACGCGGGCCGGCGGAACAGGGGCGGCCCCGGGCGGGTCAGTCGCCGGGGCGGACCAGGCCGACCTCGTAGGCGTAGACGATGGCCTGCGGCCGGTCGCGCAGGCCGAGCTTGGTGAGGATGCGGCCGAAGTGCGTCTTGACGGTCTGCTCGGCCACCACCAGCTCGGCGGCGATCTCGGCGTTGGACAAGCCGCGGGCGACCAGCGCCAGCACCTCGGTCTCCCGTTCGGTCAGCGCGCCCAGCCGCTCCCGGGACGGCGCGCGCGGCCCGCCCAGCCGGGCGAACTCGGCGATCAGCCGCCGGGTCACCGACGGCGACAGCAGCGCGTCGCCCGCCGCGATGATCCGCACCGCCTCGGCCAGTTCGTCGGCCGAGGCGTCCTTGAGCAGGAACCCGCTGGCGCCCGCGCGCAGCGCCTCGTACACATAGTCGTCGAGGTCGAAGGTGGTCAGCATGAGCACCTTCGGGGCGGCGGCGCCGGGCTCGGCGGGCCCGTCGCGGCCGCCCTTGAGCAGCCGCCGGGTCGCCTCCAGGCCGTCCATGACGGGCATCCGCACGTCCATCAGCACCACGTCGGGACGCTGCTCGGCGACCACCGACAGCGCCTGCGCGCCGTCGACGGCCTCCCCGACCACCTCGATGTCGGGCTGGGCGTTCAGCAGCACGCCGAACCCGGTGCGCACCATGCCCTGATCGTCGACGATCACCACCCGGATCGTCATGCCGCCGACCTCAGCGGCAGCGTGGCGGTCACGGCGAAACCTCCTTCGGGGGTGGGCTTGGCGGTCACCCCGCCGCCCAGCATGGCGGCCCGCTCGCGCATGCCCACCAGGCCGTGCCCCTCGCCGGGCGGCGACAGCGGCGACGCCCGCCGGCCCTCGGCGGGCGGGCCGTTGATCACGCTGAGCAGGAGTATGCCCTCCCGCTGGATCAGCTCGACGTCGACGACGGCGCCCGGAGCGTGCCGCATCACGTTGCTGAGCGCCTCCTGCAGGATCCGGTAGGCGCTCAGCGCGACGCCCTGCGGCACGGCGGACAGGTCGCCGATGACGCTGGTGTTGACGGTCAGCCCGGCGCCGCGGGCCGCCCACACCAGCGCGTCCAGCCGGTCCAGGCCGGGCTGCGGCGCGGTCTCCGCGCCGTCCTCCGAGCGCAGCACGCCCAGGATGCGGCGCATCTCGGTGAGCGCGTCCAGCGCGGTCGCGCGGATCTCCTTCAGCTCCTGGCGGATCTTGTCGGGCACCTCCGGGACGGTGTACGGCGCCGCCTCCGCCTGGATCGCGATCATCGACATGTGGTGGGCCACCACGTCGTGCAGTTCGCGGGCGATGCGCTGGCGCTCCTTGAGCACCGCCTCGGCCTCCCGGTGCCGCTTGCGCTGCTCGGCCAGCTCGCGGGCGGCGGCCCGCTCCCGCTCGGCCAGCTCGTCGCGGGTCTTCTGGCGCAGCCGGACGAACGCGCCGACCAGCAGCGGCACCACCACGAACACGGCCGCGCCCCCACCGGTCCGCCGGTCCACCAGCAGCACCCCGAGCACCGACCACAGCCCCGCGCCGACCGTCAGGTTGAGCGGGGAGCGCACCGCCACCGTGTAGAGGACGAGCACGCCGGCGACCGACCCGCCGGGCGGGAACGGGACGTTCAGCCAGTGCTGCATCCCGGTGTAGAACATCGCCGCGCACAGCAGCCGCCACGCGGCCACCGGATGGCGTTCGCGCAGCGCCATCGGCAGCGCCAGCAGGAACGCGGCGATGCCCAGCTCTCCGGACGACACCTGCAGGCCGCGTTTCGCCGTCTCGGTGGCCAGCAGCGAATACGTCCCGAAGCCGATGCTCACCGCGATGATCAGGTCGATGACCTGCATGACGACCGAGAACGGGATCCGGCGCAGCCGGGTGTCGCGCAGCCGGGGCGGCCACGGCCGGTCGGCCGGGAGCGGCTCGGCGGACCCGACGAGGCCGGAGACCAGGGGCCGCAGCACCAGCCCCAGCGTCTGCGCCAAGCCCTGCCGGGGGGCGTCGTCGTCCATGCCGCCAGGCTAGAGGCCGCCGTACCCGCGGCGAATGACACCGTGGTGCCACCTCCATGTCATACCGAGGGTGCATACGGGCCGAGCCGACCGCGTCGTCAGGACACTGCGGCCCGCCCCCGTGGGTACTGTCGGAACCGTGGAACCGGTGGAGGCGCTGCGCCGGATCGCGTTCCTGCTGGAACGCGCGCAGGAGCCCACCTATCGGGTGCGGGCCTTCCGCAAGGCGGCCGACCTGGTCGAGCGCACCCCGCGCGAGGAACTGGCCGAGCGGGTGCGCGACGGCACGCTGACCGCGCTGCCCGGCATCGGCAAGGTCACCGCGCTGGTCATCGCGGAGGCGCTGCGCGGGGAGACCCCCGACTACCTGCGGCGCCTGGAGACGGCCGAGGGGCGGGGGCCGTCGCCCCGAACGGACGTGGACGAGGCGGCCGCGGCACTGCGGCGGGCGCTGCGGGGCGACCTGCACACCCACAGCAACTGGTCCGACGGCGGCTCGCCGATCTGGGAGATGGCCGAGACCGCCCGCGCCCTCGGCCACGACTACATCGCGCTGACCGACCACTCGCCGCGCCTGACCGTGGCCAACGGGCTGTCGGCCGAGCGGCTGTGCCGGCAGCTGGACGCGGTGGCCGAGCTGAACGCCGAGCTGGCGCCGTTCCGCATTCTCACCGGCATCGAGGTGGACATCCTGGACGACGGCTCGCTGGACCAGGACCCCGACCTGCTCGACCGGCTCGACGTGGTGGTGGCCAGCGTCCACTCCAAGCTGCGCATGGACCGCGTCGCCATGACCCACCGGATGGTCGCGGCCGTGCAAAATCCGCGGGTCGACGTCCTCGGGCACTGCACGGGGCGGATCGTCAAGGGCGGCGGGCGGCGCGGCGGCGTGCGGCCGGAGTCGCAGTTCGACGCGGCCCTGGTGTTCGACGCCTGCGCCGCCTACGGCGTCGCCGTGGAGATCAACTCGCGGCCGGAGCGGCTGGACCCGCCCGAGCGGCTGCTGCGGCTGGCGGTCGAGGCGGGCTGCCGGTTCGCCATCGACTCCGACGCGCACGCCCCCGGCCAGCTCGACTGGCAGCCCAACGGGTGCGAGCGCGCCGTCCGCTGCGGGGTCGCACCCGAGCGGGTCGTCAACACCATGAGCGTCGACGACCTGCTCGCCTGGACGGCCGGGCGGCGGGGTTAGGGGCGGCTTCAGGCGCTTGCGGCGCGGACCATGCGCACGCGCAGCGGTTCGACGAACGCTGGGAGTCCGGCCTGCCCCTGCTGCTGGAATCGCTCCGCTCACGCGCCGCGCGCGGCTGACCCGGGCGGGCACGCGCCGCCCGGGGGCCGGTCATGTGACGTCGGGGCGCGGCGGTTACGGTCGGCTGTGCCGACGAACGTGAGGGGTTCCATGACCGAGATCACCCATCGCCACGTCCAGTCCACAAGCGGCCTGCGGATGCACATCGCCGAGGCGGGCAGCGGCCCCCTGGTTCTGCTGCTGCACGGCTTCCCCGAATGCTGGTACTCCTGGCGGCACCAGCTCGTCGCCCTTGCCGAGGCCGGGTACCACGCGGTCGCCCCCGACCAGCGCGGCTACGCCCGCACCGGCGGGCCGTCCCGTGTGGAGGAGTACACCATCCTGCACCTGGTCGGCGACGCCGTCGGGCTGATCGACGCGCTCGGCGAGGAGCAGGCCGCCGTCGTCGGGCACGACTGGGGCGCCCCCGTCGCCTGGGCCGCCGCGCAGCTGCGCCCCGACCGGGTGCGCGGCGTCGTCAGCATGTCCGTGCCGCACCGGCCCCGCACCTCGCGTCCCCCCGTGGCCAAGATGCGCCAGCAGCTGGGCGAGGGCTTCTACATGGTCTACTTCCAGCAGCCCGACGTTCCCGAGGCCGAGTTCGACCGCGACCGCACCGCCGCGTTCCGGCGGCTGCTGTTCGCCGCGTCCGGCGACGGCCCGGGCCTGGCGCCGATCGTCCCGGACGGCGGCGGCTTCCTCGACCTGTGTCCCGAACCCGCCGAGCTGCCCGCCTGGCTCACCGAGGACGACATCGCCGCTTACGTCCGCGAGTACGAGGACACGGGCTTCACCGGACCCCTCAACTGGTACCGCAACCTGGACCGCAACTGGGAGCTGACCGCCGCCTGGCACCGCGCCCCGATCACGCCCCCGGCCCTGTTCATCGCCGGGGACCGCGACCTCGTCGCCGCCGCCCCGAAAGCCCGCGACAGCGTCGCCGGCATGAAGACGTTCGTCCCCGACCTGCGCGACACCGTCTGGCTGCCCGGCTGCGGCCACTGGACCCAGCAGGAACGGCCCGACGAGGTCAACCGGGCCCTGATCGACTTCCTCGGCGCACTGTAGCGCCGAAGGCGGGCCGTACGCCCCGCCTCCACCGCGTCGCGTGCGCCCGCTCCTTGGCGGACGGTGAGGCGGGGCGCGGGCAGGGCCGGTTTCAGGAGGCCTGCCGCTCGGCGCCGGGGTCGGTGCGCAGGTGGTAGTCGCGGGGGTTCAAGCGGCGGGTGCGGCGGCGGTAGCCGGTCATGAAGCCGGGCCAGTTGTTGGTGTTGCGGCGGTCGGCGTCCAGGTACCAGCTGTCGCAGCCGCCCTGGTTCCAGACGGAGGTGGACAGGCGGCGCTGGGCGGCGGCGTCGAAGCGGTCGAACACGTCCTGGCGGACGTCCATGGAGATGACGCCCGAGGCGAGCAGCCGGGCCGCCCGGACGATGTAGGCGATCTGGCTTTCCAGCATATGGACGATGGAGCCGGAGCCCACGTTGGTGTTGGGGCCGTACATCAAAAAGAAGTTGGGGAAGCCTGAGACCGCCATGCCCAGGTAGGCGCGGGCGCCGTCCTTCCAGACGGCGTTGAGCTCGGTGCCGTCTGCGCCGATGACGCGCATGGGGGCCACGAAGTCCTGGGAGCGGAAGCCGGTGGCCCAGATGATGGTGTCGACCAGGTGGTGCTCGCCGTCGGCGGTGCGGACGCCCTCGGGGGTGACCTCGGTGATGGGGCTGTCGACGACGCGGACGTTGGGCCGGTTCAGGGTCTCGTAGTAGTCGCTGGACGTCAAGATCCGTTTGCAGCCGGGCTCGTAACGGGGGGTGAGACGGGCGCGCAGGCCGGGGTCCCGCACGGAGCGGAGGGCGCGGCGGCACATCAGCCGGACGGGCGCCGACAGCAGGCGGCGGCCGCGCGGGGACACCAGGCTCGGGTTGAGCACCAGCTCGAACCACAGGAAGAACCCCAGGCGCGCCAGCTTCTGCACGGCGGGGACGCGGCGGTTGAGGGCGTGCCGCCAGCGCGGGTAGACGCGGTCGGGTTTGCGGCTGATCCAGTGGACCTCGCGCTGGAAGACGGTCACAGACTCGGCGCCGGGGGCGATGCGGGGGACGAACTGGATGGCGCTGGCGCCGTTGCCGACCACCGCGACGCGGGTGCCGGCCAAATCGTGGCCGTGGTTCCACCGCGCCGAGTGGAACATCGCGCCGGTGAACGAGCCCATGCCGGGCAGTGGGGGAACGGCCGGGTTGCTCAGCTGTCCGCAGGCGGCGACCAGCAGGTCGTACTCCAGGAGCTCGCCGTCGCCGGTGCGCACCCGCCACCGGCCGCGGGCCGCGTCGAACTCGGCGTCGGTGATCTCGGTGCGCAGCCGCAGGTGCGGCGTCAGGCCGTACTTGGCAGCGCAGTGCCGCAGGTAGTCGAGGATCTCGGGTTGCTCGGCGAACCGGCGCGTCCAGTCGGGCTTGGGCTCGAAGGAGAAGGAGTACAGGTGCGAGGGGGCGTCGCAGGCGGCGCCTGGATAGGTGTTGTCGCGCCAGACGCCTCCGACGCCGTCGGCCTTGTCGAAGATGGTGAGGTCGGTGAAGCCGGCCTGTTTCAGGCCGGCGGCCAGGCCGATGCCGCTGAACCCGGCTCCGACGACGGCGATCGACAGGTCCCTGCGTCCCATGCGCGGCTCCCTCGGGGGCGGGTGAGCGGTGGCGTCCCGGCGCCCACCATTTTCCGACACTCGTGTCGGTTAGAGTGGCGCCAACCGGAGGAGGGAGTCAAGGCGATGAGCGAAACCGCGCCGAAGCCGCGGATGCGCGCCCCGGCCCGCCGGGCGAAGATCACCGAGGCGGCGCTGAAGATATTCGCGGGCAAGGGCTACCACGCCGCCTCGCTCGGCGAGATCGCGGCCGCTGCCGGGGTGGCGCGGACCGTGCTGTACGACCACTTCCCGTCCAAGCGGGTGCTGCTGCTGGCGGTGATGCAGGAGCAGAACGCCGAGCTGGTGGAGTACGTCGGCTCCCGCATCACCGGCTCGGGGTCGCCGCAGGAGCGGATGCGGTCCACGATCGACGCCTACTTCAGCTTCGCCGAGAGCCGCCCGCTGGCCCGCAAGCTGCTGTTCGACCGCACCGACGAGGACGATCCGGAGATCCGCACCGTCCGCCAGGGCATCCGCGAGTCCCGCACCCGCACGGTCACCGCGCTGCTGGCCGGAGACATCCGGTCGGTCGGGGCCGACCCGGGCGAGCCGGTCGCCGAGGCGATGGTGGAGCTGATCATCGCCGGTCTCGACGGGGTGGCGCAGTGGTGGGAGCGGCACCCGCAGGTGCCCCGCGCGGTGCTGGTCGAGGGGGCGATGCGGCTGCTGTGGAACGGTCTGGGCCACCCCTGCTGAGCGCGGCCGCGGGTCGGAACCGGCCGCCGCGGGGCTTGACGCCCCCGGCGGCCTTCCTCATAGTGAGGTCCCACCCCGATAACCGACACAAGTGTCGGTTACCACCCCCTGTGAGGAGTGCGCCGTGGACGACAGGACACCGTCGCAGCACGGAACGACCGAGGAGCCGGGCGGGATCGGCCGCCGCAGATTCGTCACCGGGACGCTGGCGGCGGCCGGCGCGGCCACCGTGGCCGGGGCGATCGGCCCGCACCGGGCGGCCGCGGCGGCGGCCGGGCGGGCGGCGCCGGGCCGCCGGGTGGCGGTGTTCGGCGGCGGCATGGGCGGCCTGACCACCGCCCACGAGCTGGCCGAGCGCGGCTTCCAGGTGACCGTGTACGAGCGCAAGGCCTGGGGCGGCAAGTGCCGCAGCATGCCGGTGCCGGGCACCGGATCCGGCGGGCGCCGGGACCTGCCCGCCGAGCACGGGTTCCGCTTCTTCCCCGGCTTCTACCAGAACCTTCCGGACACGATGAAGCGCATCCCGCTGCCCGGCGGAGGCACCGCCTACGACAACTTCGCGGCAGGCAAGGAGGTCGCGGCGTTCTACAACGGCCGCAGGTACACCCTGCCCGCCGCCGGCAGCATCGTCGGCACGCTCAGCCCCGAATCGATCCTGGCCTTCCTGCAGACCGCCTTCGGGGTCTTCACCACCGTCCCCGCCGACGAGGTCGCGTTCTTCCTGCAGAAGATGATCGCGTTCGTGGCGAGCGGCCCCCAGCGGCGGCTCAAGCAGTGGGAGAACATGAGCTTCGCCGAGTTCGTCCGCATGGAGGGCAAGTCGCAGGCGTACAAGGAAATGCTGGTCGACATGTTCACCCAGACGCTGGTGGCGGCCAAGCCCGACAAGGCCAACGCCCGCACCATGGGCCTCATGGCCGAGGCGTGGGTGTACAGCACCCTGGGCCTCGGCGGATACGAGGCGCCCGACCGGCTGCTGAACGGCCCCACCAACGAGGCGCTCATCGACCCCTGGATCGCCTACCTGCGCTCCCTCGGCGTCCAGTTCGTCGCCGACGCCACCCTCACCCGCCTGTCGGTCGCCGACGGGCGGATCAGCGGCGCCCAGGTCACCAGCGCGGCCGGCGCCACCACCGACGTCGAGGCCGACCACTACGTGCTGGCCGTCCCGCTCGAACGCGCCGTCCCCCTGCTCAACGACGACATCCTGGCCATCGACCCGGACCTGAAGGCGCTGCGGAACCTGTCGGTGGACTGGATGAACGGCATCATGATCTACCTGCGGCGGCCCATCGACCTGGCCAAGGGCCACGTCGCCTACGCCGGGCAGCCCTGGGCGCTCACCTCGATCAACCAGGCCCAGTTCTGGAACAACAAGTACGGCACCACCTACGGCAACGGCGAGGTCAACGACTGCCTGTCCATCGACATCTCCGCCTGGGACAAGCCCGGCATCCTCTACGGCAAGCCCGCCCGCGACTGCACCCACGAGCAGATCTTCAACGAGGTCGTCGCCCAGCTCCGCCGCGCCATCCCGTTCGGCGGCCTGCGGCTGACCGACGCCAACATCCACTCCTACTTCATCGACCCCGCCATCACCGGCAACGGCACCCCGCAGGTCGCCAACGACGAACCCCTGCTGATCAACTCGCCCGGCTCCTGGTACCACCGCCCCGAGGCCGCCACCAAGGTGCCCAACCTCTATCTGGCGTCCGACTACGTCCGCTCCGGCATCAACCTCGCCACCATGGAGGGCGCCAACGAGGCCGGACGCAAGGCCGCCAACGCCGTCCTCGAGGCGTCCGGCGTCGGCGGCACCCCCGCCAAGCTGGTCGACCTGTGGCAGCCCGAGGTGTTCCAGGGCATCTTCGCCAACGACGACGCCCGCTTCGCCGCCGGCCTGCCGAACATCTTCGACATCTGGGACCCGCACCGGCCCTGAGCCCGACGGGGACCACCGCTCGCGGCCGGTGGTCGGCGCTTGCAAGACCACCGGCCGCGACCGGCCCGGTTGCTCACTCCTGCTGCTGCGGAGTGGCGGGTGTCAGCCGCCGATGTCGGAGTTCTGGGCGGCGGTGACGATCGTCACCGCGTCCTCGGGCAGGAGGTATCCGGCGTCCACCGACGCCTGTGCGGCCGCCCGGACCTTGGCCACGTAGTCGTCGTGCGTCGGGTACAGCCTGCTGAGCACGGGCTCGGCGGTGGGCGGGAAGGAGGGGTCGGACGGGTCGCCGTCGTCATGGCGGTCCCACGGGTCGGCGTCGCCGTTCCACGGGTCCCGGGCGCCGTACAGGCCGCAGAAGATTCCGCTGCCGCTGGTGTCCCGCATGCCGGTGAGCGTGCGGGTCGGCACAGCGACGTCCGGCAGCCGGATGCCGCCGGCGGCCAGGCCGGTGCTCGGGTCGCGCAGGTCGGTGTTCAGCGCCGGGCCGCCCGGCGGACGCGCACCGCCCCGCGCCCAGCTCGCCAGATGCCGCAGCGCGGCGTTCATCGAGTAGTGGCCGGGCCCGTCGTTGAACGGCGCCGACCCCGGGGCGCAGTCGGGCTGCGGCGCGGCCGAGCCGGCGGACTTGCGCAGCGTCGGGTCGCCGAGGTCGTAGGCCCACTGGTCGCCGTGCGCGGTTCCCGCCAGCTCCCAGCGCACGATCCGGTCGGTGTCCGGCTGCCGGGCGGCGGAGGCCCCCGGGATGTCGGTCTCGGTCAGCACGACGAACGCCGGCTCCGGCTGGTCGGTGCGGATGCGCGACGGCCTCGGCATCCGCAGCACGTCGGCCAGGCTGCCGCTGATCGGTGCGGCGACCGCGCTGTTGCTGTGGATCATGAAGCCGTCGTAGACCCGGGACACCGGCTGCACGGCGTTGACGTAGGTCGTCATGAAACCGGCCGACTGGGACTCGCCGTCGGCGAGCAGCGTCCGGATCCGCAGCCCGCCGAGCGGGTCGGGCCCGTTCGGCGTGCGCAGCGCCTGCCCGGCCTGGGAGAAGATGTCGTAGGAGTAGGCGTCGCCGGGGTGGACGAGGCTGCCGTACCGCGCCGGGTCCCAGCCCTTGAGGCCGCGGATCTGGCCGAGGCCGCCGTTGACGCCGACCGACTGCGCCGAGACGCCCACCCACGCGTAGCCGCCGCGCAGCAGCTCGTCCCGCGCGAACCAGTAGTCGGGGGAGAGTTCGAGCTGGCCGCTGACGTTGAGCCACTCCACCACGACGGTGCCGTTGAACTTGGCCGGGTCGGCGGGCCGCCGGACGAGCAGCCGCGTCTTATAGGCGGCCCGGCCGGACGTGCGGACGGCCCACCGCCCGTCGGACGTCCAGATGCCGGACTTGGCGTAGGACGTGGCGGTGCCCTCGATGAAGTACTCGCTTTCGGTGTAGCCGAACGAGCCGAGGTCCTCGGCCGCGGCCAGGAACGGGAAGCCGCGGTCGCCGGCGGGCGGAGTCGTGATCACCGGGTTGGCGGCCGCGGCCCGGGCGGCCGGGGCGGCGGGCGGGACGCCGAGGAGGAGGGCGGCGGCCAGCGCCGCCCCCAGCGCCGCCGCGGCGGCTCGCCGCCACGGGAACCGGACAGGTGTGCGCACGAGGGTTGCACCTCCCTGAGCGGATGACGGGGGGAAGCACAGTGTGCTGTCCGGGAGCCGGCCCCGAATCGGCGAAATCACCGGCGCCCGCGCGGCCGGCGGGCCGTCCGCATGCACGCTCCCGCCGCCGGAGGGCACCCACGGCCGCCTCTTGACGGGCGATCAGATGTGAGCTCTTCTCACGTCCATGGATGATCTCCGCCCCCCGGAACGCCTCCGCCCGGCGGCGCGCCGCCTCGCCCGCCGGTCCGCCGCCCTCGCCACCGCCGCCGCGCTCACCGCCGTGCTCCCGGTGACCCCGGCGTCCGCCGAGCAGGCGGAGGAACTCGCCCTCAACCGCATCCAGAGCATCGGAACGCACAACAGCTACCACGTCGAGCCGAACGCCAAGGAGTTCGGGCTGATCTCCGCCTTCGCCGGCACGCAGGCGGACGGCCTGCAGTACACGCACGTCCCGCTCGGCCGCCAGTTCGCCGAGCAGAGCGTGCGGCAGATCGAACTCGACGTCTGGGCGGATCCCGACGGCGGGCGGTTCGCCCGGCCGCTGATCCGGCTGCTGACCGGGCAGCCCGTGGAGTACGACCCGCGCATGAGCGAGAAGGGCACCAAGGTCCTGCACATCCGCGACATCGACTACCACAGCACGTGCGTGTCCTTCGTGGAATGCCTGACCGCGGTGCGCGACTGGTCGCGGGCCCACCCGTCGCACGTCCCGATCGCGATCCTGCTGGAGTTCAAGGACACCCTCGACCTGTCGGTGCCCGACTCCTTCCCGCTCCCGCCGTACCGGTGGACGCGGGCGCGGATGCTCGACCTGGAAGAGGAGATCCGCTCGGTCTTCTCGCCGGACGAACTGATCACCCCGGACGACATACGCGACGACGGCCTCACCCTGGAGGAGTCCGTCCTGCGCAACGGCTGGCCCTCGCTGGACTCGGTCCGCGGCAAGGTCATGTTCCTCATGGACAACGCCGGCTCCTACCGCGACCGCTACATCGAGGGCAACCCCAGCCTGGAAGGCCGGATCCTGTTCACCAGCTCCGAGCCGGGGCAGCCCGACGCGGCGTTCGTCAAGCGCAACGACGCGGTGGCCTCGGCCGAGGAGATCAAGTCGCTCGTCCGCCGCGGCTACGTCGTGCGGACGCGCGCCGACGCCGACACCGCCCAGGCCCGCAGCGGCGACACCTCCGTCCGCGACGCGGCGCTCGCCAGCGGCGCCCAGTGGGTGAGCACGGACTACCCGGTGCCCGGCCTCGCCGACCGCTTCGGCACCGACTACTTCGCCGCCCTCCCCGGGCTCGCCGCCGCACGCTGCAACCCGGTACTCACCTCCGACGGCTGCACCGTCCCCTCGCCTTGACGCGTGCGCTCCGGCCGGGAGCCGCGGGGACTCCCGGCCGGAGCCGGCCGACGGCGCACGCGGGGCGCGCGAGTCCCGCCGTCAGACGACGCCGCCACCGCCGTCCGCCGGGAATGTCGGTGCCGTGGGGCAGGCTGTCCGCCGAAAGGGGTCCTGGAGCGCCGCGCCGCCGATCTGGTCGCCGAACTGGGCCGCATGGCGGCCGGGGGCGATGTCGTCCTGCTCGACTACGGCACCGATGACGACGTGGGCGACCTGTCCGGGCCGCTGTCGCACGCCGGTCTCGTCCGCCGCCGCATCGAGGGGCGCTGGCCGGACCCGTAGCGCGCCGCGCACACACCGGCGGCGTCCGGCCGCGGCGGGCGGGGCGGGGTCACGGCCTACACCTCCGTGATCTCGGCACCCGCCCGCACGGATGCGGTCAGGACGCGGTCAGCGCGTCAGGCCTCGCCCCCGGTGCTGCTCTCGGCGGTCTGCGCACCGCCCGCGAACACCGAGGCCACGTCGTCGTTCAGCCGGTAGCGCTCGATGGCCTGCTGCAGCGTGTCCGGCTTGACCTCGCCCTGCCGGGCCAGCCGGGTCAGCACGGCGAGCACGATGGACGCCGCGTCGACGTGGAAGAACCGGCGGGCGGCGGCCCGGGTGTCGGAGAAGCCGAACCCGTCGGTCCCGAGCGACAGGAAGTCGCCGGGCACCCACGGCGCGATCTGGTCGGGGACGGCGCGCATGAAGTCCGACACCGCCACGATCGGTCCGGGCGCGTTCTCCAGCGCACGCGTCACGTACGGGACGCGCTGCTCGGCCTCGGGGTGCAGCAGGTTCCACTCGTCGCAGGAGCGGGCCTCGCGGGCCAGCTCGTTCCACGAGGTGGCCGACCACACATCGGCGGCCACGCCCCAGTCCTCGGCCAGCAGCCGCTGCGCCTCCAGGGCCCAGCGCCCGCCCACGCCGGACGCCAGGATCTGCGCCCGCGGCGCCTCGGCCCGAAGGCCCGTCCACGGCGCCTCGCGGTACCGGTACAGGCCTTTGAGCAGGCCGTCGACGTCCAGGTCGTCCGGCTCGGCGGGCTGCTGGTACGGCTCGTTGTAGACGGTGAGGTAGTAGAAGACGTTTTCGCCGCGCGGGTGCTCCTCGGACGAGCCGTACATGCGGCGCAGCCCGTCCCGCACGATGTGCGCCAGCTCGAACGCCCACGCCGGGTCGTAGTGCACGCAGGCGGGGTTGGACGCGGCCAGCAGCGGGGAATGCCCGTCGGCGTGCTGCAGGCCCTCGCCGGTGAGGGTGGTGCGGCCCGCCGTGGCGCCCAGCAGGAAGCCGCGGCCCATCTGGTCGCCCATCGCCCACATCTGGTCGCCGGTCCGCTGGAACCCGAACATCGAGTAGAAGATGTAGACGGGGATCATGTGCTCGCCGTGCGTGGCGTAGGAGGTGCCCGCGGCGATCGCCGAGGCCATGGACCCGGCCTCGCTGATGCCCTCGTGCAGCATCTGCCCCTGCTCGGACTCCTTGTACGACAGCAGCAGCTTGCGGTCGACGGCCTCGTAGGTCTGCCCGTGCGGCGAGTAGATCTTGGACGTGGGGAACAGCGAGTCCATGCCGAACGTGCGGTACTCGTCCGGGGCGATCGGGACGAACCGGGCGCCGATGTTCTCGTCCTTGATCAGGTCCTTGAGCAGCCGGACGAACGCCATGGTGGTGGCGACGTTCTGCCTGCCCGAGCCCTTGCGCAGCGACGAGTACACCGCGTCGCCGGGCAGCTTCAGCGGCTTGGCGCGCACCACCCGCTTGGGCAGGAACCCGCCGAGGGCGGCCCGCCGCTCGCGCATGTACTCGATCTCCTCGGAGTCCTCGCCCGGGTGGTAGTACGGCGGCAGGTCCGCCTCCAGCGCCGAGTCGGGGATGTCCAGGTAGAGCCGGTCGCGGAACTCCTTGAGCTCGGCCTTGGTGAGCTTCTTCATCTGGTGGGTGGCGTTGCGGGCCTCGAAGTCGGGGCCGAGCGTCCACCCCTTGATGGTGTGCGCGAGGATCACCGTGGGCTGGCCGACGTGCTCGCGGGCCGCCTTGAACGCCGCGTACACCTTGCGGTAGTCGTGCCCGCCGCGCGACAGCCGGCGCAGGTCGTCGTCCGACAGGTGCTCGACCATCTTGCGCAGCCGCGGGTCGTCGCCGAAGAAGTGCTCGCGGATGTAGGCGCCGGACTCGACCGAGTAGGTCTGGAACTGCCCGTCCGGAGTGGTGTTCATCTTGTTGACCAGCACGCCGTCGACGTCCTGGGCCAGCAGCGGGTCCCAGTCGCGGCCCCAGATCACCTTGATGACGTTCCAGCCCGCGCCGCGGAAGAACGACTCCAGCTCCTGGATGATCTTGCCGTTGCCGCGCACCGGGCCGTCCAGCTGCTGCAGGTTGCAGTTGACGACGAAGGTGAGGTTGTCCAGCTCCTCGCGGGCGGCCAGGCCGATGGCGCCCAGCGACTCCGGCTCGCCCATCTCGCCGTCGCCGAGGAACGCCCACACGTGCGACCGGGAGGTGTCCTTGATCTTGCGGTTGTACAGGTACCGGTTGAACCGGGCCTGGTAGACGGCGTTGATGGCGGTCAGGCCCATCGACACCGTGGGGAACTCCCAGAAGTCGGGCATCAGCCGCGGGTGCGGGTACGACGACAGCCCGCCGCCCGGGTGGGAGATCTCCTGGCGGAAACCGTCCAGCTGGTGCTGCGTCAGCCGCCCCTCCAGGTAGGCGCGGGCGTAGATGCCGGGCGCCGCGTGCCCCTGGATGAACACCTGGTCGCCGGACTCGCCGTGGTCCTTGCCGCGGAAGAAGTGGTTGAACCCGACCTCGTAGAGCGACGCGGCGGAGGCGTAGGTGGCGATGTGCCCGCCGACGCCCAGCTCGGGGCGGTTGGCCCGGGACACCATGATCGCGGCGTTCCACCGGATGTAGGCCCGGATGCGCCGTTCGATGTGCTCGTCGCCGGGGAACCAGGGCTCGCGCTCCGGCGGGATGGTGTTGATGAAGTCGGTACTGCGCAGGCCGGGGACGCCGACCTGCTGCTCGCGGGCACGTTCCAGCAGGCGCAGCATCACATAGCGCGCGCGCCCCTTGCCCTCGGTCTTGATGACCGTGTCCAGCGACTCCAGCCACTCCCGGGTCTCGTCCGGGTTGATGTCCGGCAGCTGGCTCGGCAGGCCGTCGCTGATGATCGAAAAGCGTTGACGTCCGGTAGCCACGGGGTCCCCTCTGTGCCGTACCGTCTTGCGACTGTTCGTCGCCGGTCTCGTGATCCATCGTCGCCCCTCGGGGCGGCCATCGCATCTCTACCAGTCAGTAACCATTTTCCCCGGTCACAGCGGGTGTCAGGCGCTGCGGCTGGGCGATTTGTACCCTCTTGTAAAGGCGGTCGCGCCGCCTTCCGGCAGGCCGCCGCGCCCACGTAGGTATGAACCCGCAACCAGGGTATGAACACCCGGACAGGACCCGTACGACCAGCAAGATCACATGTGCCTGGGGGAGTGATGAAGGCATCGGTCGGAGATCGACTGCATGTGCACGCCAAGCTCGTGGGGCAGCCGGACCGGGTGGGCGAGATCATCGAGGTCCGCGGCCCCGACGGCGGCCCGCCGTACGTCGTGCGCTTCGAGGACGGACACGAGGGCCTGTGCTTCCCGGGGCCCGACGCCGTGATCGAACCGGCGAATGCCGCCTCCAAGCGCTGACCGCACCGGCGCCGATGGCGCCCTCAGGGGTCGTCATCGGCGTCTTTTCCCCAGTGCCCGCGTTCTCCTCGGGTGGCCGCGTCCCACGCCGCATCCCCGTACCCTCAGGCCGTGGCGCGACGCGGCGAGCCTGCGCCGGGCGTGTCCGCCGATCGATCTCCGCATCCCGTGGTCATAACCGGGGTGCGCGGTCGCAATCATCGCGCCGCCGGGGCCCC
Source organism: Actinomadura sp. NBRC 104425 (assembly GCF_030269545.1). GTDB lineage: Bacteria > Actinomycetota > Actinomycetes > Streptosporangiales > Streptosporangiaceae > Spirillospora > Spirillospora keratinilytica. The sequence continues at coordinate 33,949 of NZ_BSTN01000015.1, read as the reverse complement.
GGCGAGAGGGGCGCCGGTGCGGCGCGGCCGGAACCGGCCGTGACCGAGCAGGGGCCCGGCGGGGCGCCGGCCGGTTGCGGTCTCGGCGCGCCCGGCCGGGCGATCATGCATCGGGGTCGGGGGATGGGGTAAACAAGCGGGTCATGAAGAGCGTCGTGGTGCGGGTGACCACTGGGAACCGGGACGTCGTGCACGACATCACCGCCGAGTGCGAGCGGTTCGCCGCCGAGACGGGCGAGGACGGGCTGCTGCACGTCTTCGTCCCGCACGCCACCGCGGGGGTCGCGCTGATCGAGCTGGGCTCGGGCAGCGACGACGACCTGCTGGCCGCGCTGCGCGACCTGCTGCCGCCCGACGACCGGTGGCGGCACGCGCACGGCTCGCGCGGCCACGGGCGGTCCCACGTGCTGCCGGCGATCGTGCCGCCGTACGCGACGATCCCCGTCGTGGGCGGGCGGCTGGCCCTCGGCACCTGGCAGTCGGTGGCGCTCGTCGACCTCAACGTCGACAATCCCGAGCGGCAGGTCCGGCTGTCCTTCCTTGCGGGCTGAGCATGGATTGTTACGCTCGGTGGGTGTCCAGTGACCGTCCCGGCGGCGTTCCCGCCAATGGGCCCACCAAAAGCCGGGAAGACACTTGCGCTAGGGCCCCTCACTTGTGTGGACTGTCCCGCAAACACCGCAGCGGTGTCAGACTCGGACACGTGGAATGTGCCGCGCCCCCGCGCCCCGGCCGGTGCGCAGGGGCCTCCGCTCGGGGGCCGGGAAAGGTACCGCGCGGGCTATCGACCATGGGAGGACTTTCGTGAGCGCGACCGCGGGTCAGGCGCAGACTGAGCGCAGCCTGGCCGAACGGCTCGGCTTCAAGCCGGACCAGGTGGTGCAGGAGATCGGTTTCGACGACGACGTCGACGAGGAGCTTCGTTCCTCCGTCGAGGCGGTCACGGGGAACGAGCTGGTCGACGAGGACTACGGGGACGTGGTCGACGTCGTGCTGCTGTGGTGGCGGGAGGACGACGGCGACCTGTTCGACGGCCTCACCGACGCGCAGGTTCCGCTCACCGACGGGGGATACATCTGGCTGCTCACGCCCAAGGCGGGCCGTGAGGGGCATGTGGAGCCCAGCGACATCGGCGAGGCCGCCCGCAGCGCGGGACTGACCCAGACCAAGAGCGTCAGCGCGGCCGCCGAGTGGTCGGGCACGCGCCTGGTGCCGCCGAAGGCGCGCAAGTAGCCCGGCCGCGGGCGGCCGCCGCGCCGACGCGACCCCGCCCGGCGCGGCATGCCCGGCCGCGGCGCCCATGACGTTCGCGCCGCGACGGCCGTGCTACGAGGGCCGGGTTGCGACGGCCCGGGCCGCGGCGCCGGTGTCACGGCGACCGTGTGATGATGACCGTGTCCCGACGAGCGTGTCCCGACGAGCGTGGCACGACGGTCGCGCGGCCCCGCTTCCACCGCGCCGTGCGGCGGGCGCGGGCGGGGCGGGCGGCCGCCGCACCTGCGGCGGGAGATGGCAGACTGGGCCGCGACGCGCCGTAGTGCGCGCACGTCCCCGCGACCGCGGGGACGAGGAGTTCCCCGCCGCGAGCGGGGCGATCCGCGGGAGAGGCATGGCGGTTGAGGTTGGCGACAGCGCCCCGGACTTCGAACTGAAGGACCAGCACGGCACCCCGGTGAAGCTGTCGGACTACCGGGGCCGGAAGAACGTCGTCCTGGTGTTCTATCCCCTGGCGTTCAGCGGCGTGTGCACGGGCGAGCTGTGCACGATCCGCGACGAGCTGCCGACCCTGGGCGGCGACGACGTCCAGGTGCTGGCGGTGTCGGTCGACTCGATGTTCTCGCTGCGGGCCTGGTCCGAGCAGGAGAAGTACCAGTTCCCGCTGCTGGCGGACTTCTGGCCGCACGGCGGGGTGGCCCGCAGCTACGGGGTGTTCGACGAGGAGCGCGGCGTGGCGCTGCGCGGCACGTTCATCATCGACACCGAGGGCGTCGTCCGCTGGAAGGTCGTCAACGCGATCCCGGACGCGCGCGACATCGACGAGTACCGCAAGGCGCTCGCCGCGCTGTAGGCGTCCCGGGCCTGGCCCGGCCGCACGCCGGCCGGGCCGGTCCGTACTCTTTGCACCCCTTCGCACCCCTGGAGGTGTGATGCCCTGCTTCCGATGCGGGGCGCGGCAGACCGACCCCGTCCGCGGCGCGAGCCCGTGGAAGCGCGGGGTCCGGGCGGACCGCCAGGTGCTGATCTGCCCCCGCTGCCAGGCCGAACACGACTGGACGGCCGAACTCGACCAGTGCGACGCCTGCGGCTCCACCGTGCTGACCTGCCGTCTCGGCGAGGTGGAGTGCCGCGACTGCGGGCACACCCGCGAGGCCGTCCGCGACGACGAGCGCCCCGGTGACCTGGTGCCCTCCGGCGGCGCCGGCCCGGTCGACGCCGACCTGTCGCAGGAGGTCGCGGCGGCGCTGTCGCGCGTCCTCAAGCGCGGCCCCATCCGCTGACCCACGGCCGCCGCCGGGTCCCGCCGGGCGGGCAGGGAGGCCGGGAGGGCGCCCGGCGCCGAGGAGAAGGAACGCCCTCCCGGCGGCCGCGGCCGCGCGGCCCGGACGTCCGGGGCCTCCCCGCGCGTCCGCGGCGACCGCCCTCAGGCGGCCTGGCTCTCGCCCGCCTCCAGCAGGTGGTAGAGCAGCAGCAGCTGTGTGATCGCCAGGGGGTCGCTGGCGGTGCCGTCGGCCAGGCGGCCCAGGGCGTCGCGGTCGATGCCGTCGCCCGCGCGCGGCCCCAGGCGCTCCCAGATGGCCTTCTTGACGACCTGCGACTCCTCGGGCGACACGTAGCCGTGGACGTGCAGCGCGTCCACCGGACGGCCGTCGGTGTCGCGGCGCAACCGCAGGTGCATGGCGGTCCCCGGCTCCTTGAGCACCCCGGCCAGCTCGGGGTGGTCGATGGTGGGGCGCAGCAGCAGCTCGGCCGACAGCGGCGTGCCAGGCGGGTCGGCGCGCTCCGCGACGGGCGCGAACCGCACCACGATGTCGGCCCAGCGGCGCTGCGGGCGGATGAAGGCGGCGCTCTCCGGCTCCCGCCGGTCCAGTTCGCGGCGCACCTGGTCGGGGGTGTAGCCGCGGGTGCGGCAGTCGCGTTCGATCTTCCAGCGGTGCCGCAGGTGCTCGGGCGGGTCGAGGTAGACGGTGATGTCGAAGCAGGCCCGCGCCAGCCGGGTGTGCAGGGGGAGCAGCCCCTCGACGATCACGAACTCGCGCGGCCGGACCAGCTCGGGGCGCACCAGCCGCCCGGTGGTGTGGTCGTACACCGGTTTGAGGATCGGCTCGCCCATCGACAGCAGCTGCAGATGCTGCTCCATGATGTCGATGTGGTTGCAGTCGGGGTGCAGGGCGGTGAAGGGCTTGCCCCGGCGTTCGGCGCGGTCGTAGCGGTGGTAGTCGTCCACGCAGACGGCCGTCATCCGGTCGGCCCCCAGGCACTGCACCAGGCCCCGGGTGAGGGTCGTCTTGCCCGCCGCGCTGTCCCCGGCGATGGCGAGCATGACGGGCCGGCGGGCCGTGCCGCGCGCCCGCAGCATGTGCACGATCCGATGGGGCACCTGGCCTCCTCAGCGTCCCGCGGTGGTCGTTGGTGCTCTGGGACGCTAGGCCGCCGCTCCCGCCCGCCGCGTCCCCCGAGCAGGGGATTCGCGGGGTGAAACCCTTCCTACTGGCGGGTAGGCAACGGCTTGTTATCTTTCCCGAATGGGGCCCATTCGCGTCGTCCTGGTCGACGACCACGAGATGATCCTCGCCGGGTTGAAGGCCATGCTGGCCGGCTTCTCCGGGCGCGTGCGCGTGGTCGGGCAGGCGGGTGCCGGGAAGGAGGCCATCCGGCTGGTCACCTCGCTGCGCCCGGACGTGGTGCTGCTGGACGTGCGGCTCGGTCCGGAGAGCGGCCTGGACCTGTGCCGCACGCTGACCCGCCAGGCGCCCGGCTCGCGCGTGGTGTTCCTTTCGGTGTACGACGACGAGCAGTACGTCTTCGAGGCGCTGCGCGCCGGCGCCGGCGGCTACCTGCTCAAACGGGTCGACGGGCCGGAGCTGGTCAAGCGCCTGGAGGAGGTGGCGCAGGGCGAGACGGTCGTCGACCCGACCCTGGCGGGCCGGATGGCGGTCACCGCCGCCCGGCTGGGCCGCGGCGAGTTCTGGCCCGGCGCCGGGCGCGGGCTCACCCAGCGTGAGAGCGAGGTGCTGGCGCTGCTGGTCGGCGGGCTGTCCAACCGGGCGATCGCGGCGCGGCTGGTGCTGAGCGAGGAGACGGTCAAGAGCCATCTGCGCGCCCTTTACCGCAAGCTGGAGGTTACCGACCGGTCGGCCGCGATCGCCGTCGCCCTGCGCGAGGGGCTGTTCCGGTGACCGCGCCGCCGCTGGAGCTGCTCGCCGCGCGCGGCACCGACCTGCTGCTGCGCGTGGTCGCGGTGGCGTGCGCGGCCCGGGAGCTGCCGCAGCTGGCCGAGGAGCTGGCCGGGCTGGTGGTCCGGTCGGCCGAGGCGCTGATGTTCTGCGACGTGTACGTCCTGGACGACGACGAACGGGCCCTGGACGCCCCCGGCCGCCCGCGCGTGCCGCTGGGCGACGGCGACGTCGGCTGGGTGGCCGCCCACGGGCGCGCCCGCCGGCACGCCGACGGGCGGGGTGTCGCGATCCCCGTGCACGGCGACGACGCGACCACGATCGCCGTGCTGGACGTGCGGTCCGCCGGCCCCTGCCGGGAGCGGGACGTGGCGCTGGCGACCGCGCTGGCCGGGCTGTTCGCGCCCGTCCTGTCGTCGTGCCGCCGGCTGCGCGCCGCCGAGCAGCGCGAGCTCGCCGCCGAACGGTTCGCCGAACGCGCCGTGGAGGTGCAGGAGGCCGAGCGGTCCCGGCTGAGCCGCGAGATCCACGACGGCATCGCCCAGCGGCTGGCCGGGCTCGGGTTCCACCTGTCGGCGGCCGAGGCGGCGCTGCCCGACCACCATCCCGAGGCCGCCGAGCAGATCGCCCTGGCCCGGCGGCTGTGCGAGCTGGCCGCCGCCGAGACCCGCGCCGCGATCGGCGGCCTGCGCCCGCCGGTGCTGGACGACCTGGGCCTGTCCGCGGCGCTGGCCACGCTGGCGCGCGAGGCGGGCGCCGCGAACCTGGACGTCACCGTCGCGGTCACCGGGGAGCTCGACGACGCCCTGCCCGACCACGTGCAGACCGCGCTGTACCGGATCGCCCAGGAGGCGGTGGGCAACTGCCTGCGGCACGCGTCGGCCACCTGCGTGGACCTGCTGCTGGAGCACCACCGCGACCGGGTGCGGCTGGCCGTCACCGACGACGGCGTGGGTTTTCGCGTCCGGGACGTGTTCGCCCCCGGCCGTCGCCCCGGCTCCTACGGGCTGCGCGGCATGGCCGAACGCGCCGAGCTGCTCGGCGGCCGGGTGTCGGTGACCAGCCGCCCGGGCGTCGGCACCACGGTCGAGGCCGTCGTGCCGGTGCCGGCCTCCCGGCGCCGCGGCCCCGAGAACGGGCGCGGCGCCGCGCAGGCGGTCAGCCCTTTCGCACGATCCGGAAGGTGATGCCCGCCCGCACCAGCCGGTCCAGCAGCGCGTCGCCCATGGCCGCGGCGGTGGTGACCTGCCCCGACGTCTTCGGCAGGTCGTCATGCGCCAGGCACAGCGCCGACTCGGCGAGCATCTTGGCGGTCTCGTCGTAGCCCGGGTCGCCGCCCGCCACCTCGGTGACCACCCGCTCGCCGCCGCCCTCGCCGACGAACGTCAGCCGGAACCAGCTCCGGGCCCGCGTCTGCGGGGACGGACCCTGGCCGGGGGCCCGCATGTTCAGCAGCAGTTTGCGAGTGGGCGGGAGCTGCGCCAGCGCCGCGGCGGCTGCGGCGCCCGCCGCCATGCCGAGGACGGTCGGCAGCCGCCGCACCGCCAGGTACATGCCGAAGGTGAAGTCGGGGCCGTAGCGGTCCAGCGCGGCGGCCGACCGGGCCACGATGTCGGGGTCGAGAGTCGGCATCGGCAGCGTCCAGCCCGAGCCGAGGCGGGTGTGCGGGACGGGCCGCTGCGACACGCGCACCCGGCGCCCGGCGGGCCACACCTGCGCGTGGCGGCGCTCGCGCCGGGCGCGCCACATGCCGGGCAGGTCGGCGAACACCCCGATCGCCGAGTGCCAGGTGCCGCCGGACGGGTCGATCTTCAGCCGGACGAACTCCTCCACCCGCACCGGCACGCCCTCGGGCAGCTGCTTGACGGTGAAGTAGACGCCCAGGTCGTGCGGGATCGAGTCGAAGCCGCAGGCGTGCACGAGGCGGGCCCCGCTGCCGGCCGCCTCCTCGTGGTGGCGGACGTACATGCGGTCGACGAACGCCGGCTCGCCGGTCAGGTCCAAATAGTCGGTGCCCGCGCGGGCGCACGCGGCCACCAGCGGCTCCCCGTACCTGGCGTACGGGCCCACCGTGGTGGCCACCACGCGGGCGGACGCGGCGACGTCCCGCAGCGACGCCGCGTCGGTGGAGTCGGCGTACAGCAGCGGCAGGTCCGCGCAGGCCGGGTCGCGGTCGGCGAGGCGGTCGCGCACCGCCTCCAGGCGGCCCCGGTCGCGGCCCGCCAGCGCCCAGCGGGTGCCCGGCGGGGCGTGCTCGGCCAGGTACTCGGCCGTCAGCCCGCCGGTGAACCCGGTGGCGCCGAACAGGACGATGTCGTACGGGCGGTCGGCGGTCATGGTGACCCCTTCCCGTGCTGTCGGTTGCGGTGCGGAGCATGAGTCGAATCCGATTCTGGCGCGCCGCCGCCCGGCGATCACGGACCTTCGGCGGGTGTCCAGCCCGGCGCGTCGACCAGATGCCGGACGAACAGCCGGGCCGTCGGGGTGAGGGACGGCCCCGCCACGGCGTGCCAGGGCCGCTGCAGCGGCATGCCGGGGGCGTCCACGACCACCAGCCGCCCGTCGGCCAGCTCGGCGCCGACGGCGTCCCGCGACACCAGCGCCACCCCCAGCCCCGCGGCCGCCCCGGCGATCACCGCGCCGTTCGAGCCCAGCACCAGGCGCGGCGGGGCGGCGTCGCGGTCGGCCAGGTACGCCTCGGCCGTCGCCCGCGTGCCCGACCCCGGCTCCCGCATCACCCACGCAGTGGCGCCCAGAGCGAACCCCGCCGCCACCGCGGGGGAGCCCACGACCACCAGCTCGTTGGGCCGGCGGGCCAGCACCCTCGCCGGCACGCCCGCGGGCGGGCGTCCGGCCAGCACCAGATCGGCCCGGTGGTCGGCGAGGCTGCCCCACACCTGGCGGCTCGGCCCCACCTCCACGGCCACCTCGACGTCGGGCAGGCGCGCGCGGAACGAGGCCAGCAGCCCCGGCAGCAGCTGGTCGGCGGCGGTGGTCACGGCGGCCAGCCGCAGCGAGCCGCGGGCCGGGTCGGCCGCGCCGCGGGCCGCGGCCCGCCCCTGCTCCAGCAAGCCGAGCACCCGCCGGGCGTACGAGGCGTAGGCGGCGCCGGCCGGGGTCAGGCGCAGGCCCCGCCCGTCCCGCTCCACCAGCGGCACCCCCACCTCCCGGGCCAGCGCCGCGACCGCCGCCGACACCGCCGACTCGGTGACGTACAGCCGCTGCGCCGCCGCCCGCACCGACCCGGTGTCGGCGACCGCCGTGAACGACCGCAGCCGCGCCTCGGTCATCCCGCCCCTCCCGCAGGTTCAAGCGATCGATTGATGGTCACTGCAGAAGACTTGATGGACATTGCAAGTATCGGCGCGGCAGGCTCGAACCGTCCACCCAATGCGGACCACGGACGGGAGCGGACGATGAGCAGCGCGGACAGATGGTCGGCGGGCGTGATCCCGTACGCCGAGATGGGGTACTGGCGGCCCGACTACCAGCCCAAGGACACCGACGTGCTGGCGGCGTTCCGGATCACCCCCCAGCGCGGCGTGCCGCCGGAGGAGGCGGGCGCCGCCGTCGCGGGCGAGTCGTCCACCGCCACCTGGACCGTCGTGTGGACCGACCGGCTCACCAGCTACGACACCTACCAGGGCAAGTGCTACCGGGTGGAGGCCGTGCCCGGACGCGAGGGCGAGTTCATCGCCTACATCGCCTACGACCTCGACCTGTTCGAAGAGGGCTCGATCGCCAACCTGACCAGCTCCATCATCGGCAACGTCTTCGGCTTCAAGGCGCTCCGGGCGCTGCGGCTGGAGGACATGCGCATCCCCCCGCACTACGTCAAGACGTTCCAGGGGCCCGCGCACGGCATCGTCATGGAGCGCGAGTACCTCGGCAAGTTCGGCCGCCCTCTGCTCGGCGCCACCGTCAAACCGAAACTGGGCCTGTCGGCGCGCAACTACGGGCGCGTGGTGTACGAGGCGCTGCGCGGCGGGCTGGACTTCACCAAGGACGACGAGAACATCAACTCCCAGCCGTTCATGCGCTGGCGCGACCGGTTCCTGTTCTGCATGGAGGCCGTCGACCGGGCGCAGGCCGCGACCGGCGAGGTCAAGGGCCACTACATGAACGTGACCGCCGCGACCATGGAGGACATGTACGAGCGGGCCGAGTTCGCCCGCGACCTCGGCAGCGTCATCGTCATGATCGACCTGACCGTCGGGTACACCGCGATCCAGTCGATGGCCAGGTGGGCGCGGCGCAACGGCGTCCTGCTGCACCTGCACCGCGCCGGGCACTCCACCTACACGCGGCAGAAGACGCACGGCGTCAACTTCCGCGTGCTCGCCAAGTGGATGCGGCTGGCCGGCGTCGACCACATCCACGCCGGCACCGTCGTCGGCAAACTGGAGGGCGACCCGGGCAGCGTCGCCGGTTTCTATGACACCCTGCGCCTGAACCGCGTCGAGGCCGACCCGCGCAAGGGCCTGTACTTCGACCAGGAGTGGGCGTCGCTGCCGGGCACCATGCCCGTCGCGTCCGGCGGCATCCACGCCGGGCAGATGCACCAGCTGCTGCACCACCTCGGCGAGGACGTCGTGCTGCAGTTCGGCGGCGGCACCATCGGCCACCCCATGGGCATCGCCGCCGGCGCCACCGCCAACCGCGTCGCCCTGGAGGCGATGATCAAGGCGCGCAACGAGGGCCGCGACTTTCTGGCCGAGGGCCCCGACATCCTGCGCGCCGCCGCCCGGCACAGCCGCGAGCTGGACGTGGCGCTGTCCACCTGGGGCGATGTGACGTTCACCTACGAGTCCACCGACACCCCCGACGTCGTCGAGACCCCTGTGAGCATCTGATGCGCATCACCCAAGGCACCTTCTCCTACCTGCCCGACCTCACCGACGACGAGATCGCCGCACAGGTCGCCTACGCCCTGGAACGCGGCTGGCCCTGCTCGGTCGAGTTCACCGACGACCCGCACCCGCGCAACACCTACTGGGAGATGTGGGGCCTGCCGATGTTCGACCTCACCGACCCCGCCGGGGTCGTCCACGAGGTCAACGAGTGCCGCAGGGCCTACCCGGACCACTACATCCGCCTCAACGCCTACGACGCGAGTCACGGGCGGCAGACCACCGCGCTGTCGTTCATCGTGCAGCGCCCGGCCGACGAGCCCGGCTTCCGCATCGACCGCGAGGAGACCCGCGACCGGCAGGTCCGCGTCCGCCTCCACCCGTACGCGCTCGACCGGCCCCGAGGGGCCCGCCGCGTCTCCGCGAAGGAGCCGGATTGAGCGGCAGGCTCGGATTCGGCATGCGGCCGTCCGAGAACGGTTCCCCGGCGACACCAACGCCGCCGGGCGCCGGGGAACCGCCGCCGCTTTCGGCCGCGCCGCCGCCTCCGGCCGCGCCGCTGCCGCCGGACGCCCGCATCGACCTGGCGGCCGAACGCGCCGCCTCCCGCGTCGACGACGTGCTGGACGCCCTCGACGCCGACCTGGTCGGCCTGGCCCCCGTCAAAAGCCGCATCCGGGAGCTCGCCGCGCTGCTGCTGGTCGACCGGGCCCGCGCCCGCTTCGGCATCGGCACCGGCCGCCCCAACCTGCACATGTGCTTCACCGGCAGCCCCGGAACCGGCAAGACCACCGTCGCCACCCGCCTGGCCGAGCTGCTGCACCGCCTCGGCTACGTCCGCCGCGGCCACCTCGTCGCGGTCACCCGCGACGACCTCGTCGGCCAATACGTCGGGCACACCGCCCCCAAGACCAAAGAGGTGCTCAAACGCGCCATGGGCGGCGTCCTGTTCATCGACGAGGCCTACTACCTCTACCGCGCCGAGAACGAACGCGACTACGGCCAGGAGGCCATCGAGATCCTCCTCCAGGTGATGGAGAACCGGCGCGACGACCTGGTGGTGGTCCTGGCCGGCTACAAGGACCGCATGGACGCCTTCTTCGCCTGCAACCCCGGCATGAGCTCCCGCATCGCCCACCACATCGACTTCCCCGACTACACGCCCCCGGAACTGGAGGCGATCGGGCACCTCATGCTGGAACGCGAGGGCTACGTCCTGTCCCCCGACGCCGTGCCCGTCTTCCGCGACCACCTCCGGCGCCGCCGCGCCCAGCCCCGCTTCGCCAACGCCCGCTCCGTCCGCAACGCCATCGAACGCGCCCGGCTGCGCCACGCGGCCCGCCTCGTCGCCGCCGGCGGCGCCGCCGGACGCGACGATCTGATCACGCTGCGTCCCGAGGACTTCGCCGCCGGCCCCGTTCACTCTGCGCGAGAATGAACCCGTCAGGGGACCGCCCCGCCATGTCCTAGTGTTGAGTGCGTCGGCATGAGGAATGTGGGGGAGACGGTGCGCAACCCTGAGGATCTGTACGAGCTGGACACCGACCTGCCGGGGTTGTCCGGACCGGTGCTGCTGCACAGCCTCGACGGCTTCGTCGACGCGGGGTCCACCGGGCAGCTCCTGCGCGAGCACCTCCTCGACGCGCTGGACCACCGCGTGATCGCGCGCTTCGACGTCGACTCGCTGCTGGACTACCGGGCCCGTCGTCCGATGATGGTCTACGACCGCGACCACTGGGCCTCCTACGACGCCCCCGAACTGGTCGTCCACCTGCTGCGCGACGAGGTCGGCACCCCGTTCCTCATGCTCAGCGGGCCCGAGCCCGACCGGCTCTGGGAGGGCTTCACCGCCGCCGTCCGGCACCTGGTCGAACGCCTGGGCGTCCGCCTGGTCGTCGGCTTCCACGGCATCCCCATGGGCGTGCCGCACACCCGCCCGGTCGGCCTGACCTCGCACGCCACCCGCTCGGAGCTGATCAACCGCACCTCCTGGTTCGACAAGGTCCAGGTGCCCGGCAGCGCCGCCGCCCTGCTCGAACTGCGCCTGGGGGAGGCGGGCCACGACGCGGTCGGGTTCGCCGTCCACGTCCCCCACTACCTCGCCCAGGCCGCCTACCCGGCCGCCGCAGTCGCCGCCCTGGAGGCCGTCGTCTCCGCCACCGGCCTGGTCCTGCCCTCCGACCGCCTGCGCGAGGCCGCCGCCAAGACCGACGCCGAGATCTCCCGGCAGATCGCCGGCAACGAGGAGGTCGAGAAGGTGGTGCGCGCCCTGGAGGAGCAGTACGACGCCTTCGCCGGCGCCGCCGACCGCGAAAGCCTGCTCGCCGAGTCCCAGGACATGCCCACCGCCGAGGAGATCGCCGCCCAGTTCGAACGCTTCCTCGCCGAGCAGGACGGCCCCGACTCCCAACCCTGATTTTCGTTTCGCGATCGCACCCCCCGACCGGGTACGCTTGCCCGGTCACCGGGATCCTTCTCGATCCCTCCCGGGCGCATAGCTCAGTGGTAGAGCACTCGCCTTACAAGCGAGGAGTCGCAAGTTCGATCCTTGCTGCGCCCACCCAGCTCAGGGCCGTGATCACCGTTCGGTGATCACGGCCCTTCGCGCCTCTGGGTGACCAACCGGGTGACTAAGGCTCCTCACCCGGGGCGTCGTCGGCGAAGATGCGGTCCATCGCCGTGGCCCCTTCCTCCATGACCGGCCGGATCTGCCGGCGGTACACCGTCTCGGTGACCGCCGTGCCGCGATGGCCGACCAACCGGGAGATGTGCTCCACCGGCACCCCGGAGTCCGACAGCAGGGACACGAAGCTGTGCCGCATCTCCCGCGGCGCCCAGTCGGCACCCACCAGTCCGGCCGCGTCAAGCACCTTGCGGAAGTCGCGCCGGACGTTGCTCGCGCTGAGCGGGGTCCCGTTCCTGGTCACGAACACCAGGTCGGATGCGACCGCCTCACCTCGTTGGCGCAGCTCCTGCCGGTGCTCCCAGAGGGCCCGCAGCGCCTCCACACAGCGCCGCGGCAGCTTCAGGGTGCGCCGGGACTTCTTGGTCTTGGTGTCGCCCTTCCTGCGGACCGACCTCCACACATGCACCGCGAATCCCTCGTGCTCCCAACCGACCTCGGCGACGGCGAGCCACGCCTGGCGGCGTTCATCGAAGGCGACGACGTGCGGCCACGTGAGGGCGCGCAGTTCCTCGGTGCGCGCCCCCGTGAGCAGCGAGAGGACGATGTAGGCGCGCATGCGCGCACCGGACTTCTCAGCGGCCGCCAGAACCGCCTCGGCCTGCTTGAACGTGAGTGCTTTGGACGGGCGCCCCTCCCGGCCTTCCGGGACCTCGCACAGTTCCACGACGTTCCGCCGGACCTTGTCCCGTGCCATAGCGTGCCTGACCGACCGGTTCAGGATCGAATGGATCAGCTTGAGCGATCGGGTGCTGAGCTCTGCGGACTTGTCCGCCAGCCACTTGTCGACGTCCTCGGCCGTCAGGTCCCGAAGCTTGCGGGCGCCCAGCGCGGGGATCACGTGGTGCTCGGCGAAGGTGGTGTTCATGTCCACCGTCCTGTCGGCTCGGCCCTTCAGCCCGTAGGTGAGCCAGTAGGTGACGGCGTCGGCGACCGTGTAGTTGCCCGGCGAGGGCGTCAACCCGTCCTCTTGGTCGCGCAGATTCTGCTTGAGCTTGTTCCTGGCTTCCGTCTTGGTGCGTCCGCTTCCCTTGCGGACGATGCGCTTACCGGCCGGGGTGTAGCCGATGGTCACTGTGGCGATCCACCGCTTGCGCGTCTTGTCCCAGTGAAGACCGCCTTCCCCGCGGCTGCGCCTCTTGGTGCTTCCCTTCTTGGCACCCTTGGGCCCGCCGTTTCGGCCGTCGGGCTCCTCAGGCGTAGCGATCGTGGTCTCGGCCATTTCAGGCCACCTCGCCCTGAGCCTCGCGCTCCAGCAGTTCCACGTACTCGGCGATGGCGCTGGCCGGCACCAGGCGGGAGCGCCCCTCCTTGACGGTCCGCAGACGGCCGGAGCGGATCAGCTCGTAGACGACGCTGCGGCTGAGGGAGAGCAACTCCATTGCCTCGCTGACGCGGTAAAGAGCCTTGTCCAGGTTGACGGGCGTGTCGGGCCTCACGGCGGTCATGCTGTTCGTACCGAAATCGGTCATCAGACGACGGCCTCCGTTCCGTTTCCAGGGAGGGCGATGTAGTCGGCGGTGGCGCTGCCGGGGCTTGCGCCGGGACCGGCCCCGACCGGGGCGGGTGCGCCCGGTCGGGGTGCTTGGGGGTTCGGTTGGGGAGGGGTGGCCGTCCCAGCCGTCCCAGGGTCGTTTTCGCTGGTCAGTGCTGGGACGGCTTGGCGGGTGGGACGGCTTGAGCCGTCCCATGGGGCCTTGTGGTGGGACGGCTTGAGCCGTCCCGCGAGATCAAGCCGTCCCAGGGCTGACCTGCGTTGGGACGGCTGGGACGGCCGGGACGGCTGCCCCCGGCAGAGTGAGCACGGTGCCCTCTGCGGCCGGTTCGGGGATGGTGTCGTCGGGCGGGCAGTAGCGGGCCCAGGCGTCCAGGAAGTCGGCGCGCCGGTAGCCTTTGGCCTGTCCACCGGGGAAGCGGATGTTGGCCGAGCGGATGTCGTACTCGCGTAGCAGCGCGCCGAGCTTCATGGCGGTCAGCCCGTTGGGCCCGTAGTCGTTCCAGGGCGCTTCCGGGTCGGCCTTGAGCCGTTCCAGCAGGACGGCGGTGGGCAGGGCGGTGTCGGCGCCGAATGCGGTGCGGCAGTCGGCGAGAAGCCGCAGGCGCGGGGACTGCTGTTGGTTGTCGTCGGCTTCGGCGGTCATGGCGACGGCGGCGGCGCGGGCCCGCTCAGGCCAGTGCCCGCCGGCGTGGTCGGCGACGATCACGAGGGGTTCCCAGGTATCGGCGGCGCGGTCTTCCACGGGCATGGGCGGTTCGGCTTCCTCCAAGGTGTGCAGGTCGGCGCGTAGCCAGCGGTTCAGGGCGGCGGCGAGCCGGCGCAGGGCGGGGCGGTCGCGGCGGTGCCGGAACGGCGCGACGGTCTCGCCGGGGCCGCGGCGGCGCATGCGCACCACGACGGCGCGGTCTTCGATGGTGTCGGGCATGGCGCCGATGCCGGCGAGCGCCGCCATGGCGAAGGTGGGGATGGACTCCACACGGTTGAGGGCGGCGTCGTAGCGCTTGGCGGGCCGGTTGCGCTGGTGGCCGGCGTTCAGCAGACCGCGCAGATCCTCGTTGCCCTCGGCCTTTGCTCCGAAGATGGTGTCGGCCTCGTCCACCAGCAGGGTGGGCGGGTCGTCGGTGATGGACCGGTAGACCGCCGCCGGGGACGAATTGACGGTGATGAACGGGTCGTGGCACGTCGCCTCGGTCACGTCCAACAGGCGCGACTTGCCGCACCGCTTCTCGGGGCCGCGGATCACGAGCCGCGGCGCGTGCGCCCACGCCGGTTGGGCGTGCGTGGCGGCGATCCACAGCGTCACCGCGTCGGCGGCGTGCGCGCTGGGCAGGATCACGTACCGGGTCAGCGCCTGGTGGAGCGCGTCCAGCAGCGCAGCGCCGGACAGCGGGCAATCCCCGTCGGGCGTGGTCACGCGGCTTCCCCCCTGGTGATGGTGCGCGGGTTGCGGGCCCCGGCGGCCAGCGCGGAACGGATGGTGGCGCGCGCCTCTGCGGGCGTGAAGGCGGCCGGGCCGGTGGAGAAGTGGACCGCGGCGGCGTTCCACAGCGCGTCCCACGCCGTGTCTTCCGGCAGCACACCGGCGCCGGTCAGGCGGCCGAGGTTGTAGGCGGCCTTGTTCAGCGCGTGGTTGCGCCCGCCGGGAACGGCTTGGGTGATGCGGGCCGCTTCCCCCTTGAGTGCCGCTTGCACGTAGGCGGGCAGGTCCGCCACCCTCTCCGCCCGGTCGCGGTCGGGGGCACCCAAGGAGGGGGCGGGAGTGAGCAGTCCGGCCAGCCAGCCGGGCAGCGGCGCGGCCTCGGCCGGGTTGATCACGGTGTAGGGCCCGGTGCCGTCCGGCAGATCCACGAAGCTGCCGGGCGCCACCACGTACCCGCCGTGCGCGCGGGTGTCGATCAGCCATCCCAACCCGGTGCGGTATCGGCCGGAGGTGTTGCGCAGCGCGGTGCCGGGCGGGGCGGTGAAGTACAGGTGCATCCCGCCGCGGCGGGTGGTCACGGTGAAGGTGTCGAACGGGAACGGCTGGCCGTGCCGCTCGCACAGCATGGCCAGCACGTCGGCACCGTTGTTGACACCGGGCATGGCCCACTCGGCGGGCGGCTTCTCGCCGGGCTTGGGGGTGTCCAGGTCGATCACCACCAGCCCGGACGGTCCGCACGCGATGCCGACGTTGTAGCGGCCGCGGGACCAGAACGCGCGGATGCGGTCGGGGGCGGCGGTGGCGTTGGCCTCCCAGTCGGTGAACCCCGCCAAGGGCGCCTTGCCGCGCGGGGTGAGGGGGAACACGCGCCAGCCCCGGCGCGCGCACGCCAGGGCGGCGGCGCCGGGGTGCGGGCCGGTACGGGTCATGCGGCGTCTCCGGGCAGGATGATCAGTCCTTCGGGGGTGAGGGTGAACTCGTGGCCGTTCTGGCAGGTCCACAGGTCGCCGGCGTTGTCGGGGTCGATCGCGGCCCAGCACGTGGCGGGGGTGAGGCAGTACGGGCAGTCCGGGCCGTCCTGCACCGGCCAGTGCGTGACCGGGATGGCCCAGTCGGCGGGGCAGGTGCGGCAGTGCCAGACGTTGACCTCGGTGCCGTCGCAGGTGGTGGCCGGGCCGATGAACACCACGTCGGCGGGGCGTTGGCAGGTGGGGCAGTCAGGTGCGGTCAGCAGCGGCCATTGCTCGGCCAGCGGACGCGGTTCGGCATTCATGGCAGGGCCTCCCTTCCGAATGGATGAGGGCGGGCTTGAACAGGGAGAGGCCCCGGGACCGGCGGTCGGTCCCGGGGCCTTTGCAGCGGGGTCGGCTTCCGGCGGGAAGCTGCGGCTCGGCGGTCGGGGACGAGCAGCGGTGGCCGTGGTGGCGCCGCAGGCCGCTTTGCGCCCCTACTGCGGCAGGGGGCTTTGGGCGTTCTCGGTTTGGGCCAGGACGGCGGCGGTGACGTCGGGCGGCAGCGGCCACAGACCGGCGGCGCCGCGTGCGGGCACCGGGTGCTGTAGGGGGCGGACGTTGGCCAGCTGCCAGTGCCAGTAGCCGCGCGCGGCCCACGGCGAGCAGATCGGCGCGCCGTCGGCGTGGCAGGGGTGGGTGCTGTCGCGGTGCCGGTGACAGCCGACGATCTCGGCGACGGCCAGCACGGCGCCGCGGTGGTCGCGTTCGGCGGCCTGGTACGGCGTGAGGCCGATCATGTCGGCGATCCACAGCAGGGTGAAGCGGCCGACGTCGTCCCATGCTTTGGGTGCGTGGATGGCGATCGGGCCGCGGTGGCGGGTGGGGCGGGTGCGGTTCTCGGTGTCTTTGCCGTGGCAGATGGCCAGGGCCCATGGCTGGCGCACGGACAGGGCTTTGAGGGTGGTCATCGGCGTTCCCGGCGCTTGTGCTCGTTTTGGGCGTAGGGGCGGTGGGCGAAGGGGCGGTGTTCGCGGCCGATGCCGCCGCACCGGTCGCAGGCTCGGAAGGAGTCGGTGAACCAGGTGCCGCGGTGCTTGCCCGTGCCACCGCAGCGGCGGCATGCCCGGTAGGGGTGCACACGGATGGAGATGGCGTAGCCGATGCCGTAGACGAGGGCGGCCAGGGCCAGCAGCAGCCACAGGCCGGTGCCGTTCCCGCCGCCGTCGGTGGCGGGGGCGGGCGGCGCCGCGGCGATGTGCGTGAGGGAGCCGGTGAAGAACATGCGTGGGTCCTCCGTTTCCGGGTGCGCCCATGTGTGGGGAATCGGAAGGGGGCGCATCCGCGGTGGCGGTCACGGAACGTAGGTGGGGGAACTGTCTCGCCGGAACCGTCTCAACTGTCTCGCCCGCGGTGACGCGTCCGCACGCGCGCGCACGTGGTGGGGTGGTGAGACGGTTGGGGTGAGACGGTTCGGCGAGACAGTTCACGCCCGCCCTGTGATCACTGTTTGTGATCGTCGGGGGCGTGGGCGGGCAGGTAGTAGCGGGCCGCCTTGCCGTTGCCCGCCCGCACGATGATCTTGTCGTGGACGAGCTTGCCCAGTCGGCGGGCGGCGGTGGAGGTGGCCATGCCCAGGTGTTGGGTGAGTTCGTCGCGGCGCGCGCCCTTGGGGCCGCGGTCGGCCAGGAACCGCACCACGGCCTGGGTGACGTCGTCGGGAACGGTGGTGTTGTCGATGGCGTGCTGGGCGTTGCGGAGGGCGTCCAGCGTCGTGGCCTGATCGGGCGGCGGGCTGGTCTCGTTGATGAACTCGTCCAGCTTGGCGACCAACCCCTTGGCGGCCTTGTCCACCTCTGCCTCGTTCGTCGGGTCGAAACCCCAGCCCGGGTCGCCGTCTCCGGTGCCCGTGCCGCCGGTGTCGGCGGGGCCGTTGCCGGATGCGGCGGTGGGCGCGGTGTCGGCCTGGCGGTCCTGGCCGGGGTCCGGGCGGGTCTGGGCGGTGCCGCCGGGAGCGGCCGACGGTGCCGGACCGTTGTCGGTGGCCCGGGTGGTGGCGTGGGCGGCGGCCGGGATCGGGTGCCGGTCGGTGTAGCCGGGCAGGTGGGCGGCGATGTCGGGTTCCAAGGTGGCGTCGGCGGGGCCGTAGGCGGCGGCCAGGGCCTTGACGGTGTCGGGGTCGTACAGGGCGCGGGTGCGTCCGGCCTGCCAGACGCCGCCGGCCTTGACCAGCAGCACGACGCCTTCGGCGCCGGAGCCGTAGGTGGACATGTCGGGGCAGCCGATGGTCTCCCAGTCGGGGACGGCCTTGGTCATTTCCTTGGTGTCGGAGACCCGGCCGACGATCTTGGTGTAGGTGTTGGCGCTGCCCTCCTTGGTGCCGGTGTGCTGGACGACGTTGCGCTGTTTGGCGGTGATGGCGACCACGCCGCCGGACCGGCCGCGCCGGTGCACCTTGTCCAGCACGGGCTTGACGCGGTGCGCGATGGGCGAGTCCATGCCGGTGGCGGTGTCCTGCTCATCAATGATCAGGATGATCACCGGGGCCTGGGGCGTGGGGGTGTGGGTGCCGCCCGCGCACGCGATCGCCCGTTCGTCGACGATGGTGTCGATCCAGTCCAGCAGCTGCAGGGCCTTGTCTTCCTCGCCGACCCCGGCCGCTTCGTGCAGGTGGGCGCCCCACAGGCTGGGGATGACGCCCTTGCCGAGGTCGATGGCGATGGTGAGGACGTCGTAGCACTCGGCGGCCTGCTGGACGATGTTGGACAGCGTGTTGGACTTGCCGCCGCCGTTGGTGGCGACGATCTCCACGTGCCGGGCGCCGCCTTCGTCGAAGATGACCAGTTCCAGGTCGTCGCCGGTCTCGGGGTCGGTGCCGATGACGAACGGGCCGTCCAGGATGGAGCGGTGTCCCTTGGGTGCGGCCGCCGGGTCGGCGACGGCGGGGTGCGGAACCGGCTCGGACCACAGGTCCTTGAGTTGGACGGTGATCCACAGGATGCGGGCGTTCTTGGCGTCGCCGGTGACGCGCACCTGGTCGGCGCCGATGCCGTAGCAGCGGGCGATCTGGACGGCCAGGCCGCCGCGTTCCAGCCGGGACGCCGACGGGCCGTGCACGCCCACGTCCACCTTGAACCGCACGCCGGTGCGGGTGGCCTTGGTGTGCAGCAGGTGCGAGTCTTCCAGCCCGGCCAGGTTGGCGATGGTCTCCCACTTGGCCTGGAGTGCGGCGGTGCGGCGGCGCTGCTTGAGCACGTCGGACCAGGTGTAGGCGGACCAGGCGGTGGTGGCGGTGACGGTGTAGCCCAGCAGGGTCGGCAGGTTGGTGATGCCGGTGTGCGCGGCGGTGGCCAGCCACAGCGGCGCCCCGGCGGCGATCGCGGCGATCGCGCCGGAGTAGCGGGGCGACCCGTGGGTCTTGTAGGTGGCGACCCAGGCGGCCAGCGCCGCCGGCGGCGCGAACGCGCCCAGCAGCAGGGAGTCGCGCAGGGTGTCGTGGGCGGCGTAGTGGTGCGCCACCTGCCCGACCGGGTACCAGGCGGCCAGGCCGGTGCCCAGGCCGCGCGTGTCGGGGGCGCGCATCACCCAGCGGGCGTAGGTGCGCGCCGCCTCCCGCACCCAGCGGCCGACCGGCGAGGGCCGGGTCGGCCGGCGCTGCCAGAGGTCGGGCAGCAGCGCGTCGATCATGTCGTCGGTGTGTCGGCTGCGGCGGCCACCCGACCGGCCTGCGAACCGGCGGGCCTGGTTGCCGGGCCGACCGAACTGGCCGCGGCTGGGGCGACCAAGCATGCGATCAACTCCTTTGCGAAGCGGGGCCGGACGAAACGACCGCGCCGCCCACCAGCTGAGTGGGCGGCGCGGTCGGTGAAGCGCGGCAGGCTCGGGGTCAGGCGGCTCGGCGGCGCGGTGCGCCGATGATCCGGATGCCGCGTGCGGCGATGGTGCGGGCGTCTTCGTAGTAGTCGGCGAAGTTGGCGGCCGACCGGCGCGCCTGCTGGGCGGCCTCGTCCAGGTCGGCCACCGCCTGCTCGAACTGGGCGATGACCGGCCGCGGCATGCCCTTGGCCGCCAGCGTTTCGGCCCAATCGTCGATCCGGTCGGCCAGCGCCGCCATCAACTCGCCGATGCCCAGGCAGGTGGCGATGTACTCGCCGTCGCTGTCGGGGGCTTCGAACTCCACCAGGTAGCGGCGGGGGCGGGGACGCATCAACATCCTCCCTTTTCAGACGGGGTCGTCGCCGGTGAACTCGATACCGGCGGCGGCGACCTCGCGGGCCTCGGCGAACCACGACTCGAACAGCATCGTGGCCAGCGCGGTGCACGCCGCGGCGTCCACCAGGCCTTCGTGCACACCGGTCAGCGGGTTGGTGATGATCGGCGGCAACCGGCGCGCGATGACGTCGTCGGTCCACTCCTCCACCGCCACCCCCACGCCGCGCAGCAGCTGCTGCAGTTCCTGGCACGTCTCCAAGAACTCCACATCGGTGTCCGGGGCCTCCAAGTGGAAGGGGCCGGTGATGCGCATGCGGGCAGGCGCCCGGCCGGTACGCCGCGCGCCAGCCCGGCCGTGCACACGCCCACTGCGCGCGGCCGGGCGGGCCGGGGTGCCCGGGGCGGGTGAGCCGGGCGGCATCGGGGTCGGGCCGCTCGGCCGGGCCGGTGCCCCGCCGCCGCTCTTGCCGCGGTCGTGCCGACCGTCCGGCGCGCCGGGCGGAAGCTGCGGAACGCTCCGGCCCTGCGGCAGGGGCGGCGCGGCGCCAGGGTTCCGCCGGGCTCCGGGCTGGGCGGCGTCGGCGGGGGCACCTGCGTTGGAGCGTCGGCGGTTGCGGCGGCGGATGAAGGTGGCGGTGCGGCCGTCGGCCTCCCGGCGCTGCCAGCGGCCCTCGGCCCAGGGCCGCGCCTGCCGGCCGCGCCGCCACACCCGCCGGACTCCCAGGCCGACCGCCCGGCCGCCCAGGTCGGCGACCGCGTCGGCCAGCATGGTCTCCTCGGTGTACGGGGCCCCGGCGGCGTTCCAGGCCTTGACCAGCAGCGACTCGGTGCGCGGGGGACGGCGGGACGGGGCGTGGCGGGCACGGTTCTTGCGCACCGCGTGCGCGCCGCCGGCGAACGCCGCCGTCCCCAAGAACAGCAGTTCGATCACGAGGGGGACTCCTCACCGGTTCCCGACAGGTGGGACGGCACCTGGTGGCCCGTCTGCCGGTCGTGGGCCTGCTGCCGGGCGTCGGCGATCGTGACGGCCACCCACAGCGCCGCGTACAGCGGCCACTGCACGGCGGCGGCCTGCCACCACGGCCAGCCGAACACCACTTGGGTGCCGCCGGGGATGCCCAGCAGCAGCGCCCAGGCCCCCAGCGACGGCCGGTTGCCCCAGGCGCAGGCCGCCAGGCGGCGGCCGGTCGGGGTGCGCGCAGGACCGTCGGAGGCGGTCCCCGAGGGGCGCGCGGTCACCGCAACCACCCGTCCAGGGCGTCCGACAGCCCGTTCAGCAGCGGCAGCAGCTTCTGCCCGATGGGCGTCCCGGCGGCCAGCAGCCCCCAGGCGGGCAAGGTGACGAGCATGAAGGTGGAGACCAGGCGGCTGTAGCCCACCATGAACAGCACGCCGGTCAAGATGGCCAACAAGGTCATCGCGGTTCCTCTCACTGAGACGGCCCGACCGCTGAGCAAGCGGTCGGGCCGGTGTGCGACGGACGGTGAGGACACGCCGGGCGGCCAGACGAGCCGGACCGTGAATCGCTCCTTTCGTCGCCGGGCTCGTCTGTGGACTCTGGGCAGGGCCCGGCCGTGTCCGTGGTGTGGAGGGGCAGGGGCCAGGCGATCCCCCCTTTCCGCTGTCAGCGGCAGGTACAGGGCAGGTGATCGGGGATGGGTACAGACCGGCGGGGCCGTCCCGCCGACCCCGCCCACACCCAGGCACCGCACCCGCGCGGGTACAGCGCGCGGGCACGGTGGCGGGTGTGGGCGAGATCCGCCAGACGGAACCGGGTACATGCCGGGGCGGGTACACCTCGGCGGGCAGACGGGCGACGGGTACGGGTACGCCGCGCCGTCAGCGCGCGCTCTGCTCGGCGACAGCGTCGGCGGGCAGGGTCGCCAGATACGCACGAACCTGGGTCGCCTTCTTCTGACCGCACCGCAGCGCCGACTTGATCCGGCGGATCGACGGGACCTGCCCGGCCCTCAGCTCGTCAGCGAACACGGCGGCCGCCTGCACCCGCACGGGCTCATCTCCCAGCGGGTGCACCTCGGCGTCATCCTCTCCCGCCTGGTGTGCCTGGAGCACGTCCCGGTCCTCAGGGGCGGGTACGTCGGGAACGACGGTCAACGCGGGTACGGGTACGCCGTCCGGCCGGGTACGGCGGGTACGCGCGGCACGGGTACGGTCGGCGCCGAGGTCGCCGGGTACGGCCCCCTCCACCTCGGCGTCCGGTTCGGTCGTGGCCGACGCGTCGCCGTCGGCCGCGTCCGCCATGCCGCCCTCGGCGCCGCTTCCGCCGGTGTCGGGCAGGTCCGACAGCGCCGACAGCGCGGCGAGCGGCTCGGACGGCAGCGCGACCGCCGCCATGCCGGAGGGGGTGGAGTGCCACGGGCTGTCGGGGGTCAGCTCGGCCAGCTGCGCAGCGGTGTAGAGCATTTCGATGCGGGCCAGCAGCTGTCGGCGGCGCGCCGGGTCGGTGGCCAGGTCGGCGTGCTCCACCGCGCGTTCCACGGCGGCCTCCAACTGTTCCAGCGCCTTGAGCTGCTTCTTCTGTTTGGCGCCGGTCCGCTGCAGGTGCCGCATCTGCTTGGCGGCCCTGGCGACGCGATTGAGGTGCCGGTTCGCGGCGACCTCGGCCGCGGTCCGGTCGGTCGGCTCGGCCAGGCCCAGCCGCAGCAGGATCCGCTCGGGAGTGATGCGCCAGTGCCAGCGGCGGCCCTCGGACCGGCGGCGCTGGACGGCCATGCCGCGCTCCCACAGCCAGGCCGCCACCAGCGGCGCGGCCAGCCGGGCGGGGACCTCACGGGCCGAATCGGCGTCCAGGGCCGACAACGTGGCCGACAGGCAGGTGAACACCCACACCGCCACGCCGTCGATCCCGGCCGAGCCGAACTCGGCGACGTTGCGGCGCGCCCGCAGCGCCGAGGTGAACATGGCCAGTTCCAAGAACGCGAACGTGATGGCCGCCAGCACCCCGGACAGGTTCAGCACGTCGTGGAAGAACCGCCACATGCCCTGCGCGGCCACGCCGGTCGCCACGAGCGCGGCCAGCACCGTCAGCGGGTCCTCACCCCGACGCGAGGTGTGCCCGGCCCTGCGGTCATCCGGAGCGGAGGCCGGACGCGCGGTGCGGGACCGCCGTGCCACCATCCACACCAACGCCACGGTGAGCAGCACCATGGCGACGGCCACGCCGTACACGGGGGCGGCGGCCAGCCCGGCCAGCGAGCCGGTGATCTGCTCGGCGTTCATCGCGGCACCTCCTCACCGAACGTGCTGCTGTGGGCGGCCCGGTCGGCGGCCGAGCGCCGCCCGGCGCCGTCGGTATACGACGTCATGGTGACGTCACCTCCTGTCATGGCTTGCCTGTGTGTGGCGCGGCTGGTCTGCCGTTCCGTGAGCCGCTCACGCCGGGTGGGTGAGCGGCCGGACGCAACGCCAGAACTCCGGCGTCAGCGGTGCCGACAGATGTGGGGGTGACCGGGGCGTGGCGCGACCGGGGCGGGGCTCAGCCAGTCCACCGGGGACCACGTCGCCCCCGACCGGCCAGAGCGGCCGGCGGGGCGGCCGTCGTAGGTCAGCACCCACGGCGTAGTGCAGGCCGGGTCGTCGGCCCAGGCAAGCACCACCAGCGGCCCGGCGCAGCATGAGGGGACGTCGGCGAACCACACCACCGAACCGGGCGCGTACCAGCGCCGGACCAGGCGCCAGCGCCACATACGCCAGTCCGGCAGCAGCAGCTGGTAGCGGGCGCGCAGCCAGGCCAGACCGGCGACGTACAGGGCACGCACCCCGAGCGCCGCCAGCACAACCAGGGCGGCGGCGGCCAGCAGGCGAGGCGGCAGCACCACCACGACCGGCCAGACGAGGGCGGCACCCAACAGGAAGAAGCCGGTGCCGATCGCGGCCCGGGCGGTGGCGTGGCGGCGCTGCTGCTGTCGCAGCTGTTCCAGGTCGTGCATGGTCGCCTGGACGGAGGCGGGCAGGGATGAGGGCGCCCGGGGCGAGGTGGGCAGGGAGGACATGCAGGGCTCCTTTCGACCGATGTCGGAGGGAAGGGAAGGCGGGGTGCGCGCCTGGTGAGTCAGGCGGCCCGGGATGCGGCCCGCCGAGCCTGGGCGCGCACCCGGTTCACCAGAGCGCGGGCGGTGGAGTCGGAGATGTGCAACCGGGCAGCCACGTCCTTAGGGGTGCCGCCCCGGGCCAGGATCTCGGCGACGGCCAGGCGTCGCTCGGTGGGCGTCAGCGCCACCTGCCGGATCCCGGACGCGGCGATCTCCACCGCGATCTCGTCCACGATCCCGTCTTCGGGCAGCAGCCACGGCGACGGCGTTTCACGCTCCGACTCCGCCGGCCGAGCCGACCGCGGCTCCTGCGCCGTGGGGTTGGGGGCCGGGGCCGACGACCGGTGGCGCCTGATGCGGGCAGGTGGCATCAAGACTCCTTTCACAGCAAAAGAAGGGAAGAGCGATCACCAGCGCGCACGGCGGCGCGCTGTGGCGGGACAGCACAGATGGCCTGCCGTTCCGTGAGGCGCTCCCCGGTCCCCAAAGGCAGAGGCAAGAAGGGAGCGCCCGGACGCAACGTCAGGTCCGGCGGGGGCGGCGGGGCCGCGGTCAGGCGGCGTCCAGCTCCCAGTCGGAGGCGCATTGCAGGCACGCACCGATACGCCGGGGCAGCACGTAGCCGCGATCGACGCCGCAACGCGGGCACGTGCGGCGGGCGGCCAGCGCCTTGGCCAGCGCGGCCCGCTGCGCCGCGGTCGGGGTGCGCTTGGGCAGTGCCAAGCGGATGTCGTACAGGTAGGCGACGCCCAGCCCGCGGCGGCGGCGCCACAGCACCTGCGCCACCACCTGCTGCCCGCCAGGCCGCAGACCCAGCGCGGCCAGCTGGCGGCGGGTGAGCAGGTGTGGCGGCGCCATCCGCCACGGGAATGTGGGGATGCCGTAGCGCTCCCCGCGCGGGTCGTGGAACGCCGCGCTGCTGCGGCGCGTCATTCCACCCGTCCCTCCAACAGCTGGTTGTTGGTGCCGACCGGCAGCGGGCGGCCCGGCCGAGCGGTGATGCGGACCGTGCCGAACCGCCACCACCCTCCGGACCGGCACCGCTCGGCCACGTGCCGACGCCGCGGTTCGACCTGGAGACGGGCGACGCGGCGGTCGGGGAAGGGCCCCAGCGCCAGCGCGGCGTGCGCGCGGGCGCCGGTGCGGACCGACACATAGAAGCCGACCGTCCCGGCCGAGGCCGGGACGGTCGCGGATGTGGATCGGTCGGGGGCGCTCATGCCGCCCTCCCAGCAGTGGCCGACGGCGCGCCCACGGTGACCTCGGCGCGCACGTAGCGGCGGCAGTCGCAGCAGTAGAAGAGGATCGGACCATCGGCCGACGGCAGTCGGGGCAGCACCGCAGCGCGCCGGCTCGCGGCGCCACCGGGTGCGGACGCACACGCGTGAGGCTCATGGCAACCATCCCTGTTCAGCAGCGGGAAGCACAGAAAACCGGTCCGCCCCATGCGCGGGGCGGACCGGTTGCGAACGGACAGCAGGTCAGGATCAGGGGACGGTGGTACCGGTGACCGGGCTACCGGACTTGCGGCGGCCCTGGACGTAGACCCGCACGTTGCGGGACCGGCCGCGGCACGGGTACGGCTCGGACACCTCCACCAAATCCAGCACCTGCCCCAGCGCCTCCACCCCGGCCGCCACGTCGTCCGGCAGGCCGATCAACCGGATCCGCAACACCTTCTCGAACACCCCCTTCCCGAGGTGCGGCTCTGACGTTCCGAAGGCCGCTCCGCCCCTGCGCAGAGCGGAGCGGCCGAGCGCAGCGGCAGAACCGCTCACCGGCGCCCGCCGCCGTGGGAGCAGCGGCCGGAGCCGCCACACGCCGAGCACGTGCGGCCGCCGGGCAGCGTGCCGCCACCCCCGCACGTCGAACATCCGCCGCACTGGTGGCCGCCGACGGTGTACGCGATGATGAACATTGGATCGCCTTCCTGGTTGTGGCAGGTGGGTGATCAAGGGCCCCGCATGTGTTCGCAGCACATGCGGGGCCCGCCTTCTGGCGGCCCGTGAGGCGCCCCCGGGATGAAGGCGCCCGGGCGCACCGTCAGAAGGTGTGGTGGTGTACAGACCGCGTCAGCACGCGGCGCAGAACGCGGCACGGGCCTTACGGACCCGTGCCTGATGACCCCACGCCTTCAGCGGGTCCGAAGACGTGGGGAGCTTCGGTAGGTGCTCAGACCTGCACGTTCTCCGTGTAGGACCGGGCCGCCTCGTACTTGGCCCAGGCCGAGTCGCGCACGCGGGAGAAGCCGTAGCGGACCCCGGCCAGCACGAGGTAGATCGAGTGGCTGTGGTCGTTGGCGTTGTAGTCGAACGGGATACCCTCCGCCGTCAACTCCGCGGCGGCCTGGTCGATGATCTCGAACGCCTCCGCCTCCGGGAAGTCCAGGGGGAAGCCGATGAACCCCGACCGGTCGTGGGGGATGTCGGGGTTGGACTCCAACAAGTCGGCCAGCATCCGCAGCCCGGCGATGTACCCGGCGCGCGTCCGGTCCGATTTCGGAATGCCGATCATGAACAACCTCCCAAGGTCGTGAGGGAATGGGAAGGAACGACGACGCCCCGGCCCGACGGGGAAGGTCAGACCGGGGCGCCGAAGAGCAGGAACGGGAGTGTCAGCGGGCGGCCATCTGCGTGACCGCGCGGGGCACCGGCGGCTTCGGCCGCGGTATCACCCGGGTGCCGCGGCGCTGTCCGGCTTCCCGCACGGCCGCGTCCAGCCGGGCCCGCCACTCGGCGTACGACTCGTCAACTCGGACACGCTGGCCGCTCCCCGGGCACCGCGGCGGGGACGGGCGGAACTCCGCCGGCCACGCCTCCGCCCCGGGCACGTGCGGACCACGATGCGCAGTGATCATCCCCCGCTTCATCGACCGCCACTTGCCGCAGTCCGGGCACTCCACCAGGGCACACCCACCGCGGGCGGACAGGCTGAGCAGGTTCGGAGGCAGTGACGAAGCGAGGATGACCGGGCGACCGTTGTGACGCATCAGGGATGGTCCTCCCACATCGAACGTGAGTTCTTTGCCTTCCCCGGCCCGCACACCGATGCGGCCAGGCACTACACCTGTGTCGGCCGTCTGCTGTGCGGGACAGGCAGCGCAAAGCGCTACGGATGTTGTGGTGACATCGCGCGACCCGCGCCGGTCCGGGGACCTCGCTGATCGTCAACCCAGACGCGCCAGGGCATCGATCGCCGATGTCGTATGCGGTTGTCAACGCGCCCACCGCCTATCGACGGTGGCCACGACAACTCGCAGACACCTAGTCGTCTAGACGAGCCGTACCGGCACAGTGCCACGACTCGTCTAGAGGAGTCAAGTCCTACTGGGCGGGCAGCTCGTACGACAGCACGTAGGCGTCGCTGGACATGACCGTGTCGCAGACCTCTACAGCCCTACCTGCCTGGTCATACGCGGTACGCACGAGGTGGAACACGGGGACCCCCGGCGCAAGTCGCAAGGCCCTCGCTTCATCGCGCAGCGGCATGCGAGCGCGGATCTCCTCAGTGAAGTGATCAAGACGATGTCCGAGCTCTTCCAGCCGCGCATAGATGCCACCGGGCCCGCTATTTGGTTCAGCGATGCGGGTGTTGCGCGCGATAGAGGCCGGTATGTAGGACGTCGCCGTTTCGACGGGGTGCCCGTCGATCAAATAACGTCGGGCGCGTACGACGACGCGGTCAGCGTCGGACAGGCCGAGCCTCAACGCGATGTCTTGCGAAGGCTTCTCTTCTTTGATGGTGATGGAATCTACAGAGGGCTTGGCTCCCACGCCTTCGGTCTCGGCGATGAATGCCGCCTTGCCCTGCTCACGATGTTGACGTGCAAACCTGTCCGATGCCAGACGGCGAACCGGCGGACGCGGGCGCACGAAAACGCCTTTTCCATGCTGCGCGACCGTCAGTCCCTCGCTCTGGAGTATCTGGAGCGCGTGGCGGACCGTCATCCGAGCCACTTCATAATGCCCGATCAGCTGGCTTTCCGAAGGAAGTTTCTCCCCGGGCGTCAGAGCCTTGCTCTCAATCGCGGCGCGCAGGTGATCCGCAATCTGTTTGAACACAGGGCGGTCACTGGTCGGGTCCAGGCTCGGAAGCTTGAGGTCACCCACGGCACCCAACTCCTCAACTTGTACGTACGTGTACTACCGTGAGTCTAGTACCCACCTGGTCAAGGAGCTGCGTGATGCCAGACAGCCGCCACTCGGTCAGTGTCGCCGGCGTCGTCGTCGACGACCGCCGCCGGGCCCTGCTCATCCAGCGACGCGACAACGGCCACTGGGAGGCGCCGGGGGGCGTGCTGGAACGCGACGAAGACATCGTGAGCGGCCTTAGGAGGGAGGTCTTTGAGGAAACCGGCCTCCATGTGACTCCCACGGCCCTGACCGGCGTCTACAAGAACATGGCACGCGGCATCGTGGCCTTGGTCTTCCGCTGCACTGCTGAAGGTGGCACCCTCACGCCCTCAGACGAGAGCAAAGACTTTCGGTGGGTCAATGAAGATGAGGTAAAGGCCCTTGCTGTGGAAGCATTCGCCATCCGCGTTCTCGACGCCTTGTCCGACAATACCACAGTGCCCATCCGCCAACACGACGGCGTTCACCTCATCCCCTGATTCAAGTTCGTGAGGCGAAAATGTCGGCAACCGCGCGGGGGTAGGCAGGAGGTTGGCTTCGGCCGACGTTGTCGTCAAGCGGCTGGGACAGAGGGCAAGGGTAGGGGATGGGTGTCTAACTGGGTGACAACCGCAGCGGACACAACTGGACGCCATATGCCCTCAGGGCATGTCTGTGCAGAACGAGCGGTGTGATCAGCTTGGGTTGATCTTGACTTACAAGCGAGGAGTCGCAAGTTCGATCCTTGCTGCGCCCACCAGCGAAAAGGCCCCGTTCCCGATCATGGGAACGGGGCCCGCTGCCATTTGTGTGCCATTAGCCCGTGCGGGCGAGTGCTCCGGCCGACCCGTCGCCGTCCTGGTCGGCGTTGTTGATCTTGGCGTCGAGGGCGTTCGCGATGGCGCGGTTGCCGCCCGCCGACTGGTGCTGGTAGATCATGGCCGCCCGCACGCTGTCATGCCCTATGCGCTCCATGAGGTCCCGCAGGCTCGCGCCCGTCTCGGCAGCGAGCATGTTGCCGGTGTGCCGAAGGTCATGAAAGTGCAGGCCGGGCGCGCCGATCTTGGCCACCGCGTCGCCCCACCTGGTCGCTCGCCGGAGGTTGGCCCGTCGCAGGTTGCCGCCCCGCTTGCCCGTGTGAAGACCAGCGCGGTTTGCTCCGGCCCGTGTGCTTGTCCAGGTGTTCGCGCAGTTCCGGGAGGATGGACCGGGGGGAGTGCCACGGTTCGCACGCCTGCGCGTGACTTGGGCTGCCCGATGAGTAGTTCGCCGGTGTCGAGTTCGACCTGAGCTTGCCGCACCGAGACCGTACCGGCCTCAACGTCCAGATCCATCCGGCGAAGGGCCGCAACCTCGCCCCATCGCAGGCTTGCGAAGGTTGCCAGCAGCACCACGGCGCGCAAGTGTTCGGGCATCAGGTCGGCCAGCTTGAAGACCTGTGCCACCGTGAGCACCGGCCGTTCGTCCGGCTTCTCTTCACCGGCACCGCGGATCCGGCACGGGTTGCGCGGGATGATCAGGTCGTCGGCCGCCGTCATGAGGACCGCACGCAGGAACCGGTACGCCTTCGCCGCATCGGAGGCCCCTACCCCTGCTTCGATCAGCGCCGCGCGCCACTCCCGGACGCTCGCCGTGTCGATCTTCCCCAGCTCCACATCGCCGAGATACGGCGTGATGTGGTGCCGCAGCAGCCCCGAGTAGATGTCGACCGTCCGGGGCCGCAGGTTCGGCCGCTCTGCGATCCACTTCGCTGCGTAGTCCTTGAGGTTGACCTTGGCGCGCTTGGGGTCGGTCCACTCGCCCGAGATCAGCTTTGCTTCGATGAGCGCAAGTTGCTGGTCGGCCTCGCGTTCGGTGGCGAAGGTGCGGCTTCCCGTGTGAATGGTGCCGTCGGGGCCCGGATACCTGATCTGAAACCGCCCTGACGGGAGCTTGCGGTCGCCGTACGCCCACCGCTCCGTCAGCCGGTTGTCGCCGGCCTTGGAGGCGCGCGCGGTCCTGGGGACGTGAGCGGTTGCGCCTCAGTGTTCGAAGACCCTTTGCCGGGACTGGGCTGCATGCGATCGATGTGCCTGAATGAATGCGCCTGATTGATGGGGTTTGCGTACTAGCGGCTGGCATTGTGGCTATTTCGAGATCGTGGCCATTGCGATCTGCTTGATATGGACCGAGACAGGCTGTCGCACGGGCGGCCGAGTACGCCGGGTGGCGGCACGAACCCTGAAGCACATTGTTGTGCGGCTGCACCCCGGAGAACCTCAGGTGGCGTCGCCACCTGGTGCAGTTCAAGATCGCGAATGCCCCTTCTCGCTGTAAGCCGTCGCTCCCATGTCCTGTCGGCGAACGTCGGTGTTTGTGAATCGATCTTGGACGGTGGTGAGGGGAAGTTTCAAGATCGTTGAGTTTGGGTCTGATGTTGGGTCTGGGGGCCCTGTCGCGCGGTGGAGGAGTTGATTGACTCGTCGTTTTTGACGGGTTCACAAGCCTGGGGGCGCCAGATGCTCAGACGGCTGGGGGACCAGGGTGAGGGCGCGCTCTCCTACATCGCCATCACTCTGCTCGTGGCCGCGGT
Source organism: Actinomadura sp. NBRC 104425 (assembly GCF_030269545.1). Taxonomy (GTDB): domain Bacteria; phylum Actinomycetota; class Actinomycetes; order Streptosporangiales; family Streptosporangiaceae; genus Spirillospora; species Spirillospora keratinilytica. The sequence continues at coordinate 3,206 of NZ_BSTN01000015.1, read as the reverse complement.
CGCTGCGGCGGTCACGGTGGTCGCCGTTCCGGACACGGTCACCCGGGACGTCCGTGCCGCGGTCTGCCGGGTGGTCGGCAGCAAGGACTGCGGCTCCGGCCATCGCGGCGGAAAGCCGAATTCGAGCACGTCGCCGAGCTCCAGTGCGCCCGTCACGGCTCCGGTCGGCGGGGAGTCGCCGGAAGAGCAGGAGTACCGGGCCGCGCAGGACGCCGCCGCCAGGGCCGACCAGGAAGCGCGGGCCATCGAGAACGAGTGGAACAACTTCAATCTGCTCAAGGAGATCGCCGAACTCGGGCTCGACTGGCTGGCCGGCGACATCATCAACTGCATCCGGAAGCCGAATCTCAGCGACTGCATCTGGGGTCTGCTCGGGATCATCCCGTGGGGCAAGCTCGGCAAGGCGCTGAAGGCGATCCCCAAAGTGGTCAAGCTGATCGACCGCTTCCTGGACCTCAAGCGGCGGCTGGAGAAGGCCCGCGGCGCCCGCAAGGCCGCCCAGGAGCGGCTGAGGAAGGCCCTGGCGGCCTGCCAGGGCGCGGCTCCCAACAGCTTCCCGCCCGGGACCTTGGTGCTGATGGCCGATGGGAGCCGAAGACCCATCGAGCGCGTCGCCGTCGGCGACCTGGTCTGGGCCACCGACCCGGAGACGGGCCGCGACGGCCCGCGGCGGGTCACCCGGACCATCGCCGGCGCCGGTTCCAAGGACCTGGTGGACGTCGTGGTCGACCTCGACGGGTCGCCGGGCGGTCCGACCGCGGTGGTCACCGCCACCGCCAACCACCCGTTCTGGGTGGCGGGCACACGCGACTGGATCGACGGCGGCCGCCTGGTGTTCGGCGACATGCTGGCCGCACCCGACGGCCGCCGGGCGCTGGTGGTCGAGACGCGCCGGTACAGCGCCGAGCGGCGCGTCCACAACCTCACGGTGGAGGGGTTCCACACCTTCTATGTGACGGTCGGCGGGCTCGATCTCCTCGTCCACAACGATCCGGGCAAGCGCGCCTGCGACCTGCTCGCCAAGGAGCGCGCAAAGATCGCCAACGACATCGATGATGCCCTCGAAAATGGACGGTTCGAGGATGCCGACCTCCTCATCGATCAGGCGCAGGCCAACGTCAACGAGGTATGGGAGGTGGCGCGCCGGAACCCGACCAAGGCCAACAGAGACGCCGCCACCCAGGCTCAACGCGAGGTGGACCTGCTCAAAAAGAAGGTCGTCGACGCCAAGATCGACGAGGCGATGCAGTCTGGCAATTGGCGCAAGCGGACTGAGGCGACCACCGCGAAATCCATTCGCAACATCGTACGCGACTTCAATCGCAAGTTCGGTCCGAACGGTAGGGACGGTGAAATAGACATCGAGACCAACAGGGCGATCGTCGAGGTGGCGACCGGTAAGAACATGGACAAGGAAGGACAGGTGAAAGGCCTGCTCAGCGACAGGCAGAAGAATCCGCAGGCAAAACCGGTGATCGTGCTCGCCACGCAGTGGTCCGGCAAGCAGCGCGCCATGATCGAGCGGCTGGGTGCTACCGTGGTGCGCAACGAATACGAGCTCAAACAGGCTCTTCGGAGACTGGGTGAGCCCGTCTGAGTGAAGGAGTGCAAGTGACAGGCGGAGTACTTGTGATCTTTGCTGATCCCGTGCACCCTGATGAGTTTCTCGATCTCGTGGAGGAGGTCGGGGGTGAGCGGACTCCCGACCACTGGGCGAACGGCCGCCTGTCGCGCGGGTGGCAGCACGTTTGGGTGACGGTGCCTCCGGACTGCAACCCCTATTTCGAGCCCGAGGACCTCGAGGTGTACGAGAAGAAGATGGGTGCTCCCATGCTGACCTGGGCGCAGCTGGATATTTCGAGCACCAAGGGCAGTGACGCCCTTGCCATGGAACTCATCGAGGCGGCGGCCCGCCGGTGGCGTTTGATCGTCGACAATGACCACGGTGAGGTCTTTTCCGTCGAGGAATTGCGTGGTTTTCCGCCTGATCGGCTGCCCTTCGGTGGCAGAAGCCGCCGGTGACATCGGGTGTCGCCCCTCGGTGCAGCGGGACAAGGCGCCGTCGAAGGCGTGTGCTCACCAGGTGCGTGCGCTGCCGGGGTTTCTGCCGCGGGCTCCTGGCCCGTCACGACCGTGGAGGGTGCGCCGACGGGGGCCGGTCCGCCGGTTGCGCGTGACCGGGGGCGCCGTGGCGTCGGATTTGGGTGAGCCACGGATGCCCGGTCATGCTCCGAAGCGCAGATCCTTGAGGTAGCGCGCGCTGCGGTCGCTCCACTCCTGGTAACCGATATTCCGGTAGAAGGCGTGCGACTCGGTGCGGGTTCGTGCGCTGGTCACTTCCATGGTGACGCAGCCGAGGGAGCCGGCCGCCTCCTCGGCCGCTTCGACAAGCCGTCGGCCGATTCCCTGCCCACGCCGATCGGCCGCCACGACGAGTGCGACGATGCGTCCGCAGCGGCCCCGCCGCTCCAGGTAGGGGAACGCCGCCACCGCGACGGCTCCCACCACCTGGGCATCGGCCTCGGCGACGAAGACGACACCGGCCGTTTCCCGGGCCCACGCCGCCAGGCGCCGCCGTACGTCGTCGACGTCGTTGTCGGGATATCCCAGCTCGGCCAGCAACGACGCCACCTGCGCCGCGTCTTCGGGGCGGGCCTTCCGCACGGTGCATTCGGACTCTTTGCTCACAGCGACGTCCCCTTATGCGTGACATGTGTGCCCCTCTGGGCTTCGCACGAGTCGGCCGGGGCAGTCAAGGACACTGCCGCCTGAACTCATGCGCCGGCACGTCGGCATGGTAGGAGGGGCCCGGCTCGACGGGCCTCTGAGGGGACGTCCCTACCGGGCTCGAATCGGCCTGCATGCGTCACCGGTGAAACGGCAGGGATCGGTTTCGAACTGTGATGAGCGGCGGCGTGTCGCGCGCTGGACGCAGTGAGGCCGCCAGGGGTCGATCCGGTGGACTGCCGCGGGCGCAATGCGGTGAAATGTAGGATCAACCGGCTGAAACGTCAGCGGGCACTGGCTGCCTGATTCGACGAGTTCACCGTCCGCCGGCACGCCGCCGTCCACATCGCCGGGTCACGTCCAGCGGAGTGGTGTATGAGTCGGCCTCCGCGTGATCCTGTTGCTGCAGGTTAAGCGGTGAGTTCTCGGTTGTCGTCCTCGGGGTCTTGTGCGGTGCCGTCGATGACGCGCAGTCTGGC
>NZ_BSTN01000014.1 GCF_030269545.1 Actinomadura sp. NBRC 104425 | reverse complement strand
AGGCCGCGCGGATCATCGACGCCATACCGCCCCAGCAGCGGCGGACGCGCTACCTTACGGCCGCGCGGATGGCACTGGACCTCGCCCCCGAGAACGCACGCTCGCTCCCCGCGGCAAAGGAACTACGCGAACTTATCGAAGGCGCCTAATGCCTTCTGACATGGCGGCGCTTCGCGGCCCGCGAGCCGCGAAGCGCCAACCGCGGACTGCGGCAGCGGGACAGACGCATGACACCACCCAGACAAACGACGCCTGACCGCACATTGCCCCAGCCCGGACGCCAGACACAACCCGACCTCCCACAGCGCACCCACAGAAGCAACGAACCCCCAGCACAGCAGATCGTTCTTGCAGACGCGCCGTGACCTGTGGGCGTCGCCAAGCGCCATGCGCCACTTGGTGCATAGGTGCGGGCGGTGTGCTGAGCCTGGACGGCCCGGTGCCTTGGAGTTGGAAGGCTCGGTATGTGAGGCCGCATGGTGCGGTGCTGCGGGCGCGGACGGCTCAGTGCTCTGGTTGGGGCCCCGGAGCGCGGTGTTCTGACGGCCGGTGCCTGAGGTGGGCCGCTCGGTGCGGCGATAGGAGGCATCTGCGACCGGCTGGAGGTCGTGGAGGTCGGTGGCCTCGGCCGCCCCTGCGCGCAGCTCGGCTGCGGCGGCGCGGTGGCGCGCGAGGTTGCGTGCGAGATCGTGGACGAGATCGCCGCGCCGGTCACCGGCTGCAGGAGCAGCACGCCCAGTTCACCCGCGTCCTCGATCTGATCAGCGTTGGAATGCTCGGGCGGTGTCGACGGGGGCACGACAGCGCCCGAGCTCGACGAGGACCATACAGGGCGCGCCGCGCGGCCGATCAAGCGGGGTATGCCCGTGTCGGTGTGGAATGCGGGTAGTGGCCGTTGAACAGGGGGTTTCCCGGATTGGCCATCCCGTCGCCCGGGTCGAAGTCGTCGAAGTCATCGTCCAGGTCGAAGTCGGGCATCAGGGTGTGAGTGCCCGGGTGCGAGGTCGCGCCGTTGCCTCCGGCGCCGCGCGGTGCATACAGGACGGCCCACACGGTGGTGACGCCCTCCTCGTGACGGACGCCCCAGCCCTCCGCGAGGGCCTCCACGATGCTGAGGCCGCGTCCGCCGAGCGAGGACAGGGTGCCCGGTCCCCGCCGGGGCTCGGTGCTGGCGCCGCCGTCGCTGACGGCGACCTCCAGCCGCTCCCCGCGCCGCACCCACGTCACGCGGATTTGCCCGGACGGCAGCGGCCTGGCGTGCCGCAGGGCGTTGCTCAGCAGTTCGCTGACGATGACGCCGGCGTCGTCCACGACCGACTCGAAGACCCCGGAGGCGAGCAGCTCGGAGCTGAGGCGCCGGCGCGCCACGGCAACGCTGGACGGCGCATGAGGCAACAATACGACGCTCGACGCCCTCACCTCCTTGTCGTCATCTCCGCTGGTCGGAGACCCGTCGCCCTCGTCGGTACCGACCGAAATGCCCTGATGATATTGTCCGGAAACCCGGGCGAATCACCCGTCTCTCCAACAACGAGCGACGTCCCCTTAGGTCACGCACACAGGACCATCACAGGATCTATCCACCCTCCGGGTGGTTACTCCTCCTGCGAGCGTTTCGTCCGTCACACTGAAGATTCACCGGACTTTCACCGGCGTATCCGGTTCTCCGGCTGTCACGGCATCCGTCCGAATCTGGTCAGCCGTCCTCCTCGGCCCGGCACAGCACCAGGCGCATGCGGGTGCCGCGGCCCTCGGGCCCCGGGTGGGCGCTGACGTGGCCGCCCTGCGCCTCCGTCAGGCGTTTGACGATGTAGAGGCCGAGACCGATACCCCCGAACCGGCGGCGGTCGCCCGCCTCGCCCTGGACGAACCGCTCGAACACCCGCTCGTGGTCGCCGGGCGCGATGCCGATGCCCTCGTCCTCCACCGTGACGACGATCGACCCGTCCTCCGGCCAGGCCCGCACGGTGACCGTGCCGCCCTCCGGGGAGTACTTCACCGCGTTCTCCAGCAGCTGGCCGAGGACGATGTCGGTGGCCATCGCGTCGCCCCGCGCCGGCGGCAGCCCGGGCGCCACCTCCAGCCGCACCGGGTGCGCCTCCGACAGCGACCGGAACCCCGCCACCACGCCCTCCAGCACGCGGGCCAGGTCGAACGTGTCGATGGTCACCGCCAGCTCGTCGCGTCCGGCCCGCGACCCCAGCAGCAGATGCTCCACGAGACGGCCGAGCGACTGGGCCCGTTCGGCGATCGTCGCGACGGCGGAGCGGCGGTCGGCGTCGGCCAGCTCGTCCCACCGGTTGACCAGCGTGCTGGCGAAACCCTGCACCACCGTGATCGGGGTGCGCAGCTCGTGGCTGGTGGTGGCCAGGAACAGGTCCTTGGCCTCCTCGAGCGCCTTGGCCTCGCTGACGTCGCGGAAGTCGACCACGACCTCGCCGGTCTCCTCGATCTCGGCGGCCAGCACGTTCAGCCAGATGCCCGATGGCAGCGGGAAGGTGGTCATCTCGCCGGGGGCGGGCGCCTCGAACGGCAGCGGCCGGCCGATCGCCTCCTGCGGCGGCACCCCGGTGAGGTGGTGCGCGGCCGGGTTCCACTGCCGCACCACGCCGTCGCGGTCGAGCACGGCGATGCCGTCCGCGCTGGAGTCGATCACGGCGCGTTCGTGCGCACGCTGCCGGACCACCTCGGCGTAGGCCACCGCGTTGCCGACCGCGACCCCGGCGTGCCCGGCGAGCAGCTCCAGCAGCTCCAGCTCGGTGTGCCCGACGCGGCGGCCGGAGAACAGCGCGTACAGCGCCCCGTACGGCTCGTTCTGCAGGAACGACAGGCCCAGCGCCACGGTGTGCAGCCCGGGCAGCTCGGACCAGATCAGGTCGTCCAGCCGCCGCTCCCCGCCCGCCAGCATCACGGTCTTGCCCGAGCGCAGCAGCTCCCCGACGAGGCTGGTGCGCAGGTCGGCGGTGGCGCCGCGCATGTGCTCGGGCAGCCCGTTGACGGTGACCAGCCGCAGCCGGTCCCGCTCCAGCCGCACGAAGCCGCCCGCATCCGCGCCGGTCAGCTCGATCAGCGCGCCGGTGATCCGGTCCAGCACCGTGTCCAGGTCCAGTTCGGCGTTCAGGTCGGCGACGATGTCGTTGAGCCGCCGCACCAGCCGGGCCCGCTCGGCCATGTGGTGCTGGACGACCTCGTCCTCCTCGACCGGGCGGTACACCCCGACCCAGCCGAGCAGCCGGCCGTCGCGGTCCTGCAGGACGCTGGTGTCGATGCGCACGTCGATGAGCCGCCCGTCGCGGTGCAGGCGCCGGGTGGCGATGGAGATCTGCCCGGTTTCGGCGCTCTCCAGGCCCTCGGCCCCGCGCCGGGTCAGCAGCCGCTCCTGGACGGCGTTGTGCTCGGCCTTCAGCTCGTCCGGCACGATCGGCGCGATGCGGCCGAGCACCTCCTCGGCCGTCCAGCCGAACATGCGCTCGGCCGCCGGGTTCCACACGGTGACGCGCTGCCGGTCGTCGACGGCCACGATCGCGTCGGCCGCGCACTCGACGACGGCGCGCGCGATCGGGCCGTGGACGTCGTGCTGCACGTCTGCCATCGTGCCACCGGACCTCGTCCCGCCGAGAGCCAACGACTTGCGAAAGGTTCTCACGTCGCGGCGCTCTCCGCCGGAAGAACGCGTCTGTTCGCCCTATCGGCCGCGGAACCGGGCGATCCGCCCCACCAGCAGGGTGACCAGCGCGGCCACCAGGAAAGACAGCAGCGACGCGCTCATCCAGGACGGCGGCGCGACCCCCAGCGCCTCCCGCACGTCCCGCCACAGCGCCGCCCACCAGCCGACCGACCCGGGGTTGACCAGCTGGTATGCCGCGAACCCGACCGCCCAGGCGGCGATCATGCTCCATCGGGCCGGGGCGGTGCGGGAGACGTCCCAGCCGGTGCGGCCGCGGCCGAGGAAGAAGTCGGCGGCCAGCACGCCCAGCATGGGAACGAACACCGACCCGATCAGCGACAGGAAACCGGCGTAGTCGCCGATGTTCAGCACCAGCGCCAGCGCGGTGGTGCCCGCCCCCAGCGTCACCGTCAGCCCCCTGCGGTCGGCGCGCGGCACCAGGTTCTGGATCGACACGGCGGTGGAGTAGACGTTGGTGAACGACTGGTCCGCCTCGCGCAGCACGAACACCGCGAAGACCACCGCCCCCAGCGTGACGTGCAGGAACGGGTCGAACACCTTCGTCGAGTCGCCCGCCACCAGGGCCAGCGCCAGCAGCCCGAGGACATAGGCGACGATCTGGGTGGCCGAGTAGCCGACGGCGGCGGCGCCGAACGCGCCGCGCACGCTGCGGGCGTGCCGGGTGTAGTCGGCCGCGACCGGCACCCACGAGATCGACACGGCCAGCGCCGCGTCCGCGCCGACCCAGAAGCCGCCCCACGACCCCTCGGTCAGGTCGGGCAGCGGCTCGCGCAGCAGCTGGACGTAGAAGTAGACCAGCGCGGCCAGCACCGCGACGGTGACGTACCGGCGCAGCAGCCGCACCGACCCGAGCGGACGGATCGTCAGCGCCGTGGTCAGCACCCCGGCGGCCACCACGTACGCCCACCGCGGCACCCCGTCGTACAGGGCCCGCGCCGCGTCCGCGATCACGATCAGCTCGAACGTGCCCCACCCGACGAGCTGGGCGACGTTCAGCACGGTCGGCGCGTATGACAGCCGCGCCCCGAACAGGCCGCGCAGCAGCACCATCGCGGGCTGCCCGGTGCGCGCGCCCGGCACCGCCGACAGGCCGAGCATCAGCCCGCCGATCGCGGTGCCGACGATCATCGCGACGATGCCCGCCGCGATCGACAGGGTCGGCGCGCCGTTCTCGTCGGGCGCCAGCACCGTGTACGCGCCGGAGAACGCGAACAGGCTGACGCCCAGGTTGGCCCAGAACGCGCTCTGGTCCCAGAAACCGAGGACCTTCGGCGCGGGCTCGTCGAGGGTGTAGGGGACCTCGTCGCGAGGAGTTGTTCCGTGGACGGCGGACGACGACGTCAAGGGTCACGCTCCCTACGCCGGCATTACCCGGACAGGTTCATGCGGTCGGCGACGCCGTGCGCTGCCCGGCCGGGTGCCGTTGCGGCGGCCCGGCCGCAGTCGCCCTCTCAGCCCGGTGTGTCGGCCCGAGCTCCCGCGGTCAGACGGTGAACGCTGCAGATCGTACAGTCAGCGTCAAACTCCGACAAAGACCCCCTCGGTCAGGCCACGTAGGCGGGTCCGTCGCCCGCGGCCACCATGGGCCGTCCGACCTCGGCCCAGCGCTTCATCCCCCCGTCGACGTTCTTGGCCAGCCATCCCGCGTTGTTGAGCGCGATGGTCACCTGCGCCGAGCGCATGCCGGAGCGGCAGATGACGTAGACGTCCCGGTCTCGCGGCACCTCGGCGGCGCGGTCGCTCAGCTCGCCCATCGGGATGTGCACCGCCTGAGGCGCGTGGCCCGCGTCCCACTCGTCCTGCTCGCGCACGTCCAGCAGGTAGGCGTCCTGCGGGACGTCCGCGGCGTCGACGGCGGGAACGTCTTCCCCGAAATTCATCACACCCCCATGGAACCGCGCGGAACCCCCCTGCGTCGAATCACGCATGCGGTACCGGACGCTCATCTTCACGACGACCGCACTCGCCACTCTCCTGTCCCTGTCGGCCTGCGGTTCCGAGCAGGTGGCGGATTCCCCCCGCGACAACGCCTCGGGCACCACGACCGTCCAGCCGTCCCGCTCCCCGGCCGCCCAGCTGACGGTCGAGGTGCGCGCATCGGCCAAGGCCGCCCCCAAGACCTGGACCCTGACCTGCGACCCCGCCGGGGGCGACCACCCCGACGCCGCCAAGGCCTGCGCGGCCCTGAACAAGGTCCAGGACCCGTTCAAGCCGGTCTCGCCGCAGCAGATCTGCACCGAGATCTACGGCGGCCCCCAGGAGGCCAAGGTCAAGGGCACCTGGCGCGGCAAGCAGATCGACACCGGCTTCACCCGCAAGAACGGCTGCGAACTCCACCGCTGGAACCAGGTGGCCCCTCTGTTCGGCGACACGGCCAAGGGAAGCTGACGAGTCCTTCCCGCTCGCACTCGCCACCCACCATCGCATCTGCGCCCACACACAAAGCGCACCACTCACACCAACCCCATGCCCGCCAACGCCGCGGGCAGCAACCGACCCAATCCCCTACCCGCAGCAAAGACAACTTCCGCCACCAAGCCACCGCACGGAGCCAGGGCCGCACGCCGCAGCACGTGTGGGCCAGCCTGCCCCCGCACCGCACGGTGTGAACTCCGCATCGGTGAGCGGCCTAGAAGCTCACCGATGCGTATGCCGCGGCCCTTGCGCTGCAGGAGTGGCGGCGCCGCTGCCCCGCCGAATTCTCCACGCCCACGCGCGCGTCGATCGGCTCGGCCGCCTGGGCGAACAGGTCCCGGACCGGTACCACCTTGCCCAGCCGCCCGGCTCAGCGCGGTGTGGGCGGCGGGTGGTCCGAACGCCTGCTGTCACGTGGCTCGTCTCGCCTGTGGACGTGAAGAGGCTATTTGAGGAGGCGGGAGAGGCGGCGGTCGGCCAGGGGTTTGCCGCCGGTCTGGCAGGTGGGGCAGTACTGGAGCGAGGAGTCGGCGAAGGAGACCTCGCGGATCGTGTCGCCGCAGACGGGGCATTTCTCGCCGGTGCGGCCGTGCACGCGCAGGCCGGTCTTCTTCTCGCCCTTGAGGTCCTGGGCGGCCAGGCCGGTGGAGCGGGCCACGGCGTCGCGCAGGGTGGTGGCGATCGCCTCGTGCAGGCCGGCGATCTCGTCGTCGGTCAGCGTGTCGGCGATCTTGAACGGGGACATCCGGGCGGCGTGCAGCACCTCGTCGGAGTAGGCGTTGCCGATGCCCGCGATGATCCGCTGGTCGCGCAGCAGGCCCTTGATCTGCGTACGGCGTCCCTTGACGATGCCGCGCAGCGTTTCGGCGGTGAAGCCCTCGTCCAGCGGGTCCGGGCCGAGCGTGGCGATGCCCGGCACCTCGGCCGGATCGCGGACGACGTACACGGCCAGGCCCTTCTTGGAGCCCGCCTCGGTGAGGTCGAAACCCGAGCCGTCGTCCAGGTGCACCCGTACCGCCAGGGGGTTCTTGCCGCCGGGCCGGGCGGGTCGGGACGGGACCTGCTCGCGCCAGCGCAGCAAGCCGGCCCGGGCCAGGTGGATGACCAGGTGCAGGCCGTCGACGTCGAGGTCGAGAAACTTGCCGTGCCGGGCGACGCCGGTGACCGACAGGCCGGCCAGCGCCGTGACCGGGGGATCATAGGTTTTGAGCGCGGAGACGGCGAGGACGTCGACCCGGGCGACGGTGCGGCCGACGGCTCGTCCGCGCAGGAATGCGGCGAGGGCCTCGACCTCTGGCAGTTCGGGCATGACACACAGTATCTGAGGCGTCGGACGAGCCGCCCGGCGCCTTTCCACAGGTTTCCACAGGGCTGTGGAAACCTGTGGACAACCCTGTGCACAACGCCGGATCGGCCCGCCCGGTGGGGGGTTTCACTCGAAATACCACTACAAACGACGCCTTTTGGTGTCGAGTCCCCCGCCGGCGGGCCCCGGAGGCCTGTGGATAACCTGGTTGACAGGGCGATGTGCCGTGAATCGCCCCGGTCGTCCGATAACCCCTAGGGGGTAGGGGTTGCGAGCGCTGTGCCGGGTGCGTAGCATGACCCTCGTCAGATACCCCTAGGGGGTAAAATCCAGGGATGAGGGGAACGTCGCGATGAGCACCGCCACCTATACCGTCACCGGGATGACCTGCGGTCACTGCGTCAGCTCCGTCAAGGAGGAGGTCGGCGAGATCGCCGGCGTGACCGCCGTGGACGTGGACCTGGCCAGCGGCCGGCTCACGGTCACCAGCGAAGGACCGATCGACGACGACAAGGTCCGCGCGGCCGTGGCAGAGGCCGGATACGAGGTGACGGCCTGACCCGGCCGTCTCCCGCACGCCCCGTCCCGGCGCGCTGATCCGCGCCGGGCGGAGGGGCACGACCGCATACGGCGGCCGCCGCGGCGAACGAGGGAAGCGAGCAGCAGACCATGAACACGGCGATCAAGCTGGGGGCGTTCGCCCTGGGCCTGGCGGCCGTCTTCGGCGGTGCGGCAGGGGTCGGCGCAGCCGTCGGGCCGATCGACGCCACCGCCGGCACGCACAAGACCGGGAGCACGGGCCGGCACGGCCCGAACACGTCCTCGCACGTCCCGGCGGGGCTCCAGGTGTCCCAGGACGGATACACGCTCACGCCCGAGACCACCACGATCACCCCGGGCGAGCGCACCGACTTCCGGTTCTCGGTGACGGGCCCGGATGGCAGGCCCGTCACCCGCTTCGAACCCCTGCACGGCAAGCCGCTGCACCTGATCGTGGCGCGCCGCGACCTGTCGGGGTTCCAGCACCTGCATCCGACCGAGGCGGGCGGCGGCGTCTGGACCGTTCCGCTGACGCTGCCCGAACCCGGCCCCTACCGGTTCTTCACCGACTTCAAGGCCGCGGGCGCATCCGGGCAGCTCACGCTCGGCACCGACGTGACGGCGCCGGGCGACTACCGGCCGCGAGCCGCGCCGCCCGCCGGGCAGGTCGCGAAGGTGGACGGCTACGAGGTGAAGCCGACCGGCACCCTGGTCCCGGGACGGTCGAGCAGGCTCACCCTCTCGGTGAGCCGGGACGGCCGACCGGTCACCGACCTGGAGCCGTACCTCGAGGCGTACGGGCACCTGGTCGTGCTGCGCGACCGGGACCTTGCCTATCTGCACGTCCACCCGGACGGCGCGCCCGGCGACGGCCGCACCCGCCCGGGGCCGGACGCGACCTTCGAGGTCGAGGTGCCGAGCCCGGGAAGATACCGCCTCTACCTGGACTTCCAGCATGCGGGCAAGGTCCGCACGGCCGAGTTCACGGCCGTGGCCGACAACACGGCCCCGCCGACCGCTCCGGCACAGGACGGCGGCGATGACGGACACGATCACGGGCACTGATCCCGCGGGCGATCGACGAGGAGGAACGCCATGAGCACGGGCGACGCGTCCGGGCGGATCGAGCTGGCGATCGGCGGGATGACCTGCGCCTCGTGCGCCGCTCGCATCGAACGCAAGCTGAACAAGCTGGACGGCGTGACCGCGACGGTCAACTTCGCCACCGAGAAGGCCACGGTCCAGGCGCCCCCGGGCGTCACGCCGGAGGAGCTGATCGCCACGGTGGAGAAGGCCGGGTACACCGCGACGCTGCCGCAGCCGCCGCGTGACGAGGCGGCCGAGGACGGCGAGGACGAGGCCGACAAAGAACTGCGCCCCCTGCGGCAACGGCTGATCACGTCGCTGGTGCTGGCCGTGCCGGTGATCGCGATGGCGATGGTCCCGGCGCTGCAGTTCGAGTACTGGCAGTGGCTGTCGCTGACGCTGGCCGCGCCCGTCGTCGTCTACGGCGGATGGCCGTTCCACCGGGCGGCCTGGACGAACCTGCGGCACGGCACGGCGACCATGGACACCCTGGTGTCGCTGGGCACGCTGGCGGCGTTCGGGTGGTCGCTGTGGGCGCTGTTCTTCGGCTCCGCCGGGGAACCGGGCATGCGGCACGGGTTCGAGTTCGTCATGACCCGCTCGGACGGGTCGGCCGACATCTACCTGGAGGCCGCCGCCGGGGTGACCGCGTTCCTGCTGGCCGGGCGGTACTTCGAGGCGCGGTCCAAGCGCCGGGCGGGCGCGGCGCTGCGCGCGCTGCTGGAACTGGGCGCCAAGGAGGTCTCGGTCGTCCGCGAGAACGGCCGCGAGGAGCGCATCCCGGTCGAACACCTGGCCGTGGGGGACGCGTTCGTCGTCCGCCCCGGCGAGAAGATCGCCACGGACGGGGTGGTCGTGGAGGGCTCCTCGGCCGTGGACGCCTCGATGCTGACCGGCGAGTCGGTGCCGGTCGAGGTCGGCCCCGGCGATGCGGTGGTCGGCGCCACCGTCAACGCGGGCGGCCGGCTGCTGGTGCGCGCGACCCGGGTCGGCGCGGACACGCAGCTGGCGCAGATGGCCCGGCTGGTGGAGGAGGCGCAGACGGGCAAGGCGGCCGTGCAGCGGCTGGCCGACCGGATCTCCGCGGTGTTCGTCCCGATCGTGATCGCGCTGGCCGCGGCCACGCTGGGCTTCTGGCTCGGTGCGGGCGCGCAGCCGGCGGCCGCGTTCACCGCGGCGGTCGCGGTGCTGATCATCGCCTGCCCGTGCGCGCTGGGCCTGGCCACGCCGACCGCGCTGATGGTCGGCACCGGACGCGGCGCCCAGCTCGGCATCCTGATCAAGGGCCCGGAGGTGCTGGAGTCCACCCGGCGCATCGACACCGTCGTGCTGGACAAGACCGGCACCGTCACCACCGGCGTCATGGGGCTGGTGGACGTGTACACCGCGGACGGCGTCGACGTCGGCGAGGCGCTGCGGCTGGCGGGCGCGCTGGAGCACGCGTCCGAGCACCCCATCGCCCGCGCCATCGCCGCCGGAGCCGCCGAACGCGTCGGCGCCCTGCCGCCCGTCGAGGACTTCGCCAACATCGAGGGGCTGGGCGTCCAGGGCATGGTGGACGGGCATGCCGTGATCGCCGGACGGCCGCAGCTGCTCGCCGAGTGGTCGCAGCACCTGACGCCCGAACTGGAGAAGGCGATGGCCGCGGCCCGGGAGCGCGGGCACACCGCCGTGGCCGTCGGCTGGGACGGCCGGGCCCGCGCGGTCATCGCCGTGGCCGACCAGATCAAGCCGACCTCCGCTGAGGCCGTGGCGCGGCTGCGCGCGCTGGGGCTGCGTCCGGTGCTGCTGACCGGCGACGACGAGACCGTCGCCCGCACGGTGGCCGGGCAGGTGGGGATCGGGGAGGTCATCGCCGAGGTGCTGCCCGCCGACAAGGCCGCCGTCGTCAAGCGGCTGCAGGACGAGGGCCGCACCGTGGCGATGGTCGGGGACGGCGTCAACGACGCCGCCGCCCTGGCGCAGGCCGACCTGGGCCTGGCGATGGGCACCGGCACCGACGTGGCGATCGAGGCGTCCGACCTGACCCTGGTGCGCGGCGACCTGCGCACCGCCGCCGACGCCATCGCCCTGTCGCGGCGGACCCTGCGCACCATCAAGGGCAACCTGTTCTGGGCGTTCGCCTACAACGTGGCCGCGCTGCCGCTGGCGGCCGCCGGGCTGCTCACCCCGATGATCGCCGGTGCGGCCATGGCGTTCTCCTCGGTGTTCGTCGTCAGCAACAGCCTGCGGCTGCGCCGCTTCCGCCCGGTCGGGGACGCCTCGGCGCTTCCCGGCGGGACGACCCGTCCCACCGCCCCGCGCGCGGAGGTGGGCGCCGACCGCTGACCCGCGGGCGCGGAACGCTCCGAAATGCGGAGGACCACGGCCTCGTCGCCGTGGTCCTCCGCCGTCCTGCCGGCGTCGGCTCAGCGCTGCCGCGGGACGATGGGCCCGGCCGGAAGCACCTTCACCCGCAGGCTGGTGCAGTTCTGGCAGACCGGGTCGATCCAGGGGGGCTGCGCGGCCACACCGTCCAGACGCCAGGCGACCGCGTGGCCGCCGTCGGCGTGCCGCGCCTCGTACAGGGCCTCCCACACCCGCATGCAGTGCAGGCAGTGGAAGCGCCATTTCTCCGTGACCACGTGAACGTTTCCTAGGCGCATGCGGAATCCCACTTCTGGACGTGACGGATCGCAGAAGTGCGGGCTGGGGCCGGGCACGGCCTTCCCGCGGCGCCTTTACGTGCGGGAGACGTTCAGTTCGATGAGCCGCCTGGCACCGGTGCCCCCGGTTGGGGTCTCGTCGGACCGCCGCGCCGTGGCGGGCGGCTGCGCGGACGCGTCCAGTGAGGCCGGCACGCGGAGGAGGGCGAACTGGCGCGTCCGACCCACCGTCTGCGGGCGGACGGCCTCGTGCTCCCCGGTCGACTCGCCGCGTCCGGTGTCGCGTTCACCTGGAGTGGCAGCGCGGAGCATCTCCTCATCGGCGACCACCGACGTGACGGCGGCGCACGGCGCCACCTCCGAGCACGACCCGGACGCCCCGGTCAGCAGGACGACCAGCGCCAGCAGGACCGGCCAGAGAACCGCCCCCGATGGGCCGGTCGCCGGTGTCCGCCGGATTCGGCTCGCTACCACACAGCGAACTCTACCTTACTCTCTGTATAATTACAGTAACTTTAAGTAATGTCAAGGGCGATCCTTGTCCTGCTCAGGACAAGTCCACGGGACCGCGCCCTGGTTCCCACCTGCGCAATGTCCAGCAAATCCAGGTTTGACCCTTTCGCCGTGTCGTATCTAGTGCGCGGGTGCCGACGTGGCCGGGCGCTGGCCGGGTGCGTCGGGTGCCGGACGAGCGGGGCGGGTTGCGGCCGTCCGCGGGAGTCGGCCGCCGCGTGCCGAGCTCCAGCGCGGGTAACCGCCCCGCGGCGGTCGCCTCTACCGGCGATGGGCTCAACCATCACCGACGCCTCGCCATGGTGCCCTCGAACTGGAGCGCTCGCCTCGCACCGGTTCGCGGTGTAGGGGGACGGCCGCCGTTCCGGCCTCACACGCACGGGGCGAGGCCTTGTGGCCGTCGCCGTCAAGCGCCGCGGCTTGACAGCTGTTCGCCGGGGAGTTGGTCGCGGCGTGCCTGGGCTCAGCGCTGGTACGGGTGAACCGCCTCGCTGTGGTCCGGAACCGCATGCTTCCGTCCGGGGTGCGGCGACGGTGTCGGCGTGTGGCCGCACACCGGACGGCGGTGCGGAAGGGCTACGGGACGCTCCAGAAGGCGAGTTCGTGACGCATGCCCTCGCGGAAGAGCTGTTCGGCGCGGGCGGGGTCGGGGTCGGCCTCGTCGATCATTTGGGCGATGCGCCGGGTGAGGGCGGCGAAGTCGGGGTCGGCGTAGGTGTCCACCCAGCGGCGGTAGCGGGGGTCGGCCGGGGGGTTCTCGGCGAGGCGGGCGCCCAGGGTGGAGTAGCCCCACATGCACGGGTAGAGGGCGGCCAGCCCGTCGGCGTAGTCGGCGGCGCTGTCCAGCAGGAATTTCGTGTACGCGGCGCAGGCCGGGCCCTTGACGGCGTTGTCCAGGTCGGCGCCGAACGGCTCGGCCAGGGAGCGGTGCAGGGATAGTTCCACGTGAAACGTCGAGTGCGCCAGGTCGACCAGGTCGCCCAGGTGGCCGGACGGCGCCTGCCACGCCAGGCGGCAGAAGACCCGCACGTAGTCCAGCAGGTACAGGTAGTCCTGCTCCAGCCAGGACCGGAACACCGCGTCATCGAGGTCGCCGCGGGCGATGCCCGCCACGGTCGGGTGCGCGAGCTGCTCCTCGACGAGGGGAAGGCCGATCTCCTCCAGATGTGCCGCAACGCTCATGGCCGTCAGTGTCCCATCATGCGTGGTCCGGGGCGGTCCGCGGGGAACCGCCCCGGACCGCCCGGAGCATCGTCTGGGATCAGACGGCCACCGCCTCGACGGCGGGAGTGCGCAGCGCGCGGCGGGTGGTGGCCAGGCTGGTGGCCAGGGCGAGCACGGCGGCCACGGCGACGACCCCGGCGTAGACGGCGGGGGTTTCGTCCGGCAGCGGGTCGCCGGTGCGGGCGAAGGTGAACGGGACGATCGTGCACAGGGCGGCGACCGTGCCGAACACCACGCCGACGACGGTCAGCACCGCGGCCTCCAGGCCCGTCACGGTGAGCACCTGGCGGGGCGTGGCGCCGGTGAGCCGCTGGCGGGCGAACTCGCCGCGCCGGTCCATGGTCGTGGCGATCAGCGTGTTGATCAGCATGATCGCCGCGAACAGCACCAGCATCCCGACGACGACGAAGTTGAGGGTCTTGATGTTGTCCTGCTCGACGGAGGCCCGCAGGCCCTCGGCGGCGAGCGCGGCGTCGTCGACGCGCTGCATGTAGAGGGTGCCGGTGGCGATGCCGGTGAACAGGATGATCGGCATCAGCGCCCCGGACAGCTGCTGGGTCCGTCCGCTCAGGTTGTGCCGGGCCAGGTACCCGGCGGCGCCCGCGACCGCCAGCGGCACGGCCAGCAGGCGGGCCGAGGCGCGCAGCAGCACCGGGCTGAGCAGGGCGAAACCGACGGCGACCCAAATGGACGTCTGCCCGGCGGTCTGCATGGCGTCGGAGCCCTCGCCGCGCATCACCGTGGCGGTGACGACGGCGAGGTCGGCGCCCAGCAGCAGGAACAGCAGGCCGAAGACGACGCGCTTGCGGCTGGTGCGGCCGCTGCGGGTGCCCGCCTCCAGCAGCGTCTCGGTGACCCGCATGCGGGTGGTGCGCCGCGCGGTCAGCAGGGCCGCGAACGTCGATCCGGCGAACGTCACCGCCGCCCCGGTCGTCAGGGCGAACGGGCCGAAGGCGTACTGCACGCCGGGCGCCACCTGGCCGGTGTCGATCAGCAGGTCCAGCAGCAGCCGCCCGCCGAGCAGGGCCGGGATGATCGCGGCCAGCGTGCCCGCCAGGCCCAGCGCGGCCGCCTCGCCGACGATCATCCGGCGGATCTGGGCGGGGGTGGCGCCGGCGCTCTTGAGCAGGGCGATCTCGTCGGTGCGCTGGCGCACGGCCAGCGACAGCGTGGAGGTGACGGAGAACGCCACCATGATCAACCCCCAGCCGCCCACCACGCCCGCCATGGTGATCAGGGTCTCCCGGCTGGTCGCCGGCACTCCGTCGGCGACGGCGGTGTCGAGCAGGGACGCGAACGCCATGACGAGCGTCCCGCCGAGGAACGTGGCGCAGAACGCGGCGGCGAACGCGCCGGTGCGGTGGCGCAGGGAACGCAGGGCGAGCCCGAACATCATGCCGGTCACACCCCCACGCGAAGGTCGTCGCCCAGGTGGGCCAGCCGCTCGGCGACGGCCTCGGGCGAGGGGGCGAGCATGCTCCCGGCCAGGCGCCCGTCGGCCAGGAAGATCACCGAGTCGGCGTGTGCGGCGGCGACCGGGTCGTGGGTGACCATCACGATGGTCTGCCCGTCCCGCCGGACCGTCTCCCGCAGCAGGGCCAGCACCTCGCGTGCGCTGCGGGTGTCCAGCGCGCCGGTCGGCTCGTCGGCGAAGACGACCTGCGGCTCGGTGACCAGGGCGCGGGCGATGGCGACGCGCTGCTGCTGGCCGCCCGACAGTTCGGCGGGCCGGTGGTTCAGCCGGTCGCCGAGGCCGACGCGGCGCAGCGTCGCGACGGCGCGGGCCTTGTCGACCGGCATCCCGGCCAGCCGGCGCGGCAGCAGGACGTTCTGCAGGACGGTCAGCGTCGGCATCAGGTTGAACCGCTGGAAGACGAACCCGATGCGCCGGCGCCGGAACTTGGTGAGCGCGGTCTCGTCGTCGCCGGTCATCTCCGTGCCGGCGACGAACACCCGGCCCTCGGTGGGACGGTCGAGCCCGGCCGCGCAGTGCAGCAGAGTGCTTTTGCCGGAGCCGGACGGTCCCATGACGGCGGTGAACGTTCCCGTGGGGAGGCTCAGCGATACGCCGTCGAGGGCGGTGACCGTCCCGTACTCCTTGCGCACGGCCACCAGCCGCAGCGCTTCGCCGTTGTGTGGGGTCATCGTGTTCGCCTCCGTGCGGCGTTCTAAGGGACTCGGTCGGTGTCGTGGTCGACGCTACGGAGCGGGTCCGGCCGTCTCGATGGGCGCAACACCTCTCCTGGGGTAGGGGAAAGCCCACCCCGAGATCTGTATCGACCGCTACATATCCTGGTCTAGGATTCTGTATCGACCGCTAAAGAACAGTGGAGGAGCAGCATGAGCACGTTCGCGCGCACCGTTCGCGGCACCGGCGGGCCGGGGGTGGCCCTCGCCCACGGCGCGGGCGGTGGCATCGAGCCCAACTACGGCCCGATCCTGGACGGCCTGGCCGAAGGCCGCACCGTCGTCGGCGTCGACTACCCGGGCACCGGCGAGACGCCGCGGTCCGACGTCCCGCTCACTGTCGACCGGCTGGCCGACGAGCTGGTCGGTGCCGCCGTGGACGAGGGCCTGGACACCTTCTCGATCGTCGGCTACTCGCTCGGCGGCCCCGTCGCGGTCCGCGCCGCCACCCGCCACCCCGACCGGGTGAAGGCGCTGGTGCTGACCGCGACGTTCGCCCGCCCCGACAACCACCTGCGCCTGGTCGCCGACCTGTGGGCGCGCCTGCTGGAGTCGGAGGACCGCACGCCGCTCGGCGACTTCCTCACCCTCTTCGCGCCGAGCCCGTCCGCGCTGGCCGCCCTGCCGGAGGACGCCCTCGCCGACACCGCGGCCGCGACCGCCGCCACCGTCCCGCCGGGCACGCCCGAGCACGTCGACCTTGTCCGGCGCGTCGACATCCGCGCCGAGCTGGCCGCGCTGACGATCCCCGCGCTGGTCGTCGTCACCACCGCCGACCGGCTCGTTCCGCCGCCCGTCCAGCGCGACGTGGCCGCCCGCATCCCCGGCGCCCGCGTGGCCGAGCTGGACACCGGCCACCTGCCGTTCGCCGAACGCCCCGACGAATGGCTGAAGCTGATCACAACGTTCCTCGACGAGACCGCCGCCTAGAGCCTGTCTCGAAATGCGGGGAGGGGCGGCATGTCACACGCCGGACGTAGTGACTTCGCGGCCACTATCCCCTAACCGGCCGGTCAGGTGGGCTGCCGACGTCGGCGCGGCGCCCGCGGTGGCCGATCACCCCGGGTTCGGCGAGCTCGCCGCCCGCTTCCAGGCCACCGTCCACATCGCCGTCAACGAATGGCTCCGGCCAACTTCGAAACAGGCCCTAGCCACATCCGGGGATCTTGGCATCCGGCTCTTGCGTGCGGGTGGGGGCCGGGTCGTGAGTCTGCGGCTTCGCCGCCGTCATGGCGAGCGGTCCGGTCCGGCGGCCGCCCTGCCGACGGGGCAACGCGGTCGGGGTCGCCCTGGTCACCGCACTGCTGCGGGCCCGTCGTGATCCACCGGACACACCCTAGGAGCAGCCGTCAGCCTCGCCGAGTAAACCCGCCAAACCCTCCGCCAACTTATGACGGGGAGAGAGGCGCTCGTGGCCGGCGATCCGCTCCTCCGCAATCGGCAAAGCGTATGGGGATCAGGTCGGCGGCGGCGAGGTGGTGCGGGGTCAAGCGGGGGAGTGGGGCCAGGCGTGCATGGCCATGGCGGCGACGCGTTCCAGGTCGGCGCGGGTGGCGCCGTCCTGGGCCTGGCGGGACATGCCCTGGATGATGGCGGCGAAGAAGGTGGCCAGCCCGGGGACGTCGGTCCAGTCGGGCAGCAGTCCGGTGCGGACGTCGGCGGCGATGCGGTCGGCGATCCGCTGCTTGGTGGCCAGCCGCATGGCGCGCAGCTCCTCGGCGACGTCGGCGCAGTCGGGGCCGTGGTTGGCGGTCGCGGTGATGATGAGGCAGCCGGGCGGGTGGGACGGGTCGGTGTAGTCGGCGGCCAACTCGCGCAGCATGCGGCCGATGGCGCGTTCGGCGGTGGGCTCCTCGGTGAGCGCG
This sequence comes from Actinomadura sp. NBRC 104425, assembly GCF_030269545.1. Taxonomy (GTDB): domain Bacteria; phylum Actinomycetota; class Actinomycetes; order Streptosporangiales; family Streptosporangiaceae; genus Spirillospora; species Spirillospora keratinilytica. The sequence continues at coordinate 170,355 of NZ_BSTN01000014.1, read as the reverse complement.
CGCGTCACCAGCGCCCCGTGACGTTCCTGGTAGCGGCGGACGCATTCGCCGAACAGCGCGCGTTTGTCGCCGAACGCCGCGTAGAGGCTGGGCGGCCGGATGCCCATGGCGGCGGTCAGCGTGGAGATGGACGTCGCCTCGTAGCCGTGCCGCCAGAACTCCACCAGCGCCTTCTCCAGCGCCGCGTCCCTGTCGAAGGCGCGCGGACGGCCCGGTGTCCTGGTGGTCATGGCACCCATTCTATAACGTTCGATACAAATCCCGATGTCCCGCCGCTTGACCTCGACTTCGGTTGAGGTCGCACCCTGGGGTCAGGCAGTCGGCCCAGTCGGGTGACAGATGCCCGCCGGCAAAGCCGCGCCTACCGTCATTCTCACCCGCGAAACATTCCTGACCAGCGCGAACGCCACGGAGGCAGACATGACCGAAAGCCCACTGCGCGTGGCGATCATCATCGGCAGCACCCGCGAGGGCCGGTTCGGCGCCCGGGTGGCGGACTGGTTCGCCGAGCAGGCCGCCGCCCGCTCCGACATGATCGTCGACGTTGTGGACCAGTCCCGGCGCCCCCTCCCCGAGGTCGGTGCCGAGCCGGCCGACGACGAGCAGGCCGACGCTGCCGCGTGGGTGCGGCGCACGCTCGACGCCGCCGACGCCTTCGTGATCGTGACGCCGGAGTACAACCACAGCTACCCGGCCCCGTTGAAAAACCTCATCGACCTGCACTACACCGAGTGGCGCGCCAAGCCGGTCGCGTTCGTGTCGTACGGCGGCATGGCGGGCGGACAGCGCGCGGTGGAGCACCTGCGGCAGGTCCTGGCCGAGCTGCACGCCACCACCATCCGCGACACCGTCAGCTTCCACAACGCGTGGGACGACTTCGACGCCGACGGACGCCTTCGCAACCCCTCCGCCTCCAACGCCGCCGCCAAGGTGCTGCTCGACCAGCTCGCCTGGTGGGCGCACGCGCTGCGCGAGGCCAGGGCCAAGCGCCCCTACGCCGCGTGAGCATCGGCGCACGGCGGGGCGACCCGTGGCGGCCCGGCCGACCGCCCGCACCGGCGCCGCCCGAGGCGTCGACGGCGGGCGCAGGGCGCGTCGTTCACTATCACCGCGGGTGAGGAAGTCGCCTACACCTTCGCCCTAGCGGGTTCGCGGAGACGCCAGCCGACCGCCTGCGCCTCACCCTCGAAACACGGCCGCCTTACGAACACCGCTCGTGCCCGTACGTCCCCCGGGCCCGTCACAGGTCGGGGCGGACGGCGTGGACGACGGAGTCGTCGACCGCGCAGTAGGCGATGCCGCCCACCACGGTGACCTGCTTCACCGAACCGACGACGGGAGCCGTTTCGGGGTCGAAGCGGTAGCGGACGCGGCCGCTCGCCAGGTCGGCCACGGTGAGCCCGTCGACCGCCCCGTAGTAGACCAGGGCCCCGGAAACGATCGGCCGTCCGCCGAGGCCCTGCCCGACGCCGAGTTCCCAGCGGAGCCGGCCGGAGGCGGCGTCCAGGGCGACGATGCGTCCCTCGTTGTCGGTGGTCACCACCAGGCCGCCGCTCACGGAGGGCTGCAGGAAGGCCCGCGAACCCGGATTGCCCTGTCCGTGCAGGACGGGTTGCCTCCACCGCAGACGCCCCGTCCCCGCATCGACGGCATACAGCGTGCCGTCCTGGCCGCCGACGTAGACGATGCCGCCGATGATCGTCACCGGCGCCTCCACCAGCATGCGGGCCGCCGCGCCGCTGCCCAGAGCCGTCTCCCACCGCTGCTTCCCGGTGGCCGCGTCGAGGCCGCGCACGGCGCCGTCCTCGCCGAGCACCGCCACCAGGCCGCCCGCCGCCGCAGGCGTCGCGCCGACGGCCGCGCCCGTGCGTCGCTGCCAGCGGGCACTGCCGGTCGCGGCGTCCACCCCGTAGACGAAGCCGTCCCGGGCACCGAAGTAGCACACGCCGCCCGCCACCGCCGCGTTCGTCATGACCTCGCTGTCGACGCGGTACCGCCAGGCCTCCCGGCCGCTCGCCGCGTCGAAACCGGACAGCCCGGCCTCCCCGGCGCCGTTGTAGGTCATGCACACGACGCCGCCGACCGGGACGATGGCGGGCACCTGCGTCTGGTTGCGCACCGTCTGCCGCCACAGGCTCCGGCCCGTCGCCGCGTCGAACGCCGTCAGCACCTGGTCGCCGCCGCTGCTCGCGCAGACGAACCCCCGGCCGTTCACCAGCACGGCGGGCGTGTCGCGGGCCGCCGTGAAGTCGCCGCGCCACCGCTGCCGCCCGGTGCGCGCGTCGAGCGCGAAGGTCCGTCCGGACAACGCGGCGGCGGTGAACGCGTACACGGTGCCGTCCGCCACGGCCAGCGGCGCCCGAACGTTCATGTCGTCGGGAATCTCGAACGTCCAGCGGACCGGGGAGTCACCGCGCCGCAGGAGCAGAACGCCCGCCGCACCCGCCAGCGCGGCGACGGCGACACCGCCCCCGCCGAGGGCCAGGAACAGGCGGCGGCTCGGCGCGCGTGGCACGGCGGTGTCTCCCCGCCGGACGACGTCGTGGGCGACGTGCGGCGGCAGCCAGTGCGTGCCCTGCGGGGCGGGCGCCTGCTCGGCCGCCAGCCGCGCCAGCAGCCAGTCGGGGCCGGGACGGCGCGCGGGGTCCTTCTCCAGGCACGCCGCGATCAGCGCGCGCAGGCCGGGATCGGCGACGCCGTCGAGGTAGGGCGGCAGGTGCAGCACGCGGTACAGCAGCTCGTGCACGGCTGCCTGACCGAACGGGCCCATGCCCGTCGCCGCATAGGTCAGCACGCCGCCGAGCGAGAACACGTCCGACGCCGGCCCGGCCTCCTCCCCGGACGCCTGCTCGGGGGACATGTAGGCGGGCGTGCCGAGGGCCGCGCCGGTCCGGGTGAGCGTCGTGGCCTCGCTCGGGCGGGCGATGCCGAAGTCGATGACCCGGGGCCCCTCGGGCGTGAGCATCACATTGGACGGTTTGAGGTCGCGGTGCACGACCCCGGCGCGGTGGATGGACAGCAGCGCCTCGGCGAGCCCGGCGCCGAGCGCGCGGACGGCGGGGGCGGGCAGCGGCCCGTGCGTCGCGACGGCGTCCTGCAGGGGCATCCCGCGCAGGAACACCGTGGCCAGCCACGGCGGGTCGGCATCGGGATCGGCGTCCACCACCGGCGCGGTGTAGGCGCCGCTGACCGCCCGGGCCGCGATGATCTCCCGCTGGAACCGGGCCCGGTACGCGGGCTCCTCCGCCATCCCCGGATGAATGATCTTGATGGCGACGGTGCGGCCGGATGGCGAGCGGCCGAGGAAGACCTGGCCCATGCCTCCCGCGCCGAGCCTGGCCACCACCCGGTACGGTCCCACCTGGCGCGGGTCGCCGGGACGTGTCGCGGGCATCGGTTCTCCGTTTCTCAGCCGGTCGCTGTGCCGGTTCCGCCGCGGGCGTCGAGAGCGTACAGGTAGCCGTCCTTGCAGCCGATGTAGACGGTTCCGTCCGCGATGGCAGGGCTGGACTCGATGCCCTCCTCGGCCTGGAACCGCCAGATCTTGCGGCCGGTGGCGGCGTCCAGCGCGTACACGCTGCCGTCGGAGTACACGCCGCTCGGGACGTACAGCACGCCGTCGGCCAGGACGGGATCGTCGTGTATGTGGCCTTCGGTTTGAACCTGCCACTTCATCGTGCCGGTGGCGGCGTCGAGGGCGTAGAACTTCTCGCCGTAGTCGCCCACGTAGACCACGCCGTCCACCACCACGGGACGGGCCGTGACGCTGTTGCCCGCGTCGTACGTCCAGCGCCGTTTGCCGGTACGGGCGTCCACCGCGTGGACCGTCTCGCCTTGGAAGTCGCCGAAGCACACCAGGCCGTCCGCGACCGCGGTGCTCCACACCCCCTTGGAGGACCTGTACGTCCAACGTGTGCGGCCGGTTGCGGCGTCGTAGGCGGTCAGGATCTTTTCGCCCGGCACGTAGATGACGCCGTCGGCGATCGCGGGGGATCGGCCGCCCCCGCGTCCCTGCCATCGCACCGAGCCGGTCCGGGCGTCCAATGCGTAGAAGTCGCCGGCGTACACCAGTCCGTCGGCCACGATGATGTCCGCGTAGCTCCTGCCGACCGTCCGCCGCCATTTGAGCCGGCCGGTCTTGGCGTCGACGGCGTAGAGGACGCCGTCCTGGGCCAGGGCGTAAACGACACCCGAGGCGACGGCGGGGGTGTTGATGCGCCGTCCGGTCCAATAGGTCCACAGGTGCTTGCCGGTCCGGGTGTCGAAGGCGCGCAGGTCCTCCTTCTCGCTGCCGATGAACACGCGACCGCCGGACACCACGGGGCTGATGCTCAGATAGTCGGAGCCGGTGAAGCGCTTCCACAGGATTTTGCCGTCGCGCATCGGCGCGGGCGACGCGGCGGTGGCAGGCGAGGCCGAAGCCAACGTCGGCCGGGGGCCGGGGTTCGCCCGCGACGAGCGCACCAGCGCCGTGGCGACTCCCCCGGCGCCGAGCGCCACGGCCGCGGCGGCCCCGCCGAGCAGCAGGACCCGCCGCCGGGTCGGTCCGGTCTGCTCTTCCATGGACGGCACGTCGGGGATGTTCGAGCCGGCCTGGGCGATGCGCTGCGCCACCGTGCCGGGCAGCCAGCCGACGCCGTGCAGGTCGGTGCTCTGCGGCACATGCCGGGCGAGCATCTCCAGCAGCCGCGCCGGAGTGGGGCGCCGGGCCGGATCCTGCTCCAGGCAGGCTTCGACGACGGCCCGCAGCGCCGGGTCGGGGACGCCGTCCAGCCGCGGCCGTTCGTGCACCACCCGGTAGATCAGCACATGGGGCGGCCCCTGCCCGTAGGGTCCGACGCCCGTCGCGGCGAAGACCAGGACCGCACCCAGCGAGAACACGTCGGCGGCAGGGCCCGTCACCCCGCCTCGGGCCTGCTCCGGGGCGATGAAGCCGGGCGACCCAACGGCGAAACCCGTCCGGGTGACGACGGCGGCGTCGGCCGCATGGGCGATACCGAAGTCGATCACCCGCGGGCCGTCCAGCCCCAGGATGACGTTGGACGGCTTGAGGTCGCGGTGCACGACCCCGGCGCGGTGGATCGACACCAGCGCCTCGGCGAGCCCCGCACCCAGCGCGAACACGGCCGGCACCGGCAGCGGCACCGCCCGGTCCAGCGGGACTCCCGGCAGGTACGCGGTGGCCAGCCACGGCGGGTCGGCGTCGGGATCGGCGTCGACGACGGGCGCGGTGAAGGCGCCGCTGACGGCCCGCGCGGCGCCGACCTCGCGCCGGAACCGCGCGCGGAAGTCGGGGTCCTCGGCCAGGTGCGCGTGCACGAGCTTGACCGCCACCAGCGTCCCGCCGGGCGACCGCCCCAGGAACACCTGCCCCATCCCGCCGGCGCCGAGCCTGCCCAGCAGCCGGTGGCCGCCGATGCGCCTGGGATCACCGGCCCGCAGAGCCTCCATACGCCGCCCCTCTCCCCGCCACGTCCGTGACCGGGTTCCAATGATTGTCCGGGAAGACAGACGCCGCTGCGCCCCCGTCTTGTTCGCGAAGGCACGTTGTGCGGCGACGAATCAGCGGTCGTCGAACGGTCGGAGGCACCGTCCGGCGCAGGAGACGAACGGCGCCGTATCCATACCGAGTTCGTTATTGAACCGAGTATGGTTATTGCCGTGGCGGGGCTTCGCGAGCGCAAGAAGGAGCAGACCAGGCGACGGATCGCCGAGGTGGCGCTGCGGCTGTTCACCGAGCGCGGTTTCGACGCGGTGACCGTCAACGAGATCGCCGAGGCCGCCGAGGTGGCCAAGGCGACGCTCTTCGCGTACTTCCCGACCAAGGAGTCGCTCGCCCTCCACGGCGTGGGCGGCGACCCGCTGGCCGAGATCGTCGCCCGGCGGCCGCCCGGCCAGACGTTCCTGGAGGCGCTGCGAGCGCACTACCGCGCGTTCGCCGCCGCGCAGCCACCGGAGGCGGACCTCGACGCGCTGCTCGCCCGGGTGCGCGTCATCCAGAGCAGCCCGGCGCTCCAGAACGCGGCGAACGCCCTGCTCTACCAGCAGCGCCAGGCGTTGGCGCAGGTCCTGGCGGACGAGTACGGCCCCACGGCGGCCGCGCTCATGGCGGCCCAGGTCGCCGCGTCCCTGCTCGCCCTCCAGGAGACGTACTTCCAGCGTCTGCTGAGCGGGGCGTCCGCCGAGGACGTCGCCCGCGCCCTGCGCCAGGACGTCGAGTTGGCATTCGACCTGCTGCAACACGGACTCGAATACGTGGAGGGGCGCTGACATGCGTGCGCGGGGCATCAACTACGACACCGGGCTCTTCCCCGGACTCGTCAGCCGGAAGACCTTCGACCCCGAGCAGGTCCGGCGCGACATGGCCGCGATCGCCGGAGACCTGCACTGCGACGCCGTGCGCATCTCCGGCGGCGACGCCGAGCGGCTGCACATCGCCGCCCGGCACGCGGCCGACGCCGGCTTGGAGGTGTGGTTCTCCCCGTTCCCCGTCGATCTGCACCCTCAGGAGATCCTGCCGTTCTTCGCCGATTGCGCGCGACGTGCCGAGGCCCTGCGGCAAGACGGCGCGGAGGTGGTGCTCGTCACCGGCTGCGAACTGAGCGCCTTCACCCGTGGCTTCCTCCCCGGCGACACCTATCTCGACCGTCTTCGCGCCATGGCCACCGCCGACGTGCAGTGGTGGACGTCCCTCGGGCCGGTGATAGAGCGCCTCAATGCCTTCCTCGCCCAGGCCGCGGCGACGGTGCGCGCCCACTTCGGAGGGAGCATCACCTATGCCTCCGGCCCCTGGGAACCCGTCGACTGGGAGCCGTTCGACTTGGTGGCCGTCGACGCCTACCGGACCGCGCAGAACGCCGACACGTTCCGCACCCACCTGCGCGAGTTCTTCTCCCACGGCAAGCCCGTCGCCATCACCGAGTACGGCACGTGCGCCTACCAAGGCGCGGGCGACCTGGGCGGCATGGCCTGGCAGCCGACGTCGGGCGCGATTGCGGACGAGGAGGAGCAGGTGCGCTACCTCAACGAACTGCTCGACATCTTCGAGAAGGAAGGCGTGGACACCGCGCTGTGGTTCTCCTTCGCCAACTTCGACAAGGCGGGCGACCGCGACATCGCGTCCTACGGCGTCGTCCGCATGCTCGACGAGACCCACTGGGAACCGAAGAAGGTCTTCCACACCATGAGCGCCAGATACCAACGCCCCAACCGGCAGTGACACTCCGGCCGCTGGTGTGGTTTCAGGCGTCCTGTGCGTTGTTCAGGAGTGCTCGGACGGCCGGTACGTCCGCGAAGGGTTTGAGCCGGTTGAGGACCACGTTGGCCCGTTCGGCGGTCCGCTCGCTCGCGACGTCGGCGGACAGCTCCCGCATGCGAGAGGCCGTGGCGGCGGCCTGCTCCGGCTCGTTCGCATCCGCCAGGGCGACCGCCAGCCACGACAGGTACAGCGCGAGTTCTCGCGTATGGGTCGTGTCGTATCGGCCGAGCACATCGACCAGCAGCGGCACGGCGCGCAGCGGGCGGCGAAGTTCCGTGTACGCCCGCGCCTCCATGATCTGAAGCTCACCGGCGTCCAGCCAGTAGAGGTAAGCGGGATCGCCTTCCGCAGTTCCGCCTTCGCCGAATGCCGCGCGGGCCTCGCCGAGTGCCCGCGTTGCGGTCTGTGCGTCCTGCGCGCGGGCGGCCGCCCAGGCGACGCGATCCCAGGCCAAGGCGCGTGCCCGTGGGGCGGCGTCCGGGCCGGCGGCGTCCAACGCCTCGTACGCGAGCGCAAGGGCCTCCCCGGCGCCTCCGATATAGGAGGTCTGGTAGGCCAAAGACCCGATCAGGTACGAGGCAAGCGTGCCGTCACCTGCCTCGCGGGCCGCGTCAATGCCCAGGTGGTAAGTGTCGGCGGCCCGCCGATACTGTCCGGCATCACCGGCGATCCATCCGGCGATCTGCGCGAACTCCCCGATCAACGCCAGCACTTTGCGGCCGACGTCCTCTGTGTACGTCGCTTCCTCGTGCACACGCACGGCGGCGCGCAACTCCCGGAAAGCGGGTGCCAGCAGATCTCCGCCGGCAAGAACGTCATCGGCCAGACGCAGGGCATGGACACGCGCGGAGAGATCAGCGACGACCCCCGAACCCACTCGCCCACCACCGATGGCGTCGATGCGAGCGGGCAGATCTCCCTGCGCGAAAAGATCGAGGTCCGCATCGAGCGAGAAGGGCGCATCGCCCCTCGTGCCGAACAGCTCGCCCTCGGTTTTGCCGAGCAGGCGGCAGTAGAGCGCGCGGTAGCGGGGGCGTGGGATCCAATTGCCGGTTTCCCACTGTTTGATCATGTCGGTCAGGTCGTTGACGTGTGCGATGTGCGGCAGTTCTTCAGGGGTGGCTTTGTCGCGCAGGAGCCGCGCCATCTCCCCGCGCGTCCAGTACGGGGTGCTTTCGCGTGCCTCGCGGAGTCGTGCACCAATGATCTTCTCTTCGGCGGACATGTCGTGACGCACCTCTCGCCGACGGACAGGGATCGGAGTCGAGTCGAGTTCTTCCCCGATCCTCCCTTGGCCGAGCGCCCGCGTACCGTGGACGGTGGGGGGCGGAACGACCACGAGGGTGGCCATGGCTCGACTCGTTGACGACGGTGCGCGGCGCATCGGGGAGAACGTGCGGAACGCGCGGGAGTACCGCGGTATGTCCCTTGAGGTGTTGGCCGGCCTGGTCGGCCGGTCCAAGGGCTGGCTCTCCAAGGTGGAGAACGGCAAGGCGCGACTGGAACGCCGCTCCGACATCCGAGCGCTCGCCGAGGCTCTTGAGGTCTCCGCGTCGGATCTGCTGGGCGAACCTGCTCCCATGATCCGGCCTCGCGACCGTGTGTACGGCGACGTCGTCCGCCTGCGGGAAGCATTGTTCGACTCGTCCCTCACCAACCCGCCCGACATCCCCGTACGCCCCCTGTCGGCGCTCGTTGAGCTGGTGAACGGGGACATCCGTGAGAAGCGCCGGGCGGCCGATGACGCGCGCCTGTCCACCCTGCTGCCCGGTGTTCTGGAAGAACTGCATGTTCACGCTGTCCAGGGAGACGAGCGCGAACGCCGCACGGCCCTTCGCCTGCTGGTCGACCTGTGCACGTCGGCGGTCAACGTGCTGCGTCACCTCGGACAGGTGGACCTGGCGTGGATCGCGGCCGACCGTGCGGAGAAGGCGGCCCGGCTCCTTGATGATCCGGTGATGCTCGGGGCGGCGGCGGTGGCGCAGGCGTCGGCGCGGCCGTCCGCCGGAATGTCTCGTCCCTTGCGCGAGGCCGAACGGATCGCAGGCACCATTGAGCAGGTGATCGGCGACAGCAGGACCGGCCACGAGGTCTACGGGATGCTGCTGTTGTTCGCGGCCCTCGCGCGCCAGCTCCAGGACGATGCCGATGGGGCGTCCGAAAGGCTGGCCGAGGCCGAGCGGGTCGCCGATCGCCTTGGGGAGCAGCCCGACGACTCCCCCGGAGAAGGGTGGCAGAGCTTCGGACCGGCGAATGTCGGTGTGTGGCGAACCATGCTGGCGGTGGAAGCCGAGCGCCCTGAAGCGGCGCTGAAGGCCGCTGCGGATGTCGAAGTGAACGCATTGCCTCGGCGCAGCCGGAAGGCCGCCCTGGCGATCGAACAAGCTCGGGCGCTCGCTATGCTCGGCCATAATGAGAGCGCTGTCCGACAAATCCGTCATGCCGAAAAACTGTCGGCTGTCGCCGTGCACAAGAACCCCATGGTTCGGGATCTCGTCGCCGATCTTTACGACCGTGCAGCCGGGCGTGACCTGCGCGGTTTGGCTTGGCGCATGAATTTGCGCTGACGATTGTTTCAATGGCAGCCCCGGATGCGGGGACCGCACGGCTCTGGCGTGCGACGAAGGGCTACTCAGGGGCCGTCGATCTTGTGAGCGGCGGGTGTGCGGAGTTCGCGGAAGGCCTCTCGGAGGTCGGCCGCTTGGGGGACGCCCCGTGCTTCCAGTGCATTGATCACTTCGGCTGCGCGCCAATGGCTGGATGGCACCAGGCGGCCGCTGGTGATGGCTTCCAGCGTCAGGTGCGCTGCTTCGTCGGCCTGGTCGGTGGCCAGCAGGGCGAGCGCCAGGTCGAGCCGCGCGGATGCTGCGCGCCGGGGGCGGGCCGGGGCTGCGGACGGCTGCTCCAGACGGGCCAGAACACCGCGCGCGTAGTGCTCGGCCGCGGGATCTCCCAGCCATGACAGCGTGGTGGCCATGTAGGCGTCGCTTTTGGCCGGGTCATACCGGTAGTGGTGTTCTGGCCGATCGGGCATCGGCAGGGGCGCGACGAGCCGTTCGACGCGCGCCAGAGCGTCACGGGTCTCAGGGGCGGCACCGAGCCGTGCCCAAGCCCGTCCTTCCTGCGCGTTCGCCTGGATGAACGCCGAACTCCCGCGCGGCGCGATCTCTTGTGCCCCCTGCGACAGCGTGACCGCCGCTTTGTAGTCGCCATCGGTGAGGGCCTGCCACGCCTGCGTCTCCAGCGTCCACGCGATGATCTCCGGGTGCTCGGCGTGCTCGCCGAGCTGCGCGGCGGTCCGCAGGCGCGCGGCGGCGGCCGGGCGTCGATCGAGGTCCACATCGCACGTCGCCGCGAGCAGCGACAGCCACCCTCCGACGACGATGAGGCGCCTGCGCTCAACCAGCGTCATCTGTGAGCGGAGGAGCCGGGAGACGTAGCCGATGTGCTGTCTGATGCGCGTCAGCAGCTCGGCCGGTGCGGCGCGCGGATAGGCGGACGCGAGATCGTCCACGGTCATTTCCAGCGCCGTCAGGGTCTCGTTTCCGACGTCGCTCGCGGCCACGCGGCGTGCCAGCTCCAGCGCCTCCAACTCGTCATCGGAGTCCGTGCCGTGAGCAGGAGGCCCAGGTGTTGGGGGCGACCGCAACGCAGCGAGCGCACCGTCCGTGCCGAAGAGTTCGGCCTCGGTTTTGCCGAGTAGGCGGCAGTAGAGCGTGCGGTAGCGGGGGCGTGGGATCCATTTGCCGGCTTCCCACTGTTTGATCATGTCGGTCAGGTCTTTGACGTGTGCGATGTGCGGCAGTTCTTCGGGGGTGGCTTTGTCGCGCAGGAGCCGCGCCATCTCCCCGCGCGTCCAGTACGGGGTGCTTTCGCGTGCCTCGCGGAGTCGCGCACCAATGATCTTCTTTTCGGCGGACATGTCGTGACGCACCTCTCGCCGACGGGCGGGGGAGGATCGGGGAGGAAGTGAGCTCCTCCCCGATCCTCCCCCATTCTGCCTCTCGTTTTCTGGCGTCCGCACTCGATTCACTAGCGGTGGCCGAATTGGTTCGCCATTAGTAGACGGCTCCAGGCCGCTGCGGCTACAGCGGAATCCCCGGGGCCTCGCTGGACGCTGGGAGGTCCGACATGAACGATCGTGCGGGCGGACACGGCTCGTACAACGCTCTGGCTGCGCTTGCCGTGCGCCTGTCCGCGCGCGGCTTGACGGTCGACTACGCCGCCGATGGGCTCCACGTCGCGAACTCGGACATGCTCGGGTGCTGCTCCGAAGTACGGCACACCTCGGACAAGATCACCTGCGGGCGGCGGCTGCAGGACGGCGGCGCGCGCTGGTTCAACTCGTCGTGGCGAGGGGCGATCGCACCGGCCGATGCTCCGGACGACGCGGCGTTGTTCGTCCTCGGCTACCTGTCGGGGCGGGCGCATCCCGAAGGACTGTCATGACCGTCGGGTCGGCGGGCGGGGTGCGCCCATGGGGCGTCGACCCGGTGCTCGACGCGTTGCGGCGCCGGTTCCCCGGTGTGGAGATCTGGCATGGGGCGTTCACCGGCAGCCTGTGGGCTCTGGTGTACGACCGGTCGGGCGGCGCGCACCTGATCGAGGCGGACACGCCCGCGGAACTGGGGCAACGCCTCTGTGAAGCGGGAGCCCGCCCGCACTTGGAGCCGATGGGGAGAACGGCTGACGTGCGTCCGGCTCCCACGTCCGCGCCTCGCTCTTCGGTGTCACCTCCGGTGCCCCGGCCACCGGGTGATGAGTCGCCCCAGTGGGCTTCACAGGCACGCGTGACAGCACCTCGGTCACTCGCGTCGAGGACATCGCGGCCGTCGCCACCCCCGCAGACACCGGCTGCTCGCCGGTACGCCATAGACGGGCAGGTCGCCGTCGGGGGCGAACACCCCGGACGCCGCGCACGGGCCGCGCGTCCGTCACAGCCCTTGCGTCAGGGGCGGCACTCCGCGCCGCCGGCGTCGGAGGTGCGGGCGGCGCGTGCAGTGCGCGGACGGCATGCGGGTGAACGGCGTCGAAGGTGGTTGCGGCGTCTTCTCGACCGCCTCACCTGGACCGAGTGCTGGTGACCAAGGGGCGGCTGCGCAGCGGATCGGGAGCCGTGTACGGGGCGCGCGGTCATCGCTGCCTTGTGTCAGGGGTGGTGTTCCTTGCCGCAGTCGTCGGGGGTGCAAGTGGGTGAGCTGTGTGGTTGGAGGGCGATGGAGGTGCGGCGCTTTTTCGATCGTCTGACCGAGGAGTGATGACCTGGGGGTGGCTGCGCGGCGGACACGTCTCCCGGCGCCGTCGCCTCCTATCTACGCCGCACCTCGGGACAGTGCGTCCACAAAATCCCGAGGTGCGGTAACCACGGCGGCGGCGCGGCCGGCCGATATGTCATCGATGCCGCGCCGCCGCCCCGAACGGCGGGCGGGTCCGGGCGCGGTGTGACCCGCCCGCCACGCGACGCGATCCTGGAAGCAGCGGCCGGGCTGCGCGGGCGGTGCGGCAGCGGGAAGACATGCGGTGTCGGGTTTCACCGGTTGGGTGCGTAGGTTCTGGTCTGGACGCAGTATTCGTTGCCGCGCGGGTGCAATGTGCCCGGGATCCTCTCGGGGAGGGAGGATCGGGGCACCGCCTGGGCTACCGGCCGTTGCTGGAGAAGTGCTGGTAGTCCTTGGCGCCGCTCCAGACGCCGCCCCAGCCCCAGCCGATCGAGGCGAACGCCTTCACCACCTTGTCGCCCTTGTGGATCACTCCGGGGTCGCGGCGGCTGCGGTTCTTGTACTTGACGCAGTGCTTGTGCGCCACGGTTCCGTCGGAGGAGACGTAGGGGTTCTCGCACGGGTTGATGTCGACCGCCAGCCCGTAGGCGTGCTGGGACCAGCTGCTCGACCCGGTGGCGGCGCGGCAGTTGAACGCCGAGGTGTTGTCGGCCTCGATGGAGTCGAAGTCGCTGCCCTTGTAGACGTCCACCGGCTCCATGCGCTTGATCGGGTACTTCATCCGGTACAGCTTTCGGAACACGGTGACCAGGTCGTCGGCCGCCTTGGCGTTGACGACCAGGCGCCCGTCGTCGTGCGGCCGCCCGTCCATGCCCCAGTACGTCATCTCGATCATCCGCAGGCCCGACACCGGCACCGGGCAGCCGCGGCGCCACGAGTACTTGAGCTGTCCCGCCGTGACCTTCTTGATCTGCGCGCGGAACGGGTGCGCGGAGGGCGTCCCGCTGCCGGACGGCGAGGCGGAGGACGCCGAGGGTGCCGAGGGCGCCGGGACGGGCGGTGTGGCGGACGTGGCGCCGCCGTCCCCGGAGTCGTCCGATCCCTGGCCGCAGCCGGTTGCGCCCGCGGTCGCGGCGGCGAACGCCGCGACGAACGCCAGCCCGCGAGAAGTCCATCTACCTGGCATGACAGCAGCATCGCATGCCCGTGCCCGGGTCTTCGGCATGACGCGGCGACGCGTCGCGCCGCCTTCAAGCGGTACGGGCCGGTTCGCTACCGTGCGTCTTGGCGCGTGGCTGTCGTTGCGGGGACGGGGGGCGGTCACGCGCATCCGTTTCGACCACACCCCCGCCGGGGACAGGGAGCCGGCATGGCGGATTCTGACGAGGACGGCCGCCCGAGCCGCCCGAGCCTGGAAGACGAGATCTTCGCCGTGGCGTCCACGGTGGAGGTGGACCGGCCGGAAGACGGGCCGCGCATCCGCGTGCGTGCGCGTCCGCCCTGGGAGTGGGCGCGAGGGCTGACGCGGCGCGACGTCGGCGCGACGCTCGCGGGGTTCCTGACGTTCGTGTTCGTCGACCTGGTGATGATGTACGCGCCGCTGATGGCCAGCCGCAGGCCGAGCCTGCTGCCGCAGATGATCACTCTGCTGGTGCTGGCGTTCGGGCTGGGCGGCCTGCTGGTGTGGAAGGTCGGCGGGGCGGGGCGGCTGTTCGGCATCGGGATGATGCTGGCGTGGGTGTTCCTGACCCTGGTGTCGGTCGGGTTCCTCACCGGTCTGACGCCGTGACCCCGGTAAGGCGTCAGTTCTCCTCGGCGATGCGCTTGACGACCGAGGTGAACGCCCGGCCGATCGCCGCCAGGTCGTCGGGGTCGATCACGTCGACGAAGAAGGCGCGGACCGTCCTGACGTGGTCGCGGGCGGCCCGTTCCAGCACGGCGAAGCCCTCGTCGGTGAGGTGGGCGTAGACGCCCCGCTTGTCATTGGGGCAGCTGCCGCGCACGACGAGTCCCTTGGACTCCAGCCGGGAGCAGGTGTGCGACAGGCGGCTGCGGGACTGGCTGGCGTGCTCGGCGAGTTCGGCCATCCGCAACCGCCGTTCGGGAGCCTCTGACAGCCGGACGAGGATCTCGTACTCTGGCAGCGACAGTCCGTGCTTGGACTTCAGGTCGCGGTCCATGATCTCGTTCAGCCGGATGCTGCCGTCCACGTAGGCCCGCCAGTCGCGTTGTTGTGCGGCATCGAGCCACCGTGGTTCGTCCATGGGTGACAGTATAGGGCCTCGTTTAACATTCAACTAACTTCTCCGGGGGACCCGCGCGGCGCGGAAATAGTTTATCTTTCAACCACGTTGCACCCGTGCGACGGCGCCCGCTCATCCGGAGCGGGCCCACCACCTTTCAAGGAGTACCGATGCCAGCCGTCACCGCGGACCCGCTGACCCTGCCCCGGCTGCCGCGCCTGCCCGAGGCCGACACCGGCTGGCGCCGCGTCGCCAAGGTCGTCACCGCCCAGCGCCACCTGGAGGGCGAGGGCTTCGAGGTCCGGCGCCCGTTCCCCGGCATGGACCTGTCCCTGGCCGACCCGTTCCTGCTGCTCGACCACATGGGCGCCGTCGAGTACGCCCCGGGAGAGGCGAAGGGCACGCCCTGGCACCCGCATCGCGGCTTCGAGACCGTCACCTACATCATGGACGGGGCGTTCCAGCACCAGGACACCACCGGAGGCGGCGGCCTGATCTCCGACGGCGCCACCCAGTGGATGACCGCCGGCGCCGGGATCCAGCACATCGAGCAGCCGCCGCCGGAACTGGTGGCCAAGGGCGGGCTGTTCCACGGCGTCCAGCTGTGGGTGAACCTGCCCCGTGCGCAGAAGTG
Organism: Actinomadura sp. NBRC 104425; assembly: GCF_030269545.1. Classification (GTDB taxonomy): domain Bacteria; phylum Actinomycetota; class Actinomycetes; order Streptosporangiales; family Streptosporangiaceae; genus Spirillospora; species Spirillospora keratinilytica. The sequence continues at coordinate 155,001 of NZ_BSTN01000014.1, read as the reverse complement.
GGTTCCGCCCCGCTACCAGGACATCGAGGCGCGCGACGTCACGCTGCTGGCCGCCGACGACGGCTCCTCGCTCGTCCGGGTGATCGCCGGGTCGCTCGGGGAGCACCAGGGGCCGGGTGTCACCTACACGCCGATCAACTTCCTGCACGCGACGGTCGCGCCGGGCGCGCGGCTGGCGCTGCCGTGGCCGCGCGAGTTCAACGCCCTGGTGTACGTGCTGTCCGGGCGCGGCACCGTCGGCGTCGAGGAGATCGCGCTGGACGAGGGCCGGCTGGCCGTCTTCGGAGGCTCCCACCAGGTGGGCGAGCAGGACGGCCTGGTCGTGCGGGCGGCCGACCGGCAGCCCGTGGCGGCGGGGAGCGGCTGGGAGATCCTCGTGCTGGGCGGGCTGCCGATCCGCGAGCCCGTCGCCCGGTACGGGCCGTTCGTGATGAACACCCGCGAGGAGCTCATTCAGGCGTTCGAGGACTTCCAGGCGGGCCGGATGGGCACCGTCCCCGCCGAGAGGGTCCCGCACCGGTCGGCCGCGGACACGTCCCTGACCTGACGGATGCGGATCGCCCGGAGCGGCTGACGGACGACGCGGGGATGCGCTACTGTGTTCGAATAGTCGAACAGAAGTTCGATGCCTTCGTTCGTACGCCCTCGCCTGGGAGGCGGCATGGTGGCGACGGTGACCGCGCATCCCGCGACGCGCCGCCCGGCGGTGCGTCGCGGGGCGCACGCGACACGCCGCAGCGGTTTCTATGCAAATCTACGGCCGCAGCTATATCGGCTCATAGAGTCCGAGAGCGTGGATCCCGTGCGCAATCCCTACGCCCCGGGCGCCGGGCAGCGTCCGCCCGAGCTGGCCGGACGCGACCGCGAGCTGCAGCAGTTCGAGGTCGTGCTGGAACGGGTCGCCCGCGGCCGCCCCGAACGCAGCATGATCATCACTGGGCTGCGCGGGGTCGGCAAGACCGTGCTGCTCAACGCGTTCCGCTCGATGGCGATCCAGCGGCTGTGGGGCACCGGCAAGATCGAGGCCCGGCCGGAGCAGTCGATCCGCCGGCCCGTCGCCTCCGCCCTGCACATGGCGGTGCGCGAGCTGGCCCCCCGGCACCGCGCGCCCGACCGCATCGAGCGGTTCCTCGGCGTGCTGAAGGCGTTCGCGCAGGCGGGCGAGGAGCCGTCCGGCCGGAGCCGGGCGCGGGCGCACCGCTGGCAGCCGGGCATCGACGTGCCCGCCGTGCGCGGCCGCGCCGACTCCGGCGACCTGGAGATCGACCTGACCGAGCTGTTCGTCGACGCGGCCTCGGTCGCCACCGACGTCGGCGTCGGCATCGCGCTGTTCGTGGACGAGATGCAGGACGTCCCCGGCGACGACGTGTCCGCGCTGTGCGCCGCCTGCCACGAGCTGTCCCAGATCGGCGGGCCGCTGATCGTCGTCGGCGCGGGCCTGCCGCATCTGCCCGCCGTGCTGTCGGCCAGCAAGTCCTACTCCGAACGGCTGTTCCGCTACTCGCGCATCGACCGGCTCGACCGCGAGTCCGCCGACATCGCGCTGCTCGCCCCGGCCGAACGCGAGAACGTCACCTTCACCCCCGACGCGCTGGACGCCCTCTACCAGGCGGCCGACGGCTACCCCTACTTCGTCCAGGCGTATGCCAAGGTGGCCTGGGACGTGGCGCCCGACAGCCCCATCACCGCCGAGGACGTGCGGGTCGCCGCACCGGAGGCGGAGAGCGAACTGGCGGTCGGCTTCTTCGGCAGCCGGTACGAGCGGGCGACCCCGGCCGAACGCGACTACATGCGGGCCATGGCCATGCTCGGCGACGAGGGCGACAGCCCGGTCGCGACCTCGGCGGTCGCCGAGGAGCTGGGCCGCAAGCCCTCCAGCCTGTCCCCGGCCCGCGACGGCCTGATCAAAAAGGGGCTCATCTACAGCGCCGAACGCGGCCTGGTCGCCTTCACCGTCCCGCACTTCGGCCGGTTCCTGCGGGCTCAGCCCACCTGACCGGCACCGCCCGAGCCCGCCCGAACCGGCGGAGCGGTCATCGCACCGGGTCGGGGCGCCTCGCGGCCACGGCCCACCGTGGATCACAGCCGGTCGCCGGCGTGCGGCGTTCCGGAGCCGTTGCCAGGACGGCGCGCGTGTGCGCCTACGCTTCTCTAGGCCTTTCTAGCGCTCATTCCAGAAAGCCCTAGAGAACGGTAGGCGCAGCCAACACGGGACGGGCGCCCCGTGCGCGGCGGCCCGTCAGCGTCACACGTCGGCTAGAAGCCGAAGCCGCCGCACCGGTTGGGAATGTCTAGGCGTCTCTACGTCCTCGCCTAGAAAGCGTTAGAGAACGCTGGGGTTGACCCGCGCTCAATTAGAGAGCAATCATTAGAACGAACTTCTAATATGTGGTAGGTCATCGGGGACTGCGGGGCGTCCGGCCGGCGGGCGCACGCCGTGTCGAACGAGCGAACGGAGCGCCGAGTGAAGGAGTTCAGCCGCGCCGCGGAGGTCAGACCGCGCAACGAGGGGAGCGACGCCGAGACCGGGGAGCGGCGTGCGGAGTTCGATGCCGACCTGGACGCGCAGTGGAGCGTCGGCGACAAGCTGCACGGCGGATACGTCCTGGCGGTCATGGCCCGGGCCGCCGCCCGCACGGCCTCCCCCGCGCATCCGCACCCGGTCGCCGTCAGCGCGACCTTCCTGCGGGCCCCCAAGCCGGGGCCGGTGGTGATCTCCGTCGACGTGCTGCGCGAGGGACGCAGCGTGTCGCAGCTGCATGCGCGGATGTCGCAGGACGGCCGTCCGATGGTCGATGCGCTGATCTGCCAGGAACGGCTGGGGGACGCCGACCCGTGGTGGTCGGCCGAGCCGCCTGCGGAGCTGCCCGACCGGCAGGACTGCGTCCTGGTGGGGAAGGAGCCGCCGGGGGGCGGCTTCCCGGTGCCGCTGATGGAGGTCGTCGAGGAGCACATCGATCCCGGCGTTCTGGGGTTCGCGGCGGGGGAGCCGTCCCGGCGCGGGCTCGTCCAGGGCTGGCAGCGGCTGGCCGACGGCACCGACTGGGATCCGTGCAGCCTGCTGGTCGCGCTGGACATGGTGCCGCCCGCCTCCTTCGACCTGGCGCTGCCGGGGCGGGCGCCGACCATCCAGCTCACCGCCTACATCCGGCGCCTGCCCGCCCCGGGGCCCGTCCGGGTGCGGATGCAGGCGACCGACGTCGGCGGCGGCCGCATGGACGAGACCGTCCACGTCTGGGACAGCAAGGACCGCCTCGTCGCCCAGGGCTCCCAGCTGGCCGCGGTCCGCATGCCGTCCTGACCCTCTGCACGTCTCTAGCCGCCTCTAGCGGAAGGGGTAGAGGCGGCTAGAGAACACCAGACCGTCAGCGGGAACGGGCGGCGGCGACGCCCGGCGCCTCCGACGGCTCGGCCTCCACGACGGCGTACCGGACGGTCCGGTGCCGCGCGGCCGTGGAGACGGCGAACACGATCTCCATGTCCCGGCCGTCCACCCGCGCCGGGAACACCAGGAACCGCCAGCAGCCCTCCCGCCAGACGTCCAGCGGCGCCGTGCTGACGATTACGTTCTCCCGGCTCAGCCAGGCCTCGCTCGCGTGCAGCGCCTGGTAGGTCTCGGCGAGCGGGCTTCGGCGGCGCTCGCACGGCGCGGCCGCGCGGGGACGCAGGCCCAGCCGCTCCAGCAGCGCCGGCAGCTCCGGCGACAGCGCCGCGAACAGCGCCAGCTCGGCCACGAAGATGAGGCCGACCAGCGCGTGCCCCTGCCGCAGCACGTCCGTCCCCGAGTGCGGGGCGCCCAGGGCGACGACCGCGGCCAGCGTGCACAGGCCCGTCCGCAGGACGCCGCGCCGCCCGACGGGCCCGCGGCTCAGCTCGCCGAAGCAGCCGCAGCCCGTGCCGGTGCCCTGTCTGCGCAGCTCACCGACCACCCAGGTGGCGGCGGCGAACATCACCGTCACCGCCAGCCGGACCGACACGTGCGCCGACACCATCATGGCCAGCCCCAGGCAGCCCTCGAAGACCCCGAGTCCGAGGGTGACCCGGCGGTCGAGCAGCGGTGACCGCCGGTCGGGCGCCGCGACCCCGTACACCTCGTCGGCCGCCGGAACACCATGCGCGTCATCGGCCGTCGGGACGTCGCGCACGCCGTGGGGCGCCGCGGGCACCGCCCGCGGCACGGTCAGTTTCGCCAGGCTCGCCGCCAGCAGGACGAACGCGAGCACCAGTACCTGTGTGCACTGGACGACGTGCAGCACGGCTCAACCCCCCAGGCCGGGCACGGCCCCGCCGACGGTCACGTTGAAGCAGCCGACGGCCAGGTCCCCGCCGAGACCGGCGAACGCGACCGGCGCCAGCTCGACGACCCGTCCCCGCGGCGACGTGCCGCACTGCACGCACCGGTCGCAGAAGCGGGCCGCCACGCACCCGCACTCGGTCACCGGGATGGACACGGCACGCCCGGTGCAGTCGTTGCGGACGGTCAGTTCGCTGCCCAAGGACACGTACGGAAGCGGCACGCAGGTGCTCGGCGTCTCGTGGCAACCGCCCGCGTTGCCCTCCGGATCCACGGCGGGATAGGCCAGGCCCGCGTCCCCGGTGCCGAACCAGGTCGCCGTCCCGTGCACCTCCTCCGGCACGGGCGCCGACGGGTCGGCCGCCGGGGGGTGGTCGGCGCGGTAGCCGGGCTGCGCGGTGCCCGGATGCGCCGCCCGGGGGCCGTCCGGGGACGCGACGCAGATGACGTCGATCAGATAGCCGGGTTCCAGCCGGGGATGGCGCACCAGCACCCGGCCGAGCACGTTCGGCGGGACGGCCACGTGGACCCGTCCCCGATGGGGCCCCATGTCCACCTCCACGGCGTCCCGGCCGCACGCCACGACCGTGCCCGCCACCCGGACGATGTCCACCCAGACCCGGTCGGCGCCGCGGCCGTCGGCGGTGCGGACGATCGCGCGGCGTCCCGGCCGCAGCGCGTCCGGCCCCCCGGGCCCGCCGTGCCACACCTCGGTCGCCTGCGTCATCGGCACCCGCACCTCGCCCCTGTCACCGGCCAGGACGAGCAGGTGCGGGCTGGCGTCGAGGATCGTCCCGGCCACGGCGCGCACCGGCAGGCCGCCGGACACCGCGCCGGGCCGGGACGGCCCGAGCACGGCCTCCCGGTGACGACGACGCCTGGCGGCACAGGGGTGGGACGGCATGCGACCCTCCGACATCGATCTCGGTTGCGACGGCCTGGTCGTACGGAACAGCGACTCAAGGTTCACGCACCGCCATCCAACTGTCGGCGGATTTGTCGGGACAAGTCAGCTGAGGGGTTGAGATATCTCACCCCGAAGAGGAGAATCGCACACCAGGTTGACCCGAATATATGTTTTTTGTTGGACCGAAATTACGATCTTCGTGCGATGGTCGAGAGGGCCGGGAGCTTGCCCGTTCAAGATCCCTCAATGGTACGGCTCGGCCGACGCCCTCCAACCCCTGGTTCGGTGGTGATGTGAACGCAACGCGGCACGAGGAGTTCCGCGAGTACGTCGCGTCCCGCGGCACCGTTCTGCTGCGCATGGCCATGCAGCTGACCGGCGACCGCGCCGAGGCCGAGGACCTGCTGCAGGCCGCGCTGGCCAAGACCTATCTGGCCTGGGACCGCATCAACCACCCGGCCGCCGTCGACGGCTACGTCCGCCGCGCCATGGTCAACACGCAGATCTCCTGGTGGCGGCGCCGGAAGCTGGAGATCTACCCCACCGACGAGCTGCCCGACCAGCCCGTCGACGACCACACCCGCCGCAGCGAGCTGCACGACGCCCTCGGCCGCGCCCTGGACCGCCTGCCCGAGCGCCAGCGCCTCGCGGTCATGCTCCGGTACTACGAGGACATGCCCGAAACCGAGATCGCCGAAGTCCTCGGTGTCAGCGTCGGCACGGTCAAGAGCACCGTTTCCCGCGCCATGGCGAAACTCCGCGACGACGCCGCCCTCGGCTCCCAGTTCCCCGACCTGCCTTCCCACCCTTACTGAACGATCTTTACTCTCGCCTCACCGTCTCCGAAAACTCACACAAGCCCCGCAAGTCCCAGAACTCACATACGCGCGATTTCACACCCGACCAACATTTTTCACACCAGAAACGGCAGTCCCTTCACATCAACACCAGTCGCAACGAACTCGCCCCCCTGGCGCCCCCGCCAGGGAGCAGCGCGACGGCCCCTCGGCGTCGCCCGGCGACCCGGACCAGCTGCGTGGCGCAGCACCTTGATGACGCGGACGACCGGTGCGGCCGCGATGCGTCGCCGCCCAGTCGGCGGGCGTCGCGTCGCGGGCCACACCCACCGCTATCAGCGTCCCGCCGGGCCGCCGCAGCTCGCGCATGCGCACCAGGGCCGCCTCGAAAACTTCGTGGTGCACCGTGGACACCGGGCAGATGAAGTCAAAGCCGCCGGCGGGCAGGCGGGCGGTCGGGAAGTCGCCGTGGACGAACGTGAGGGGTGACCGGCGGCGAGTTCGCGGGCGCGGGCGATCATCTCCGGTGAGCTGTCGATGCCGGTGACGCGGGCGGCCCGTCCGGTCGGCTTCGGCGCGAGCAGACCGTCGCCGCAGCCGACGTCCATCGCGTCGCCGCACGCCCCGGGGACGGCGCGGAGGATGCCGACGTGGCGGGCCGCGTTGTGTGCCAGCAGGGCGTCGGGACGGCTGGGCGCGTCGCGGTCAAGCGCGGCCGGCCGCGCTCGGCTGGGGCGAGCCCCATCCGCGTCCGCCTCACCGGCAACGCGACCTTGAGGGCCCCCAGGGCGATGGACAGGTTGGAAGCGGCGACGAACAGGGACGAGGCGGCTTCGCTCGCATCGCGCTGGGGCGACGGGCTCCGGGCGGGCTCGGCTGAGAGGAGCGCTGCGGGAGGCTTGTGGGGAAATAGGGGCCTCTATGGTGATGACAATCACACCGGCGCGGTTGAGAATCCGGTTCTGAGGGCCGTCGAGCTGGAGGTGTGCCGTGTGGAGCACCATGCAGGACCATCCCCTGACCATCACCTCGATCATGCGCCACGGCACGGGCGTGTTCGGGGACACCGAGGTGGCGACCTGGACCGGCGACGTGACGCGGCGGATCACCTACGCACGGCTCGGTGAACGGGTCGCGCGGCTGGCGGGAGCCCTGCGGGCGCTCGGCGTCGACGGTGACCAGCGCGTGGCGACGTTCATGTGGAACAACGCCGAGCACCTTGAGGCCTACCTCGCGGTGCCGTCCATGGGGGCGGTGCTGCATACGCTCAACATCCGGCTCTTCCCCGACCAGCTCGCCTACATCGCCGACCACGCCGAGGACCGGGTCGTCATTGTCGACGGGTCGCTCGTGCCGCTGCTGGCGCCGGTGCTGCCGCGGATGAAGACCGTGCGGGACGTGGTCGTCGTGGGGACGGCCGACACCGCGCCCCTGGCGGACACGGGCAAGGAGCTGCACTCGTACGAGGAACTGCTGGCCGCGTCCCCGCCCTCGTTCGACTGGCCGGAGATCGACGAACGCTCGGCCGCGGCCATGTGCTACACCAGCGGCACCACCGGCAACCCCAAGGGCGTCGTCTACTCGCACCGGTCGGCGTACCTGCACTCGATGTCGGCCTGCACGGCCAACGCGATGGGCCTCGGCGCCCATGACCGGGTGCTGCCCGTCGTGCCGATGTTCCACGCCAACGCCTGGGGGCTGCCGTACGCGGCGCTCATGGCGGGCGCGTCGCTGATCATGCCGGACCGCTTTCTGCAGGCCGAGCCGCTCGTCCGGATCATCGAGACCGAACGCCCCACCGTCGCCGGTGCGGTCCCGACGATCTGGAACGACGTGCTGCGGTACGCGCGCGACAACGGCGGCGACCTCGGCTCGCTGCGCCTGGTGACGTGCGGCGGATCGGCGGTGCCCGAGTCGCTGATGCGCGGCTACGACGAGATCGGGGTGCGGATCGTCCAGGCGTGGGGGATGACCGAGACGTCGCCGGTGGCGACGGTCGCGCATCCGCCCGCCACGACCGACGACGAGGAGGAGGTGTGGCGGTACCGCGTCACACAGGGCCGGGTGCTGGCCGGGCTGGAGGTCCGCATCGTCGGTGACGGCGACGAGGTGCTGCCCAGCGACGGCACGTCGGTCGGCGAGGTGGAGATCCGCGGGCCGTGGGTGACCGGCGCGTACCACCGCGACGAGGACCCGGACCGGTTCCACGACGGCTGGCTGCGCACCGGCGACGTCGGCACGCTGTCTCCCGACGGCTACCTGGTGCTGACCGACCGCGCCAAGGACGTGATCAAGTCGGGCGGGGAGTGGATCTCCTCGGTGGAGCTGGAGAACCAGCTCATGGCGCATCCCGACGTCGTGGAGGCCGCCGTGGTGGGCGTGCCGGACGACCGCTGGCAGGAGCGTCCGCTGGCCTCGGTCGTGGTGCGCGAGGGCGCGACGGTCGGTGCCGAGCAGCTCCGGGAGTTCCTGTCGGGCCGCGTCCCCCGCTGGCAGCTGCCCGAACGGTGGACGTTCATTCCCGAAATCCCCAAGACCTCCGTCGGCAAGTTCGACAAGAAGGTGCTGCGGCGGCGGTTCGCCGATGGCGAACTCGACGTCGTCCATCTGCGCTGAGCGCCGCCGGTCGGTCGGCCGCCCGGGCGGCCGACCGACCGGACTCTTGACGGTCTCCCACCGATTTGGGACTCCGGTGGCGCGAGAAAGCGAAAAATTTTCAATACCACCGGTCCCAGAAGCCTCACCTTCCGGTCATCCTTCTGCCGTTTTCGCGAGATCATGTGGTGCAGATGGTGCAGTGGGGTGTATTCAGGGTGGGCCGATTGTCCGGAAGGCTCCGTTGGGGCCGGACTCCCGTGCGGATGCGGGGAGCGCTCATGCCCAGATGGTCCTCGTTCGACGGCGCAGCCGACCGCAGGTTGGTGCAGGGTCTGAACGGTGGTGACAGGACCTCCCTGGCCGCGCTCTACGACGCGTACGCCGAGCGCCTTTTCGATTACTGCCTGTCAATGACGGGCGAAAAGAAAACGGCCGTCGACATCGTGCATGACACCTTCATCGACGCCTGGCGCCGCGCGCCGCGCATGCGCGATCAGATGCGGCTGGGATCCTGGCTGTACGCGGCGGCGCGGCGCCGCTGCCTCCAGCGCGGCCGGGCCCGGCACCTGCACTGGGAGGCCGGCCCCGACTTCGCCGACGCCCTCCCGGCCGACTGCACCGCGGACGCCGAGAGCCGGCCGGAGCCGCCGCCCGCCGCCGAACTGTCAGCGCTTCTGGAACGTTCGCTGGCCCGGTTGGACGCCTCCGACCAGGAGCTGCTGCTGCTCTCGGTGCGCCACGGCCTGCGCCCCGCCGACATCGGCGCCGCACTGGGGCTGTCGGCCCGGCGCGCGGCCGCCCGGACCGGCAGGGCGAGGTCGCTGCTGTGCGCCGCGTACGAGGCCGAGCAGGCCGTGTACGCCCGCTGCTGCCCGGGCGCCGGCCGCGCCGGTGACGCCGCGGCGACCAGACGGCACGGTGGACGGCCGCGGCGGGCCGTCGGCGTCCTCACCGCGCGCCGCTCGTCCGCGGCCGTGGCGTCCCACGCGCGGGACGACGGCGACGGCCGGGCCCACCACGAGGACTGCCCGGCGTGCCGCCGCCGTCGCCGGGTGGAGGTCGGGGCGCTGCTCGTCCACGCGCCGTCCCCGGTGCTGCCCGCCGCACTGCGGCACCGCGTCATGCACACCGCCACCGACCCCGAACTGGCCGGCTACCGGATCGACATCGCCGCGCGGGGCGGCACCCTGACCCCCGACGGCATGCCCAGCCAGCCCGACGTCCCGTCGCCCTACACCCGCCGCTGGCTGTTCGCGGGCGGCGGCATGGCCGGCGCCCTGGTCACCGCGCTGGTCGCGGCACTGCTGATCGGGCCGGGACTGCCGCCGTCCACGATCTCCTGGCCGCCCTTCCGGACGCATCCGCAACCGGCGGTGACGCCCGACCGGCAGAACAACGGGCGGCCGGACACGGGCGGGCAGTCCGGCGGCCGTCCGCCGCTCGCCCAGGCGCCCGCCGCGCCGGGCGTCCCGGCCGGACCGTCGCCCCAGCCGACGAGCACCGGCGCATACCGGGTGTCGCCGACGCCGTCGCCGACGTCGCCCGCGTCGCCGTCCCCGACCCCTCCGGCGCCGGAGCCCCCGGCCTCGCCCGGCATTCCGACCGTCGTGCCCGCCAAGGTCGAGCTGTACGGGACCAAGACCGCCCAGGTCCGGCTGACCGCTGAGAACGGCCCCGTGGTCTGGAGCTCGGTGTCGTCCAGCGACCGGATCAGCGTCTCCCCCGCCCAGGGCAGCCTTGAGAAGGGCGACTCGATCGACCTGACGGTCACCCTGCACACCACCTTCCTGAACCCGCCGGGCCAGGGCACCGTGACGTTCGTGGCGGACGACGGCCCCAGCCGCAAGCTGGACGTCGTCTGGGGCTTCTACATCATCTGAGCGCGCGGCTGGGGTCAGCCCGGGGGTGTCGCCGCCGCGCGACGAGGAGGCGTGGACGTGTATCCGGCCGGTCACCGCCCTCACCACGCGCCGCGCCCGGGTCCGCCTCACCGCCCGCGGAGACGCCCGCGAGCCGCCGGACCACCTGCTCGTTCACCAGGTCGCCGAAGCACCCGGCGATGACGTCGCAGCAGTCGCCGATCCGCTCGGCACCCGGAACCGATCGACCGACCGCCGCACGGCACGCGCCGCCTCCGCGCCCCGGCAGCAACAAGCGAACCAGCCCCCCAGGCGACCGCGCCAGGGACACCATCCGACCACGGCTCGGCCTGCCGGCGCTCCGGGTAGTGCGTTGCCGTCACTTGGGCGAACAGGGCATCCGCCCCGCGATGGCCGACCCCGGCGCCGCACCGTGCCCACACGCGAAGTGAGCCCAGGTGAATCCTCCTGATCCTGCCGCCTCCGTCCGCCCCCGGCGCATGTCACACGGCGCGTCCTGACACGGTATGAAAGACTCGGCCGCTTGAGCGTCTCCGCCGAAGGACCGAACGGGTTGAACAGGGAACTGCGCGTCACACGCCGCAACGCACGATTCCAGCAGTGGCAGGCCCTGCTGTCGAACCGCACCAAGCGGCAACGGGCGGGCGAGTTCATCGTGCAGGGCGTCCGCCCCATCACCCTCGCCGTCGAGCACGGCTGGACGATCCGCGCCCTGATCCACGACGACGCGCGCAAGCTCTCGACGTGGGCGGCCGGCATCCTCGACCGCGCTCCCGAGGCACAGCGCGTCGCCATGGCCCCCGACCTGCTCGCTGAACTCGGCGGCAAGACCGAGGACGTGCCCGAGCTGCTGGCCGTGGTCGCCCTGCCACCGGACGACCTGACCCGCATCCCGACCGACCCGTCCTTCCTCGCGGTCGTGTTCGACCGGCCGACCAGCCCCGGCAACATCGGCACGCTCATCCGCTCGGCCGACGCGTTCGGCGCCCACGGTGTGATCATCACCGGGCACGCCGCCGACCCCTATGACCCCAAGGCGGTCCGCGCGTCCACCGGCTCGCTGTTCGCGGTGCCCACCGTCAGGGCGCGTTCCCACCGCGAGGTGCTGCGCCGGCTGGACGACCTGCGCGCGGACGGCCTGCCGATCACCGTCGTCGGCACCGACGAGCACGGCGCGGTGGACATCGCCGACCACGACCTCACTGGCCCGACCCTGCTGGTCGTCGGCAACGAGACCAGCGGCCTGAGCGCCGGCTGGCGCGAGTCCTGTGACGTGACGGTACGTATCCCGATCACCGGCTCGGCCAGCTCCCTCAATGCCGCGTCGGCGGCCACCGTCGCCCTCTACGAAACCGCCCGCCAACGCGCCTGACCGGCGCGCCCCGCTCCTCCACGCCGGGGGATCATTCGGAACGCGCGGTCCGTGCTGCGCCGGGCACCCAGGATCATGTACGAGACCGAGCGGGCCGATGGCGCCGCCGTCCACCGTGAGGCGGGGCTTGTGCCCTCCGATGGACTCGGGCATTCAGGGGAGGACCGGGGCCCCAGCATGCCCGCGATCGCCGCGTCGGCGCCGTGGGAGGCGCCGACGACGGTGCGCGGGTTCCGCATCGTCACCGGTGGCTCGCCGCTCACGACACGGGCTGGCCGTCGGCGTTCGCCCCGGCTCCACGGCGCCGCCTTCGGCGCCGAACTCCTCCTGACCGATCGTGACCGTCGCGGCGCGGCAGCAGGTCACTACACAGTGCATTTGATCGCATACTCTCTGTGGCGATTTGCCGTTAAACATCCGATTTATAGCTAGTGATCGCTTTGATGTAATCTTGCTTCTTTTTGCTGATCTGGAGGTATTTGCCCGAGATGGTGCGGGAAAGCCTCTTCTCGGCGAGATGGAGCGAATTCCGCAATATCTCGTCTCGGTCGAAAACCCAGATAGGGGGAGACATGCGGAAGAACATTCGCACGGGAGTCGTCCTCGGCATCTCCGGCCTCGCGCTGAGCGGTGCCGCCGTGCTCACGCCCGCCGCCCAGGCGTCCACCGTCGGCCACACCACGGCCACGGGCCAGGCCGGCTCCACCGCCACCGCGCTGGCCTGCGGCCGCAAGCGCTGCAAGCGCTACAAGCACCACAAGCGCGTGAAGGTCGTGGTGTTCAAGCGCCACTACTTCGGCCCCCTGGGTGACATCCACCAGCGTGGCATCGGCATCAAGACCCGTGGCACGGGCTTCGGTGGCCTGGGCTTCGGTGGCTTCGGCTTCGGTGGCCTGGGGTTCGGTGGCTTCGGCTTCTAGCCGACGTGTGACGACCCTGACGGGCGTCCCGTGCGACCGCACGGGGCGCCCGTCCCGTGTTTCCGGAAGATCATCTGCGTGAACGGACGCGCGTTCGATCAACCCGATAAAAGACCCCTTCCAGACATCATCGATCTCCACCGCGCGGGCCAATTCTCCTCCCCGCGGAAGAGCCGTCCATCCCCCGAAAGGATGACACTCCCGCGAGAAATTCGCCGGGAAAACCCGCCGTCACCGACCAGACCGCCCCGTCGCAGCGGGTGTCCACACCTGGCAGCAGCGCGCCGTCACGGCCAGGTACGCCGCACTGCTCGCCGTGGGCTCCTGGCGGGCAGTCGGTTCGGAAGACGCGGTGACGGCGCCGCGAGGCTCGACCCCCGCGACCCGTCAGGGCCCCGTGACAGCGCCTCGCCCGAGAGGTCGGCGGCCGGCATCGACACCCGCGAAGACCAGCCATCATTTGGAAGCCTCACGAGCACGGCGAAGATCCATCTCACATCCGTCTCTGGCACGACGATCCCGGCCGCCCCGGACGCGTCAGACGGTGGCATCGGCGCTGCCCGGCAGGGGTGCGGTGAAAGTGATCGGCGCGATGCTGGGACGGTCCCGATCGTCGCAGTTACGGCCCGTCCTGCGCGGTGCCGCCGCGGCGACGGCGAGCACCCCGGCCATGGCGGCCGCGCTGACGGCGAAGCCGAGCACGAAGCCCCATTCGGCGGGGAACCTCCCGCCATCCGGCACCGACGCCGTGACGATCACGCGCTGACCTGCGTCCCCAGCGACGCCCCCACGGTGCGCAGCAGCGTGTTCACCCCGGCGGCCACCCCCGTGTGCGCCGCGGGAAGCCGCCGCGACGACGAGATCGGCCACGGACGCGTAGGCCGGCCCCAACCCCACTCCCCGCACGGTGCCGCCCGCGTATGATGGGCCCGCAGCAGTGCGGCGACCAGGGCGACCCCGACCACGTCGCTCCGTCGGCAGGGCGGCCGCCGCACCGGTCAGCTCGCCCATGACGGCGGCGAAGCCGCAGACTCGCAAGCACGCAGCGGACGACCCTGCCCCCACCCGCACGCAAGAGCCGGATGCCAAGATCCACCGGACATTGCCTAGCGTGGGCAGAGGCGTACAGCGACTCAGGGCGCTTCGCCACCTATGAGGACGGCCGGGCCTCCTGCGTCACGCAGCGGTTCGACATGCTCATGCCTTCCCCCACGCGCCCGGCGGCTTCGCCTGGGCGACCTTCGCCGGGTGCATGGGGCGGGATTCGCGCGGTTGCGGCTGGCGGGTGGTCTGGACCGCATCCCCGTGCTGGCGCTCAAAGCCGGCGCCGACATGCTGCTCAAACCGCCCGCCGACAGCACCGGGGCGGGAGCGCCACAGCACCGTCCGGTGCCGCCACTTCGACGAGGGGTGGCCGGCGGAACGGATCGCCCGGCGCCACCGTACCCCGATCGACGCGGTCCGGGTCGCGGAGGACGCGGCGGCCACGACCGCGGCGTTCGTGCCGTGCCGGAAGCGCGCCTGACGCGGTTGATGCCGCCTGTGTCAACGATGTGCCAACGCGGCCGCTGACGGGCCCAGAAACGGACCTGCGGGGATGCGTCGTACGACGCATCCCCGCAGGTCGAAAGCGGAGGATCGGGGATTTGAACCCCGGATGGGCGGTAAGCCCAAACCGCATTAGCAGTGCGGCGCCATAGACCGGACTAGGCGAATCCTCCAGGCTGAGCACAGGTTACCGGCTGGCGCACCAACCGGCAAAGAGCCCCGGGCCCCTCTAGAGCATAGCCGGATCCGGACATGGGACGGCGCCCGCCTCCCGCGGCCTCGGCGCGAGACGGACGTGACCACCTCGGACGCCCGGGCGGCTGCGTAGCTGCATCCGGTGGCGCACAGGCCCCTTGGGACGCTCCCGAGGGGCCTGCGACCTGTGGCGCCGCCGGACGGGATTCGCGAACCCCTGACCTTCTGAACCGTAGGTACCCAAACGATCTCCGGGATCGTTCAGATCAGTTCGCACGCTGGGCGAACGCCGCTCCGGCTGTCCGGACTCGTACGGCGGCTTTCAACCTCGTTCGGCCCGGTGGCTCCCACCGTGGCTCCCGGGAGCCACCGCCGTCTATAGACCAGGCACCGCGCATGACCAGTCAATCGAGGCCCTCGACAAACAGAAGCCTGCGGTCAAGGGCCTGCCCCCGGACCTTGAGCGCTTCGCCATACTCGCGTGACGAGTACCACCGCCGTGCCGTCTCCATGTCGGGGAACTCGACGATGACGAGGCGCCGCTGGTCTGGCCACGCTCCTTCAACGGCATCGGGCGCAGCACCTCGGACGATGTACCGCCCACCGTGGTGCTCGATTGAGTCCTCCGCAATGGCGCGGTATCGATCGGCCAGTTGCTCATCGAGCACTTCCACTTCGGAGATCACGTACGCGGTCATGTAATCGATCAGCTCCCAAAGAGACACGATCTCGGGTCATGTGCAGCATGGCGTCGGATCTACAGGACCCGCCCATACCTCACCCACCTCAGCCACTGACCCGGCACGCTCGGTGCCTGATCCATCCTGGAGCCTGAGGCCCCCGCCGGAGGCATCTTCGACAGAACCCCGTGACCCGGTGAGGAGGGCTGCCGTCTGATGGCCGTAGACCACCCGTAGGGCGAGCCGAGCGAGTCCGCCGGCGGCCCTGCCCGTTCCGTGACACGGTGCGAAGCTGATGGGCCGGATGAAATCAGCGGTTGGTACTTCGTCCGGTGGGCCGCCCGCTCCGGCGCGACCGGAGGGACCGGCGCCCACGCCGCACGCCCGTAAGGCGTGCCGGAGCAGGCGGCCTGCGGCGGCGCTTGCGCCGCCGCCTTGACAAGCTTTGGAAGGCCAAGCGAGAGGCCGGCTACAGCGCGAACAGCATCCGAATCATGAGGACGGTCCTGCGGAAGGCTCTCGGGCAGGCCGAACGTGAGGGCATCGTGCCGCGCAACGTCGCGTCCCTATCTTCGGCGCCGAGAATCCGTGCCAAGGAAGGCCGGACGTTGACCGTCGAACAGGCTCGTCGGCTCCTCGACACGGCGGCCGGTCATCGTTTCGAGGCGGCGGTGATGCTCGCGCTGGCGTACGGGATGCGACGCGGTGAGGTCCTGGGCCTGCACTGGTCGGCCTTGGACTGGGAGGCGAGCACACTGCGCGTGACGCACGGCGTCAAGGGCATCAAGAACCGGGACAAGGCGAGCGATCGGCGAACACGTCTCGTCGTGTCGGAGCTCAAGACGCCCACATCACGACGGACGCTCGTGCTCACGCCCGAGATCCTGGCGAAACTACGGGTGCAGCGGACTCGCCAGGCCGAGGCCAAGATGGCGGCCGGTCCGCTATGGCGCGAGCACGGGTTGATCTTCACGAGCGAGGTCGGTACACCGATGGACCCGGACAACTTCTCGCACGCCTTCTCCGGGCTCTGCCGAAAGGCCGGCCTCGGGCACTGGCATCCCCACGAGCTGCGCCACTGCGGCGCATCGCTGATGCTGGCTCAGGGCACGCCGCTGCACGTGGTCTCCGAGATCCTGGGCCACGCGAGCATCACGATCACCAAGGACGTGTACGGGCATCTGCTGGAGGGAGACAAGCGGGCGGCGGCGACCTCCATGAGCCGGGCGCTGTTCGGGTCATGACCCGGTGGCTCCCAGCGTGGCTCCCACGACCATGGTCAAAGGCCCGTTCCGTGATCGGAACGGGCCTTTGACCTGGGCGCAGCCGGAGGGATTCGAACCCCCCAACCTTCTGATGCGTGTCAGACGCCTCTGCGATCAGCCGAACCGGAAGCCGGTGCTGGCGAACCCGCACGCCTCACCGAGGTCCTTGGCGTTCTGCATCATCGAGCTGGTGTCCGGCCGGGTGCCCCCCGACAGGTTGCCCGAGCTGAGGCTGCGCAGCATGGACGCGGTGTTCTCCAGGTCCGAGGCGAAGCGGGTCGCCGCCGACTCCACGTCGCCGCCCGCCTTCTGCCCCTCGGCCCGGATCTTGGCCGCGGCGTCGGACCACTTCTGAGCGTTGGTCGCGGCCGCCGCCGTACCCGTCCCGCCGGACGTCAGCGACCGCAGCTCGCTCTCGATGTTCTCGCAGGCGGCCTTCTTTTCCCCGCCCACCAGGCCGCAGGCGGTGGTGGAGAGCAGCGCGCCACCGACGACCAGGACGCCGGCGAGCTTGGCGGCTGACATGCGCATGGGAGGTACTCCTTCAGGGGGTTGACTCACGGGCCCCGCGGACCGTGAACCTCATCTGTCTCGACTCCACCCTTTGGCGCGCCGCCCTCCCGAACGGTTCCACCGACCTGCTCACACGCGACTTCGGTAATCGATTCGCGGACTGGTCCCCACAACCGGTACAGTTAGGTCCCGCCAGCAGCCGTAGCTCAATGGATAGAGCATCTGACTACGGATCAGAAGGTTGGGGGTTCGAATCCCTCCGGCTGCGCCACCGGATCAGAGGCCCCTCGGGAGCATCCCGAGGGGCCTCTGTGCTGAGCACGGGGGAGCCACCAGCTCGCAAGCCCTGGACAGAGCCCCGCTCAATGCCTCTGCCGCCGCCCGCCCGTCGTCCACCGGCACATGCCTGTCGACGTCGGCGGTGATGGGGATGCCCGCGTGCCCCAGCATCGTCGGAGATGACGCTGGGACACCCCCTGCGCCGGAACCAGCGACACGCCGTACCCCGGTCCCGGTCGCCTGGCGTGCTCAGAAGGCGCGAGAGGAGTTGTCGTGATCCATGGGAGTTCCGACCTCGCTGGCGACGTGTGCAAGTCGACTTGCACACGTCGTTCATTCCGGACGGCCAGGCCGGTCACCGACAGCAGCGGGGCGGCTGCGGTGGTCGTCCACCCGCCTTCGGCCCCGGCCGCCATGCCGCGAAGTGCGGCATCAACCGTCTCAAGCGTCACCGGGCCGTGGCCATCCGCTGCGACAAGCTCTCCGTCCGCTACCAGGCCCCACCCTGGAGAGCGCCGCCATCAGCGAATGGCTCCGCCTACTTCGTAACACGCCCTGACGCGATTTCACCCTCTCGCATGCGGGCCCCGGCTGGCAGCGGCGGCGGACTTGCGCGACTTGGTCGGCCCCGCGCCGGTGTTACGGGGCGGTGTCGTGCTGTGCCGGCGTCTTGCCGGCGACGGTGTCGAGCAGCTGGGTGAGCAGGTGGCGGTCATCCGCGCTCAGACGGCTGGTGAAGGGCGCGAGGGCCGCGCGGATCTCCTGCTGTATCCGTTCGGCGAGTTCGCGGCCCTTCGGTGTGATGGACACGTCGACGACCCGGCGGTCCTCCGGTGACCTGCCCCGTGCCACGAGGCCCCGTCGTTCGGCGCGTTCGACGAGGCCGGACAGTGTGGACTTGTCCAGCCCCAGGAACGCCGCCAGTTCGGTCATGCGCGGGCGGCGGTCGCGCAGGATGCCGAGCAGCCGCAGCTGCGTGAGGGACAGGTCGTGCTCCGCGCCGATGCGGGTGAGCATGGCGGCCACCCGGAAGGACGTCCGGACGAGAGCGTCCTCCAGCGCGTCGTCGGAACTCATGCGCCGATACTACTTGACATGGTTTGTAGTACCAACCATCCTGAAGTTGTTGGTAATACAAACCAAGCGAAGGGAGGCGCCATGCGCGCCGCCGTGGTCAACGCGTTCGACGCGCCGCCGCAGTACGGCGAGTACCCCAGCCCGGTCGCCCGGGGTGAGCACGAGATGGTCGTGGACGTTCTCGCGGCCGGCCTGCACCAGCTCGTCCGGGGCCGGGCGAACGGCACGCACTACAGCAGCACCGGCACGTTCCCGCTCGTGCCCGGCGTGGACGGCGTCGTGCGCGACCAGGAGGGCACCCTCAGGTACGCGGTGCTGGACGACGGCCCCCTGGGCATGTTCGCCGAGCAGACCGTGATCGACGTCCGCCGCAGCGTGCCGCTGCCGAGCGACGTCGACGCGGTGCGCATCGCCGCCGCGATGAATCCAGCCATGTCCTCGTGGCTCGCGCTGCGCCGCCGCATCACGTTCGAGAAGGGGCAGAGCGTCCTCATCCTCGGCGCCACCGGCAGCTCCGGACGCATGGCGGTACAGATCGCCAAGCGGTTCGGCGCCGCCCGCGTGGTCGCCGCCGGACGGAACGCCTCCCGGCTCGCCGCGCTGCACGAGCTGGGAGCGGACGAGACGGTGACGTTCGAGCAGGCCGACCGCGCCGCCGATGTCGACGTCGTCATCGACTACGTGTGGGGGGAACCGTCGGCGGTCGCGATGACAGCGCTCATCAAGGCCCGTCGCGACCGCGGCGCCCCGCTGCACTGGATTCAGATCGGATCGATCGCCGGGCAGACGAGCCCGGTGCACTCGGCCGTGCTGCGCGCGGCGCGGCTGCAGATCTGCGGCAGCGGCATCGGCTCGGTGCCGCCCCGGGACATCCTGGAGGAGCTGCCGGAAATCGCCGAAGCGGTGCACGCCGGCGAGATCGACGTGCAGGCGCGTCCGGTGCCCCTGGCGCAGGTCGCCGAGGCGTGGAGCGTGCAGACCGACGACCGCATCGTTTTCGTCCCGTGACATCCATAGCGAGGAGAACCATGTCCGACGAACGCAGACGCTGCCTCATCGTCGGTTGCGGTGTCAGCGGTATCGCCATCGCGATCCGACTGCGCCAGATCGGCTGGGAACCGGTGATCGTGGAACGGGCGCCGGGCCGCCGGTCGGGCGGCTACTTCATCGTGCTCTTCGGCGCCGGCCGGGCCGCCGCGCGGCGGCTGGGCTTCGCCGACGCCATGCCCGACCGGGCCGTGCGCGACGGCAAGACCTACGTCGTCGACCGGTGGGGCGGCCGCAGGCCCGGGCTGGGGGCCGCGGAGATCCCGGGCGCACCGCACATGATGCTGCGCGGCGACGTCGAGCGGGCCGCGTACGAGGCGCTCCCCCGAGACGTCGAGGTGCGCTTCGCGACGCAGCCCGTCGCAATCGAGCAGGACGAGTCCGGTGTGCACGTCGCCCTCGAGCACGGCGGCACGACCACCACCGAGCGGTTCGACCTGGTCGTGGGCGCCGACGGCCTGCGGTCCACGGTCCGGCGGCTCGTCTTCGGCCCGCACGAGCAGCACCTGCACCGGCTCGGCTACATGATCGCGGCCTACGCCCTGCCGCACCCGCTCGACGGCGTGTCGCCGCGCGACGGCATCTGCCTGTTCGAGCCCGGCCGCGCGATGTGGCTGTTCCCGTTCACCGACCGGCCGCAGAGCCTGCTGTTCTCGTATCGCACGGACGACGTCGACGGGCAGTTCACCGGACGCCCCGCCGACCGGATTCGCGACGCGTTCGGGCCGGAGCCGCTGGGGCCGCTGCTCGAGCAGGCCCTGGACGTGCTCGACGACGCCGACGAGTTCCTGTTCGACTCCGTGGAGCAGGCGCGGATGGACTCCTGGTCCCGCGGCCGGGTCGTCCTCGTCGGCGACTCCGCCTGGTGCGTCAGTCTCTACAGCGGCATGGGCGCGTCCTCCGCGCTCGCCGGGGCCGACCTGCTCGGCACCATGCTGCGGCGGTACCCCGCCGATGTCCCCCGCGCACTGCGCGCCTGGGAATCGCGGTTGCGTCCGCACATCACCACCTACCAGGAGGCGGGGATCAGTAAGCGGTTCTTCTTCACCCCCGACAACCACCGGCAGATCGTGGGCCGGTCGATGGCCGCCCGCGGCCTCCGGCTCCCGGTGATCGGCGGCGCGCTGCGTTCGATCCAGAGCCGCAGCAGGATCACCCGGGAGAGGAATCTCGACATCGCCTGCGCGGGCGCGGCGGCCGCCTGACCCCGCACCGCCCGGCGGGGAGCCCGCCGGCATCGGCTCCGGCCATGTCG
The DNA here is from genome assembly GCF_030269545.1 of Actinomadura sp. NBRC 104425. Classification (GTDB taxonomy): domain Bacteria; phylum Actinomycetota; class Actinomycetes; order Streptosporangiales; family Streptosporangiaceae; genus Spirillospora; species Spirillospora keratinilytica. The sequence goes on along the minus strand of NZ_BSTN01000014.1, from coordinate 134,374 downwards.
GCGGGCTCCCCTACGCGCCGTCGGCGGGCCGCCGGGAAGGCCTCGACAGGGGTGACCGGAGCGGTGGCTAGCCTGGTAGGTGTCCGCCCGCGCCGTCTGGATGACGTCCTTGTTGTCTCAGGGGCTCGGCTTGGGCCGGGCGGTATGCGGACGACGAGGATGGACGCCGTGACGACAAGGACGAGGACAGGGTTCCCCACCGTGAAGGGCCTGCTGCCGTGAAGGCGCCGCTGTATCAGCTGAAGGCAGAGTTCTTCAAGACGCTCGGTCACCCGGCGCGTATCCGGGTGCTGGAACTGCTCAGCGAGCGCGACCACGCGGTCTCGGAGATGCTGCCCGAGGTCGGGATCGAGCCCGCGCATCTGTCCCAGCAGCTCGCCGTGCTGCGGCGGGCCGGGCTCGTGGTGTCGCGCAAGGAGGGCTCGTCGGTCATCTACTCGCTGACCAGCCCGCGTGTCGCCGAGCTTCTGCAGGTGGCGCGCGCCATCCTGACCGGGGTGCTGTCGGGGCAGGCGGAGCTGCTGGACGACCTGCGCGCGGCCGGCGAACCGGCGGAGTCGGCCCGCAAGTACCGCTGACCGAGCCGCATCAGCGGCGGGAGCCGCGCGCACCGGTCGAACCCGCAGGTGGCGGGCTGGGTCGTAGGCGGGGGCAACTGTACGCACTGGTGGAGCCCGCGGGCGGTGGTCGGCTGCGCGTACCCGGGGGCGTTTGCGGCGGCAGCCGCATGTGCTGGTGGAGCCCGCGGGCGGTGGTCGGCCGTGCGCACTGGCAGGGGCGTGGGCTGTGGCAACTGCGTACACCGTAGGGCCCGGGGATGGCGGTCAGTTGCGCGTCATTGGCCGGGACGGCGCCGTCCTCGCTCCTCGGCGGCGAGGCGACCTCGGCGTTCGGGGCGTATAAACGAGTTGCTAAAGTCCGCAATTGCGCACAACGCAAGGTGAATGCGGGTGCGGGCTCCCTCGAAGCTCACCACCGAGGAATCTGGTGAAAGATCTGCTGCGCAAGATCCGCAAGACCGGCCGGGTCGCCGAGGATCCTCCCGAACGTCCTGCCGGGGACGTCCCGGACGCGCTCGGCGAGCTGGGAGGGTCGGTCCAGCTGCGGCATGTGGACGCGGGCTCCTGCAACGGCTGCGAGGTGGAGATCGCCTCGGCGTTCGGGCCGGTGTACGACGCCGAGCGGTACGGCGCGCGGCTGGTGGCCTCGCCGCGGCACGCGGACGCGCTGCTGGTGACCGGCCCGGTGACGCGCAACATGGAGGTCGCGCTGCGCCGCACCTACGAGGCGGTGCCCGCGCCGAAGGTCGTGGTCGCGCTCGGTGACTGCGCCCGCGACTGCGGGGTCTTCGCGGGCGCGTACGGGGTCGCCGGCGCGGTGCGCGACGTCGTGCCGGTCGACGTGGAGGTGCCGGGCTGCCCGCCCGAGCCGGAGGCGATCGTGGCCGCGCTGCGGGGGCTCACCGGCCGATGACGAGCGTGACAGGCGCCGCGCTGTCGGCGTCCCTCGGGGCGAGCCTGCTCGCCGCGGTGGCCGGGGCGGCGCTGCCGCGGCGGGTCCGCCCGGCCGGGGCGGGGCTGTGCACGGCGGTCGCCGGGGCGGCGGCCGTGGTGGCCGGGGTCGCGGCGATGACGGGACGGTCCTGGTCGGCGTGGCTGCCGGAGCTGCTTCCGCTGGCCGGGGTGCGGCTGGCGGTCGATCCGCTGGGCGGTCTGTTCATCGCCGTCACCGGTGCGGTGGCGGTGTGCGCGGCGGTGTACGGGGTCGGTTACGCCCGTCCGCCCCGAGACGGCCACGGGCACGGTCTGGACGGCCGCACGGTGCAGGCGGTGCTCCCCCTGTTCGTGGCGGCGATGCTCCTGGTGCCCGCCGCGGCGAGCGTGAGCACGTTCCTCGTGGCCTGGGAGCTGATGGCACTGGCCTCGCTGCTGCTGGTGGTGGCCGAGCACCGACACCGGGCGTCGGTGGGGACGGCCGGGCTCTGGTACGCGGTGATGACGCACCTGGGCCTGGTGGCGATCCTGGCCGGGCTGGCGGGGCTGGCCGCGGCGGCGCACGGCGAGTCGTTCGACCGGTTGCGCGCCGCGGCGGAGGGGCTGTCGCCGGCGGTGCGGGGCGCGGTGTTCGTCGCCACGTTCGCCGGGTTTGCGTCGAAAGCCGGAATCATCCCGCTGCATGTGTGGCTGCCGCGCGCCCATCCGGAGGCGCCGAGCCACGTGTCGGCGCTGATGAGCGCCGCGATGGTGAACCTGGGCGGGTACGGGATCGTCCGGGTCGGGTTCGACCTGCTGGGCGGCGGGCCGGTGTGGTGGTGGCTGCTGGTGCTGGCGGCCGGCGCGGTGTCGGCGCTGTACGGCATCCTGCAGGCGGCGGTCGCGACCGACCTCAAGCGGCTGCTGGCCTACTCGACGTGCGAGAACATGGGGCTGGTGCTGGTCGGCCTCGGGGCCGGCGGGCTGCTGCTGACCGCGGGCGCCCGGCCGCCGGCGGCGCTGGCGCTCACGGCCGCGCTGCTGCACGTGGTCAACCACGCGGCCTTCAAGACCCTGCTGTTCCTGGCGGCCGGGTCGGTGCTGCGCGCCACGGGTCTGCGGGACCTGGACGCGCTGGGCGGGCTGCGCACGCGCATGCCGCTCACCACGGCGGCGTTCGCCGTGGGGGCGCTGGCGGCGTCGGCGCTGCCGCTGGGCAACGGCTTCGTCAGCGAATGGCTGCTGCTGCAGAGCCTCATCGGCTCGCTTGGCGAGGGCGGGACGATCTCGGCGGTGACCATGCCGGTGGCGGTGGCGGCGCTGGCCCTGTCGGCGGGGCTGGCGGTCGCCACGTTCGTCAAGGCGTTCGGGACCGGGTTCCTGGCCCGTCCGCGCACACCGCAGGCGCAGGCCGCGGCGGAGAGCCCGGCGACGATGGGCGTGGGCATGGGCGTGGCGGCGGCCTGCTGCCTGGCCCTGGCGCTGGTCCCCGCGTTCACCGCCCCCGGGCTCGCCGGGGCCGTCCAGGTTGTCCTGCCGGGCCAGGACGCGCTGACCGGGCAGGTCACGCTGCGTCTGGCCGCGGCGTCCAGCACCGTGTCGCCCCTGCTCATCGCCGTGAGCGTGGTGGGCGCCGTGGCGCTGCTGCGGATCGCCATGATCCGGCGTGCGCGGCGGCGTGCGCGGCTGTGGGACTGCGGGATGGGCCCGCTGAACGCGCGGATGGAGTACACCGCGACCTCGTTCGCCGAGCCGTTGCAGAGGGTGTTCGACGACGTGCTCGCCCCGGAGACCGACCTGAACGTTACCCCGCTGGCGGAGTCCGCCTACCTGGTGGAAAGCGTGACCTACCGGGCCCGGGTGGGCGACCGGATCGAACGCCGCCTGTACCGGCCGGTGGTCGCGGCCGCGGCGGCGGTCGGCGAGGCGGCGCGGCGGCTGGCCAACGGCAGCGTGCACCGCTACCTCGCCTACGGCTTCGGCACCTTCACCGGAGTGCTGATCCTGCTGGCGGTGACCAGATGAGCGGCTCGATGAGCGTGGCCGGGACCGTGGAGGCGGCCGCGCAGGTGGTGCTGGTGGCGGCCGGATCGCCCCTGCTGGTGGGGGTGATGCGGCAGGTCAAGGCGCGCCTGGAGGGCCGGGCGGGCGCCGGCGTGCTGCAGCCGTGGCGGGACCTGCGCAAACTGCTGCGCAAGGAGGCGATCACCCCGGACGGCACCGGGCCGGTGTTCCGCGCGGCGCCGCTGGTCCTGACGGCAACGGCGCTGGTGGCGGCCGGCATTGTGCCGATCGCCACGACCGCGTCCCCGCTGGACGGCGCGGCGGACCTGTTCGCGGTCACCGCGCTGCTGGCGCTCGGCACGGTGGCGCTCGCGCTGGCCGCGCTGGACACCGCCACCGCCTTCGGCGGCATGGGCGCCAGCCGGGAGATGACCGTGCTGGCGCTGGTGGAGCCCACCATCCTGATGTCGGTGTTCGCGCTGTCGGTGCCGGCCGGCTCGACCAACCTCGGCGCGATCGTGAACTCCACGCTGCACGAGCCGCAGCGGGTGGCCTCGCCGGTCAGCCTGCTGGCGGCGGTGGCGCTGGCCGTCGTGGTGATCGCCGAGGCCGGGCGCATCCCGGTGGACAACCCCGCGACGCACCTGGAGCTGACGATGATCCACGAGGCGATGGTGCTGGAGTACGCGGGACCGGACCTGGCGCTGGTGGAGTGGGCGTCGGCGATGCGGCTGACGGTGCTGCTGGGCCTGGTGGCCAACCTGTTCGCGCCCTGGGGCATCGCCTCGGCGGACACGGCGGCGGCGGCGCTGGCGGCGCTGCCGCTGGCGCTGGCGGTGTTCGCCGTCAAGGTCGCCGTGCTCGGCGGCGCGCTGGCGGCCGGTGAGGTGTTCATGGCCAAGCTGCGCATGTTCCGCGTGCCCGAGCTGCTGGCCGGGTCCTTCGTCATGGCGCTGCTGGCCGTCGCCGCGTCCTTCTTCCTGGCGTGAAGGCGAGCGAAACGATCATGAGTGACGTCACCTACGTGCGGCTGCTCGACCTGGCCTGCGGCGCGTTCCTGCTCGCCGCGGTGCTGGTGCTGTGGCGGCGCGACCTGGCGGCGATCGTGCGGCTGTTCGCGATCCAGGGCGCCGCGCTCGCCGCCCTGGTCGCGGTGCTCGGCGTGCACGAGGGCCTGGACGGGCACGGCGCCGAACTGCTCGCGCTCGGCGCCGGCCTCGCGGTGCTGCGCGCCGTGGTGCTGCCCCGCCTGCTGCGCCGCGCCATCGTCGGCGGCGACGTCCGGGAGACCGAGCCGCTGGTCAACGTGGCCGCCTCCCTGGTGGTCGCGGCCGGGCTGGCGCTGCTGAGCTACGCGGTGACGCGTCCGGTGGTCGCGCTGGAGCCCTCGCCCGCCGTGCGCGCCGTGCCGGTGGCGCTCACCGTCGTGCTCATCGGCTTCTTCGTGCTGGTCACCCGCCGCCGCGCGCTGTCGCAGGTGGTCGGGTTCCTGCTGGTGGACAACGGCATCACCGCGGTGGCGTTCCTGACCACCTCCGGCGTGCCGCTGATCGTGGAGCTGGGAGTCTCGCTGGACGTGCTGCTGGCCGTGCTGGTGCTGCAGGTGCTCACCGCGCGCATGCGGGCCGCCTTCGGCGGCACCGACCTGGACGACCTTCGGGAGCTGCGGGACTGATGACCACGACGGCACTGCTGATCGCCCCGGTGGGCCTGCCGCTGCTGGCCGCCGCGTCCCACGCCGTGTTCGGCTGGCGGCCCAAGACCACCGCGTGGTCCGGCGCGGCCGCGGCGGCCGGGCTGCTGGCCTGCGCCGTCGCCCTGGCCGTCGCGGCGGTGGACCGTCCCCGCACCGGGCTGGGCGGGCTGCTGCGGGCCGACGCGCTCAGCGCCTACATGCTGGTCGTGATCGGGGCGGTGGCGCTGCCCGCGCTGCTGGCGAGCCCCGGCTATCTCGCCGCCGAGCGGGCCGCTGGGCACACCAGCGCCGCGGACGCGCGCCGCTACGGCATCCTCACCCAGACGTTCGTGGCCGCCATGGCGCTGGCGGTGCTGGCCGCCAACCTGGGCGTGCTGTGGGTGGCGGTCGAGGCCACCACGATCTGCACGGCGTTCCTGGTCGGGCACCGCCGCACGCGCCACGCCACCGAGGCGGCGTGGAAGTACGTGGTGATCTGCTCGGCCGGCATCGCGCTGGCGTTCCTGGGCATCGTGCTGCTGAACTTCGCCGCCCGCCACGCGCACGTCCCGTCCTCCGGCGCGCTGGACTGGGCCGAGCTCGCCCGGCACGCCACCGCCCTGGACGCCGACGTGACCCGCGTCGCCGTCGCCCTGCTGGTGCTCGGCTTCGGCACCAAGGCGGGCCTGGCGCCCCTGCATGCCTGGTTGCCCGACGCGCACAGCCAGGCCCCGGCGCCGGTGTCGGCGCTGATGTCCGGGGTGCTGCTGTCGGTCGCCTTCTACGCCGTCCTGCGGGTCAAGGTCATCGCCGACGCCGCGCTGGGCGTCCCCTTCACCCGCACGCTGCTGGCGGCCGTCGCGCTGGTGTCGCTGGCCGCGGCGGCGGCGCTGCTGCTCAAACAGCGCGACTACAAGCGGATGCTCGCCTACTCCAGCATCGAGCACATGGGCCTGATCGCGCTGGGCGCGGCCGTCGGCACCCCGCTCGCGGCGTCGGCCGTCCTGCTGCACATCCTCGGCCACGGGCTGGCCAAGTCGGTCGCGTTCCTGGCGTCCGGCCACATCCAGCAGGCGACCGGCTCGACCCGCGTCGACGGGGCGCGCGGCCTGATCGCCCGCGTCCCGCTGACGGCGGGCCTGTTCGGCGCGAGCCTGGCGGCGCTGCTCGGCTTCCCGCCGTTCGGCCTGTTCGCCAGCGAGCTGGGCATGTTCCGGGCGGGCTTCACCGCCGGAATGGGATGGGCGGTGGCCGCCGCGCTGCTCCTCATGCTGGTCGTCGTGGCCGCCGTCGCCGCCCACACCGGCCGGATGCTGCTCGGCGCCCACCGGCCCGGGCCCGGCGCCGCCGCCCTCGCCGGCGACGTCCGGCTCGCCCGGTCCGCCGCGCTCGCGCTCACCGCGGCACTGGTCGCCTGCGCGGCCCTCGGTGTGACCGCCTGGCCGCTGCACACCCTGCTCGACACCGCCGCAGCCATCATCGGAGCACACCCGTGACCCTTGAGTCCTCGCCCCAGGAAGCGGCCGCGCCGCGGCACGAACGCACGATCGTCGACGTCACGCCCGCGGAGCTGCCGGACCGGGTGGCCGCGCTGCTCGGCGACGACCACCGGCCGGCGCTCGTCGCGGCCCACCACGATCCCGACGCGCTGCGCGTGGTGTACCTGTTCACCGCGGCCTCCCCGGACCGCCGCACCGAGCTGCACCTGCGGCTCGACCCGGCCGACCCGGTGCTGCCCAGCGTGGCCGCCCTCAGCTTCCCCGTGGGCCGCTTCGAACGGGAGATGCACGACCTGTACGGGATCGTCCCGCGGGACCATCCGCTGCCGCGCCGCCTGGTCCGCCATCACCACTGGCCGCGCGGCTGGTACCCGATGCGCACCGACGCCGGACCGCCGCCCGACTTCGGCGACCCGGAAGGCCCCTACCCCTTCGTCAGCGTCGAGGGACGGGGCGTGTACGAGATCCCCGTCGGCCCCGTCCACGCCGGGCTCATCGAACCCGGGCACTTCCGCTTCTCCGTCGTCGGCGAGAGCATCCTCAAGCTCAAGGCCCGCTTGTGGTTCGTGCACAAGGGCTTGGAGAAGCTGTTCCAGGGCCGCCTTCCCGCGGACGCGCTGCCGCTGGCCGAACGCGTCAGCGGCGACACGTCCGTCGGGCACGCCCTGGCCTTCTGCCTGGCCGTGGAGGAGGCCACCGGCACGCAGGTCTCGCCCGGGGTGCAGCGCATGCGCGCCGTCCTGCTGGAGCTGGAACGCCTCTACAACCACGTCACCGACCTGGGCGCCCTGTGCAACGACGTCGGCCACTCCGTCCTCAACGCCCAGTTCGGCCGCGTCCGCGAACAGCTGCTGCGGCTCAACGCCGACGTCACCGGCAACCGGCTGCTGCGCGGCGGGGTGCTGCTCGGCGGCGCCGTCCTGCGGACGCTGCCCGACCCGGAACGGCTCACGGCCCTCGGCGAGGACATCGCCGAGATCGTCGACCTGGCGCTCGGGCACACCGTCGTCGCCGACCGGTTCACCGGCACCGCGCCGCTGTCCACCGCCGCGGCCCGCGACCTGGGCGCCCTCGGCTACGTGGCCCGCGCCAGCGGCGTGGACGTTGACGCCCGCCGCGACCACCCCTTCACCGACCTGCGCCCGACGCTGCGCGTGCCCGTCTTCGACACCGGCGACGTGCTGGCCCGCTTCCGCGTCCGGGCCGCGGAGATCACCGCCTCCATCGCGCTGATCAACGATCTGACCTGCGGCATGACGCCCGGCCTGGTCAGCTACTGGCCGCCGTCGACGGCGCACGACGGCCCCGCCTCCGGCGTCGGCATCGTCGAGGGCTGGCGCGGCACCATCACCCACCGGGTCGAGCTGGCCGCCGACGGCACCCTCACCCGCGTCAAGATCGTCGATCCGTCGTTCTTCAACTGGCCCGCCCTGCCGGTCGCGCTGAACGGCGCCATCGTCCCCGACTTCCCGCTGGTCAACAAGAGCTTCAATCTCTCGTACGCCGGAAACGACCTGTAACGATCAGGGCCCGACGGCGCGGCCGAGGGCCTCCGCCGCGATGCGGACGGCCGTGGCGCGCGTCGCATGGGCCAGCCGACCCGGGTCGAGCGTCGACGTGCTCGCGAGATGCCGGTCGTAGCGGAGCCGGACCGCGCCCGCACCGACGTCGGCGAGAATCGCGGCGGCGCCGTCGAAGTCGAGGGCCTTGCGGGTGTGCGGGGTCCGCACGGTGAACACGACGACCGTGCGGGCGATCAGATGGCCGAGCCCGGACGCGGCGACGAGGTCGAGCGCGCGTCCCGCGACGCGGGCCCCGTCCGGGGCCGGCGTCCCATGGGTCCTGCGGCTGCGGGAGGCGTCCATTGAGGGGCTGACTCCGCTTCAGGCGTTGCGCAAGTGGAAGGGGGCGCCGGAGGACCCGCGCGGTGGTGCCACCAAGGCTGACGCCCAGGAGCAGGAGGCCCCCAGTCTGGAAGCGTTGAAGGAACTCGCGGGGCAGCAGCGCGGGCCCGAGGCGACGTCCTGAGACCGGCTCGCGCCCGCTTTGCCCGGGTAGTGAAGGCTTCCAGTTGCTCCCCTTGAGGCCGGACGGTGGGATGGGCATGGCGCGACGAGGTGACCGGAGCGGTTTTCTGAGTCGAGCCTTGACGCGCTCCCCGGTCTGAAAGTCGGGGACTCAGCCTGTGCCGCGTGTGCGGTACTTCTGCGGCTTCCTGTTTCGCCGGGTCCGGTCCGCCGTCAGGTGGCGGGGCCCAGCGTCCCGCGCCAGTACAGCGAGCAGCATCCGAGCCCACCCAGACGCCGATCCGCCCCGTGGCGGATTGGCTTCTCCTGCCCCACTACACAGGGCGGTCGCCCCCCGAAGGTCGGAGTACTGCGGACGAATCAGGTAGCGGTGAAGGACGGCCGTCTCCTTCTACTGAGCTTTTCGTTAGTTCTGTGGGTGTGGAGAGGTGGGGTTTGTCAGTATCGCGGCATGCCCCCCAACGCTGAGTCTGACAACCAGGAAGAGGCCGTCCCGCCGTTACCCGGCCGCAGTTGGCCGAGGCGCGGCGGATGCGTGCGGCCGAACTGCTCGAGCAGGGCCGTCCCCAGGCCGAGGTCGCCCGGATGCCGGGGCGTGTCGGCTGAGAGCGTGCGGCGCTGGAAGCGGCGCATCCAGGCGGGTGGGGTGGCGGCGCTGCGGCGCCGCCCGGCCGCCGACCGCACCGGCCAAGCTCGATGACGCCCGGGTCGAGCAGGTGCGTGCCGCGTTGGAGCAGGGCGCCCGGGCCCACGGCTTCGAGGCCGACCTGTGGACCTTGGAGCGGGTGGGGCAGGTGGTCGAGCGCGTGTGCGGGGTGCGGCTGTCGCGGGCCTCGGTGTGGCGGCTGCTGACCGCCCGTCTGGGCTGGGGCCTGCAGCGCCCGCAGCGCAGAGCCGTCGAGCGTGACGACGCAGAGATCGCCCGGTGGGTGACGCACGAGTGGCCGCGCATCAAAAAGGGGGGGCCGTAGTAAAACGGGCATGGCTCGTGTTCGTCGATGAATCGGGTGTTTCGCTGCTGCCGCAGGTGCGGCGCACCTGCGCTCCCCGCGGCCGCACCCCCGCATTGCGCCACCGCCTGAACTGCAAAACGCGCCTGCATGGCCGCTGCGCTGGGCTACCACGCCGCCGACCCCGGGGCGCGGGGCTCGGCTGTGCTTCGATCTGAGGCCCGGCACCTGTGACACCGCCGCGCTGATCGGGGTGCTCACCCAGCTCAAGGCGTTCTACCAGGGTGAACGCGTGGTGCTGATCTGGGACGGGCCGGCCGCGCACTGGAGCCGGCGAATGCGGGGATGGGCGGCCGGGCAGGACCGGCTCACCCTGGAGCGGCTGCCCGCCCACGCCCCCGAGCTCAACCCGGTCGAGATGCTGTGGTCGAGCATCAAGACATGCGAACTGGCCAACCTGGCCGCGACCACCTTGCCGACGTCGCCGACGCCGCTGAGGCGGGCATCGACCGCATCTGCCAGGACGAACAGCTCGCATGGTCCTTCCTGGCCCACACCGGACTGGAAATCCGCCCTCCAACACCACACAACTAACGAAAGCTCAGTAGACGCGGGTTTCCCTACGGGAGAGCCGCCGCCCATGGGAAATCTGGCCGGATAGCGGCCGACGCTGGTGTTGCTGCGAGCCGCGTCGGCCGCTATCGGCGGGGCTCGTCAGGGAGCGTTCGGCGGGGTGCTCTGGGCGGTGATGTTGCTGACGCGGCCGTGGGGGTCGAAGGCGGCCTCGATCGTGAAGCCGGGGCCGGTGATGGTGAGTCCGCTGTGGTCGGGGGTGAAAGCGGCGCCGAGTCCGCGCAGGCGGGCGTAGCTGTGGATCGCGCGCCGGTGGTCGGTGAGGGGCGCCTCGGTGACGGCCTGCTGCAGGATGCGTATGACGCGGGGGAACTCCGGCGGCGGCAACTGGAATTCCGGGTGCTCGATGAGGAACGCGGCGCGGGTGCCGCGGCCGACGTCGGCGTGGTAGTAGGTCCAGACACCCGACACGACCTTGGCCGCGTCCAGGAGCATCGCGGCGACGCGGGCCGGTTCGAGGCGGAAGTCGGCGGGGCGGCCGGGCAGTGCGCTGAACGGGACCTCCGCGGACGCCAGCTCGGGGATGCCGTACTGCCGCCCGAAGTCGCGCACCTTCGCGGACGCGGCGGTCAGGGACTCGGGGTAGCCGGTCGGGTTCGCCCACGCCCACAGCCACGACTGCGGGCCGGGGGCGGCGCTGCCGAGCAGGTGGACGCGCGTGCAGGTCAGGTTGCGGCTGCCGGTGAACTCGAACCGCTGTTCCCGCAGGTCGACGCTCCAGTTGTGCTCGCCGACGACCTCCGCGAAGTGCAGCTGGTGCTCCAGGGAGAGTAGCGCTGCGTCATCGAGCACATTGGCAAGAGTGATCGTTTCGGACATGCGGGGCAGGCTAACGGACGGGTACGACGGGGCGGTGACCTGGGCGGACGCGGGCGCAAGGGGCGACGGGGAAAAGCGGGCCGGGCGATGTCGGAGGCGCGTAATACGCTTCCCGCATGACACGGCTTGTCTGATCGGGTCAAGGGTGGCGAGGAGGAGTCGTGACGGTCCGGATCGTCCATCGGCCCGCGCGGACCGTGCAGCCGCTGGCGGCGCAGGAGACACGGGAGGTGGAGGCGCCGCCGACCTTGCCCGAGGCCGGCGGGGTGGGCGGTCAGGTGTTCGCCATCCTGCCGATCGTCGGGATGATGGGATCGCTGACGGTGATGACCGTCCTGCGCAATCCGGCGTTCATCGCGCTCGGGGCGGTGATGCTCGTCGTGGCGGTGCTGGTGGGGGCGGTGCTGCTGCTCTCCCGGCGGGGGCAGGTCACCCGGCAGCGGCGCAACCAGCGGGAACGGTACCTGGAGTATCTGGAGGAGCTGCGCGAGGAGCTGGGCCGGACCGAGCGGGAGGCGCGGGCGCGGGCGCGGCTGCTGGATCCGCCGCCGGAGGCGCTGTACGACGTCGTGCGGGACCCGGCGCGGCTGTGGGAGCGGCGGCGGCGCGACCCGGACTTCCTGCGGGTGCGCATCGGCACCGGGACGATGCCGGGGGCGAAGCTGAAGCTGGGCGAGCGCGGCACGGCGCTGGCGCCGAGCGATCCGTTCATGCTGGCGGAGGCCCGGGGGGCGGTGCGCCGGTTCGGCACCGCCCCCGACATGCCGCTGACGGTGCCCCTGGACATGGCGGGCAACGTCAGCGTCATCGGGTCCCGGGACGACGTGCTGGCGGTGATGCGGGCGCTGCTGGCGCAGCTCGCCGCGTTCCATGCGCCGGAGGACGTCGCGTTCGCGGTGGCCGCCGACGCGGATCGGATCGGTGACTGGGACTGGGTGAAGTGGCTGCCGCACGTCCTGGATCCGAGGCGCAGGGACGGCGGGGCGCCGCTGCGTCTGGTCGCGCCGACTCCCCGTGCGCTGAGCGCGCTGCTGGCGGACGAGCTGAAAGAACGGACGGACTTCGCCACCGAGGTGCGGCGCGGCCTGGGCCATCGGGAGGCGTACCGGCTGCTGCGGCGGCTGGTGGTGGTGCACGACCTGTACGGGGGCGTGGCCGCCGACCTGGTCAGGCCGGACGAGACGATCGGCCCGGCGGGCCTGGCGGCGACGGTGATCCACCTGGTGGCGGACCGCACGCAAGAGCCCGGTGACGTGGGCGTGCGCATCACCGTGGACGGCGAGCGGGTGCGGGTGGAGGATCTGCGCGGCGACGTTCCGGCCGTTGCGGAGGGGACGCTCGACCGGGTGCCCGCGCCGACCGTCCTGGGGCTGGCGCGGATGCTGGCGCCGCTGCGGCTGTCGCGGGAGTCGGTGGAGGAGGAGTCGGCGTCGCAGGGCGGGACGCTGGACGTCACCAGGCTGCTGGGCGTGGACGAGCCCGAACGGCTGGCCCTGGCGAAACTGTGGGCGCCGCGCAGTGAGCGGGCGTTCCTGCGGGTGCCGATCGGGGTGGACGACGCGGGGCGGCCGGTCATCCTCGATTTGAAGGAGGCCGCGCAGCTCGGCATGGGGCCGCACGGGCTGTGCGTGGGCGCCACCGGGTCGGGCAAGAGCGAGCTGCTGCGGACGCTGGTGCTGTCGCTGGCGCTGTCGCATCCGCCCGACCAGGTGTCCATGGTGCTGGTGGACTACAAGGGCGGGGCCACGTTCGCGCCGTTCGAGAGGCTGCCGCACGTGGCGGGGGTCATCACCAACCTGGAGGACGACGCCGGGCTGATCGAGCGCGCCTACGCCAGCCTGTCGGGGGAGGTGCAGCGCAGGCAGCAGGTGCTGCGGGACGCCGGCAACATCGCCAACATCGGCGACTACAACTACCAGCGCGCCCACCACCGGCCCGACCTGCCGCCGCTGCCCCACCTGCTGGTGATCATCGACGAGTTCGGGGAGCTGCTGACGGCGCGGCCCGACTTCATCGAGCTGTTCCTGTCGATCGGGCGGATCGGGCGCAGCATCGGCGTGCACCTGCTGCTGTCGAGCCAGCGCGTCGAGGGCGGCAAGCTGCGCGGCCTGGACACGTACCTGTCGTACCGGATCGGGCTGCGCACGTTCTCGGAGGAGGAGTCCCGCACCGTCCTGGACACGCCGGACGCCTTCCATCTGCCCGCGCTGCCGGGGTTCGGGTACCTCAAGGTCGACACCAGCCTCTACCAGCGGTTCAAGGGCGGGTACGTGTCGGGGCCGTACCGGGGGCCGGTGGTGGAGGAGCCCAAGGACGCGGGGCCGGCGCCGGTGCGCCCGTACACCGTGTACAACGCGGCCGCCGACGCGCCGGACGTGTCCGCCGGCGAGGAGGGGCGGCTGCCGGAGCGGACGGCCGGGCCCACGCTGCTGGACGTGCTGGTGGGCCAGTTGACGGGCGAGCGCGTCCAGACCATCTGGCTGCCGCCGCTGCCCGCGGCGGTCACGCTGGACGCCGTCACCGGCCCGGTGGGGGTCACCGGTGACGGCATGCGCGTGTCCGCGCCGGTCGAGCCGCTGCGGGTGCCGGTCGGGCTGCTGGACGATCCGCGCCGGCAGTGGCAGGGCCGCTGGGACCTCGACCTGACGGCCGCGGGCGGCCACATCGCGATCATCGGCGGGCCGCAGACGGGCAAGACGACGCTGCTGCGCACGCTGGTGCTGTCGCTGGCGCTGACCCACTCCCCCGCCCAGGTGGCGGTGTACGGGGTCGACCTGGTGGGCGGCGGTCTGCAGGCGCTGGCGGGGCTGCCGAACGTCGGCGGCGTCGCCGGGCGCGCCGACCGGGAGCGGGTGCGCCGCACGGTCGAGGAGGTGCTGGGCATGCTCGACCACCGCCAGGAGGTCTTCCGGCTGCACGGCATCGACTCGGTCGCCGGGCTGCGGCGGCTGCACGCCGCCGGGCAGGTGCCCGAGCTGCCGTGCGCCGACGTCGTCCTGGTCATCGACGGGTTCGGGGCGCTGCGCGACGACTTCGAGGAGATCGACGAGCTGGTGTCGGACCTGCTGCAGCGCGGCAGCGGCTACGGCATCCACGTCGTGGCCGGGATGCTGCGCTGGAACGACGTGCGCATCGCCATGCAGTCGAACTTCGGGCAGCGGGTCGAGCTGCGGCTGAACGACCCGGCCGACTCGGCGATCGACCGCAAGCTCGCCGAGACCATCGCCGCGGACCTGCCGGGGCGGGCCCTCACCGACGGCAGGCTGTTCGGGCATGTCGCGCTGCCGCGGTTCGACGGCGTGCCCGACACCGACGACCTCGGCGGCGTGGTGGAGGCGGCGGCGCGTGCGATCCGCGCGTCCTGGACCGGCCCGGCCGCGCCGCCGGTGCGGGTGCTGCCCCACCGGCTGCCCGCCGCCGCGCTGCCCGGCCCGGCCCGGATGCCGGACGCGGTGCCGCTCGGCGTGGACGAGCGGGCGCTCGAACCGGTCGGGCTCGACCTGTTCGACCAGGACCAGAACCTGATCGTGCTGGGGGACGGCGGGTGCGGCAAGACGAACCTGCTGCGGCTCGTCGCCGAGGGGCTGGTCAGCCGGTACTCGCCGGAGGAGGTCGTGTTCGCGGTGATGGATCCGCGGCGCGGCCTGCGCGAGGTGGTGCCGGAGCCGTATCTGGGCGGCTACGCGGGCAGCGCGCGGCTGGCCGCGGGGCTGTCCGTGGGCGTCGCCAAGGAGCTGGAGGCCCGGATGCCCGACTCCGATTCGGCCGAGGGGCGCTGGAGCGGCGGGCCGCGGGTGGTCGTGCTCGTCGACGACTACGACCTGCTCACGACGGCCGGGCAGCAGCCGCTCGAACCGTTCGTGCCGTTCGTGCCGAGCGGACGCGACATCGGGCTGCACTTCGTGGTGGCGCGGCGGGTGGCGGGGGCCGCGCGGGGGTTGTACGAGCCGTTGCTGCTGGCCGTCCGGGAGACGGGCGCGGCGGCGCTGCTGATGTCGGGCGACCGGTCCGAGGGGCAGCTGTTCCCGCCGCTGTATCCGGCTCCGCAGCCGCCCGGCAGGGGGTTCTGGATCCAGCGGGGCGGCACGCCGCGGCTGATCCAGACCGCCGTGGCCGAGGCGCAACCCGACACGCCGCAGCCGACGGGCCGCGTTCCGGTGCCCGAGCGGGAGGGCGGGCGGTGATCCCCTAGGGGCTTGTTGCATATGATTCGCAGGTGCACTCATATCGCATAAGGATGGCGCGGGCGGACGATCTCGACGGGGCGCGGTCGGTGATGCTCGACACCGTGTACCGCGACTTCGGCACGGGCTACGTGCCGCGCTGGCACCGCGACATCATCGACCCGGAGGGCGCCTACCTGGCGTCTCCCCGGCACACCCTGCTGGTGGCGGTGGACGAGCGCGACGACGTGGTCGCCACGGCCGCGTTGGACTCGCGCGGGCCTGAGGCCCCGCCGAATCCGTTGCGCGTGGCCGCGCGGTTCCCGTCCGGGAAGACGGCGCAGTTGCGGCGGGTGTACGTGCGCCCGGAGCACCGGCGGCGCGGCCTGGCCCGGCGGCTGGTCGGCCGGCTGCTGGAGTTCGCGGCGGCCGACGGCGGTTACGCCGCGGTCTACCTGCACACCGACCCGTCCGTGCCGGGCGCGGAGAGTTTCTGGCGGTCGCTGGGCACCGTCGTGTGCGACGAGCGGGCCGAGGAGCCGGACGGCGGGCAGGGCATCGTCCACTTCGAGATCCCCATGCCCGGCCGGTAGACCTGTGGAAGGAACCATGCTCTCGCTGTGTCGCCGACTGGTGCCCGGTGTGCTGCTCGTCCCGCTGCTGTCCGGCTGCTTCGCCCAGTCCGGCGGGGGCTCGCCGGATTCCGGGGGCGGCGCGCGGCTGCGCGTCACGCTCGCGTTCCCGCCCACGCAGAACTTCTCGCCCTACGGCCAGGACGGCGTCACCCTGGCCCGGCTCGGCGTCGCCGAAGGGCTGACCCGGTTGGACGCCAACGGCACCGCCGTGCCCGCGCTGGCCGAGTCCTGGCACAGCGAGCGCGACGGCCGCAGCTGGCTGTTCACGTTGCGGGAGGCCACGTTTCAGGACGGCACCGAGGTCACCCCGGCCGCCGTCGCCGCCTCCCTCAACCGCGCGGCGCAGGCCAAGCCGGTTCCGGCCGCGCTGGCGGGTGTCACGCTGACGGCGCAGGCGGCCGAGGGGTGGCAGGTGCGGGTCAGCACCGCCGAACCCGACCCGGTGCTGCCGCTGCGGCTGTCCAACCCGAGCCTGGCGGTGTTCTCGGCGAAGGCGTACGCGGGCGGCCGGGTGAATCCGATCGGCACGGCCACCGGCCCGTTCCGGCTGGCGAAGGTCAGCGGCACGGGCGGCGCGACGTTGGAACGTTTCGACGGCTACTGGGGCGGACGCGCCCACGCTTCCGGCATCGACGCCCGGTTCGTTCCGGACGGCACCGCACGCGCCAACGCCGTGCGCGCGGGCGAGACGGACATCGCCGAGGCGGTCCCCGTCGCGCAGGCGTCGTCGCTGGACAAGGGCACCGCCCGGGAGACGGCCACGCCCCGCCTCACCGCGCTGTACCTCAACACCCGGTCGAAGGTGTTCGGCGACCCGGCGCGGCGCGCCGCCGCCCGCGCGGCGATCGACACCTCTGCGCTGGCCGAGGACGTGTACGAGGGGCACGCCGATCCCGGTGACGGGCTGTTCGGGCCCGCGCTGACCTGGGCGGCGGACCGGCGCGTGCAGCCGTCCGGGCGGGCGCGGCCCGGCGACCCCGGCGGCGCGGCCATCACGCTGGCCACCTACGACAACCGGCCCGAGCTGCCCGAGGTCGCCCAGGTGCTGCAGCAGCGGCTGCAGCGGGCGGGCTTCAAGGTGAACCTGGTCGTCCGGGACTACTCGCGGCTGGAGAGCGACGCCCTGGCCGGGAAGTTCGACGCGGTCGTCGCGGCCCGCAACATGATGCTCGACACCGGCGACCCGGCGTCCGTCCTGGCCGGCGACTTCACCTGCGACGGCGGCTACAACCTGGCGCGGCTGTGCGACGAGAAGGTGGACCAGGCCGTGGCGCGCGCCGCGTCCGCCGCCGGCACGGACGAACGGCGGGACGCGGTCATGGCGGCGGAGGCGGCGGTGCTGGGCACGGACGCGGTCGTCCCGCTCGTCCACCAGAAGATCATCACCGGGGTGGGGTCTGCGGTGCGGGGAGCGGTGCTGGACCCGTTCGAGCGGCTGCTGGTCGGCCCCGGAACACGGCGCTGAGCGGGCGCGGCGGGGGAAGCATGCAAGCCGCGGCGGGTGCTGCCAAGGGTTTCGCCAGGAGCAACGGGCCGGTTCTGCTCTGGCGGGGGGCGCTCGTCGCCGTGCTGCTGTGCGGGATCGGCCTGCTGCCCTGGCTGTCGCGCACCGACCCTGCGCTGACCGTCCTGAAGGCGCGTTCGGCCGAACGGGACCCCACGCCCGAGGTGCTGCAGGCGATCCGGGACGAACTCGGGTTGGACGCGGGGCCGTTGCGGCTGCTCGGCCGGTGGCTCGGCGGGCTGCTGCACGGGGACGCGGGCACGTCGTGGGTGTCGGGGACCGAAGTGCTGCCCGCCGTTGCGCAGGGTTTGGGCGTTTCCCTGCTGCTGATGGCCGGGGCACTGGTCGTCGCGGCGCTGACGGTGGCGGCGGTGTGCGCGCGCACGCTGTGGCTTGGGACGCGGCAACGGCCCGTCGGGCGGCGGGCCGGAGGCGGGGCGGCGGTGCTGGCGGCCCTGCCGGAGTTCCTGACCGCCTCCGTGCTGGCCACCGTGGTCGGTGTGCAGCTCGGCTGGCTGCCCGCGCTCGGCTGGTACGGGCCCCGGTGGATGGTGCTGCCCGCGCTCGCCCTGGGCCTGCCCACGGGCGCGGTGCTGGGACGCATGCTGGACGACCTCCTCCCCGGCGCGTTCGGCGAACCGTGGGCGCTGGCCGCCGCCGCCCGCGGCCTGCCGGGGCGGAGCATCGCACGGCAGGCGGTGCGGCGGGCCGTGCCCGGTGTGCTGCCGAACCTGGGGGTCTTCGCCGTAGGCCTGACCGGCGGCTCGGTCGCCGTGGAACAGGTCTTCGACATCCCCGGCCTGGGACGGCTCACCCTCGACGCGGCGATCGCCCAGGACCTGCCCGTCCTGCAGACCGGAACGCTCGCCCTCATCCTGCTCGCCGCCACCGCCGGAGGGGGCGCCCGGCTAGCGGCACGGCTGCTGCTGGGCCGCGCCCTGCGCGATAGGGCGCTCCAGTCGTTGCACCGTCCGGCGCCGACCGCGCCCCGGGTGCTGCCGTGGGTGTGCGGGGGGCTGCTGCTCGGCGTCATCGGGCTGGGGCTCCTGCACGACCCTCTGGCGGTGGACACCTCCGCCCGGCTCCAGGCGCCTTCGCTCGCCCACCCGTTCGGCACCGACGCGCTGGGACGGGACGTGCTGGCGCGCGTGGGGCACGGGGCGTTCCGCACGCTCGCCGTCGCCTGCGCCGTGAGCGCCGTCGCCCTGGTGGCGGGGGTGCTGCTGGGCCTGCTGCCCCGGCTGTCCGGCCCCCTGGTGGACACGGTCAACGCCGTACCGCCCGTACTGGCCGGGCTGCTCGCCGCCGGGATCGCGGGCGGCACCCCGTGGACGCCTGCCCTCGCCGTGGCAGCGGTCGCCTGGTCGCCGTTGGCCGCGCACACGTCCGCTCTGCTCCGGCAGGAACGCGCCACCACGCACCTGACCGCGACACGCGCGCTTGGGGCGGGACGCTGGTACCTGCTGCGGTACGAACTGCTGCCCGCGATCCTGCCCCCGGTCGTGCGGCACGCCCTGTTGCGGCTGCCGGGCATCGCCCTGGCTCTGGCGGCGTTGGGCTTTCTCGGACTGGGCACGCAACCGCCGTCCCCGGAATGGGGCCTCCTGCTCGCCGAGAACCAGCCGTACGCCGAACGCGCCCCCTGGGCCGTCCTGGCCCCAGCGGGCGCCCTGGCGCTGCTAGGCGCATTCGCGGTGACGGCGGTCGGCGGAGTGCGCCACCCGTGGCGACGCCGCCGACCGCACAACGCCGCGCAGACAACCGCGCCCACCGTGCTCTCCGGGGACGCCACGTGATCCGCCCCTTGCCCGCGGCCGCGAGATGGTTCCGTGGCGGGTTTCGGCCGGTGTGGGTGTGGCGGGGTTGGTCGGTGTTGCTGTGCCTGTTGGCGTTTTGGGGGGCGGTCGCTGTCTCCGGGGGACGGCGCGGGATCCGCGCCCTGGTTGTGGCCGCGAGACGGCCTCGCAGCGGGGTTCGGCGGGTGCGGAGGGGGTGGAGGCTGCTCGCGTTGTCGCGGCTGTCGGTGGCGTCTTGGAGAGCGCCTGCGGTCTTCGAGGAGGTTACGTGATCCGGCCTCTTGCCGCTGCTGGGAGGCGGGCTCGTGGTGGGGTTCGGCGGGTGGGGACGTGGCGGAGTCTGCCTGCGTTGCCGCGTCTGCTGATCCTCACGCAGTTCGCCTTCAATGTGGGGTTCTTCGCTGTTCTGCCGTTCCTGGCCGAGCACCTCGGCGGCACCGTCGGCCTGGCGGGGTGGCTGGTCGGGCTGGTGCTGGGGCTGCGGACGTTCAGCCAGCAGGGCCTGTTCGTCGTCGGCGGCGCGCTCGTCGACCGGTTCGGGGTGCGACCGGTCGTGCTCGTGGGCTGCACGCTACGGATCGCCGGATTCGCCTGGCTCGGGTACGCGCAGGCCGTCTGGGCGGTGGTCGGGGCCGTCCTACTGATCGGGTTCGCCGCCGCGCTGTTCTCCCCCGCGGTGGAGTCGGAGATCGCCCGGCAAGCGGTGTGCTGGGAGGAGGCGGGTGGCGGCCCACGGGCGAACGTGCTGGCGCTTTTCACCGTGGCGAGCCAGGCGGGGGCGTTCGTGGGGCCGCTGCTGGGCGCGCTGCTGCTGGCCGTGGACTTCCGCGCGGCCTGCCTCACCGGGGCGGGCGTGTTCGTTGTGGTGCTCGCCGGGCATCTCTGGCTGCTGCCCCAGCACATCCCCGGCCGCGCCAGGACACGCCTTGGCGGCGTGCTGCCGATGCTGCGCAACCGCCGCTTCCTGGCCGTGTGCGGCGCCTACGGCGCCTACCTGCTGGCGTACAACCAGCTGTACCTCGCCCTGCCCGAGGAGGTGGAACGGGCCGCGGGTTCGCAGGCTCCCCTGGCGTGGCTGTTCGCGCTGTCGTCCCTGCTGGTCGTCGTGGCGCAACTGCCGGTGACGCGGTGGGCGGCGGACCGGCTGGACCTGCGCCGCTCCATGGCCGCGGGCCTGCTGGCCATCTCGGCGGGGTTCGCGGTGGTGGCGGCGGCCCGCCCGGCCGGGTGGACCGGTGCGGGTGGGCTCGTACCCGCCGCGGGGTTCGTCGTCCTGCTCACCCTGGGGCAGATGATGGTCGCCCCTGCCGCGCGGGCGTGGGTGCCCGATCTGGCCGAGGACGGTCGTCTCGGCCTGTACACGGGCGCGATGTCGTCCATCTCCGGGCTCATCGTGCTCGTCGGCAGCGCGGCCACGGGCTCACTGCTCGATTCGGGGCTCCCCCCGGCTGTGCCCTGGCTCGTCCTTGCGGCGGTCCCTGTGGCGTCCATGGTGCTGCTGCCCCGGCCCCGGCGCGCATAAGGGCCGCACCCCTTTCCGTGCGGTTCGTCGTCCGGCCCCAGAATGGGGGCATGGGGAAACGTCGGGCGTGTCCGTGTGGGACGTCGGTGCCGTACGCGCAGTGTTGCGGACGGCTGCACGGGGGCGCCGCGCAGGCCGAGACGGCAGAGCAGCTCATGCGGTCCCGTTACAGCGCCTTCGCCGTAGGGGAGACGGACTACCTGCTCAGGAGCTGGCATCCCGCGACGCGGCCCCCGCATCTGGAGCTCGACCCCGGCATTCACTGGCGGCGCCTAGAGATTGTGCGTGTCGCCGACGGCGGGCCGTCCGATCTCAAGGGCACGGTGGAGTTCCGCGCCCACTACACGCAGGGCGGGCAGCCGGGTGAACTGCACGAGGTCAGCAGGTTCGTCCGGCACGACGACGCCTGGGTCTACGTCCGGGGCAAGGTGCTCTAGCCCGAGCCGTGGTTCAGCGGCGGGCCGTGATGCGGGTGGGCAGGGACGCGAAACCGCGGTCGTTGGAGGAGTGGACGCGCTTGACGGCGACGGCGTCGATCTCGTAGTCGGCGATGGCGCCGACCAGCTCGCCCAGGGCGATGCGGGCCTCCAGGCGGCCCAGGTTGGCGTCCAGGCAGTGGTGGCGGCCGCTGCCGAACGCCAGGGACGGCCCGGTGTCCCGGTCGAGGTCGAAGCGGTCGGGGTCGGAGAACACCTGCGGGTCGCGGTTGGCCGACCCCACCAGCAGCAGGACGCGCGAGTCCGCCGGGATCTTCACGCCGTGCGGTTCGACGTCCTCGGTGGTGGTGCGGGCCAGCGCCTGCGTGGGCGGGTCCCAGCGCAGGGTCTCCTCGATCCAGTCCTCGACGCGTCCGGCGAAGGTGCGGGCGCGTTCGTCCGGGTGCTTCCAGGCGGCATGCCAGGCGTTGCCGAGCAGCAGCATCGTGGTCTCGATGCCCGCGCCGACCAGCAGGATCAGCACCCCGACGATCTCCTCGGGGGTGAGCCGGTCGTCGCCCTCGGCGGCGTCCAGCAGGCCCGACAGCAGGTCGTCACGGCGTTCGCGGGCGCGCTCGGCCGTCAGCTCGGTGTAGTAGCCGACGAGCGCGCCGATGGCCTGCAGCGCCTCCGGCGGCAGGTCGGTGGCCTCCTCGTCCCGGTACATGATCGTGGCGCTGATGCTCGTCGCGATGCTGCACTTCCTGACCGATGACGATGACCCCTACGGCATCCTCGCCCGGCTGCTGGAGCCGCTTCCGCCCGGCAGTCACGTCGTGATCACGCACGCGACCGGCGACAATCTGACGCCCGAGCAGTACGCCGAGGCCATCGTGGCCAACGAACGCAGCGGAGTACCGTTCCGGATGCGCTCCCGGGACGAGTTCGCCCGCTTCTTCACCGGGTTGGGAGCTGCTGCCGCCCGGCATCACCTCGATCGTCGAGTGGCGTCCCGAGGACGCGCCGGAGGCGCGCCCGCCCGTCGACAAGGTCTCCATGTACGGCGGCGTGGCCTACCTCCCCTGATACGCCGCCGAACCGTCTTGCGCCGCGCAGCGCAAATATTGGCGCGGGCTTGGTTGGGAAACCGCAGCCCTTCCGCAAGCGTGGGAAACAGAGCCGCGCGCATGACGCCACGCGCATGGACTGCGCACATGTGCCATGCACACACCAGGCCATGGGCACGGGCCATGGGCACGGGCCGCGTGCACGACGGAAGTGGAGGGCACCCATGAAGGCGAGGCAACGGGGGTACGCGCTCGGCGCCACTGCGGCAGCGCTGCTGGTCACCGCGCCGGTGGCGGCCGCCGACACCATCACGCACGACGTCGTCCGGGTCGACGGGGCCACGGTGCTGAAGGGCGGGCGTGATGTGGCGGTGAAGGTGACGTACAGCTGCACCAAGGGGAACACCCTCAGCGTCGCCGTCGCGCAGACGGGGGACAAGCTGCCGCGGAGGGTCGCCGCCGGGAAGGTGCCCGCCTCGTGCAATGGGAAGCTCTACAGCAGCCCGGTGACGGCAAAGCCCATCGGGACTTTCGTGGGGTGGCAGAGGAAGACGGCGGCGAGCGTCGGAGCCGTCATCAGTATGGCCACCGACGGAACGGCGCAGCTTCGCGCCAAGGACTCAACGTCAGTGTTCCTGTGACGAGCCCCGCGGGGCCGCGGCTCAGGGGGAGCGCACGCCCGCCAGGCTTTCGGCGAGGGCCAGGTACCGCTGGTACGGGCCCTCGTACCGCCCGGCGCGGCCGGTGGGCGCGACGATGGCGTCGGTGGTGACCGACGGCGGGGGCAGGGGAAGCCCCGCGGCCGGCGCGGCGAGCATGGCCGCTCCCACGGCCGACGCGCTGCGCATCCCTACGGGACGCAGGGGGATGCCCAACACGTCGGCGAGCAGCGTGCGAAAGCCGGTGGCGGCGATCCCGCCCCCGACGAGGCGTGCGCATTCCAAAGGCGCTGACGGCAGCGCCTCCAGGGCGTGCCGGATCGCGAACGCCACCCCTTCGACGGCGGCCTGGGCCAGGGACGCGCGGTCGCTGGCGAGGTCCAAGCCCAGCCAGGCGCCGCGGGCCTCGGCGTTGAGCACGGGGGAACGTTCACCGGTCAGGTAGGGAACGAACGTCACCCCGCCCGCGCCCGGGGGGCCGTCCGCCGCCGCGTACAGCTCCTCCCAGCTCAGGCCCAGCACGCGCCGTGCCCACCCCAGGGCGAGCCCCGCGTTCTGCACGGCCGCCATCGCGTACCACCGGTTGTCTTCTGCTGCGGAGCGGTACAGGTGTGTACGCGGGTGCGGGGTGACGACGGGGTCGCGCACGGGACGAACGATCTGTGCACCCGTCCCCACGGAGATCTGCAGGTCCTGCGGGTCGGTGAGCCCGGTGGCCAGCAGAGCCGCCGCCGTGTCCGCCGCACCGACCGCCACGGGGACACCCGCATCCACCCCCGAGAGCCTGCCCCCCGCCAGCGCACCGGCCCGTGCGCCGGAGGGACGTACGGGCGGCAGCAACGCGGCGTCCAGGCCGACCCCCGTGACGACGTCCTCCGCCCAACCGTCGCCGGGGACGTCCCACAGCAGCGTGGCGGAGGCGTCGGACGGGTCCGTGGCGAACTCCCCGCCGGTGAGGCGGTGACGCAACCAATCCTTGGGGAGCAGGGCCGCGCGTGCCCGCTCGTAGGCGGCGGGCTCGTTGCGCAGCACCCACAGCAGCAGCGGCCCCGCCATGCCAGGGGAGAGAGGGTTGGCGAGCCTGTGCCGGAGCGGTT
The DNA here is from genome assembly GCF_030269545.1 of Actinomadura sp. NBRC 104425. Taxonomy (GTDB): domain Bacteria; phylum Actinomycetota; class Actinomycetes; order Streptosporangiales; family Streptosporangiaceae; genus Spirillospora; species Spirillospora keratinilytica. The sequence continues at coordinate 110,436 of NZ_BSTN01000014.1, read as the reverse complement.
CCGGCAGCTCCTCCCACGCGGACACCTCGGACGTGGCGCGAGAATCGGCCCACAGCAGCGCGGGCCGTACGGGGAAACCGTCCTCGTCGGCGAGCACCAGGCCGTGCATCTGCCCGTCGAGCCCCACCCCGGCGACCTCCAGCGCCCCAGACGGCAGGGCCTCCCCCAGCGCCGCGACGACCGCTTCCCACCACTTCTCGGGGGGCGTTTCCGCCTGCCCTGGGGCGGGGCTGTGCACGGGGTACTCGCGGGCCGCCTCGGTGTGGACCACGCCGTCCAATCCGAGCGCCACCACCTTGACGCCGCTCGTGCCGAGGTCGATTCCGACCAGGACGGGAACACCCACGGCTCAGCCCCGCGGTCCCGCCGAGCCCGACCCGACGAACCCACGGGCGTGCCGGGCCAAGCGGGCGCCGTCCTCGTCGGACAGGGCGGGCGAGATCACCGTGGGCGGGGGGCTGTGGAACGTGGTCGCGTGTGCGTGCCTTGGTGTGTTCATGTCGCTTAGCCTTCGCTTCTTGCTTTTGCGCTGGGCCGCGGTGTTTGCAGTGAGGAGCGCGCGGGTGTGCTGGGGCAGGTGGGTGCCGTCGTCGTCGGGCTGGGCGGGCGAGATCACCGTGGGCGGGGGGCTGTGGAACGTGGTCGCGTGTGCGTGCCCTGGCGTGTTCACGTCGCTTCGCCCTCACTGCCGGCTTGCAGGCTGCGGTCACGGCGGCCGTGGCGATGAGCGCGTTCGCCGCTGCCGCCGTGACGCGCCGGTCGCCCACCCTACGACGATGTGGTCGCGACGCCACGGGTTCCCCTCCGCCGGGGGTGGAGGGGAACCCGTGCGTCAGGTGGAGGAGAGGCAGTCAGCCACCGTGGCCGTCAGCGGCGGAGGTAGACGTACTCGTAGCCCTGGTTGCCGTTCCACCAGCCGCTTCTACGCCAGGCCGACCAGTGGCCCGCGGTGCAGCTGACGACCCGCACCCGGGTGCGGACGGAGCGCTTGTTCCACGTGTAGCCGATCGCTCCGCGCGCCACGGCGCACTTGCCGTCGCGACGGGTGTCCTTGACCCGGATGGCGATGGAGGTCTGCTGCGTGCCCCGTATGTCCCGCCGGCACTCGTAGTACTCCATGCGGGCGCCCCTGATCGAAACCGGGCGGCCCTGCCAGCACATCTGCCCGAGCGTGGCGGCGGAGGACGCGCCCGCCTGGGACGCGGCAGAGACGGTGCTCGCGTGGGCGTCGGTCGGCGGGGCGAGGGCCACCAGGCCGATGCCCAGTGCCGTGCCCGCCACGATGCGGGCGGTGGTGGACAGCTTCATGAATTTTCTCCTTTTGCTGGTTTTGTCGATGACCGGATATCCCTCCGGGTTGGTGTGGCCGGCCCTTCTGAGATCGGTTGTAACGGCTGAAAGTTGTCCGGTGTCGGTGAGTGGACACCGGACAACAGGCCCCGGACAATGAACGCAGCGACGTCGACCATTTGGGGTGGCGATGCCTCGTCCTGAACGGCCGCTTGACGAAGACGGCGGGGTGGTGACGCGATTCGCCGCGGATCTGCGTCTGCTGCGCGCGAAAGCGGGCTCCCCGCCCTATCGCGAGCTGGCGCGGCGGGCGCATTATTCGGCGTCCACGCTGGCAGAGGCCGCGTCCGGACGCAGATTGCCCAGTTTGGCGGTCACGCTCGCATATGTCCAGGCTTGTGAGGGCGATGCCGCGGAATGGGAGGAGCGGTGGCGCCGGGCGGCCGAGGAACTGGCGGCCGACAATTCCGGCGAGCCCGACGAATCCTCCAATTCGGCTGCTGTTCCCTCCGGGTCCGGCAACGCCCGGGAAAGATCCCCCTATGTTGGTCTGGCATCATTTCAGCCGGAAGATTGCGAATGGTTCTTCGGGCGGGAACGGCTCACGGATGATCTGGTTTGCCGCGTCCGTGCGCAGCGGTTTCTGGCCGTGTTCGGGGCGTCCGGGTCGGGCAAGTCCTCGCTGCTGCGCGCCGGGCTGCTGGCCCGCATCCGCGCCGACACGGCGGCGTCCGGCGCCCCCTGGCCCACCGTCCTGGTGACCCCCGGCCCGCATCCGCTGGACGAGTGCGCCGTGTCGCTGGCGGCGGTCAGCGGCGGCTCGGCGCCCGCGCTGCGCAAGGAGCTGGCCGAAGACGAGCGCGCACTGCACCTGGCGGTGCTGCAGGCACTCGCCGAGCACCCGGCGGACGCCGACCTGCTGCTCGTGGTCGACCAGTTCGAAGAGGTCTTCACGCTGTGTGTCGACGAGGCCGAACGCGCCCGCATCATCGACGCCCTGCTCGCCGCCGTCCACGCCCCCAACAGCCGCACCCGCGTCGTCCTCGGCGTGCGCGCCGACTTCTACGCCCGCTGCTCCCAGCACCCCGGCCTGGTGGAGGCGCTGCGGGACGCCCAGGTGCCGGTCGGGCCGATGACGACCGACGAGCTGCGCCGGGCCATCACCCAGCCCGCCGTCCGCGCCGGATGCGTCGTCGAGGGCGCCCTGCTGGCCCGGGTGATCGGCGACGCGGGCGGCCAGGCCAACGCGCTGCCGCTGGTGTCGCACGCGCTGCGCGAGACGTGGCGGCGCCGCCGCGGCAACACCCTCACCCTCGCCGGCTACGAGGCCGCCGGAGGCATCCGGCACGCCCTGTCCCGCACCGCCGAGGCCGTCCACACCGGGCTGACCGCCGAGCAGCAGCGGCTGGCCCGCGGCGTCTTCCTGCGCCTGGTCGCCCTCGGCGACGGCACCGGCGACACCAAACGGCGCGTCCACCGCGACGACCTGGGCGCCGGGCATCCCGACGTCGACGCGGTGCTGGACGCGCTGGCCCGCGCCCGGCTGGTCACGCTGGACGCCGACACCGTCGAGATCACGCACGAGGCGCTGCTGGACGCCTGGCCGCGCCTGCGCCGCTGGCGCGACGAGAACCGCGCCGACCTGCTCACCCACCAGCGGCTGGCGGAGGCCGCCCGCACCTGGGACCGCGAGAACCGCGACCCGAACCTGCTGTACCGGGGCAGCCGCCTGGCCGCCGCCACCGAGTGGGCCGACCGGCACCGCGACGACGTGCTGCTCGGCGACCGGCTGCGCGACTTCCTCACCGCCTCGGCCCGGCACGAACGGCGCGCCGCCGTCCTGCGCCGCGCCGCCGTCGCCGCGCTGGCCGCGCTCGCGCTGCTCGCCTCGGTGACCGCCGCCGTCGCCGTCCAGCAGCGCTCGGCGGCCCGCACCGAACGCGACCGCGCCACCGCCGAGCGGATCATGACCGCGGCGGACCACCTTGCGAACACCGACCCCTCGCTCGCCGCCCGGCTCGACCTGGCCGCCTACCGTCTGCGTCCCACCAAGTTGGCGCGCACCCGCCTGCTCGACACGCAGAACATCGCCCTGTCCAGGCCGCTGACCGGGCACACCCAGCCGGTGTACGCGGTCGCCTACAGCCCGGACGGCCGCACCCTGGCCACGGGCGGGGTGGACACCACCATCCGCCTGTGGGACACCTCCGACCCGGTGCGTCCCCGCCCGCTGGGGGCGCCGCTCACCGGGCACACCAGCACGGTCAACTGGCTCCAGTTCAGCCCCGACGGGCGCACCCTCGCCAGCGCCGGCCGCGACCGCACGGCGCGCCTGTGGGACGTGTCCGACCGCGCCCATCCCAAGACGCTGGGGCAGCCTCTCACCGGCCACACCGGCTACGCGTTCTCGGTGTCGTTCAGCGGCGACGGCCGCACCCTCGTCACCGCCGGACACGACCGGACGGTGCGGCTGTGGGACGTGTCCGACCCCGCCCATGCCGAGCCTCTCGGCGAGCCGCTCACCGGCCACACCGACTCGGTCGCGTCCGCCACGTTCAGCCCGGACGGACGCACGGTCGCCAGCGCCGGCCACGACCACACGATCCGGCTGTGGGACGTGTCCGACCGCACCCGCCCCCAGGCGCTGGGGCAGCCCCTCACCGGCCACCGCTCGGACGTGTACGCGGTCGCGTTCTCCCCCGACGGCCGCACCCTCGCCAGCGTCGGCGACGACCGGACGGTGCGGCTGTGGGACGTGTCCGACCCCGCCCATGCCGAGCCTCTCGGCGAACCGCTCACCGGGCACACCGACACGATCCTCGCCGTGAATTTCAGCCCGGACGGCCGGACCCTCGTCACCGGCGGCGCCGACCACACCCTCCGCCTGTGGGACGTGTCCGACCCGGCCCGCCCGGCACGGCTGGGGCCGCCCCTGGTCGGCCACACAGGCTTCGTCGTCTGGGCCGTGTTCAGCCCCGACGGCCGCTGGCTGGCCAGCGCGGGCAACGACCGCACCGTACGGCTGTGGAACCTGCCGCAAACCGCCCTGACGGGCCACACCGACACCATCAACGCGGTGGCCTACGCACGCGACGGCCGCACCGTCGCCACGGCCTCCGCCGACCGCACCGTACGGCTGTGGGACCCCCGCACCCGCCGCCCCTGGGGGCCGCCCCTGACCGCGCACACCGACGACGTCACACGCGCCGTGTTCACCCCCGACAGCCGGATCCTCGCCACCGCGGGCCGCGACCGCACGGCGCGCCTGTGGGACGTGTCGGACCCCGCCCGTCCCCGCCCGCTGTCGTCGATCCCCATCGAGGACGACGACGTCGCCGACGCGTTGGCGTTCCACCCGGGTGGGCGCCTCCTGGTGACCGGGGGGCGCGACTTCACGCTACGGCTGTGGGACGTGTCCGACCCCTCGCACCCCAGGAAGCTGGGGCCGCCCCTCACCGGCCACATCAGCAAACTGCACTGGGCCGCGTTCAGCCCGGACGGACGCACCCTCGCAAGCAGCAGCTCCGACGACAAGGTGCGGTTGTGGGACGTCCGCGACCCGGCACACCCCCGTGCGCTGCCGTCCATCGTCACCGGTGACAAGGGCGGAATCCTGTGGGGCGCCTTCTCCGCCGACAGCGGGCTGCTGGCCACGGCGGGCGCCGGTCACGCCGTCCAGCTGTGGAACGTGCGCGACCCCGCGCGCCCCGCCGCGCTGGGGCAGCCCCTGGTCGGGCACAGCCTGCCCGTGCGCTGGGTCGGGTTCCTCCCGGACGGCCGCACCCTGGCCAGCGCGGGCGACGACGGCACGGTGCGGCTGTGGAACGTCTCCGACCCGACCCACGCTTACCCGTCCGGCGACCCCCTGACCGGCGGGCACATCGGCGCCCTCGACAGCGCCGCGCTCGGCTCCGACGGCCGCACCGTGGCCAGCGCCGGGGACGACCGCGTCCTGCGCCTGTGGTCCACCGACCTCGAACCGGCCATCGACCGCGTCTGCGCCAACACCGACGGGTCCCCGCTGCGCAGGTGGGCGCGGCGATTCTCGCTCCCCGCCGCCTGCGGCTGAACCCCGTGGTCGTACGGCGGCATCGACCAATCGGCTGATGGCAGGACGAGCGCCTCGGGCGATGCGGGCGGGCGCCCCCGAGGCGATGCTCGAAGCCATGCCCATCATCGAAGTCAGCGGCCTGCGCAAGGCCTACGGCGGCCGCCCCGCGGTGGACGGCGTCACGTTCACCGTCGAAGAAGGGGAGATCTTCGGAATCCTCGGCCAGAACGGCGCAGGCAAGACGACCACCGTCGAATGCGTGGAGGGCCTGCGCGCCCCCGACGCCGGCGCCGTCCGCGTCGCGGGCCTCGACCCGCGCACCGACCGCGACCGGCTCACCCGGACCCTCGGCGTGCAGCTTCAGGAGAGCGAGCTCCAGGAGAAGCTGACCGTGCGGGAGGCCCTGGAACTCTACGCCGCCCTCTATCCGGCCCCGGCCGACTGGCGCGGGCTCGCCGAACGCCTCGGCCTCACCGGAAAGCTCACCACCCGCTTCGGCAGGCTGTCCGGCGGCCAGAAGCAGCGCCTGTTCATCGCGCTGGCGCTCATCGGCCGCCCCCGGGTCGTCGTACTGGACGAGCTGACCACCGGTCTCGACCCGCGTGCCCGCCGCGACACCTGGAGCCTGATCGAGGAGGTCCGCGACGGCGGCGTCACCGTCCTGCTCGTCACCCACTTCATGGAGGAGGCCCAGCGGCTCTGCGACCGGATCGCGGTGTTCAAGCGGGGCCGGGTCGCCGCGCTCGACACCCCCGCCGGGCTGATCCGCCGCGGCTCCGGCGGCACCGTGATCTCGTTCGCCCCGTCCCGGCCGCTCGACCGCGACGACCTGGCCGGACTGCCCGAGGCCGCCACCGTCGAACGCCGCGACGGCCACGTCACCATCCACGGCACCGACACGACCGCCAACGCGGTCGTCTCCCTGCTCGCCCGCCGCCGGATCACCGCGCACCGGCTGCGGATCACCGACTCCACGCTGGACGACGCCTTCCTCGAACTCACCGAAGACCGGGAGAACTGACATGTCCGCCTCCGCCGCCGTCCTGAAAGCGGAACTGCGGCTCTTCGGCCGCGAGCCGTTCGCGCTGTTCTGGATCGTCGCGTTCCCCAGCATCCTGCTGGCGGTCCTCGGCCTGATCCCGTCGTTCCGGGACCCGGACCCCGGCCTCGGCGGGGCCCGGGTCATCGACCTGTACGTCCCGGTCAACGTGCTGCTCGCCATGATCATGGCCGGGGTGCAGGCGCTGCCGCCCGTGCTGTCCGGCTACCGCGAGCGCGGCATCCTGCGCCGCATGTCCACCACGCCCATGCGGCCCGCCGCGCTGCTGGCCGCGCAGATCGTCCTGCACTTCGCGGCCGCCCTGGGCTCGGCGCTGCTGGTCGTCGCCGTCGGGCGGCTGGCGTTCGACGTCGCGCTGCCCGGTCAGCTGCCGGGCTATCTGCTGGCGCTCCTGCTCGGCGCCCTGGGCGCGCTCGCGATGGGCGCCGCGGTCGCCGCCGTCACGCCCACCGTCAAGGCCACGACGGTGGTCGGCTCGGTCGTGCTCTTCCCGATGATGTTCGTCGCGGGGGTGTGGGGGCCCGTCCAGACCATGCCCGATCTGCTGCGCCGCATCGTCGAGTGCCTCCCGTTCGGCGCCGCCTCCCAGGCCCTTTACCGGGCGGCCGAGGGCGGTTCGCCCGACTGGGCGCACCTCGGCGTCACCGCCGCCTGGACGGCCGTGCTGATCGCGGCCGCCGTGCGCTGGTTCCGCTGGGAATAAGGAGAATGGTGGCGATGGCGACAATTCAGGAGCAATGGGAACGGTTCTACCGCTGGGGACCGTTCGGCCTGCTGCTCCTCGGCAGCCTGATGGCGCTGCTCGTCCGCGATGCCGTCATGTCGCCCGCCGAGCAGCGGACGGCCGTCACCCTCGTGCTCACCGCGCTGGCCCTCCAGATACTCCACGTCGCGGGGAAGATCCCGGGCCAGGTCCACTACTGGGCCCGCAGCGCCCTCGCCTTCGCCCTCACCTGGCTGAACCCCTTCTTCTGCGTCTACGCCGTGCTCGGGTACTTCGACACCGCGCACTACCTGCCCCGCCGCTGGGTTCCGGCCGGTTCCACCGTCACGGTGGTCACCATGGCCGGCGCCCAGGCGGGCGGCATGCCGCCGGGCAGCCTCCACCAGGCGGCCGCCTTCGGCGGCCTGCTCGCCCTCAACTCCGGGCTCGTTCTCTTCTTCGACCGCCTCAGCAGAAGGGAGGCCGAGCGGGCCCGCACCCAGGCGGAGACCATCGCCGAACTCGAACGGACCAACGCCCGCCTGCAGCAGGCCCTCGCCGAGAACGCCGCCCTGCAGGCCCAGCTCATCGTCCAGGCCCGCGAAGCCGGGGTCGCCGACGAACGCCGCCGCCTGGCCGCCGAGATCCACGACACCATTGCCCAGGGCCTGACCGGCATCATCACCCAGCTCCAGGCCGCCGGGGACGACGAGCACGTCCGCCGCGCCATCGCCCTCGCCCGCGAGAGCCTGCGCGAGGCCCGCCGCTCCGTCCACGACCTCGCGCCCGCCCAGCTGGAGCACGACACGCTCCCCGAGGCCCTCAAGAAGCTCACCGACGGCAGGGCCGGCCTCACCGTCACCGGAACGGCGGTACCCCTGCACGACGAGCTGGAGGCAGCCCTCCTGCGCATCGCCCAGGAGGCCCTCGCCAACGCCACCCGGCACGCGCATGCGAACCGCATCGGCGTGACCCTCTCCTACATGGACGACGAGGTGACGCTCGACATCCGCGACGACGGCCGGGGCTTCACCCGTCCCTCCCGCGGCTTCGGCCTGACCGCCATGCGCGAACGCGCCGAACGGGTCGCCGGGACCCTGGAGATCGAATCCGAGCCGGGCCGGGGCACGGCCGTGTCCGTCCGCGTACCGTTGATCCGCCATGGCTGACATCACCGTGCTGATCGTCGACGACCACCCGGTGGTCCGCGACGGGCTGCGCGGCATGTTCGCCGGCACCGCCGGCTTCCGGGTGGTCGGCGAGGCCGCCGACGGCCGCCAGGCCGTGGCCCTCGCCGAACGGCTCCGCCCCGACGTCGTCCTGATGGACCTGCGGATGCCCGGCGGAGGCGGCGTGGAGGCCATCACCGAACTCACCCGCCGTGGGCTGCCCTGCAAGGTCCTCGTCCTCACCACCTACGACACCGACACCGACACGATCCCGGCGATCGAGGCCGGCGCCACCGGCTACCTGCTCAAGGACGCCCCCCGCGACGAGCTCTTCGACGCCGTCCGCGCCGCCGCCGAGGGCCGCACCGTGCTGTCCCCGGCCATCGCCGCCCGCCTGGTCTCCCGCGTGCGCGAACCCCGCAGCGAGTCCCTGACCGCCCGCGAGCTGGAGATCCTGCGCCTGGTGGCCCGCGGCACCAGCAACCGGGAGATCGCCGCGGAACTGTTCATCAGCGAGGCCACGGTCAAGACGCACCTCACCCATATCTACGCGAAGCTGGATGTCAAAGACCGGGCCGCGGCGGTGGCCGCCGCCTACGAGCGGCATCTGCTGCCCTGACGAGCTCCGCGGCCAGGTCCTGTGCGCGGCGGGTCAGGAGGCGACGGAGACGATGTGCCGTATGGACGTCTCGTCGTCGACGAGGTCGAGCATGCAGGCCGCCAGGTCGGCCCGCCGGGTCTTCGTGCCGCCGCGCACGCTGCGGTCGACGGCGGTGCGCGGCCGGGCGCTGCGCGGACCGTCGACGAGCCGGGCCGGCCGCACGATCGTCCAGTCGAGCGTGGAGGTGCGCAGCAGCCGCTCGGCCTCCCGCAGGTCGTCGTAGGGGGCCCGGAAGATCCGCTGGATCAGCGGTTTGACCAGGTAGCGGGCGGCGGGGCCGTCACCCGCGTCGGCCTCCAGCCCGGAGGCGCTCACGAACAGCACGCGGCCCTTCCCGCCCGTCGCCCGGATGATGGCGCGGGCCCCGTCGGTGCAGACCGTCGTCGGCGCGCGCCCGGCCCGCGAACCGAGCGCGGACATCACCGCGTCGGCGCCCTCGACCGCCGCCGCCAACGCGTCATGGTCGGCGAGCCCGGCCCGCACGACGGTGACGCGGTCGCGGACGGCGGCCGGAAGCCCGTCCGGGCTGCGCACCACCGCGGTGACTTCGTGCCCCGCTTCCAAGGCCTGGCCCAGCAGCGCCCGCCCCGTGCCTCCGGTAGCGCCCAGAAGGGTGAGTCGCATACCCCTCATGTTCGCAGCGCAATTGTGGAGGGGGCGTGCGGCCCCCTCCCTTGTTGTTCTCGGCGTGACTTGCTGGTCGCGGTGACCGGTGGTCAGGTGATGGCCTTGCGGTCGATGGTGGCGCGCAGCAGGTCCCGGAACTCGGCGACCTGCGTGTCGGCCTGCCGCTGCGCGGGCACGTCCTCCAGGATGCGCCTGGCCAGGCCATTCACCATGGTGCAGCGGTTGTTGGGGGGGCAGGCCGGCGTAGACCTCGTTGGCCCGTCGCACGCCTTCGGTGACGTCGCCCGCGCGGACGTGCCCGATGACCTCCAGAAGCTCCACTTGGGCCTTGTACCGCGGGCTGTCCAAGGGGTGGACGTCGCGGAGGCGGCCGATGGCCTCGTCCAGCTTCCTGGAGTCACCGATGTGGCCGTACACCCACGACTCTGTGTAGCGAGTGCGGGACTCAGGCCAGCCTGCGATGACGGAGCGGGGTGAGTCGGGTGTGGTGACCGCCGGGGGCAGCTTTTCGAACATCTCGGTGCATACCCGGATTTCCGCGCGGGCCTGGCTGTCGGCGCCGTCGAGCGAAAGCAGCTGGGCGCGCGTGGCCTGGACGCCCAGCAGCCCGCGGCACGGGGTTTCCGAGGACTCGGCGATGATCTTGTCGGCCTCGCGAAGGAGGAGCGCGGTCGGCCGTCCCTCGTAGAGACCGTGGATCAGACGCTCCGAGTTGATCCACAGTTGAAGGTCCCGGTCGCCGGACGTCTCGGCGGCGCCGAGCGCGGTGAACCACCATTCGCGGGCCAGGCGCGGCTGGTCGAGGTTTGACAGCGTCTTGGCCATCAGCAACGAGAGACCGGCGCTCACCCGGCACCACGAGGAGTAGGCCGGGTTCTTCTCCTTTTTGCTGCGCGAGGTGATCAGCTGGACGGTCGCCAGGTCGGCGGCCAGGTCCAGCATGAGCTGACGAGGCGGGGCGAACCGGTAGGTGTGGCCGTAGTCGGCGACCGTCTGCTCCCACTCCTCCAGGTGGCCGTCCTCGTTGCGGCCTACGGCGCGGTCGACACCGGAGCGGATGGTTTGGAGCGCTTCGAGGCCCACGGCGACCGGAATGCCGAGCGCGACGAGCGCCTGTAGCAGCGTGCGTCTTTCCATCTCTTCGCCATCCTCGTCCCAGTTGTTCGGGTACGGGCCGTTTGAAGGTGGGGCCTCCACGGTACCCGCGGAGGCGGAATTCCGCTCCTCAACGAGGCCGGGAAAAAGATCTCGGACCTTCATTCCGAACGCCCGGGCGTATGCGTCGGCCCAGTCGCGGGGGAAGTGGTCGCCGCGTTCCCAGCTGTAGATCTGGCGGGCCAGGTTTTTGATCTTGTCGGGTGGGTGGTCGTTGATGCCCACGGCCTGGCGGAGTCGGCGGGCCAAGGCGAATGTTCCCCAGCCTCGCCGCTCGCGCTCGTTTTGGAGACAAGCAGCCCATTCCGGGCGTGCTTTTTCGATTATGGTGTCCACTCCCTTCGCGTGGGGAGAGAGGGGATGGAGGTCCCGTATCCCCATTGTCACCATGGAATTGCGGAACGTGCATGCCTTTCACTGGGAGTAGCGGGACGCGGGTGAAGTCGATCTGCGGCGCGGGCGGGTTTTTCGCAACCCGCGTCCTGCCCGAAGAACAAGGCGGCCCCGGGCGGTGTCAGCAGCACACACCCGGGGCCTAAGGGATCGACCTTCCCAGGAGGCCAACCCCCATGGGTACCGATCGTATGGGTGCGCACGACCGGCTGGCGGCGCTCGGCACGTTCATGGCCGCCAAAGGGCTGGTGACAAAGCTCACAGCGAACGGACTGCGCATCGCGAACCCGCAGGTCAACAGCGGTGAGGAGGCGGCGGACACGGTCACGTGCCGACCGCGTCCCGAGGACCGCGACGAGCTGTGGTTCTACAACGGCGGGCAGGAGCCGATCGCGCCCGCCTACAGCGTCATCGACGCGGCCCTCCACATCATCGGGCACCTCAACCGCCGTGCGGGCGGTGAGGAGCGGTGACGGCGATCGTCCCGGACGAGGTGCTCGCCGATCTGCGCGCCCGCTTCCCCGAAGCGGTGATCTGGCACGGCCGCTTCACCGGCAGCATGTGGGCACTCGTCTACGACCGGACGGGGGCGGCACGGCTGGTCGAGGCCGCCACCCCCGGCGAACTGGCGCAACTCCTCCACGCGGCCCGCATGCGGGCCTACCCTCCCCAGCGGCGTCCCCCCACGCCCAACCCGCCGGGACCGCCCGCGCGGAGTGACCACGGGGCGCCCGGACACCACGCGCCGACGACACGGGTGGGTGAGGGTCCGAGGCCGGGGCGGGGCGGGCGAGTGGTTGGGGGAGGTGTCGCGGTGGGGCCCGCCCCGAATCGCTACGGGTTGTCGGGGCCGTCTGGGCGGGGTGAGCACGGGGCGCCTGGGCACTACGGGCCGACGACACGGGTGGGTGAGGGTCCGAGGCCGGGGCGGGGCGGGCGAGTGGTTGGGGGAGGTGTCGCGGTGGGGCCCGCCCCGAACCGCTACGGGTTGTCGGGGCCGTCCGGGCAGGGTGAGCACGGGGCGCCCGGGCACTACGGGCCGACGACACCGGCGGGTGGTGGTCCAAGGACTCCGGTGCGGGGCGGGCAGGCGATGTGGGGGCACGCCGGGGCGAGGCCGGCCACGAATGACTACGCACCATCGGGGCCGGTCGGGGGAAATGGGCAGGCGATGCGAGGGCGTGACGGGGTGATGTCGGCTTCGGGCGTCTACCGGCCGCCGAGGCGGGACGCCGCGCGGGTGGCCGGGGTCCCCAGGGCGGTCGGGAAGAGGCCGTCGCGGTGGACCTCGCCCACGTCGCGAGGCGGAGGGCCAGGCGGGCAGAAGCCGCCTGCGTCGGGCGGGCGGAGGGCGTCGAGAAGGCGGCGGCGGGGATGGGGTGGGCTGCTGCGGCGCCTGCTGGTCGCGGCGGAAGCATGGTGAGCGCGCCTGTCTGAGGCGCGGGCGGCAGCGGCTGCGCTCAAAGCGTGAGGGGAACGGGGTGGCGTTCAGGTGGCTCGGGGGCGGGAGAGGCGGCGGGCCAGGTTCTGCATGGGGCGTTCGACGTGGCGGTAGGTGAACGCTGCGGCGGCGAGCAGGCAGGATACGGCTGCCGCGCCCCAGGCAAGGCGGTGTGCAAGGGCCATGTCGTCGGGTTCCCCCGTCAGGCGCCACACGACCTGGAGCACCAGCGGGTGCAGAAGGTACAGCGAGTAGCTGACGATGCCAAGCCAGGCCAAGACCTTCGGCATCCGCTGGTGCCGCAGGGCCCAGCCTAGCAAGAACGTCAGCCACGCCGCCGTTACCGCCACCGGCCAGCCCCAGGACGCGTCGCCCGAGGTGAGGGCGGGCCAGGCCCCGGCGGCGACGGTCAGCGCGGGCACCAGCGCGACCAGCGCCAGCCCTGGGCGGCGGGCGATCTGGCCGTGTTCGACCCGGTACAGGGCGGTGCCCGCGAACATCGTCGCCAGGATCGCCAGGCTCTCCATGCCGCCGATCCGGCTGTTGACGGTGAGCAGGACGAGCACGAGGACGGCCACGGCGAGCGCGCCGCACAGGCGCAGCCGCGCGGTGCCGTACATCACCGCCAGCAGGCCGCAGACGAAGACGAGCGCGGTGGCCGCGATCGAGCCCGTCGGCCAGTTGCCCGCGATGAGCCACATCGGCAGCGCGGCGCCCGCCACCGCGGCGGCGGCCGCGAACACCGCCGCCGCGCCCGCGCTCGCCCGGTGCACCCCGGCCGCGAACATCGCCGTCACCAGCAGGTAGAACGCCATCTCGTAGGAGAGGGTCCAGAAGACGTTGACGACGTTCGGCACGCCCAGCAGGTCCTGCAGCATGGTGGCGTGCGCGAGCGCGGAGATCCACGGGCGGTCGGTGAGCGGGGCGGGCAGCGGCCAGGCCACCCCGGTCGCCGCGAGCGCGACGCCGAGCAGGCCGGCCACCGCGAACAGCGGGTACAGGCGCAGGAAGCGGCCGATCCAGAACGCGCGCAGGTCGCCGCGCCGTTCCAGGGACGCGGGCACGATGTAGCCGCTCACCAGGAAGAACACGAACACGCCGTACCGGCCGAAGTTGAACCACGGGCTCGCGGTGCGGCGCACCTCGGGGAGCAGCACGTCCAGCGAGTGCTCGAAGACCACCACCATGGCCGCCAGACCGCGTAGGCCGTCCAGCCACGCCAGGCGCCGCGCACCGGGCGGTACGCGTTCGGTCGGTTGCGGGCGGGAGCGGTGGCGGGGCGCCGTGGCGGACGCGAGCGCGGGCACGAGCATCGGAGCAACGCTAGATGCGGACGCTCCAATGATGCTGACGTTTCCCTGAACGTTTCCTGAATATCAGGTGGTTGGTGGGACGATGGTCGCAATGCGTTACGTGGAGATCGAGGCCCTGGGCAACGGGCGCGCGCTCGGCCTGACCGTGGCACAGGGGCGGGTGCCGGGACTGCGCATGGAGGTGGCGCATCCACGTCGCATGCTCCTGCGGCAGGGACGCGACGCGGTGCTGCTCGGCCTGGTGGACGAGGACCGGTACGGCGTACGCGTCCTCCGCACGGGACGCTACGCCTCGCCCCTGCCGCCGTTGCGCGCCGCCGAGGCACGCGTACGCGAATACCGCGACTGGGCGTACCGGTTCGCCGCGTGGTTGGACGAGGCCGACACCTCCCCCTTGCACGAGGGCCGGTGGGTGCTGCGGATGTTCAACACGAGCGTCTGGGAGCCGCTGTCCTGGTGGTGGGGGTGGGGCCTTGTCGGCGCCGAGCCCGAACCGTCCGCCTACGTCGACTGGCTCGGCAACGGGTGGGGAGGCGTTCTGCCGTTGCGTCCGCTCTCCCCTCCGGACGCGGGGCGGGTGAAGGCGTACCGCAAGCTGGTACGGGAACGCGTGCTGCCTCCCGTGCTGCTGTGGGCCGTCAGCGGGTTGGACGGGCATGTGGTGCTGGACGGTCACGACCGTCTGGCCGCGGCACTCGCCGAGCAGGTCACCCCACCGATGCTCGTCCTGACACGGGGGATCGACGCCGCGGCCCAACGGGCGGTCCTGGACGCCGTGGAGGGCCACGTGACCGGCATCATCGAGAAGCTGCGGCGGCGGCCGGAACCCGGTGCGCAGCGGCAGATCGACGCGCTCGTCCAAGGGCTCGCTCGGACGGCCGCGGCCGTTCCCTACGACGAGGAGCGGACGCGGGCGTGGCCCCTGAAAGGCGGGGCCGGCGCGTGGGACGCCGAGGCCGCGGCCCATGGGTGGAGGTAACTGTCCCCAGGCCCTTGACGGCCCGCATCTCGGCCTCGTGCAGGGAGGCGCGAGTGGGGTGGGGGACGGTCGGTCGGTGCTGACGCCGCAGCGGCTCCGGCGGTAACGGCCCTGGTAGGGCCCAACGCCGCGACGAGGCAGGCGATTTCGCCGATGCCTGCGCGCGCGGGAGGTTGCACGCTCTCCACGTCGATATCCGTGTGAACCACGTCGCGGCTCCCACGTGCCGTGGTTCCTCCCCGAACAGGAGTGCATCGACGTGCAGTCCCGGAACACCCCATCTGACAGCGCCCCGCCCATCAGATCCGGGCTCCTGACCGCTCCGGCCCCCCGCCACCGTGCCCCCCGCCTCCGCGCCCTGCGGGCCGTCGCCAAGGCGGCCCTGGCGGTCACGCTGGCCGCCGGCACCGGCGCGCTCGCCGTCCCCGCCGCGCACGCCGCTCCCGCCGCCGCGTCCGCCGTCACCGCGGTGAGCCCGTACCAGCACGGGCCCGACCCGACCGAGGCCCTCATCGAGTCGCCGCGCGGCCCGTACGCGACGTCCCAGACCGTCGTCTCCGGCCTGAGCGTCACAGGCTTCGGCGGCGGCGTCATCTACTACCCGACCACCACCAGCGAGGGCACGTTCGGCGCGATCGCCATCTCGCCGGGCTTCACCGCCACCTGGTCGAGCCTGGAGTGGCTGGGCCCGCGCCTGGCCTCGCACGGGTTCGTGGTGTTCGGCATCGAGACCAACACGCTGCTCGACCAGCCGGACAGCCGCGGCTCCCAGCTGCTGGCCGCGCTGGACTACCTGACCCAGCGCAGCTCGGTCCGCAACCGGGTGGACGCCTCGCGCCTGGCCGTGGCCGGCCACTCCATGGGCGGCGGCGGCACGCTGGAGGCCGCCAAGGACCGTCCCTCGCTCAAGGCCGCCATCCCGATCGCCCCGTGGAACCTCGACACGACCTGGCCCGAGGTCCGCACCCCCACCCTGATCATCGGCGGCCAGGCCGACACCATCGCGCCCGTGGCCGCCCACTCCATCCCCTTCTACCTGACGCTGAGCAACGCGCCGGAGAAGGCGTACATGGAGCTGCGCGGCGCCAGCCACTTCTTCCCGCAGACGTCCAACACCACCATGGCCAAGTACATGATCAGCTGGATGAAGCGGTTCATCGACGACGACACCCGCTACAGCCAGTTCCTGTGCCCGGCCCCCAACGACCTGACCATCTCGGACTACCGCGACACCTGCCCCGTCTGAGCGGGTGACACATCCGCCCGGCGGCGGCCGCCTCCCCCCGCAGCGGCCGCCGCCGGGCCCTGACGTGCGGAAACGTCGAAGCGAGGTCGAACCATCGATGAGCGGCCGTCATCGGGTGCGCGGCATGGGCGGACGCCGGCGCCGAGCCGTCGTCGCCGTGTCCGCCGGGGCGGCGGTGCTGGCGGCGGCCGTCGCCTACGGCGTCGTTCGGGTGCGCGGGTGCGGCGGCCCGGACGCGCTGACCCTGGACGTCGCCGCCGCACCGGAGATCGCGCCCGCCGTGCGTTCGGTCGCCGCGCGGTTCGGCGCCGAGCGGCACGCCGTGGGCGGTCGGTGCGTGCGGGCGCGGGTGCGGGCCGTGGAGTCGTACGCGATGTCCGCCGCGCTGGCGGGCAACGCTCCGCTGGACGGCGGGCTTCGGCGGCCGGACGTGTGGATTCCCGACACCTCGGCGTGGGCGCACCTGGCGGGGGCGTCGTCGGGCGCGGTGGTGACGCGCACGTCGGTGGCGACGACTCCGCTGGTGGCGGTCCTGCCCGGGCGGCCGGCGGGCGGGGCGCCGCCGTCCTGGCACGACCTGCTGGGCACGCGGGACGACAAGCCCACCAGGCGGATCGCCGTGCCGGATCCCGCGCGCGACGGCGCCGGGATCGCCGCGCTGCTGCTCACCCCGGTGGCTGGTGCGCGGCACGCGGCGGCCGGACGCGGTGTTCGTCAACGTCGTGCGGGCCATGCGGCAGAACCTCACCCCGGACGCGCACACGACGGTGTCGGCCGACGTGGTGCTGACCACCGAGCAGGCGGTGTCACGTGCAGGCGGGCGGGCGGTGGCCGTGCATCCGAGTGAAGGGTCGTTCAGCCTGGATTACCCCGTCGTTTTGACAGCGCCGCGGCCCGGGGCGCGGGATGCGGCGGCGCGCATGCTGGAACGTGCGCTGCGGGACGGGCGGGCGCGGCGCGCCGTCCGCTCGCTCGGGTTCCGCGCCACCGGGCAGGAACCCGCGGCGCTCGACCCCGGCGAGGTGCGGGACGCGGTGCAGTCGTGGGCGCGGTTGTCGCTCGGCACGCGCATGCTGTCGCTGCTGGACGTGTCCGGGTCGATGGCGCAGACGGTGCCCGGTACGCACGCCACCCGCATGCAGATCCTCACGCGGGCCGCGCAGGAGGGGCTGGCGTTCCAGCCCGACGACACCGAGCTGGGGCAGTGGGTGTTCGCCACCGGGCTGGACGGTGCGCGGGACTGGCGGGAGAACGTCCCGGTCGGGCCGCTCGGCGAGCGCGTCGGGTCGGTGACGCGGCGGCAGCGCATCCTGAGCGCGCTGTCGGCGCTGCGTCCCGAGCCGGGCGGGCGCACCGGGCTGTACGAGTCGGTGCTGGCCGCGTTCCGGTACATGCGGCGCACCTACAAGCCCGAGATGATCAACTCGGTGCTGGTGATGACCGACGGCCGCAACGACGACGCCGACGGCCCCACACTCGACGCGACCGTGGCGGCGCTGCGCCGCGAGTACGACCCAGACCGCCCCGTTCAGATCATCGTGATCGGATTCGGTGCCGACGTCGATCCGGCCGAGCTGCGGCGGATCACGGACGTCACCCGCGGCGGGGTGCACATCGCCCGGAGCCCGGAGGACATCCGGAAGATCTTCGGGACGGCCATGGCCCGCCGCATGTGCGCCCCCGACTGCTGACCCCCGGCTTCCGGGCTGACCGCCTGAGCTCGGCGGTCGGCTTGCGACGGTGGGCCGCCGGGCGGCGCGGCGTTCAGTCGCCGGACAGGTCGCGGGAACCGAGGGCCAGGACGACCTCGACCAGGTCGCGGGGACGGGCCAGCCGCCGGCCGGTGAGGTTCTCGACGCGGCGCAGCCGGTTCAGCACGGTGTTGTGGTGGCAGTACAGGCGGGTCGCGGCGCGGGCGGCCGACCCGTCGCACTCCAGCCAGACGGCCAGGGTCTCGATCAGCACGTCGCGGGTCCCCGGATCCAGGTCGGCCAGCGGGCCCAGCACCCGCTCGTGCAGCCTGCCCGCCAGCTCCGGCTGCGACACCAGCAGCGCCTCGGGCAGGCGCCGGTCGATGCGGGCGATGTCCGGCTCGCCCGGACGGCAGGTGCGCAGCGCCAGTTCGGCGAGCCAGCGCGCCGTACCGAGGTCGGCCAGACCGTCCACGACGGCGCTGACGCCCGCA
Source organism: Actinomadura sp. NBRC 104425 (assembly GCF_030269545.1). Taxonomy (GTDB): domain Bacteria; phylum Actinomycetota; class Actinomycetes; order Streptosporangiales; family Streptosporangiaceae; genus Spirillospora; species Spirillospora keratinilytica. The sequence goes on along the minus strand of NZ_BSTN01000014.1, from coordinate 92,163 downwards.
TGCGCGTGCAGGTGCGGGCGCAGCGCCGCCTCCAGGTCGTCCAGGCCGGCCTCGCCGAGGTCGACCACCGCGACCTGTGCGTCGGCGCGCACCCGCCAGATGAACCGCATGCCGCCCGCGGCCGAGTCGCCGAGCCGGACCGGTTCGTCCTGGCGCAGCATCACCACGGCGTAGCGGCCGCTGGGCGGCAGGCCGAGCACGGACACCGCCGTGGCGATCAGGCCGCCGTCGCCGCGGCCCTCCAGCAGCGCGTCCACGACGGCGTTGACCCGCTCCACGCTGCGCCGCAGCAGCTCGTACTCGGTGCGGTGGTAGGCGGCCGCGGCGGCGCTGGACTGCTGGTCGATGGCCTGCCAGGTGCGGGTGGCCTGCCGGACGAGCGCGGGCACATGCGCGGGGTCGTCCTCAGTGACGGTCTCCACCAGCGCGTCCCAGAACACGGTGCCCGCCAGGCGGTAGGAGCGCAGCAGCCGGTCCAGCGGCAGGCCCTGCTCGGCGCGGCGCCGGCCGAGCTCCTCGGCCCACGTCAGGTCGGCGCGGCCCCGGCCGGAGTCGAGGATCGCCGCGAAGCCGTGGCCGAGGCCGGTGTGGCAGACCTCCCACAGGTCCTCGCGCGACCCGCTCGGACGGTCGCCGCCCTCGCCGCTGAGGATCTCGCCGACCAGCCGTCCCGCGAGGTCGGGCAGCCGCTTGCGCAGCCGCGCCACCGCCCGGCGGACGATCGCCCGGTCGGCGCCGTCGGGCACCGTCGTGAGCATCGCCATGCTCGCCTCCTCGAACGCCACCGCAGGTGCCGCCGCAGGGCGCTCATGGTCGCATCCGGGCGGGGCCGTGACCAGACCCAGACCCGCCGGATTGTGAGCGGTCACAACCGCGGGCGGCACCGGTTGCGTCCGCTCCCCGTATTAGAACGGCGCTCTAGACCTGCCCCGCCGACCCGTGTTGGTGTGAGCTCCCCCACCCCCCGCGAAACGACCGCGAGGAGGCACAGGTGCGCGTACGGCATGGCCCCGGGGCCGCCGCTTTGAGCGTGAGCGGCCTGACCGTCGACTACGGCCCCGTCCGGGCCCTGCGGGAGGTGTCCCTGGAGGTGCCCGAGGGCGGGTTCGTGGCGGTGCTCGGCGGCAACGGCGCGGGCAAGAGCACGCTGCTGCGGGCGGTGTCCGGCGTGCTGGGGTTCCACGGCGGGACGGTGCGCGCTGGCGACATCACCGCCGGCGGACGGTCGCTGCGCGGCCTGCGGCCCGACCAGATCGTCGCCGCCGGCGTCGTCCAGGTGCCCGAGGGGCGCGAGGTGTTCGCCCGCATGACCGTCGGCGAGAACCTGCGCGCCGGGGCGCTGGGCGTCCGGCGCGACCGGCGCCGGACGGCCGCCACCCGCGCGCGCGTGCTGGAGCTGTTCCCGGTGCTGGCCGAGCGCGACCGGCAGAAGGCGGGCCTGCTGTCGGGAGGCGAGCAGCAGATGCTCGCGATCGGGCGGGCGCTGATGGCCGAACCGCGGCTGCTGCTGCTCGACGAGCCGTCCCTCGGGCTGGCGCCCATCATGGTCGAGCGGATCGCCGAGACGATCGCCGCGATCAACCGGCAGGGCACCGCCGTGCTGCTGATCGAGCAGAACGCGGCGCTGGCGCTGGAACTGGCCGCGCACGCCTACGTGCTGGAGGTCGGCCGGGTCGCGCTGTCCGGGCCGTCCACCGAGCTGGCCGCGTCCGAGGAGATCCGCCGCCGCTACCTGGGCTCGGCCGGCGCGGATGACGACGAGCCGGCCGACGTCCCGGAGCGCACCCTGACGAGGTGGGCCGGATGACCGCCGCGCCCATCGCCCCCGAACTGGTGGTCACCGGCCTGACCGTGCGGTTCGCCGGCCTCACCGCGCTGGACGACGTCGGCTTCACCGTCACGCCCGGCAGTGTGCACGCGCTCATCGGCCCCAACGGAGCGGGCAAGTCCACCTGCTTCAACGTGCTGTCGGGCGTCTACCGTGCCGCCGCGGGCAGCGTCCGGTTCGGCGGCACCGAGCTGACCGGACTGCCGCCGCACCGCATCGCCGCGCTCGGCGTGGCCCGCACGTTCCAGAACCTCGCGCTGTCGCCCCGGCTCAGCACGGCCGACAACCTGATGCTCGGCCGCCACCGCCTCACCCGCGCCGGGTTCGTCGCCTGCGGGCTGCGGCTGCCCGCCGCGCGCCGCGAGGAACGCCGCCACCGCGCCCGCGTCGCGGAGATCGCCGAGTTCGTCGGCGTCGCCGAGCACCTCGGCCGACCCGTCGGGCTGCTGCCGTACGGGGTGCAAAAGCGCGTCGAGCTGGCCCGGGCGCTGTGCCTGGAGCCGCGCGTGCTGCTGCTGGACGAGCCGGTCGCCGGGATGAACGCGCCCGAGCGGCGCGCGATGGCCGCCGTGCTGCGCCAGGTCCGCGCCTCGCTCGGCATCTCGATCCTGCTGGTGGAGCACGACATGGACCTGGTCGCCCGGCTGGCCGACGAGGTCACCGTCCTGGACTTCGGCCGCCGCATCGCCACCGGCACCCCCGCAAGCATCCGCAGCAACCCGCAAGTCATCCGCGCCTACCTGGGCACCCCCGGCACCACCACCTGGACTGCCGACACCGTGGAGACCCCCGGCGCTGCCGGAGCCGCTGGCACGGCCGCCGGGACCGGCGGCACTGCTGGTGCTGTCGGATCCGCTGGTGCTGGTGGCACAGCCGACGCGGTCGGGACGGCCTCCCGGATCGCCGGCGCTGCTGGCACCCGCGAGACCGCTGGTACCGCTGGCGCTGCCGGAACTGCTGGCACGGCTGCCGGGGCCGATGGCACTGCCGGCACGGCCGGATCCGCTGGTATTGCCGGCGCAGCCGACGCGGTCGGGACGGCCTCCCGGACCGCTGGCGCTGCCGGCACTGGCGAGACCGCTGGTACCGCTGGCGCTGCCGGAACTGCTGGCACGGCTGCCGGGGCCGATGGCACTGCCGGCACGGCCGGATCCGCTGGTGCTGCTGGCGCAGCCGACGCGGTCGGGACGGTCTCCCGGATCGCTGGCACTGCCGGAACCAGTGGCACTGCTGGCACCGCCGGCGCTGGCGGCGCTGCCGGCGCTGGCGTAAGTGGCGAGGTTGATGGGGCTGCCGGGGCCTCGGCGGCGGCTGGGGAGGGGGAGCAGCGGTGAGCACGATCGTGGAGATTCTGGTCAACGGGCTCGCATCCGGTGCGGTGTACGCGCTCATCGCGCTCGGCTTCGTGGTGATCTTCAAGGCCACCGAAGTGATCAACTTCGCCCATACGTCGCTGCTGCTCGCGGGCGGCTACCTGGTCGCGGTGTTGCACGACGACATCGGCTTCGCCGGTGCCGTCCTGGCGGGCGTCGCGGCGACGGCGGTGCTGGCCACGCTGGTGGAGCTGGTGGTGCTGCGCCGCGTCCGGACCGGCGGGCACGCCACGCTGAGCATCGTCACGATCGGCGTGGACATCGTCCTCACCGTCGAGCTGACCCGCCGCATCGGCACCGAGGTGCTACCGCTCGGCGACCCGTGGGGCGACCGCGTCGTACGGATCGGCGATGTCACGATCGCGCAGACCCGCATCGCCGCGTTCGCCGTCGCGGTCGCCGTGATCGCCGCGTTCCTGCTGGCGTTCCGGTTCACCTCCTGGGGCGTGGCGATGCGCGCCGCCGCCGAGAACCGCCGGACGGCCGCGCTGATGGGCGTGCGGCTCGGCCGGGTCTCGGCGGGCGCCTGGGCCGTCGCCGGGGCGCTGGCCGCGCTCGCCGCGCTGTTCATGTGCGTGTTCCCCACCCCCGGTTTGGACCGGACGACGTCGCTCGCCGCGCTCAAGGCGCTTCCCGCCGCCGTGCTCGGCGGGATCGACTCCACCACCGGCGCCCTCGTCGGCGGCGTGCTGATCGGGATCACCGAGGCGGCCGTCGTCGGCTACCAGAACGACGTGGCGCTGTTCGGCGGCGGCTTCGCCGAGATCGCGCCCTACCTGCTGATGACCGTCGTGCTGCTGGCCCGCCCCGCCGGGCTGTTCGGAACCAGGGAGCCCGCCCGTGTCTGAGCGACGTGTGACGGCCGCCGCGGCCGCCGTCGGCCTGGCCGTGCTGCTGGCGGTGCCGTTCTACGCCGGGCCGTTCTGGCTGCAGGCCGGGCTGTTCGCGATGGCCGCAGCGATCGGCGCCATCGGGCTCAACGTGCTCACCGGCGCGGCCGGTCAGCTGTCCATGGGGCACGCGTTCTTCCTCGCCGTGGGCGCCTACACCTACGTGTGGCTGGCCGCCGAGCCGGAGGAGGCCGCCGGGCGCACCCTGTCCGGGCTGGGCTGGCCCACGTGGACGGCGGCGGTCGCGGCGGTCGCCGTCGCCGGTATCGCGGGCGGCGCGTGCAGCCCCATCGCCGGACGCCTCAAAGGCCCCGCGCTGGGCATCGCCACACTCGCGCTGGTCTTCCTCGGCCAGCATGTGATGCTGCGGGCCGACTCGGTGACCGGCGGTGTCAACGGACGCGCCGTCCCGCCGATGGAGCTGCTGGGATTCCGGTTCGCCGACACCCCCCAACCGCTGTACGTGCTGGGCGTGCCGTTCGGCGGGCTGGAACGGCTCTGGTACCTGGCCCTGCTGCTGCTCGTCCTCGCCGGACTGTTCGCGCGAGGCGTGCTGCGCTCCCGCCCCGGACGCGCGCTGAACACCATCCGCGACAACGAGATCGCGGCGGGCGCGATGGGCGTGCCGGTCGCGCGGTACCGGGCGGCGGCGTTCGTGCTGTCGTCCATGTACGCGGGGCTGGCCGGGGTGCTGGTCGCGCTGGCGTTCCAGCGGACGGTGCCCGAGTACTTCGGCCTGACGCTGGCCCTGGACTACCTCGCCATGATCGTCATCGGCGGGCTCGGGACGGTGGCGGGCGCGGTCACCGGCGCGGTGTTCGTGTCCGTGCTGCCCATGCTGCTCACCCGCTACGGCGACGCCGTCCCCCTGGTCGCCCCGCCCGGCTCGTCCGGCGGCATGTCGCCCGCCGAGGCGGCCCGGCTGCTGTACGGCGTCGCGTTCGTCGCCGTCCTGCTGTACCTGCCCGGCGGCGTGCTCGGCCTGGCCGCGCGGATCCGGATCCGCCTGCGCGCACGCCGCCGCCCCGCGTCCCCCCTCCCCTCCAGACCCGAGGAGACACCCGCATGAGAACCCTCACCGTCGCCGCGACGGCGCTGGCGCTCGCCCTGACGGCCGCCGGGTGCAGTGGCAAGGCCACCGGCGGCTCGTCCTCCGATGGCGTCAAGACCGGCCCCGGCGTCACCGACGACAAGATCACCGTGGCCGCGTTGACCGACCTCACCGGCCCGTACGCCGCGCTCGGCAAGGGCGTCACCCAGGCACAGAAGCTCTACTTCGACCAGCTCAACGCGGCCGGCGGGGTGTGCGGACGCAAGGTCGAGCTGGTCGTCCGCGACCACGGCTACGACGTGCAGAAGGCCGTCGCCGCCTACAGCGAGGTCGCCCCCCGGTCGGCGGCACTGCCCCAGGTCATCGGGTCGCCCATCACCAACGCGCTGCGCGCCCGGGTGGAGGCCGACCACCTGCTGACCATCCCGCAGGCGTGGGCGCACGACCTGCTCGGCAGCCGCTACATCCAGGTCACCGGCACCACCTACGACATCGACATGATCAACGGGCTGGCGTTCCTGGCGCAGGAGAAGGGCCTCAAGCGCGGAGACAAGGTCGGCCACATCTACCTGGAAGGCGACTACGGGCAGAGCGCCCTCGCCGGGTCCAAGTACGCGGCCGGCAAGCTCGGCATGACGCTGGTCGAACAGCAGGTCAAGGCGACCGACGCGGACATGACCGCGCAGGTCGGCGCGTTCCGCAAGGCCGGGGTGAAGGCCGTGCTGGTCAGCGTCAGCCCCAAGCAGGCCGCGTCGCTGGTGGGCGTGGCGGCGGCCGCCGGGCTGGACGTGCCGTTCGCGGCGAGCAACTCGGCGTTCGCGCAGCAGCTGCTGGCCACCCCGGTCGGCGCGGCGCTGCAGAAGGACTACTACGTGCTGACCGCCGCGCCGCCGTTCAGCGCCGACATCCCGGCCGTGCGCAAGCTGGCGGGTGAATACCAGGCGGCCTACAAGGGGCAGCCCCTGGACAGCTCCGTCTACTCGGGTTACACAACGGCTGCAATCGTCGGTGAGGCGCTCAAGAAGGCGTGCGCCGGCAAGGACCTCACACGTGACGGCATCGTCAAGGCCCACCGCTCCAACACCTCGTTCGACCTCGGGTTCGGCGGCGCGCCGCAGGACTTCTCCAAGTGGGACCGCCCCGCGTCCCGCGCCAGCTACGTCGTCAAGCCCGACGCCAAGGCGGTGGGCGGCACCCGCATGGTGCGCGACGCCGCCGAGTCCGACCTCGCCAAAGGGTACGCCGCGCCGAGCCACAGCTGACCGCGGGCGGCCCCGGCCGGCAAGCCACTGAGCCGTGAGCCGCATCGCACGAGCGGCATCCGGCTGGGAGGTGCGACATGACCCTCGGAACCGACCTCGCCCCCACGACCACCACCGCCCCCCTCTACGGGCGGGACCACGAGCTGGCGGCCCTGCGCGGGCTGCTCGCCCGGGCCCGCACCGGACACGGCGGCGCACTGGCGATCGCCGGGCCGCCCGGCATCGGCCGCACCGCCCTGCTGGAAGCGGTCGTCCGCCAGGCGCCGCCCCGGTTCCGCGCCGTCGGCACCCGGGGCATCCCGCAGGAGACCGCCGTGCCGTACGCGGGCCTGCACCGGCTGCTGCGCCCGCTGGTGGACGCGGCGCGGCGGTCGTCCCCGGCACACGCCTCCCGGCATGCCGACGTGCTCGCCCCGCTGCTCGGGCACGGCGGCGGCGTCACGGCCGCGCCGTTCACCCTGTACACCGCCGTGTGCGGGCTGCTGGCCGAGGTGGCGGCGGGCCGTCCGCTGCTGTGCTGGGTGGACGACGCGCACCTGCTGGACCGCGTGTCGCTGGAGGCGCTGACGTACGCGGCGCGGCGCGTCCGCGACGACCGCGTGGCCATGGTGTTCACCGTGTGCGGGCGGGACGGCCCGGCCGACGTGCCGCGGCTCACCGTCCCCCCACTGGACGACGCCGCCTCGATGCGCCTGCTGGACCGGCTCACCCGGGGCCTGATCCGGGAGGAACTGGCCGAGGAACTGGTCGAGCTGGCCGCCGGCCGTCCGCTGGCACTGGTCGAACTGGCCGAGGCGCTGACCCCCGGGCAGCTCGCGGGCACGGCGGCGCCGCCCCGGGCGCTGCCCGCCGGCAGCCGCCTGCGCGCCCGCTACCGGCGGCGCTACCTCGGCCTTCCGCCCGGGGCCCGGCGGCTGGTGCTGCTGGCGGTCGCCGACGACCGGCTCGACCTGGACACCCTCTCCCGCGCCGCCGGCCTCGCCGACCTGGACGCGGCGCTCGGCTCCGGGCTGCTGCGCGTGGACGGGCAGGCCGTGGAGGTGCCGCCGCTCGTCCGGTCCTCGGTGTACGCCGACGCCTCGCCCGCCGAACGGCGGTGGGTGCACGCGCGGCTCGCGGACGTCCTCGACCAGGAGGGGCAGCGGGCCCGGCGCTGCCGCCACCGCGCCGCCGCCGTGGACCGTCCGGACGACTCCCTCGCCGACGAGCTCGCCGACGCCGCCGCCTCCGCCCGCGCGACCGGCCAGTACCTGGACGCCTCGCGCGCCTGGCAGCGCGCCGCCGAACTCACCACGGGCCTGGACCTGAAGGCCGACCGGTACGTGTCCGCCGCGGCCGACGCGTGGACGGCCGGGCTGCCCCGCCGGGCCCGTGCGATGCTGCGTCCCGTGCTGCCGTTCGCCGACACCCCCGAGCGGCTCGGCCGCGCCCGGCTGCTCCAGGGCGAAATCGAGCTGTACGACGGGACGCCCGCCATCGCCGCCGGAATCCTGCGCGAGGCCGCCGACCGCCTGGCCGACTCCGACCCCGCGCTGGCCGCCACCACCCTGATGAAGGCCGCGCACGCCGCCGAAGCGGGCGGCGACCTGCACTCCTTCGCCGCCATCGCCGACCACGCGGCGCAACTGCACGCGCGGGGCCCGGTCGCCGAGCTGGTGGTCGCGCACCTCGTCGGCTTGGCGGCGACCTTCCGGGGACGGTTCGACGTCGCGTCCCGGAACCTGGCCAGGGCACTGGAACTCGCCGACCAGACCGACGACTGCACGGCCGTCATGTACGCGGCGTTCGCCGCCATGGTGTGCGGCGACGGACGGCGCGCCCGGGAACTGGCCGCACGGGCGGTGGCAAGCGCGCGCTGCGGCGCCGCCCCCGTGTTGGAGCCGCAGGCGCTCGCGATCCTCGCCCACACCGAACTGTTCCTCGGCCGCTACCCGGCGGCGACCGCCATCGCCCGGGAGGGGCTGCACCTGGCCCGCGCCGCCGGGCAGCGCAACATCGCCGCCGACCACCTGGCCACGATCGCGCTGGTCACCGCGTTCCGCGGCGACCGCGCCGCCACGCTCGGCCACCTGGACGGGCTCAGTGACACCGTGGGACGCCACGGGCTCGCCCGTCCCGCCGCGTACGGGTCCTGGGCCCTGGCGTGCCTGGACCTGGCCGACGACCGGCCAGCCGACGCGCTGCCCCGGCTGCGGCTGCTGACCGGCACCGACTCGGCCCATCCCGCCGTCCGCGTCCTGGCCACCGCGCACCTGGTGGAGGCCGCCGCCCGCTGCGGCCGCCGGGACGAGGCCCGCCGCGCGTTCGAGCTGTACGACCGCTGGGCGCGCGGCACCCGCAGCCCCGGACGGCGCGCGCTCGCCCACCGCTGCCACGCCCTGCTCGCCGACGACGAGGACACGGCCGCCGCGCACTTCGAGGAGGCGCTGCGGCTGCACGGCCACTGCGACGCGACGTTCGAGCTGGCCCGCACGGAACTGCTGTACGGGCACCGGCTGCGCCGCGACCGCCGCCCCCGCGAGGCCCGCGGCCACCTGCGCACCGCCGTGCAGATCTTCGCCGGCTACGACGCGGCGGCATGGGCCGAGCGCGCCCGTGCCGAACTGCGCGCAGCGGGGGAGGCGGTGAACGGCGGCGGCACGGCCGGCCTGGACCGGCTGACCGCCCAGCAGCTCCAGATCGCCCGGCTCGTCGCCGCAGGCGCCACCAACCGCGAGATCGCCGCCCGGCTCACCATCAGCCCCCGCACCGTAGATCACCATCTGCGGAACGTCTTCTCCCGGCTGGGCATCCGCTCGCGCGTGGAACTGGCCCGCCTGCTCACTTGACGCCACCGACGTCCTCCTGCAGGCCGCGGCCCCGCAGAATGCCCGGAGTCCCGTGCTGATCGGCATGATGGCGCAGGCGCTGCTCGACCCCGCGTTCGCCCACACCTTCCGCGACCGCTTCCTGGCCAGCCGCCGCGCCGCGATGCGCAAAATCCTGGAACGGGCCGCCGCCCGCGGCGAGGTCGCACCCGATGTCGACACGGAGACCGTGATCGATGTCGTGTGCTGTGGGACCGGCTGATGCTCGACCACGCCCCGTTGGACGAGACGGCGAGCGGCCACGTTGTTGACCTGCTGCTGCGCGGTATCACCCGCGAACGCTGAGACGCGTGCGCGCCGGCGTCTTCGTCCGCGCGACGGCCCCGATGTGAGCCTCGGGAAGAGGGCGGCGGCCGCGTTGACCTTGACGCCGGCGGCAGGGGTGCAGCGCGCATCGCCGCCCAGACCGCGGCCCGCGACCGGCCGGCCGCGGCCCTGCGCGCGGCGACCGGCCGGACCGGCGTCCGCACCGTCGCCTAAAAGATCACTGGTCGGGCTCGTCCGGGGTTTCGCCGGTGAGGGTGTCGAGCACCTGCCGGCCGTATTTGGCGAGTTTGGCCTCGCCGACGCCGTTGACACGGCTGAGTTCGGCGAGGGACGCCGGGCGGACGGTGGCGATCTCGCGGAGCGTGGCGTCGTGGAAGATGACGTAGGCGGGGACGCCCTGCTCCTTGGCGGTTGCGGCGCGCCAGGCGCGCAGGCGCTCGAACAGCGGCACCGCCTCCGCGGGCAGGTCGGCGGCGGGGGTGGACTTCTTGCCCGGTTTGGCGGCGGCGGCCTTGGCGGCGGGACGTTCGGGTTCGCGGCGCAGCATCACCTTGCGCTTGCCGCGCAGCACATCGGCGCTGCGGTCGGTGAGGGCCAGCGTCCCGTGGTTGCTCTCGACGGCCAGCAGCCCCTGCGCCAGCAGCTGGCGGATCACGCTCCGCCACTCGGCCTCGCGCAGCTCCGTGCCGACGCCGAACACCGTCAGCGCGTCGTGGTCGAACTGGATGACCTTGGCGGTCTTGCGGCCCAACAGGATGTCGATGATGTGGCCCGCGCCGAACCGCTGGCGCCGCTCGCGGTCGAGCCGCACCACCGCGGACAGGATCTTCTGCGCGGCGATCGTGCCGTCCCACGACTGCGGCGGCGACAGGCAGGTGTCGCAGTTGCCGCACGGCTCGGCGGACTCGCCGAAGTAGTCCAGCAGGCGGACGCGGCGGCAGTCGACCGTCTCGCACAGCGCCAGCATCGCGTCCAGGTGCAGGGACAGGCGGCGGCGGTGCGCCTCGTCGCCCTCGGAGCCGTCGATCAGCTTGCGGAGGTTGACGACGTCCTGCAGGCCGTAGGCGAGCCAGGCCGTGGAGGGCAGGCCGTCGCGTCCGGCGCGGCCCGTCTCCTGGTAGTAGCCCTCGACCGACTTGGGCAGGTCGAGATGCGCCACGAACCGCACGTCCGGCTTGTCGATGCCCATGCCGAACGCGATCGTGGCGACCATGACGAGGCCGTCCTCGCGCAGGAAACGCGCCTGGTTGGCGGCGCGGGTGGCCGCGTCCAGGCCCGCATGGTACGGCAGCGCCTCGATGCCGTTCGCGGTCAGGAACTCGGCGGTCTTCTCCACCGAGTTGCGCGACAGGCAGTAGACGATGCCCGCGTCTCCGGCGTGCTCGGTGCGCAGCAGCGTCAGCAGCTGCTTCTTCGGGTCGGTCTTCGGCTCGATCCGGTAGCGGATGTTCGGGCGGTCGAAGCTCGCCACGAAGTGACGGGCCCCCTCCAGGTCGAGGCGGGCGGCGATCTCGGCGCGGGTCGCCGGGGTGGCGGTCGCGGTGAGGGCGATGCGCGGCACGTCCGGCCAGCGCTGGTGCAGCCCGGACAGCATCAGGTAGTCGGGCCGGAAGTCGTGCCCCCACTGCGCCACGCAGTGCGCCTCGTCGATCGCGAACAGCGACACCGTCCCGCGGTCGAGCAGCTCCACGGTGGCGGGCAGCCGCAGCCGCTCGGGCGCCAGGTACAGCAGGTCCAGCTCGCCGGCGACGAACTGCGCCTCCACGACGCGGCGCTCGTCGAGGTCCTGCGTGGAGTTGAGGAACCCGGCCCGCACGCCGAGCGCGCGCAGCGCGTCCACCTGGTCCTGCATCAGCGCGATCAGCGGGGAGATCACCACCCCGACGCCCTTACGGACCAGCGCGGGGATCTGGTAGCACAGCGACTTGCCGCCGCCGGTCGGCATGAGCACCAGGGCGTCGTTGCCCGCGATCACATGCTCGATGATCTCCTGCTGGCCGTCGCGGAACGAGTCGTACCCGAACACGCGCCGCAGCACGTCCAGCGCGCCGCCGCCGGTCTGCACTTCGCTCGCGTGAGAGGACACCCGGCCATCCTAGGGGCGGGCTACGACGGGCAGCGCGGGTTGTCCACAGGCTCGTCCTGCGGGACGCCGAGCAGGGCCAGGAAGGCCGCGGCAGCGGGGCTGGGGCGCAAGCGGCTCCAGATGAGGTGCTCCACGCGGGCCGGAGCGTCGCGGACCCGGACGGTGGGCAGGTCGGGCAGTTCGGACGTGAAGGACGCCGGCATCATCCCGATGCCCAGGCCCTGCCGGATCAGCCGGGCCATGAAGTCCACCGTCGTCACCTCAAAGGCGACCTCGCGCCGGACTCCGGCCGCCGCGAACGCCTGGTCGGACTGGATCCGCGCGGCGGTTCCCGCGGGGAAGTCGACGAACGTCTCAGCCGACAGCTGGTGCAGGTCCAGATGGTCCTCCCCGGCCAGCGGATGGTCGGGCGCCATCACCGCGACGAGATCACCGCGCGCCAGCTCCCGGCCGCGCACGCCTTTGGGGCGCAGGCCCACCGGCAGCCCGAGGAACCCGATGTCCAGGCCGCCCTGCCGCACCTGCTCGATCAGCTCCTCGCTCGCGCCCGAGCGGAGGGTGATGCGCACCTGCCGGTGCCGCAGGTGGAAGTCCTTCAACGCGGTGGGGAGGTCGACCGCCGTGACGGTGGGGATGGCGCCGATGGCCAGCCGTCCGCGGATCTCGCCCGCGGCGGCCGCCACCTCGGCGCGGGCGCGTTCGGCGGCGTCCAGGGCCTGCCGGGCGGCGGGCAGGAACGCCTCGCCCGCGGGGGTCAGCCGGACGCGACGGCTGGTGCGGTCGAACAGCTTGGCGCCCAGCTCGCGTTCCAGCCGGGCGATCTGGTGGCTCAGTGCGGACTGGACGACCCGGCACTGCTCGGCGGCCCGGGTGAAATTTCGCGTCTCCGCGACCGCGACCACATAGCGCATCTGCTGAAGCTCCATGGATCAATCGTGATCGGAGATCGATGTCATGACAAACATGTGTTGGACTCATTGATCGTCCGTGCTCGAGGCTGGGGGCATGACGGCGACGAGACCTCATGCGGTCGGCGGCATGCCCCGCGGGCTGCTTCTGCTCATGTCGGTGGCGACCGGACTGGCGGTCGCCGGCAACTACTTCGCGCAGCCGCTGCTCGACTCGATCGGCCGGGAGCTGGGGACCGGGACATCGCAGTCGGCGCTGATAGTGACCGCTGCGCAGTGCGGATACGCGCTGGGATTGATCCTGCTGGTGCCGCTCGGCGACCTGGTGGACCGGCGCCGGCTGGCGGTGTCGCTGTACGCGGCGACCGCGGTGTTCCTGCTGGTGTCGGCGACCGCTGCCAACGGCACGGTGCTGCTGATCAGCACCGCTCTCACCGCGCTGACCTCGGTGGGCGCCCAGGTCGTCGTGCCGTTCGCGGCGGCGCTGGCGGACCCGGCCGAGCGCGGCCGGGTGGTCGGCACGGTGATGACCGGGCTGATGCTCGGCCTGCTGCTGGCGCGCACCGCGTCCGGAGCACTGTCCGAGCTGGGCGGCTGGCGGACGGTCTACTGGGTGAACGCGGCGCTGATGGCGCTGATGGCCGTGCTGCTGCGCGCCTTCCTGCCCCGGCTCGGCGCGGGCGGCACGCGCATGTCCTACTCGGGGCTGCTGCGCTCGACGGTGGCGATGTTGCGATACGAGCCGCTGCTGCGGTGGCGGGCGGCCATCGCCGCGCTGAGCCTGGCGTCGTTCAGCGTGCTGTGGACGGCGCTGACCTTCCTGCTGGCGCGGCCGCCGTACGGCTGGTCGGAGTCGGCCATCGGCCTGTTCGGCCTGCTCGGCGTCGCCGGTGCGCTGACCGCCACGGTGGCGGGACGGCTGGCGGACCGCGGGCACGTCCAGCGCGTGGCCGCCACCGGGACGGTGCTGCTGACGGCGTCCTGGGCGGCCCTCGCCGCCGGGGCGCACTCGCTGGTGCTGCTGATCGTCGGCGTGGTCGTGCTGGACTTGGCGCACCAGGCGGTGCTCAACAGCAGCCAGAACGTCATCTACGCGCTCCGGCCCGAGGCCCGCAACCGCATCAACTCCGCCTTCATGACCACCTTCTTCGTCGGCGGCGCGGCGGGATCCGCGCTGACCTCGGTGGCCTGGGCGCACGGCGGCTGGCCCGGCGTGTGCGTCCTGGGCGCCCTCCTCTCCACGGGGACCGTCGTGCTCCTGGGGTTGGAGCGCATCACTGTCAACCGGGCCGTCGGCCGGCCGCCCTCCGTTGACACCGGCCGTCTCCCCGTCACCACTGAAGGGAAGTGACTGTGCCGCGCACTGTGCTGATCATCGGAGCCACCGGAACTGTCTCCAGCGCGCTGCTCGATACGTTGCATGGGGGCGACGTGCACCTGCGGGCTCTCGTCCGTGACGCGTCCAGGGCAGCCGGCCTGCGCGGGCGGGGTGTCGAGGTCGTCACCGGCGACCTCGACGACCCCCGGTCGCTGCCGCCGGCCTTCGAGGGGGTGCATGACGTGTGGCTGCTCACCCCGAACGGCCCGCGCGCACCGGAGAACAACATGAACGCCGTGTGGGCCGCACGCCAGGCCGGTGTGGAACGCGTCGTGCGGCTGTCCGTCGTCGGAGCGGCGCACGACGCGCCGACCCGCAGCGGCAGGCTGCACGCGTTGTCCGACCGGGAGACCGAACGGTGCGGCATGCGCTGGACGATCCTGCGCCCCCACTGGTTCATGCAGAACCTTCTGAACGAGGCGGCCGACATCTCCGCCACCGGAACGTTCGCGCTGAACATGGCGTCGGCGCGGGTCGGCATGATCGACGCACGCGACATCGCCGGGTGCGCCGCCCGCGTGCTCCTCGACGACCCCGACCGCCACCACGGCCGCACCTACACCCTCACCGGCCCGCGCTCGCGGACGTTCACCGAGGTCGCCGACGAAATGAGCCGCGTCCTCGGCAGGCCCGTCCGGTATCTGCCGGCCGGCGACGACGCCAAGCGCAAGACCCTGCTCGGCCACGGCGTCCCGGAATGGATCGCCGACATGCTGGAGGAGTACGCGCAGGCCTACGCCTCCGGCTGGGGGGACTTCACCACCGACACGGTCGCCGACCTGCTCGGCCGCCCCCCGCGCGACGTCGCCGACTTCATCCGCGACCACGCCGACGCTTTCACCCCGCCAACTGGGGCCTGAGAAGAAAAGGAACACATCATGCGACGTTGGATAGTGTCCGCTGCGATCGTGCTCAGGCTGGTCACCGTGGTGAGCGTCGGCTTACGCGTCCGCAGACCGCGCTGCCGCCGGCCACCGTTCCGGGGTGGCGTTCCCGACCACGATCCGGCTACCGGACGAGTTCCGTTCTGAGGGCATCGAGACCGGACCGAGGCCGTACGCCTACGTCGCGACCCGCCGGGTGGACCTGCACGGCGAGTCGCTGCGCGAGGGCGACGGCCTGCTGCTGCGCGGCCGGACGCTGTTGGCGGTGCAGAACCGGCTCAACGCGGTGGCCGTCCTGCGGCTGAACGCGTCGGGGACCGAGGGCCGCGTCGTGCGGCGGGTGAGCGACCGCCGGTTCGACGTGCCGGCGACCGTGGCCGCCTCCGGCGGGCGGCTGCATCTGCCCAACGCCCGCTTCGACACGCCGCCGACCTGGTACAACGCGGTCGCCCATCCCCGACCCTGAGCGGTCGTAAGCCTCGGAGCGAACATCTGATCCCCGGATCGGCCCGCGCCGGTCGCCTTCCGGCGGGCGGCGGTTCGGCCCGGTGGTCTGCAAGAACGGCGTGCGCTTGGGTCAGATGGTGGACCATTCGTCACCCGATGTGGTGGCCTCCTCTCATTTGCGGACAGAACGCACAAGTTTCCGGCGGTGTCTGGCAGGGTGAGAGCCCCCGCTCGGCTCTGTGGCCGTTGGAGAGGAGAGTCATGACCTTCCTCGGAGTCCTGCTGATCGCCGTGGCCGCCGTCGTGGGCGTCGGCGTCGTGCTGGACAACCCCGGCGACACCACCCTGACCGTCTTCGGCAGCGCCGTCCCCGGTGTGAACAACCAGTGGCAGGTGTTCTTCGCCGGTGCCCTGTTCGCGGTGGTGCTGGTCATCGGGATGGTGCTCACGTGCATGGGGACGGCCCGCACGATTCGGACGCGCCGCGAGGTGCGCGCCCTGCGCGAGGAACGCGAGGAGTCGCTCACCACCCTGGAGATGGAGAAGCGGCGGCTCGAACGCGAACTGGCCCGCATCCGCAACAGCGCCGCCGCCTCCGCCGCCCGCCAGGCCACCGCCGCCCCTGCCTCCCCGGCCGCGCCCGCCCCGGCGCCTGGGCCTCGCTCCGCCGCGCGATCCCAGGTCAAGGCGGCGTCCCCGTTCTTCGACCGCTCCGAGTGACCGCTCCGGACGGACGAGCCGCGGATCGCCCCCGACGGTGACGCGGCCGTCCGGCGGATCGCCGCACGGAGTGATGACGCCGTCCGCGCCGCGCGCGCAGGATGGATGACGTGTCGATTCTCATCAAGACCGGGATCACCGCGGTGGCGCTGGCCGTGGCCGCGCTGGTGCTGGACGGCATCACCGTCACCGGAGACGACACCGGGCGCCGAGCCCTCGTGCTGGTCGCCGTCGCGGTCATCTTCGGCCTGGTCAACGCCATCATCAAGCCGATCATCAAGACCCTCGGATGCGCGTTCTACGTGCTCACTCTCGGGCTCATCGGGCTCGTGGTGAACGCCCTGCTGCTCCTGCTCACCAGCAAGATCGCCACCGCGCTCGACCTGGCCTTCCACGTCGCCGGATTCTGGGCGGCCTTCTGGGGCGCCATCATCGTCGGCGTCGTCGGCTGGCTCCTCAACCTCTTCGTGGACGCCGACGACTGATCCGTGCCGGCGGCGGATCGTGAGGGACGGTCTGCGCGCAGCATCCAAAGGGCCCGCCCGGAAGGGCGGGCCCTTTCGCGTATGCGCGGGGCGTCACCTCATTGATTTCCGGTGTTGCGGTCGGCCGGCCGCTCCTCCTGGGAGTTGGAGGCTGGTCCGGGCTCGTCCGGGGGGAGCGCCTCGGTGGCCGGACGCGCGTCGTCGGCTCCGGCCTGGGGAGTGGAGACGTCAGGCATGGTGACGTCTGCCGCAGTGGGGTACGCGGGGTCTGACGCGACAGGTGTGGTGGCGTCTGCTGTGCTGGGCGGTTCGGCGTCGTCGGTGGTCTGCGCGGGTGGGGGTGCGTCTTCGGCCCCGGCGTAGGGGGCGGGTGCGTCCGGCATGGTGACGTCTGCCGCGGTCGGGTACACGGACTCGGCTTCGGCAGGTGCGGGGACGGGCGCGGTGGTCCCGACTACGGCAGGTGGCTCGGGGACGTCGGTGGGTTGCGTGGGAGCGGGCGTGGTCTGGGGTTCGGCTGCGGTGTAGGGGGCGGGTGCGTCCGGCGTGGTGACGTCTGCCGCAGTGGGGTACGCGGAGTCTGCCTCGGCGGTGGGTGAGGCCGCCTGTTCGGTGGCGGGGGACGAGTCGGGTGCGGGTTCTGGCTCGGGTGTGTGAGCGGGGGCGCTTTTGGACGGGACGTCGTCCGTCAGGGTGGGCATGGCCACGGTTGCTTTGGCGGGCGTGGGCTCATCCCCGCTGGCGGTAGAGGCGGGGAGGGGCCTGGTCGCGTCGGCGGGTGCGGTCGGGTCTTCGGCGGCTTTTGGTTCGTGCGCGGACGCGGGTGTGTCCGCGGTGCTGGTGGCGCTGGGGGAGGAGTCGTGCGTGGGGGTGGGTAGGGGCGTGGTCGTGTCGGCGGGTGGAGTCGAGTGTGCGGCGGCTTTTGGTTCGTGCGCGGACGTGGGTGTGTCTGCGGTGCTGGTCGCGTTGGGGGAGGTCTTGTGCGTGGGGGTGGGTAGGGGCGTGGTTGTGTCGGCGGGTGGAGTCGAGTGTGCGGCGGCCTCTGGTGCGGGTGTGTCCTCAGCGGCGGTGGCGCTGGGCGGGGAGTCGTCTGCGGGGGTGTCAGTGGCCGCGATCGTGTCTTCGGGGTCCGATTCACTGCCGAGGGCCACGGCGTCGGGTGTGGCCGACTGTTCGGTGACGGCCTCGGCATCGCGGGCGGAGGCGGCCTCCTCGTCGGCGGCCCCGTTGTTGGGCGCGGGCTCGACCTTATCGGCGCCGGGGGTGGCGGAAGGCGTGCTCGCGTCGGCGGGTGTTGCTGGGGGTTCGGCGGTCTCGGCTTCGTGGGCGGGGGTGGGCGTGGGTGCGTCTTCCTCGGAAGCGGGCTCCGCTGGAGTGCTGGGGGTCGGGTCCGCGGTGGTGTGGCGGTGGAGCAGGTGGGGGGCTTGCTCCGCACACCGGGTGAAGGGGGTGCCGGGAAGGGTGGGCTCGTCGGTGTCCTCCGGGGGGCGGGTGGGGTCGCCCAGGAGGATCCAGTTGCGGGTGCGGACGGCGCCTACCAGGAACTGGGCGTCGGTGACGGCTTCGGCGCCCGTCACGACCAGGGTGTCGTACTCGGCGGACGCAGGGAGGGCGGCAGCGGCGGCGAGCGGGACGGCGCAGACCAGGTCGGCGGTGCGCAGGAGGATGTCTGCGGTCTCGCCTGAGGCGTCGTGCTCGCCCGCCTCCAGGTAGCCGGTGAGCTGCTCGATCCGTTCCATGGCGCGCCGCTGGTGGGTCTCCAGCCGGTCGGGGGCGGCGTCGGCGGGGTCGGTGCCGCAGAAGTCCTGGACGTGCTCGCGAGTGCGCTGGGCGGTCTCCTCGGCGGACGCCAGTTCGGCGGCGCGGGCGGCCTGCTCCTGCTCGGCGGCCGATTCCAGGTCGGCCAACTCGGCTTCGGCGTCCGCCAGGCGCTGCGCCGCGGTCGCCGCCAGGGCGCGGCTGCGTTCGCCCGCGGCCTGCGCCTCCTGGCGGGCGGTGCGGGCGGCCGCGAGGCGCTCCTCGATCAGGCGGACGGCCTGGTGCGCGTGCCGGGCCGCGCTGGACGCCTGGGTGGCCCGGTCGACGGCCTCGGCGGCCTCGCGGGCGCGTTCCCGGTAGTCGCCGGCGGCGGTCTCGCGTTCGGCCGTCAGCCGGATGATCTCGGCGTCCAGGCTCTGCTGGGCCTGGCGGGCGGCGGTCAGCCCGGCGCCGCCCTCGTTGACGAACCGGATCAGCCCGGAGCGGCGCAGTTCCGCCCGCTCGGCGGCCTGCTTGGCCTCGGCGGCGCGCACGGCGGCGTCGTCGGCCTCGCGCTTGCGGGCCTTGGCCTCGGCGCGCAGGTCGCGCAGGTCGGGCGGCGGGGCGGCGACGTGCAGGCGCTGGCCGAGGGTCAGGGTGCGGCGCCGTGCCGACAGCGCCGACTCGGCGGAGACGGCCCGGTAGTAGGCGGCATGGGCCTCGGCGGCGGCGTCGGCGGAGGCGGCCTGCAGCCGTTCGGCCTCGGCGCCGGCGACGGGCAGTTCCTGATGCGCCTTCTCCAGCTGGTCCGCGAGGGTGATCTCCTGCTCGCGGGCGGCCTGCAGTTCGGTGCGCGCGTGGGCGAGCCGGGCGTCGATCTGGGCGCAGTGGGCCTGCGCGGCGTCGGCGGCCTGGGAGAGGCGGTCGGCGGCGGCCGCCGCCGCGTCCGCCGCGGCCTGGAGGCGTTGCGCCTCGGCGCGCGGCTCCACCAGCTCGGCGGTGATGCGGTCGACTTCGGCGGCGAGCCGTTCGTCCTCGCGGCCGGCCTCCGCGACGGCCTGCTCGGCCGCGCCGACGGCGGTCCGCAGCTCGTCGATGCGGGTGCGCAGGCCGGTGCGCCGGGCGTCGACCTCTGCGCGGCGGCGCCGGTCCTCGGTGCGCAGGGATTCGAGGGCGGCGGCGTCCCGCGGCCACTGCTCCAGCCACACCAGGCCGCGGCGCAGGAAGCGGATCTCGGTCTGCCACGCCTGCCGCCACGCCTCGCCGACCGGGCGGATGGTGGCGGCGCGTTCGGGTGCCGGTGATCCGCTGGACGGCGCGTCGGCCACCGTGGGCAGGGGCGCGGTGCCGGTGGAGCCGGCGGGCTTCTCCTCGGTGGCGGGCTGCAGCGGGAGCGTCCCTTCCGAGCCCTGCGGCTGCGGCTCGGCTGCCGTGTCGAGCCGGACGACGAAGGTGCCGTGGTCGTCGGCGTAGCCGCCCGCGATCTGCTCGACCTCGCCGGCGGTGGGCGCCAGCAGGAGGACGCGTTCGCCCCGGGCGAGCAGGGGCGTGACGATCTCCTGCGCGGCGTCGGCGGAGCCCCGCGCCGCCTCGACCAGTCTGACTACGGACGTGCCGAGCGACGCCGGAGCGACCAGCAGGCGCGCCAGCTCGTCCCAGTCGCCGACGACGCGCCGCTCACGGAAGGCGCGCAGCGCGTCGACGTAGGCCGGGCGCGTACCGGTGTCCTCCGGCCGCTCGTACGCCTCGGTGAGCGGCCCGTAGGTCTCCTCGACGGCCGCGCGCAGCCGCTCGGCCTGCGGAGTGTCGTCGTTGGTTCCGCTGCCCTGTCCTGACTGCTCCACCGCCGCCATCCCGCTGCTTCCGATTCGGCTCGCGCCCGTATGTCTCCTATCCGTCCCGGGACTAACGTCTCATACGTTGCCGATCAACGATGCCCCGTCAGGACGGCGTGATGGTCGATTCCGTCACGTGGCTGCGGGTCGGCGTGGACGGCGGCGCCCGCCAGCCGGGGCAGCGCGTGCATCAGGCCGTGCTCGGCGTCCACGGCCACCCGGTGTGCCGCGACCACGTCGAGCCCCGGATCGACGACGACGTCGCATTCGGCGCGCAGCCGGTGCCCCACCCAGCGCAGCCGCACCTGGCCTACGCCCAGCACACCCGGGGTGGCGGCCAGGACGGTTTCGGCCCGTTCCACGAGCGCCGGGTCGACCGCGTCCATGAGCCTGCGCCAGATCTCGCGGGCGGCCTGCCGCAGCACCAGGAGGATGGCCGCGGTGATGACGAGGCCGACGACGGGGTCTGCCCACGTCCAGCCCAGGGACGCCCCGCCCGCGCCAAGGAGCACGGCCAGGGACGTGAACCCGTCCGTGCGCGCGTGCAGGCCGTCCGCCACGAGCGCGGCCGAGCCTATGCGGCGCCCCACGCGGATGCGGTAGCGGGCGACGAGTTCGTTACCGACGAAGCCCACCAGCCCGGCCAGCGCCACCGCCCCAAGGTGCGACACCGGCTGCGGATGGGTGAGCCGTTGGACCGCCGCGTACCCGGCCCCTACGGCGGACGCGGCGATCGCCACCGCGATGACGATTCCGGCGAGGTCTTCGGCGCGGCCGTAGCCGTAGGTGTAGCGGCGCGTAGGGGGACGCCTGCCCACAAGGAACGCCACGGCCAGCGGGACGGCGGTCAACGCGTCCGCCGCGTTGTGCAACGTGTCCCCCAGCAATGCGACCGACCCCGACACCACGACCACGAGCGCTTGCAGCACCGTTGTCAGCCCGAGCCCGGCCACGGAGATCCACAGCGCCCGCATCCCCTCGGCACTCGACTCCAGCGCGGAATCCACCTTGTCGTGCGCCTCGTGCGAATGCGGCCGCAGCAGATGGGTGACGCGCGCCCCCATTCCGTGCCGGTGTCCGTGATGGTGATGACCGCTCATACCCCTCACCATGACTCACCGATCGGATTGCAGCATCTCGACAACAACGCAGGTCAGGCAGCGGCACATCGTTCGCAGATGCACGAGCCGCGCGAATCGGGATGCCGTCCGGGAAAGCGGTCCGGTCGTGGCCGTCTGCGGACCGATGGCCCCGAGCAGGCCCATGTCACCGACCCCCGCCATCGGTGATCGCCGTCTTGTGCAGCGGCTGACGCGGCGAACGCGGCCGAACATGGTGCTTCGCAATCCGCGTCGGCCGGGTGGTCTCGAGCAGGGCCACGGCACCGGGTGTTCGTTGACCGGTGGGCGTGGTGAAACTGCCGCTTCGAGGACCGCTTTGCGGCGATGCCTGCCCGATATCGGGCAAGAATGTTGGCGTTGAGCGGGTGGGATCGGCAAGATTGTTGGTCATGGCCGCCCACCCCCATGACGAGCTCGTCGCCCACCTGTGCCGCACCAGCCCGCTCCGGCCCGGCGAGGCCGCCCGCGTCATCGCCGACGTGCTGGCGTACTTCGGCGAGCCGGTGGAGGAGTTCGTCCGGCGCAGGCATGGCGAGCTGCGGGCGCGCGGGCTGACCAACGACCAGATCTTCGAGCGCATCGCGGCCGAGCTGCCGTCCCGGCGGGTGGCGCCGCCCGAACTCTCGCTGCGCCAGCTGCGTCGCATCATCTACGGATAAACGCCTCAAACGGAGACATCGTGTGCGGAATCGTTGCCTACGTCGGTCCCCGGGACGCCGTTCCCGTCCTGACCGAGGGACTGACGCGCCTTGAGTACCGCGGGTACGACTCGGCGGGCCTGGCCGTCATCGCCCGCTCCGGTGAACTCAAGGTCCGCAAGGCCAAGGGGCGGATCGCCGAACTGGCCGCCGCGCTGCCCGCCCGCTTCAAAGGGCGCACCGGCATCGGCCACACCCGCTGGGCCACCCACGGCGAGCCCAGCGACGTCAACGCGCACCCGCACGTGTCCGGGCCGATCGCGGTCGTGCACAACGGGATCATCGAGAACGCCGACGAGCTGCGCGCCAAACTGGAGGCCGACGGGGTCGTCCTGACCTCGCAGACCGACAGCGAGGTGCTGGCCCACCTGATCGCCCGGTCCGGCGCGGACGAGCCGGAGGACGCCGTGCGCGAGGCGTTGTCGCAGGTCGTGGGCACGTACGGGATCGCGGTCCTGGACACCCGCCACCCGGACGTGCTCGTCGTCGCCCGCAACGGCAGCCCGGTCGTCCTCGGCATCGGCGAAAAGGAGATGTTCGCCGCCTCCGACGTGGCGGCGCTCGTCCGCTACACCCGCCAGGTCGTCCACCTGGACGACGGCGAACTGGCCACCGTCCGCGCCGACGGCTTCCGCACCTCCACCCTCGACGCCCGCGCGACCAGCAAGAAGCCGTCCGTCATCGAGACCGACGAGGCGGCCTACGACGCCGAGGGCTACACGCACTTCATGCGCAAGGAGATCCACGAGCAGCCCGCCGCCGTCGAACGCGCGCTCGGCGGACGGCTCGACGACCGCTTCCACACCGCGCACCTCGGCGGTCTCAACCTCGACCCGCGCGAGGCGCGCGGCGTCCGCCGCGTCAAGATCCTCGGCTGCGGCTCGGCGTACTACGCCGGGCAGGTCGGCGCCCAGCTCATCGAGGAGCTGGCCCGCATCCCGGCCGACGCCGAACCGGCCTCGGAGTTCCGCTACCGCAACCCGGTCGTCGAGCCGGACACGCTGTACATCGCCGTCAGCCAGTCCGGCGAGACCTACGACACGCTCGTGGCCGTCCAGGAACTGCGGCGCAAGGGCGGACGGGTGCTCGGCGTCGTCAACGCGGTCGGCAGCGCCATCGCCCGCGAGTGCGACGGCGGCGTCTACCTGCACGCAGGCCCTGAGATCTCGGTCGCGTCCACCAAGGCGTACACCTCCACCGCCGTGGTGTTCGCCCTGCTCGCCCTGCACCTGGGACGCATCCGCGACCTGTCGCCCGCCGACGGCCGCCGCATCGCCGCCGGGCTGCGCGCGCTGCCCGGCCAGATCACCGAGATCCTCGCCCAGGAGGACCGGATCGCCGCGCTCGCCGCCGACCTGGCGACCTACCGCAGCATGCTGTTCATCGGACGCGTCCGCGGCTGGCCCGTCGCCCGCGAGGGCGCGCAGAAGCTCAAGGAGGTCTCCTACGTCCACGCCGAGGCTTACCCGGCCAGCGAGCTCAAGCACGGGCCGCTGGCGCTGGTCAGCCCCGAGCTGCCGACCGTCGCGATCGTCCCGGACGACGAGCTGCGCGACAAGAACCTGTCCACCCTCGGCGAGATCCGCGCCCGCAAGGGCCGCGTCGTCACGGTCGGGCACCGGGACCTGGGCGACGACTCCCTGGTCGTGCCCAAGAACGAACCCGAACTCGACCCGATCCTGCTGACGATCCCGTTGCAGCTGCTGGCCTACCACGCGGCCGTCGCCCTGGGCCACGACGTCGACAAGCCCCGCAACCTCGCCAAGAGCGTCACAGTCGAATGACCGTCCTGACCTTCGCCGGCGTCGCGGCCCTGCTGACGCTCATGCCGGGCCCCGACTCCCTGCTCGTCCTGCGCACCGCCGTGGCCCACGGCCGCCGCCCCGCCCTGCTGGCCGCCCTCGGCATCCAGACCGGCTGCCTGTGGTGGGGCGCCGCGGCCGGCCTGGGCCTGTCCGCCGTGCTCGCCGCGTCGCAGACCCTCTACACGGCGGTGCGCTGGGCGGGCGCCTGCTACCTGCTCTACCTCGGCGTCCGCCTGCTGCTCCAGCGCGCCGACGCCGACGACGCCGTCGAGCCGCCAGGCCGCCGCCACTTCCTGCGCGGCCTGCTGACCAACGCCCTCAACCCGAAGGTGGGCGTCTTCTACGTGTCGCTGCTGCCGCAGTTCGTCCCGCACGACGCCCCCGTGGCCGCGTGGAGCCTGCTGCTGACGGGCGTCCACGTCGCCGAGGGCCTCCTGTGGTGCACGGCGATCGCCGTCCTGGCCGACCGCCTGGGGCACTGGCTGCGCCGCCGCTCCCTGCGCCGTGCCCTGGACCGCCTGTCCGGAACGGCGTTTGTGGCCTTCGCCGCCCGCCTGGCCCTGCACCCCTGACGGTCCCGCGTCGTTCCCGGTCACCGGGAACGACGCTCGGCGTAGAGACGGCCGACGAGCGCCCCGAGGCGGACGACCCCCACCGGCATGTCATGTTGGTTTCACGGACGCGCGTTCCCCGTCGTCCGCTCGCGGTCTGCCAGGCCACCCGTCGGCCGCGCGGTTCACCCGGTCAGAACCTTGGCCTTGGCGCGCCGGTACTCCTCCGCCGTGAGATCGCCGTGCTCCTTGAGCGCGGCGAGCCGGTCGAGCTCCTCGGCCTGACTCGGGACGCGACCTGCCATGGCAGTGTGGAACCGGGCCTCGCGCGCACGCACCGCGGCGACCTCCCGATCGCCCATTCCCCTGCCCCGGACGACCAGATACGTCAGCACGCCGACGACCGGCAGGACGATCACGAAGATCGTCCAGCCGGCCTTGGCCCAGCCGTTGAGCGAGTCGTCGCGGAACACGTCGGTGATGACCCGGAACAGCAGCAGGAACCACAGGGCCAGCAGGAACAGCCACAGCATGGTCAGAAACGCGTTGAGCAACGGATAATTCATGATTTCGTCCTGTCGTCGAATCCGCCGCGCGACGTGACGGCGCGCCGCCGCACATCCGGTGCCGGGGTCCGGCGCCCGAGGACCACACGCCGCGGCCCACAGGGATCTCTCCGCTCCCCGCGCCGCCGCCGACGACGCCATGCCATGCGCTCGGCCCCCATGCCGGGCATCGCCCACGGCCCGGCGGAGATCCTTCCTCTCACCTCGTGTAATGGGTGAGTGCCCAGGCGCGGGGCGCATACTCAGCGCCGATGCGCGGCACACCTCCTCGGCGGCGGTGCGCATGGGCCTGCCCAGTGTCGTTCGTCCGCCCATTGACAAAGATGAGTGGAGACTCATATTTTTCTTGAGTCATCACTCAGGTTAGGGTCGTCGAAGGAACCGCCCCATGTCCACACCGACCCCGCGGGACCTGTTCGCCCGCTTCCAGCGCAACGTCCTCGCCGGTGAGGCCGGCCTGGACGAGGGGATGCTGGCCGAGAACGTCGTCGTGGAACAGCCGTTCGCCCCCGCCGGGCACCGCAGGACCGAGGGCCGGGACGCGGTCTTGGCCATGACGCGGGCGGGCCGCGAGGCCCTTCCCCTCGAAGTCGAGGAAATCCGGGACGTGGTGATCCACGAGACCGCCGCCCCGGAAGTGATCATCGTCGAATACCAGATGGTGGCCGCGCTTGCGGGCGCCGGCACACGAGCGCAGGCCGCGTTCGTGCTGGTCCTGCAGGCTCGGGACGGACGCATCGTGCGCTGGCGCGAATACCAGGACCGCGCCGCGATCACCGAAGCCCTGACCTGATCTTCTCCCGAGACCCGGGCCGCGCGTCATTTTCCTGCGCGGCCTCCCCACCCGATCGCACTCACCGCACGCCCTGCGCGCCTCACTCGACGGGGATGACGTAGGAAAGCTCGTACCGGTCGACCGGGACGATGATGTCGGCCGTCTCCACGGGCCGCTCGGCGGTCGAGTACGTCCGCTGGATCACCATCACGATGGAGCCGACCGGCTCGTCCAGCTCCTCGGCCTCGGCCGCGGTGATCGCCCGCGCCGTGATGACCTCGTTCGCCATGCCGATCTCGTGGCCGATCGCGCGCATCCGCGCGACCACGCCGGCGCCCGCATGCGGGCCTTCTTCGGGGAGCATGACGGACGTGCCGCGGGTCAGCTCCAGCGGCTCCCAGCTCGTGGAGAGCATGACGGGCTCGTCGTCGGCGAGGAACACGTAATGGGTGCGCATCACGGGATCGCCCTCGGCGATGCCCAGCCGCTCCGCCACCGCGGGCGGGGCCGTGTCGCTCTGCGAACTCGACCGCCATGTTCCGGCGCGCCCCTGCGCCTCCATGTCGGCGCGGAACGGGCTGTCGGCACGGCCGCGGGCCTCGCGATACCAGGAGCGCGTCAACCGGCGCACGGCGGGACGTCGACGCACGTACGTGCCCGACCCCGACCGTGATTCGACATACCCCTCGGAGATCAGCAGGCGTACGGCCTCCACGGCGACGCGGTCGGACACGTCGTACTGCCGCGCGAGCTGGTGCCGACTGGGAATCCTGTCGCCCGGCGCCAGCCTTCCGGCGACGATCTGGCGCCGCAGATCATCGGCGATCCGCAGGTAGGCGGGCTGCATAGGAACTCCGGGGTGACGGTTGCGAGCGGTTGCTCAGGACAGCTTGACAACCTGAGTACTCAGGTCGCAACCTGAGTACTCAGCTTACCGAGAGTCGGCAAGCGATCACAGTGAGAGGTGTCGTGCCATGGAATGGACACAGACCTACCCGGGGTTGCCGTCCATGGTGCCTGCCATCAGGGTGTTCGTGCGCAGCCTGCTCGGTGACACGCCCCGCGCCGACGACGCCGAACTTGTCGTTTGCGAACTCGCCGCGAATTCCTTGCGCCACACCCCCAGCGGTGGCGATGGCGGCAAACTCACCGTGGCTGTCACCGTCCGCACCGGGTACACGCGCCTTGCCGTGACCGACTCAGGAGACGGCGGCTGGTCGAGGCCCGGCATGCCGGATGAAACCGCTGAGTACGGCCGTGGCCTGCTCATCGTCGAGGCATGTGCCGACAACTTCGGCCACGTCGTGGACACCGACGGGCAAACCATGTGGGCCGAATTCATCTGGCGAGATTCATGAAGCCGCGAACTTTCACGTTCCGCAGACAGCAGGGACTCGCCGCTCGCATTCGCTGTCCATGTGCGCGCGGTTCTCGGGTGGGCGCTCAACTGAGAGATGTCACCTGCTGCACGGTCCGGCCAAACCTGGAATTGCTGCCGCTGGCCGTGCATCCCTGTCTCAACGCAATCGGAGGACACCGTGTCTGACACCTATCGGCAGGACGCTGCCGCGTGGCAGAGGGAGCTCGCGGCGCTGGAGCGCGACTTTCCGGGTGTGCAGGTGTGGTTCGGCTGTTATACGCGGCGCTGGTGGGCGCTGTACGCCGGACGCCTGCTGGAGGGGCGGACGCCCGCGCACATCGGCGAGCAGATCGTCCGTGCTCGTCAGGGGGCGGACGTTCACGGTGCCGACCCGAGGTTGCCGGAGGGGCCCCACCGGTACATGTCGTAGGGCCCGGCGGTGCGCGGGGTGCCTTCGGACGATGCGCAGATCCTGGGCGCCGAATGGTGCGTGATCTCGGCCAGACGTGCGACGGGTGGCGGGTGATTGTGGCGTGCGGAAGCTTGAGGATGGCTGGCGTAGAACCAGTGTCCCCGGCTCTGCTACCAGCGCAGGAAGGGCGTTCCGGCATGGCGGTCATTCCGATCGATCTCCTCGCGTGCTCCATCCGTCTCCAGCAGGGCGGTCGAATCAGCGCCGACAGCAAGACAGCGGACATCGACCAGGACGGCTGGCGGTTGCGGGCCTTCCACGCCAAGACCGATGCCGACGTCCGCGCCGACCACTGGGAGGTTCACCCCGAGGCCGAGGAGGTCGTGTCCTGCCTGATCGGGAAGATCCGCCTCTGCCTCCGTCCGGAGCGGGCGGGCCAACAGGAGGAAGAGATCAGCCTGACGGCCGGGACCGCCGCCATCGTCCCGCGCGGGCGGTGGCACCGGATCGAGCTGGTCACGCCCAGCAGCATCATGGCCGTCACCATGCCGCGCGGCAGTCGGGTGGAGGAGCGGGCCGAAGCGTAGACGGCCGGTGCGCCGTCCAAGCGGGTCACCGGCGGGACCGGCGGCGCCATGCCGTGTGCCGGAGGGCCGCCCGCGCCGGGGCAGGGCCGGGCGCGGGCGGGACTCGCCGGTCAGTGCGGGTTGGCGGCCAAAAGCTCGGCCAGCAGGTCGTCCAGGGTGACGATGCCCATGTAGTCGCCGCCGGGGGAGTTGACCACGGCCAGTTGGGCGCGGGCCCGGCGCATCAGGGTGACCGCGTCCAGGACGGTCGTGCCCGCCACCAGCGCCGGGGCCGGGTGGGCCAGGTCGGCGGCGGTGCGGGTGCCGTCGGGGTTGGTCACGGCGGCGCGGACGTGGACGATGCCGGCCACCGCACCGTCGCCGTCGCGGACCAGCAGGCGGCTGTGGCCGCTGGCGGTCGCGACGCGGCGGACGTCGGCCGCGGTGGCGTCGGCGGCGATCGTCGTGACCGAGGTGGCCGGGACCACCAGGTGGTCGACGGTGACCTCCCGCGCCGAGATGGCCCGGCGCAGCAGCTCGTGGTCGTGCCGGCCGATCAGGCCCAGGCGGCGGGACTCGCCGACCAGGTGGCTGAGG
This sequence comes from Actinomadura sp. NBRC 104425, assembly GCF_030269545.1. Classification (GTDB taxonomy): domain Bacteria; phylum Actinomycetota; class Actinomycetes; order Streptosporangiales; family Streptosporangiaceae; genus Spirillospora; species Spirillospora keratinilytica. The sequence goes on along the minus strand of NZ_BSTN01000014.1, from coordinate 63,694 downwards.
GACTGCGGGTCGGTGTGCTCCTCCAGCTCGTCGCGCGGCGGGATGCGCGCCAGGCGCAGCAGCGCGTTGGTCGTGGCGTTCAGCAGCGACAGGATCGGCCGGGAGACCTTGGCGAACGCGCGGAACGGCAGGGCCAGGACCACGGCCGAGCGTTCGGGGTGCGCGATCGCCCACGACTTGGGCGCCATCTCCCCGACGACCATGTGCAGGAACGTCACGACGGCCAGGGCGGTGGCGAACGCGACCGCCCTGGCGCCGGCCTCGGGGACGCCCAGCGCGTGCAGCGGCGGCTCCAGCAGGTGCTCGAACGTGGGTTCGGTGACGATCGCCAGGCCCAGCGAGCACATGGTGATGCCGAACTGGGCGCCCGCCAGCATCAGCGACAGCTCCCGCGTCCCCGCCAGGGCGGCGGCCGCCGGGCGGCTGCCGCGCGCGGCGGCGCGTTCCAGCTGGCCGCGGTTGGCGGCGACCAGCGCGAACTCCGCGGCGACGAAGAAGCCGTTGCCGAGCAGGAGCAGGACGGTGATCAGCAGGGTGGTCAGCGGGTCCATCAAGACTCCACCGCCGCCATGTCGGTGGCCATGTCCGGGGCGAGGACGCGCAGCCGCACATGGCGGGCCACCCGGCGCGCCACGCTGACCACCTCGATCTCGGCGCGGCCGGCCGGGTCGAGATCGACGGTGACCCGGTCGCCGGGCGCGGGCAGGCGCCGCAGCCGCGCCATGACCAGCCCGCCGAGGGTGTCGTACACCTCGTCCTCGGGCAGCGCCAGCCCGGTCAGGCGGACGATCTCGTCGATCCGCATGCCCGCGTCCACCAGCCACGACCCGTCGGGGCCGGCGGCGGGGACGCTCTCGTGCACGTCGGTCTCGTCGGCGATCTCGCCGACCAGCTCCTCGGCGACGTCCTCGAAGGTGAGGATGCCGGCCAGACCGCCGTACTCGTCGACGACGCAGGCGAACTCCTCGCCGGTCTCGCGCATCCGCTCGATCACCCCGTACAGCGGCTGGCTGCCGGGGACCAGCAGCGCGGGCCGGGCGATCCGGCGGACCGGGGTGGCCGGGTCGAGGCGGTCGTCGGCGACCTCCCGCACGCCCGCCACGCCGATCACGTCATCGACCTCTCCGTCGTAGACGGGGTAGGCGGTGTGGCCGGTGCGGCGGATCAGTTCGACCAGGTCGGAGACGGGGGCGTCGCCGGACAGCGCCCGGACGCGGGTGCGCGGCACCATCACCTCGTCGGCGGTGCGCTCGCCGAACGTGACGGCGCGTTCCAGCAGCCCGGACAGGTCGGCGGGCAGGTGCCCGGCGCTGTGCGAGCGGCCGATGATGTCGCCGAGCTCCTCCAGGGTGGCGCCGCCGTGCAGCTCCTGCACCGGTTCGACGCCGACCGCCCGCAGCAGCCGTTCGGCCGACTTGTCGAACAGCCGGATCAGCGGGCCGAACACCGCCAGGTAGACGAGCGTGGACGAGGCCAGGGCGCGGGCCAGCGACTCGGCGCGGGCCAGCGCGAGGTTCTTGGGGAACAGCTCACCCAGCAGCATCTGGATGAGGGTGGCCAGGACGAAGCCGGTCGCCAGGGCGATCGCGCCGGCGGCCCCGGCGGGCACGCCCACCAGCGGCAGCAGCGGCTCGATCAGCTCGGCCAGGGCGGGTTTGGCGATGAAGCCGACCACCAGCGTGGTCATGGTGATGCCGAGCTGTGCGCCCGACAGCATGAACGACAGGCGGCCGAGGACCTTCACGGCCCGGGCGGCGGCCTTGTCGCCGCGCTCGGCGGCCTGGCTCAGCCGCGACCGGTCGGCGGAGACGTAGGCGAACTCCTGGGCGACGAAGTACCCGGTGGCCGCGGTGAGCAGCACCACGGCCAGCACACCCAGCGCCGCGCTCACCACGGGGCACCGGGTCTATGACTGGGGTCCGACACTGCGGACGCTCAACTCCTCTCTGGACTGCCTCATGTACGCAAACGCAAGCTCACACCAGGTCGTTCCCGAAAACAAGACGGGAGGTCGTGTGATGACCACCGCTTGTGCCCGAAAGTGTCACCGATCACACTGATTGGTAAGTGCCTGCCGGATTCTTGACGCTGCGGGTGGTCTTTTGCTCCCGGGCCGCCAGCGGGGGAACGGGGCGGGGACGAGCGAATGCAACGGGGGTCGGGCGGATCGAAGCGCGGAGCGAACGTGAACGACAGCGGGGCTGGGGCGGGCGCACCCATGAGCCGTGAGGGCGTCGACCACGCCCTGCGGACGTTGCGTGAGGAGCACGAGCGGATCGCCGACTCGCTGCTGGAGGTGGAGGCGCACCAGGGGTATCGGCTGCTCAAGGGCGCCGTGCTGTCCGGGGAGACGTGGCGGCGCTGGGAGGAGACGCAGCGCCGCCTCGAACGGCTGTGGCTGCTGTTCGACGCCTGCCGGCAGGTCGTGGAGGCGGCCGAGCGGCTGCGGGCCCGCCGCAGCCGTCCCGACCCGGCGACGCTGGCGGAGCTGACCGAGCTGCTGGCGGGCCCGTCGGTGGAGGCGCCCGAGGGCGAGATCCCGCTGGAGCAGCGCACCCTGCTCGGCCCGGACCGGCGGCGGCTGACGCTGAACGAGGCCGTCGCCACGATGGAGGAGACGTTCGACCGGGTGGTCGAGGTGGTCGTCGCGGCGGACGCCGCGTGGACGGCGCTGCTGGTCCCGCTGGACGAGGTGGAGGGCGACTGGCGGGAGGCGGCCCGGCTGGCGCAGGAGCTGGACGGCGCGCGGCGTCCCGAGATCGACCGGCTGGGGCGCGAGCTGACCGCGTTCGGCCGGCTGGCCCGCACCGATCCGCTGTCGCTGGTGCGGGACGGGCGGGCCGACACCTCCCGGCTCGACCGGCTGCGCGACGCGCTGGACGTGCTGCGCGAGTCGCTGGGCGAGGCGGTGCGGCTCAAGGAGGACTACGAGCGGCGCGTGGCCGATCTGCGTGCGTCCGTCGACGGCGTGGCGGAGGCCGAGCGGCTGGCGGCCCGGGCCCGGGACGAGGCGCTGCGCAAGATCGCCGCTCCGGTGCCGCCCGAGCCGGGCCCGTCGCGGGCGGCGGCGCTGCGCGAGCAGGTGGCGACGCTGGACGGGCTGCGCCGCGCGGGCCGCTGGACCGAGCTGGCGGGCCGGGTCACCGAGCTGGACGCGGCGGCCCGCCGGGCCCTGGCGCAGGCCCGGGACGAGCAGCGGCTCAGCACCGGCCTGCTGGACCGGCGCGGCGAGCTGCGCGGCCGCCTGGAGGCATACCGGGCGAAGGCGGCCAGGCTGGGCCTGGTGGAGGACGACACGCTCACGACCCTGTACAAAAGGGCGCGTGACCTGTTGTGGTCAGCCCCGTGCGACCTGCGACGGGCGACGGTGGCGGTGGCGGACTATCAGCGGGCGATCAAAGTGCGGGAGAGCGAGGCGGGGGCGGGGCGATGACACGGTGCACCCAGCCCGACTGCTCGGGCACTGTCGGTGAGGACGGGTTCTGCGACGAGTGCGGCATGGCCCCGCCCGCCGGAGGCGCGGTGCTGTCGGTCACCGGGCCGACCGCAGGGGCGGCTGCAGGGGCGGCCGTCTCGGCCGCGTCCCCGGCTTCGGTGCCGTTGGCCGCCCCGCCTGCCGTTCCGCCCGTCACGCCCCCGACGGGCGGCGGGTCGGGCGCGGGAGCGGCCGCGGCGCCCAGCGCCCCGTCACATGGGGCCGCCGGGAGCGGCGCAGGGGCGCCCTTCCAACCGCCGGGGCAGACCGCGCCGCAGGCCTCCTCGCAGCCGTCGGGCGCGGGCTCGCAGGGGTCCGGGCCGTCCAGCGGGGGGCGGACGCTGTGGCGGGGGTCGCGGTCGTCGGGCACCTCGGGCGGCTCAGCGCGGCGCGGCACCCTGGGCGAGGGGCTGGTGAACGTGCCGCCCGTCCCCTACCGCGACCCCGCGTCGGCGATCATGGGACATCCGGAGGTGCCGGAGAAGCGCCGGTTCTGCAGCCGCTGCGACGAGCCCGTCGGCCGCAGCCGCGACGGGCGCCCCGGCCGCACCGAGGGCTTCTGCCGCAAGTGCGGGCACCCGTTCTCGTTCACGCCCAAGCTCAAGCCCGGCGACCTGGTCGGCGGGCAGTACGAGGTGCTCGGCTGCCTGGCGCACGGCGGGCTCGGCTGGATCTACCTGGCCCGCGACCACAACGTCAACGGCCGCTGGGTGGTGCTCAAGGGCCTGCTGGACACAGGCGACGCCGACTCGCTGGCCGCGGCCGCCGCCGAACGCGCCTTCCTCGCCGAGGTGGAGCACCCTAATATTGTCAAGATTTACAATTTCGTGCGGCACGGGGACTCCGGCTACATCGTCATGGAGTACGTCGGCGGCCAGTCCCTCAAGGACATCCTGCTGCAGCGTCGCAAGCAGGAGGGCGAGGAGGCGGCGCTGCCGCTGCCGCAGGTCCTCGCCTACGGATTGGAGGTGCTGCGCGCGCTGGGCTACCTGCACGGCGTGGGCCTGCTGTACTGCGACTTCAAGCCCGACAACGCCATCCAGTCGGAGGAGCAGCTCAAGCTGATCGACCTGGGCGGGGTGCGGCGGGCCTTCGACGTCGACAGCCCGATTTTCGGCACGCCCGGCTACCAGGCCCCGGAGATCTCCGAACGGGGCCCCTCGGTCACCTCCGACCTGTACACCGTGGGCCGGGCGCTGGCGGTGCTGAGCTTCCCGTTCCGCGGCTACACCCGGCGGCACCTGCGCAGCCTGCCGCCCCGCCACGAGGTGCCGCTGCTGCAGCGGCATGAGTCGTACTACCGGCTGCTGCGCCGCGCCACCCACCCGGACCCGGCGGCCCGCTTCCAGAGCGCCGCCGAGATGGCCGACCAGCTGACCGGGGTGCTGCGCGAGGTGCTGGCCGCCGAGGACGGCAAGCCGCGCCCGGCGCCGTCCACGCTGTTCGGGCCGGAGCGGGACGCCGCCGGAACGGAGATCGCCGACAGCGGCGCCGCGGTGCAGGCGGCCGCGGCCGGGCCGGGGGTGCTCGCCCCGCTCGACCCCGCCGAGGCCGTCGCCGCCCTGCCGGTGCCGCAGGTGGCCGACAACGATCCGGCGTCGGCGTTCCTGGCCGGGCTCACCTCCCGCGACCCCGACTCCCTCGCCGCCGCGCTGGCCGCCTCGCCGCTGCCCTCGGTGGAGGTGGACCTGGCGCTGGCCCGGGTGCGGATCGAACGGGGCCACCTGGCGGACGCGGCCGGGCTGCTGCGCCGCGTCGCCGACCGGCACCCCGACGACTGGCGCGTCGACTGGTACCGGGGGACGCTCGCGCTGGCGGGCGGGCAGTGGGCGCAGGCCCGCCGGATCTTCGACGAGCTGTACGACCTGATGCCCGGCGAGACCGCGCCCAAGCTGGCGCTGGCGTTCTGCGAGGAGTGCGACGGCCGCCGGGAGCCCGCCGCCCGCTTCTACGAGACGGTCTGGCGCACCGACCCCACCTACGTCAGCGCCGCGTTCGGCCTGGCCCGCGTGCGGCTGGCCGCCGGCGACCGGGCGGGAGCCGAACGCGTCCTCGACTCGGTGCCGCCGGTGTCCAGCCACTACCTGGCCGCGCAGCTGGCGGCCGTGGCGACCGCGGTGCGGGGGCGGCGGGTCGAGGAGCTGACCGCCGACGTCCTGACCGGGGCGGCGCGGCGGCTGCAGGCCCTGCGGCTGGACACCGAGCGGCACGCCCGGTTCGCCGCCGAGGTGCTGGAGGCCGCGCTGACCTGGGTGCGCACCACCACCGCCCCGAGCGGCGCGACCGCCGAGGTGCTCGGCACCCCGCTGGTGGAGTCGCGGCTGCGGCGCAGGCTGGAGGAGACCTACCGCACGCTGGCCAAGCTGGCGGACGGCGCCGAGGACCGGCACGCGCTGGTCCGCCGGGCCAACGCCGTCCGCCCGATGACCCTGCTGTGATGCCGCTGTGACGACGTACGCGGACGGGCAGGCGGGCAGCAGGGCGGGCGGCGCTGCGGCGTGCGCCCGGTGCGGCGAGCCGCTCGCCGAGGACGACCGCTTCTGCGAGGCGTGCGGCACGCCCAGCCCCGCCTACGCCGCCGCGGCCCAGGCCCCCGAGGTCGGCGTGCCGCAGGCCCGCTACCCGGTGCGGGTGCGGCCGGACGAACCGTCGGTGTCGACCGCCCGCCGCGCGCCCGACAAGCCGTCCTGCGGCGACTGCGGGGCGACCGCGATCAGCGAGGACGGCTTCTGCGAGGTGTGCGGGCTGCGCCAGCCCGGCGACCGGGACCACGTCCAGATCGAGCTGGCCGCCGACGGCGATCCGCAGGGCGGGCGAAGGCCCGCGCAGGCCGCCGGGATCACCGACCGGGGCCTGCGGCGCGCCCGCAACGAGGACGCCCTGGCGATGATCGCGCTGCCGCGGGCGGTGTGCGTGGTGGTGTGCGACGGCGTCGCGACCGTCCCGGGGTCGGAGGAGGCCGCCCGCCTGGCCTCGGACACGGGGGTGGCCGTGCTCGCCCGCGCCCTGTCGGCGGGCGTCGCGCCCGTCACCGCCACCCGCACCGCGATCGCCGCGTCGGGTCGGGCCGTCGCGCGGCTCGGCGAGACGGGCGGCGGACGGCCCGAGGACTCGCCCGCCTGCACCTACGTGTCGGCCGTGGTGACCTCCGAGGACATCACGGTCGGGTGGGTCGGCGACAGCCGCGCCTACTGGCTGGCCGGGCCGTCCGGCGGGGCGCGCCCGTCCGCGCTGCTGACCACGGACGACTCGTGGGCGGCGCAGATGGTGTCGCGCAACGCGATGAGCAGGGCCGCCGCCCGCGCCGACCCCCGCGCGCACCAGTTGACCGGATGGCTCGGCGCGGCCGCGTCCCCCGATCCGCACGACGCCGTCTTCCGGCCGGGCGGCCCCGGCGTGCTGCTGCTGTGCAGCGACGGCCTGTGGAACCACCTGCCCGAGCCCGGCGACCTGGCCGAGGCGCTGGCGGACGGGCCCGACGCGTCCGGCGATCCCCTCGGCGCCGCCCGGCTCCTGGTGCGCGCCGCCCTGGACGCCGGGGGCCGCGACAACGTGACCGTGGCCGTCGTCCCGTTTCCGCCGGCCGCGTCCGCCGTGCCTCCCACCCCGACCGCACCGATCAGGGAGCAGTCATGAGCGACCTTCCCGAGTTCACGATCAGAGTCGACCAGAACCCGTACCTGCCCGCGGGCGGGCGGGAGATGCACGCCATCGTGACCGTCGGGGCGACCGGGGCGAACGCGGGCAGGGCGCCGACCGCCGGGTCCGTCGCGCCCGCGGCCCGCGCGGAGATCATCATCGTGGACACCTCGGGGTCGATGTCGTACTCCGGCAAGATGGCCGCCGCCAAGCGCGCCGCCCGCGCCGCCCTCAACGTGATCCGCGACGGCGTGCACTTCGCCGTGATCGCGGGCGCCAACGGGCCGCGCATGATCTACCCGCGCGGGGACCGGCTGGTGCGCATGTCGCCCGAGACGCGGCGGCAGGCGCTGACCGTGGTCGGCCGGCTGGACGCCGCCGGGGGCACCGCCATCGGCTCCTGGCTGTCCATGGCCGGTCGGCTGTTCGCCGGCCATCCCGGCGCCGTCCGGCACGCGATCCTGCTCACCGACGGCAAGAACCAGCACGAGACCGACGAGCAGCTCGACGAGGCGCTGGCGCGGTGCGCGGGCGTGTTCGTGTGCGACGCGCGCGGCGTCGGCACCGACTGGGACCCGGCCGAACTCCGCAAGATCACCTCGGCGCTGCTGGGCGGCTTCCTGGACGTGCCCGACCCCGACGACCTGGAGCACCACTTCCGCGAGATGACCGAGTCGGCCATGGGCAAGCAGGTCGCCGACGTGGCGCTGCGGGTGTGGACGCCGCGCCATGCCAAGCTGCGGTTCCTCAAGCAGATGGTGCCGACCGTGCAGGACCTCACCGGCAGGCGCGTGGAGTCGGGGACGCAGACCGGCGACTACCCGCTCGGCGCGTGGGGCCGGGAGGAACGCGAGTACCACCTGTGCGTGGAGGTGCCGCCCGGCGACGTCGGACGGCAGATGCGCGCCGCCTGGGTCAAGCTCGTCGTGCCCGGGGCGGCGCCGGACGCGCCCGCGCAGGAGCTGGCCATGGGCAACGTGCTGGCCGAGTGGACCGACGACGAGGCCAAATCGACCCGCATCAACGCCCGGGTGGCGCACCACACCGGGCAGCAGGAGCTGGCCGAGGCGATCCAGGAGGGCCTGGAGGCCCGCCGCCGGGGCGACGAGGACACCGCCACGGCCCGCCTCGGCCGCGCCGTCGTCCTCGCCCACAAGGTCGGCAACGAGCAGATCGCCGGGCTGCTGGACCGGGTGGTGGACGTCCTCGACCCCGCCACCGGCACCGTCCGGCTGAAGAAGGACGTCTCCAAGGCCGACGAGCTGTCCCTGGACACGCGGTCGATCCGCACCGTACGGACAGGCCCCGGCGCCAGGTCCGGGCCGGACGCGACGCAGGGCTGAGCCATGCCCGTCCGCATCCACGCCGGCGCGCGGACGACCGCCACCCTGCACCCGCACGGGGAGGGCCCCACATGACGACGCCACCGAGCAGCCCCCCGGCCGTCGCCACCGCCGCGGGCGGCGCCCCCGCCCCGCAGGCCGAGCCCGCCGCCCGCCGCCCGCGCCGGTTCCGGGTGGTCGGGCTGCGCACGATCCCCGGCCGGATCCGCCTCTACACGGCCGCGTCGCTGCTGTCGGTCGTGCTGCTGCTGGGCGTGACGATGGCCGCGGTCGGCAACGCGCGCGACGGCGTGCAGACCATCGGGCACGACGCCGGGCCGCAGGTGATGGCGACCGGCACGCTGTACTTCGCGCTCAGCGACATGGACGCCCAGGTCGCCGACATCCTGCTGATCGGCCGCGAGCACGACCTGGGCATCGGCCGCGCCGAGTCGCTGCGCCGCTACGAGCAGCGCCGCGCCGAGGCCGACCAGGCCGCCGTGCAGGCCGCGCAGATCGCCGGACGCGACGAGGCGCGCCGCCGCACCGTCCGGGAGGTGCTGGACGGCCTCGGCCGCTACGAGCGGCTCGTCGGCGAGGCCATGCTGCTGGACCGGCAGTCCGCCCACCCGGCCGGGGAGCTGCCGCAGAACGTCATCGACACCTACCGGCAGGCCACCGATCTGATGAAGATGGAGCTGCTGCCCCGGGCGTACAACCTCACGCTCGACAGCGGCGCCACCGTCCGGCAGTCCTACGAGACCGACCGGGACGCCGTGCTGGACGGGCGGCTGCGGGTCGGCCTGGCCGGGGCGCTCGCGCTGGCGCTGCTGATCGCGCTGCAGGTGTACCTCGCCGGGCGGTTCCGGCGGCTGGTCAACCCGGCGCTGGCGCTGGCGACCGTGCTGGCCCTCGCGGTCGTGGCCGCGGGCATGGCCATGCTGTCGGCGCAGGCCGGGCACCTGCAGCGGGCCAAGGAGGAGGGGTTCGACTCCATCCTCGCGCTCAACCGGGCCCGCGCGATCAGCCACAGCGCGTTCGCCGACGAGAGCCGCTATCTGCTCGACCCGGGCCGCGCCGACACCTACGAGCAGGTCTTCCTCGACAAGGCCCTGTCGGTGCTGTACGTGGACCCGGGGCTGCGCCCGCTCAACCTGGAGACGTACTACGGCCTGCTGCCCGGGGCCGTCCGCAGCTACGAGCGCGATCCCAGCGGCCCGCCCGTGGAGGTGCTGGGCCTGTTCGGCGAGGAGAAGGACAAGAACCTCGCCGAGTTCGAGGAGAGCCGGCTGCGGCTGACCGTCCAGGCGTACCAGCGGGTCATGGACAACGACCGCCGCATGCGCGAGCTGGCCGCCGCGGGGGACCGGCGGGCCGCGATCGAGCTGCGCATGGGCCGCCAGTCCGGGGCGATCACCGCGTTCGACAGCTATGACCAGCAGCTCACCTCGTTGATCCAGGCGCACCGCGACGAGTTCGACCGGGCGGTGCGGGCGGGCGACGACGGGCTGGGCGGCTGGGACGTGCTGCCGCCCGCGGCGGCGCTGGCCGTCGCCGGGCTGGTCCTGGCCGGCGTCCGTCCCCGCCTGGCCGAGTTCCGCTGAGACCGGCTGAACGGAGGGTCTTGAGTCATGCACAACCGGCGCCTTCCGCGCAGGGGGATCGCCCTGGCCGCCGCGGCCGCCGCCGTCGCCGCCCCGGCGGGGTGCGCGCTGGAGCCCGAGGCCGACACCATCGTCGGCGCGCGGTCGCTGACCATCGGCGTCAAGGCCGACCAGCCGCATCTGGGGCTGCGCCGCTCCGACGGCCGCTACGAGGGCTTCGACGTGGACGTGGCCGTCTACCTGGCCGGACGGCTCGGTGTGCCGCCGGAGCGGATCCGCTTTCGCACCACGCCGTCCTCGGTCCGCGAGCGGGCGTTGCAGGACGGCACCGTCGACATGATCGTCGCCTCGTACTCCATCACCGCGCCGCGCAAGACGAAGGTCACCTTCGCCGGGCCGTACTACGTGCCGCACCAGGACACCCTGGTGCGCGCCGACGACACCTCCATCCGCAGCGTGCGCGACCTGGAGGGCAAGCGGCTGTGCCAGGTGACGGGCTCCAATTCGTGGCGGCGCGTCACCGAGGAACGCGAGATCAAGGCCACGCTGGTGCGCGTCGACACCTACAGCGAGTGCATGGACCTGCTGGACCAGCGCCGGGTGGACGCCGTCTCCACCGACGATCTGATCCTGGCCGGGTTCGCCGCGGGCCGCAGCGGCAGGATCCTCAACGCCCCGTTCACGGACGAGAAGTACGGCATCGGCCTGCACAAGGGCGATCTGGCGGGGTGCGAGGCCCTCAACCGCGCCATCACCCGCATGTACCAGGACGGCACGGCCGCCCGCCTGCTCGACAAGTGGTTCGGCAAGTCGGGGCTGAAGCTCACCACCAGCATCCCCCAGTTCGAGGGCTGCTCCTGACCCGCGCGCGGGCGCGGGCCGGCTCCCCTCAGGAGGTGGCGGTGGACGGCAGGGCGCCGATCGCCTCCCGCAGCGTCTCGTAGGTCGGGACGAACCCGTCCACGCCGGTGATGCGGAATACGCGCCGGACCCGGGGCGGCAGCGCGGCCAGCGCGATCGGCACGCCGCGCTCGGTCGCCCGGCGACCCGCCGCCACGACCGCGTTGAGGCCGGTGGAGTCGCAGAAGGTGACCTGCCGCATGTCGACGATCATGGGGCGGCCCGTGTCGATGACCTCGAACATGGCGTGTTCGAAGCGGGGCCGGGAGACCAGGTCGATCTCTCCCTGCACCCGCACGAGGGTGCAGCGGTCGTGGTGCATGAGGTGCACGTCGAAGTCCATGGGCAACCTCTCGTTCACTGCCCGGAAGAGGTCCCGTCCCTCGCCTGTCGAATGCCTGTCGCCTCAGCATCGCGCAACCGGGGCCCCGAGCCAAGCGCCTGCGGGATCCCGGCGCCCCGGCGGGCCCCTGGTCCCCGGCGGGGCCGGGCTCCCCGCGCCGCCTGCGCAGGGCCGCCGGTGGACACGGGCCCGGGAAAGCTACCCATTGGGAACCTACCCTGCGGTAAGAAATGCGCTGCAGGTCGGCGCCGTCCCCTATATCAAAGACTGCGCCGCTCCGCGCGATATGGTGGGTCATATCATCGATCAGCGGCCTTGACCTGCGATGGGGCCATTCCTGGTGGTGCCGGAGGGGGAAACAGCGGTCCCTAAGCGGGGCCCCGGTTCGGCCGGCGGGTTACAGTAGCGGTGCCGAATTGGGGAGGCTGGGTGTTCTACACTTTCATGTCGCGCGTGGTCGCTCCGATCCTTCGCCTGCTCTTCCGGCCGCGGGTCGAGGGGCTGGAGAACGTCCCGCACTACGGTCCGCTGATCGTGGCCAGCAACCACCTGTCGTTCATCGACAGCTTCATCATCCCCCTGGTCATCCCCCGCCCGGTCACCTACATCGCCAAGGCCGACTACTTCACCGGCCGCGGCCTCAAGGGGCGGTTCGTCCGCTGGTTCCTCACCACGCTCGGGCACATCCCGGTCCGCCGCGGCGCGCAGCGGGCCGCGATGGGCGCGCTGGAGCAGGGCCTGCAGGTGCTGGAGAACAGCGGCGCGTTCGCGATCTACCCCGAGGGCACCCGGTCCCCCGACGGGCGGCTGTACCGGGGGCGCACCGGGGTCGGCTGGCTGGTGCTGGCCTCCGGCGCCCGCGTGCTGCCGGTCGGCGTGATCGGCACCGAGAAGATCCAGCCGCTCGGCGCGTCCATGCCGCGCGTCTTCGGGCCCCGCCCCACCGTGCGCATCGGCCAGCCCATGGACTTCTCCCAGTACCGCGACCTGCCGCCCGCCCGGGCGCGCCGCGTCATCACCGACGAGATCGTCGCGACGATCCAGAAGCTGTCCGGCCAGGAGTACACCGGCACCTACAACGAGCGCGCCGACAAGGGCTGAGCCGCCCCGCGGCCGCGTCCGCCCGGGGCCGCATGCGGCCCGACGGCGTGTCGTCCCGGGGGACTCGCCCCGAGTGCCCCTTAAGGTCGCCCCATGGCGCACAGGCTCCTTCCGCTGGCGGTGCTCACGGCGGCGGCGCTGTCGGCGACGCTGGCGTCCTGCGCGGACGACGGCGGCGGCGCCGAGCCCCTCCGCACGACCGACCGGGCCGTGCCCGTCGGCACCGGCTACACCTCCGACCAGCTCGAACAGGCCCTGCTGACCGAGGTGTCCGGCTACGAGCGGGCGGGCGAGCCCGACTCCGGCGAGTACGGCTCGCTCAAGGCCATCCAGAACTTCGACCAGCTCCAGGACCAGGTCACCCTCGACAAGCCGCGCTGCGCCAACGCGGCGGGCCGTCCGGCCGAGGTCGACAGCAGCACGCCCACCGCGATCGTCACGTTCGCGCGCGGCAACGGCCAGACGGCCACCGAGACGCTGATGGCGATGACCGCCGCCGCGGCCGAGCGGCAGGTCAAGACGCGGGTGCCGGCGGGCTGCCTGACGTTCCGCACCCGCGTGGGCTCGCAGTGGTCCGAGCACCGCGTGTTCGAGGCCCCGCCCGGCGACCTCGGCGCCGGCTCGCGCACCGTGGGCGTGACGACGACCAGCGGCGGCGCCCACACAAAGACCTGGTACGTGGTGTTGAGCGGCCGCCGCTTCCTGGCCACGATCAGCCTGTACGGGCCGAACGCCACCCGTGCCGAGGCCGAGCAGCTCGCCCGCGCGGCCTACGACCAGGCCCGCCGCATCCTCCCCTGACCGCCCGCCCTCCCGCACGCGCGACGGGCGCCCCGAACGCGGGGGCACTGAACGCGGGGGCATGGTCGCAATGGGGCGGTTGGAACGGATACCGTTCCCCTACGCGGCGCTGGCGCGCGGCGGCGCATGCCCGGACGGGCGGGCGCGCCGCCTCCGGAGCACGGGAAGCAGCAGGGGGAGCCCTTGATCGGCAAGGAGGGCCGGGTCACCGGCAAGATCGGCCCCGGTCTGGTCGGGGAGGTGATGATCCCCGTACGCGGCGGGGTCGAGGCCTTCTACGCCCATCCGGTCGATCCACGCGAGGAGATCCCGGTGGGGAGCATCGTGGTCGTCGTCGAGTACCACCCGCCCCGCACCGTCTACGTCGCTCCGGCCATGGCCTGACCGCCCCCGCCGGCCCGCGGTCCCGGTCCGACGCGGCCGTTCACGGTCTTTTTCCCTGGTAGCCAAAACCGTTTCGGGTTTTACTGCGTCTATTGGACGAGTCGAGTCGCATCGGGGGGTCCCGGACCGGTAGGAGGCCGCATGTCCCTAGCAATAACCGTCGCGGTGGTCGTCGCGCTGATCGTGCTGATCATCCTGTTCAAGATGGTCTGGCGGGTCGCCGAACCCAATGAGGCGTTGATCATCTCGGGGCTGGGCGCGCGGTCCAAGCCGATCGACGGCGTGGACAGCCTGGGCTTCAAAATCGTCACGGGCAAGGGCACCGCGGTGCTGCCCGGGTTCCAGGTGGCGCGGCGCCTGCGGCTGGACAGCCGGGCCGCCAACCTCGAGGTCAGCTGCGTCACCCAGCAGGGCATCCCGGTCCGGGTGCGCGGCGTCGTGATCTACAAGGTGGGCGACGACTTCGTGTCCATCGCCAACGCCGCCCGCCGCTTCCTGGAGCAGCAGGGCTCCATGGACGGCGCCATCCACGAGCTGTTCACCGGCCACCTGCGGTCGATCATCGGCGGGCTGACCGTCGAGGACCTGATCCTCAACCGGGAGCGGCTGACCAGCGAGACGCGCAGCTCGGCCGCCGACGAGATGAGCAAGCTCGGCCTGGTCGTCGACTCCCTGCAGATCCAGGAGATCGACGACGAGACCGGCTACATCATGAACCTCGGCCGCCCGCACGCCGCCCGGGTGTCGTCGGCCGCCCGCATCGCCGAGGCCGAGCGCGACCAGGAGGCCACCGAGCGCGAGCAGGAGGCCGAGCGGCAGAAGGCCGCGGTGATCCGGGACACCGAGATCAAGAAGGCCGAGTACGAGGGCCAGGTGCGGCAGGCCGAGCAGCAGGCCCGGCAGGAGGTCATCCTCAAGGAGACCCGCAACGCCGAGCTGGAGGCCGAGCGCACCGAGAAGCGGCTGGAGAGCGAGATCCGCAAGCCCGCCGACGCCCGCGCCTATGAGCGGATCAAGCTGGCCGAGGCCGAGCGCGAGGAGCGCATCCGCCGCGCCGAGGCGCAGGCCACGGAGATCCAGCTCAAGGCGCAGCGGGAGGCCGAGGCCACCCGCCTGCTGGGTGAGGCGCAGGCCGAGGCGACCCGGCAGAAGGGTCTGGCCGAGGCCGAGGCGATCAAGGCGCGGGCCGCGGCGCTGGCCGAGAACCAGGAGGCCGTCATCGCCCAGCAGCTCGCCGAGAACTGGCCGAAGATCGTCGAGGCGGGCGCCAAGGTGTTCGGCAACGTCGACAACATGGTGGTGCTGAACGGCGCCGAGGGCATGGAGGACATGCTGGCCAAGGCGCTCACCCTCGGCGGCACCGGGCTCGGCCTGGCCCGCCAGCTGCTGGCCGGGATGAACACCGCGTCCACCCCCAACGGCCGCACCCCGGCCGTCACCGACGCCGTCAAGGACGGCAAGGACGCCTGAGAGCACGACCCCCCCGAGAACACGGCCCGGTCCGCGGGCGCCCGCGAGTAGCGGCCGCCCGCGGCGGGCCTTTTCGGTCGGGCGGGCCGCGCGAGCACCGGTCACCGCGTACCGGCAGCCGGTAACGTCTGTGACATGACCGTGCCCCGCCTCGCCGTGACCGTCGACCTCGTCGTGCTCACCGTGCGCGGGCATCGGCTGTGCGCGCTGATGTGGCGGCGCGACCGCGACCCCTACAACGGCTGCTGGTCGCTGCCCGGCGGGTTCATCCAGCTCGACGAGGACCTGCCGGTGGCCGCGGCGCGGCTGATGGCCGAACGCGCCGGGCTGGCCGACGTGCGCATCCACCTGGAGCAGCTGGCCACCTACGGCTACCCCGACCGCGACCCGCGCCAGCGCGTGGTCAGCGTCGCCTACCTGGGCCTGGCGCCCGACCTGCCCGCCTCCAGCCGCGCCCAGGTGCTGTGGACGCCGGTGGACGACCTGATCAACCGCGACCACGCCGCCTTCGACCACCGCCGCATCCTGTGCGACGGCGTCGAGCGGGCCCGCGCCAAGCTGGAGTACACCTCGCTGGCCGCCGCGTTCTGCCCGCCCGAGTTCACCGTGGCCGAGCTGCGCCGGGTCTACGAGATCGTCTGGGGCTGCCCGCTGGACCCGCGCAACTTCCACCGCAAGGTCACCGGGGCCGACCGCTTCTTGATCCCGACCGGCCGCACCACCACCCGCGACGGCGGCCGCCCCGCCCAGCTCTACCGCCGGGGCGACGCCGAGCAGCTGCGCCCGCCCATGCTCCGCCCCCGCCCCGACCGCGCCGCCGCCCCCCAGCCGCTCACCCACACCTGACCCCGGCGGCCGGTCACGCAGGGCGACCGGCCCGGCCGCGGCCGTGCGGGCGGGAGCGCGGCGCGTGATCATCAACTGACCGGGCGCGACGCGCGCGGATTTTATTGAAACGGGTTTCGACGCCGGCGTCGCGGCAGGTGGCGGGCGTTGCTAGCTTGTCGCCATGGATGATCTGTCGCAGGAGCTGGGCCTGCTGGTCCGCGACATAGGCGAGGCCGGCGTCGCGGAGATGGCCTGCTCGCCCGCGCTGGTCGCGGCCGTCGACCAGCACGCCGCCGAGATCCGTGACATGCGGCTGGCGCCCGGCCGGTCGCAGACCGAGGCGCTGCTGGCCTACCTGCACGACTTCACCGAGGAGGTGTTCCGGCGCGGCTGGCGCCCGAACGGTACCCGGGACTGGGAGTTCATCAGAATCGTTACTATTTGCTGGATGCTGCGTCAGGTGTCCGGTTCATAGATTTCTCCTAGGTCCGTTTTCGCTCGGGTGGCCGGTTCGTCCCCGGACCCCACCACCCCGTCGCTCTGGAGGACAACGGTGTCCGAGGCATCGTCCAAGGCAGGCACGCCGCGCTTCCGCTCCGTCCTCGACCGGTTCGTGGCCTACAAGCCCGGTAAGAAGGTCGTGTCGCCGGACGGCCGGTCGTTCAAGCTGTCGTCCAACGAGTCCCCGTTCGGCCCGCTGCCGTCGGTGGTCGAGGCGATCTCACGGGCCGCCGGGCAGGTCAACCGCTACCCCGACAACGCCTGCGCCGAGCTGGTCGAGGCGATCAGCGCCCACCGGGGCGTGCCCGCCGACCACATCGCGGTGGGCTGCGGCTCGGTCGGGGTCACCCAGATGCTGCTGGAGGCGGTCGGCGAGCCGGGCGCCGAGGTGGTGTACGCCTGGCGCTCGTTCGAGGCCTACCCGCTGCTGGTGTCGCTGTCGGGCGCCACGTCCGTCCAGGTCCCGCTGCGCGACGAGACGCACGACCTGGCCGCCATGGCCGATGCCATCACCGACCGGACCCGCCTGGTGTTCGTCTGCAACCCCAACAACCCCACCGGCACCGCGGTGCGGCGCGCCGAGCTGGAGGCGTTCCTCGACCGGGTGCCCGCCGACTGCCTGGTCGTGCTGGA
Source organism: Actinomadura sp. NBRC 104425 (assembly GCF_030269545.1). Lineage (GTDB taxonomy): Bacteria > Actinomycetota > Actinomycetes > Streptosporangiales > Streptosporangiaceae > Spirillospora > Spirillospora keratinilytica. The sequence goes on along the minus strand of NZ_BSTN01000014.1, from coordinate 46,693 downwards.
CGAGGCGTACCGCGAGTACATCCGCGACGCGGACGTGCCCGACGGCCTCACCCTGTACGGCGACCGGCCCAACGTGGCCGTCCTGCGCACCTTCTCCAAGGCCTACGGGCTGGCCGGGCTGCGCATCGGCTACCTGGTGGCGCACCCGGTGGTGGCCGGGGCGATCCGCAAGACCTACCTGCCGTTCTGCGTCAGCAGCGTCGCGCAGGCGGCCGCCGTGGCCTCGCTGGGCGCCGCCGACGAGCTGCTGGAGCGCGTCGAGCAGACCGTCAAGGAGCGCGCCCGGGTCCGCGAGGCGCTGCTGGCCGACGGCTGGACGGTGCCGCCCACGGAGGCCAACTTCGTGTGGCTGCGGCTCGGCGAGCGCACCATGGAGTTCGCCGCGGCCTGCGAGGCCCAGGGCGTCAGCGTGCGGCCGTTCGCGGGCGAGGGCGTCCGCGTGTCGGTCGGCGCGCCCGAAGAGAACGACGCCTTCCTGGCCGTGGCCGCGGCCTTCCCGCACCGCTCCTGACGGCGGCCCGGCGGGTCAGGTGCCCGCCTTGGGCCCCAGCTTCTCGACGATCAGCCGGTAGAGCTGGCGCGGACGGCCGGGCTGCGGCGTGCGGTTGGGCGGCAGCGGCCAGGCCAGGCCCTCCTCGACCAGCGTGCGCAGCAGCCGCCGGGCGGTGCGCGGGGTGACGCCGAGCATCTTGCCGGCGTTCTCCGCGTCCACGATCAGCGGCTGGTCCTGGTCGCCGAGCTTGTCGGCCAGCCGCGCCAGGATCTCCAGCCCCTTGGGCTTGGCCTGCGGCTGGCTGCGCGGCGGCGTGCGCGGCGCGGGGACCAGCGCGCGGCCGTCCCGGTCGAGCGCGAACCCCTGCGCGCGCTGCGAGCTCTGCGACCGGGCCAGCGCGGCCCGCGCGTGCGACTCGGCCTCGTGCGCGGTGCGGCCCATGCCGATGCCGACCTCGACGGCCAGCCCCAGCTCCTCGCGCACCCGCTCGACGAACGGCGGGGTGCGGAACCCCTCGGTGCCCGCGGTGACCGACCCGCGCGTGGCGATGACCAGGTAGCTGTGGTCGTCCAGCGGCCACACCGAGGCGTTCATGCGGTGCGCCTCCTGCAGCAGCACCCGGTGCAGGGCCAGCTTCAGCTCGTCCCGCCAGTAGCGGGGGGTGACCCGGCGCGGCGTCTCGCGCAGCGTCGGCACATCTACCAGGACGACCACCAGCTGCGACTCCTCCAGCCGGTGGTGCGCGCCGAGCAGCGCCGCCGTCTGCAGCGAGCTGCGGATCGCGGCGCCGGTCGGGCGGACCCGGATGGTCGGCACCCCGGCCATCTCCATCCGCTCGGCGGTGGCGTGCACGCACGTCATCGCCACCGTGGTGGCCCCGCGCCGCCACAGCCGCTCGTGGAAGGCGGCCAGCGTGCCGGGCCCGGCCGCCTCCTCGCGCAGATGCACCTGGTCGGTGGCCAGGTTGATCTCCGCGTACGCCTCCTCGACCTCGGCCCGGCCCAGCACGTCGATGCTGACCCGGGCGGGGTCGTACCGTTCGTCCAGCGAGGCCCGCAGCAGCGCGCCCTGCAGGGCCGCGCCGTTCAGCGGGACGAAGGTCGCCGGCATGGTCAATACCCCGGCCTTGCGGGCGAAGTCGTACGGCACCGGGCTGGCGAACAGGCACACGTCCACCCCGGAACCGAGCCGGACGACCTTGTCGGCCGCCTCCTGCTCGTCCCGGTAGGCCGCAGCCACCAGCCTGCTCGGCACCGGCGTCGGTCCGTGCCCCATCAGCATGACCCGTTCGACAAGGTCATGCGGGCCTACGACGCCGATCGTGAGCTCCGGTGTCACCGATCCCGTCCGCGCGGCGGTCATCGGCGACCGCCCGCTGCCCGCTCGGCCCCTCGGCGGGGCCCCTGCCCCGGCCCTGCGTTCACGCACGCTCCGCCCAACGGTTGACTCATGGCTTGTCGCCCCTGCCTTCTGACCCAGCACCGCAGTTCCCGTGCGATTCGTTCCTCAGTGGGCAGATCGGGTCAGGGCGACGTTGTGTGACGCCCAGACGCGAAATCGAATCAAGAGTGCGGCGAAAAAGTAACCTACGCGACCCCTCAGTCAGTAATTTGTCACCATTCGGTCAGTCTTGATCCTGCATCTTCGGTCGTCCGAAGATGAAAGGCAAGACCCGAAAACGCGGCAACAGCACCGCAGTTGCGCTGATGTGCATTGGGAAGACCCTCTTAGCGTACGTTTGGTTTACCTGTGGGCTGAACTTCGTCCATTTCATGGTTTTCATCGCCAAAAATCAAGCGAAACGTCAGTTTGGACACCCGGAAGGCGCCGTTCCCGGGTCTGGCGGCGCCCCTCCGCCCGTTGGTCAGCCGTCCTGAGGCGGTTCGGGCGACGATCCGCTGACACTTCCCTTCTGTGTACCGCTACCCTTACCCTGCGTGAACGCGGTCGTGTCAGGTGGCTATGTCGGTGAATTTGTTACGGTCGTGACTGAGTTGCAGCGGATCAGTAAGGACGTCGCTCAGAGCGGGCGACGTTACTGGCGATCTTGACAACGCATGCGGCTCCGGAGCGTCCCGGAGAAGGCCGACGACAGGGAGGAAACCGGGTGAAAAGGCAAACCGCCCGCGCCGCGCTGAGGCGGGCGGGCGGCCGGCGGAACCCGGGGCCCGGGTCAGAGGGTCTCGCGGACGATCTCGGCGCCCAGCTGGGACAGGCGCTCGGCGGTGTGGGCGTGGCCGCGGTCGAGGTAGTAGGCGGAGGTGATGGTGGTCTCGCCCTCGGCGGCCAGCCCGGCCAGCACCAGGGCGCTGCCGCAGCGCAGGTCGTGCGCCTGCACCTCGGCGCCGCGCAGCGGACGCGGGCCGTTGACCTTGGCGCGGTTGCCGTTGACCTCGATGTCGGCGCCCATCTTGCGCAGCTCGCCGGCCAGCTTGAAGCGGCCGTCGAAGATCCGCTCGTAGATGTAGGACTGGCCGTCGGCCAGGCAGGACACCGCCATGATCGGCGACTGCAGGTCGGTGGCGAAGCCGGGGTACTCGTCGGTGATGACGTTGATGGGCCGCAGCGGGCGCTCGCGGCGCACCTGCAGCACCGCGCCCTGCTGGTGGAACTCCACGCCCATCTGCTCCAGCTTGTCGGCGGCCACGCCCAGGTGCTCCAGCGAGGCGCCCACCAGGTTCAGCTCGCCCCCGGTGATCGCGGCGGCCATGACGAACACGCCCGCGTCGATCCGGTCGGGCATGACGGTGTGCTCGACGGCGTTCAGCCCGTCCACGCCCTCCACGGTGATGAAGCCGGTGCCGCCGCCGCTGATGCGGGCGCCCATGGCCTGCAGCAGCGCGATGTGGTCGAGCACCTCCGGCTCCAGCGCGGCGTTCTTGATCAGCGTGGTGCCGCGGGCCAGCGCCGCAGCCATGATCAGGTTCTCCGTGCCGGTGTGCGACGGCGTGTCGCAGTACAGCGTGCCGCCGCGCATGTCGCCGGCCTTGATGTGGATGATCCCGTTGCCGCCGCCGTCCATCTGCTCGGTGACGGTGGCGCCGAGCCGCTTGAAGCCGTTGTAGTGGAAGTCCAGGTTGCGGCTGCCCAGGTTGCAGCCGCCCACGCCCTCGATCACCGCCTCGCCGAGCCGGTGCAGCAGCGCGGGGACGAACAGGAACGAACCACGGAAACGGGAGGCGATGTCGGCCGGCAGCACCGGGCTGTCCAACCGGGACGCGTCGATCACCAGGGTGCGCTCGGCCTCGTGCAGCTCGGCCTTGGCGCCCACGGCCCGGGCCAGTTCGACGGCGCGCCGCACGTCCTCGATGATCGGGACGTTGCGCAGGACCGTGCGGCCCGTGGCGGCCATCAGCGAGGCGCCGATCATCGGCAGGACGGCGTTCTTGGCGCCCTGGATGAAGACGGTGCCGTGCAGTCGCCGCCCGCCGCTGACGCGGTAGCGGACCTCGTGGCCCATGGTCATCCCGACTGACTCCTTTAGCTGCGAAAACGGTGTGTCGTGAGGCATGTGTGACCGGCCCGCCCGCCCCCCGCAGGTGGAGACGGGGGTGGTGCGCCGAAGGCGCCGGACGGTGTCCCTGTGCGTCGGCGCGCCCAAGTAAACCACCGTGACGCCCCTGAGACGTCCGGACCGGGGACCTCGTTCCGCCGGTCACTTCGTTAGATCGCACGTCGGCCCCCAGGGTTCGGATCGAGTGCTCCCAGGGTCTCCTGTTTCGCCGTAACGTGTCCCCCATGTCGGACTAAGGTGACGGTCTATGGATGAAACTTCCCCCGGCTGGGATGCGATCGACAGTGCACTCGCCCGAATCTACGGCGATACCGAGCCCTACCACTGGGGGGCGATCATCAAGTGGGCGCTCGGCGGACCCGACCCGCTCGACGGCATCAGCGCCTATCGGCGCGACGACCCGGTCCCGCATTGGCATTACGTTTCCTACGGGATGACCGAGCTTTACGAGAAGCAATCCGACAATCCCGACGAATCGGGCTGGGGCTTCGAGTTCACCTTCCGGCTGGCGCGTGACCCCGCCGAGCCCGCCGACGCCGAGCCGCCGGTCTGGCCGGCCAACTTCCTGCAGAACCTCGGCCGGTACGTGTTCCAATCGGGCAACTGGTTCGAGACCGGGCACCACATCGACCTCAACGGCCCGATCGCCGCCGACCGCGACGACACCGCGATCCGCGCCGCCGCGTTCGTCCGAGACCCGGAACTCGGCGCGATCTCCACACCGCACGGCCGCGTGGAATTCCTGCAGGTGGTCGGGCTCGCCTACGACGAATACGAGGCGGCCCGCAGCTGGAACACCGAATCGCTGCTGGAAGCGCTGAGCCCGCACCTGCCGCTGTTCGTCACCGACATCGAGCGGGCCTCGCTGATGGCGGTCCCGGACGTGGCCGAGGCCGTGCGGCAGGGCGCCGCGCGCGACGGTTCCAGCCAAGGCGCGGTGTTCGTGGACGTCGTGGGCTGGACCCGGGAGGCCGACGCGGTCACGATCCGCTTGGGCGCGCTGCCCGCCCCGTCCATCGCCGAGGCGCTGCGCCGCCGCCTGCCGTACGGCCGCGACCTGATCGTCCAGGGGACCGACGCGCGGCTGTGGTTCCGGCCCGGCGACGCCTACTCCGCCGTGGAGATCGACGACGAGGCGCTGGCGATCACCGTCCCCGAGGCCGAACTGGAGGCCGTGCTGGACGACCTGGCCGCCGCCCTGCCCGCCGAGGCGGGCCGCCGGACGGTGCCGTCCCTGCCCGGCCTGGTGATCGACGTCGAGCGGTCGGTCATCCGCGACTCGCGCTCGGGCGAGGCGACCGGCCGGGTCGTCGGCTGACGGCCGCTACCGTGCCGCCAAGACCTCGACGGGGTCGCCGACCGTCAGGGTGCCCAGGGTTCGCGGTACGCCGTTCTGGCCGAAGCGTATGCCGCGACCGATGGTCCGGTAGGACGCGAGGGTGCGCAGCGGCTCGCGTCCGCGTACGCCGGTGTCCTGGTCGGTGGTGGTGATCACGCAGCGGGCGCACGCCTTGACCAGCTCGATCACCGTCGGCCCCACCCGCAGCAGCCGCACCGAGTCCTCGGCGAACGCGCCCAGCCCCTCGATCACCAGATTGGGCCGGAACCGGTTCATCGGCAGCGGCTCGGCCAGCCGCGCGTTCAGGTCCGCCAGCGACTCGGCGGAGATCACCAGCAGCGGGTAGGCGTCGGCGAACGCCACCCGGCCGTCGCCCCGCGAGGTCGCCCGGTGGCCGGTGAAGCGCACCATGCGGCAGTCGGTGCCGAGCACCGCCGAGAACCAGGCGGCCGCCTCGTCGCCCTGGTCGATCCCCTCGCAGGCGGACCGGTGCACGTACACCTCGCGCACCGGCCCGTCGGCCACGGCCTTGTGGACGAGCGGCGCGACCCCGGCCGCGGGATCGGCGAACTCCACGGTCAGCACCACCCCGTCGTAGGACGGCCGCAGCAGGGCCATCCGGGGGAGGTCCCGCTGCGACAGGAAACGCCCCTCGGGGGTGACGAGCATGAACTCCCGGTCGTGCGGCAGCCCCGTGGGGGTCAGCTCGGCGGTGTGCAGGGACGTGCCACGGCCGCTCTTGAACGGGTAGACGTTCAGCTCGGTGAGCACTCCACGGGGGTGTTCCTCCCCCCGCGCGGGTAGCGTCACGGCGACTCCTAGGGATGCTGCGCGCGCCCCGGGCCGGTGCGCGGTGCGCGCTCGGTGCGGATCAGGTGAGGTCCGCCAGGCGGTCGAAGACGGGGCCGAGGCGCTCGACGAACCGCTCGGGGCGGCACACCTCGTCCAGCCGCGCCTCGTCCAGGGCCAGCCCCGCCCCATCGTTCCAGGCGGCGGCGTGCTTGCGCAGCGTCTCGCGGAACGGCACGCCCGTCTGCCAGGTCTCCATGGCGGCCTTCTGGACCAGCGGATAGGCCTCGTCGTCGCGCGACATGCCCATCTCCACCAGCTCCAGCAGCACCGTGGAGGTGTAGATCAGCCCGCCGGTCGACTCCAGGTTGGCCCGCATCCGGTCGGCGTCCACCACCAGCCCGGACATGAGCCGGTTGGTCAGGTGCAGCATGTAGTCCAGCGCGATGGACGCGTCCGGCAGCGCGATCCGCTCGGTGGAGGAGTGCGAGATGTCGCGCTCGTGCCACAGCGGGATGCCCTCCAGCACCGGCACGATCTGCGCCCGGACGACCCGCGCCAGCCCGGCCAGCCGCTCGGAGATGATCGGGTTCTTCTTGTGCGGCATGGCCGAGGAGCCCTTCTGCCCCTTGCCGAACGGCTCCCACAGCTCGCGCACCTCGGTGCGCTGCCCGTGCCGCACCTCCAGCGCGATCGCCTCGCACACCGTCGCCATGATCGCCAGCGCGGACGCCCACTCGGCGATGCCGTCGCGCAGCACCACCTGCGTGGACACGTCGGCGGGACGCAGCCCGAGCCGCTCGGCCACCTGCCGCTCGATCGCCGGGTCGATGTTGGAGTAGGTGCCGACCGCGCCGGAGATCGCCATCACGCCGACCGCCTCGCGGGCGCGGCGCAGCCGGTCCCGCGAGCGCGCCATGCCGAACGCGAAGTCGGCGACCCGGTGCCCCCACACGTCCGGCTCGGCGTGGATGCCGTGCGTGCGGCCCACGCGCAGCGTGGCGCGGTGCTCCAGGGCGTGGTCGCGCAGCGTGGCGATCAGCGTGTCGGCCTTGGCCAGCAGGATGTCGGTGGCCTCCACCAGCTGCAGGGCCAGCGCGGTGTCCAGCAGGTCCGAGGAGGTCATGCCGAAGTGGACGTACCGGGCCGCCTCGCGGGGCTCGGTGTTGTCCGCCCACGCCGACAGGAACGCGATCACGTCGTGCTGGGTGACCGCCTCGATCTCGTGCACCGCCTCCGGGGTGGGCGGCGGCGCGTTGCGCACCGGCTCGACCACCTCCGCCGGGATCGTGCCCGCCGCGGCGTGCGCCTCGACCACCAGGGTCTCGACCTTGCACCACAGCTCGTACTTGTGCGCGTCGCTCCAGACGCGCCCCATCTCCGGAAGGGTGTACCGTTCGATCACGCCACGATTCTCGCAGGTCGCGCGAGGTGCCCGGGCCCTGGGGCGCGGCCTCAGCCGGACTGGGCGGCGGCCTGCAGGGCGATGTCGGTGCGGTGGTGCGAGCCGCGCAGGCCGATCCGGCCGAGCGCCTCGTAGGCGCGCTCGCGCGCCCGCGTCAGGTCCGCGCCGGTGCCGACGACGTTCAGCACCCGGCCGCCCGCCGACACCAGCCCGCCGTCGGGCCCGACGGCCGTGCCGGCGTGCAGCACGTAGGCGTCCGGCACCTGGGCGGCCTCCTCCAGCCCCGTGATCGCGTCGCCCTTGGCCGGGGACGCCGGGTAGTTCTCGGCCGCCAGCACGACCGTCACGGCGGCGCCCGGACGCCACTCCAGGCGCGTGGCCGGGTCGAGCCCGCCGGTCGCGCACGCCTGCAGCAGGCCGCCCAGGGGGGTGGCCAGGCGGTCCAGCACGACCTGCGTCTCGGGGTCGCCGAACCGGGCGTTGAACTCCACGACCCGCACGCCCTTGGACGTCAGCGCCAGCCCCGCGTACAGCACGCCGACGTAGGGCGTCTCACGGCGGCGCAGCTCGGTCACGGTGGGGCGCACCACCGCGTCCATCACCTCGTCCACCAGGTCGGCGGGCGCCCACGGCAGCGGCGTGTACGCGCCCATGCCACCGGTGTTGGGGCCCTTGCCGCCGTCGTAGGCGCGCTTGAAGTCCTGCGCGGGCAGCAGCGGCACGGCGTTGCGGCCGTCGCACAGCGCGAACAGCGACACCTCCGGGCCGTCGAGGAACTCCTCGATGACGACCCGCCCGCACGCGGCGGCGTGCCGCAGCGCCTCGTCGCGGTCCTCGGTGACGACCACGCCCTTGCCGGCGGCCAGGCCGTCGTCCTTCACCACGTACGGCGGGCCGAACGCGTCGAGCGCCGCCTCGGCCTGCTGCGCCGACTCGCAGACGTGCGACGCGGCGGTCGGCACGCCCGCGGCGGCCATGACCTCCTTGGCGAACGCCTTGGACCCTTCGATGCGGGCGGCCGCGCGGTCCGGGCCGAAGCAGGGGATGCCCGCCTCGCGCAGCGCGTCGCCCACCCCGGCCATCAGGGGGGCCTCGGGGCCGACCACCACCAGCTCCGCCTGGAGCCGCCGGGCCAGTTCGACGACGGCGGCGGGGTCGGTGGCGTTCAGGGCGTGGTTGTCGCCGAGCGCGGCGGTGCCGGGGTTGCCGGGCGCGCAGTGCAGGGCGGTGACGGCGGGGTCAAGGCTGAGGGCGCGGGCGAGCGCGTGCTCACGGCCGCCGGATCCAAGGACGAGTACTCGCACGTCACGCGAGCTTAGCCGTCCGCCGGGGGGGCGACCGCGGGGCGATGCCGGTCGAACCGGTGCGGGTGAAGGCGCGCTAAGACGGGTTGAGACGAGTTAAGGCTCGGTGCGAAACCGTCAAGCGCAGTTCAACGGCTGTCCTTGTGCAGGGCATACGCACGAGGCCGCAGACGTTGCGATAATGGTGTGGGCGTCTTGGGGGGGCGTAATGCACATGCCCCGGCGCCCGGCGTGCCCTCCCGGGCGAGTGACCACGAACACGTCGCGCGGCGCCAACCGAGTCGTTGCCCGCATCGTCTTATATGTCGGCTGGTACGCTACCGAGGCTGTGATCTGACGGCCGTGAGTGAAGGGAGGTGGTCGTGATGAGCCCTGGCGATCCTTGCAGTACGCCGGAACTCCCTCACAGTCCGATGCCGACTGTTCGTCCGACCGCCTCTTCCTGGCGTCCGGCCTCCGGCTTCGCGCGCTCTTCCCGCTGACGCACGGGTGGGCGCGCGCTGCGCGCGTGTGGCCGGCGGGTAAGGAGCCACCTCATGGCCATGACAAGGGTCCGTCCTGGTCGCGCGACAATGTCCCTCTTCCGGACGCGGGGACGACCGCACGCGTCCGCCTCCACCGACAACGGCCCGCGCCGCGACACCGCGGTGATCGACTGGGCCGCCTACATCGACGGCAACCGGGTCTCCACCGACACCGTCGCCGACGCCGTCCGCCTCATCCGCGACGGCCGCCTGACCTCCGACGGCGACAGCGCCGGCTTCGTCTGGGTCGGGCTGCACGAGCCGTCCGCCGCCGAGCTGACCGACCTGGCCGACGTGTTCGGCCTGCACCCCCTGGCCGTCGAGGACGCCATCCACGCCCACCAGCGGCCCAAGCTGGAGCGCTATGACGACGTCCACTTCCTGGTGATGAAGACGGTCGGGTACGTGCGGCGCGAGCCCGGCGGCGCCGAGGTCGTGGAGACCGGCGAAATCATGATCTTCTGCGGCGCCGACTTCGTGGTCACCGTGCGGCACGGCGCCCACGGCGAGCTCGGCCCGGTGCGGCGCCGCCTGGAGAAGAACCCCGAGCGCCTGGCGCTCGGCCCGGCCGCCGTCGTGCACGCCATCGCCGACAGCGTCGTCGACGCGTACGTGTGCGTCGCCGACGCCGTCCAGGACGACATCGACGAGGTCGAGGAGGCGGTGTTCTCCCCCGACCGCAGCGACGAGTCCCGCCGCATCTACCGGCTCAAGCGCGAGGTCATCCAGCTCAAGCGGGCCGTCGGGCCGCTGGCCGGGCCGCTGCGCAACCTGTCCGGTCGGCGCTTCGTGCCCGCCGAGATCAAGGAGTACCTGCGCGACGTCGAGGACCACCTGACCCGCGTGCGCGAGCAGGTCGAGTCCTACGACGAGCTGCTCAACCCGATCCTGCAGGCGCACATGACGCAGGTGACCGTCGGCGACAACCAGGACATGCGGCGCATCTCCGCATGGGGAGCGCTGTTCATGGTGCCCACCGCGATCGCCGGTATCTACGGCATGAACTTCGAGTTCATGCCCGAGCTGAAGTGGAAGTACGGCTACCCGATGGTCCTCGGGATCATCGCGGTCACCTGTGTGTCGCTGTACCGGGGCTTCCGGCGCAACGGCTGGCTGTGATGGGCTTCGGCAGCGGCAGGCCGTGCTCGGCGAGGACGGTGCGCAGCCGGTCGGGGTAGTCGGTGACGATCGCGTCCACGCCGTAGCCGATGAACCGCGACATCTCCGCCGGCTCGTTCACCGTCCACACCACCACCGGAAGCGCCAGCGTCTGCGCCTCGTCCACCAGCACGGGCGTGGTCAGGTGGTGCTCGGGTGACAGCGCCGTCGCGCCGATCCGCAGGGCGCTGCCGGCGGGGTCGTCGGGCGCCATCCCGGCCAGCCACGGGGAGCCCGGCACGAGCGTGCGCCGCTCCACCAGCGCGACCCGTCCGGCGGCGGGGGCGTGCCGCCGCGCCGCCGTCAGCACCCGCCAGTCGAACGCCAGCAGGCGGCTGCGGCCCGTCAGCCCGTACTCCGCCAGGACCTCCGCGACGGCGGCCGTGAAGCGCTCCACGTCGGCGTCCGGCCAGCTCGGGTCCGTCTTCAGCTCGACGGCGAGAACGACGCCGTACGCGCCGCTCAGCAGCGCGCAGGCCTCGGCCAGCGTCGGCAGGGCGGTGCCCGGCGTCGGAAGCTGCGTCAGCACGAACGGGTCGTCGTCGTCCAGCGGTCGGCGCACCCCGGCCTCCAGCGTCTTGACCTGCGCCAGCGTCAGATCGCGGATGGCCCTGCCCACGTACGGGAACATCGGGTCGCCGGGATGCACCGGCGCGGTGTCCGCCAGTGTCACCGGGGACAGCACCTGGTCGTGGTTCAGCACCACCACGCCGTCGGCGGTGATGCCGACGTCGAGCTCGATGGCGTCGACGCCGATTTCCAGGGCGTGCGCGAAACCCGCCAGAGTGTTCTCCGGTCGAAGTCCCCGTGCTCCCCGATGGCCGTGGAGCTCGACGGCTCCCCCGGTGAAAATCACGCGTGGAACGCTACAGCCTGGTCGCTAACGCCCGGTGGCCGACCGGTGAGAAACCGTCGAACCGCTGGTAAGACGGCGTCCGGCCGACGTTTTCTGCGATCGCGGACGCGGCGCTCAGACCAGCGGACGCAGCGACAGCGTCTGCTCGCGGCCCGGTCCCACGCCGATCGCGGAGATCTGCGCGCCCGCCATCTCCTCGATGGCCCGCACGTACGCCTGGGCGTTCTTGGGCAGGTCGGCGAACGTCTCGGCGCCGCTGATGTCCTCCTGCCAGCCGTCCAGGTACTCCAGGATCGGCTTGGCGTGGTGGAACTCGGTCTGCGACGCCGGCATCTCGTCGTGCCGGACGCCGTCGATGTCATAGGCCACGCACACCGGCACCCGCTCCAGGCCCGACAGAACGTCCAGCTTGGTCAGGAAGTAGTCGGTGATGCCGTTGACCCGGGTGGCGTAGCGGGCGATCACCGCGTCGAACCAGCCGCAGCGGCGGTCGCGGCCGGTGGTCACCCCGTACTCGCCGCCGGTCTTGCGCAGGTACTCGCCCTGCTCGTCCAGCAGCTCGGTCGGGAACGGCCCCGAGCCGACCCGCGTGGTGTACGCCTTGAGGATGCCGATCACCTTGGTGATCCTCGTGGGGCCGAGCCCGGACCCGGCGCACGCGCCGCCCGCCGTGGGGGACGACGACGTCACGAACGGGTAGGTGCCGTGGTCGATGTCCAGCAGCGTGCCCTGGGCGCCCTCCAGCAGCACGACCTTGCCCTCGTCCAGCGCCTTGTTGAGCACCAGCGCGGTGTCGGTGACGTACGGGCGGATCCGCTCGCCGTACTCGACGTACTCCTGCACGATCGGCCCGGTCTCGATGCGGCGCCGGTTGTAGACCTTGGTGAGGACCTGGTTCTTCTCGCGCAGCGCCAGGTCGAGCTTCTGGGTGAGGATGTTGGGGTCGAACAGGTCCTGCACCCGGATGCCCATGCGGTTGATCTTGTCGGCGTAGGCCGGCCCGATGCCGCGGCCGGTGGTGCCGATGCGGGCCTTGCCCAGATACCGCTCGGTCACCTTGTCCAGCGCCCGGTGGTGGGGCATGATCAGGTGCGCGTTGGCGGAGATGAGCAGCCGCTCGCAGGAGACGCCGCGCTCCTTCAGGCCGTCGATCTCCGACAGCAGCACGGCCGGATCGATCACCACCCCGTTGCCGATCACCGGGACCACGTCCGGGGACAGCACCCCCGATGGCAGCAGGTGCAGCGCGTAGCTCTCGTCGCCGATGACCACGGTGTGTCCGGCGTTGTTGCCACCCTGGTAGCGGACGACGTAGTCGACGTCACCGCCGAGCAGGTCGGTGGCCTTGCCCTTGCCCTCGTCTCCCCACTGGGCTCCGACAAGAACGATGGCCGGCATGCCGATCTTTCCTTCCCACGACGAAGGCCCCTGGTCGCAAGCGCGAAGGGGCCTCTTGCGATCGCATCGTACCCGCCGCCGGTGACAGAGGAAAACGCACCTCACAGCCGGGAGCGGCCGCATTTGCCGGATGCGGCCCCCGGGGCGGATGAGGTGGCGGACGGGGTCAGGAAGCCAGTGCCTTGGCGGCCGTCTCGCTGCTGTCGCGCAGGAAGGTCCGGCACCGCTCGGCCTCGTCCTCCTCGCCGATGGCCGCGGCGGCCCGGCCGAGGGCGTGCAGGGCCCGCAGGAACCCGCGGTTGCCCTCGTGCTCCCACGGGATGGGCCCGTGGCCCTTCCAGCCGGCCCGGCGCAGCTGGTCGAGGCCGCGGTGGTAGCCGGTGCGGGCGAACGCGTAGGAGTCGATGACGCCGCCCCGCGCGAAGGCGCGGTCGGCGAGCTCGGCCCACACGGCGGGGTAGTCCGGGTGACGGGCGGCGACCTCGAACGGGTCGACGCCGCTCTCCAGCGCCTCGCGGGCAGCGGGGTTGTCCGGAAGGTGGGTGGGGGGCGGGTCGCCGAGCAGGTTCTGGGTCATGCGGCTCATCGTAAGTGTTAGCAGGTCGCCCATATCAACTCGGCCTCCGGGGCGGCCCGGAGGCCGCCCCGGAGGGGCTCACTCGTCGAAGTAGTGGCCCTCGTCGAGATCGGCGATGAGCCCGGGACGCTCGGGCCGCCAGTCCATCAGCTTCCGGGTCCGCTCGCTGGAGGCCCGGATGTCCCGGGAGAAGAACAGGCCGAGGATGCCGAAGTGCTCGTCGGCCGCCTCGAGGGGCACGGAGGTCACCGGCACGTTCAGGCCCCGTCCGATCGCCTCGGCGATCTCCCGGACCGGCACGCCCTCCTCGGCGACCGCGTGCAGCCGCGTCCCGGCGGGCGCCGCCTCCACGGCCAGCCGGAACAGGCGCGCGGCGTCGAGCCGGTGCACGGCGGCCCAGTGGTTGGACCCGTCGCCCGGGTAACCCGAGACGCCCCGCTTCCGCGCGATGCGGATGAGCTGGGGGACGAAGCCGTGGTCGCCCCTGCCGTGCACCGTCGGGAGCCGGACCGCCGAGGCGCGCACGCCGCGCTCGGCGAACGGCAGCGCGGTCTGCTCCGAGAGCCGGGGCAGATCGCGGCTCAAAACGGTGTCCTCCGTCAGGACGCCGGCCTCCGAGCCGCCCACGGTCCCCGAGCTGACGACGAGCGGCCGGCCGGATCCCGCGAGCGCCTCGCCCATCGCCTCGATGGCGAGCCGGTCCTTGTCGGCGGCCGCCGCGTAGACGGCGAACTGGTCCGTCCCGCCGGCCGCGTCGTCGACGAAGTCGTGGACGAAGGCGGTGTGGATGACACCGTCGCAGGCGGCCGCGCCGGCGCGCAGGCCGTCGAGGTCGTCGAGGTCGCCGCGGTGCACCTCGGCCCCCGCGGCCTCGACCGCCGCGGCGGACCTGTCCGAACGGGCGAGACCGAGCACCTGGTGCCCCGCGTCCAGCAGTTCCCTGACGACGGCGCTGCCGATGAAACCGGACGCGCCCGTGACGAAGACACGCATGATCGAACTCCAGTGGCACAGGAAATGGGAACCGGCCCCGATGCGGCACTTGCGAGCGGTGCCGGGCCGGTGCTTCCACCTTGCGGCGCCGCCCCTCCCCGGTCCAATGAATGTTTCGCAAATCGCGATACGTCCGGCGTATCACTGCAGTTCCGGAGGGTGGCTACGCTAAGGGGCATGCCGTCCGCCCCGGTCGATCTCGATCTGCGGCTGGTGCGGTGCTTCACCGTCGTCGCCGAACATCGGCACTTCGGCCGCGCCGCCGAGGCCCTCCACGTCACCCAGCCGTCCCTGAGCCGCCAGATCCGCCGCCTCGAACAGCAGATGGGCGCCCGCCTGCTGGACCGCACCCCCCGGGGCACCCGGCTCACCGAGGCCGGCGAGGTGTTCCTCCCGCTGGCCGAGGAGCTGCTGCGCGCGGCCGCCAAGGCCGCGGCCCGCACCCGCGCCGCCGCCCGGCCCAGCCGCATCACCATCGGCTACACCGCGGGCATCATCGTCACTCCGGCCGTGCGGGAGCTGCGCCACCGCCACCCGGACGCCGACGTCCGCACCACGCATCTGCGCTGGAACGAACCTCGCGACGCCCTGCTCGACCACCGCGTGGACGCGGTGGTGACCCGGCTGCCGTTCCCCACCGACCAGCTGCACGTGACGGTGCTGTACGACGAGCCCCGGGTGGTCCTCGTCCCGCTGGACCACCGCCTGGCGGGCAAGGAGTCCGTCACGCTGGACGACATCGCCGACGAACCCCTGCCCCGGGTGCGCGACTCGGACGCCGCCTGGATGGCCTTCTGGCGCCTCGAACCGCGCCCCGGCGGACGCCCGGCCCCCGACGGCCCGATCATCGACGACATCGAGGACAAGATCGAGATCGTGGCCGCCGGCCAGGCCGTGGCCATCTCCGTCGACGCCCGCGCCCACAGCTTCCGCCCCGACCTCGCCGCGATCCCTCTGGAAGGCGTGGAGCCCAGCCACGTCGTCCTCGCCACCCGCGCCGACGACCGCAGCCGCCTGGTGGCCGCCTTCCGCAAATACGCCCGATCCCACCTGACCGCCCCGATCCAACCCCGGGACCACTGACCCGCCGCCACGACCGCTGCCCCCATGGCGCCGCCGCCTCAGGAGGGGGTCAGGGGGAGGTGGAAGCGGGCTGTGTTGCCGCTCCAGGTGGGGTGGGCGGTGGCCCACATGGTGCGCAGGGCGGCCAGGGCCTCCCGGTTCTCCAGGAGCAGGTCGGCGCGGAAGACGGTGATGCGGCGGCGCAGGGCCAGTTCGGCGAGGCAGGTGACCAGGATTCGGGCCAGGCCGTGGCGCTGCCAGGCGTCGGCCACCAGGACGGCCAGGTCGGCGTGGCAGGGGCGGGCGGTGTCGCGGACGTACTCGGCGATGCCGATCAGCTCGCCGTCCAGGACGGCGGCGACCGCCTCGCGGTCCCAGTGGTCCAGGGTGCGCAGGGAGCGGACGTAGCCGTCGGGCAGGTGCGGGACACCGGCGAAGAAGCGGTGGTAGAGGCTGCGGCGGGACAGCCGCCGGGCCATGCGCAGAAGGCGTTGCTCGTCGTGGGCGCCGTACGGGCGGATGCGCACGTCGTCCACGCTGGCCGGGCCGGTGAACCGGGGGCTGGCCACCATGAGTTGTGTCATGAAACTTTATTGGACCGCGGCTGGGTTGCGTCACGCAACTGGGTGAGCGGTCAGCCGCCGGGGCCGCGGTGGGCCTCGACGTCCCCGGGGCCGAGGGCGGCGCCGCAGGCGTCGCAGGCGAGGCGGGCGGTCAGCCTGCCGCCGCAGCCGCGGTGGGCGACGATGACGGGCGGCCCGTCGGGGGCGTAGTGGCGGTCGCCCCACAGCAGCAGGCTCATCACCGCGGGCCACAGCTCGACGCCCTTGCGGGTGAGCCGGTACTCGAAGCGGTCGGGGCGCTCCTGGTAGCGGACGCGGCGCAGCACGCCCTCCGCGCACAGCCGGGTGAGCCGGTCGGTGAGGACGTTGCGGGCGATGCCGAGGGCGTCCTGGAGGTCGTCGAAGCGGCGCACGCCCTCGAAGGCGCTGCGGATGATCAGCAGCGTCCAGCGGTCGCCCACCACCTCCAGGGCGCGGGCGACCGAGCAGTTCTGCGATTCGTAGGTGCGCGGCAGCACGCTCCCAGCGTAAGACGTTGCGTGACGCAACGGACCCCCGGACGGCGCGGCGCCGCCCGGGGGTCCGCGAAGAAGGCGTTACTTGATCTTCTTGCCGGCCGACAGCAGGTGCTCGCAGGCCTCGACCACCCGCTTGGCCATGCCCTCCTCGGCGGCCTTGCCGTAGGACCGCGGGTCGTACTTCTTCTTGTTGCCGACCTCGCCGTCCACCTTCAGGACGCCGTCGTAGTTGGTGAACATGTGCGCGGCGATCGGACGGGTGAAGGCGTACTGGGTGTCGGTGTCGATGTTCATCTTGACGACGCCGTACGACACCGCCTGCCGGATCTCCTCCAGGCTGGACCCCGAGCCGCCGTGGAACACCAGGTCGAACGGCCGCTCCTTGCCGTACTTGGCGCCCACCGCGTCCTGGATCTCCTTGAGCACCTCCGGACGCAGCTTGACGTGCCCGGGCTTGTAGACGCCGTGCACGTTGCCGAACGTGGCGGCCAGGATGTAGCGGCCCTTCTCGCCCAGCCCGACGGCCTCGGCGGTCGCCAGGGCGTCCTCGGGCGTGGTGTAGAGCTTCTCGTTGATCTCGCCGACGATGCCGTCCTCCTCACCGCCGACGACGCCGATCTCCATCTCCATGATCACGCGGGCCTTGGCGCACTCCTCCACCAGCTCGGCGGCGATCGCCAGGTTCTCGTCCAGCGGGACGGCCGACCCGTCCCACATGTGCGACTGGAACAGCGGCTCCTGGCCGCGCGCCACCCGCTCCTGGGAGATCTTGACCAGCGGACGCATGAAGCCGTCCAGCTTCTCCTTCGGGCAGTGGTCGGTGTGCAACGCGATGTTGACGGGGTACTTTTCGGCGACCACCCGGGCGTACTCGGCCAGGGCGGTGGCGCCGACGACCATGTCCTTGACCGTGGCACCCGACAGGTACTCGGCGCCCCCCGTCGACACCTGGATGATTCCGTCGCTCTCCGCCTCGGCGAAGCCGCGCAGCGCCGCGTTCAGCGTCTGGCTGGAGGTCACGTTGATCGCGGGGTAGGCGAAACCGTCCTGCTTGGCACGGTCGAGCATCTCCGCGTAGACCTCTGGGGTCGCGATGGGCATGGTGAGCGTCCTTTCTCACGCGATGGTGCCGCCGGGCATCCGGCCGTGTGGACCGCGTCGCAGGCTGGGCCCCTACAACGGAAAGGCCGGGCGTGACGCGTCGGCCACCGTGCCGAGTCTCCGCCCGGTCCGCGGACCGACGGGCGCCACAGCAGTCAGTATCTCCAATTTTCCGGGTCAGGCCAGCAGTGGGGGCCCACCGGGATGTCACCGGGCGCCGCCCGCCGCCGCCGTGCCCGGGGTATGCCCCGTGATCTGCGGGGACAACAGTGCCCTTCCGGAAGGGACCGAGCCATGTTTACGACGCGCCTACCTGGCGGCCGATAGTCTCGGTGCGTGGATCTGGCGCTCATCACCTCCAGCATCACCGAGTGGCTGCACCCCACCGCGTGGCTGCAGCTGTTCGGCACCTTCGCGACGATCGGCGTGCTCGCCATCATCTTCGCCGAGACCGGGCTGCTCATCGGCTGCCTGCTGCCGGGCGACTCGCTGCTGTTCACGGCGGGGATCCTGACCGCGGTCACCGAGGTCAACGGGGAGCAGTTCCAGCCGCTGTCGCTGCCCTGGCTGCTGATCGGCGGCCCGATCGCCGCGATCGCCGGCGCCCAGCTCGGGCACTGGCTCGGCGCCCGGTTCGGCCGGCGGCTGTTCGACCGCCCCGACTCCAGGGTGTTCCGCCAGGAGTGGGTGCACAAGGCCGAGTACTACTTCAACCGGTTCGGCCCGGCGCGCGCGGTGGTGCTGGCCCGCTTCATCCCCATCGTGCGGACCTTCCTCAACCCGCTGGCCGGGATGCTGGCCATGTCGTCCCGCCGCTTCCTGGTCTGGAACGCCGTGGGGGCCGTGCTGTGGACCGACGCCATGTTCCTGGCGGGCCACTTCCTCGGCACCAGCATTCCGGACATCGAGCGGTACATCCTGCCGGGCGTGGCGGTCATCCTGGTGCTGTCGGTCATTCCGATCATCCTGGAGATGCGGCGGGGAGGGGGCCACGGAACGAATAAGAATGGGTCTGAAGAGTCACGTCCGTCGCTCAGCAGTGACACTTATCGCTAACCTCCCCATGTGGGACGTCATCGGTCGGACCCTCGGGGTCTTGCGCGCATACTGATCGCGGCCGTGGCCGTGATGCTGGCATTAGCGCTTCTCGTCGTCGGCGGGGTCGCGCTGGTGAACGCGCTGAACTCCGACAGCCAGGGCGCCCCCCCGGGCGCGGCCGTCACGGCCGACACCGCCGGCACGCCCGGCACTGCGGAGTCCACCCCCACCAGCAGCGCCACGTCGCAGAGCGCCTCCGCCACCCCCCTGGTCATCCGGGTCGTCGGAGCGCCCACCAAGGTGGTCGTGACGATGCCGGAGACCGGCGAGGTGCTGCAGCAGGGCGTGCTGAACACCGGCGAGGAACGCCAGTACGACAAGGCTCCCCTGCAGGTGGTCGCGGCGGACGGCGGTGCCGTCGAGGTGCTCATCTACGGCCGTCAGCAGCCCCGCGCAACGGCCGGGGTGCGCAAGAACTGGTTCGTGCCCGCCAAGGGGTGACCCTCGCTCGGGAGGTGAGCAGCGTCGCGGACGGCGCCCGGTGCGCCCGGGCGCCGTCCGCCGTACCCGCGTGCGCCCGCCCTCAGGAGACGCCCAGATCGGCCAGGACGAACGGGTGGCGGTACTCCAGCCCCTCGGCGGCGATGGCCTCGGCCGCGCCGCGCTCGACGATCGTGGCCACGGCGACGACCTCCGCGCCCGCCTCGCGCAGCGCCCGCACGGCCGTCAGCACGGAGTTGCCGGTGGTGGAGGTGTCCTCCACGGCCAGCACGCGGCGGCCCGCCACGTCCGGGCCTTCGATGCGGCGCTGCAGGCCGTGCGCCTTGCCCTGCTTGCGGACCACGAACGCGTCCAGCTCCCGGCCGCGGGCCGCGGCGGCGTGCAGCATGGCCGTGGCCACCGGGTCGGCGCCGAGCGTGAGCCCGCCGACGGCGTCGTAGTCCAGGTCGGCGGTCGCGTCCAGCATGACGCGGCCGACCAGCGGCGCCACCCGGCCGGACAGGGTGACCCGGCGCAGGTCCACGTACCAGGACGCGCGCTGCCCGGACGACAGCACGAAGTCGCCGTGCACGACGGCCCGGTCCTTGATCTCTTTCAGCAGGTCATCACGATCGCTCACAGCCCCCCACCCTATTGGTGCCGTTCCGTGCCCTCATGGCCGCGCCGTCCCGTGTAGCGTTGCGGGGACCCGCCACGAGGCCGTGGGAGGTGGAGCGATGACGCCGGGGACCCTCGTGCTGCTGCACACCCCGCACGCCACCGCCGACATATGGGGCGACCTGCCCGAGGCGCTGCGCTCGTACGGGCTGGACGTGGTCGCACCCGACGTGCAGGGCGAGGACGGCCCCCGGTACGTGGCGCGGGCGTCGCTCATCATCGCCGCAACGGCGCCGTCCCCGCCGCTGGTGCTGGCCGGGCACGGCGCGGCGGGGCCGCTGCTGCCGGGCGTCGCGCTGGCGCAGCGGGCCGCGCACCGCAAGATCGGCGGGTACGTCTTCGTCGACGCCGAACTGCCGCGTCCGCAGGCCCACGCCCACGGCGTGCCGATGCCGCCCGACTGGCCGGAGGCGCCGTGCGGCTATCTGCGCACCCGGTCGGCGCGCGGCGAGCACGACCGGGCGATGCGCGAAGCGCGGCTGCGCGGCTGGACCGTCATGGAGCAGGCACCGCCGACCGGCGTCGCGCAGGCTCTCGGCGAGCTGATCGCCGCGCTGTGAGCGTTCAGTTGCCGTTGTTCTTCAGCAGGTCGTCCAGGAGGGCGTCGTAGTCGTCCTCCGGGCGGCCGAGGTCGACGCGGGCGCGGTAGCGCAGCCGCAGCAGGGCCTCCAGGCTGTCCTCGGCGATGGCCACGTCCTCGGGGCCGGGCTCGTCGCCGGCCCGGTCGGGCGCCGTGCCGGCGACGACGGCCTTGCCCGCGGTCGCCGCGTCGGAGCCCGCGCCCATGCCGGTGCCGACCGCCCGGTCGCGCAGCGCGAGCACCACGTCGACGCCCCTGGTGGCCCACTCGTGCGCCCCCGCGGCGTCGCCCTGGGCGTACAGCACCTCCGCGACCGCCCGGTAGACCTCCGGGTCGCGCGGGTCGTCGGCGCGGATCTCCTCGACCAGCTTGCGGGCCTCGTCGACGCGGCCCAGCTCGAACAGCGCGTCGGCCAGGTAGGCGCGCGGGTCGCCGTAGGTCTCGCCGCCGTCCTCGATGGCCATGCGGTAGGACTCGGCCGCCTTGTCGTGACGGCCCGCGTGCTGCCACTGCTCCCCCGCGCGCAGCAGCACCTTGGCGCGTGACACCCCGCCCGACACCGATTCGGCGAGCTCGGCGAGCCGCCGCGCCGCGCTGACGTGGTCGCCCGTGCGCAGGGTGTCGAACTCCAGGTCGTCGAGATCGTCTTCCGTCACATG
The DNA here is from genome assembly GCF_030269545.1 of Actinomadura sp. NBRC 104425. Lineage (GTDB taxonomy): Bacteria > Actinomycetota > Actinomycetes > Streptosporangiales > Streptosporangiaceae > Spirillospora > Spirillospora keratinilytica. The sequence continues at coordinate 25,664 of NZ_BSTN01000014.1, read as the reverse complement.
GGTCACACTTCAACGCTACCCGTCACCCGGCGAGCGAAGCGGGTGAATCACGGATGATCGTGAGTTATCTACATGTTCGGCGAAGGATTCCGCCGCGGCGGCTCAGCGGCGGGAGCGTTCGAGGGCGTCCCAGAAGCCGCGGCGCAGCGCGTGCCGGACCTCGTCGTGCAGCAGGAAGTCGATCGGCAGCGAGGAGCCCTGCAGCAGGCGGGCCTCCAGGTCGGAGGGCATGCGCGGCTTGCGGGCCAGCACCGCCTCCAGCCACAGCGCGGGCGCGTCGCGGGCGACCGACTCGCCGAAGTCCTGCCCCTCCTGGTGCGCCGCCTTCACCGCGTCGGCCAGGGTGGGCGTGTTCTGCTGGACGGCGGGCACCGGCGCGATCTGCTGCGGGCCGGTGTACGGGCCGACCGGCTGGGACGGCCCGGTCGGCTGCCCGGCCGAGGACGACGGGATGTACTGCGGGCCGGTGGTGTTCTGCGGGGCGGCGGTGTTCTGCGGGGCCGTGGTCTGCGCGGTGGGGGCGGGTGCGGGCGGTGCCGACTGCAGGGGACCGGTGGTGGACGGCGACGGCGGCGGCGCTCCCGGCACGGACCCGGGGGTGTAGCCGCCCGCTCCCGTGCCGAAGTCGGAACCCGAGCCGAGGCCGGACGCCGCGGACGAGCCCAGGCCGGAGCCCGAGCCGATGCCGGAGGCCCCGGGTTTGGCGGCGCCGATGCCCGAGCCGATGCCCGACCCCGCCCCGGACGCCGAGCCGGACGCCGAGCCGATGCCGGAGGAGGAATCGAGCCCGGAGGCGGAGCCGATGCCCGAGCCGGAGCCGATGCCCGAGCCGGAGCCGATGCCCGACCCCGGGCCGAGCGCGGGCGGGCCCGAGCCGGAGTCGGAGGAGCCGGGTTTGGCGCCGATGCCGGAACCGATGCCCGACCCCATTCCGGATGCCGAGCCGCCGCTCGCGCCGATGCCGGACGACGACCCGATGCCGGAGGACGAGCCGATGGAAGACGAACCGATGGGCGACGACGAGCCCACCCCCGACGAGCCCGCCCCGGAGGAGCCCATGCCGGAGGACGAGCCGAGACCGTAACCGCCCGACGACGACCCCGATCCGCTGCCGGACCCCGGGCCCACGCCGGACGACGGCCCCGACGACGGGCCGGTCAGCTGCGGCGGTCCGGTGAGCGGCGTGGCGGGCGGCGGACCGCCGGGCGAGACGCTCCGCAGCGGGCCGAGCGCGCCGCCCGCGCCCGAGCCGGTGCCGTGCCCGTTGGACAGCGGCCCGGCGGGCAGGCCCGACGAGCCCGTGCCCGACTCCACGCCCGCCAGCAGGTTCACGTACGGGCGCAGCTGCCCGGCCGCGAGCTCGATGAGGTCGTCGCACTCCTGGCGCAGCACCCGCGAGATGGTCCAGTTGCCGTCGACCGCCACATGCACCACGGTGACCCGGACGCCGAGGTCCTGCGCGTCCGCGACGACCTGGGCGAGATCCTCGTCACCGCTGACGATCACCGCGTCGGCCAGCGCGCCGTTGCGGGCCAGCGTCATCAGATCGCGGTGGATCTCGGTGTCGACGCCCTCGCGGCGGCCGGGGCGGATGCGGCCGAGGCGCAGCTTGAGCCCGGGCAGGTCGGCCAGCGCCTCGTGCTCGGGGGAGCGGCGGCCCTCCACCGTCGCCTCGTACCAGTAGCAGCGCAGCAGCGGCAGGCCGGTGCGCTCGCGGGCGAGGCCGCCCAGCAGCTGCAGCAGGCCGCCGAAGTCCCAGGAAACGGTCTCCCGATGGCGGGTGCCGTGCACCGCCATGGCGCCGTCCGCCAGCAGATAGCCGGCGTCCACGAACAGCGCGCAGCGATCCATGCGGCACCGCCTTTCCTCAACTCGGGACCTCTCCGGTGACCCACTGCACGGTCAGGTTGTTCGGGGTGACCATCTCGGATGGCCGCCCTTGCCTGCTCGCCCGGACGTGAGCCGCGGAAATGACCCGGCGCCTATAGCGTAGTGAAGGCCGCTGGCCACGTAAGCCCATACGGCGATTCGCCACTCTTTCACGACGGGTGGTCGGGCGCGAGCCCGCGCGGCGGCGAATCCGGCGGTCGGCCACCCCACCCGGCTTCCGCGGACGATCAGCGCGCGACGCTACCAGCCGTTCCGGTCTGTCCATAATGCATCCGCATGATCTTTACGAGAAGAATCGGCTTCGCGGTTCAGCCGTGGGGTGTCGGTAACCAGAAGTTAACCGGGGAAGGGCGCGGCGACGGTCACGACTCCGGCAGGCAGGCGTCCCGCCAGGTGGCGAAGGTCACCGTCCCGGCGCGACGGAGAAACGCCGGGAAGACATCGACATCTATCCCGAAGGACAGAGCCCGGCCGAGCGCGCCGTCCGCGGAGCCGTCCAGGACATTCCGGGGGATCCCGGTCGCCCGACGCGGGGGGTGAGCGGACGTCCGACCAGCAGCAGCCGATCGCCGGGCAGGGCCGCGTCGCCCTCCCCGGCCACCGCGCCGACGCGGCCGGGTCGCCCGGGCAGCCGCACCCGGGCCGCGCTCGACGCCTTCGTCGCGGGTGAGCCGTCCTCGTCCAGGCGGCGCATCCGCCACCGGTCGCTGTCGCGGCGGTCGCCCTCGCGGCGCAGTGCGCGGCGGCAGCCGGAGTGGGAGCGGTCGCAGGTGAGCAGCGCGTTGCCCGCGTGGACGACGCGGGTGCCGCCGGCGGCGAATCGGGCGGGCAGGCCGTCGCGCATGAGGCCGTACGGGGCACTGGCCGTCGCCGCGGGCGGCGGCTGGGCGGCGGGCGACTTCGGTGCCTTTCTCGGCAATACGGGAGAAGGAGACCGGGTGGGCGGCCCGGGCGCCGGTCGGATCGGCGCGCTTCCCGACATCAGCACCAGCACGAGCCCGACCAGCGCCGCCAGGACCGCCGCCGTCCCGCCGCCGAGCGTCCTCCACCGCCTCTTCAGCCGCCACAACCGGCCGAGAACACCGCCCAACACCGACCCGCCCTTGGCGGCGCCGATATACGCGGCGGTCGCCGTGCCCAGGAACAGCGGGCCGATGACATCGCGCAGCGCCGAGTTGATGACGGTCATCTCCGCGTAGATCGCCTTGCAGCGCTCGCAGCCGTCCAGGTGGCGGCCGACAAGACGCGACTCGCGCCGCGGCAGGCCGCCGCGCACGTACGGGCCCAGCTTGTCCAGCGTCGCGCGGCACTCTGCGTCCAGCGGGGCGGCGGGCGCGCTGGGCAGGTGCATCTGCAGGTACGCCTGGCGCAGCCCCTCCCGCGCCCGGTACGCCAGCGCCGCCACCCCGTTGGGGGTGAGACCGAGCAGCGGCGCCACTTCGGCCGGCTTGGCGCCCTCGACCTCGGTGTGCCACAGCACCGTCTGCCAGCGCTCGGGCAGCGACCGGAACGCCCGCGCGATCATCGAGCGCTCCAGCCCCTCCAGCGCCGGATCGACGAACGGGACACCCGTGTCGTACATCTCGATCTGGTCGGTGGACTGCAGCCGCCGCTCGCCCCGGTACCGGTCGTAGACGGTGCGGCGGACCGCCGTGAGCAGGTACGGGCGGAACCCCGAGCGTGGCCCGCCGCCGCGGCGCAGCACGTCCAGGACCTTGGCGAAGGCGTCCTGCACGACGTCCTCGGCGGCGTCGGCGCCGATCAGGTGCCGCGCCAGGGTCCGGGCGGCGGCCAGGTGCCGCTCGTACAGCTGCGCGTAGGCCGACATGTCCCCGGCGCGGATGCGCGAGATGAGGGCCGCGTCGCTCGCCTCCGTCGCGGCGGGCTCCGGCGACGCGGCATCGCTCACGAGAACCTCCCGGGCCGATCGAGGCGGCCCCCTGCCGGGGCCGCTCCGCTTCACCGGATACTTATCGTGACTTTGCAGACACGTAAAGTCGCGCGAGATGTTTCCGCAAACCGCGTCATGACCCAACGGTTTCGCCGTCTGTATCGGCGATGGTGCACCGGCGGACGTCCGCCGGTGACCGGTCCTCCGGGCGAATGAAGCGAGACGGCGAGCGGAGACGGCATGAGGCCCCCGGCCAGGAGATGCGCGGCGACACATGCGGAGAAAGCACGCGGGCACCCCGCCGGTCCGGCGACGTCAGCCCCGCGCGGCGGCGAGCGCTTTGCGCGCCGCCCTCAACAGCGGACGAACGTTCACACCGACCGACACGAGACACGCCGCCGTGCGCCCTACTCACCGGGACATACCGCCCCGGCTCGTTCGCGGCCCGCACCCGTGAGGAGGACGCGTGCGGGTTCGGCCGTCCCGGCGGCGCGGGGTGAATCGGTCGATGGCGAACTGGGCGGAAATGGGGCGATCGGCGGCGAAGCCATCAGCGTCGAACCGGTCATGGGAGGCCGGCCCGCCCCGTTCGCCGCGGGGCGGGCACGTCTCGGGGCCTCAGAAGGTTGACGGTCCGGGGTCCGGGGCCGCGGTGGACGGAAAGGCCGCGGCCGTCCCGTGACCGCGCAGGCGCCATCGTGTCGTCGGTGCCCCGAAGAGGGGGCGGGGCAGGCGCCGATGGCCCGGTGGGAGGCGTCCGTCCCGTCGGAGGGGGCGGGACGGACGCAGCCCCCGGCGCGGCCGTGGTCAGCCCGTGAGCTGGACGTCGCGCAGCTCGGACAGCTCGGTCTCGGTGCGGGGTGTGCGCCAGCGCACCCGGCACTCCCGGCCCGACAGCTGCACCGTCGCGATCGCGTTGTCGAACCACGGCCCCTCGGTGACGCGCCACCGCAGCGGCGGCGGGGCGACCCTGGCAAGCCGCGCCAGCAGCCGGAACGCCCACGCCGTGCCCGGCACGGCGGCGACCTTGTTGGCCCATCGGATCGTGCCCTGCAGCTGGTTGCGGAACGGTGAGCACACGATCTGCGAAATCGTCGACCGGGTGTCCGGGGAGGTGACCCGCGCCAGGTAGGAGTAGTGGACGTCGCCGGACAGGAACGAGATGCTCGCCGGGGCGGCGCCGCGCTCGCCGCGCGCCACCGCGAGCACGTCCTCGGCCACCAGGCGGAACGAGGCGTTGAACGCGGCCCAGTGCTCCAGGTCGGCCGCCTGCCGCATCCGTTCGGCGATCCACGCGCCCTTCTGCCCCCAGGCGCCCTCCGCCATCGCCTCGTTCCAGTTCTCGGCGTTGTGGATGGTCCGCGGCAGCAGGTACGGCAGCGAGCTGGCGATCAGCAGGTGGTCGCGGTCGCCCTGGCACTGCTCGTCCAGCCAGCGGAACTCCTCGTCGTCCAGCATGCCGCGGCGCTCGGAGGTCAGCAGCCGGGAGCAGCGGCTGTCCACGACGATCAGGCGGGTGCCGCCCCAGTCGTGCGCGTAGCTCCAGCGCGCGGACGCCGGGTCGCGGTCGGCCCGGTCGGCGAACTCGTCCAGGATCTCGCCGCCGTCGCCGCCGTTCTCGGACGCCGCCACCACCGCCTTGTACACCGGGTCGGCCGCGCGCTCCTCCGGCGACAGGTTGCCCAGGTGCTGGTAGATCCAGTACGAGCCGATGCCGCCGATGATCCGGTCGCGCCACCACGGCGTGGCCTCCATCTGCTGCCGCCACGCGTAGGAGGTGTTCCAGTCGTCCCGGATGTCGTGGTCGTCGAAGACCGTGTAGGTGGGGACGGTGGACAGCAGCCAGCGCACGGCCGGGTCCTCGCGCCACGCCAGCCGGTACAGGTAGGTGTAGTCCTCGAAGTCGGCCAGCTCGTCGTAGGGCTCCTGGCCGGGCTTGCGGCGCTGCGCGATGAACGCGCGCATCTCGTCGCTCAGCTCGTCGGCGTACACCTGGTCGCCGACCATCAGCAGCACGTCGGGCCGCTCGCCGCCGCTCGCCATGACGTGCCCGTAGGCCGACAGCGCGTCCAGCCCGTGCCGGTTGGCCTTGTCGGGGGAGCGGCGGCACGACCCGAACGCGATTTTCAGCGTTTCGGGTTCGCGCGCCATCGTGCGGATGACGCTCGGCGGGTACGTGGACCGGGGCTCCGGCCACACCGTCTCACCGTCGAACGTCACCTCGTACGGCACCGTCGAGCCGGGCTCCAGGTTGTCGACGTCGACGATGGCGTAGTGGTGCCCGTGCAGGGTGAACGTCCGCGCTGCGGCGTCCACGCCGTGTTCCCGTGACACGACGCGCACTTCGCAGGGGGCGTCGGTCTCCACCCAGACGGTGGCGGTCCGTTCGCTCACGTGCCTGAGCAGGGGCCCGAGTACCAAGGCGGTCATAGTCGGCTCTCTATCGAACGGGGGATGGCCAACGTCCATCATTCCGCTCGATCCGCGTCGGCTCCCGGGCCCCGGCCGAAATACTCAGCGAGCGTTCACGGACACGACGTTGTAGGGCGTGGTCGGAGTGGGGGTGGTGGTGAAGCGCGCGTTGGGCAGGTACAGGCGTCCCTTGAACGCGGCCACGGTCGTCGGTACGTCGAAGCGGGGGTCGGTGATGCGGCGCAGCACCTTCGCGGACGTGCCCTTGTCGTTCACCTTCAGCACGGCCACGGCGTTGGTGCGGTTCTGCACCACGTACAGGGTGTTGCCCCGCAGCAGCAGGCCGTCGCCGTTGACCACCGACTCGCCGCCCAAGTCGACGGTGCGCGCGACCCCCGTCTTGGGATCGACCCTGAACAGCTTGCCCGTGGTGCTCTGCACGACCAGCAGGCCCTTGCCGTCGGGCGTCCTGGCAATGCCGTTGGCGTTGTGCCCGGACGGGTCGTAGACGAAGTCGCCCGACAACGGAAGGCGCTGCGCGGCCTTGGGGAGCTTGCCGCCGCGTCCCAGCGCGAGCTTGTAGAGGGCGGGCTGGGGGGACATCGAGTCGGTGAACCAGGCCGCGTCCCCGGTGAGCACCACGTCGTTGATGAACGTGGTGCCGCTGCCCAGCTGGTAGGACGCCAGCACCTTTCCGGTGCGGGTGTCGATGACGCGGGCGTCGCCGGCGCCGCCTCCGGAGGCGAACAACCGCCCGGCTGCGTCGATCTTCACCCCGGTCGTCGGGGTGCCGGGGCCCCGGCTGATCACCTTGCCCTTTCCGGTGCGCAGGTCGGCGCGGTAGATGCTGCCGTCCGCGAGCGAGCCCAGGTAGGCGTACGGCCCGGAGCCGATCGCGATGCCTTCGGGCCGGAACCCGTCCGGCAGCGCGAACGATGCCGGGTACGCCGCGTGGTGCCGCGCGACGACGCCCGCGGGGGCGGCCGCGGCGTGTGCGGCGGGCGCCGTGGCGGCGACCGGCCCGAGGGCGGCGAGCGAGGCCGCGGCCACGGTGAAGCGGCGGCTGATGGAGATCGTCCGTTCTCTCATGCGGTCAAGATTTCCAGGGACCGCACCGCTTGGGAAAGCCCTTTCCCGTGGCCGAACCGCGCCACCCGCCCCCGCCGCGTCGTCCCGCTGCGGCGCGCCGGCACCCGTCAACCTGCGGTGTCAAGCCGGCAAGGCAAAGGCCATGTAGATCAATTTCCCTCTGGCGTAGATCTGTGTCAGAGTCTTTCCCTCACCGACAGGGTTGACGTTTACCTATCAGGTGCATACTTAAGGGGAGGCCGACGGTTGAAGGTGTACTTCGCCGATCGGCGACTGCGCGATCGATGTGCTGACGATCGGGAACTGCGGAGGGAGTACGGCGCCGAGGGAGCCAGGAAGATCAAGTTGCGGCTCGCGGCCCTGGCGGCGGCCGAGTCGCTGGACGATGTCATGCGCGCCCCTGGCAAGTGCCATCCCCTGCACGGGGACCGCGCGGGCTGTTACGCAATGACGCTGCATGCGGGCTGGCGTCTGGTCTTTCAGCTGCTCACGGGGAGGGATGGTGAGGAGAGCGGGTTCCGGCTGATCGCCATCGAAGACGAACGGGAGGCGCCGAGCGCCCCGGGCGAGGTGGCCGCGCTGGTCACCGAGATCGTTGACTACCACGAATGAATGACCGGGATCGAGGGGAGGAGGAGCGACGGTGACCAAGGAACCGGTGGTTGACGTCTATCCGGCGGGTGAACCGGACTACGCCGTGCCTCCCGGCGAGACCATCAGGGAGTTCCTGGACGAACTCGGCATGAGCCAGCGGCAGCTCGCCGTCCGGCTGGGGCTGACGGCCAAACATGTCAACCAGCTGATCCAGGGGCTGGTTCCGCTGTCCCCCGAGGTGGCCCAGCGGCTCGAACTGGTCACCGGCATGTCGGCGCGGATGTGGAACCGGCTGGAGGCCGACTACCAGTCCGCACGGCAGCGTCTGCGGCATCGCGGGGACATGGCGGAACTGACCGCATGGCTGGCGGAGCTGCCCGTCTCCGACCTGGTTCGGCGCGGTGACCTCCCCGCTGAGCCGGACGACCCGCGCGACCGCGTACACCAGCTTCTGATGTTCTTCGGCGTCGCCCACGTGTCGACCTACCGGGAGCTGTACGAGGCACCCGCACTCGACTTCCAGCGCACCAAAGCCCCCGGCGCCAGACCGGGGGCGGTCGCGACGCTCCTGCGGCTCGCCGAGCTCAAGGCCCGCGACATCTCCTGCAAGCCGTACAGCCGTCAGGGGCTGGAAGCGTCGCTCGACAAACTCCGGCAGCTGACGTTGCAGCCGCCGGGTGTGCTGCTGCCGCTGATGCGCGACATCTGCGCGCGCAACGGCGTCGCGGTCGTCATCGTCCCGGATTTCGCCGACACGCACGTCAAGGGCATGACCCGATGGCTGTCGGCGGACAAGGCGATGGTCGCGCTGAGCACTCGCCACGACAGTGCGGGTGAGCTGTGGTCCACCTTCTTCCGGGCGATCCACCAGGTCCTCAAGCACGGCCGGAGCAAGTCGATGGTGTGGATCCATGACGGCCGCCCCGGCGTCGACCCGAGGGAGCGCGAGGCGGACGCGTTCGCGCGCGACCTGCTGATCCCGCCGGACCAGGCGGCCGCCCTGGACTCACTGGACGGCCCGGACGAGGTGCGGAAGTTCGCCGACCGGATCGGTGTCGGCGTGAGCGTGGTGATCGTACGCCTGCCCGGCAAGGCGCGCATGCGGGGCAAGCACACCCGCGAGATCGACTTCTCCGAGTTCTGCCCCGCCTAGGTGTGTCTCTCCTTGTGATGCGGCCGCCGAATGCGGTGTGGCCGCCTTGACGTCAAGACGTGCAGCCAGGACGTGAGGCCGGAGGGCCGACGGTGCCGGGCAGGCGTCTGCCGCCACCCAATGGGCGCATGCAGGGGAGCGGTGGGACGATGATCGGCATCCTGCGCGAGGCGGGCCTCGACGACCGCGACGCCGTGTGGGCGGTGGACGCCCTCACCTATTACGTCGTCGGCCACGCCGCTGAAGAGCAGCTCGCCGCCGCGACACCTCAGCCCGCCGCCGAGCGTCTCACCGGTGCGCTCGACCCCGATGCGCCACCCGCACATGCCGGCCGCGGCGGACCACCTGGCCGCGCTGCACCGGAGGAGCACTGCACCTAAGGACTGCGACTCCTCGTCGAGAAGATTCGTCAGTTGTAGATGGCGGCGCCCCTTGAGCCGGTGATCCGGTCCTTGTCGCCGTCGCGGGCCTTCGGCTCGAAGCGGACGACGGCGCCCGTGTGGTCGATCTTCCGCACGGTGACGGTGAGTCCCGCGTCCAGGCTGAACCTGCCGGTGCCCCGTTGGAAGGCCTGTGTGGACTCGCCGTTCGTCCGGATGACGACGTAGGTCACCTTGTCGGGCGGCACGTGGGTGAGCAGGAACGTCGTGATGCCGAACTTCTGATCCAGCGGGATGGCGGTGGACCTGCCCCGGACGACGATCTCGCAGTCGGCGTCCTTGCACGCCTTCACGTCGGCGTCGTCCGCGCCGGTCAGCTCGGGATGCGGCAGCGGAAGCAGCGGGGTGGCGGTCGCGCTCTTGTCCGCCGCGGGCCGGTCGGACGACGAGGAGCAGCCGGCCGCCGCGAGCACGGCGACGAGCAGCGGGAACGCACGCCTGACGAGCGTGATGTGACTCATGGTAGGCCTTCATAGCAGAACGTGACCGAGCATGATCCCGAACCTGCCCGCGCGTCAGAGATACGAACCCGTTCATGGGCTTGGCGGACGAGAAGTTCGGCGGACTCTTGGAAATCGATGAGGGGGTGTCGGACGCAGCGGCCCGCTTCGGGGCGCCGGCAGAAGTGCTGTGGGAGGACCCAGACGCTCTTCGCCCTATCACCTACGCGTCCCACGGAAGCCGGCGCCACGGCGACGGTGTCTCCGCGGTGGAGCCGCCCGAGCCGAATTGGTCGTCCGCATGTCGGCCGATGGTGCTGACTGACGGCCTGGCTCGTCGGCGATGGGGATGATCTTGGGGATCGGTGTGGGGCCCTCAACCGGAGGGCACGGAAACCTTTCCTTGGAGCCATGCGGCCGTCGCCGTGGGGGCCTGGCTGGCCCCGGTGGTTTCAGCCGCTGCGGTGGCGGTGGTGAAGCCAGAAGCTCGGACGGCGACTGCGGGCGCTGCTTCCAGGGCGAGAGCTCAGAGAAGCGCGACGAACCGTCCAACAGCCCGGCGTTCACAGGTCCTGTGGCGTGCCGGGGTGGTGATGCCAGGACGGGGCTGGTGGGGCGGTGTTGCGGTGGGGCGGTGGGCGGGGGTGCTTTCAAGGTGGCGGACGAGGAGTTCGGCGGTCTCTTGGAGGTCGATGAGGGGACGTCGGACGCAGCGGCCCGGCGCGGGCTGCCAGCAGAAGTGCTGTGGGAGGACCCAAACGTTCAGCCCGGGCAGTTCCACCACGGAGACGCCTTGCTCGTCGCTGCTGCGTCTGCCGGTGTAGCCGCGTTTGCTCAGGTTCAGTGTCAGCGTCTGCGCGGCGGTGCCGGGGTGTATGCGCAGGTGGCGGCCTGGCCAGCGGAAGGGCAGGGGCAGCGCGAACCAGACGGTCTTGCCGGGCGTGCGCTGCGTGGACAGCCGCGATCGAGACGGGCCGGTTCCCCAGTCGGCGGTGACCGCGGCGACGAGATCGAGGCCCTTGCCGTGCTCGTCCAGCAGACCGGTGCCTGCGGTGCGGGGGAGGGCGTGTCTGGCGCAGTCGAAGATCGAGACGACGAGTTGCGGAGCGGGGACCGTCCGGGCCCATATCCACAGCTCAGGGGCGGTGCTGCGGTTCCCGCGGAGACCGTGTGCGGCTGCGCGTGCCTCAGCGCGTTGGTGGCCGTCTCGGATACCGCGAGCTTGCCGTCCTCGATGAGGCCGCGCTCCAGGCCGAGCCCGGCCATGACCTGATGCAGCAAGAACCGCGCCGCAGCCGGCCCGCTCTCGTCCACCGGAAGCCGCCAGGCACACGCCCCACCCGCGGCCAGGTTGGGCGGACGAAACCTCACCATCGGGAGCCACCTCCTTGGCAACGTCTTGGCTTGAGCAGGTGTCGCAAAGTGGGACAGACGTCCCATTCCATTGATCACCCTGTGTATTCAAGGTGTTGCTGTTAGTGTTGACTGAGACGGGTGCGCTGTGCAACGTTTCTCTTCAAGACGTTTCATGATTTTTTGGCCATCACGCACTGAGTGGCGCTGTGCAAGCGGGAGACTCCAGCCATGGCGACGAGGATCGAAACGTTTCGCGGGCGGCAGCTCCGTCGCGAGTTGTTGCGCCTACGCGAGCAGGCCGGACTTTCGATGGAGGATGCAGCAGCGCGGCTTGACTGGTCCAAGGCCAAGATCTCGCGTATCGAGACTGGGCGGACTCGAGTGACGCCCGGCGACGTGCGCCTCATGCTGGAGGAATATGGGCTTGCGGACGATCAAAAGCGTCAAGCCTTGATCACCTTGGCGAGGGAGGCTCGCAAGCCGGCGTGGTGGCACAAGTACTCCGATGTGATCGCCAGCCCCTATGTCGGCTTCGAGGCGGAGGCCTCTGCCGTGCGGACCTATCAAGCCCAAGTGGTCCCGGGACTCCTGCAAACCAGGGGCTACATCAAAGCGCTGCTCAGGTCTGTGCGGCCTGCCCTGCCTGACAGTGTCATCGACCGCCGTATGGAGGCACGCATCGCAAGGCAGGCCCGCCTCGCAGGGGATAACCCCCTTCACCTGTGGGCGGTCATCGACGAGACGGTGCTCCACCGGATGGTTGGTGGGAGGGAGGTCATGAACGAGCAGTTGGACCGGCTACGCGAGGTGGCAAGCCTCCCCAACGTCACGCTCCAAGTCCTGCCGTTCGAGGCCGGTCTCCACTCGGCGATGGGTGTCCCCTTCGCGATCCTGGACTTCGCCGGGCCGATGCCGGTTAGCGGTGTGTATCTGGAACACCTCACCGGCGAGCTGTATCTTGAGGACGAGTCTGATGTCTACAGATATAACCAGGTTTTTGATCACCTTCGCGCCAAGGCGCCAGATCCAGAACGATTCATTGCCTTGATCGACAAGATCGCGGCGCGACTGTAGACGAGAAAGAAGGTTAGTCATGAAGGTTTCGGATCTTAAGGCGGCTGCGTGGCGCAAGAGCTCCTACAGTCTGCCGACGCAGTCGGACTGCGTTGAGGTTGCGCGGGTTGGGGCGGTCAACGCGGTCCGTGACTCCAAGGACCCTGAGGGTGCGTTCTTGATCGTGACGCGTAGCGCGTGGAGCGGCCTGCTGTCACAGATCAAGCAGGGAGCCTACGACCTGTGAGCCTGGCGCCTGCGCCAGGCGGAAGGGTGGGCGTAGTGCCCATGAGGGATGATCCGCGCTGCGTCGTGTGGCGCAAGAGTTCTCGCAGTGGCAGCTCGGGTGGCGAGTGCGTTGAGGTGGCGCGGCTGGAAGACGCGTGTGGTGTGCGTGATTCCAAGGCGCCCCAGGTCGGGTACCTGGCCATCGACCGTGGCCGGTGGGTGGCCCTGCTGGCGGAGATCAAGCAGGGCACCTACGACCTGTGAGCCTGGCGCCTGCGCCAGGCGGAAGCGAGGTGACATGCTCCTGGCGAATCTCACCGAAGTCGTCTTCCGTAAGAGCAGCTACAGCGAAGGATCTGGCTGCGTAGAGGCCTGTGCTGTCGGCAGCCACCGCCTGGTTCGGGACTCCAAGAACCCGGGCGGTGGGTTCCTGACCTTGGATGCCGCCGCGTGGGGCGGGTTGCTTTCGAAGATCAAGCGCGGGGACTACGACTTGTAGGCGCCTCGTGGAGGGGGGCTCAGGAGGAGGCGAGGAGCATGCCTCGAAGTCAGGCGGGCGGCGTTGTATGGCGCAAGAGTTCCTACAGTCTGCCGACGCAGTCGGACTGCGTTGAGGTTGCGCGGGTTGGGGCGGTCAACGCGGTCCGTGACTCCAAGGACCCTGAGGGTGCGTTCTTGATCGTGACGCGTAGCGCGTGGAGCGGCCTGCTGTCACAGATCAAGCAGGGAGCCTACGACCTGTGAGCTTGGCGCCTGCGCCAGGCGGAAGGGTGGGCGTAGTGCCCATGAGGGATGATCCGCGCTGCGTCGTGTGGCGCAAGAGTTCTTACAGTGGCAGCACCGGCGGCGAGTGCGTTGAGGTGGCGCGGATTGAAGGCGCACGCGGTGTGCGTGACTCCAAGGCCCTCGAGGTCGGGTACCTGACCATCGACCGTGGCCGGTGGGTGGCCCTGCTGTCGGAGATCAAGCAGGGGACCTACGACCTCTGACGGCGGGTGCGTCTCTGATTTGGGCTGACGCCGACGCGGCCGGATTGATCAAGGCCGTTGGTTGTGCCGGTGGCCTTGTCTGGTGTCGTCTGCACCCGTCACAGTACGTGAAGGTATGCAGACGCACTGGGCGGCTGTGTTCACGCTGAAAGAGGCTTTGGAGTCGGCCGGGAAGGGTTTAAGCGCTCTCGTGGACTTGAGGATGCTGCGTGACATCGCCGCCATCGCCGATCCGATCGAGCGGGCGCGGGCGGTCAGTCGCGCCATGACCGAGCAGCAGGGGCTCATGGAGGAGGCGGCGCGGATCCGCCGTGGCGCGATCGCCGAGGCCCGCGAGGCGGGGCACAGTCTGGAGGAGATCGCTCGGGCGCTCGGCGTCACGCCCGGGCGCGTCTCGCAGATGCGCAAGGGCCCGGCGGCCAAGGCGCCGGCGGCGCCGGTGAGCCAGGGGCCGAAGGTCATCGTGCAGCGCGCGTTGCCGACCGACCCGGCGACGCGCGGGTCGGCCTCGCTGTTCATGACCGAGGCCGAGCGGCAGGGGATCCGGCCCGGGCGCCGCATGCTGTACGTCGGCCTCGAGCCCGCGTCCGAGCACGTCGCGGCGTGTCTGCGGGTGCAGCCGGGGGACGAGATCATCGCGCGGCGCAAGATGATGACCGCCAACGACGTCCCGGTGCGGATCGCCACGTCCTATTTCCGGGCCGACCTCTTCGGCGGCACGCGCATCGCCGAGCCCGAGTTCGTCAAGCCGTCTCTGCAGGCGGCGATCGAGGCGCTCGGGTATGCCTTCGGGCATGCGGAGGAGACGCTGACCGCGCGTCCCGCGACGCGGTTCGAGGCCGACACGCTCGAACTGGACCCGGGCGAGTGGGTGGTGCAGGTTCTGCGGGCGTCCTACTCCACCGAAGACACTCCCGTGCACACGCTGGAGACGATTTGCTCCGCCACGCGGCATATCTTCACCATCGGCCAGGTCGGCGGCCTTGACGAGTTTTAAGGCCATGCTTGATCCCGTGCAGATCCTGTCGGATCTGCACGGGCGCCTCTGGTGAACGCTTGTCGTGGTTTTGTGGTTTGTGCAGGTTGAGGGGTGTTTTGTCAGGAGGTGTCGGGGCTAGACGGGTTTTGTCGCGTAGTAGTAGAGCGAGATGTCTTCCGGGGCGTGGAGTCGCTCTTCGCCGTCTGCGCCAATCATGAGCACCCAGCCTTTCGGCGGTGAGCCGTAGGCCGGGCCGGGTTCCGTGATGGTGAACGGTCCGGTCCCGTTCTGGGCCCAAACTGTGGCGCCGAAGGTGACCTTGTGACCGTCACGGGTGCGGTATTTCGCCATGTGCCGTTGATATCAGGCTGACATGCCGCCGCCAAGGCTTTCGGCTTGTTCGGCCGTCGCATTTCAGCGTTTTGTGCGTTTGATGTGGGGCGCGCCGCCCTGCTTTAGGAGCCGTGGACGAGGTGGCGCAGCGTGCGTTCGAGTTCCGTGCGGATGATGCGGCCCGCCTCGGCGGGGGAGCGGTCGCGGATCGCCTCGACGAGGGCGGCGTGGGCGGCGTGGCCGTTGGCGTCGGCCGCGTGGACGTCGACGAGCTTCACCAGGTCGAGCAGGCCGTCGCGCAGCACGGGGACGAACGTGGCGAACAGGTCCGACAGCACCGGGTTGTGCGCGGCGGAGACGACGGCGACGTGCAGGGCGATGTCGGCGTCGATGAACGCGGCGTCGTCGCCGCTCGCCTCGGCCTCGCGACGGGCGGCCAGCCGGGCGTCCATGGCGGCGATGTCGGCGTCGGTGCGGCGTTCGGCGGCGAGTTCGGCGGCGCGGATCTCGACCATCAGGCGGATCTCGTAGACGTCCGCGACCGAGGCGCGGCGCAGCCGGGTCGCGAAGTCCTCGACCGGCTCGGTGGCGACGACGAACACGCCCGCGCCCTGCCGGGTGCGCACCAGGCCGGCCCCGGCAAGAGCGCGGATGGCCTCGCGGACGGTGGAGCGCCCGACGCCCAACTCCCGGGCCAAGGTCGTCTCGCCGGGAAGCTTGCAGCCGACCGGCCAGTCACCTGCGGCGATCCGCTCGCGCAGGTGCCGGACGGCCTGGTCCACCAAGGGGCTCGGACGAAGCACCGCAACACCTCTGCTTGTCTGACAAGCTGACAGATGGCTAGAGTACCCCGCATGCCGACGCGTGGTCTGCTTCTCGTCCGCCGCGGCGGGGCCTGACCGGACCGGCACCCCGCCGCGGGGATCGACGCCGCCGGTCCGTCGACGACCGGTCTCGTCAAGGAGGACACGTGAAAGCGTTCCCGACCCTGCACACCCCCGAAGGCCCGGTGCCCGACGACGCGCCGTGGTGGAACCCGCAGCGCGGCAGCGCGATGCCGTACCACCGCTACCGCCCGGCGCACGAGCGCGTACCCCTGCCCGTCATCGACCGCACCTGGCCTGACAAGCGCATCGAAAGCGCGCCCCTGTGGGTGCCGGTGGACCTGCGCGACGGAAACCAGGCCCTGGCCGAGCCGATGGACCCCGCGCGCAAGCGCGAGATGTTCGACCTGTTCACGGCCATGGGTTTCAAGGAGATCGAGGTCGGTTACCCATCGGCCAGCCAGACCGATTTCGACTTCGTCCGGCACCTGGCCGAGGCGGACGCGGTGCCCGACGACGTGACACCGGTGGTGTTCACCGCCGCCCGCGCCGACCTGATCGAGCGGACGTTCGCTTCGATCGAGGGGCTGCCGCGCGCGGTCGTCCACCTGTACACCGCCACCGCGCCGACCTGGCGCGAGGTGGTGCTCGGTCGCGATCGGGCCGAGCTGCACGCTCTCATCCTGGAGGCCGCCGCGCACGTCGGACGGCTGGCGTCCCGGTGTCCCGGGGTGCGCATGGAGTTCTCGCCGGAGACGTTCATGCTCACCGAGCCGGACTACGCGCTGGAGGTCTGCGACAGCCTGACCCGGCTGTGGGAGGCGTCGCCCGACCGGCCCGTCATCCACAACCTGCCCGTCACCGTCGAGATCGCGACGCCCAACGTGTACGCCGACCAGATCGAGTACATGCACCGCCACCTGGCGGACCGCGACGCGGTGATCCTCTCGGTGCATCCGCACAACGACCGGGGCACCGGGGTGGCGTGCGCCGAGCTGGCGCTGCTGGCGGGCGCGCAGCGGGTCGAGGGGTGCCTGTTCGGCAACGGCGAGCGCACCGGCAACGTCGATCTGGTGACGCTGGCGCTGAACCTGCACGCGCAGGGCGTCGATCCCCAGATCGACTTCTCCGACATCGACGAGATCCGCCGCACGGTCGAGCACTGCAACCGGCTGCCCGTGCACGCACGCCACCCGTACGCGGGCGACCTGGTCTACACCGCGTTCTCCGGCACCCACCAGGACGCGATCGCCAAGGGCATGGCGCACCACGCGCGCCGCGCCGCCGACCTCGGCGTGCCGGAGCGGGAGGCGCCGTGGGACGTGCCGTACCTGCCGATCGATCCGGCGGACGTCGGCCGCGACTACGCCGCGGTGATCCGCGTCAACAGCCAGTCGGGGAAGGGCGGCGTGTCGTACCTGCTGCGCAGCGAGTACGGGGTGGACCTGCCCCGGCGGCTGCAGATCGAGTTCTCGCAGGTCGTGCAGCGTTTCACGGACGACAGCGGCACGGAGGTCACCGCCGCGCAGCTGTGGGACCTCTTCCGCGCCGAGTACCTGGACAGGGCGGACGAGGGGCCGGTCGTGCCGGTGGAGTGGCGCACCGTCCACACCGGGCCCGAGCGGCACGACTTCACCGGTGTGCTGCGCGTCGACGGGGAGGAGGGCGAGTACACGGGCACGGGCAACGGCCCCTTGGACGCGCTCACCGACGCGTTGGCGAATGCAGGCATCAAGGTGGACGTGCTGCAGCACGTCGAGCAGGCCGCGCAGCAGGGGGCCGACGCCACCGCGGTCGCATACGTCGAGTGCCGTGTGGACGGGTTGGTGCGCTGGGGCGCCGGTCTCGGCACGTCGCTGCTGACGGCGTCGGTGCGGGCGCTGCTGTCGGCCGTGAACCGCGCGCGATGACCGGGTGCCCGCGCCCGGCCGGATCCCGGCATGCCGGTTGGCGCTGGTGCGGGTTTCTGATCTCTTGTACTTTGTCGGTGACCGTCGCGAGGAGCGATCATATGATCACACGTGGCAGGTGGCCGCTGGCTTTGGCCGCCGTCATGCTTCTGTCGGCCGCCTGCTCGTCCGAGGACGAGCCGCACACGCTCACCCTCGACGTCACCGGCGAGGGCAAGGTCTCCATCACCTACGAGATCAACGGCGATTCCACGACCGAGTCCCAGGTCACGCTGCCCTGGCGTAAGGAGATCAAGCTCACCAAGCAGGGCACGGACACCTGGAAGGTCGCCATCCAGCGCAAGGACGACGGCCAGGTGAGCGCTGTGGCCTACGTCGACGGCCGCCCCATCACCCGCGCCGAGGGGACGGGCAGCGGCACCAGCAACCTGAGCGGCTCCGTACGCTGACGTTGACGTCCTCCCCGCCCTGAAGGGCGGGGATTCCTGCCGTGCCGCTCATGCGGCACCTCGGTGGGTTCCTGCTTCACCGACCTGCGCCACCGCGAGCGGTGGTCTTACCCGTCCGAGCTAATTCGTGGGTATCACTCCTGTATTGACCGTTGTTCGGCGCTGGTTACGGGGAGCAGCATGGGCGACAGGGCGCGCTGGCGCAGGAGGTGGCATCGGACCGGCGGGTCGGACAGCGGGCGGCAGCCGTGGCTGCTGCCGGACGGGCAAGAGCGGCTGCCGCATATTGCGAAGACGCTGTTCAAGGGGCACTGGGGGCGGAATCTGTCGGTACTGGGCTTGGACCAGATTTCCCCATTCGAGGAAAACGAGGTGACGGTGCCGAAACCCGGCAGCATCTACGGCCGTCGGTACCACATGACGTGGCAGGCCCCGTGTGTGATCCTGCGTCGCTGCCGTCCCGCTGCCGAATGGTTCCCCCCGATCTACGAGGAGCGGCTGTCGGCGCTGTGCGACCTGTACGTGGCCTCCTACACCAAGGCGCGGACGTGGGGCCCTACCTTGAGCATCCAGGTGTCTGCGGACGCCGACCCCTACACCTTCGAACCGTCGGTTGAACCCTGCCGCAAGGCGGGTTTCGCCGACGACGACCCGTATGCGGCCCCGGTGGTGGGGACGGTCCACATCGCGGCGGAAGACAGGGACATCAAGCGCTGGCAGGACGCCGCCATCGCGTATCTCACCGAGATCGACGACGTGGTCGAACGGCTCAGCCGCGTCTGGTGCGATGACGGGAAGCGGATCTCGCCGTCGCCCTGGCGCACCCGCCGGCGGTTCGCCCGCTGGCAGTCGGCGCTGGCCGACGGGTACGACCGCCTTCTGCGCGCGTCCGAGCAGTATCGGCCGGTCCACGACGAGGTGCGCGCCCAGGCGGAGGAGACCGCGAAGGCTTTTCCGCGGATGGGCGCGCAGATCGCCCGGCTCTTCGCCTGGCAGCAGCGGGAGCTGTGGTACCTGGCGCCCGCCGAAGGGGACGAGTTCCGCATCACCCGCTCCGACGTGGTGGCGCCCGCCGAGACCGGCCAGAAGCTCAGCGGGCTCGGGGACGTCATCAAGGAGGCGCAGGAAAAGCGCTTTCGCCTGCACCTGGTGGACTGGGACGAGGAAGCGGTCCGCGTCTCCGAGCGTGAGCTGGCCGCCATCGCCGAGCGGCTGCCGCCGTACGCCGGGACGACCCCGGCGGGAGAACCGATCGCCCCGAAGTTCCCCTCCTCGCTCCTCGACCTGGCCGAGGACTGGTTCGGGCCCGGCGTGGCGCGCCTCAACGACCGTGACGAACTGGAACGCGACCGCGAGTTGCGCGCCGAATGGGAGCGCGAACGGGCCCAGAGACCGCCCCGCCGGACGACGCACTACTACGGCGGCCACGGCAGCGACTACGGGTTCGGCATCCACACGTGACGCCCGCCCGGCGGCGGGCGGGGTCGGGTTGGCCCCACTCGGGTTCGGGGAGCTGGCTCCCTGGGGCGGAGGGTCGGCGCCGCCTACATTCGCAGGCATGAGCGGACGCAGGCGGATGAGAATCCTGATCGCGCTGCTGGTCGCCGTGCTGGCGGCGGGTGCGCTGCCGCCGCCGCGCAACCCGGCGAACGCGCTGACCGGTCACCGGTACGAGGGCCGGTGACCGGTCAGCGGGCATCACACGGCCGGGATCAGATGGCCGCGGTCACTTGGCCAGGTCGACCGCGCGGGCGGGCGCCACGGTGAGCGCGTCGGCGTCCCCGGCGCGGTCGACCACCACCTCGTCGCCGTCGCGGACCTCGCCCGACAGCAGGGCGCGGGCCAGCTGGTCGCCGATGGCCGACTGCACCAGGCGGCGCAGCGGACGGGCGCCGTACTGCGGGTCGAACCCGGTCAGCGCCAGCCACTCGCGGGCCGCCTCGGTCACGGTCAGCGTCAGCCGGCGGTCGGCCAGCCGCCGCCGCAGCCGGTCGATCTGCAGATCGACGATGCCGGTCAGCTCCTCGGTGGACAGCGTGTCGAACACGATCACCTCGTCCAGCCGGTTGAGGAACTCCGGCTTGAACGACGCCCGGACGGTCTCCATGACGGCCGACCGCTTGGCGGTGTCCGACAGGTCGGCGTCCATGAGGAACTGCGACCCCAGGTTGGACGTCAGGATCAGGATCGTGTTGCGGAAGTCGACCGTGTGGCCCTGCCCGTCGGTCAGCCGGCCGTCGTCCAGCACCTGCAGCAGGATGTCGAAGACCTCCGGGTGGGCCTTCTCCACCTCGTCCAGCAGGATCACCGAGTACGGGCGGCGCCGCACCGCCTCGGTGAGCTGGCCGCCCTCCTCGTAGCCGACATAGCCGGGCGGGGCGCCGACCAGCCGGGCCACGCTGTGCTTCTCGGAGTACTCGCTCATGTCGATGCGGGTCAGCGCCCGCTCGTCGTCGAACAGGAACTCCGCCAAAGCCTTGGCCAGCTCGGTCTTGCCGACGCCGGTCGGGCCGAGGAACAGGAACGACCCGGTCGGCCGGTCGGGGTCGGAGATGCCGGTGCGGGCGCGGCGCACCGCGTCCGACACCGCGCGCACCGCGGCGGTCTGCCCCACCAGGCGCTTGCCGATCTCCTCCTCCATGCGCAGCAGCTTGGCGGTCTCGCCCTCCAGCAGGCGGCCCGCGGGGATGCCGGTCCAGGACGCGACGACCTCGGCGACGTCGTCCGGGCCGACCTCCTCCTTCACCATCGCCTCGCGGGTCTCGGCCTGCTCGGCGGCCTCCCGCAGCTGCTTCTCCAGCGCGGGGATCTCCCCGTACATCAGGCGGGCCGAGGTCTCCAGGTCGCCGTCGCGTTGGGCGCGCTCGGCCTCGCCGCGCAGCTGGTCGATGCGCTCCTTGAGCTCGCCGACCCGGTTCAGCCCGGCCTTCTCCCGGTCCCAGCGGGCGTTGAGCGCGTTGAGCTGCTCCTGCCGGTCGGCCAGGTCCTTGCGCAGCCGCTCCAGCCGCTCCCGGGACGCCTCGTCGGTCTCCTTGGCCAGGGCCAGCTCCTCCATGCGCATCCGGTCGACGGTGCGCTGCAGCTCGTCGATCTCGACCGGACGCGAGTCGATCTCCATGCGCAGCCGGGATGCGGCCTCGTCCACCAGGTCGATCGCCTTGTCCGGCAGGAACCTGGCGGTGATGTACCGGTCGGACAGCGACGCGGCCGCCACCAGCGCCGAGTCGTTGATCTGCACCTTGTGGTGCGCCTCGTAGCGGCCCTTGAGACCGCGCAGGATCGCGACCGTGTCCTCCACCGACGGCTCGCCCACGTACACCTGCTGGAACCGGCGCTCCAGCGCGGCGTCCTTCTCGATCCGCTCGCGGTACTCGTCCAGCGTGGTCGCGCCGATCATGCGCAGTTCGCCGCGGGCCAGCATCGGCTTGAGCATGTTGCCGGCGTCCATCGCGCCCTCGGCGCCGCCCGCACCGACCACGGTGTGCAGCTCGTCGATGAACGTGATGATCCGGCCCTCGGCGGCCTTGATCTCGTTCAGCACCGCCTTGAGGCGCTCCTCGAACTCGCCCCGGTACTTGGCGCCCGCCACCATCGCGCCGAGGTCCAGCGCGACCAGCCGCTTGTCGCGCAGCGACTCGGGGACGTCCCCGGCCACGATCCGCTGCGCCAGGCCCTCCACCACGGCGGTCTTGCCGACGCCGGGCTCGCCGATCAGCACCGGGTTGTTCTTGGTGCGCCGCGACAGCACCTGCACCACGCGGCGGATCTCGGTGTCGCGGCCGATCACCGGGTCGAGCCGGCCCTCCCGGGCCCGCGCGGTCAGATCGACGCCGTACTTCTCCAGCGCCTGGTAGGTGTCCTCCGGGTTCTCGCTGGTGACGCGGGCGTGCCCGCGCACCCGCTCGAACGCCTCCAGCAGCGCCTGCGGGGTGGCGCCGAACTCCTTGAGCAGGTCGGCCACCGTCCCGCCGTCGGACGCCAGGCCGACCAGCAGGTGCTCGGTGGAGACGTACTCGTCCTCCAGCCGCCGCGCCTGGTTGGCGGCCGTGTTCATCGCCACGATCAGCTGACGGGACAGCTGCGGGGACGACACCGTCGCGCCCGCCGCCTTCGGCAGCCGCTCCAGCAGCTCCTCGGCGCGGCGCCGCACCTGTCGCCAGTCGGCGCCGACCGCCTCCAGCAGCGGCACCGCCGTCCCGTCGGTCAACCCGATCAGCGCCGAGAGCAGGTGCGGCGGCTCCACCTGCGGGTGGCCCTCGGCCGCGGCCCGGCGGACCGCGACCGACACCGCCTCCTGGCTCTTGTGCGTCAGCTTGTAATCCATGGTGCGATCAGCTCCCCCTCGGCCCGGACGGGGCCGTTCGCGGCGGCGCTAGTCGGAGCGGCGCTCGTGCCACAGCACCACGCTGGTGCGGCGGATCGGCACGAGGTCGCCGCCGGAGGTGCCGCCGGTGTCACCGCGACGCCGCTGCTGCGCCAGGCGCGCCGCGACGGCGCGGGTCGATTCGAGTTCGTTGGTCAGCTCCTCCAGCGCGGCGCGGGCCGCCGCCAGCTCCTCCTGGAGCCGGACGTTCTCGCGCTGCAGTTCGAGGATGTGCTTGATGCCCGACAGGTTGATGCCCTCCTCCTGGGAGAGCCGCTGGATCTCGCGCAGCTGCACGATGTCGCGCATCGAATAGCGGCGGCCGCGCCCGGCCGTGCGGCCGGGCGACACCAGCCCCAGCCGGTCGTAGGTGCGCAGCGTCTGCGGGTGCAGGCCGGACAGCTGCGCCGCCACGGAGATCACGTAGACCGGGGTGTCGTCGCCGAACGGTTCCATGGAACGCTCACTCCTCCCTGGCCTGCCGGAGCAGCTCGCCGCGCAGCTCGTCACCGCCGCCCGCGGCCCGCAGCCGTTTCAGCGCCTCGCGCGTCGGGTCGTCGACCTTCTGCGGCACGTGCACCTCCACGGTGACCAGCAGGTCGCCCTTGGTGCCGTCGCGCCGGGTCGCACCCCGGCCGCGCACCCGGAAGGTGCGGCCGTTGGGGGTGCCCTCCGGCAGGCGCAGCGTCACCGGCTGCCCGCCGAACGTCGGCACCTTGATCTCGGCGCCCAGCGCGGCCTCCGGGAAGGTCACCGGGACCGTCAGGGTCAGGTTGTCGCCGCTGCGGCCGAACACCGGATGCGGCCGCACCTTGATGTTGACGTACAGGTCGCCGGCCGGGCCGCCGTTCTCGCCGGGCGCCCCCTTGCCCTTGAGCCGAATCTTCTGCCCGTCCTTCACCCCCGCCGGGATGCGGGCCTGGATGGTGCGGGTGCCGGCCGCCCGGCCGCTGCCGCGGCAGTTCGGGCACGGGTCGTCCACCACCAGCCCGCGGCCGCGGCACTCCTTGCACGGCTCCTGAAAGCCGAAGCTGCCCAGGTTGCGGGTCTCCAGGCCGGTGCCCTCGCAGGACGGGCACACGCGCGGCACGGTGCCGCTGCGGGCGCCGGTGCCCCGGCAGTGCGGGCACGCCGCCTCGCTGGTCAGCCGCAGCGGCACGGTCGCACCCGACAGCGACTTGCCGAACGACAGCGTCACCTCGGTCTCGACGTCGGTGCCGCGCCTGGCCCGGCGTCCGGCGCCGGTGGTGGTGCGGGTGCCGCCGCGTCCGAACAGCCCGCCGAACAGGTCGCCGAGCCGCTCGCCGGCGCCGCCGCCCGCGCCCCCGGTCTGCCCGAAGAGGTCCCCCAGGTCGAAGCCGAAGCCGCCGCCCGGCTGGCCGCCGCGGAACCCGCCCGGCATCGACCGCAGCGTGTCGTACTCCTTGCGCCGCTTCTCGTCGGACAGGACGTCGTAGGCCTCGGACACCTCCTTGAAGCGGTCCTCGGCGTCGGCGTCGCCCTTGTTGGCGTCCGGGTGGTACTTGCGGGCCAGCCTGCGGTAAGCCTTCTTGATCTCGTCCTGCGAGGCCGTCTTCGAGACACCGAGGACCTTGTAGTAGTCCTTCTCCAGGTAGTCCTTGGTGCTCACGATGCCCCGCTCTCTGCTCGCGCCACGTTCTTCGTTCGTCCTGGACGGTCCCGCCCCGATCATCGTCGCCGAGGCGGGACCGTCGCGGAAGGGGTCTACTCGCCGTCGCCGGCCTTGGGCTGCCCGCCGCTTCCGTCGGCGGACGCGCCGCCGGAGTCGCCGCCGGACGCGCCCTCGGACGCGCCCTCAGCGGCATCGCCGCCCTCGGCGGCGGCCTGCCCGGGGGCGGGCTCGGCCACCGCGACGCGCGCGGGCCGCAGCACGCGCTCGCCGATCCGGTAGCCCGGCTGCAGCACGTCCACGCAGGTGGTGTCGGTCACGTCGGGCGAATAGGAGTGCATGAGCGCCTCATGCACCATCGGGTCGAAGGGCTCGCCCTTCTCCCCGAACTTCTCCAGCCCGAGCTTGCCGACCACGGCCTCCAGCGCTTCGCCGACCGACTTGAACCCGCCGGTCAGCTCGTCGTGCTCGCGGGCGCGGCCGATGTCGTCCAGCACCGGCAGCAGCTCGTTCAGCACGTTGGCCAGGGCCTGCTCGCGGACGGCCTGCCGGTCGCGCTCGACCCGCTTGCGGTAGTTGTCGAACTCGGCCTTCAGCCGCTGCAGGTCGGCGGTGCGTTCGTCGAGCTGGGCGCGGAGCTCCTGCTCGCCGGCCGAGGTCCCCCCGCCGGGTGGCGCCTGCCCCGAGTCGGCCGCCCCCGCCCCGCCGGAGTCCTTGGCGGACTCCGGCGCGGCCTGGGCGCCCTCGCGGACCTTGCCGGTCTCGGGGTCGATGCGCCGCCGGTCGCGGATGACCGGGGCCTCGCGCTCCTCGCCCTCGCCCTTGGTGGGAGGGGTCGTCACGCGGCACCACCCTTCGGCTTGTCCTCGTCGACGATCTCGGCGTCGACGACCTCGTCGTCCTGCTGGGCCTGCCCGTCACCGGACGCCCCCGCGTCGGCGCCGGCGGTCGCGCCGTCGCCCGCGGACTGGTTCTGGGCGTAGATGGCGGCGCCCATCTTCTGGCTGACCTGCGCGAGCTTCTCGGAGCTTGCGCGGATGGCGTCGACGTCGCTGCCCTCGAGGTTCTTCTTGACCTCGGCGATCGCCTCCTCGACCTCCTTCTTGACGTCCTCGGGCACCTTGTCGGTGTTCTCCTTGAGGAACTTCTCGGTCGAGTAGGCCAGCGTCTCGGCCTGGTTGCGGGTCTCGGCCTGCTCCTTGCGCTTGCGGTCCTCCTCCGCGTACTGCTCGGCCTCCCGCATCATCCGCTCGATGTCCTCCTTGGGCAGGGCCGAGCCGCCGGTGATGGTCATCGACTGCTGCTTGCCCGTGCCCAGGTCCTTGGCCGAGACGTTGACGATGCCGTTGGCGTCGATGTCGAAGGTGACCTCGATCTGCGGCACGCCGCGCGGCGCCGGCGGGATGCCGGTCAGCTGGAAGGTGCCCAGCTTCTTGTTGTAGGCGGCGATCTCCCGCTCGCCCTGGAAGACCTGGATCTCCACGGACGGCTGGTTGTCGTCGGCGGTGGTGAACACCTCCGACCGCTTGGTCGGGATGGTGGTGTTCCGCTCGATGATCTTGGTGAAGATGCCGCCCTTGGTCTCGATCCCCAGGCTCAGCGGCGTGACGTCCAGCAGCAGGACGTCCTTCACCTCGCCCT
>NZ_BSTN01000013.1 GCF_030269545.1 Actinomadura sp. NBRC 104425 | reverse complement strand
CGGTAGTTAAGCTCTTCAGCGCCGATGGTACTGCATGGGTGACTGTGTGGGAGAGTAGGACGCCGCCGGACGTTTTCTTCAGTTGGGAGGCCCCCGCGTTGTGGCGGGGGCCTTTCTCTTTTCCTCGGAGGGTTCCCCGGTTTGCTTGTGAAGCGGCTGAAAGGGCTGCTCGGCCTGGTCCGCTCACGGAGATGGGGTGTTCGGTCTGGCCCGCTGCTGTCGGGAGCGGGGTGCGCTGCCCGCCGGTGACCGTGGCGCTCTTGTCCGTGTTGGCCGTGGTCATGGACGCGCGGTCCGCGGGTGCCGTCGGTGTCTCCCGCAGGGGCGGGGAGCCGCGGTCCTGCGCCCATGCGGTGTCGAGGCCCGGCTCTGCATTTCAGAGATTGGTTGCGGCTTCCTCCGTGGAGCGGTTGGCAGTCCCCTTGCGACATCGCTTGTGGCTCGGGACTCGATGCGGCTTGTCGCGGGTGCCGCCTTCGCCCAGGCGCACGGCTGTCGGACGCGCCGGTGTCCAGCCCGTACGCGGTGTGCGCGTTCGGCATCCAGGTGCTCAACACCGCCAGCGCGCAATCCTCGCTTGTCTGTGAGATGCGGCGCTCGTCGTCGGGGCTCGGCCCCGAAGGCTTCTTCCGGCCGGTCGGCGGTGATGGGCCCAGCGACCCGACCGGCTCCGCTTCCGCCTGCTCGGCACGTCCGACCGTGTGCACCCGGCTGCCGTTTCCGCGTTGCCAGGGGCTGTTATCGGCTCGCCTGCGGAGCGACTGAGAGTGGTCTGCTCGGCGCGGCACGTTCGCGGCCGCGGTCGGCCGACGGACGCCTGGGCCGCCGACGAGGGGGCGTGCAACCGTCCCTCGGACGGGCGGCGCGGCCCCCAGGGCGGCGGCTGTGTGGCGTGGTTGCGGTTGCCGCCGGCCGTCGCCGAGGCGAGCCGGGGGGCCGTAGCCCGCGGTGAGCATGTGGTGTTCCGAGCCCGCCCCGGGCCGCGGCCGGCCGGGCTCGGCTCGGTTTCGGGCCGCCCCACAGCACCCTCACACGAAAGCTGGTGATCACCGCCCATGACGCTTACCACGCTCGACCTGCTGCGGTAGCACCCGGCGAGGCCCGCTCGCGGACCGGGACGCGGTGCAGCCTGGCGGCGCCGGGTTCGGTGAGCCCTCCCGTTCGGCGGCCTCGCCGTTCTCGCCGTT
Source organism: Actinomadura sp. NBRC 104425 (assembly GCF_030269545.1). Classification (GTDB taxonomy): domain Bacteria; phylum Actinomycetota; class Actinomycetes; order Streptosporangiales; family Streptosporangiaceae; genus Spirillospora; species Spirillospora keratinilytica. Next base: position 190,382 of record NZ_BSTN01000013.1, on the reverse strand, counting down.
GCCGATCGTGGCCATGGACGTGCGCTCCGCGGGTGCCGTCGGTGTCTCCCGCAGGGGCCGGGAGTCGCGGTCCTGCGCGCATGCGGTGTCGAGGTCTGTCGGTGATCTTTCAGGGATTGTTCGTCAGTTCGCTTGTGAGGGCTGGGCTTTTCAGGCGGGTGCCTGAGCGTGGGGGCGCATTTCAGACTTCGTTGCGGAGGATGCTGTAGACGACGGCGTCCCGCCACTCGCCGTCGCGGAAGGTGTAGCTCCGCAAGATCCCTTCGCGGGTGAAGCCGGCCTTCTCCAAGGCGCGTTGCGCAGCCACGTTGGAGACCTCCGTGTCCGCCTCGACGCGCATCGCCTGGGTGTGGGCGAACAGGTAGCGGGCCAGCAGACGTTGGGCCTCCGCGCCGTAGCCGCGGCCGCGTGCGCCCGGCAGCAGGATGATCCCGATGTTCCAGCAGTAGGAGGCGGTTCCGGTCACGACCTTGCGCCAGGCCATGAAACCGAGACGTTCGGCGCCGCGGACCACCATGAGGCGGCCGCCGTCCTCCCCCAGCAGCCCGTTGTCCGCCCATTGGCGCCGCAGCCGGCCGGGGTCGGTCCAGCCGAACCACTGGAACGGGCTCGTGTATTCGGGGTCCAGCGCGAATCGGTCGAGCAGCGGCAGATCCGTTTCGAGGACCGGACGCAACGCGACTTGATCACGGATCATGATCAACAACGGTAGGGCGTCTTCCGGCAAACCGCCAGGAATTAGGACAGAGTTTGTCAGTGACTGCTGACGCAGGGGCGCGGTGGTGGGGGACGCTGAACGAGGAGAGCTTCAGGCGGTGGGGTCCCGCAGGACCAGGTCGAGGGTCGAAGCCCACTGCCGCAGCAGGCGGGAGCGGCGGGCGGAGTCGTCGGTGAGCAGGTCGGCCAGGCCGAGCCCGCGGACGAGGTCGAGCGTGCCCTGGACCGCCTCGCGTACGCCGGGCATGGATTCGTCCGCGCCGAGCGCCTCCACGGTGAGGCGGTGCGCCGCCCGTCCCACCCGCGCCTCCAGCGGGACGACCTGCGCGCGCAACTGCTCGTCCGAGCTGGCGGCGACCCACAGTTGCAGGGCCGCGCGGAACAGCGGGCTGGTGTACATCTCCGCGAGCATGGTGAGGACGTCCAGGGTGGGCAGGCGTCGTCCGGCCAAAGCGTTGAGATGCTCGCGCACCTGCCGCAGGCGCACCTCGGTGCCGTACTCGACGGCGGCCGTCACCAGTTCCTCGCGGGTGCGGAAGTGGTGCTGCGCGGCGCCCCGGGACACCCCGGCGCGTTCGGCGACCACGGCGACGGTCGTGCGCCCCCAGCCGAGGGTGGACAGGCAGTCGACGGCGGCCTCCAGCAGCCGCTGCCGGGTGGCGCGGCTGCGGTCCTGCCGCGGCTCGCGTACCGCCTGCGCGTGCGTCACCGTCGGATCCATGGCGTCCCAGTCAACCAGACCGCCCGCGCGAAAAACAATCAAGCACGATTGATTTCTTCGCGGCGGGGTGGCAGGGTTCACCCATGACCCAAGCGCCACGCCCGTCCGCCGTCCGGTCGTGACGGCTCCCCGGCCCGGGCGCGCCCGCGACGCCGTGACCGATGTGAGTACGGCGATGGCGGCCACATGCCCGTGCCGTGAGGTTCGGCGGGATCCGTGGCGCGTATGGCAGGCCACCGTGATCCGCAGGACGGCGCCCCGTCGTCCGGGAAGAGTCCGGTGGTCGGGGGTTCCATCGTCCGGACGCTTCCTACCGCTCCGGGGGAACAGCAGAGTGGTCATGGAGCGCCGGCGGTGGTGGACGATGCGCCCGGCCTTTCGCCGTCCGGGCCGGGGTGCATGCCGTGGCGCGGTTGCGCCGGGCATTGGTTCTTTCTCCGGGCACGGGACCGCGTCGTGCCGCGGGGCCGCTCGTGCACCTGGGCCGGGAGAAAGGGGCTTGTGCCGCACGGTTCGGCTGGGCTCCGTTGCGATGTCATTTCGGTCGGAAGTGTTGTGCTGGGGCCGGGGCGGCTACAGGGTGCTCCGGGGCCTTCGTTGGTGGACGGCGCGCTGGGTGTCTGGCGCGGCGCGGTGGGGCGGGAGTTCGGCTTGGTGGGCGGCGGCTGCGGTGGCGTATGCCGAATCGGAGGTTTGGAATCTACAACGTAAAGGCGTCGGAAGGGTGAGTGGTGATGGGCGCTCAGGGCATGGCGGTCGGCCGCGGTGGCGTCCGGCCGTTGCGCAGTTCGCTCGACGTCGGCAGTCCCGCCTACCGGGAGCGGCGCGCGGCGATGCTCGAAAAGCTCGCCGAGTTGGAGGCCGAGCATGCCAAGGCGCTGGCCGGGGGCGGGGAGAAGTACGTGGCCCGGCACCGCAAGCGCGGCAAGCTGCTGGCGCGCGAGCGGATCGAGTTGCTGCTCGACCCCGACTCGCCGTTCCTGGAGCTGAGCCCGCTGGCCGCATGGGGCACCGATTTCCCCGTCGGCGCGAGCGTGGTCACCGGGATCGGGGTCGTCGAGGGCGTCGAGTGCATGATCGTCGCCAATGATCCGACGGTCCGGGGCGGGGCCAGCAACCCGTGGACGGTGCGCAAGATCTTCCGGGCGTCCGATATCGCGCTGGAGAACCGGCTGCCGCTGATCAACCTGGTCGAGTCGGGCGGCGCCGACCTGCCCTCGCAGAAGGAGATCTTCATTCCGGGCGGGCGGCTGTTCCGCGACCTGACCCGGCTGTCGGCGGCCGGAATCCCCACGATCGCGCTGGTGTTCGGCAACTCCACGGCGGGCGGGGCGTACATTCCGGGGATGTGCGACCACGTGGTCATGGTCCGGGAGCGGGCGAAGGTGTTCCTGGGCGGGCCGCCGCTGGTGAAGATGGCCACCGGGGAGGAGGCCGACGACGAAGAGCTGGGCGGCGCCGAGATGCACGCGCGCACGTCCGGGCTGGCCGACTACCTGGCCGCGGACGAGCCGGACGCGCTGCGCCTGGGGCGGCAGATCGTGGCGCGGCTCAACCACCGCAGGCTGGGGCCGGCGCCGGGGCCGGTCCGCGAGCCGCTGTACGACGCCGAGGAGCTGGCCGGCATCGTCCCCGAGGACCTGCGGACGCCGTTCGACCCGCGGGAGGTGATCGCGCGGATCGTGGACGGCTCGGAGTTCGACGAGTTCAAGCCGCTGTACGGGGCCAGCCTGGTGACCGGCTGGGCGCGCCTGCACGGGTACCCGGTGGGGATCCTGGCCAACGCGCAGGGCGTGCTGTTCAGCCAGGAGGCGCAGAAGGCGGCGCAGTTCATCCAGCTGGCCAACCAGACGGACACGCCGCTGCTGTTCCTGCACAACACCACCGGCTACATGGTCGGCAGGGAGTACGAGCAGGCCGGCATCATCAAGCACGGCGCGCTCATGATCAACGCGGTGGCCAACAGCCGGGTGCCGCACATCTCGATCGTCATGGGCGCCTCGTACGGGGCGGGCAACTACGGCATGTGCGGCCGGGCGTACGACCCGCGCTTCCTGTTCACCTGGCCGAGCGCCAAGTCGGCGGTGATGGGGCCGCAGCAGCTGGCCGGGGTGCTGTCGATCGTGGCGCGGCAGGCCGCCGAGGCGCGCGGCCAGGTCTACGACGAGGAGCAGGACCGGGCCATGCGGGAGATGGTCGAGTCGCAGATCGAGGCGGAGTCGCTGCCGTTCTTCCTGTCCGGGCGGCTCTACGACGACGGGGTGATCGACCCGCGTGACACGCGGACCGTCCTCGGCATCTGCCTGTCGGTGATCCACAACGCGCCCGTGGCCGGGGCCGAGGGCTTCGGCGTCTTCCGGATGTGAGGTCATGATCGAGTCTGTGCTGGCGGCCAATCGCGGCGAGATCGCCCGCCGCGTGTTCCGTACCTGCCGCGACCTGGGGATCGGCACGGTGGCGGTGTTCTCCGACGCCGATGCCGGTGCCGCGCACGTCGCCGAGGCGGACGTGGCGGTGCGGCTGCCGGGGGCGGCGCCCGCCGACACCTACCTGCGCGGCGACCTGATCGTGGCGGCGGCGCGGGCGGCGGGGGCGGACGCGGTGCACCCCGGTTACGGGTTCCTGTCGGAGAACGCCGAGTTCGCCCGCGCGGTCGAGGCGGCGGGGCTGACGTGGATCGGTCCGCCGCCCGAGGCGATCGCGGCGATGGGGTCGAAGATCGAGGCGAAGAAGCTGATGGCCGCCGCGGGCGTGCCGGTGCTGCCGGAGCTGGATCCGGACGCCGTGACGGCCGGCGACCTGCCGATCCTGGTGAAGGCGTCGGCGGGCGGCGGCGGACGCGGCATGCGGGTCGTGCGGGACCTCGGCGATCTGGCCGGTGCCGTCGCGGCGGCCCGGCGGGAGGCGCAGTCGGCGTTCGGCGACCCGGCGGTGTTCTGCGAGCCGCTGCTGGAGCGGGCCCGGCACGTCGAGGTGCAGGTGCTGGCCGACCGGCACGGCACGGTGTGGGCGCTGGGGGAGCGGGAGTGCTCGATCCAGCGCCGGCACCAGAAGATCGTGGAGGAGGCGCCGTCGCCGGCCGTCACACCGCAGCTGCGTGCGCGGCTGTGCGCGGCGGCGGTCGACGCGGCCCGCGCGATCGGCTACGTCGGCGCGGGCACGGTGGAGTTCCTGCTGGACGGGGACGGGCGGTTCTTCTTTCTGGAGATGAACACGCGGCTGCAGGTGGAGCATCCGGTCACCGAGTGCCTGTACGGGGTGGACCTGGTGCGGCTGCAGATCGAGGTGGCCGAGGGCCGGGAGCTGCCCGCCGACCCTCCGGCGCCTCGCGCCGGGCATGCGATCGAGGTGCGCCTGTATGCGGAGGATCCCGCAGCGGGGTGGCGGCCGGGCAGCGGGGTCCTGCACACGTTCGACGTTCCGGGCGTGGACGCCGCGTTCGGTGATCCGGGGCGTGGCGGCGGGTACGGGCTGCGGCTGGACGCGGGGGTGCGGGACGGCGACGAGGTCGGCGTCCACTACGACCCGATGCTCGCCAAGGTTGTCGCGTGGGAGGCGACCCGGTCCGGTGCGGCGCGCAGGCTCCGGGCGGCTCTTGCGGGGGCGCGGCTGCACGGCGTCACCACCAACCGTGATCTGCTGGTGCGTGTGCTGGCCGAGTCGGCGTTCCTGGCCGGGGACACCGACACCGGGTATCTCGACCGGGTGGGCCTGGACGTGCTGGCCGCGCCGCCGGCGGGTGAGCGGGCCGTGCGGCTGTCGGCGCTGGCGGCGGCCCTGGCCGACGCCGCGCTCAACCGGGCCGCGGCGCCGGTGCAGCGGGGCCTGCCGTCCGGGTGGCGCAATGTGCCGTCGCAGCCGCAGCGCAAGGCGTTCGAGGCGCCGGACGGCACGGTGCTGGAGGTCGCCTACCGGCTGGGGCGCGGCGGCCTGACCGCCGAGGGCCACGACGACGTGGAGCTGGCCGGTGCGGTCGTCACCGACGAGGCGCGGGGCGAGGTGGCGGTGACGCTGGACGCGGCCGGGGTGCGGCGGGTGTTCCGGGTGCGGGCCGTCGGTGACCGGCTGTTCGTCGACTCGCCGCTGGGGCCGGTGGCGCTGCGGGCGCTGCCGCGCTTCGCCGAGCCGGGGGACGTGGTGGCGCCCGGGTCGCTGCTGGCGCCGATGCCCGGCACGGTCGTGCGGGTGGACGCCGAGCCGGGCGACGTCGTGGCCGAGGGGCGGACGCTGGTCGTGCTGGAGGCGATGAAGATGGAGCACGCCATTGCCGCCCCCGCCGCCGGGACCGTGGCCGAGGTGAACGTGGCCGCCGGGCAGCAGGTGGAGGCGGGCGCCGTCCTCGCCGTGATCGCCGAGCCGCCGTCCGCCGACCCGCCGCCGCAGGAGCAGTCCGGCGGGCCGTCATCATCCGAAGGGAAATCCGAGTGAGTTTCGTGGAGAGTGAGGAGCGGCGGGCCCTGCGCGAGGCCGTCGCCGCCCTGGGCGCCAAGTACGGGCACGAGTACTACATCGAGAAGGCGCGCAGCGGGCAGAAGACCAGCGAGCTGTGGGAAGAGGCCGGGCGGCTGGGGTATCTGGGCGTCAACGTGCCCGAGGAGTACGGCGGCGGGGGCGGCGGCATCGGCGACCTGGCGGCGGTGTGCGAGGAACTGGCCGCGGCGGGCTGCCCGCTGCTGCTCATGGTGGTGTCCCCGGCGATCTGCGCGACGATCATCGCGCGGTCCGGCACGGCCGAGCAGAAGCAGCGGTGGCTGCCGCGGTTCGCCGACGGGTCGGTGACGATGGCGTTCGCGATCACCGAGCCGGACGCGGGCTCCAACTCCCACCGCATCACCACCACCGCGCGCCGCGACGGCGACGGGTGGGTGCTCAGCGGGCAGAAGACGTTCATCTCCGGGGTGGACGAGGCCGACGCGGTGATGGTCGTCGGCCGCACCGAGGACCAGAAGGGCGCGCTGCGGCCGTCGCTGTTCATCGTGCCGACCGACGCGCCGGGGCTCACCCGGACCCCGATCGAGATGGAGATCGTCTCGCCGGAGAAGCAGTTCGTGCTGCACCTGGACGAGGTGCGGCTGCCGTACGAGGCGCTGGTCGGCGACGAGGACGGCGGGCTGCTGCAGCTGTTCGCCGGGCTCAACCCGGAGCGGATCATGGCGGCGGCGATGGGCGCGGGCATCGGCCGGCTGGCGCTCGGCAAGGCCGTCGCCTACGCCAGGGACCGGCAGGTGTTCCGCACGCCGATCGGGGCGCACCAGGGCATCGCGCATCCGCTCGCCCAGGCCAAGATCGAGCTGGAGCTGGCGCGGCTGATGGGGCAGAAGGCGGCCTGGCTGTACGACGCGGGCGACGACGAGGGGGCGGGCGAGGCCGCCAACATGGCCAAGTACGCCGCGGCGGAGGCGGCGGTGCGCTGCGTGGACCAGGCGATCCAGACGCACGGCGGCAACGGGCTGACCACCGAGTACGGCATCGGCATGCTGGCGGGGATGGTGCGGCTGATGCGGATCGCGCCGGTCAGCCGCGAGATGATCCTCAACTTCGTGGCCCAGCACTCCCTGGGCCTGCCCAAGTCGTACTAGCCGCGTACTGTCCGGGCGCCCCCGTCAGGACGCCTCCCGGGCGTCCTGCTGGAGCGCGTCCGCCAGGCGGGCGATCTGCTCGTCCAGGGCGACGGGCGCCGACAGCCGGTTGTCGATCTCGGTGTGGGGGACGGGCGGCGGCTCGTCCGGCCGCATCCGCGCGACGAACGCGTCGAACGCGGCGAGCTTGCCGCGGTCGCGTTCCAGGCCGCGGGCGGTCAGGCGGTGCCGCAGCGTGGCGGCGTCGGTGCGGATCCACACCAGCCGCACCGGCGGCCCGCCGAGCGCCTCCACCCATCCGGCCCACCGCTGCGGGCTGCGGATCTGGCCGGTGAACGGGCCGTTCAGCAGCACCGGGCAGCCGTGGGAGCGGATCTCGCGGGCGGTGGCGGTCATGCCGTCGTACTCGTGCCGTTTGACGTGCTCGTCGTACCAGGGGCCTTCGCGTTCGCCCGGGTGCGTCCGTGCGCGGCGAGTGTGGCGGCGACGAACGGCCCGTACATGGTGTCCTTGTCGAGCAGCGCGGGCACCGGGCGCAGCCGGGCCAGCAGCAGCGCCGCCGCGGTCGTCTTGCCGCCGCCGGGCGGGCCCGCCACGACCCAGACCGTTGCACGCGCGGCGCTCATGCGGCGGGGATGCGGGTGCGGCGGCGGGCGAGGCGGTCGATGCGCGCCTCGTCGATCTGGTGGCCGAGGCCGGGTTGGGTGAGGGGGACGCCGACCATGCCGCCGGACGAGCGCACCGGCGGCGACACGAACGCCGGGCCGCCCGCCGGGTCGGTGACGTCGCTGGGCAGCGTGCAGCCGGGCAGGGCGGCCAGCGCCACGGCGGCGGCCTGGCCGATGCCGAACGCGCCGGTCCCGGTGCACCACACGTCCCATCCGGCGGCGTAGGCCAGGTCGTGGGCGCTGCGGGCCGCGGTGAGGCCGCCGAGGGCGCAGACGCGCAGGTTCAGCACGCGGCCCGCCTCCATGGACAGGGCGGCCTCCAGGGTGTCGGGGTCGCCGACCTCGGGGGCGACGGCGGTGGCGATCTGGCGTTGCAGGCGGGCGTGCGCGCTCAGGTCGTCGGCGGGGAAGGGGCGTTCGACGGCGAGCAGCCCGTAGGAGTCCAGGGCCTCCAGCACCCGCAGGTGCTCGGGCGACTCGGTGTAGGCGTGGCCGGCGTCGGCGACCATCGCCAGCGCCGGGTAGGCGTGCCGGATGGCGCGCACCGGTTCGATGTCCCAGCCGGGGCGCACCTGCACGGTGACGCGGGTGTGCCCGGCGCCGACCGCCTGGTTGACGCGGGACACCACCGTTTCGAGCATCGGTTCGGGGGTGATGTGCACGCCGGTGACGATGGAGGTGCGGGTGCCGCCGAGGGCGTGCGCGAGGGGCATGCCCCGCTCCCGGCACCACAGGTCCCAGCAGGCCATGTCGATGGCCGCGGCGGCGTGGCGGGAGCCGAGGTCGGCGACGGCGGACACGTCCTCGGGGCGGTCCCATTCCAGGCCGAGGACCGCCGGGCCCATCCGCTCCTCGATGTCGGCCCAGACGGGGTCGGGGCCGCGGGGGGAGTCCGGGACGGCGACCTCGCCCCAGCCGACCGTGCCGCCGCTGTCGGTGAGCCGCACGAGGATGCTTTCCGGCCGCCGTCCGCGCGGCATCGCCACGCGGAAGACGTCACACCCGTGGACCTGGGGCACCCGTGTCGTCCTTCCCGGAGGAGAAACTTCCACCCTCCATGATCCCCCCTCCGGGGACCTGTGCCGACACCCGCGGGCCGGCACGGCGGTGTCAGCCGGCGGGCGTCAGGGGCAGGTGGCGTCCAGCGACACCGGCTTGGTCTGCCGGCTCGGCTCCGCGGAGGAGGAGGCGCGCGGCGTCCGGCTCGCGCGGGGCGACGCCGAACCCGACGCCGAACCCGACGCCGACGGCGAGGGGGAGGCGCTCTCGGACGGGGTGGCCACGGCCTGCGCCGCCAGGCGGCGGATCAGCGCGTAGTCGGGGTTGCCGGTGTAGATCAGCGGCGGCACGAACTGCAGGCTGGTGACCTGGCCGCCGTCGTTGAACTTCTTGGACAGGGTGATGAACGCCGGCAGCAGCTCCTGCGGGATGTCGGTGGAGATCGCGCGCTTGGTGGCGGCGGCCAGCCGGTCGAAGCTGGTCAGCACGGTCTGCGGGTCGGCCTGCCGGGCGATGGCGCGCAGCAGGCACTTCTGCCGCCCCATCCGGGTGTAGTCGTCGCTGTAGGTGCGGGACCGGCCGTACCACAGCGCCTCCTTGCCGGACAGCGTGCGCTCGCCGGGCTGCAGCACGCCGCCCTCCAGGCCGTAGTAGATCGGCTGAGTGATCTTGATCTTGACGCCGCCGATGGCGTCGATGATGTCGGCGAAGCCGAACATGTCGACCAGCACGTAGTAGTCGACGCGCAGGCCGAGGATGCCGCTGATGGTGGCCTTGAGCAGTTCGGGGCCGCGCTCGTTCTTGCGGGCGCCGGGGACGACGTCGGGGTGGTCCTCGGCGTACTGGTAGACCTCGTTGAGCAGGCCCGGGGTGGCGGGGCCGTCGCCGGTGAAGCCGTAGGGGAACCGGTCGCGGGCCGGGCCCGGCGGCATCGGCACCCGCTCCAGGTTGCGCGGCAGGCTGAGCAGGACGGTGTCGCCGGTCTTGGTGTCGATGCTGGCGACCGTCATGCTGTCGGTGCGCACGCCCTCGCGGTTGGCGGCCGCGTCGCCGCCGAGCAGCAGCACGTTGACGCGGCGCTGCCCGTTCCAGGGGTCTTTGACGTTGACCGGGCGGCCGCGGCTGTCGCCGGTGCGGAAGATGCTGGTCAGCGCGTCGCGGTAGAGGTAGGTGCTGTAGCCGGCCCAGGCGGTCGGCAGCGCGACGGCGAAGCACAGCACGATGACCCCGGCCACGCCCAGGGTGCGCGCGCCCAGCGACAGCGTCTCGGGCCGCACGATCTGGTACGAGCGGATCACCACGGTGATCCACAGCAGGCCCAGCGCGAGGATCCCGGCGGCCAGGCCGGTCAGCCAGTCCGGCTGCACGGCCAGCTGCAGCAGGTCGGAGCGGAAGAACAGCCCGGCGACCGCGCCGGCGGCGGCCAGCGCCAGGAACAGCGCCAGCAGCAGCGCCCCCGCCCAGCGGCGGCCGACCCGCAGGTGCGCCACGCCCCACACCAGGGTGGACGCCAGGGTCAGGCCGAGCGCGGAGAGAAGCCCGCGGGTTCTGGGGGCGGTGCTCCCGGCGTCCTCGTCCTCCTCAGAGGCGGGACGCGCCGCCGACCGACTCGCCATGTACGCTCCGATCCCCACGCACGCTGTAAACAGGGCTCCCGCCTACATTATGGACGCGCGAAAGGGTCTCGGGGTTGCGGAGCCGCGGGCCGCCGCCCTTCGCGACATGTTAGGCGCAGCTTTTACCGAGCATATGCAACCCGGCGGCGTTGGCGGCGCCGTTCCGGGACGCCGCGACCGCCTGGGCGGTCATCCGCCGGATGGCGCGGTAGTCGGGGTCGCCGGTGCGCACCAGCGGCGGCACGAACTGCAGCACGGAGACCTCGGCGCCGCGCACCCGCCCGGCCAGCCGCACCAGGTCGGGCAGCAGGGCGCGCGGCAGGTCGGTGCTGACCGAGCGGGAGACGGTCCGCGACAGCCGCTGGAAGCCGCGCAGCACCGGCAGCGGGCGGGCCTGCCGGGCGATCGCCCACAGCAGGCACTTCTGCCGGGCCATCCGGTCGTAGTCGTCGGAGCCGGTGCGCGACCGCCCGTACCAGAGCGCCTCGCGTCCGTTCAGCCGCCGGCAGCCGCGCGGCAGCAGGCCCCGGGGGATCTGCTCGCGCGGTACGGGCACGGGCCGGTCGACGCACACCCGCACGCCGCCCATGGCGTCCACCAGCTCCCGGAAGCTGCGCATGTCGATCATGGCGTAGTAGGGCACCGAACGGCCCAGGATGTGGCCGACGGTCCGCTTCAGCAGCTCGGCGCCGGGGTCGCGGACGCGGCGTCCGTCGCCGTCCGCCAGCACCTCCGGGCGGGCGCGGCCGAGCGCGTACACCGCGTTGAGCAGTTCGTCCGGGGGGAAGAGGACGTGCCGGCGTCCCGACCACACCGGCACGCGCTGCAGGTTGCGCGGCAGGCCCAGCAGGAGCGTGCGGCCGGTGCGGGTGTCGATGCTGGCGACGGTCATGCTGTCGGTGCGCAGCCCGGGGCGGGTGACGTCGGCGTCGGCGCCGATCAGCAGCACGTCCAGGCGGGGCGGCAGCGCCGAGGGCTCCCCGGCGGCGGGCGGTGCGGGGCGCGGCACGGGCCGGCCGGGGGTGATGGACGGCAGCGCGGCCGGGGCGGGGCCGCCTCCGGGGAAGAGGCGGTCGAGCAGGTCGCGTTGCAGCGTGCCGTAGTGCGCCACGGTCAGCGGCGGCAGCGCGGCCAGCGCGCAGATGACCGCGACGGCGGCGCCGCCGGCGAGCCGCAGCGGCCACGCCAGCCCGGCGGGGCGCAGCACGGCGTAGGAGCGGACGATCAGCAGCGTCCACAGCGCGGCCAGCGCCGCGCAGCCGAGGACCAGCCCGGCCAGGCGGGCCGGGCGGACGGCCGCGTCCGCCAGCGCCGGCCACAGCCGGTCGGCGGCCAGCACGGCGCCGCTGAGCGCCAGCGTGTAGGACAGCAGCAGCGCCGTGCCCGCGCGGACCCGTCCCGCGCGCAGGTGCGCCATGCCGGGGAGCACCGCCGACACCGCCGTGACCAGCAGCGTCTCCCCGAGCCCGCGCCACGGCGCGTCGCCGTCCATGTCGCCTCTCCCTCCGAACCGCCTCGGGGGGAAAGGGTCACGCGGCCATTATCGCCCACGCCATCGCGGACGCGGCCGGTTGTGGTTTTCGGACCCGCCGTCTACCAGCTCGTGGCCAGCGGCATTCCCTCGGCGTAGCCGGAGGCGCTCTGCACGCCGACGACCGCGCGCTCGTGGAACTCCTCCAGGGTGCGGGCGCCGGCGTAGGTGCAGGCGCTGCGCAGCCCGGCGACGATCGAGTCGAGCAGGTCCTCCACGCCGGGACGCTCGGGGTCCAGGTACATGCGGGAGGTGGAGATGCCCTCCTCGAACAGGGCCTTGCGGGCCCGGTCGAAGGGGGAGTCCTCGGAGGTGCGCAGCCGCACCGCGCGCGCCGAGGCCATGCCGAAGCTCTCCTTGTAGAGCCGTCCGTCGGCGTCGCGCTGCAGGTCGCCCGGCGACTCGTAGGTCCCGGCGAACCAGGAGCCGATCATCACGTTGGAGGCGCCGGCGGCCAGGGCGAGCGCCACGTCGCGCGGGTGCCGGATGCCGCCGTCGGCCCACACGTGCCGGCCCAGGCGGCGCGCCTCGGCGGCGCATTCCAGCACCGCGGAGAACTGCGGGCGGCCCACCCCGGTCATCATCCGCGTGGTGCACATGGCGCCCGGCCCGACGCCGACCTTGACGATGTCGGCGCCCGCCTCGACCAGGTCGCGCACGCCCTCGGCGGTGACCACGTTGCCCGCCACGACCGGCACGGACGGGTCCAGCCCGCGCACCGCCCGCAGCGCGCTGATCATCTTCTCCTGGTGGCCGTGCGCGGTGTCCACGACCAGCAGGTCGGCGCCGGCCTGTAGCAGCGCCTTGGCCTTGCCCGCCACGTCCCCGTTGACGCCGATGGCCGCGGCGACCCGCAGCCGCCCGGCGGCGTCCACGGCGGGCGTGTACAGGGTGGCGCGCAGCGCGCCGACGCGGGTGAGCACGCCGGCCAGGCGGCCGTGCTCGTCGACGACGGGGGCGAGCCGGTGCCCGCGCGCGTGCAGCCGGTCGAACGCCTCGTGCGGGTCGATGCCGTCGGGCAGCGTCAGCAGGTCGCGGGACATGATGTCGCGCAGCTGGGCGAAGCGGTCCACGCCCTGGCAGTCGGCCTCGGTGACCACCCCGACGGGGCGGTCGTCCTCGACGACGATCACGGCGCCGTGGGCGCGCTTGTGCAGCAGCGCCAGCGCCTCGCCCGCGGTCGAGTGGGGGTCCAGGCGGATCGCGGTGTCGTACACCAGGTGGCGGCGCTTGACCCAGCCGATCACCTCGGAGACCACGTCGACGGGGATGTCCTGGGGGATCACCGCGATGCCGCCGCGGCGGGCGATCGTCTCGGCCATCCGCCGGCCCGACACGGCCGTCATGTTGGCGACGACGATCGGCACGGTGGTCCCGCTGGCGTCGACGGTGGACAGGTCCACCTCCAGCCGCGACCCGACCGCGGAGCGCCGGGGGACCATGAAAACGTCGTTATACGTGAGGTCGTGAGCGAGGTGCTCACCGTTCAGCAGGCGCACGGCTCTACTACACACCAATCGCGGTCAAACTGGCTGGATCACCGTACATTGTGATCCATACCCCCGGGTGCTCCCGCCAAGCCGGAGCATCTGCGGCGCCGCCCGCGCTTCCCGCGGGGCGGCGGGCGTACTACCTGAGGGTGACGGAGAGCTGGCCTCAGGGCCCCTGCCAGCGCTTTCCCGCGTGGCCGGTGTGATCTAGCGGGCAAGAGTCGATATGTGGGCAACGTGAGGTTTCGCTCTCTGTAAAGTTACCTCTTGACGATCCTGTCGGCTCGTTGCAGTTTTCTTACATGTGCCTCACGCGGACGGCTGCTTCCCGTAGGAGGCGTCACAGCAGAACACCGGGAGAAGCGCATGCATGTCACGCTGGCGGCCCCGGTGTGCCGCGCCCGCCCGCGCCGGGGTCCGTCCCGCCCGGCAGGTGATCGTCGCAGTTGCCGTCCGGTGCCGTACCGTCGCCCAGCGTCACCGTCCGCGCACGATGATCCCGCCGGCGTTGCGCTGCCGTACCGGATTACGCGGCACCCGATCGTCGCCGCCACGAGCGGACGCCGACGCATCGACGGTCGCCGGGCTGGACGAACACAAGCAAGATCAATATTTGACGTCAGACCGTCCCAGAATGGAATGATCTTGCAGTCATTGGCAAAACGATTCATTGCGTGTCGAGGAGGAGAGCCGTGCTGGATGCGGTCGACGCCGTGCTCGTCCGCGAGCTCCAGCGGGATGGCAGGGCGACGTTCCAGGCGCTCGCCGACCGCGTCGGGCTGTCCCGCACGGCCGTGCGGGCGCGGGTGCAGCACCTTCTCGAGTCCGAGGTGGTGCGCGTCGTCGGCATCGTGCACGCCGCGGTGGTCGGCGCGGAGGCGATCGGGCACGTCTCGGTCACCGTCGACGGCTCGGCCCGGGAGGTCGCCGGGATCATCGCCGCCCGGCCCGCGGTCAGCTTCGCCGCGCTGACGGCCGGCCCGCACGACCTGGTCGCCCAGGTGCGCACCCGCGACGACGCGGCCCTGGCCGCCGAGGTGGACCACATCCGCTCGGTGCCCGGCGTGCGCGCCGCCGAGGTGTTCCGGTCGGTGACCACGGTCCGCGACACCCACTCGGTGGTGCGCGAACTGGGCGAGGTGAGCCTCGACGACATCGACTGGCGGCTGCTGCAGGAGCTGCAGCGCGACGGCCGCGCGCCCTACACCCGGCTGGCCAACATCATCGGCCTGTCGCAGGCCGCCACCCGGGCCCGCGTGGTCCGCCTGATGCGCTCGGGCGTCATCCAGGTGACCGGGCTGGCCGACCCGCACGCCCTGGGCGCCCGCGAGCTGGGCGGCTTCGGGCTGGCGGTCACCGGCGGGCTGCGGCGCGTCGCCGAGGCGGTCGCCGAGCAGGACGGCGTGCGCTACGTGGCGACCGGCTTCGGCCGCTACGACATCGTCGGGCACGCCGAGGCGCCCTCCCGCGCCGAGCTGGTGTCGGTGCTGGACGCCATCCGCGCGGTGCCCGGCGCGACCGTCCGCGAGTCCTGGCACCATCTGGACGTGGTGAAGGAGTCCTACGCCGTCGAGCTGCCGGACAAGCCGCTCAACGGAGCCGTCCGCACCGGCGGACACTGACCCGGACCGGCGGCCCCTCCGGCCGTCCGGCGCGGTGGTCCGGCCGTCGCGGGAGCGCTTCCACCCGGCGGCCGGGGCCGCGCGCGGCCACCGCCCCGGCACGGTGGCCGGCGGCGGGTCAGCGCTGCTCGCGGACGGCCTCCTTGGCGAACGCCAAAAAGTCGCGGGCCGCCGGTGCCAGCCGCCGGCGCGCGTGCACCAGGCCGATCAGGCGGGTCAGCGGCGGCCCGAACGAGCGGATCACCAGTCCGCCGGTGTCCTCGACCTGGTTGCGGACCCACACCAGCGAGCCCATGCCCGCGCGCACCCAGCCCAGCCAGGCGGAGCGCTCGTCGGACTCCACCGCGGGCACCGGCCGCACGCCGAACGGCGCCAGCAGGGCGTCCAGCTCCGCGCGGCGGGCCCCGCCGCGGGCCGGCATGATCAGCCGCAGGCCGTCCAGCGCCGCCGGCGGCACCGGCTCGCGCAGCGCGAGGCCGGGCGGGGAGACCAGCACCACCTCCCGCTCCTCCAGCGGGTGGGCGACCAGGTCGCCGGGCACGGGCAGGTCGGTCACGGCCAGGTCGGCGCGCCCGGTGCGCAGCGCCGCGGTCACCGCGTCGCGGCCCGCGCAGCGCACCACCCGCACCCGCACCGCGGGCTGCTCGCGGGCGAAGCCCGGCAGCAGACCCCCGGTCAGCTCCGGCTCCAGCGACGGCTGGGTCGCCACCCGCAGTTCGGCGCCCCGCCCCTCGGCGCGCGCCACCGACAGCCCCTCGATCGCCTCGATCGCGCCCAGGGCCACGCGGGCCTGCCGCACCACCTGCTCGCCGACGGGGGTGAGCACCACACCGCGGCCGGAACGGGCGAACAGCTCCACGCCGAGCTCGCGTTCCAGCTCGCGGACCGCCCGCGACAGCGCGGGCTGGGCGACGTAGAGCGCCTGTGCCGCCGACGTCATCGTCCCGTGGTCGGCGGTCGCCACGACATAGCGCAGCTGCCGCAGATTCATGCCCCGACCGTATGCCAACGGACTGATTCGGGCCCGGACATAGCCGGAACCGGACCCGATGCCCGCCGGACGGGACGAGCCGCATGTCCTCGTGCTATCGGGCTCGCGCTGTCGGGCTCGTGCTGTCGGGCTCGTGCTGTCGGGCTCGCGCTATCGGGGCGGGGGAGCGGTCTGTCGGTCCGCCCCGGCTTCGGGCCCGCCGTCGCCGGGCCCGCCGTCGCCGGGTTCCAGGGGCGGCGCGGCCACCGCGCAGTGGCTCGTGCAGCGCGGCTCGCGTTCATGGTCGGGCACGATGCGCAGGACGTCGTCGCGCACCGTCAGGACCGTCAGCACCGCCCCGGCCAGCAGCAGGCCCGCGCACACCCGCATCGACGCGGCGAACCCGCCGGAGAACGCGGCCGGATCGTCGTAGGCGTCGCCGGTCAGCCCCGCCAGCGGCGGGACCGCCGCCACCGCCAGCAGCCCCGCCGTGCGCGCCACCGCGTTGTTGACGCCGCTGGCGACGCCCGCATGCCGACCGTCCACCGCGGCCAGCACGGTCGCGGTCAGCGGCGCCACCACCGCCGACAGGCCCAGCCCGAACACCGCCACCGCCGGCAGCACGTCCCGCACGTAGGAGGCGTGCGCGCCGACCCGCCCGACCAGCAGCATGCCGACCGCCGCGACCACCAGCCCGGCCGTCATCGGCAGCCGCGGCCCGATCCGCCGCGCCAGCGCCCCCGCCCGCGCCGACAGCAGCAGCATCAGCACCGTCACCGGCAGCAGCGCCGTGCCCGCCGCGACGGGCGTGAACCCCGACACCACCTGCAGGTCCACCACGAACAGGAAGAACAGCACGCCCATCCCGCCGTACATGACGAAGGTGACGGCGTTGACGGCCGAGAACTGCCGCGACCCGAACAGCTCCAGAGGCAGCATCGGCTGCGGCACCTGCCGGCGGCCGCGCCGCCCGCCCCCGGCCCGGTGGGCGCGGCCGCGGGAGCGTTCGACGTTCAAAAACCCCGCCGCCGACAGCACGCCCGCCACCGCCGCCGCGGCCACCACCGCGCCGAAGGCGCCCTGCGGCGCCTCGGTGAGGGCGTAGGTGACTCCGGCCAGCGCCAGCGCGGCCAGCACCGCCCCCAGGACGTCGAAGCGGCCGTGCGGCCCCGGGGCGGCGCTCTCGGGCACGCGCCGCACCGCCACCAGCACCACCACGGCCGCCAGAGGCAGGTTCAGCAGGAACACCCACCGCCACCCGGCGGCCTCCACCAGCCAGCCCCCGACGAGCGGGCCGACCGCGCCCGCCACCCCGCCCAGCCCCGACCAGGCCCCCACCGCGCGGGGGCGGTCCTCCGGCGCGAACGACGCCTGGATGAGCGCCAGCGCGCCGGGCGTCAGCAGCGCCCCGCCCGCGCCCTGCAGCGCCCGGGCCGCCGCCAGCATGGCCACGTCCTGCGCCGCCGCGCACAGCGCCGAAGCGGCCGCGAACCACACCACGCCGACCACGAACACCCGGCGTCGCCCGTAACGGTCGCCCAGCGAGCCGCCCAGCAGGATGAACCCGGCCAGCGTGAGCGTGTAGGCGTTGACCGTCCACTGCAGGCCCGACATGGACGCGTCCAGCTCGCGGGCCAGGCGCGGCAGCGCCACGTTCACCACCGTGGAGTCCAGCAGGGCCACGCCGGAGCCGAGCACCGTGGCCAGCAGCACCCAGCGGCCCCGGGCGGTGCCCAGCCGTATGTCCGGCATCAGGGCCGGACCGGTCCGCGCGTCGCCATACCGGCATCGTCGCACGCCGCCGGACGGGCCGGCGGCGCCGGGGCGGCTACCAGTGGTCGGGGCTGAACGGCTCGTCCTCGGGACGCGTCGACTCCGACAGCAGCCGCAGGTCGGACTCCACCATCATCGTCACCAGCTCCTCGAAGGTGACGCGGGGCTCCCAGCGCAGCTGCTCGCGGGCCTTCTTGGGGTCGGCGCACAGCAGGTCCACCTCGGCGGGGCGGGTGTAGCGCTCGTCCAGCACCACGTAGTCTTGCCAGTTCAGGCCGACCGTGCGGAAGGCGAACTCCACCAGCTCGCGCACCGAGTGGGTCTCGCCCGTGCCGATCACGAAGTCCTCGGGGGTGTCCTGCGCCAGCATCAGCTGCATCGCGCGGGCGTAGTCGCCGGCGAAGCCCCAGTCGCGCCGCGCCTCCAGGTTGCCCAGCCGCAGCTCGTTGGCCAGGCCCAGCTTGATGCGCGCCACGCCCAGCGTCACCTTGCGGGTGACGAACTCCGCGCCGCGCCGCGGCGACTCGTGGTTGAACAGGATGCCGCTGACCGCGAACATCCCGTACGACTCGCGGTAGTTCTGTGTGATGTAGTGCCCGTAGGTCTTGGCGACCCCGTACGGGCTGCGCGGGTGGAACGGGGTCTTCTCGTTCTGCGGGGTCTCCCGCACCATCCCGAACATCTCCGACGACGACGCCTGGTAGAAGCGGATCTGCCCGTCGCCGGGGGTGCGCGACGGGCTGATGCCCGACACCACCCGGATCGCCTCCAGCATCCGCAGCACGCCCATGCCGGTCACCTCGGCGGTGAGCTCGGCCTGCTGCCACGACATCGGAACGTAGGAGATCGCGCCCAGGTTGTACACCTCGTCGGGCCGCACCCGCTCCACCGCCGAGATCAGGCTGCCCTGGTCCAGCAGGTCGCCGGTGGTGATCCGGACGTCCCCGACGTGCTTGCGCAGCCGCGCCACGTGCGGGTTGGCCTGACCGCGGACCAGGCCCCAGACCTCATGTCCTTGCGCGAGCAGATGCTCGGCGAGGTACGAGCCGTCCTGCCCGGTGATGCCGGTGATGAGTGCTCGCCTGGACAGCGGATCCTCCTGGCCGTATCGGTCGCACGCGGGCTCGCCGCGGGGAGGGCCCCGCGGTGAGAGTGAAATATGAGGTTAGCGACCCGGTTGCGACGCTGACGAGGGAGGGCGCCGTTTGAACCGAATTTGCTTCGAGTTCAACGGTCGGGCGGCCGCGTCCGCGGCGCCGCCGCCCCCGTGACCGTCTCGGCGGCGGCCGGGCGGCGCGGGCCGACGGGTCAGTGGGCGGCGGCCTCCCGGCGGCGGGCCCGGTAGGCCGCCACGTGCATGCGGTTGCCGCAGGTGCGGCTGTCGCAGTAGCGGCGGCAGCGGTTGCGGGACAGGTCCACCAGGACGCGCGAGCAGTCGGGAGCCTCGCAGGTGCGCAGCCGGTCCAGCTCGCCCGCGGCCACCACGTACGCCAGCGCCATGCCGCAGTCGGCGGCCAGGTGCTCGCCCATGGGCGCGCCCGGTGCGAAGAAGTGCACGTGCCAGTCGTAGCCGTCGTGGTCGGTCAGGTGCGGCGTGGTGCGCACCTCGCCGACGATGTCGTTGATCAGCCGGACCGCCTCCGGCACGTCGGCCGCGGTGAACACCGCGTGGAACCGGCCCCGCAGGTCGCGCACGCGCTCCAGGTCGCGCTCGGTGAGCCGGTGCACGTCGCTGAACCGGTTGCGGTCGACGAACGCGCGCAGCGCGGCCAGATCGGCCAGCCGCTCCTCCCCCGACGCCTCGGGACCGGTGTTGATCAGGTCGACGACGGTGGCGAGCGCGTGCTCGGCGTCATGAGTGAAGATCACTGTGACTCCAGTCTCGGAGACCGGCGGACGTGGGGGCACGCGTCGGCACGGGGGCCGTCCCCCGAAAGCGCCGCACGTTATCACCATATGACGCCGGAGGCTGAACAGGGCGCCGGAGGCTGAACGGCGTTCCCTCCCGCCGCGGCGCCCGCCCCCGTGGCGGGACGGGGCGCCCCGATCCGCCGCGGTCCGCCGGGAAATGCGCGTATACCGCGGCGTCGTTGACAGGTAACCGCCGTGGTCGAGGAACGGATCTTCGTCGTCTTCCTGGTCGTCGCGGTCGTCGTGCTGGCGGCCCGCGCGCTGGCCGGGCGGATGCCCGTGCCCGACGCGATCCTGATGGTCGTGCTGGGCGTGGCGGCCGGGTTCGTGCCGGGGCTGCCGCCGGTGCGGGTGCCGCCGGAGGTCGTCCTCATGGGGTTCCTGCCGCCGCTGGTGTACCACCCCGCGTTCTTCACCGCGCCCCGCGAGGCCCGCGCCGACGCGGTGCCCATCTTCACGCTGGCGGTCGGGCTCACCGCCGCCACGACCGCGGCGGTGGCGGCGACCGCGTACGCGCTGCTGCCCGGGGTCGGCTGGGCCGCGGCGTTCGCCTTCGGCGCCGCGGTGGCGCCCACCGACGCCGTCGCCGCCACCTCCGTGATCCAGCGGCTGGGCGCGCCTCGCCGCATGGTGACGATCCTGGAGGGCGAGAGCCTGATCAACGACGGGGTGGCGCTGACCGTCTTCGGGCTGGCGGTCGAGGCGCTGGCCACGCCGTTCACCGTCGGGCACGCCGCCGCCCGGCTGGCGCAGGTCGCGTTCGTCGGCGTGGCCTACGGGCTGGCGGTCGGCCTGGCCGTGCGCCGGCTGCGGCGCCGCATCCAGGACCCCAGCAGCCAGATCATCCTGTCACTGATCACCCCCTACCTGGCGTTCATCCCGGCGGAGAACCTCGGCGGGTCCGGGGTGCTGGCGACCGTGACCGCCGGGTTCTACATCGGCACCCGCTCCGAGGGCGTGCTGCAGTCGGCGTCCCGGCTGGTCGGCGGCGCGTTCTGGCGCATCCTGGTGTTCCTGCTGGAGTCGGCGCTGTTCGTGCTGCTCGGGCTGCAGATCCGCCAGGTGCTGCGCGAGCCGCACGGCCACACCTGGACGGAGGTCGGCTGGGCCGCGCTCGCGCTGGCGGCCGTGGTGGTGGCGGTGCGGCTGGTGTGGGAGACGGCGACCGGGCCGCTGGCGGTGCTGGTGCCCGGCGGCCGCCGCAGCCGCCGCGGGCTGGGCCGGCGGCAGCGCGTGGTGATCGGCATGGGCGGGATGCGCGGCGCGATCTCGTTCGCCATGGCGCTGTCGGTGCCCGCGGCGGCCGGCCCCGACCGCGGCGTGCTGGTGCTGCTGGCGGCGCTGGTCGTGCTGGTCACGCTGGTCGGGCAGGCGCCGCTGCTGCCGGTGCTGCTGCGGCGGTTCGACCTGATCGAGCCGGACCGCCGGCGCGCGGAGACGATGCGCGCCCGGCACGACGCGCTGCAGGCGGCGCTGACCCGGCTGGAGGAGATGGCCGCCGCCGACGAGGTCGACGACCGCACCGCCGACGCGTTCCGGCAGATGCTGGAACTGCGCCTGCAGCGCGTGCGCGACCGGCTCGACGGCGGCGGGGACGAGGCGGACGGCACCGCCCTCACCAGCGGCCGCCGCGTCCGCGCCGAGCTGGTGCGGGCCCAGCGCGCCAAGCTGCAGGCCCTCTACCGCAAGGGCCGCATCGGCGCCGACACGCTCCGCGAGATCAGCCGCGAACTGGACTTGGAGTACTCGGCCCTGATCCGCCGCCGCAACCCCTGACGGGTCGGGCACGCGCTCGGCGGCGTGCGGCTCAGCGCGAGTACAGGGGGTCGGCCACGACCGGGTAGTAGGCGCCCTCGTGCGCGACCCGCATCGTCACGACATTGCCGTCCAGCACGTAGTCGGCCTTGACCGACCGGAACATCGAGTCGCACGCCCACGGGCTGTACAGGCGGCCCACGGTGGCGCCGTAGCGCAGGTGCACGACGTCGTAGCCGCCCGACGGCATCGCCTCCAGCGCCAGCCCGTCGGCCAGCGCGAACGGCAGGCGGAACTCGGTGGGCGCCTCCGGCCCGTGGATCACCGTCAGCAGCCGGACGCCGCCGGAAGTGGTCTGCGCGACCATGTCGGTGTCGACGTCCACCCCGACGAACACCCGCAGGCTCGGCCGGATCACCTGGGCCGCGGTGTCGGCGGCGGCCGTGTCGATCCCGATGTGGACGCGCTGGCCGTCCTTGGTCGGTACCCACACGCCGTCGCGGGCGCGCTGGCCCCAGCCGACGTCGGGGTTCTCCAGTTCCTGGGGCTCGTTCTTGCCCCGAGCGACCAGAATCCTGGAGGCGGCGCTCATCGCCGCGGCAGCCCCGTCACGTGCGTGCCTCATGGCGGGCCCCCTCGCTTCGTCGAACCATTCGCCCCATCACACTGGTGCGGGTGCCACCACTGTGATCCCCGGCACGGGGCTACCGGGTCGCCACCGGGTGCTATGCCTGCTTCGCCCCCCGCGCCGTTGGACTTTACACCACGCTTATATGTGACGATCCAGCCCATAACGAAACCAGCCCATGACCAACCAGACCACGTCACGAGGGAGACCGGCCATGACCAGCACCCCGCAGTCCGGCACCGTCCGCGTCGCCGACCTGCCGCCCGAGCGGCAGCACGAGCTGCACGCCATGCTGCGCGACTCCACCCCGCTGCACCGGCTGCTGGCGCTGGAGATGGTCGAGATCGGCGAACGGCACGCGGTGCTGTCCATGCCGGTCCGGCCGGAGGCGTTCAACAGCACCGGCAACCTGCACGGCGGCGCCATCGCCACGCTCATCGACGTGGCCGCCGGCACCGCCGCCGCGCGCGGCAGCGCGTTCAAGCCGGGCGAGCAGAGCCTGGTCACCGCCGACCTGCACGTGCGCTACCTGGGCCGGCCGCACGGCGACACGGTGTTCGCCCGCGCCGAGGTGCTCAAGGCCGGCCGCCGGCTGGTGATCGTCGAATGCCGGGTCACCGACGTCGAGGACCGCGTGATCGCCGCCGCCGACTTCTCCATGATGATCGTCCCGCTGCGCAGGCCGCTGCGGCCGGTCGACGGCGCCACGGCCACCGACCCCGACCTGTGACCGGGGGCGGCCCGCGATCGCCCGCCCTGGAAAAACAATTGCGGCGGATCGCGGGCCCGCGCATCCTTGATGTGCCGGAAGGCGACAGCGATCGCCGGGGGTGAGCCACCGGTTAGGCGACTGGTCTCCAAAACCAGTGAAAAGCAGGTTCGACTCCTGTCACCCCTGCGGGGCGGGCGACGGCGCCCGCGCAATGGGCTTGTGGTGTAACGGGAACACGTCTGTCTTGCACACAGATGATCGGGGTTCGATTCCCCGCGAGTCCACGGCAAGGCCGGATCCGGTCGCCGGAAAGCCGGCCGGCCGCGTCGGCGCCCGTCATTTCACTGGGGTGCCGACGCCCCCCGAACCCCCTGGTCAGGGGGCTTTCGAGGGGGTGCGGCCGATGCGCCCGTGCCGTAGAAGCCTTGCGGGTGAGGCGTCAGGTTTCCACCCTGAAGAACCGGGTTCGACTCCCGGCTGCGGCTCTCGATTCGCTGCTCATTCGCCGCCGGCTAGGGCGTCAGCGCCTCGCGCCGGATCGTCTCGAACTGGGCGGCCATCGCATCGGCGAGGGCGCGGGCGGCCGACAACGGCCGGACCATGACGCACAGTTCCTCGATCAGCCCTTCGTCATTGGTGCGCAGGAAATCGCACCCGTGGATTTCGCGGTCGCCGATCCGGGCCTTGAACACCAGCGCGTGGCCGCGCCCCGACTCGTCGGCGAACTCGCGCTCATAGCGCATGTCCTCGAAGACCCGCGCGACGCCGCGCAGGATCGCGCCGACCATGGCGCGGCCGGTATAGGGGGTGAACGCCACCGGGCTGAGGAACACGACGTCCTCCGCCAGCATCCCCGGCAGGGCGTCGATATCGCCCCGCTCGACCGCCTTGCGGAACGGGTTCATCCGGCACCTCCATAGTCACATTTTTGAATAGGCCCGGGATGCTAGTGTCCCCTCCCCGCCCTGTCCAGGTACCCCTCCAGGCGCCGTCCGGGGCCGGGCTACCAGGCGCCTGCGGCCCGCGGCAGGTGGTCGCGGACGAGGGCGACGTGCGGATTGCCGGGAGGACCGGCGCGCCCGGCGGGCGGTGTCGACGGGCGGATCCTCCGGCTCCGGCAGGGCCACCGGGGCGCCCGCGGCCGGCTCGTCCTCGCACAGGTGGCGCGGCAGCACGCTGA
The DNA here is from genome assembly GCF_030269545.1 of Actinomadura sp. NBRC 104425. Taxonomy (GTDB): domain Bacteria; phylum Actinomycetota; class Actinomycetes; order Streptosporangiales; family Streptosporangiaceae; genus Spirillospora; species Spirillospora keratinilytica. Next base: position 166,510 of record NZ_BSTN01000013.1, on the reverse strand, counting down.
TGCCGGCGCCCGCGCCACGGCGGCCGGCACGCCGTGCAGGTCGGGGACGACCACGGCCGCCGGGCGCGCCGGGCGGCGGCCCAGAACCCGCAGTCGTCGGCGGCGCCGGCCGCCGAGTCGTCAAGGCCCTCGGCGGCGCCTGACACGGCGGACGCAAGGGCCCCACGGCCGTCCCGGGGCCGGCTCGCAACGCCGGGCCCCGGGACGGCCGCCCCCCTCGCAGGCGCGCGCCAGAGCGGTGCGCCTGGACATGGCGAGGCCACGGCGACCGGCGAGCCGCCGTGGTGTTCAGGACGGCCCCGCCGGGGGTGGGCAGGCGGCGGGGTCAGCAGTTGGCGGGGGCGGCCAGGGGCATCGGGGCGGTCACCGCCTCCAGGACCTCGCTGAGGCGGTCCAGGGAGTCGGCGATCCAGGGCAGCGTCAGCGGGTCGGGGGTGGCCAGCGCCGCCAGGCGCTGCTCCTCGGTCTCCCCGTACAGCAGGCTGGACGACACCCGCATGCGCAGCGCCTCCTCGTCGTCGCCGAAGGCGGCGCCCGGCAGCACGCCCACGCCGTACCGCTCCAGCAGCAGCCCGGTCAGGTCGGCGCCGGTGCGCACGCCGTGGTCGGCGGCCAGGCGCTCGCGCAGCGGCTCGAAGTCGGGGTAGACGTAGAAGGCGCCCTCCGGAGACGGGACGCGCGCCCCCGCCGCCTCGAAGCGGGCGGTGACGGCGGCGGCCACCACGGCGTGCAGCCGGCGGCTGCGGTCGACCCGCTCGACCAGCTCTGGCGGCTCGGAGAAGGCGTACGCGGCCGCGTGCTGCATGGGCGCCGGCGCGCTGGACCAGATCTCGCTGCCCACGCCCAGCAGGTCGGCGCGCAGCGTCTCGCCGATCGGGCCCTCCGGCAGCCGGGCCACCCCGATCCGCCAGCCGCCCGCCGCCAGGTGCTTGCTCAACGCCGTCGTCACCACGGTGCGCTCGGGGGCGAACCCCGCCGGGCTCGGCACCTGGCGGGACGGGTCGTGCACCAGATCGCGGTAGATCTCATCAGAGATGATCACCAGGTCCAGCTCGCGCGCCACCTCGCACAGCCGCCGCACGGTCTGCTCGGAGGCCAGCGTGCCGGTCGGGTTGTCCGGCAGCGTCACCACGACCCCGGCGACCCTGCGGCCCTGCCCGCGGGCCCGCACCACGGCGTCGGCCAGCAGCGCCGGACTGGGCACCCCGCCCTCGCCCGGGGGCGTGGCGACCTGGATCGCCCCCTCGGCGGCCAGCGTCGCCTGGGCGGCGTAGCTGACCCAGCTGGGCGTCGGTATGGCGATCTCACCGCCCAGTGACATCACCAGGCCGAACAGCAACGCCTTGCTGCCCGGGCCGCTCACCACCATCCCCGGCTCGGTGGGCAGGCCGCGCCGGCTCCAGTACCCGGCCGCGGCGGCGCGCAGGGCCGCCGATCCGGCGACCGGCCCGTAGGCGCCGCGGTCGGAGCCGGCCGCGAGCTCGCGCGCCAGCGCCGGGTGGATCGGCAGCCCGGCCTCGCCGAAGCCGAGCGGCAGCACCCGCACCCCCTCGCGCCGCTTGCGCGCCATCGCCTCGTTGATGGCGAGGGTGGGAGACAGGGGCACCCGGCGGGCGCCGGCGGGTCTGGACCCGGTGGAGGAGGTCGACTCGGTGGACTCGTTCTGGACTGGCATTCAAATGCTCCAGGGCATGCTGATGTACACGGAGAGTTACACAGGGATCCCCGCAAGTGACCCGGCCGGGCTCGACTCGATGTTTTCCCACAAAAAGCGTCATCACAAGCGAGTCTCATCGATGCAGACCATAAGATGAGCTGATGCTCGAAGTGCGCAGGCTGCGGCTGCTGGCCGAGTTCGCCCGCCGGGGCAGCATCGCCGCCACCGCCGCGGCGCTCGGCTACACACCCTCCGCGGTCTCCCAGCAGCTGGCCGCGTTGGAGCGGGAGGCGCGGGTGGCGCTGCTGGACCGCACCGCCCGCAGCGCCGAGCTCACCGACGCCGGGCGCCGCCTGGCCGAACGCGCCGAGGAGATCCTCACCCTGGTCGAGGCCGCCGAGGCCGAGCTGTCGGCCAACGCCGACGCCCCCATGGGCCGGGTGGTCGTCACCGCCTTCCCGACCGCCGCCGTGGCGTTCGCCCCGGCGCTGGCCGGCAGCCTGGCCGACCACCCGGAGCTGACGTTCGTGCTGCGGCAGACCCGGCCGGGCGACGGCATCCGCCAGGTGCGCAGCGGCGAGGTGGACATCGCGCTCGTCGACGACTGGACCGGCAAGCTGGCCGCGCACGCCCCCGCCACGCTGAAGTTCTTCCACCTGTGCCGCGACCCGCTGGTGCTGGCGGTGCCGGCCCGCCACCCCATGGCCGACCCCGCCAGGCCTGTCGACCTGCAGGAGCTGCGCGAGGAGGCGTGGATGGCCGCGCCCACCGGCGAGCCGTCCCGCCAGGCCGTCGACCGGCTGCTGGACACCGTGGGCGGGCGGCGGCCCATCCCGTGGGAGTTCGAGGGCCTGCACACCATCCTCAGCCTGGTGGCGCGCGGCATCGGCATCGCCGCGATCCCGGCGCTGGCGCTGGCGGCCGGCGACCGCAACGTGGCGGTGCGCCGCATCCCCGACTGCGACCTGACCCGCGACGTGTACGCGGTGACGCGGGCGGCCAGCGTGCGCCGCCCCTCGGTCGCGGTGACGCTGCGCGCCATCTACGCGGCCGCGCGGAACGTCCCGCCCGTCCTGCCCGACGAACCGGACGGGGAGCCGGGCCGAACCCTGCTCGGCTGAATCGCGTTCGGCTGAACCTCCCCGTCGCCCGGCCCGAACCCCACCGTGACGGCACACCGCCGGAGGGAGGCGTCGGCATGGCGGCCAATCGGGGCGAAACCGTGCAGTCCGGTGCGCGGCATCCCGTACCGTGGGGCGGGGCGTGACCAGCTCCGCCCGCCCGGACCCAGCCGATTCGCAGCGCTTCATGGACGCACCTTCCGCACCCTCCGCAGACCCGAGCTCCGCAGACCCGAGCTCCGCAGACCCGGCCTCCACGGGGCCGTCCCCCGCGTGCCGGGCCGGCCGCCACGCCGTCGAGATGCCCCGCCTGACGACGCTGCTCCGGCACGCCCTGCCGCGCTTCGTCGAGGGCGTCATCGCGCCGGTCGCGGTGTTCTACGCCGCGTTCGCGCTGCTCGGCCTGAACGGCGGGCTGGCCGCCGCCGTCACCTGGGTCTACGGCGGGATCGCCTGGCGCTGGTGGCGCGGCCACGGCGTGTCGGCGATGCTGGTGCTGGCCGCGCTCGGCGTGACCGTCCGGGCGGCCCTGGCGGCCGCCACGCACAGCGCGGTGGTGTACTTCCTGCAGCCCACGCTCGGCACGCTCGCGGTGAGCATGGCCTTCCTGGCGTCGGTGCCGCTGCGCCGCCCCCTCGCCCAGAAACTGGCCACCGACATGGTGCCGCTGCCCGAGGCGTTCCTGCGGCACGAGCGCGTCCGGCGGTTCTTCCTGCGCATCTCGCTGCTGTGGTCGCTGGTCTTCTTCGCCAACGCGCTGATCAGCCTGTGGATGCTGTTCAATGAGTCGATCGGCGCGTACCTGTGGGTGCGCACCGGCCTGGTGACCGCGCTGGGCGCGGCCGCCGCGGCGGTGTCGGTGTGGGGCTTCCGGCGGTGCCTGCGGCACGTCACCGGCGAGCACGCCGCGGCCCCGGCCGCCGCCGCGCCCGCACCGTCGGCCGTCTGAACCCTCCGGAGGCCCGCCCGGGAGCCCTTCGTCCGACGTGTCACATCTCCCACACGCGGCGAACTTTTCCTTCTGGCGGAGCGTCTCCCCTTCTCGGATGGATTCCGAGTAAGCAAACATTCAAGAACAGTGGTGGTTTTCGTGGGTGACAAGGGTCGTTTGGCGTTGACGGTGGCCGGAGGCGCCGGTGCCGTGCTCGTCCTGGTCACGGGCTGCAGCGGCGGCGACGGCGGCTCGGGGGAGCTGGCCTCCGGCAAGACGGCCATAGCGACGATCACTCCCGCCAACGGCGCCGCCTCGGTGCGGCCGGACGGGCCCATCGAGGTCAAGGCGTCCGAGGGCACCCTGCAGAACGTCACCGTGCAGGGCAAGGGCTCGACCATCACCGGGAAGATGTCGGCCGACCGCAAGACGTGGCGGTCGGACCGCACGCTCACCCCCGCCACCTCCTACACGGTGACCGCGCAGGTCAGCCACGACGGCAAGACCGAGACGGTGAGCAGCACCTTCACCACGCTGAAGCCGGCCAAGACGCTGTCGATCGTCGACGTCACGCCCAACGTGGCGGGCGAGAAGGTCGGCGTCGGCATGCCGATCTTCGTCCGGTTCAACCGGGCGGTCACCAACCGGGCCGCCGTGGAGCGGGCGCTGCAGGTGACGCCGGAGAAGCCGGTGGCGGGCGCCTGGCGGTGGGTGGCGCCCGACCAGGTCGTCTACCGCACCGAGACGTACTGGGCCGCGCACCAGCGGGTCCGCTTCAGCGCCCAGCTGGCCGGGCTGAACCTCGGCAACGGGGTCTACGGCGCCAAGGACGTCCAGGAGACCATCCAGATCGGCGCCGCGCAGATCACCAAGGGCAACATCAACAGCCACCACATGACCGTCACGCGGGACGGCAAGAAGCTGCGCACCATCCCGTTCAGCGCGGGCAACGGCACGACCCGCGAGTACACCACCACCAGCGGCGTCCACCTGCTGATGGAGAAGGGCAACCCGGTCGTCATGGAGGCGCCGGGCCGCAAGCCCGGCGACCCGGGCTACTACAAGCAGAAGGTGAACTACGCGGTCCGCTTCTCCAACAGCGGCGAGTACGTGCACTCGGCGCCCTGGTCGGTGGGCTCGCAGGGGTCGGCCAACGTCAGCCACGGCTGCCTCAACGTCAGCCCGGCCAACGCCAAGTGGTACTACGACATCATGCAGCGCGGCGATGTGATCGAGCTCACCGGCACGTCCCGCGAGGTCGAGTGGGACAACGGCTGGAGCTTCTGGCAGCTGTCGTTCGCCGAGTGGAAGAAGGGCAGCACCCTGTCCTGAGCGCGCCGCCGCCGGCCCTGACCGTCCGGTCGCGGCGGCCGCCGGCCCCGGCGGCCGCCGCGACCTTCGGCCTCGCTCTGCGCCCAAGCCTTGGTGAATACCCCGATTGGCGACATCGACACCCTCATTTGTCGCTAATGTTCCGGTGGTAGACGGGCGGGGTCCTGGAGGTTAGAGGTGCAGCGGAGGGTTTCCGCAGGAGTTCGGGCGGGCGCGGGTGTGACGGGGGCGCTGCTGCTTTTGGCGGCCTGCTCGGGCGGTGAGGAAGGCGACGGGGTCACCGTCGGCGGCAAGGGGGAGGCCGGCGCCCCGCAGGTGACGATCACCCCCGGCAACGGCAGCGGGCAGGCCCGCCCCGATCAGGGCGTGACGGTCCGGGTGACGGGCGGCACGATCGAGAAGGTCACGCTGACCCGCAAGGGCAAGCCGGTGGAGGGGCAGCTGTCGCAGGACCGCACCAGCTGGCAGTCGCGCACCCTGCGGCCGGGCAGCCAGTACCAGGTGACGGCGGTGGCCAAGAGCCCGAAGGGCAAGAGCACCAGCGTGCAGAGCACCTTCACCACGATGAAGGCGCCGGTCGCGCTGAGCATCTCCGACGTGACGCCCATGCAGGGCGAGAAGGTCGGCGTCGGCATGCCGATCATCGTGACGTTCAACCGCGCGGTGGAGGACAAGCGCGCGGTCGAGCAGGCGCTGGAGGTCAAGTCCACCAAGCCCGCCACCGGCGCGTGGTACTGGACGGCCCCCAACCAGGTGATCTTCCGTACCAAGAACGGCACCTACTGGCAGGCCAACCAGACGGTCACCTTCCGCGCCCGGCTGGCCGGGGTCAAGGCGGGCAAGCGCACCTACGGGGTGAACGACGCGGCCCGCCGGTTCACCGTCGGCGACGCGCACGTGTCCAGGGTCAGCACCAAGACCAAGCGGATGGTCGTCACCAGCAACGGCCAGCGGGTCAAGAGCTGGCCGATCAGCGCCGGGCGGGGCGGCCGGGTGGTCAACGGCGTCGACACCTTCCTGACCACCAGCGGCATCCACCTGACCATGGGCAAGGAGAACCCGGCGATCATGACGTCGGAGTGGATGGGCGTCGACCCCGACGACAAGAAGAACGGCGGCTACCGGGAGGTCATCCCGTGGGCCGTGCGGATCTCCAACAGCGGCGAGTACGTCCACTCCATGGCCAGCACCGTGTGGGCGCAGGGGCGCCAGAACGTCAGCCACGGCTGCGTCAACTCCCCGCCCGCCTACGCCAAGTGGTTCTACAACTGGTCCTACCGGGGTGACATCGTGATCATCACCGGCAGTGCGCGCCGCCTGGAGTGGAACAACGGGTGGAGCTACTACCAGATGAGCTGGAACCGCTGGGTGAAGGGCAGCGCCCTCGACCGCGAGGTCACCACCGCCTGAACCGCCCGCCGGGGGACCGCCCGCCGGATCGCCGTCCGGAGGTCCCCCGGCGACCGGCTCCGGCCGGTGCGCGTCGTTGATATGGCGACATCTCGGGAAATATCCCACTAGGGATTTCCGGGGATCGGGGGACGCCGCATGGTGCCTGGAGAACGACGCGCACGGCGCCGGGCGCGGCGCGTGACACCGCGGAACGTGCGCGCCGCCGCGCGCCGGAGGCTGCGGCGCGGTCGGCGGCGGGTGCTGGCGGTCGCGCACCGGGGCGTGCGGAGGGCGGCCCTGTGGACGGTGCGGCCCCTGATGCCCGGCAGGCCGCCGCCGTGGGACGCGCCATGGACCGCGGCCGCGGCCGAGTCGCCGGACCGGGCGCCGGACCAATCGCCGGACGGGGCGCGGCGGCCGCGCGTGCGGATCCTGCTGCAGCACGCCCACGGGACCGGCGGCACCGTCCGCACGGTGCTCAACCTGGCCGGGCACCTGGCCCGGCGGTACGACGTGGAGATCGTCAGCGTTGTCCGCCGCCGGGCCGAGCCGTTCTTCCCGATCTCCCCGGACGTGACGGTGCGGTTCGCCGAGGACCGCCGCACTCCGCCGCCCGGGCGGGTCGAGCGCCTGCTGACGCGGCTGCCGAGCGTGCTGGTGCCCGTCGACGACGCCTCGTTCAGCACCGTCAGCCTGTGGACCGACCTGTGCCTGCTGCGCGCGCTGCGCGGGCCCGCGCCCGACGTGCTGGTCGGCACCCGGCCGTCGCTCAACCTGCTCGCCGCCGAGCTGGGCGGACGCGGCGTGGTCACCATCGGGCAGGACCACATGAACCTGGCCGCCTACCGGCCCCGCCTGCGCCGCGAGATCGCCCGCGCCTACCGGCGGCTCACCGCGGTGGCCGTGCTCACCGAGGCGTCCCGCGCCGGCTACCGGCAGGTGCTGGCGGGCGCGCCGACCCGGGTGGTGCGCATCCCCAACGCGCTGCCAAAGCTGCCCGGCGGGCCGTCGCCGCGCACCGCCAAGGTGATCCTGGCCGCCGGCCGCCTGACCAGGCAGAAGGGTTTCGACCTGCTGCTGCGCGCCTACGCCCCGCTGGCCGCCGCGCACCCCGGCTGGACGCTGCGCATCTTCGGCGCGGGTCCCCGGCGCGACGCCCTGCGCGCGGCGATCGCCGAGCACGGGCTGACCGGCCGGGTGCAGCTGTGCGGCCGCACCCCGGACCTGGCCGGGGAGATGACGCGGGCCTCGGTGTACGTGCTGTCGTCGCGGTTCGAGGGCATGCCGATGGTGCTGCTGGAGGCGATGGGCAAGGGCCTGGCGGTGGTGGCGTTCGACTGCCCCACCGGCCCCGGCGAGATGATCACCGACGGCTGCGACGGCCTGGTGGTGCCCGCCGAGGACGTGCCCGCGCTCACCGCCGCGCTGCGCCGGGTGATCGGGGACGCCGGACTGCGCGACCGGCTGGGCGCCCGCGCCGCCGCCACCGCCCGCGGCTACCGCCTCGAGCTGGTCGGCCCCGAGTGGGAGCGGCTGCTGGACGGCCTGCTGGCGGCCCCGCGCGAGGTCCGCGCCGGCCGTCCCGCCGACATCCGCCCGCGCCCAGCCGGGCACGCCCGCCCCGGAAAGGCCGGGGAGCGGCCGGGGCGGCTCAGCGGCGCAGCCCGACCGCCGCGTACATCAGCGCCTGGTCCGGCGGGCGCACCGGGCCCTCCGGACGCCACTCGGAGGTGAACACCACCCCCGGCTCCATCGGCTCCAGACCGTCGAGGAACGCCGCCACCTCCGCCCGCCCGCGCGGCACCAGCGGAGCGCCGCAGCCCGCCGCGTACAGCGCCGCGGCCTCGGTCACCGCGGCGGGCGCCGGGTCGGCGGTCAGGTGGGAGACCGCCAGGGCGCTGCCGGGCGGCATGGCGCGGCGCAGCCCGGCGGTCAGCTCGTGCGGGCGGTCGCCGGCGGTGAGATGGTGCAGCACGCTCGTCAGCAGCACCCCGACCGGGCGGGTCCAGTCCAGCGGCGCGGCGACCGTCACCGCCTCCAGCAGCGCGTCGCGGTCGCGCAGGTCGGCGCACACCACGCTGACGTTGCCGTCGTCGGCCAGCAGCGCCCGGGCGTGCGACAGCACGATCGGGTCGTGGTCGACGTACACCACCCGCGCGCCGGGCGCGTGGCGCTGGGCGATCTGGTGGACGTTCTCGCGGGCCGGCAGGCCGCAGCCGATGTCGAGGAACTGGGCGACGCCGTGCTCGGCCAGCGCGCGCACGACCCGTCCGACGAACGCCCGGTTCTCCCGGGCGGCCGTGCGGGCGTGCGGCTGGACGCGCAGCAGCCGTTCGGCCAGGTCACGGTCGGCGGCGTAGTTGTCCTTGCCGCCCAGCAGCAGGTCGTAGAACCGCGCCGGGTTCGCCTCGCCCGCCGTCGCCCACGGCCGGGACGGTGCGGACGGGGGCGCCGGCGGCGCCGCGATGACGATCTCCGGCTCGCTCATCGCCGTTCCGCCGGTCGGTCGTGGCACCCGGCCGGCCCGCGCGACGCCGCTCCGTGGTGGTTTCCGGATCCGCCGTGGTACGTGGCCCCGTCGTGAAACGTGGACCCGTCGTCGAACATGGTCACCTCACCCTCGGCTCGACAGCCGACCCCCGTCGGCAGCGGGCGGCCCACCGTGTCGCCGGCGGCGACCGGGCGGGACGGGTCCGGCGGAACGTGGGGAGCGCTCCCCGTCCCAGGGGCCGCATACCGATCATCCCCTGACCGGCCCGAGAAAACCGACCCTCCGCCGCTTATTGACAGGTGACCGAATCCGGCCGAGCCGCGGGCGGCCGCCCCCGGGCGCCGGCCCGCCGGGTGAATCGACGCGAGCGAACGGGGAACCGGGGGAGGACCCGGACCGAACGCCGAAAGGGGGCGCCGTGCCCGACATCGACGACGTGACGCGGTCGGCCCTGCCGATCGAGGAGGAGGCGGACCTCGACCCGGTGCTCGACCGGATCGGCGGCGCGCGCTGCGTGCTGCTCGGCGAGGCCAGCCACGGCACCCACGAGTACCACGCCTGGCGGGCGGCGCTCACCCGGCGGCTGATCGCCGAACGGGGGTTCTCGTTCGTCGCGGTCGAGGGCGACTGGCCCGACTGCCGGCGGGTCCACCGCAGCGTGACCGGGGCGCCCGGCGCGGACGGGGACCCCTACGCGGCGCTGGACGCGTTCCGCCGCTGGCCCGCCTGGACGTGGGCCAACCACGAGACGGTCGCGTTCTGCCGGTGGCTGCGCGGGCACAACGCCGCCCTGCCGCCCGAGCGGCGCGTCGGCTTCTACGGGCTGGACGTCTACGGCCTGCGGGAGTCGCTGCGCGCCGTCATGCTGCACCTGGCCGAGCACCGGCCCGAGCACCTGGCGGCCGCGTGCGAGGCGTACCGGTGCTTCGAGCCGTACGGCGACGACCCGCGCGGCTACGCCCGGCTGGTGCCCGAGGACTGCGCGGAGGAGGTGCTCGCCCTGCTCACCCGGCTGCGGCAGCCGGCGGGCGGCGGGCACGCCCCCGACCCGGCCGCCGACCCCTCCGGGCGGCTCGACGCCCGGTTGAACGCCGAGGCCGCCGCGGGCGCCGAACGCTACTACCGCGCCATGATCGGCGGCGGGGGGCGGGCGTGGAACGCGCGCGACACGCACATGGCCGACACCCTGGACCGGCTGCTGGAGTTCCACGGCCCGCGCTCGCGCGCCGTGGTGTGGGCGCACAACACCCACGCCGGCGACGCCCGCGGCACCGACATGGGCCGCGCGGGCCTGGTCAACCTCGGCCGGCTCGTCCGCGACCGGCACGGCGCCGCGGACACGGTGCTGGTCGGGTTCGCGGGCGGGTACGGCGAGGTGGTCGCCGGGCCGCGGTGGGGTGCGCCGATGGAGCTCATGCGGGTGCCGCCGCCGCGTTCGGACTCGGTGGAGGCGCTGCTGTCCTGCGCCGGCCTGCACCGCGCCCTGTTCGTGTTCTCCGCCGCGCCCGGCGCCCGGTGGCTGACCGCCACCCGCGTCCAGCGCGCCATCGGCGCGGTGTACGACCCTGACCACGAGCCGGGCAACTACGTGCCGACCCGCCTCGGCGAGCGGTACGACGTGCTGTGCTGGTTCGCTCACACCTCCGCGCTGGACCCGCTGCACCTGGAGGCGCCCCGGCGCGGCGGGCTGGAGTCCCTGCCGACGGGCGTGTGACGGGGCGCTTGCCCGCATACCGGCCCGGACGAGACGGCCGTTTTGCCGGTCCGTCTCCGGGCAGGGGCCGGGGAGCGTCCGTTTTGACCGACGAGGGGGAACGCCATGACCGGCGACATGTTCGGGCACGGGGCGTTCGGTTCCGATCCGTTCGAGGACTTCTTCGCCCGCTTCTTCGGTCCCGGTTACGCCCGCAGGCCGATGCACCGCATCGACATCGGGCGCCTGATGAACGAGGAGGCGCGGGAGGCGGTGCGGGACGCGGCGGCCAAGGCCGCCGAGTGCGGCAGCGGCGACCTGGACACCGACCACCTGCTGTGGGCGCTGACCCGGCAGGGCGCCACACGCCGGCTGCTGGAGCGCGCGGGCACCGAACCGGACGCCATCGCCCGCGAAGTCGAATCCGAGGTGTCGCGCGGCCGCCCCGGTGACGCCCCGCCCGTGCTGACGCCCGCGGCCAAGCGCGCGCTGCTGGACGCCCACCACATCTCCCGGGCCCTGGGCGCGTCCTACATCAGCCCCGAGCACCTGCTGTACGCGTTGCCGTTGAACCCCGAGTCGCCCGCGGGACGCATCCTGGGCAGGGTGCGGCTGACCCCTGAGACGCTGCAGGAGGCGGGCTCGGGCGGCGGCCCGGGCGGGCAGGCCGCGCCCCCGCCGACCGGCACGCCGACGTTGGACGAGTTCAGCCGGGACCTGACCGCGCTGGCGCGGGAGGGCGCAATCGACCCGGTGGTGGGCCGCGACGAGCAGATCGAGCAGACGATCGAGGTGCTGTCGCGCCGCACCAAGAACAACCCGGTGCTGATCGGCGACCCCGGCGTCGGCAAGACCGCGATCGTGGAGGGCATCGCCCAGCGCGTCGCCGACGGCGAGGTGCCCGAGACGCTGCGCGCCACCCGGGTCGTCCAGCTCGACCTGGCGGGCGTGGTGGCCGGCACCCGCTACCGGGGCGACTTCGAGGAGCGCCTCAAGAAGATCATCGACGAGATCCGCGAGCACTCGGCCGACCTGATCGTGTTCATCGACGAGATGCACACCGTGGTCGGCGCGGGCGGCGCGGAGGGCGCGCTGAACGCCGGGAACATGCTCAAGCCCGCGCTGGCCCGCGGCGAGCTGCACATCATCGGCGCGACCACGGTCGACGAGTACCGCAAGGACGTGGAGAAGGACGCGGCGCTGGAGCGGCGGTTCCAGCCGATCCTGGTGCCCGAGCCGTCCGTCGAGGACACCATCGAGATCCTGCGCGGCCTGCGCGACCGCTACGAGGCCCACCACCAGGTGCGCTTCACCGACGAGGCGCTGGTGGCCGCCGCCCGGCTGGCCGACCGCTACATCACCGACCGGTTCCTGCCCGACAAGGCGATCGACCTGGTGGACCAGGCGGGCGCGCGGGTGCGTTTGCGGGTGCGCACCCCGGCCGCCGATGTGCGGCGGCTGGAGCAGGAGCTGGAGCGCCGCCGCCGGGAGAAGGACCACGCCGTCGCCGCCGAGCAGTACGAGCGGGCCTCGGCGCTGCGCGACGAGATCAGGGACCTGGAGCGGCGGATGCAGCAGGCGCAGCAGCGCGGCACCGACCCGCACGCCGTCCCCGAGGTCACCGAGGTGGACATCGCCGAGATCGTCTCGCGCACCACCGGCGTCCCGGTCGCCCGGCTCACCGAGGAGGAGCGGGAGCGGCTGCTGCGGCTGGAGGAGCATCTGCGCCGCCGCGTCATCGGGCAGGACGACGCGGTGGCGGCCGTCGCCGACGCGGTGCGGCGCTCGCGCTCCGGCCTGGCCGACCCGGACCGGCCGATCGGCGGCTTCCTGTTCCTCGGCCCGACCGGGGTGGGCAAGACCGAGCTGGCCCGCGCGCTGGCCGAGGCGCTGTTCGGCTCCGCGGACCGGATGGTCCGCTTCGACATGAGCGAGTTCCAGGAGCGGCACACCGTCAGCCGCCTGACCGGCGCCCCGCCCGGCTACGTCGGCTACGAGGAGGCCGGGCAGCTCACCGACGCGGTGCGGCGCACCCCGTACGCGGTGGTCCTGCTCGACGAGATCGAGAAGGCCCACCAGGACGTGTTCAACGTGCTGCTGCAGGTGCTGGACGACGGGCGGCTGACCGACGCGCAGGGCCGCACCGTCGACTTCAAGAACACCATCGTGATCATGACGAGCAACCTCGGCTCGGAGCTGATCACCGGGGGCGGCGCCGGCGTCGGCTTCACCGCCGAGCCGGTCGCCGTGGACGCCCCGCTGCGCGAGCGGGTCATGCGGCGGCTGCGCGAGTCGCTGCGGCCGGAGTTCCTCAACCGCATCGACGAGATCATCGTGTTCCGCCGGCTCGGCGCCGAGCAGCTGCGGCAGATCACCGACCTGCTGCTGGAGGAGACCCGGCGCCGGCTGCGCGCCCAGGACGTCACCGCCGAGTTCACCCCCGAGGCGGTGGACTGGCTGGCCGAGCGCGGCTTCCAGCCCGAGTTCGGCGCCCGCCCGCTGCGCCGCACCATCCAGCGGGAGGTCGACAACCCGCTGTCGACCATGCTGCTGGAGGGGCGGCTGCACCCCGGGCAGCACGTGCGGGTCCGGGTGGCCGACGGCCGCCTGGCCTTCGACACCGAGGTCCCGCAGACCGCGGGCGTCTGAGGTCAGCCGCGGCCGGGGTCTCCGGGGCCCAGGGCCGGGCCGTGGTCGAAGCGGAACCGGGGCCCGGGCAGGCCGCCGCGCCTGCGCTCGGCGAGCACCTGGCTCCTGCGCTGCGCGCCCAGGACGCCGGCCACCTCGTCCCGGAGCCGGGGCAGCATCGCGTACAGCACGTCGCCGGGGCAGGCGGTGGCGTTATAGTCGCGGTGCCCGACGATCGCGGTGTACGGGTCCAGGCCGTACACCCCGCACAGCCACGCGCACGTCTCGACCAGCCGCACCCACAGCTCGGGCGTCGGCTGCACCGTCATGTAGAGGCCTTCGTTCTCGATGCCGATCGTGTGGTCGTTGTGGCTCGCGGTGTGCGCGCCGACGACGTGGTCTCCCGCCTGGATGGCGGCGAGGCTGCGGTTGCGTCCCTCCATGAGGTGGCCGCCGCGGCTGATGGTGAGCTGCTGTCCGGTGTCATCCCAGCCGTTGGAGTCCATGTGGAGGTTCTGGATCGCCCGTGACAGCGCGAACGCCGCGGACAGCGAGTAGTCGGTGGTGTTGGCCGAGGCGGTGTGGTGCACGACGATGTGGTCGGGGGCGCGGTCCAGTACGGTCGCGGCGCGGCGCGGGGCGCGGGCGCCCCATTCGGCGCGGGTGTGGACGCGGGGTGCGGCGAGGGCGTTCTGCGGCAGCAGGGGCGCGGCGCCGAGCAGGGCGCCGCCGGCAGCCGTGGCGGCTCCCCTGAGCATGGTGCGGCGGTCCAGGCGGAAGACTTCGGACATGAGCGGGGCTCCTCGCGAGTCGCTCGGCTCGAAGATGACCTTGCGGGGACGGTAACCCAGAAACCCGTCGGCCAGAAGGGGCCCAGGAGGCGGCTGTGAAAGCTGCGCCGCGCGGCGGGGACGAGCGTTCGCGGAAATGCGGGTTTGCCCATACGCCGCGCGGGACGCGGTCGCCGCGCTCTCGACCGGAGCGTGACTCCGCGTCCGCCGGGACGCCGCCCGCCCTGACCTCGGTAAAACTTGCGATCACCGCAGTCTCGGCGACGATGCGAGGGCGCGTCCCCCGGCGGCGGTCGGGCTCGTGGACCGGCCACATGCGGACACCCGCAGGCCGGAACCGGCGCGCGTCCGCGCCCGTCGGCCGCGATGTGGCGCAAGGCGGACGCGATCGGAACGAGACGTGCGCGCGACCTGCGGTACCGATCCTGCGGTGCGGCGGTCAGCGGAGAGCGGAGGGGGCAGTGTGCGTGCCAGGTGCGGGACGTCTCGTGGTGCTGGGCGTCCTCGTCCTGCTCGCCCTGTCGGCGTGCGGCGGGGGAGGCGGACGCGCGCTGCCCGGGGCGTGGCTCGACATCGCGGTGATGCCGGACGGCGGCGCCCAAGTCGATCTGCGCGCCGCCGGGCGGCTGCGGTCGGACGCGCAGGTGCGCGACCTGGCCGCGGCGGTCGCGCGGGAGCTGTTCCCCGGCGCCGCCGCCGTCCGGGTGCGCACCGCGACCAGCCGCAGCTACCCGTTCGCCAGGGCGGACGTGACCGGCGCCTTCCGGCCGGGCCGCACGGTATCGCTGCAGTTGGACACCGCGCGGGCGTGGCGGCGGCTGGCCGCCGGGGGCTTCGACGAGGGCGGGGTGCGGCTGTGGCTGCCGTCCGTCCCGGCGACGGTGCGGCCGCGGCCGCCGGGAGGGGCCTCGGACGCGCCGCGGTGGACGGTGGGACGGGGGCGGCCCGCCCCGGTGGTGCGGGTCGAGATGCGGCCGCGGCCGGTGCGCTGGTTCGGCGCGGCGGCGCTGCTGGTGCTGGTCGCGGCGGGGGTCGCGGTGTCGGCGGCGGCACGGCGCTGGCCGGTCGCCGTGGCCGCCGCCGGGGTCGCGATCGTCTGCGCGGTCGTCACGGTGTCCGCGGCGGCGGGCCGGCAGGGCGACAACCTGGGCGTCGCCGGGGTGCTCGGCGGGCGCGCCCTCGCCGTGGCCACGGGCGCGCCCCTGGCGGGGCTGCCGCTTGGGCTGGCGGCGGCGGTGCTGTTCGTGCGGGCGCTGCGGCGGCTGCTGCGCGACCCCGCGGCCGACTTCCCGTACGCCGCTGGACGACGCCGCTAGACGACCAGGTCGAGCAGGAGCACGAACACCAGGCCGGTGACCGACAGCACCGTCTCCATCAGCGACCAGCTCTTGACGTTCTGCCCGACGCTCAGCCCGAAGTACTCCTTGACCAGCCAGAAGCCGGCGTCGTTGACGTGCGAGAAGAACACCGACCCGGTGCCGATCGCCAGCACCAGCAGCGAGGTCTCCCCGCTGCTCAGGGTGGTGACCAGCGGTGCCATGATGCCCGCGGCGGTGACGGTGGCCACGGTGGCCGAACCGGTGGCCAGGCGGATCAGCACCGCGACCACCCAGGCCAGCAGCAGCACCGACAGGCCGCTGTCGGCCACCCAGTCGGCGACCAGCTTGCCGATGCCGGTGTCGATGAGGGTCTGCTTGAAGCCGCCGCCGGCGGCCACGATGAGCAGGATGCCCGCGATCGGCGGCAGCGACTTCTCCAGCACCCCGGACACCTCGCGCAGGCTCATGCCCGCGCCGCGGCCGAAGGTGAACATCGCCACGACCACCGCGATCAGCAGCGCCACCAGGGGGGTGCCGAGGTTGTCCAGGACGGTGCGCAGGTGGTCGCCCTCGTCCAGGAAGATGTCGGCCAGCGCCTTGCCCATCATCAGCACGACCGGCAGCAGCACCGTGGCCAGGGTGGCGCCGAACGAGGGGCGGCGGCGGGCGGCTCCGGCGGCGTCCGATTCCGGGCCCGTTTCGTAGAGGGCGGGGGCCGGGACGTCGACCCAGCGTGCGGCGTACCGGGCGAACAGCGGCCCGGACACCGCGATCGTCGGCAGGGCGACGAGCACGCCCAGCGCCAGCGTGACGCCCAGGTCGGCCTTGAGCGCGTCGATGGCCACCAGCGGGCCGGGGTGCGGGGGCACCAGGCCGTGCATGGCCGACAGCCCGGCCAGCGCCGGGATGCCCACCCGCACCAGCGACAGCCCGGACCGGCGCGCCACCAGGAAGATCACCGGCATCAGCAGCACGAGCCCGATCTCGAAGAACATGGGCAGTCCGATCAGCGCCCCGACCAGCGCCATCGCCCACGGCAGCGCGCGCGGCCCGGCGCGGCCGACGATGGTGTCGACGATCTGGTCGGCGCCGCCGCTGTCGGCCAGCAGCCGGCCGAACATGGCGCCCAGCGCGATCAGCGCGCCGACGCCCGCCGCCGTGCTGCCGAACCCGTCGCCGAACCCGCTGATGGTGTCGGCCATGGGCAGCCCGGCGATCCCGCCGACCAGCAGCGAGCCGAGGGTGAGGCCGAGGAACGGGTGCACCTTCAGCCAGGTGATCAGTGCGACGATCAGCGCGATGCCGGCGAGCGCGGCCAGCACGAGCCGGCCGCCGCCGGCGATGGGCTCCTCGGGCGGGGCGAGGGCCAGCGCGGTGAGGGCGAAGCCTGTCATCAGGGACCTCCGGGGGTGGACTCCCGCCTTCCGGGCGGGGGGAGGGGATGGGGATGGGGGCCTCGGCCAGGGATCTCGGCCGGAAGTCTCGGCCAGGGACCTTGGTCAGGCCTCGCGCGGCGGGGACGCCGCGGCGCCGGACGCCGCGTCCAGGTAGGCGTCGACGAGTTCCTCGACGGGGGCGTCGAGGCCGAGGACGATCCCGCGCTCGTCCGGGCCGAGCGGCTCCAGCGTGTCGAACTGGGAGTCGACCAGGGAGGCGGGCATGAAGTGGCCGGCGCGCTCGGCGACCCGCCGCCGCACGACCTCGCGGTCGCCGTGCAGGTGCACGAACACCGCCTGCGGCGCCTCGGCCCGCAGCACGTCGCGGTACACCCGCCGCAGCGCCGAGCAGGTCACCACGCCGCCGCCGGCCGCGTGCCCGGCCAGCCACGCGCCGATCGCGCGCAGCCAGGGCATCCGGTCGGCGTCGTCCAGCGGGATGCCGGCCGACATCTTGGCGATGTTGCCGGGCGGGTGGAAGTCGTCGGCGTCGGCGAACGGCACCCCCAGCCGCCGGGCGAGCGCGGCGCCGAAGGTCGTCTTTCCGGACCCCGCGACGCCCATGACGACGAGCAGCGGGGCGGCGGAGCCGCGGGCTGTGTCCATGACATCGACCTCTCGGATGACGTTTGCCAGAGTGTGGCATGATTCATCAGCTGTTAACAACAGCTGACCTGCATAAGTATGATTTTTTATCCCGACTCCTCGCATACGGCGGCTTACGTGTGATGATTGGTGGCCATGGGGGGCAATGACCGAGCCGGACTGCACGGCAGCGTCCTGGACCAGCTGGGCCTGCTCATCACCTCGCAGGAGCTGGCGCCCGGGCGGGTGCTGCGGATCGAGGAGCTGGAGGCCCGGTTCGGGGTGTCCCGGTCGGTGATCCGCGAGGCGATCCGGGTGCTGGAGTCCATGGGCATGGTCAGCAGCCGCCGCCGCGTCGGCGTCACCGTCGCCCCGCGCTCGGCCTGGAACGTGTTCGACCCGCGCATCATCGGCTGGCGGCTGGACGGCGAGGGCCGCGACGAGCAGCTGCGGTCGCTGAGCGAGCTGCGCCGCGGGGTCGAGCCGGTGGCCGCCGCGCTGGCCGCCCGCCGTGCCACCCCCGCCCAGTGCGGCACGCTGACCGGCGCGGTCATGCAGATGGCGGTGCACGCCAAGTCCGGCGACCTGGACGCCTACCTGGAGGCCGACATCCTGTTCCACCGCACGCTGCTGGAGGCGTCCGGCAACGAGATGCTGGGCGCGCTCGGCGACGTGGTGGCCTCCGTGCTGGCGGGCCGGCACCACCACCACCTGTTCCCCGCCCGTCCCGAGCCCGCGGCGATCCGCTGGCACGCCGAGGTGGCGCAGGCGGTGCAGGCGGGGGACCCCGAGGCCGCCGAACGGGCCATGCGCGACATCGTCGAGGAGGCGACCCGCGCCATGCTCGGCGAGCCCGTCCCCGAGGCCCCCGGCGCCTCCTAGCGCGCGGCCGGCCTCCCCGGCGCCGGCGCGAGAACCGCGCCCGCGGCCGGCAGGGCGCCCCGGAACCCGCGGGACGTGCGCGCACGGAGCCGGATGGGGGAGCGGAGGCGTGCGGGGCGCCGCGCGGCCGGATACACCCGGCCGGGGATTCCGCAATCGGCCATCCGGCGGGGGCGTCCGCGGGGAAGGATGGGGCGCGACGGTGCCCGCGGACACGCGGCGGCCCGACCCCCCGGAGGTGCGACGTGAACAGCGACGTGAACGCGACCGGCGCCAGGTCCCTCCTGCCGACCCGCAAGTGGTGGGCGGCGCTGATCACGGCCCTCACCGCGGTCGTGATCAACTGGATCCAGGCGGGCGCGTTCAGCAAGGAGATCCTCATCGCCCTGATCGGGGTGGTGTCGCAGGCCGCGGTGTCGTACCTGGTGCCGAACGAGAGCACGCCCGGCGGCGTACCGCTCAAGCGCTGACCTGCGCCGGCACGGCGAGCGGCGGCCGGGGCGCCCCGGCACGCCCCGATATCCGGCCGAAAGCACGTTCGGACAAGATCCGATCACAAAGCGTAGCGGAACGTGCCGCCCCGCCGGTGCGCCTGGTTACGATCACCAGCGACGCCGACGCCTCGCCGTGGAGGCACCATGACGCAGACCCTCAGCGGGCCCCGGTCCGACGACACCCGCCGGCAGATCCGGCAGCAGGTCCGGCGGCAGGTCCCGCAGGACGTGCCGCCGGACCTGCAGGAGGCCGCCGCACCGGGCCGGGCGCCCGAGCCGACCCTGCACGACCCGTGCACCGAGCGCGAGCAGGCGGGGCGGCGGCTGCCGCGCGGGGACGACGCCCCGGAACTGGACGTCTTCCTCACCGGCCAGGTCTTCATGGACATGATCTTCACGGGGCTGCCCGGCCTGCCGCCGCCCGGCACCGAGCTGGTCACCGACGGCCTCGGCTCGGCCCCCGGCGGCGTGGCCAACATCGCCGTCGCGATGAGCCGCCTCGGCCTGCGCACCGGCCTGGCCGCGGCGTTCGGCGACGACCTGTTCGGGGCGTACCTGTGGCGCACGCTGTCCGAGCAGGAGGGCGTCGACCTGCGCCGCTCCCGGATGATCCCCGGCTGGCCGTCCCCGGTGACGGTGTCGCTGGCCTACGACTCCGACCGCAGCATGGTCACCTACGCCAAGCCCCTGCCCCTGCAGCCGGACGAGCTGGTCACCGAGCCGCCGCAGGCCAAGACGTGCTTCGTCGACATCGGCCGGCCGGTGCCCGAATGGGTGAAGGCGATGCGCCGCGCCGGCGCCCGCGTGTTCGCCGACCTGGGCTGGGACTCCACCGGGACGTGGTCCGCCGAGGTGCTCGACCGGCTCCGGTACGTCGACGTGTTCCTGCCCAACGCCGTGGAGGCCATGGCCTACACCCGCACCGGCTCCCCGGAGGAGGCCGCGCGGGCGCTGGCGGAGCGGGTCGCGGTGGTGGTCGTCAAACGCGGCGGCGACGGCGCCCTGGCGATCGACTCGGCCGCGGGGGAGTGCGCCGAGACCCGGGCGCTGCCGGTGGAGGCGCTGGACGCCACCGGCGCCGGCGACGTGTTCGCCGCCGGGTTCGTGTTCGGCACGCTGGCGGGCCTGCCGCTGGACGAGCGGCTGCGGTTCGCCAACCTGTGCGCCGGGCTGTCGGTGCGGCACCGCAGCGGGTCGCTGGGAGCGCCGTGCTGGGGCGAGATCGCGGCGTTCGGCGAGTCCGGCGAGGTCCCCGAGGAGGTGCTGGCGGACTACGCCTTCGTCGTGCCCTTCATCCCCGCCTCGGCCGACGACGCCGTCGTCCGCGCCGAGCCCACCCTGCGCTCCCACACGGGGGAACGGCCCCCTGCGGTGCGTTTCCCGACGACGACAGCGGCAACGACGAGAGCGGAGACACGATGACCACGCGCATCGCGGTGATCGGCGCCGGCAGCGGCTACATGCCCGGCGTCATCCGGGGGCTGCTGCACCGCGCCGCCGACCTGGCCGGGGCGCAGTTGCGCTTCCACGACGTGGACGCCGACCACCTGGACGTCATGGCCCGGCTGGCCCGCCGCATGTTCGCCGCCCGCGGGGCCGACTTCACCGTCACCGCGCACACCGACCTCAAGGCCGCGCTGGACGGGGCGGACTTCGTGTTCACCACCTTCCGGCCGGGCGGGCTGCGCGGCCGCCACCTGGACGAGTCGATCCCGCTCCGGCACGGCGTCGTCGGGCAGGAGACGGTCGGCCCGGGCGGGTTCTTCATGGCCTGCCGGTCCGTCCCGGTGCTGCTGGACATCGCCGCCGTGCTCGCCGAGGTCGCCCCGGACGCGTGGATCGTCAACTACACCAACCCCACCAACGTGGTCACCGACGCGGTCTCCCGCTACACCGGCGCGAAGATCCTCGGACTGTGCGACCAGTGGGTGGGCGACACCGAGACCTGGGCCGACCTGCTCGGCCTGCCCGCCGAAGGCCTGGAGATCGACTGGATCGGCACCAACCACGGCACCTGGGCCGAGCGGGTCCGGCTGAACGGCGAGCCCGTCGACATCGCCCCGCTGCTGGAGGCGGCGGAGCCGCACGGCGAGGCCACCCCGCACCGCGACCCGGTCCGCATGGCCGAACTCGGCAAGGCCCTCGGCCTGCTGGTCAACTCCTACGCCAAGTACTACTTCTTCCACGACGAGGTCGTCGCGGAGCTGCGCGCGAAGGGCACCACCCGCGCCGAGGACATCATGGCGATGCTGCCCGCCTACTACGCGCAGGTGGCGGCGGAGGCCGGCAGACCCGACCCCGACCCCAGCCGCGAGCGCGGCGGCGGCGAGCACGGCGAGTTCGCGGTGGACGTGATCTGCGCGATCGCCCGCGACGAGCAGCGCCGGTTCATCGTCAACACCCGCAACCGCGGCGCGATCGCCGCTCTGGAGCCCGACGCGATCGTCGAGGTCCCGGCGGTGGTGGGCCGCCAGGGCGCGGTGCCGCTGGTGATGGGGGACCTGCCGCGCCAGGTCCGCGGCCTCACCCAGGCCGTCCACGAGTACGAGCGGCTGGCCGCCGACGCGGCCGTCACCGGCGACCGGCGCACCGCGCTGCGCGCGCTGCTGGCCCACCCGTTCGTCTCCAGCCTGCGGGTCGCGGAGCGGATCCTCGACGAGGGCCTGGCCGCGCACCGCGCCGACCTCCCCCAGTTCACCAAGGAGCGCTGACGTGCTCCCCGGCCTGAAGGCCGGGGAGCACGTCACTTGCCGACGAGGGTGTGGGAGAAGGAGTAGCGCGCGGCCCGGTACACGTGGTCGCCGTACTCGACGGCGCGGCCGCCGTCGTCGTAGGCGACGCGGGTCATGGTCAGCAGCGGGGCGCCGCGCCGCTCGTCGAGCAGGCGGGCCTCGGCGGCGGTGGCGGCGCGGGCCCCGATCGTCTGGTGGGCGATGCGCAGGTTGACCCCGGCGGCGCGCAGCGTCTCGTAGAGGCCGTGCCGCTCCAGGTGGTCGGCGGCGACGTCGAGCACGTCGAGCGGCAGGTGGTTGGTCATCACCGCGAGCGGGTCGCCTCCGGTCAGGCGCAGCCGCCGCAGCAGCAGGACCTTGGTCTCGGCGGGGACGCCGAGCTGCTCGGCGACCTCCGGCGAGGCGGGCACGGGGCCGAACTCCAGCACCCGCGTGGACGGCTGCTCGCCCGCCTCGGCCAGGTCGTCGTACAGGCTGGACAGCTCGAGGGGGCGCCGCACCCGCGGCCGGACGACCTGCGTGCCGACGCCGCGCCGGCGCACCAGCAGCCCCTTGTCGACCAGGTGCTGGATCGCCTGGCGCACCGTGGGCCGCGACAGGCGGCAGCGCGCCGCCAGCTCCATCTCGTTCTCCAGCCGGGTGCCCGGGGGGAGCGCGCCGCTGCGGATCGCCTCCTCCAGCTGCTGGGCGAGCTGGAAGTACAGCGGGACGGGGCTGGTGCGGTCCACGGAGACCGGATGGCGGTATGCGCAGTCGTCGGGCACGGGCGGGGCTCCCTCGGTGAGAACGGCGGCATGAGGATAGACGAGTCGTGTCACGACCGAGTCAGGGAATCCTCAAGTCAGGGAGTCCTAATGTCAGGACATTCTCTTGACAGTATATGGATCGTTCCATGAGGCTTGATCATGCCCGCCGGCGGTGCGCCGTCCCGCACGGCGCGCGGCCCGGGGGCGCCCTCGGCGGGTCCGCGCGGCCGCGCGGCCGGACATCGGGAGGTCGGTATGAGGGTCGGACTGGCCGGAGCGGGGCGCATCGGCGCCGGGCACGCCGAGACGCTGCGCGCCCTGCCGTCCGTCGACGCGGTCGTGGTGGCCGACGCCGACGCGGCGCGGGCGCGGGCGGTTGCGGCCAAGACCGGGGCCGAGGCGGCGCCCTCGGTGGACGCGCTGTTCACCTCCGGGCTGGACGCGCTGGTCGTCGCCGCGGTGACCAGCGCGCATGCCGAACTGGTGGTCCGCGCGGCCCGGGCCGGGCTGCCGGTGTTCTGCGAAAAGCCGCTCGCCCCCGACATCGAGGGCACGCTGCGGCTGATGGACGCCGTCCGCGGCTCGGGCGTCCCGGTGCAGGTCGGGTTCCAGCGGCGGTTCGACGCCGGGCACGTGGCGGCCCGCGAGGCGGTGCGGTCCGGACGGCTCGGCTGGGTGCACACCATCCGCTCGTGCACCCTGGACCCGGTGCCGCCGCCCGCCGCCTACATCCGCGGCTCGGGCGGCCTGTTCCGCGACTGCTCGGTGCACGACTTCGACGCCGTCCGCTTCGTCACCGGACGCGAGGTGGCCCGCGTGTGCGCCACCGGCGCCAACCGGGGCGCGGACTTCTTCGCCGAGGCCGGCGACGTCGACACCGCCGCCGCGCTGCTCACCCTCGACGACGGCACCCTGGCCCAGGTGTCGGCCACCCGCTACAACGCGGCGGGCTACGACGTGCGGCTGGAGGTGTACGGCTCGGCCGGCAGCGTCGTCGCCGGGCTGGACGACCGCACGCCGCTGGCCCCCGCCGGCGGCGACGGCGCGGGCCTGCGCCCGGCCGGGCCGCCGCACACCCACTTCCTCGACCGGTTCGCCGACGCGTACGCGGCCGAACTCGGCGCGTTCGTCGACCTGGCGGCCGGGCGCATCGACAACCCCTGTCCCCCCGAGGAGAGTCTGGAGGCGCTCTACGTGGCCGAGGCGTGCGAGCTGGCGCGGCGCGAGCACCGCGCCGTGGCGATCGAGGAGATTCGCAGATGATCAGCGCCGAGCGGATCGCCGGAGCCCCGATCTCCTGGGGCGTGTGCGAGGTGCCGGGCTGGGGCCACCAGATGGCGCCCGGGCGCGTCCTGGCGGAGATGCGCGACCTCGGGCTGGCCGCCACCGAGTTCGGCCCCGACGGCTTCCTGCCCGCCGACCCCGCCGAACGCGCCAGCCTGCTGGAGTCCCACGGGCTCCGGCCGGTCGGCGGGTTCGTCCCGCTCGTCCTGCACGACCCCGCGCGCGACCCGCTGCCCGGGCTGTCGCGGGTGCTGGACGGCTTCGGCGGGCCCGGCGCCACCGTCGTGCTCGCCGCCGCCACCGGGCTGGACGGCTACGACCGGCGCCCCGCCCTCGACGCCGCCGCCTGGCGCACCCTGCTCGGCAACCTCGGCCGCGCCGCCGCGCACGCCGCCGGGCGCGGCCACCGCGCCGTCCTGCACCCGCACGTCGGCACCGTCGTCGAACGCGGCGACGAGGTGGACCGCGTGCTCGACGGCACCGACGTGCCGCTGTGCCTGGACACCGGGCACCTGCTCATCGGCGGCACCGACCCCCTCGACCTGGCCCGCGCCGCCGCCGGCCGCGTCGCCCACGTGCACCTGAAGGACGTCGACGCCGAACTGGCCGGGCGCGTGCGGGACGGGCGGATCTCCTACACCGACGCCGTCCGCGCGGGCGTCTACCGGCCGCTGGGGCGGGGCGACGTCGACGTGCCCGGCGTCGTCGGCGCGCTGGAGTCGTCCGGCTACCGCGGCTGGTACGTGCTGGAGCAGGACACCGTCCTGACCGCCGAGCCGCCGCCCGGCGCCGGGCCGCGCGACGACGTCGCCGCGAGCATCGCCTTCCTGCGGGGAGGGACGCCGTGACCCACGACCTGATCACCATGGGCCGGGTCAGCGTGGACATCTACCCGCAGCAGGTCGGCGTCCCGCTGGAGGACGTCGAGACGTTCGGCAAGTACCTGGGCGGCAGCCCCACCAACGTCGCCGTCGCCGCCGCCCGGCACGGCCGCCGCACCGCGGTCATCACCCGCACCGGCGACGACCCGTTCGGCCGCTTCATCCGCCGGGCGCTGCGCGGGTACGGCGTGGACGACCGCTTCGTCGCGGCCGTCCCGGACCTGCCCACCCCGCTGGCGTTCTGCGAGATCTTCCCGCCGGACGACTTCCCGCTGTACTTCTACCGCCGGCCCAAGGCCCCCGACATGCAGATCGAGCCCGGCGAGCTGGACCTGGACGCCATCCGCGCCGCCGCCGTCTTCTGGGCCACCGCGACCGGGCTGTCCGACGAGCCCAGCCGCGCGGCGACCGTCACCGCGCTCGCCGCGCACACGGGCACCACCGTGCTCGACCTGGACTACCGGCCGATGTTCTGGGACTCGCCCGGCCGGGCCCGCCGCGAGATCGGCCGGGCGCTGCCGCACGTCGCCGTCGCCGTCGGCAACCTGGAGGAGTGCCGGGTCGCCGTGGGGGAGGACGAGCCGCTCGCCGCCGCCCGCGCCCTGCTCGACCGCGGCGTCCGGCTCGCCGTCGTCAAGCAGGGCCCGCGCGGCGTGCTGGCGGCCACGGCCGACGAGACGGTGCGCGTCCCGCCGGTCGAGGTGAAGGTCGTCAACGGGCTCGGCGCCGGCGACGCCTTCGGCGGGGCGCTGTGCCACGGGCTGCTGTCCGGCTGGGACCTGGAGCGCACCATCCGGTTCGCCTCGGCAGCGGGCGCGCTGGTCGCGTCCCGCCTCGCCTGCGCCGACGCCATGCCCGCCACCGACGAGGTGGAGCGGCTGCTGGCCGGGGACGCCGCGGCACCGGCGGCGCACCGGGAGGGCACGGCGTGAGCACCGGCACGTTCGCCGAGCGGTACGCCGCCCTGGCCGAGATCCGCGCCGTCCGCCCGGAGGCGGTCGCGCAGGCCGCCGCCCGCCGGGTGCGGCGCACCTCCCCGCCCGCCCGGCTGATGATCGTCGCCGCGGACCACCCGGCGCGCGGCGCGCTGGCCGCCGGCGGCGACCCGCTCGCCATGGCCGACCGGCGCGACCTGCTCGAACGCATCTGCGTCGCGCTGTCGCGGCCCGGCGTGGACGGCGTGCTCGGCACCCCCGACGTCATCGAGGACCTGCTGCTGCTCGGTGCCCTGGACGGCAAGATCGTCCTCGGGTCGATGAACCGGGGCGGGCTGGCGGGCGCCGCGTTCGAGATCGACGACCGGTTCACCGCCTACGACGCCGACGCGATCGCCGCCGCCGGGCTCGACGGCGGCAAGATGCTGCTGCGCGTGGACTACGATGACCCGGCCACCGCCCGCACCCTGGAGGGCTGCGCCCGCGCGGTGTCGCGCCTGGCCGGGCACCGGCTGATGGCCATGGTCGAACCGTTCGTGTCCCGGCGCGGCGCCGACGGCAAGCTCGTCAACGTCCTGACGCCCGAGGCCATGACCAGGGCGGTCGCGATCGCCTCCGGCCTGGGCACCACGTCGGCGTACACCTGGCTGAAGGTGCCGGTGGTGGAGAGGATGGAACGGGTGATGGCGGCCTCCACGCTGCCCGCCGTGCTGCTGGGCGGCGAGGTGCCCGCCGACCCGGACGCGGCGCTGGCCGCCTGGCAGCAGGCGCTGGCGCTGCCGACCGTGCGCGGCCTGGTCGTCGGCCGCGCCCTGCTGTACCCCTCCGACGACGACGTCGCCGGAGCCGTCGACGCCGCGGTGAGTCTGCTGTGAGGCTGCTGTGAGTCCCTACCTGACCGAGATCACACCGGAGACGGCGGGCTGGACGTACTCGGGCCTGCGCGTCGTCGAGCTGCCGCCGGGAGGCGAGCACGCGCTGGACACCGGCGGGGAGGAGATGCTCGTCCTGCCGCTCGCCGGGTCCTGCACGGTGACCGTCGACTCGGCCGTCTTCGAACTGCGGGGGCGGCGGAGCGTGTTCTCCCGCGTCACCGACTTCGCCTACGCGCCCCGCGACGCGCGGGTGGCGATCGCCTCCGCCGGCGGCGGCCGGTTCGCGCTGCCGTCGGCCCGCTGCGCCAACCGGCTCGAGCCCCGCTACGGCCCCGCCGAGGGCGTCCCCGTCGAGCTGCGCGGCGCCGGGCAGGCGTCCCGCCAGGTCAACAACTTCTGCACGCCCGAGGCGTTCCGAGCCGACCGGCTCATCGCCTGCGAGGTGCTGACGCCCGGCGGCAACTGGTCGTCCTACCCGCCGCACAAGCACGACGAGGACCGCCCCGGCGAGAGCGTCCTGGAGGAGATCTACTACTTCGAGGTCGCCGGCGGGCCCGCCGGGCCGGGCATGGGCTACCAGCGCGTGTACGGCACCGCCGAACGGCCCATCGACGTGCTGCGGGAGGTCCGCACCGGCGACGCGGTGCTCATCCCGCACGGCTGGCACGGCCCGTCGATGGCGGTCCCCGGGTACGACCTGTACTACCTGAACGTCATGGCCGGACCCGGCCCCGAGCGCGCGTGGCGGATCTGCGACGACCCCGCGCACGCCTGGGTCCGCGACACCTGGCCCGGGCAGCCGCTCGACCCGCGGCTGCCGCTGACCTCGACGGAGGAGCGATCATGAGGCTGACGGTCGGCCAGGCGGTGGTGCGTTTCCTGGTGGCGCAGTACGGCGAGCGGGACGGCGTGCGGCGGCCCCTGTTCGGCGGCTGCTTCGGCATCTTCGGGCACGGCAACGTCGCCGGGATCGGGCAGGCCCTCGCCGAGTACGCCGACGCCTACCCCGGGTTCCGCTACTACCAGGCGCGCAACGAGCAGGCCATGGTGCACACCGCCGTCGGGTACGCGCGCATGCACGACCGGCTGCGGATGCTGGCCTGCACCACCTCGATCGGCCCCGGCGCCACCAACCTGGTGACCGGCGCGGCCCTGGCCACCGTCAACCGGCTGCCCGTCCTGCTGCTGCCCGGCGACGTGTTCGCCACCCGCCGCGCCAACCCCGTGCTGCAGGAGCTGGAGGACCCGCGGTCCTACGACGTGTCGGTCAACGACTGCCTGAAGCCGGTGTCGGTGTTCTGGGACCGGATCAACCGGCCCGAGCAGCTCCCGTCGGCGCTGCTGGCGGCGATGCGGGTGCTGACCGACCCCGCGGCCACCGGGGCGGTGACGCTGGCGCTGCCGCAGGACGTGCAGGCCGAGGCCCACGACTGGCCCGAGGAGCTGTTCGCCGAACGCACCTGGCACGTCCCGCGCCCGCTGCCCGAACCGGCAGCGCTGGCGCGGGCGGCGGACGTGCTGCGCGGCGCCCGCCGCCCGCTGATCATCGCGGGCGGCGGGGTGGTCTACTCCGACGCCTGCGCCGAACTGGCCGCCTTCGCCGAGGAGACGGGCATCCCGGTGGCCGAGACGCAGGCGGGCAAGGGCGCGCTGCCCTGGCGGCACCCGTGCGCGGTGGGCGCGGTCGGCGCGACCGGCACCACGGCCGCCAACGCGCTGGCGCGCCGCGCGGACGTGGTGCTCGGGATCGGCACCCGCTACAGCGACTTCACCACCGCCTCGCACAGCCTGTTCGCCGAACCGGGGGTGCGGTTCGTCAACGTGAACATCACCGCGTTCGACGCGGCCAAGCTCGGCGGGGTGATGCTGGTCGCCGACGCCCGCGAGGCGCTGACGGCGCTGCGCGGCGAGCTGTCCGGCCACCGCGTCCCCGACGGCTACCGGGCCGAGGCCGCGGAGCTGGTCGCCGCGTGGAACGCGACGGTGGACCGCGCCTACGCCCTGGGGCACGGCCCCGCTCCGGCGCAGTCGGAGGTGATCGGCGCGGTCAACGCCGCCGCCGGGCCGCGCGACGTGGTGGTGTGCGCGGCCGGGTCCATGCCGGGCGACCTGCACAAGCTGTGGCGGCCGGCCGGTCCGCGCACCTACCACGTCGAGTACGGGTACTCGTGCATGGGCTACGAGGTGGCCGGCGGGCTGGGGGTGAAGCTGGCCGTGCCGGACCGCGAGGTGTTCGTGCTGGTGGGCGACGGGTCGTACCTGATGATGGCCCAGGAGCTGGTCACCGCCGTGGCCGAGGGCGTCAAGCTCGTCGTCGTGCTCGTGCAGAACCACGGGTTCGCCTCCATCGGCGGGCTGTCGGAGCAGGTGGGGGCGCAGCGGTTCGGCACCCGGTACCGCTACCGCGACGGCAGCGGGCGCCTGGAGGGCGGCCTGCTCCCGGTGGACCTGGCCGCCAACGCCGCCAGCCTGGGCGCGCACGTCATCCGCGCGACCACGATCGCCGAGCTGCGGGACGCGCTGGAGCAGGCCAAGGCCGCCTCCCACACGACGGTGGTGCACATCGAGACCGACCCGCTGGTGTCGGCGCCCGACAGCGAGGCGTGGTGGGACGTGCCGGTCGCGGAGGTGTCGGGGCTGGAGGCGACCCGGCAGGCCCGCGCCCGCTACGACAAGGAGCGCCAAGCCCAGCGGCACCACATCGATGCCGTTTTCTGAGGAGGGATGCCGTTTTCTGAGGAAGAGCGACAGCAACCTTGGCGTGCGCATGGCCATAGTGCCGGATGCCCGGGAAAGGTGCAGGACGGCACCACATCTCACGCCAGGAGGGCACATGGTTGGCATGCTGTGCAAGATGGGTCTGTCGTCCAACGCCATGTACGCGATGGGCTTCGCGTCCATCGGCGCGTCGATCGCGTCGTGGGTGCTGTCGCGCAACCTCGAACCCGCGGGCATCGACCGGGCCGACCGGTGGGGCATCTTCGTCGGGCAGTGGGCGCCGACCTTCTTCGCCTTGGGCTGTGCGATGCGGATGGAGGAGCAGTGGGGCCGGCCCCGTCCGCACGAGGCGATCGAACGCGAGCGGGAGCGGGAGCGGGAGCGGGCCCGGGAGACGGCACCGATGGGCGGGGCGCCGATCGGCGGCTGAGCCGGAACGGGACGCACGGGATCGGCGGATCCCGTCGTCTACCGGCCGGTAAAGGGGCAGGATCGGGGGCATGACAGCCCCCCACGGTGAGGCTCCGGGTGCGCACCGGGTCCGGCTGGTCGTCGGCCGCGCCGATCCGTCGTCCGGCGGATCCTCCGGCGTCCCCGGGGTGCGCGACGTCGAACCGGCCGACCTGCGCGACCCCGACGCCGAGATCTTCGGCTGGACCTGCACCTGCGGCAACGGCTCGGCGTTCCTGCACCCGCTGTGGCGGGCCCGGCAGATGGCGGCCGACCACCAGGAGACGATGGAGCGGCTGGCGCTGCGCGGCGAGCTGGTGGCGGGGGCGGTGCCGAGCGTGCTGCCCGAGTCGGCCGCCGAGATCGCCGCGCTGATCACCCGGCTGGCGCAGCGGCTGGGCGCGCTGGCGCTGAGCGTGGAGTTCGAGGACGACCGAGAGCTCGTGCTCAAGCACCTGGGCACCGCGTCGGCGGCCATCGAGATGGCGCTGCGCGACGCCCGCGACGGCCGCGGCATCCACGACGGCTGCGACGCCGACGACGCCGGCCGCGCCGCCGAGCCCTGAGCGGGCCCGGCACCCCGCCGACGGCGCGGTCAGTCCTCCGCGCGGGCGTGGGCGGCGACGTCGGCGGGCAGCCAGCCGCGGCGTTCCAGCTCGTCCAGCAGCCGGTGGTACGGCGCGGTGAACCGGTCGCGGACGCCCGGCCGCGGCTCGACGACGGTGCGGATGCGCACCATCGGCTCGGCGACGTCGGCCAGTGACGCGGCGCCCGTCGTGCCGTAGGCGGCCAGGATCGCCATGCCCAGCGCGGCGTCGGCGTGCTCGGGCACGCGCGCCGGGCGGCCGAGCACGTCGGCGCGCAGCTGCGTCCAGTAGGCGCTGCGGACGGCGCCACCGGTGAACGTCAGCGGTCCGTCGACGGGCGCGCCGAGGCGCCGCACGTACGCCAGCGCCAGCCGCTCGACGAACGCCACGCCCTGCAGCAGCGCGGCGTGCCGGTCGGCGTCGTCGGCGGGCGTGCCGAGCATGAACGGCACGGCGTCCGGCGCCAGGAACGGGAAGCGCTCGCCCGAGGAGACCAGCGGGTAGGCCACGGCGCCGGACGGCTCCCGGTGCCTGGCGCGCTCGTCCAGGTCGGCGAGGTCGCCGTCGGCGGTCAGCGCGCCCGCGCCCACGCTGGACGCGCCGCCCGGCAGCCAGGTGCCGTCGGGGGAGCGGTGGCTGTAGAGCACCCCGAGCGGGTCGCGCACCAGCGCGGGGGTGACGCCCTTGAGCACCAGCGTGGTGCCGAGCACCGAGTTCCAGTGGCCGACGCGCAGCGCTCCCGAGCCGATCTGGGACGCGCAGCCGTCGGTCATGCCCGCGACGACGGGCGTCCCGGCCGGGATGCCGGTCTCCTCGGACGCCCGCGGCGACACCTTGCCCAGCACGGTGCCGGGCCGCACCACCTGGGGCAGCAGCGCCGCGTCCAGGCCGAGGGCGTCGAACACCTCGCCGGGCCAGCGTTCGCCGAGCAGGTCGTAGCCGGTCTTCAGGGCGTGGCTGGAGTCGGTGGCGACCGGCTCGCCGACCAGCCGCTCGTTGACGAAGTCGGCCTGGTGCAGCAGGCGGGCGCCGGGATGCGCCCGGGTCAGCCACAGCGCCTTGGGCAGCGCCCAGGACGGCTGGATGCGGCGGCCGAGCCGGTCCCACAGCTCGGCGCCGGCCTCCTGCGCCTGGGCGGCCTCGGCGCGGGCGCGGCCGTCGTCGTACATCAGGCCCGGGGTGAGGGGGCGGCCGTCTCCGTCGGCCAGCAGGACGGTGCCGGACGTGCTGCACACCGCGACGCCCTGCACCAGGCCGGGCGGAAGGTCGCGCAGCGCCTCCCGCGCGGCGGCGCGGACGGCCGCCCACCATGCGGCGGGGTCCTGCTCGTGCCGCTCGGCCTCGCGCCGCCCGGTCAGCGGCGCCGACGCGCGCCGCACCACGCGCCCGGAGGCGTCGGCGGCGAGCACGCGCACGCTCTGGGTGCCGAGGTCCACCCCCAGCCAGACCGGCGTCCCTCCGTGGTCTCGCCGAGGGTTCTCCACAGCCTGCCCTCCTCAACTTATCGATCTGTGCTGTGAACTTATAACAGCCTCATGTTGGGTTCGGCAAGGTCGCCGCATGGGGCCGCCCCTACCAGGGTCGCCCGCCGTTAAGGCGATGTTAGGCAATCTGTGGCCAGGTCTTGACGTTGGCAATCCTTGTGTTACAAGCTCTGTGAGCCAACGCACATGGAGTGTTAAAAACACAGGCATCGGTGTTACGTGTGCGTGATCTGGCTCGGATCTCCCCTGGAGGGACGGATGGACACACGTCGCCCGGACGGCGGCATCGACCGCGCAGCCGACCGGTACGCGATGGGCGGCGCCGCCGCCCGGCTCGACCGCCGGCGCTTCCTCGGCCTGGCCGGCCTGTCGGCCGCGGCGCTGGCCGCGGCGCCCGCGCTGAGCGCCTGCGGAGCCGGATTCGGCGGCTCGTCGGGGGCGAGCGGCGACTCGGCCGCCAACGAGGTCACCGGCGCATTCGACTGGAAGCGCGCCAAGGGCAAGACGATCAAGGCGCTGCTGAACAAGCACCCCTACTCCGACGCCCTGATCGCCGACCTCAAGGCGTTCTCCGAGCTGACCGGCATCCAGGTCAAGTACGACGTGTTCCCCGAGGACAACTACTTCGACAAGCTCACCGTCGACCTGTCCAGCGGCCGCGCGTCCTACGACGTGTTCATGCTCGGCGCCTACATGGTCTGGCAGTACGGCCCGCCCGGCTGGCTGGAGGACCTCGGCCCGTGGATGCGCAACTCCTCGGCCACCAACGCCGAGTGGGACCCCGACGACTTCTACCCCAACCTGCTGCAGGCCGACCAGTGGAGCCTGAAGAACGGCGCCCCGCTCGGCCAGGGCGGCCAGTACGCGCTGCCGTGGGGCTGGGAGAGCAACGTCGTCTCCTACAACACCGAGGTGTTCTCCAAGCTCGGCCTCAAGCCCGCCGAGACCTTCGACGAGCTGCGCGAGCTGGCCGCGACCATCAAGCAGAAGGCGCCCGGCGCCGGATTCGACGGCATGTACGGCATCGCGGTGCGCGGCTCGCGCAGCTGGGCCACCATCCACCCCGGCTTCATGACGATGTACTCGCGGTTCGGGCTCAAGGACTTCGTGTCCGAGGGCGGCAAGCTGCGCCCGGCCATGAACGACCCCAAGGCCGTGGAGTTCGCCGCGAACTGGGCCAAGATGATCCGCGAGGGCGGCGCCCCGTCGTGGACGTCCTACACCTGGTACCAGTGCTCCAGCGACCTGGGCGCGCGCAAGGCCGCGATGATGTTCGACGCCGACACCGCCGCCTACTTCCAGGCGGTCGAGGGCGCCAGCCCCGCCTCCGGCAAGATCGCCTTCCACCCGGGGCCGAAGGGACCGGACGGCTCGCTGGCCACCAACATGTGGGTGTGGTCGCTCGGCATGAACGCCAAGAGCGACAACAAGACCGCGGCGTGGCTGTTCCTGCAGTGGGCCACCGGCAAGGAGCACCTGCGCAAGGCCGCCGTCGAGAACAACCAGGTGGACCCGGTGCGCAAGTCCGTCAGCGACGACGCCGCCTACAAGGACAAGATGAAGAAGATCCCCGGGTTCCTGGACACCTTCGAGCAGGTGGTGAACCAGACCAAGATCCAGTTCACCCCGCAGACGCAGTTCTTCGACGCCACCACCAGCTGGGCCGCCTCGCTGCAGGAGATCTACAGCGGCAAGGACGCCAAGGGCGTGCTGGACGCGCTCGCCAAGGACCTGGCACCGAAGGTCGCGGGGTAGGCGGAGCAGCCGATGGCCTCTGTCACCAAGACCGAGACGGCCGCCGCCGGGCCGGGCACCGGCGGCGCGGGCCGCCGCCCGGCCGGCGGTCCGCGCCGCATCCCGCGGTGGCGGCGCTCCGCCCGCCCCTACCTGCTGATCATCCCGGCGCTGCTGCTGACCGGCGGCATCCTGTACCCGTTCGGGCTCGGCCTGTTCTACACGCTGTTCGACTACTCGGCCGGCAAGCCGCAGCCCGACATGGTCGGCTTGGACAACTACCTGACGATCTTCGGGCAGGACGCGTTCTGGCGGTCGGCGCTGGTCACCGCGCTGTACGCGGTGGGCGCCACGGCCGTCGAGCTGGTGCTCGGCGTCGGCGTGGCGCTGCTGCTCAACCGCAGCACCCGGCTCGGCCGGGTGCTGGAGAAGGTGCTGATCCTGCCGCTGATGATCGCCCCGGTGATCGCGGCGATCATGTGGAAGCTGATGCTGCAGCCCAGCGTGGGCGTGCTGAACTACCTGCTGCGCCCGTTCGGGCTCGGCGACGTGCAGTGGACCGACACCCCGACCGGCGCGCTGCTGTCGTCCATCACCGTCGACGTGTGGGTCTACACCCCGTTCGTGGCGATCCTGGCGCTGGCCGGGCTGCGCTCGCTGCCCCGCTCGCCGTTCGAGGCGGCCGCCGTGGACGGCGCGGGCTGGTGGTTCACCTTCCGCAAGCTGACGCTGCCGATGCTGTGGCCGTACGTGCTGGTCGCGGTGATCTTCCGGTTCATGGACTCGCTGAAGGTGTTCGACATCATCTACGCCCTCACCGAGGGCGGACCGGGTGACTCCACCGTGGTGCTGCAGATCCGCGCCTACCTGGAGGCGATCCGGTTCCAGCGGTACTCGTTCGGGATCAGCTACATGATCATTCTCTGGGCGGTGGTCTACCTGATGTCCATGGTGCTCGTCCGCTACCTGGGCCGGGTGCAGAGCCGGGCGGCGGGGGTGAGCACCAAATGAACAAGGATCGGCTCACCGGGATCGCCGTCAACGCCGGGCTCGTCGTGTACTTCGTGTTCGCGCTGTTCCCCGTGGCGTGGATGCTGATCCTGTCGCTCAAGCCGGACAACCAGCTGTTCAACACCTACTTCTCGTTCAGCCCGACGCTGGACTCCTACCGGACGGTGCTGGGCGGCGGCGAGGTCGAGGGCGTGCCGTTCGTGCGCTTCTTCGTCAACAGCCTGGTGGTGTCGATCGGCGCGGTGGCGCTGTCGCTGCTGATCGGGCTGCCCGCGGCGTACGCGGCGGCGCGCTGGAAGTTCCGCGGCTCGGAGAACCTGATGTTCACCCTGCTGTCGTTCCGGTTCGCCCCCGAGCTGACGGTGATCATCCCGCTGTTCGTGCTGTACCAGCAGCTCGGTCTCTTCGACACCTACGTCGGTGTCATCTGGGTGCTGCAGCTGGTCACCATGCCGCTCATCGTGTGGATCATGCGGTCGTACTTCACCGACCTGTCACCGGAACTGGAGCAGGCCGCGCTGCTGGACGGCTACTCCCGCACCCGGGCGTTCGTGAAGATCGCGCTGCCGCTGGTCAAGCCGGGCATCGCCGCGGTCAGCCTGCTGGCGTTCATCTTCGCCTGGAACAACTTCGTGTTCCCGCTGATCCTCACCTCCTCCAACGCCCAGACCGTCACGGTCGGCGCGCTGTCGTTCCTCGGCGGCGACCGGCCCAAGTACAACCTGACCGCCGCGGCCGCGCTGGTGTCGGCGGTGCCGCCGCTGGTGCTGGCGCTGACCATCCAGCGCTACCTGGTGCGCGGCCTGTCCTTCGGGGCGGTGAAGAGCTGATGGCCGAGATCGTCCTCAAGGGGCTGCGCAAGACCTACGGCAAGGTCACCGCGCTGGACGGGGTGGACCTGGAGCTGCGCGACGGCGAGTTCTTCTGCCTGCTCGGCCCGTCCGGCGCCGGCAAGACCACCACCCTCAAGGCCGTCGCCGGGCTGGAGCAGCCCGACGAGGGCCGCGTGGAGATCGGCGGCGTCGACATGGACGGCGTCGAGCCCTACGACCGGCGCGTGGCGATGTGCTTCGAGAGCTACGCCCTCTACCCGCACTACAGCGCCTACGACAACATGGCCTCGCCGCTGCGCTCGCCCCGCTACAAGGTGCCCGCCGACGAGGCCGCGCGCCGCGTGGGCCGCATCGCCGAGCTGCTCGGCATCTCCCACCTGCTGGACCGCAACGTGGGCGAGCTGTCCAACGGGCAGCGGCAGCGGGTCGCGCTCGGCCGCGTGCTGGTGCGCCCGGCCGACGCGTTCCTGCTGGACGAGCCGCTGTCGCACCTGGACGCCAAGCTGCGCCAGTCGATGCGCGCCGAGCTGAAGACGATCGGCGCGGTGGAGCGCACCACCACCCTGTACGTCACCCACGACTACGTGGAGGCCCTCGGCCTCGGCGACCGCATCGGCGTGCTGCGCGAGGGCCGGATCGTGCAGGTCGGCACCCGCGAGGAGATCTGGGACCGGCCCGCCGACACGTTCGTGGCCGAGTCGTTCGGCAAGCCGCGCGTCAACCTCGTGGCGGGCGCCGCGGCCGAGGGCGGCCGGTTCCGCACCCCCGACGGCGAGATCGACATCCCGCTGCCCGGCGGCGCCGCGGTCCCGCCGGGCCGGGACCTGGTGCTGGGCGTGCGGCCCCGCGACGTGATGCTGGTCCGCGACGGGCGCCCCGCCGACGGGACCGCCGAGCTGCGCGGCCGCGTCTACGTCACCGAGATCCTCGGCCGGCACAGCGAGGTCACCGTCAGCGTCGGCGAGTCGCGCGTGTCGCTGGTCGTGCCGCGCGAGGACGCCGCCGGCCTGGGCCGCGAGGACGAGGTGCGGCTGGCGGTGCCGACGGCGCGGCTGCTGCTGTTCGACCCCGCCGACGGCGGGCGGAGGATCGCGCCGTGACCGCCGCCCGGGAGCAGGACCGGCGGGCCGCCGCCGAGGCCCCGCCGCGGGGCCCGGCGGCGCGGCAGGCGGCGATCGCCGAGCAGGTCCTGGCGGAGGGCTCGCTGTCGGCCGCGGAGCTGGCCGAGCGCTTCCAGGTCAGCCAGATGACCATCCACCGGGACCTGGACGAGCTGGAGCGGCAGGGCATCGTCCGCAAGTACCGCGGCGGCGTCACCGCCCAGCCGTCGGGGGTGTTCGAGAGCAACGTCGCCTACCGGCTGAAGGCGATGCAGGCGGAGAAGGACGCCGTCGCCGCCCGCGCACTGGAGCTCATCGAGCCCGGCATGGCGGTGATGCTGGACGACTCCACCACCGCGCTCGCGCTGGCCCGGCGGCTCGCCGAGGGCGTCATCACCCCGCTGACCGTCGTCACCAACTACATGGCCGGGCTGAACCTGCTGTCGCGGGCGCGCGGGATCCGGCTGATGGCGGTCGGCGGTGACTACGACCTGTCGCACGACTCCTTCCTGGGGGTGTCGTGCGTGGAGGCGGTGACCTCGCTCAGCGTGGACCTGTGCTTTGTGTCCACGTCGGCGGTCTCCGGCGGCTTCGCCTACCACCAGGAGCAGCACATCGTGGCGGTCAAGCGGGCCATGCTCGACGCCGCCGCGCGCAACGTGCTGCTGCTCGACCACACCAAGCTCGGCAAGGTCGCGCTGCACCGGCTGGCGGCGCTGAGCGTCTTCGAGCGCGTGCTCGTCGACGCCGGCGCCGACCCCGACCACCTGCGCGACCTGGAGGAACACAAAGTCAACTACGAGGTGGCCGGTTCGTGACCTTTTCATCCACCGCATCCGACTCGGCGGCGCGCGGCACGCGCTCGGTCGCCGGGGTGGTGTTCGACATGGACGGGGTGCTCGTCGACAGCGAGCACCTGTGGGAGGAGAGCTGGCAGCACTACTGCGCCCGCCACGGCCGCACGTGGCGGCCCGAGGACACCGCCGCCGTGCAGGGCATGAGCGCCCCCGAATGGGCCGCGCACATCGCGGGCCTGTTCGGCGACCCGTCCCGCGCCGACGCCGTGCGCGCAGAGTGCGTGGCGTTCATGGTCGACGCGCTGCACCGGGGCCGCATCGAACCGCTCGACGGCGCCCTCGACCTGATCGCCGACGTGTCCGAGCGGGTGCCGGTGGCGCTGGCGTCCTCGGCCGCCCGGCAGCTGATCGACGCGGTGCTGCCGCACTTCGGGGTGGCCGACCGGTTCTCCGCCACGGTGTCCAGCGAGGAGGTCCCGCGCGGCAAGCCGTCCCCGGACGTGTACGCCGAGGCGGTGCGGCGGCTGGGCATCGACCCCCGGCACGGCCTCGCCGTGGAGGACTCCGGCAACGGCATCCGCGCCGCGCACGCCGCCGGGCTCACCGTCATCGGCATCCCCAACCCCGTCTACCCGCCCAAGCCGGACGCGCTCGGCCTGGCCGCGCAGATCGCGGCCTCGCCCGACGACGCCCGGCGCCGCATCCTCACCCTGATCGAGACCGGAATCCCCGGGGAGGCGCCGTGACGCACGTGTTCAACGCCCCCGCCGACTTCAAGGAGCAGTTCCTCACCGGGCTGACCGCCGCCTACGGCCGCTACCTGGAGCGGGTGCCGGGCGCGTCGGCGGTGATGCGGCGCGGCGGGCCGCGCCCCGGCCGGGTGTCGGTGGTGATCGGCGGCGGCTCCGGCCACTACCCGGCGTTCGCCGGGCTGGTCGGCGCGGGCCTGGCCACCGCCGCGGTCGTCGGCGACATCTTCACCAGCCCGTCCGCCGAGCAGGCGTACCGGACGCTGCGCGCGGTCGACTCCGGCGCGGGCGCGCTGATCTCCTACGGCAACTACGGCGGCGACGTCATGCACTTCGGGCTGGCCGAGCTGCGCGCCCGCTCCGAGGGCATGGACGTGCGGACGGTGCTGGTCACCGACGACATCGCCTCGGCCCCGCCCGAACGCGCCGCCGACCGGCGCGGCATCGCCGGCGACTTCACGGTGTTCAAGGCGGCCGGCGCCGCCGCCGAACGCGGCGACACGCTCGACGAGGTGGAGCGGATCGCCCGCAAGGCCAACGACCGGACCCGCACCCTCGGCGTCGCGTTCGCCGGGTGCACCTTCCCCGGCCGCGACGAGCCGCTGTTCACCGTCGACCCGGCGCGGATGGAGATCGGCCTGGGCATCCACGGCGAGCCCGGGGTGCGGACGGTGGACCGGCTCAGCGCCCGCGAACTGGCCGCCGCCCTGGTGGAGGGGCTGCTGGCCGAACGGCCCGACGGCGCCGGCGACGAGGTCGCACTGGTCCTCAACGGGCTCGGCGCGACCAAGTACGAGGAGCTGTTCGTCCTGTACGCCGACGTGGTGCGGCTGCTGGCGGCCGAGGGGCTGCGGCTGCGCGGCCCCGAGGTGGGGGAGCTGGTCACCTCGCTGGACATGGCGGGCTGCTCGCTCACCCTCACCTGGCTGGACGGCGAGCTGGCCGAGCTGTGGGACGCGCCCGCCGACACCCCCGCGTTCCGCCGCGGCGCCCCGCTGCCCGACGTCGCCCCGGTCGTGGCCGAGCGGGCGGCCGTGCCGGAGCCGGCCCCGGCGGTGGACGACGCCGACCCCGGCGCCCGGATCGTGCGCGCCGCCCTGGCCCGCGCCCGCGACCGCGTGCAGCGCGACGAGCCCGAGCTGGCCCGGCTGGACGCGGTCGCCGGCGACGGCGACCACGGCGCCGGCATGGTGCGCGGCCTGCGCGCCGCCGCCGACGCCGCCGCCCGCACCTGCGGCGGCGCGGGCCCGGCGCTGGTCGCGGCGGGCGCCGCGTTCGCCGACCGGGCGGGCGGCGCCTCCGGCGCGCTGTGGGGCGTGCTGCTGGACCGGCTCGGCACCGAGCTGGCCGCCCGGTCCGGGGCGGCGGCCGTGGCGGCCGGGCTGCGGTCGGCGGTCGCGGAGATGATGCGGCTCGGCCGGTCCGCCCCCGGCGACAAGACCCTGCTGGACGCGCTGGTGCCGTTCGCGGACGCGCTGGAAGAGCGCGTCGCGGCGGGCGACCGGCTCGCCGCCGCCTGGGCCGCGGCGCTGCCCGCCGCCCGCGCCGGCGCGGACGGCACCGCGCAGATGATCACGCGGCGCGGCCGGGCCGCCGCCCTCGGCGAGAAGGGCCGCGGCGTGCCCGATCCCGGCGCCGTCTCCCTGACCTGGTGCCTGGAGGAGGCGGCCGCCGTCCTGGCCGCCGCCGAGACGGGCACCGAGACCGCCGCCGGCACCGGTGCGGCGGACGCGGGACGGATACCCCTGGTGGAAGCGAAAGGTGTGGACGGTGAGTGACGTGCAGGCGGGCGGCGAGGACCGGTTCGTCATCGGGGTGGGAGCCGACGACGCCGGATTCGCGCTCAAGGAGCGGCTGCGGGAGCTGCTGGCCGGCGACCCGCGGGTGGCCGAGGTCCGCGACTTCGGGGTGCGGGAGGCCGCCGACACCGAGCCGTACCCGAACGTGGGCCTCCGGGTCGCCGAGGAGGTCGCCGCCGGGCGGCTGGACAGGGCGGTGCTGGTGTGCGGCACCGGCATCGGCATGGCGATCACCGCCAACAAGGTGCCCGGGGTGCGCGCCACCACCGCGCACGACACCTACTCCGCCGAACGCGCGGTGCTGTCCAACAACTGCCAGGTGCTGACGATGGGCGCGCGGGTCGTCGGCCCCGAACTGGCCGCCCGGATCGTCGACGAGTGGCTCGGCCACCGGTTCGACCCCGGGTCCGCCAGCGCCCGCAAGATCGCGGTGATCGCCGAGTACGAGGACGGCCGGCATGGCTGACATGGCGCTGCGCGACCTGCGCAAGACCTACCGCCGCAAGGGCCGCCCGGACGTGGCGGCGGTGCGCGGCATCGACCTGGAGGTGCCGTCGGGGGAGCTGCTCGGGCTGCTCGGCCCGTCCGGCTGCGGCAAGTCCACCACCCTCCGCATGATCGCCGGGCTGGAGGAGGTGACCGGCGGCGACATCGTGGTCGGCGGCAGGTCGATGGTGGGGCTGCCGCCGCAGCGCCGCAACATCGGCGTGGCGTTCGAGAACTACGCGCTGTACCCGCCGCTGACCGTCCGGGAGAACCTGGCGTTCGGGCTGTCGGCACGCGGCGTCGACAAGCGGGAGGCGGCCCGGCGGGTCGAGGACATGGCCCGCCGGATCGAGCTGACCGACCTGCTGGACGCCAAGCCCGGCGGGCTGTCCAGCGGGCAGAAGCAGCGCGTGGCGCTGGCCCGCGCGCTGGTGCGGCGGCCCGACGTGCTGCTGCTGGACGAGCCGCTGTCGCACCTGGAC
Source organism: Actinomadura sp. NBRC 104425 (assembly GCF_030269545.1). Classification (GTDB taxonomy): domain Bacteria; phylum Actinomycetota; class Actinomycetes; order Streptosporangiales; family Streptosporangiaceae; genus Spirillospora; species Spirillospora keratinilytica. The sequence goes on along the minus strand of NZ_BSTN01000013.1, from coordinate 126,075 downwards.
GCCGCCCAGCGCGACACCACCCGCCGCGAGCTCAAGCGCCTGCAGCGCGACCTCGGCTACACCACCATCCTGGTCACCCACGACCAGGAGGAGGCGGTCTCGCTGGCCGACCGGATCGCCGTGATGAAGGACGGGGTCATCCAGCAGATCGGCACCCCCGACGAGATCTACGACCGGCCGGCCAACCTGTTCGTCGCCGACTTCGTCGGCGAACCGGTCATCAACCTGCTGCCCGGGCGGGTGGACGGCGGCGCGGTCCGGCTGTCGCAGGCCGTCCGCGTGCCGCTGCCGGAGGGCGTGCGGGTGCCCGACGGGCGCGAGGTCGTCGTCGGCGTCCGCCCCGAGGACGTGCTGCTGTCGGGGGCCGAGGCCGACCTGCGCGGCACCGTCGCGGTCTACGAGCCGCTGCTGGAGATGGGCCTGGCCACCCTGCGGCTGGAGGGCGTGGACAAGGCCGTCGTCGCGCAGACCGCCCCCGAGGTCCGGCTGAACGCCGGCGAGGCCGTGGCCCTGCGCTTCGACCCGCACCGCACCCATGTGTTCGACGCCGAGACAGGAGAGGCGATCCGATGAGGATTCTTGCCGCCGGTGACCATTTCGTGCTGACCTCGCTGCTGGTCAAGGCCCTGCGCGACGAGCTGGGCGACGCCCCGGACATCGCCGAGGCCACCCTGCCGTGGCCGGTGGAGCCGTTCGGCCGGGTCGCCGAGGTGGACGAGGCGTCCGGCACCGAGGACGCCATGATCGAGGCGCTGGACGGGGCGGAGGTGTGCGTCACCCAGATGGCGCCGTTCACCCGCCGCGTGCTGGCGGCCGCACCCGACCTGAAGCTGATCGTCGTCAGCCGCGGCGGTCCGGTCAACGTCAACGTCGAGGCCGCCGCCGAGCGGGGCGTGCGGGTCTGCTACGCGCCCGGCCGCAACGCCACCGCCACCGCCGAGTTCACCGTCGGGATCATGCTGGCGACGCTGCGCCGCATCCCCCAGACGCACCACTCGCTGGCCGTCGAGCGCGAGTGGCGCGGCGACTTCTACTCCTATGAGAACTGCGGGCTGGAACTGGAGGACACCACCGTCGGCCTGGTCGGGTACGGCGCGATCGGCAGCCGCGTCGCCCGCGTCATGGCGGCGTTCGGCGCGAAGGTGCTGGTGTACGACCCGTACGCCGAGGGCGAGGTCGTCGGCGAGCGCGTCGACACCCTGGAGGAGCTGCTCGGCCGGTCGCGGGTGGTGACGCTGCACGCCCGCGTCACCCCCGAGACCCGCGGCCTGATCGGCGCGCGCGAGATCGGTCTCATGCCGTCAGGGTCGGTGCTGGTCAACGTGGCGCGCGGGCCGCTGCTCGACTACGACGCCCTCTGCGACGCCCTGGACTCCGGCCACCTGATGGCCGCCGGGCTGGACACCTTCTACGCCGAGCCCGTCCCCGCCGGGTCGCGGCTGTTCACCACCCCCAACCTCGTCATGACCCCGCACCTGGGCGGCGCCAGCCGCGCGGTGGCGCACAAGGCCGCCCGCATCGTCGCCGCCGAGGTCGGCCGGTACGCGCGCGGCGAGGCCCTGGCCCACTGCATGAACCCCTGAGGGCGGCACATGTACGTCGGGATCGACGTGGGGACCTCGCTGGTCAAGGCGGCGGCCTTCGACGAGCGGGGACGCGTCCTGCGGGTGGAGTCGCGGCGCACCCGGCTGGCGGTGCGCGACGGCCGGGTCGAGCAGGACATCGACGAGGTGTGTCGGGCCGTCGGCGAGGTGACCGCCGCGCTCGGCGTGACACCGCGCCTGGCCGGGCTGACCGGCCAGGGCGACGGCGTGTGGCTGGTGGACGGAAACGCCCGGCCGGTGCACCCGGCGGTGTCATGGATGGACGGCCGGGCCGCCGACATCCTGGCCGGGTGGACGGCCGACGGCGTGACCGAGCGGGTCTTCCGCCGCACCGGCTCGGGCATGTTCCCCGGCAGCGCCGGGCCGGTGCTGGCGTGGTTCGACCGGCACCGCCCCGAGGTGCTCGACGCCGCCGCCACCGCTGGATACTGCAAGGACGTGGTGTTCCAGCGGTGGACGGGCGTGCGCGCCACCGACGTGTCCGACGCGTCCGTGCCGTTCCTCGACCCGCGCACCCGCGGCTACGACGCGGAGGCGATCGAGGCGTGCGGGCTGACGCACCGGGCCGGTCTGCTGGCGCCCGTCCACGACCCCCTCCCGGTGGGGGAGATCCGCCCGCCGGCCGGCCGGGACGGCGCCGGGCTGCCCGCCGGGACGCCCGTCGCCGGCGGCCCGTTCGACCTGCCCGCGTGCGCGCGCGGCGCGGGGATCACCGAGCCGGGCGACGGGCTGCTCACCGTCGGCACCACGCTGGCCTGCCAGGTCGTCACCGACGACCTGGACCTGGGGCGCGAGCCCGCCGGGCTGACGCTGGCGACCGAGCGGCCCGGCCGGTGGCTGTGCGCGATGCCCGCGATGGTCGGCACGGCCGCCCTGGACTGGGTGCTGGCGTCCACCGGCCTGTCGCACGACCGGGTCGAGGACCTGCTGGCCGAGTCCCCGCCCGGCGCGAACGGGGTGCGGATCCTGCCGTACTTCGCGCCGTCGGGGGAGCGGGCGCCGTTCGTCGAGCCGGGCGCCCGCGCCGAGATCAGCGGCGTCAGCCTGGAGACGTCCAAGGCCGACCTGGTGCGCGCGACCTGCGAGGGCATCGCCTACGCGGCCCGGCACTGCCTGGACGCCGCCGGGCTCTCCGGCCGCCTGGCGGTGTGCGGCGGCGGCACGCGCAGCCGGCGCTGGCTGCAGCTGTTCGCCGACGTGATCGGACGGCCGGTGCGGGTCGCCGCCCCGGAGACGGGCGCGCGCGGCGCCGTGCTGGCCGCCGCCGACCGCCTCGGCGTCGATCTGGACGCCGGGGAATGGACCGAGCCGGCGGCCGGCTGCGACCCCGACCCCGGGCGCGCCGACTTCTACGCCGCCGGCTACGCCGACTACCTGGACCGGGTGGCGCACGCCCGCGACCGATGGAGGAACAGTTGACCGCGCGTGTCACCGTCGGCGTCGACATCGGCACCACCGGGCTCAAGGCCGTCGCCCTGGACGACCGGGCCCGCGTACTGCGCGAACGCACCGTCCGCTACCCGACGCGGCTGGCCGGGATGGGCGCCGAGCAGGACGCCGACGCCTGGTGGCGCGCGGCGTGCGAGGCGCTGCCCGAGGTGGTCGGCGGCGCCGAGGTGACGTCGGTGGCGGTCACCTGCCAGGCGCCCACGATGGTCGCGGTGGACGCGCACGGCGACCCGGTCGGCCCCGCGCTGACCTGGATCGACCGGCGCGCCATGGCCGAGGCCCGCCAGATCGGGGAGCTGCTCGGCACGTCCCGCAACGGCCCCGACCCCTACCACGGCACCGCCAAGCTGCTGTGGTGGGCGCGGCACCGCCCCGCCGAACTGGACAAGGCCCAGGCCGTGCTGCACGCCAACGGGTTCCTGGTGCGGCGGCTGACCGGCGAGTCGTCGCTGGACGACTCCGGCGCCTGCCTCATGCAGGGCTGGGACGGCGGCTGGCCCGCCGCGCTGGCGGACGCGGGCGTCCCGGTCGGCATGCTCCCCGACGCCGTGCCGTGCCGCACGGTCGTCGGCCGGGTCACACCGCAGGCCGCGGAGCTCACCGGGCTGCCCGCCGGCACCCCGGTCGCCGCCGGGGGCATCGACGCGGTGGGGTCGGCGCTGGAGGCCGGGGTGCTGCGGCCCGGCGACCCGCTGACCGAGATGACCGGGTTCTCCACCGTCACCGTGCTGGCGGTGCCGCGCGGCACCGCCGTGCCCGGCCTGATCCACTCCCGGCACTGCGTGGACGGCGTCGACCTCGTGCTGACCGCGCAGGTCTCCACCGGCGCCGTCGTGGACTGGGTGCGTGCGCTCACCGGCGAGCCGCCCGGCCTGCTGGACTCCGGGCCGCTGCTGGAGCGGCCCCGCCCCACCCGGCTGCTGGCGGCGCCGTCGTTCGCGGGAGAGCGCACGCCCAGCTGGGACGCCCGCGTCCGCGGCGCCGTCGTCGGCCTCGACCTCGGCGTGGACGCCCGCGACCTGCTGCTGGCGGTGTTCGAGGGCACCGCGTTCGCGCTGCGCGCCGACCTGGACGCGCTGGAGGCCGCCGGGCATCGCGTACCGTCGGTGCTGTGCACCGGCGGCGGCGCCAAGAGCGAGGCGTGGCTGCAGGTCAAGGCGGACGTGCTGGGCCGAGAGATCCAGGTGCCGGTCACCGGCCACGGCGCCGCCGTGGGCGCGGCCATGCTGGCCGGCCTGGCGGTCGGCGTGTGGACGTCGCCGGAGGAGGTCCGGGACCTGGCGGTCGTGCCGTCCCGCATCCACCGGCCCGACCCCGAGCGGACCGCCCGCTACACCGAACGCTACGAACTGTTCCGGCGGCTGCGCGCCGCGCTGCCGCCCCTGACCCACCCCATGGTGCAAGGAGAATCGTGACCGAAGGCCTGGCAGAACTCATCGAGCTGACCCGCGGGCTGGGGCGGCCCGACCGCGACCTGGTGGTGCTGGCCGAGGGCAACACCGCCGCCCGCACCGGCCCGCACCGCATGCTCGTCAAGGCCAGCGGAGCGCGGATGGCGGCCGCCTCGCCCGAGGACTTCGTCGAGGTCGACACCGGCCGCCTGCTCGGCCTGCTGGAAGAGGACGACCTCGACCAGGCGGGCCTGTCGGAGGCCATGCTCAAGGCCCGCGTCGGCGGCGAGGGCCGCCCGTCCATCGAGGCGCTGCTGCACGCCATGTGCATCGAGTACGCGGGCGCGCAGGTCGTCGGGCACACCCACCCGGTCGCCGCCAACGCCGTATTGTGCTCCGACAAGGCGCACAAGCTGGTGGAGGGCACCCTGTTCCCCGACCAGGTGGTGGTGCTCGGGCCGCACGCGCTGCTGGTCCCGTACGCCGATCCGGGCCTGGCCATCGCCCGCGAGGTGCACGCCGGGCTGCGTCGCCACATCGCCGAGCACGGCGAGCCGCCCAAGCTGGTCTACCTGGCCAACCACGGCATCTTCGCGCTCGGCCGGTCCGCCGCCGAGGTCGACGCGATCACCGAGATGGCGGTGAAGGTGGCCCGGGTGATGTCGGGCGTGCTGGCCGTGGGCGAGCCGGCGTTCCTGCCGCCGGAGAACGTCCAGGCCCTGCACACCCGGCCCGACGAGATCGCCCGGCGTAAGCTGCTGTCGCACTGAAGCTCCGCCGCCAGCCCGCGCCGCACCGACCCACGGCCCCCCGCCCTGCGTTACGGTCGCCTTTGCACATCGTCGTCGCAGAGTGGGGGTAGGTCGGGTTGGTGGCGAAGCAGAGCGTGTCGGTGTCCCTCATCACGCTGGGCGATCCGAACACGCTGACCGGCGGCTACCGCTACCACCGCCGGATGGCCGAGCTCGCACCGCGCAACGGCGCCCGGCTGCGGTTCGCCTCCTTTCCCGAACGCCGCTTCCCGCTCGCCGCCCGCGACGCCGACGACGTCTGGCGGACGGTGCGCGACCAGGAGCCCGACGTGGTGGCGCTCGACAGCATCGCCGCCGGGTTCCTCGCCACCTCCCGGACCTGGCCGGACGCCCCCGTCGCCGCCGTGCTGCACCAGCCGCCCGGCGGCATCGACCACGGCCCGCTGCGCACGCGGGTGCAGGCCGCGCTCGACCGGGCCGTCTACCGGCGGGTGTCGCGGATCATCGTCGCCAGCGAGCACCTCGCCGAGGAGCTGGCCCGGCAGGGCTTCCGCGACACCGTCGTCGTGCCGCCCGGGTGCGACGTGGCCGCCGTCTCCGACGAGCCGCCCACCGACGTGCGCGGCGACAACCGCGCCGCACTGCTGTGCGTCGCCAACTGGCTGCCCCGCAAGGGCATCTGCGAACTGCTCGACGCGGTCGCCCTGCTGCCCGAGGGCGCCGCCCGCCTCCACCTGGTGGGCGACGAGCACGCCGACCCCGCCTACCGCACCGCGGTGCTGCGCCGCCTGAACCGCGACGAGCTGATCGGACGCGTCGTCCGCCACGGCCGCCTGCCCGGCGACGAGGTCGCCCGGCTCTACCGCGACTGCGACATCTTTGTGCTTCCCAGCACCCGCGAGCCGTACGGAACGGTGTATGGAGAAGCGATGGCAGCGGGGCTGCCCGTCGTCGGCTGGCGGGCGGGCAACCTCCCCCACCTGGCGAGGCACGACCGCGAGGGCCGGCACGCCGAAGTCGGCGACGTGCCCGCGCTCGCCGCCGAGCTGCGCACGCTCATCGACGACGCGGGACTGCGCGCCCGGCTCGGCGCCGCCGCCCGCGAACGCGCCCTCACCTTCCCCACCTGGGAGGACAGCGCGCGCACCTTCTTCGCCACCCTGCGGGAGATCATATGACCGACACGTCCTCACCTCATGATCGCGGTGAGCCCGACCGCGGCACCGGCTGGAACTGCGTCACCGCCCCGCCCGTCACCACCCTGCTGCTGCGCCACGGCGACACCCCGCTGTCGCCGCAGAAGCGGTTCAGCGGCGTGTCCGAGGTGGGCCTCAGCGCCGACGGCGTGGCGCAGGCGCAGGCGGCCGCCCGCCGCCTGGCCGAACGCGGCGGCATCTCGGCCGTGCTGTCCTCGCCGCTGCGCCGCGCCCGGCAGACCGCCGAGATCGTCGCCGACGGGCTCGGCGGATGCCCGGTGCTGGTGGACGACGACCTGCGCGAGACCGACTTCGGCGAGTGGGAGGGCCTGACCTTCGAGGAGGTCCGCGCCGCCTGGCCCGACGAGGCCGCCGCCTGGAGCAGCGACCCCGCCGTCGCGCCGCCCGGCGGGGAGAGCTTCGCCGACACCCTGACCCGGCTGCAGCGCGTGCGCGCCCGCGTCGTGGAGCGCCTTCCCGCGGGCACGGTGCTGCTGGTCAGCCATGTCGGCGCGATCAAGACGCTGGTGGTGATGGCGCTGCGGGCGCCGCTGGCCAGCATGCATCGCATGTTCCTCGACTCGGCCTGCCTGTCGGAGATCGACTGGTTCCGCGACGGCACCGCCGTCGTGCGCGTCTTCAACGACACCGCCCACCTGCGCGACGCCGGGTGCGACTGCGCGTCCCGTGGCGGGGAATCCGGAAATGCCCAACGGTGAGTTGCTCCGCGTTATTCGCCCGGGTTAGGGTCGGGAACGTGACTGCCGGGTCGGCCATGGGCCGTTCACGAGTGAGGCGCCCGGCCGCGTCGTGAGCGCACGGCGGGCCAGGGGCCCGCCGCTCACGCTTTCCCCGCCTTTCCAGCGTTTTCCCGCCGCTGTTTCGCGTGCACGCATTCCCGCGCACGAATCACCCCACCGCAACGGCCGTTTCGCCATGCCGGAAAACCGGCCGGCCGAGATCTCGCACCCACCGAGAAATGAGAGCATGCCCAACGATTTCAACCGGCGGATCATCGCCGAGTTCCGCGCCAACGGCGGACGCGTCGGCGGCCCCTTCGAAGGGGGCCGGCTGCTGCTGCTCACCACCACCGGTGCCCGCACCGGCGTCCCGCACACCACGCCCGTGGCCTACCTGCCCGACGGCGACCGCCTGCTGGTGATCGCCTCCGCCGGGGGAGCCCCCCGGCACCCGGACTGGTTCCACAACCTGGTGGCACATCCGCGTGTCACCGTCGAGGACGGCGTCTTCATCTACGACGCGAAGGCCACCGTCCTGAAGGGCGACGAACGCGATCGCCTGTTCGCCCGCGCCGCCGAGGCGAACCCGGGGTGGGCCGAGTACCAGGCCAAGACCACCCGCGTCATCCCCGTCGTCGCGCTGGAGCCCATCCCCGGCCCGCCGGCGTCGAACGCCGCGTCGCCCGGCGCGGCGCTCAAGCCGGTGCACGACGCCTTCCGCCGCGAACTGGCGCTCATCCGCAGGGAGATCGCCGGCACCGGGCCGCGGCTCGGCGCGCAGCTGCGCGTCAACTGCCTGACCGTCTGCAGGGGCCTGGGGTTCCACCACACCGCCGAGGACGAGGGGATGTTCCCCGCCCTCGCCGCCCGCCACCCCGGGCACGCCGCGACCTTCGACCGGCTGCGCCGCGAGCACGAACGGGTCGCGGCACTGCTGGACGGCCTGCGCCGGGCCGTCGCCGCCGAGGACGCCGACCCCGGCGCGGTGCTCGCCGAGGTCGAACGGCTCACCGCCGAGCTCGAAGCCCACCTCGACTACGAGGAGGAACAGCTCATCCCGCTGCTCGACGCGCCGTGAGCCCGGGCGTCCGCGCCGCCCGGCCCCGTGCGGCGCGGACGCCGCAGCGGATCCCGCCGGGCGGCCCGGGGCGGCGGGAGAGGAGACCGTCTCCCGCTGTGCGAGGATCGCAGGGAGGCAGGCGGAGGAGGCTTTCGGTGCGTCAGATCGCGGTCGTCCGCGGGGCTCTGGGATGACGGGGCTCGGCGTGGACGAGCACGAGGCGGTGGTGCGGTCGCTGACCCGGGTCGGCGCGCCGCCGCTGCTGCCCGAGCTGCGGCTGCACCTGGCCGACGAGCCGTTCGCCGCGTGGGAGGCCGTCGCCGGCGACCGGAGCGAGGACGTGCCGCCGCCGTTCTGGGCGTTCCCCTGGGCGGGCGGTCAGGCGCTGGGCCGCCACGTCCTCGACCACCCCGAGCTGGTGGCGCAGCGCCGCGTCCTCGACCTGGCCAGCGGGTCCGGCATGGTCGCCATCTGCGCCGCCCTGGCCGGGGCCGGGCACGTCACCGCCTGCGACGTCGACCCGGTCGCCGCCGCGGCCGTCCGCCTCAACGCCGCCCTGAACGGCGTGCGCGTCGACGTGCTGTGCGAGGACCTGTCGGCCTCCCGCGCACCCGTGCCGGCCGACGTGATCCTCGCCGGCGACGTCTGCTACGACCCCGACCTGGCCGAGGCCATGATGGCGTTCCTGCGCGCGCAGCGGCGGCACGGCGTGGACGTGCTGGTCGGCGACCCGCACCGCCCCTACCTGCCCGCGGGCCTGACCGTCCTGGCCCGCTACGACGTGCCCGGCACCGGCCACCTGGAGGAGCGCGCCGTCACCCCGGCGTCCGTGCTGCGCCTGTGACCGGAGCCCGCGCCACCGGGCGGGCGGCGGTCAGGCGCGGACGACGCGCACGTGCGGCAGCGCGCGGAACGGGGCGAGCCGCTCCTCGTCGGCGGTGTGGTCGGTGACCAGCGTCCACGGACCGGGCAGCGCGGCCCAGGCGCCGAACGGGGCGCGGCCCAGCTTGCTGGCGTCGGCCAGCACGTACACTTCGCGGGCGCGCTCGGCCATCTGCTCCTTCAACCGGGTCTGCACCAGGCTCGCCTCGCAGATGCCGAGGGCGGCATCCAGGCCGTCGGCGCCGAGAAATGCGCGGTCGGCGGTCAGCCGCGACAGCGTCAGCTCGGCCAGCGGCCCCACCAGGCCCTGGCTGATGTGCCGCAGCGACCCGCCGAGCACCACCAGATCGATCTCCGTCGCGTCGGCCAGCTCGGTGACCGCGGTCAGCCCGTTGGTGATCACCGTCAGGCCGGTGCGGGAGCGCAGGTGGTGGGCCACCCGGCCGGTGGTGGTGCCGGCGTCCAGCAGGACGGACTCGCCGTCGCCGATCTGCGCGGCGGCCCACCGGGCGATGCGGTCCTTCTCGGCGACGTGCTCGTGCGCGCGCTGCCCCACCGGCGGCTCCGGCGCGGCGGTGACCGGCATGGCGCCGCCGTAGGTGCGGGCCAGCCGGCCCCGCTCGGTGAGCAGGGCCAGGTCGCGCCGGATCGTGGACTGGGTGACGCCGAGCGAGGCGGCCAGCTCCTCCACCGCCACATTGCCGCGCGCCGCGACCAGCTCCTCGATCAGGCGGCGGCGCTCGGCGGCCCGCAGCCGCTCGCCCGCCCCGGCCGCGCCGTCCCGGGCCCCGGCGCCCGCGCCGGTGTCGGTGCCGGCGCTCGGGTCCGGGCTCATATCCGCCTGGCCAGGCGGGCGGCCTGGCGCATCGCCTCCACCATGCTGCCCGCGTCCGCCTTGCCGGTGCCCGCGATGTCGAAGGCCGTGCCGTGGTCGACCGAGGTCCTGATCACCGGCAGGCCCACGGTGATGTTCACACCCGCCTCCAAGCCCAGGATCTTCACCGGCCCGTGGCCCTGGTCGTGGTACATCGCCACCACCAGGTCGAAGTCGCCCCGGCCGGCTCGGAAGAACACTGTATCGGCGGGCAGCGGACCGCGCGCGTCCACGCCCTCGGCGCGCAGCCGCTCCAGCGCCGGGACGATCTTCTCCTCCTCCTCGCCCCGGCCGAACAGCCCGTTCTCCCCGGCGTGCGGGTTGATCCCGCACACCGCGATGCGCGGCCGCTCGACCCCGGCGGCGACCAGGGTGTCGTGGCCGCGCCGCACGGTGCGCTCGACCAGGCCGTCGTCGATGCGCTCGATCGCGTCGATCAGCCCGATATGGGTGGTGACGTGGATGACGCGGACCGTGTCGGTGGCCAGCATCATCGACACCTCCGGCACCCCGGTCAGCTCGGCCAGCAGCTCGGTGTGGCCGGGGTAGCGGTGCCCGGCGGCGTGCAGCGCCTCCTTGTTCAGCGGCGCGGTGCAGATCGCCTGCGCCTTGCCGGCCATCGCCAGCTCGGACGCGACGCGCACGTACTGGTAGGCGGCCTCCCCGGCGGCGGGGGACAGCTCGCCGAACGGCAGGCCCTCGGGGATCAGCCCGAGGTCGATCACGTCGACGGTGCCGGGGGCGAAGCGCGCCTGCTCGGGGTCGGTGACGACGTGCGGTGTCAGCGGCACGCCGCAGATCGCCGCGGCCTCGGCCAGCCGGGCCGCGTCGCCGATCACGACGGGGCGGCTGAACTCCGCCACCCGCGGGATCGCGCGGACGATCACCTCGGGGCCGATGCCCGCCGCGTCGCCCATGGTGACGGCGATGAGAGGTGTGCTCATGAGGGGTTCCTTCCAGCGGGGAGGGCGCGGGCCGCGGCGACCGCGTCGACCAGGGTCTCCGGTCCGCCGAAGCCGCCCGCCTTGGTGATGACGTACGGGGAGCGCGGCGCCGCGTCGGCGCCGGTGGTCTCGGGGGCGGCCGTGCCGGGACAGGCGGCGGCCCGGGACAGGACGGTGCCGGTGGCGACCTCGGCGACCAGCGTCAGCGCCGACAGCCCGCACCGGGCGAGCACGGCGCGGGCGGTCTCGCCGCCGGTCAGCACCAGCAGCCCGGCCTCGGCCGCGGCGGGGGCGGCCACGGCGGCCAGCGCCTCGGTCAGCCGCCGCGACACCGCCGGGTCGGGCGGCCCGTCGGGGCGCGGGGCGATGACGACGTCGCCGTCCGGGACGGCGGCGGCGAGCCCGGCCGGCCCGCCCGGGCCGGCGTCGAGCAGGTCGGGCACGTCGATGAACATCGACCGGCCGAACCGCTCGGCCAGGCGCTGCGCCTGGGCCCGCGCCACCGCGCCCGCGCTGCCGATCACGGCGACGACCCGTCCCGGGACGGGCGGCAAGGCGGCGGGGGCGGCCGCGGGCGGCGCCTGGGCGGCGGCGAGGGCGGCGGCCAGCCCGGCGGAGCCCGCCCAGGCGGCGCCGAGCCCGGCTCCGGCGCGGACGATCGCGTGCAGGTCGTCGTCGGTGACGGCGTCGCAGACCGCCACGCGGCCCCGCTCGCCCGCGCGGGCGAGCAGTTCGCGCAGGCCGCCGGGGTCGCCGCGCACGTCCGCCAGGCCGATGAGCTCGGTGGGCAGCGGCGCGAGGGCGTCGGCGACCCGGGCGGGCGCGGGCCGGGCCTCGGCCGCCCACGCGGAGGTCTGGTTCAGCGGCACGCCGTCCAGGAGGGGGACGCCGTCGCGGACCGTGCGCCCGGTCGCGGGGAACGCCGGGGCGAACACCACCGGCCCGTCGACCGCGCCGGCCAGCGCGCCGATCTCGGCGGCCAGGTTGCCGCGCAGCGTCGAGTCGACCTTCTTCAGCACCGCCGCGCCCGGCGGGCGGTCGCGCAGCGCATCGGCGACGCGCGCGGCGGCCGCGGCGGGGTCGGCGTGCCGGGAATCGGTGTCGACGACCGTCACCGCCGTGCCGGGCGGCACGGTGCCCAGCGCGACCACCGTGCGCAGTCCGCGCGCCGCGAAGGGCATTCCCGCGTCTGCGGCTCCGGTCAGGTCGTCGGCGACGACCAGCGTGCCCGGTGCGTCCACGCCCGCGCCCCCCGTCCGTCCGCTCCTGTGCAGCGCGGCATGCCGGCCGCGCTCGTCTTTCACCGCGCACCCTACCCGATATTGCGCGAAACACGCACTGTTCTGTGGCGACCTCGGGCAACTCTTGCGTGATTCGCGCATAAGTGGTTACCTGCCATGCGTAACGCGCAGGTAACCTGCGGGTTGCCGCCCGGAGGGCGCGCACCGCGCCCGCGGGCGCGAACGGGAAGGACGAATCCCCTATGGCGGTGGACAGCAAGGCTCCGCGGGCGCCCGAGCCCGCCGGATCGCCGGACGACCCCTATGCGCTGCGCGCGGAGGACGTGAAGGAACCCCCGGTCGGCCGGCGCGACACGCTCCGGTACCTCGGGCCGGGCATGATCCTTTCCGCGGCGGTCGTCGGCTCCGGCGAGCTGATCACCACGACCTCGCTCGGTGCCAAGGCGGGCTTCGTCCTGCTGTGGCTGGTGATCGTCAGCACGCTGGTGAAGGTCTGGGTGCAGATCGAGCTGGCCAAGTGGACGATCCTCACCGGCTCCCCGGCGCTGGAGGGCTACGGCCGCGTCCCGCCGCGGTTCGGCCGGGTCGGCTGGATCAACGTGCTGTGGATCGGCATGGACTTCGCCAAGATGATGCAGCGCGGCGGCATCATCGGCGGCGCGGCGGCCGCGCTGAGCGTGCTGCTCCCGGTGGTGGGCGAACCGCTGTCCACGCCGTCGCTGACCTTCTGGACGGTGGCGGTCGTGCTCAGCATCGTCCTGCTGCTGTACCGCAACCGGTACGGCACCGTCGAGCGGGCGGCGTTCCTGACCGTCGTGGTGTTCACGGTCGCGACCGTGCTGCTGGCCCTCGGCCTGCCGCTGACCGACTTCGGGTACGGCCCGTCCGACCTGGCCTCCGGGCTGGAGTTCGCGGTCCCCGCCGGGACGCTCGGCTTCGCCGTGGCCATGTTCGGCATCACCGGCGTCGGCGCCGACGAGATGACCACCTACACCTACTGGTGCATCGAGAAGGGCTACGCCCGCTGGACCGGCCCCGACGACGGCACCGCCGAGCGCGCCCGCCGGGCGCGCGGCTGGATCCGCGTCATGCGCGTGGACGCCCTGGCCGCCTGGGCCGTGTGCACCCTGTGCACGCTGTCGTTCTACCTGATCGGCGCGGCCGTGCTGCACCCGCAGAACCTGGTGCCCGAGGGCAACGAGATGATCACCACGCTGTCGCGCATCTACACCGACACCCTCGGCCCGTGGGCGGAGTACCTGTTCCTGGCGGGCGCGTTCGCCGTGCTGTACTCCACCGCCATCGCCTCGTCGGCCAGCGTGCCGCGGCTGTGGACCAACACCCTGGGGCTGCTGGGCGTGTTCGACTGGACCGACGTGCGCAAGCGGCAGCGCGTCATCCGCATCCTGACGCTGACACTGCCGCCGCTGTGGGCGCTGTTCTTCCTCTACCTGCAGTCGCCGGTGCTCATGGTGCAGATCGGCGGCATCGGCGGAGGGATCTTCCTGATCGCCGTCGTCATCGCGGTGTGGTGGCTGCGGCGCGCCGAGGTGGACCGCGAGTTCCGGGACGGCCGGCTGCTCACCGCCGCACTCGTGCTCAGCACCATCGCGATCAGCTTCCTGGGGGTCTACACGGTGCTCGAGGTCTTCGGAATCGAAATCGGATCAGGGGGATGACGGATATGTCCGGCTCTACGGGCGAAGTGGTGGTGACCACCCAGAGCTTCGCCCGGTACACCGACAGCCCGTGGCGGGTGTTCGAGGAGGCGGGCGTCCCGGCGCGGCGCTCCCGCTTCGCGCACCCGCTGGCGGAGGACGAACTGGTCCAGGAGGCGGCCGGCGCCGCCGCGCTGATCGTCGGACTGGACCCGGTGACCGCCAGGGTGATCGAGGCGGCGCCGTCGCTGCGCGTGATCGCCAAGCACGGCGTCGGCGTCGACAACATCGACGTGGCGGCCGCGAAAGCCGCCGGTATCCGCGTCGTCAACGCCCCCGGCGCCAACACCACGGCCGTCGCGGACATGACCATGGCGCTGCTGCTGGCGGCGGTGCGGCAGATCGTCCCGGCGCACAGCTCGGTCGTGCAGGGCCGCTGGGACCGGTTTTTCGGCCCCGAGCTGGCGGGCCGCACCCTCGCCGTGATCGGCTTCGGCCGCATCGGCCAGGCCGTGGCGCGCCGCGCCCGCGGCTTCGACATGACCGTCGTCGCCCACGACCCGCACCTGCCCGCCGAGGTCTTCGCCGAGCACGGCGTCCGCGCCGCCGGCCTGGACGAGTGCCTGCAAGCCGCCGACGCGGTCACCCTGCACCTGCCGCTGGCGCCCGGCGCCCCGCCGCTGCTGGGCCGCGCCGAGCTGGCCCGCCTGCGGCCCGGCGCCTACCTGGTCAACACCGCCCGCGGCGGGCTGGTCGACGAGGCGGCGCTCGCCGAGGCGCTGCGCGAGGGCCGCCTGGCGGGCGCGGCGGTCGACGTGTTCGCCAGTGAACCGCCGCACGGCAGCCCGCTGCTGGACGCGCCCAACGTGGTGCTCACCCCGCACTGCGGCGCGTTCAGCCACGAGGCCAACGCCGCCATGGGCACCACGGTCGCCACCGACGTGGTGCGCGTCCTGCGCGGCCTCGACCCCGCCAACCCGGTGGTGTGACGATCATGACGGAGAGGACCATGGAGACCGTCCCGGTACCGGGCACCGACCTGGAGCTGTCCCGGCTGGTGCTGGGCACGATGACGTTCGGCGACACCGCGGGCCGCGACACCGCCGCGCGGATGCTGGACGTCGCCGCCGACGCGGGCGTCACGATGCTCGACACCGCCAACGGCTACGCCGGCGGCGCCTGCGAGGAGATCCTCGGCGAGCTGCTGGCGACCCGCCGCGACCGCTTCCTGCTGGCCGGCAAGGTCGGCATCCCGCACCCCGACGCCGGGGACGCCCCGCCGCTGTCGGCCGAGGCGATCCGCCGCTGCCTGGACGGCAGCCTGCGCCGGCTGCGCACCGACCGGCTCGACGTCTACTACCTGCACCAGCCCGACCGGCGCACCCCGATCGAGGAGACCCTGGACGCGCTGGCCGAGCAGGTCGCCGCCGGCAAGATCCGCTACGTCGGGGTGTCCAACTTCGCCGCCTGGCAGATCGCCGAGCTGCGCGCCGCCGCGGCCGGCCGCGGCGCGCCCGTCCCGGTGCTGTCCCAGCCGCTGTACAACCTGATCAGCCGGCGCATCGAGGAGGAGTACACCGAGTTCGCCGAGCGCGCCGGGCTGGTCAACATCGTCTACAACCCGCTGGGCGGCGGGCTGCTGACCGGCCGGCACCGGTTCGACGAGTCGCCCGCCACCGGCCGGTTCGGCGACTCGGGCCTGGCCGAGATGTACCGGCGGCGGTACTGGGACCGGCGCCTGTTCGAGGCCGTCGAGGCGCTCGCCGAGGGCGCCGCCGAGGCCGGCCTGACCCTGCCGGAGCTGGCGTTCCGCTGGCTGCTGTCGCGTCCCGCCGTGGGCGCGGTGCTCGTCGGCTCGTCCAAGGTCGAGCACCTGGAGGCCAACATCGCCGCGGCCCAGGGGCCCCCGCCCGGCGCGGACCTCCTCGAGCTCTGCGACGCTGTCTGGGAGCGCCTGCGCGGTCCCGCGCCCGCCTACAACCGCTGACCACGCCGCACAGGATCACCGATAAAAGGACCACTGATATGAGCGACAACGGACCGTCCGCCTTCGCCGCCCGGCTGCGCGCCCGCGAACGCCTGCTCGGCTACTGGGTGGTGTGCGACAACCCCGTCGGCACCGAGCGCATCGCCGGCCTCGGCTACGACTACGTCTGCGCCGACGGCCAGCACGGGCTCATGGCCTATCCGGGCTGGCTGTCGGCGATGACGGCGATCGACGCCCGCGGCGTGTCGGCGGGCATGGTCCGCGTCCCGGCCAACGACGGGTACTGGATCGGCAGCGCCCTGGACGCCGGGGCCCGCGGCGTGATCGTCCCGCTGGTGAACAACGCCGAGGACGCCGCGGCCGCCGTCTCGTTCTGCCGCTACCCGCCGCACGGCGTGCGCAGCTACGGGCCGATGCGGGCGGGGCTGCGCGTCGGCCCGCGCCCTGCCGAGTCCGACCAGGCCGTCGCCTGCGTGGTGATGATCGAGACGGCCGGGGCGCTGGAGAACCTCGACGAGATCTGCGTCGTGCCCGGCCTGGACGGGGTGTACGTCGGCCCGTCCGACCTGACCCTGGCGCTCGGCGGCCGGTTCCCCGGCGACCCGGACGTGGCCGACGCGTTCGCCGACGCGACGGCGCGGATCGCCGAGGCCGCCGCCAAGGCGGGCATCGCGGCGGGCTTCCACTGCCCGGACGGCGCCACCGCCGCCGCCCGCCTCGCCGACGGCTACACGTTCGCGACCGTCTCCTCCGACCTGGTCCACCTCGAGCAGGCCGCCGCCGCCCACCTGAAGGCGGCCCGCTCCTCCTGACGACCCCGCACGCACTGCGCACCTGCTCGGCGCGCGTCCGGCGCGGGCCCGCCGTCAGGCGGCCCGCACGGGCGGCGGCGCGTCGAGCAGGGCGACGCGCGTCCCGCGCAGGCGGTCCGGGTCGCCGATGACGTCGATCACCTCGACCCGGTCGCCGCCGATCGTCAGCCGCAGCACCAGCCGCAGCCGCCCGCGCGGCGCGACGACCAGCCCGACCCGGCCGTCCACCAGCGCGGGCCGGGCGAACCGGGCGCGGGCGGCGTTGCCGGCGGTCTCCTCGGCGATGCGGCGGGCGCCGCGCACCTCGGCCTCGGCCGGCGCGGCGCGGTCGCTGCGCCGTACGGCGTCCGGCGCCAGCACCGCGAGCAGGGCGTCCAGGTCGCCCGCCCGGGACGCGGCGAGGAAGGCGTCCACCACCCGCCGCTGACGGGCCAGGTCGGCGGCCGGCGCGTCCGGCCGCCCGTGGACGCGGCGCCGGGCGCGGCTGGCCAGCTTCTTGGCCGCGGCCGGCGACCGCTCCACGATGCGGGCGATCTCCTCGAACGGCACGGCGAACAGGTCGTGCAGCACGTAGGCGACGCGTTCGGCGGGGCCGAGCGCGTCCAGCACCACCAGCAGGGCGAGCCCGACCGAGTCGGCCAGCACCGCCTCGTCCTCCGGGCCGGCGGCGCCGTCCGCGGCCGTCAGCGCTTCGAAACCGGCCGTGTCGACCAGATGCTCGCCGCGCCGGCGGCGCGAGCGCAGCATGTCCAGGCACACCCGGCCGACGATCGTGGTGAGCCAGGCCGCCTTGTTGGCCACCTCGCCCGAACCGGCGCGGCTGGCCCGCAGCCACGCCTCCTGCACGGCGTCGTCCGCCTCGTCCGCCGAACCGAGCATGCGGAACGCCATGCCCCGCAGCTGCCCCCGGGAGCGGTCGAAAAGCTCGGCCAGCGCAACCTGATCGTCCATCGGTCACCTTTCCTCGGCGCGCGTCGTCGTAAGGGCGGTGAACGGACAACAGGACGCGCCCCTGCCGGTCAGGGGGCCGAGTGGACGGTGAGAGCATGATATCCCTGCTGCATCTGGACTCCGGGGCCGACCATGCGGACGGCTCCGTCAGCAGGCGGCTGACCTCGATGTTCGCCGAGGAGTGGCGGCGCCGGCACGGCCCGGCGGCCGGGTACCGGTACCGCGACCTGGCGGCCGATCCGGTTCCGCCGCTCGGGGCGCCGTACGTCGACCTCGGGCGGCGCGTGGAGAAGCGCGGGCTCGTCCCGCTCGACCAGGTGGCGGCGCTGGCCGCGGACGACGCCGAGCGGCGCGACTGGGCGCTGACCCGGTCCCTGGTCGAAGAGGTGCGGGCCGCCGACACGATCCTGATCGGCGCGCCCATGTACAACTTCTCGGTGCCCGCCGCGCTGAAGGCGTGGATCGACCGGATCACCTTCCCCGGCGCCTACCTCGACCCCGAAACCGGGGCCGGCGTGCTGCGGGACACCGCGGTCGTGGTGGTCACCGCGCGCGGCGGCGCCTACGGGCCGCAGACCCCGCGGCACGGATGCGACTTCCAGGAGCCGTACCTGCGGGCGTACTTCCGCGAGCACCTCGGCGTACCCGAAGACAACCTGCGCTTCGTGCACGCGGAGATGACGATGGCCGAGCATCTCCCGCAGCTCGCGCACCTGCGGGACTTCGCGGCGCGTTCGCTGGCGGAGGCGCGGGCCGAGGTCGCCGCGCTGGCCTGCGGGGACGGCCGCGCCGTGCGCGCGCCCCACCCGTGATCGTCAAGGTTGCGGGGTAGGGGGTCGAACACGGCGGGCGCCCCGCGCGTACCCACGGTGTCGTGTGCCTGCTGTACCTCGTGCGCCCCCTTTCCAGAGGAGGGGGCGGGCGGCCCGCGCGGCTGGAAGCCGGGTGCGTCGATCGAGCACCGCGCGGGCCGCCCGCCCGGATCGAAGATCGCTGACATCGCCGAGGCTAGGCCCCGGCGGGGACGCGACGCGCGCGTTTAAGGTTCGCTTGACCCGCCGCTGAGCGCCGCCTAAGCGCCCGTCGCCGCCCCGCTGCGGCTCGGTCACGCCGCGTGATCCGCGGACGGCCGCGCAACCCGCTCGATGTTCGTTCCGAAGTCCGTTCCGGATTTCTTCTGCGGCGCGTTGAACCCCGCCGGGCGGGGGCGCGTACCCGCTGGACGGAGCCGGGTGCCCTTCCTCACACCCTGAACAAGGAGGGAGCGCCGCATGCGATCCGCACGGCGACCGCGAACCTTTCTGCGCACCGTCGGGCTCACGGCCGGCGGAGGCCTGCTGCTGGCCGGGCTGTCCGGCGTCGGCCCGGCGGCGGCCGGGGCGAACGCCGCGGCCGCCGCCCGCGCCCAGACCATCCAGTGCCCGGACGTGGCGTCCCGGCTGCCCGCCGTCCCCGCCCAGGCCAAGGCCGAGGTCGACCGCAACCTGGCGCTGCTGAACACCCAGATCCAGGAGGCCAATCGGCGGCTGGCCGCCACGGTGGGGCAGGGCGGCCCCAACTTCGTCAACAACGCGATCCTCGGTCCGCTGCGCGACAAGCGCATCGCGACGATCAACCGGATCGCCACCGCCATCGGCCGGGTCGCCGAACGGCCCACCGGGCTGGACGCGCTGGCCGAATGCACCCTCAGCGGCACCACCGACGCCGGCACGGGGCAGGGCAACGGCTCCGGGAACGGCACGGGCAACGCCGGGCAGCAGAACGGCGGCGGACAGCAGACGCGGCCCAACGCGCAGGACTTCATCGACATCCGGCAGGTGCGGCCCAACGTCCGCCGGCCCAAGGTCAGGCGCGGCGGCTCCCGCGGCACGTTCACCTCGCGGTGCGGCCGCAACGAGAACGGCCACTTCAACTCCGACAACTTCATCGTCGCGCCCGGCGTGTCCAACGGCGCCCACCACACCCACGACTACGTCGGCAACCTGTCCACCGACGGGTTCTCCACCGACGAAAGCCTGGCCCGCGCCGGCACCACGTGCACCAACGGCGACAAGTCGACCTACTTCTGGCCGGTGATCCGGCTGCGCAGCCCCGACGACGCGCCGCAGAACGACCAGAGCGCCGCCGACGGAAACGTCGGACGCGTCCTGCGGCCCGCGTCGGTGTCGCTGCAGTTCCGCGGCAACGCCACCGGCAAGGTCACCGCGATGCCCAGGTTCATGCGGATCATCATGGGCGACGCCAAGGCGGCCACCAACGGCCCCGCCAACGCCCGGGCGGCCTGGACGTGCTCCGGCTTCACCAACCGGGTGGTCTCCGACAAGTACCCGATCTGCCCCCGGGGCAGCCGGGTGACCCGCGTCCTTGACTTTCCGAGCTGCTGGGACGGCCGCAACACCGACAGCGCCAACCACCGCACGCACGTGGTGTTCCCGAACGCCGACGGCGCCTGCCCGTCCGGGACGCGCGCCGTGCCGCAGCTGCGCATGACGCTCAGCTACAACATCAACCTCAGCAAGGCGCAGATCCGGCAGGGCCGGGTGTACGCGGTGGACAGCTTCCCCGAGCAGCTGCACAACCCCGTCACCGACCACGCCGACTTCGAGAACGTGATGCCCGACAGCCTGATGCGCCGCGCCGTGTCGTGCATCAACCGCGGCCGGCGCTGCTGAGCGAACCGCCCGGGGAGCACCCCCCTTGCGAACCGCGCCCGGCCCGTGCCGCCCGCCCCGGCACGGGCCGGGCCCGGTCATGCCGACCGGAAAGAAACAATCATGCACGCTTGATTCTTTAGGCCGGCGGTGCCACCCTCCTTCAAGGACCCAGGGAGGAGGCGAGCGGCAGTGGCCGATGCCGGACCCATCCTTGCCGACCTGGCCGCCGAGAGCGGGGAGCTGGACGCGCTGGTCGCACGCCCGGACGTGGACTGGTCCACCCCCACCCCGGCGCAGGGCTGGACGATCGCGCACCAGATCGCCCACCTGGCCTGGACGGACGCCAAGGCGCTCATCGCGGCGCGCACCCCCGACGACTTCCCCGCCGAGCGGCGGCGCGCCGCCGACGGGGGTCCCGGGTACGTCGACGACGCGGCCCGCGACGGCGCCCGCGCCCCGCGCGCCGAACTGCTCGCAACGTGGCGCCGCGGTCGGGCCGACCTGGCCGCCGCGCTCGCCGAAGTCCCCGAGGGGCGGCGCCTGCCCTGGTACGGGCCGCCGATGACCGCGGCGTCCATGGCGACCGCCCGGCTGATGGAGACCTGGGCGCACGCGCAGGACGTCTACGACGCGCTCGGCGTCCGCCGCGCGCCCACCGCGCGGATCCGGCACGTCGCCCACATCGGCGTGCGCACCCGCGACTTCGCGTTCGGCCTGCACGGGCTGCAGGCGCCGGACGAGCAGTTCCGGGTCGAGCTGACCGCCCCCGACGGCGGCATTTGGACCTGGGGGCCGCCGGACGCCCGGCAGCGCGTCACCGGCGACGCGCTCGACTTCTGCCTGGTCGTCACGCAGCGGCGGCACCCCGCCGACACCGGCCTGACCGCCGTCGGCGCCGACGCCGAGCGCTGGCTGCACATCGCGCAGGCGTTCGCCGGCCCGCCCGGCGCCGGCCGCAAGCCCGGGGAGCGGCCGTGATCCGCATCGGCAACGCCTCCGGCTTCTACGGCGACCGGTTCGCCGCCGTCCGCGAGATGCTCACCGGCGGGCCCCTGGACGTGCTGACCGGCGACTACCTCGCCGAGCTGACCATGCTGATCCTCGGCCGCGACCGGCTGAAGGACCCCGCCCGCGGCTACGCCCGCACCTTCCTGCGCCAGCTGGAGGACACCCTCGGCGAGGCGGCCGACCGCGGCGTCAAGATCGTCACGAATGCGGGCGGGCTCAACCCCGCCGGGCTGGCCGACCGGGTGCGCGAACTGGCCGCCCGGCTCGGCCTGGACGTCGCCGTCGCCCACGTCGAGGGCGACGACCTGCTGCCGCGCGCCGCCGAGCTGGGGTTCGGGCGGCCGCTGACCGCCAACGCCTACCTCGGCGCGTGGGGCATCGCCGAATGCCTGCGGGCCGGCGCCGACGTCGTGGTGACCGGCCGCGTCACCGACGCCTCGCTGGTCGTCGGCCCGGCCGCCGCCCGGTTCGGCTGGGCCCGCGACGACTTCGACGCGCTGGCCGGGGCGGTCGCCGCCGGGCACGTCATCGAGTGCGGCGCCCAGGCGACCGGCGGCAACTACGCGTTCTTCACCGAGCACGACGTCACCGCGCCCGGCTTCCCGATCGCCGAGGTGCACGCCGACGGCACCAGCGTGATCACCAAGCACGAGGGGACGGGCGGCGCCGTCACCGTCGGCACGGTCACCGCGCAGCTGCTGTACGAGATCGGCGGCGCCCGCTACCTGGGCCCCGACGTCACCGCCCGCTTCGACACCCTGACCCTCACCGCCGACGGCCCCGACCGGGTCCGGATCAGCGGGGCGCGCGGCGAGCCCCCGCCGCCGCGGCTGAAGGTGTGCCTCAACCGCCTCGGCGGCTTCCGCAACGCCGTCACGTTCGTGCTGACCGGGCTGGACATCGAGGCCAAGGCCGCGCTGGTGCGCGAGCAGCTCGAACGCGCCCTGAAAGACCGCCCGCCCGCGCACATCCGCTGGACGCTCGCCCGCACCGACCGCCCGGACGCCGACACCGAGCAGGAGGCCAGCGCCCTGCTGCACTGCGAGGTCAGGGACCCCGACGCCGCCGTGGTCGGACGGGCGTTCAGCGGCGCCGCGGTCGAGCTGGCGCTGGCCAGCTACCCGGGGTTCCACCTCACCGCGCCGCCCCAGGACGCCTCGCCCTACGGCGTCTACTCGGCCGCCTTCGTCGACGCCGCCGAGGTGCCGCACGTCGCGGTGCTGCCGGACGGCGCACGCGTCGTCATCCCCCCGGCGCCGGTGACGTGCGAGCCGTCCGACCCGGGCGACCCGCCGCTGCCCGAACCGCTGCCCGCGGGGCTGCCGACCCGGCGGGTGCCGCTCGGCACGCTGGTCGGCGCCCGCAGCGGCGACAAGGGCGGCGACGCCAACCTCGGCGTGTGGGCGCGCACGGACGACGCCTGGCGCTGGCTGGCCCACCACCTGACCGTCGAGGAGCTGCGCCGCCTGCTGCCCGAGACCGCCGACCTGCCCGTCCGCCGCCACGTGCTGCCCAACCTGCGCGCCCTCAACTTCGTGGTGGAGGGGCTGCTGGGGGAGGGTGTCGCAGCGCAGGCCCGCTTCGACCCGCAGGCCAAGGCCCTGGGCGAGTGGCTGCGCGCTCGCCGCGCCGACGTCCCCGCGGTCCTGCTCGACGGTCAGGCCTGACCGGGCGGACGCGGTGCCCCGGCGCCCCCGATCGCCGCCGTCCGGCGCTACCAGCCGCGTTCGCGCCACTCCGGCAGGGACGGGCGTTCGCGGCCGAGCGTGGAGTCCTTGCCGTGACCGGGGTAGAACCAGGTCGCGTCGGGCAGCCGGTCGAACACGCGCTCCTCCACGTCCGTCAGCAGCCGCCGGAAGCGCGCCGGGTCGCCCCAGGTGTTGCCGACCCCGCCGGGGAACAGGCTGTCGCCGGTGAACAGGTGCGGGCTGTCGGCCAGCGCGCCGCCCGCGTCGTACAGCAGCGCGATCGACCCGGGCGTGTGGCCGCGCAGGTGGATCACCTCCAGCACCGCCTCGCCCACGCGGACGGTGTCGCCGTGCTCGACCGGCTCGGCGACCGGTTCGGGCAGCGCCTCGGCGTCCAGCGGATGGGCCACCACCGGCGCGCCGGTCGCCTTGACCACCTCGCTGAGCGCCATCCAGTGGTCCTCGTGCCGGTGCGTGGTGACGATACGGCCGAGCGGACCGTCGCCGATCAGCTCCAGCAGCCGGGGCGCCTCGTTGGCCGCGTCGATCAGCAGCTGGTCGCCGGTGGCGGTACAGCGCAGCAGATAGGCGTTGTTGTCGTACGGGCCGACCGCCACCTTGGTGATCGTCAGGCCGGGCAGCTCCCGCACGTCCGGCCCGCCGCCGACTTCGACGTCTCCGGTGTAGCTCATCGCCGTCCTCCCGTCGGTGCGCGGCCGGGGCGCGGCCCGGCCGGACGACCATCTTCCCGTATCGCCGGTGCGGCCGTGCGTGCGGGCCGTTTGAGTCGCCAGACGCAGCCGCACCGTGCCGTACCGGACGGAGTTCCCGCATTTCACGTACCACCATCGTCATAGGGGTCGGAAACGGCGATGCGGGAGGACGGTGACGCGGTGGTGACGAGGTCCCCCTTCGAGCGCGGCACGGCGCCGCGGTCGGGCGGCACGGCGAACGAGGAGATCCGGCCGGACCGCCTCTTTCGGGCCGCCGAGGGCCTGCTGCGGACCTGTGGGCAGGACGCGGCGGTCGCCGCGGCCGTGCTGGCCGTGGTGCTGCTCGGAGTGCTGGCCCAGGTGGCCCACGGGGGCGGCCGCCTGGGCGTGCTTCCGCTGGCGCTGCTGGTGCCGGTCGCGGTGACGTTCGCCGTCTCGGCGGGGCTGGCGGTCCGGTCGCGCCTGATGGTGGTGGCCGCGCTCGGCGAGATCCGCGGCCGCACCGGCGCGCCGCTCGACCCGGGCGTGCCGTGGACGCCGTTCGCGCTCGGCACGGCGCTGGACGGGCGGGTGCTCGACGAGCAGCTGCGGCGGCTGCTCGCGGCGGCGCACCGCTGCTGCGAGCTGGCCTGGCAGGCGGTGGTGTGGGCCGTGGCGACCGCCGTGCTGTACGTCTGCTGGACCCTGGCCGTGGCCGCGGCCGGCGCGGGGTGATCCGTTGATCGACCACGACGTACGGCCCGGGAGCTTCTGGGAGCGGCTGTCGGCCACCGACCGGCAGGCGCTGCGGGCGATGGGGCGCCGCACCGACATCCCGCCCGGCGGCATGCTGTGCCACCAGGGGGTGGCGGCCGCGGGCGTGTACGTGGTGTTCAAGACCGGCGCGCGCACGTCCGGCAACGTCGTCGCCAAGGAGTTCGTCGACTCCAGCGAGGGCGACGAGTCCATCATCGACCTGTTCGGGTCGGGCGACCTGGTGGGCGCGCTGGCGCCGTGGGGGCATCCGCAGCGCGGGTCGGTGGCGGCGCTCGACCACGTCACCGCGCTGCGCGTGGACCGGGGGAAGTTCGCCGGGCTGCTGGCCGCCAACCCGCGCGTGACCGAGGCGATGATGCACGCGGTCGCGCAGAGCGTCACGTTCGGCGGCCGGCGGCACGCGGTGCGCGCGGCCGAGCACCCGCAGCGCCTGGCCTACCACCTGCTGGAACTGGCGCACCGGTTCGGCGACCGCACCGCCCGCGGCATCGAGGTGCCGACGCGGCTCAGCCAGGCGGAGCTGGCGAACTGGGCGGGCATCTCCCGCGAGACCCTGGTGCGCTGGTTCCGGCGGTGGCGCGCCAAGGGCATTCTGGACCGCCGCAGCCGCCCCCTCATCATCCTGGACGCCGAGGCGCTGCGCCGGGCGGCCGGACCGTGGGGCGACGACTGGGCCGCCCTGCTGCCGTCCGTCGCCGCCGGCGCCCTGCCCGCGGGAGACGGCGCCGTCGCCCCGGCGCCCGCCTCGGCTGCGGGCGCTGCCGGCGCCGTCATCGCCGCGCCCACGCCGGTGCCGCTGGAGCCGTCCGGGCAGGCGGCGCCGCGCCTGCCCGCCGACAACCCGTACTTCACCGGGCGCGCGGTCAGCCTCGGCAAGCTCGACATGCTGGTGGCGCAGGCCGAGACGCCGCGCGCCGTCGTCATCCAGGGCATGGCGGGCGTCGGCAAGACGGCGCTGGCGCTGCACTGGGCGCACCGGGTCGCCGACCGCTTCCCCGACGGCGTCGTCTTCACCGACCTGCGCGGCACCGGCCGCGCCCCGGTCACCGCGGCCGAGGCGATGGGGCAGGTGCTGCGCGGCCTCGGCGTCCCCGGCGACCAGCTGTCGCGCGGCGAGGCCGAGCTGGCCGCGCAGTGCCGCTCGCTGCTGGCCGGGCGGCGCGCCCTGCTGGTGCTGGACGACGCCGCCGGCGCCGAGCAGATCCGCCCGCTGCTGGCCGCCATGGGCGCGGGCCTGGCGGTGGTGACGACGCGGCGGCGGCTGCCCGTGCTGCTGGAGGGCGCCGACATCCGCACGCTGGAGCTGCGGGAGATGAACCCGGACGAGGCGGTGGACCTGTTCGCCGCGCTGCTCGGCCCCGGCGACCGCCGGGTGCGCGACGACCGCGCCGCCGCGCTGCGGCTCGCCCGCGAGTGCGGTTTCCTGCCGCTGGCCCTCGGCATCATGGCGGGCCGGCTGGCCGACAACCCCGGCGAGCCGATCGGCGAGACGCTGCGGCAGCTCGCCGACCCCGACGGCGCGGCCTCCGGAGGCTACGGCGGCGCGGGCTACGGCGGCGGCCTGCGCGAGCCCGGCCCGCACGGCGCCGGCGGCCCGCACGCCCTGCACGGCGTGCTCAGCCCCACCTTCGAGGTCGCCTACCGGGGGCTGCGCCGCGACCAGCGCGCCGCGTTCCGCAGGCTCGGCCTGTCCGCCGGTCCCGACTTCACCCCGCGCGTGCTGGCCGCGCTGCTCGCCCGCCCGGAGGACGAGGCGCGCGAATGCCTGGAAGGGCTGCGGCAGGCGTACCTGGTGCACGACGTCGCACCCGGCCGGTACCGCATGCACGACCTGCTGCGCGACTTCGCCCGCGAACGCGGCCTCATCGAGGACGCCGACAACGACCGCCTGGCCGCGCAGCGCCGCATGCTGGCCCGCTACCTGGCCGACGCGCGGCGGGCGGGGGCCGCGCTGGGGCGGCGCCGCCGCCCCGCACTGCACACCGCCGCCGACGACGACGACACCGCCGACACCCCCGAGGGCCACCCGGCGTCCGCACGGGCCCAGAGCCTGGCCTGGTTCGAGGCGGAACGGCGCAACCTGGTGGCGGCCGTGAAGCAGGCCGCCCGGCTGGGCCTGCACCGCACCTGCTGGGAGCTGGCCGACGCGCTGTTCGACTTCCAGCACTTCCGCCGCTACACCGACGACAACATCGCCGTGCAGCAGGCGGGCCTGCACGCCGCCCGCACCGAGGAGGACTGGACGGCCGCCGCCGTCATGCTGCACAACCTGGCCGTCGCGCACGCCGTGGTCGGCCGGTCCGTCCAGGCCATCGGCTACGGCGAGGACGCCCGGCGCGGCTTCCGGTCGCTGGACCCGCCGAACCGGTTCGGCGAGGCCGCGGCCCTGGCGAACCTGGCCGACGTGCACACCACCCTGGGCCGCTACCCGACGGCCATCGCCCATGCGCGGCGCTCCCTGAACATCCACCGCGAGCTGGGCGACGGCGGCGGCATCGCCGACGCGCAGGAGATCCTGGCCCGCGCCCACCTGGGCCTGGCCGCCTACGACGCCGCCCTGGAGCACGCGGGCGGCGCCCTGCGCATCCGCCGCCGGATCGGCGACATGCCCGGCGTCGCCGAGGCCCTGCTCACCCTCGCGCAGGTACACCGGCGCAAGGGCGCCGTGCACGCCGCCGTGTCCCGCGCCCTGGAGGCCCTGTACATCCGCCAGGAGCAGGCCGACCGGGTCGGCGCCGCCCAGGCGCTCACCGAACTGGCCCGCATGTACAACGCGCTGGGCCTTCGCGACCTGGCCCTGCAGGACGCCCAGGAGGCGCTGAGCACCTACCGCGCCCTGGGCGCCCGGCACGGCGAGGCCCGCGCCCTGGCCACCCTCGGCATGCTGATGTGCGACGCGGCCCGGTTCGCCGAGGCGTTCAGCTACTGCGGGGAGGCGCTGCGGCTGCACCGCGAGGTCGGCGACCGGCACGGCGAGGCCGAGACCCTCGCCCAGATCGGCATCGTGTGCTGGCGCCTCGGCCGCTACCCCGAGGCGCGCGAGCGGCTGCTGCGCGCCCTGGAGATCCGCCGGGAGATCGGCGACCTGCACGGCGAGGCGCACGACCTGGAGCACCTGTCGCTGGTGCAGCGCCGCATGGAGCGCCACCAGGAGGCGTTCGTCCTCGGCCTGGAGGCCCTGGACCTGTGGCACCGGCTGGGCGCGCGGGGCGGGCTTGCCACCACGCTCGGCAGCCTCGCCCGCACCTACCTGCAGCTGGGCCTGCACGAGGAGGCCGAGCACGCCGCCCGGCAGGCGCTGGAGATCCGCCGCGAGATCGACGACTCCTACGGCATGGGCGTCGGCCTGGACACCTACGCCATGGTGCTGCTGCGCAGCGGCCGCCCGAAGGAGGCCCTCGACACGGAGCTGGAGGCGCTGCGCGTCCTCGGCGAGGTCGGCGACCGGCACAGCGAGGGCACCGCGCTGGTGCACCTGGCGTCCATCTACCTGAGCCTGGACAAGGCCGAGGAGGCGCTGGAGGCGGGGCGGTACGCGCTCGACACCGCCACCGAGCTCGGCGACACCCGCGGGCAGGCCTACTCCCTGCACACCATGGGACGCGCCTGCCAGCGCCTCGGCCGGCACGCCCGCGCCGTCGGGCACTTCGACGCCGAGCTCGCCATCCGCCGCGAGATGGGCGACCTGCGCGGCCAGCGCGCCGCGCTGGACCGGCGGCGCGCGTCGCATCTGGCGCTCGGCGACCACGCCGCCGCCGCGGACTGCGCGCGCCGCGTCCAGGCCCTCGACCAGTGGCTGCGGTCGGACCGGGCCGACGACGAGGACCCGGCCCGGTCCGGATGATCTCCGGTTGATTTCGGGACCTGTGCCGTTCTACGCGGTCCGCCGGCGCACCGCCGGGTTTCACTGGGATCGGGGGTACCTGTGCGGCTTCCGCCTGCCGGGAGCGGAGAGGAGGCGAGTTGACCACCACCACCCCGCGCATCATCACGTTCTGGGACGCCCTCCCCGAACGCGCGCGCAAGGCGCTGCGCGAGGCCGCCACCACGGCCCTGATCAAACCGGGCACCTTCCTGATGCGCGAGCACACCCGCAGCGCCCAGGTGTACGTCCTGCTCCGGGGCGCGGTGAAGGTGTGGGTGGACCACGCCGGCGAGATCGCCATCCTGGACGTGCTCGGCCCCGGCGACCTGGTCGGCGAGGTGGAGGCCGCGGACGGCGGCGTCCGGCACGCCAACGTGGAGGCGCTCACCGCCGTGGAGGCGCTGGTGGTGCCCGCGGCGCGGTTCCGGGCCGTCCTGGACGCCCACCCGGGCGCCGCGTGGGCGGTGGCCGCGGTGCTGGCCGAGCGGCTGCGCGACGCCAACGAGCTGCGCATCGCGCACTTCCCCGACGACGCCGAACGCCGCCTGGCCAGCCGCCTGCTGCGGCTCGCGGCGCGCTTCGGCCGCCCCGGCCCCGGCGGCGGCTACGAGATCAATGTGCCCGTCCACCAGCAGGACCTCGGCCGCTGGGCGGGCATGGGCCGCCGCCGGGTCGCCCAGATCCTGGCGGGCGAACGGGTGCGCGGCGGCCTCGGCATGACCCGCAACATGATCACCGTGCGGTCGCTGGACGCGCTGCGCCGCCTGTCCGGCGACCCCGACGTCGGCCCCGGCGGCTGACCCGCACTCGGGGGAGACGGCCCAGGTCGGGGCCGGTCGGATGGGCCCGCCCCGATGGGGAACAATGGCGATCATGAAGTATCCGATCTGCGCGACGTGCGGCGTCCAGTACGGGGAGCCGCGCGCGGACTGCCCGATCTGCCTGGACGAGCGGCAGTACGTCGGGTGGGACGGCCAGCGCTGGACGGCCCTGGAGGAGCTGCGCGCCGCCGGGCACCGCGGCCGGATCGAGGAGGAGGGCGAGGGCATCATCGGGGTGGGCGCCGAGCCGCCCACCTCCATCGGGCAGCGCGCCCTGCTGGTGCGCACGCCGTCCGGCAACGTGCTGTGGGACATGATCACGCTCATCGACGACGACCTCGTCCGCCGGGTGCGCGAGCTGGGCGGGATCTCGGCGATCGCGATCAGCCACCCGCACTTCTACGGCTCGATGATCGAGTGGGCGCACGCCTTCGACGCCCCCGTCTACATCCACGAGGCCGACCGCCAGTGGGTCGCGCGCCCCGACGACGCGGTGCGCTTCTGGTCGGGCGACACCCTGGAGATCGGCGACGGGCTCACCCTCATCAACGCGGGCGTGCACTTCGCCGGCGGCCAGGTGCTGCACTGGCGCGACGGCGAGGACGGGGAGGGCGCCCTGCTCTCCGGCGACATCCTGCAGGTCGTGCAGGACCGCCGCTGGGTCAGCTTCATGTGGTCCTACCCCAACTTCATCCCCGAGCGGCCCCGGACCATCCGCCGAGCGCTGCGGCTGCTGGAGCCCTACGACTTCCGCCGGGTGTACGGCGCCTGGTGGCGGCGCATCGTGCACGCCGACGGCAAGGCGGCCGTCCAGCGCTCCTACGAGCGCTACCTGGACTTCGCCCTGGACGATGGCGAACCGGCCTGACGACGCCGCCGACGCGGGGCGCAGGATGCGCGCCGACGCGCGGCGCAACCGGGCGCGCATCCTCGCCGCCGCCGAGGAGGTGTTCGCCGAGAAGGGCGAGAGCGCCTCCACCGAGGAGGTCGCCGCCCGCGCCGGGGTGGCGATCGGCACGGTGTTCCGGCACTTCCCGACCAAGCGCGACCTGCTCGCGGCGATCATGAAGGAGCTGCGGACCCGGCTGCTCGCCGAGGCCGCGGCGCTGTCGGCGCACACCGACCCCGCCACCGCCTTCTTCGACTTCTTCGCGTTCCTGGTGGAACGGGCGGCCCGGGTGCGCACCGTGCTCGGCCTGCTGGACGCCGAGGGGATGGGCATCGAACCGGGCGACCAGATCCGCGCCCTGCAGCAGGTGGTCGGCGAACTGCTGGAGGCCGCCCAGCGCGCCGGGGCCGTGCGCCCCGACGTCGCGATCGACGAGGTCATGGCGATCCTCACCGCCACCTGCCAGGGCGCGCTGCACGGCGCGTGGGACGACGACCTGCGCCGCCGCACCCTGAACGTCGTCTTCGACGGCCTGCGCCCCCGCCCCTGACGACGATTCGCCCGCCGGGCGCGGCGGCGCCCGCGTCCTCCCCGCCGAGACCGGCCGCGACATGGTGTGGGCCATGCCGCGGGACGCCTACGGGGGGAGCGAGGCGCGGCGCCGCGCCCGCGCCTCGCGCATCGGCTGAACGGCGTCCGGGCGCTCCGGCCGGCGCGCCGCGGGCGGGTTCAGGTAGCGAGAGATCTTCGAACACGTGTACGGTTCGATGGTGTCGCCCGGCCCCCGCGGGAGCGGGCGCCGACCACAATCGGATGCGGGCCGGGACCGGCACGAAATGCGGCGGCTCGACGCCGCGTTATGCCCCGGGGGAGTGTCGTGCCAGTGCCGCGCCCCTGGTTGCCCGAGGCCATCGTGTCCGCCCGACGCGCCCAGACAAGGAACCGGAAGAACGCCGTGCATGACCGACTCATCGTGCGTGGAGCGCGCGAGCACAACCTGAAGGACGTCTCGCTGGACCTGCCCCGGGACGCCATGATCGTGTTCACCGGGCTGTCCGGGTCCGGCAAGTCGTCTCTGGCGTTCGACACGATCTTCGCCGAGGGGCAGCGCCGGTACGTGGAGTCGCTGTCGGCCTACGCGCGCCAGTTCCTCGGCCAGATGGACAAGCCCGACGTCGACTTCATCGAGGGCCTGTCCCCGGCGGTGTCCATCGACCAGAAGTCCACCAGCAAGAACCCGCGCTCCACGGTCGGCACGATCACCGAGGTCTACGACTACCTGCGGCTGCTGTACGCGCGCATCGGCCACCCGCACTGCCCGGTGTGCCGCCGCCCCATCAGCCGCCAGGCCCCCCAGCAGATCGTCGACCGGGTGCTGGAGCTGCCGGAGGGCTCCCGCTTCCAGGTGCTCGCCCCCGTCATCCGCGGCCGCAAGGGCGAGTACGCCGAGCTGTTCCGCGAGCTGCAGTCCAAGGGCTACTCGCGGGCGATGGTGGACGGTCAGATGGTCCGGCTGGACGACCCGCCCAAGCTCAAGAAGCAGGAGAAGCACGACATCTCCGTGATCGTCGACCGGCTGACGGTCAAGCAGTCGGCGCGCCAGCGGCTGGCCGACTCGGTGGAGACCGCGCTCGCCCTGGCCGGCGGCACGATCGTGCTGGACTTCGTCGACCTGCCCGAGGACGACGAGGGCCGCACCCGGATGTTCTCCGAGCACCTGTACTGCCCCTACGACGACCTGTCGTTCGACGAGCTGGAGCCGCGCTCGTTCTCGTTCAACTCCCCCTACGGCGCCTGCCCCGACTGCACCGGCCTGGGCACCCGCATGGAGGTCGATCCGGAGCTGGTCGTGCCCGACCCGTCCCTCACCCTGGGCGAGGGCGCCATCCAGCCGTGGTCGAACGGGCACGTCAGCGACTACTTCCTGCGGCTGCTGTCGGCCCTGGGCGACGCCATGGGCTTCGACCTCAACACCCCGTGGGAGGAGCTCCCGGCCAAGGCGCGCAAGGCGATCCTGAACGGCCACTCGACGCAGGTGCACGTCCGCTACAAGAACCGCTACGGGCGCACCCGCTCCTACTACACCGCCTACGAGGGCGTCATACCCTACATCCAGCGGCGGCACTCGGAGGCCGAGAGCGACTCTACCCGCGAGCGCTTCGAGGGCTACATGCGCGAGATCCCGTGCCCGTCGTGCAGGGGCGCGCGGCTCAAGCCGTACGTGCTGGCGGTCACCATGGGCGGCAAGTCGATCGCCGAGGTCGCGGCCATGCCGATCGGCGAGTGCGCCAAGTTCCTGCTGTCGCTGGAGCTGAGCGAGCGCGAAAAGCACATCGCCGAGCGCGTGCTGAAGGAGATCAACGCGCGGCTGGGCTTCCTGCTGGACGTCGGCCTGGACTACCTCAGCCTGGACCGCGCCTCGGCCACCCTGGCCGGCGGCGAGGCGCAGCGCATCCGGCTGGCCACCCAGATCGGGTCCGGCCTGGTGGGCGTGCTGTACGTGCTGGACGAGCCGTCCATCGGCCTGCACCAGCGCGACAACCACCGGCTGCTGGAGACCCTGCTGCGGCTGCGCGACATGGGCAACACGCTGATCGTCGTGGAGCACGACGAGGACACCATCCGGGCGGCCGACTGGGTCGTCGACATCGGCCCGCGGGCCGGCGAGCACGGCGGCCGCATCGTGGTGTCCGGCACCGTCGACGAGCTGCTGGCCAGCGAGGAGTCGCTGACCGGCGCCTACCTGTCGGGCCGCCGCGAGATCCCCGTGCCGAAGGTGCGCCGGCCCCGGAGCAAGGGCCGCGAGATCGTCGTCAAGGGCGCCCGGCAGAACAACCTGCGCAACGTGGACGTGGCGTTCCCGCTCGGGCTGTTCACCGCCGTCACCGGCGTGTCCGGGTCCGGCAAGTCCACGCTGGTCAACGACATCCTCTACAACGCGCTGGCCAAGCAGCTGCACGGCGCCAAGACGGTGCCCGGCCGGCACCGCCGGGTCACCGGCATCGAGCAGCTCGACAAGGTGGTGCACGTCGACCAGTCGCCGATCGGCCGCACGCCGCGCTCCAACCCGGCCACCTACACCGGCGTGTTCGACCACATCCGCAAGCTGTTCGCGCAGACCACCGAGGCCAAGGTGCGCGGCTACCAGCCGGGCCGGTTCTCCTTCAACGTCAAGGGCGGCCGCTGCGAGAACTGCTCCGGCGACGGCACCATCAAGATCGAGATGAACTTCCTGCCGGACGTCTACGTGCCCTGCGAGGTGTGCCACGGCGCCCGGTACAACCGGGAGACCCTGGAGGTCCACTACAAGGGCAAGACGATCGCCGAGGTCCTGGACATGCCGATCGAGGAGGCCACCGAGTTCTTCGAGCCGGTCTCGGCGATCCACCGGCACCTGAAGACCCTGAACGACGTGGGCCTGGGCTATGTGCGGCTCGGGCAGCCCGCCCCCACCCTGTCGGGCGGCGAGGCGCAGCGCGTCAAGCTCGCCGCCGAGTTGCAGCGCCGCTCCACCGGCCGCACCATCTACGTGCTGGACGAGCCCACCACCGGCCTGCACTTCGAGGACATCCGGCGGCTGCTCGGCGTGCTGAACGGCCTGGTCGACAAGGGCAACACGGTGATCGTCATCGAGCACAACCTGGACGTCATCAAGACGGCCGACTGGATCATCGACATGGGCCCCGAGGGCGGCTCGCGCGGCGGTACCGTCGTCGCCGCGGGCACTCCCGAGGACGTGGCGAAGGTCGAGGCCAGCCACACCGGCAAGTTCCTGGCCAAACTCCTCGACTGACCGGGGCGCCGGGCGGGCGCGCGAGCGCGGCGCCCCGCCCGGACCCGGTGCCGCCGTCCCGCAGGCCGTGCCGGAGAATTGGTTCTGTTTTGAACCATCGGGGGAGTGCGCACGTGCTCCTGGTGAGAAGTGACAACGGACGGTATCGACATACGAGAGGACATGGCATGGCACAGGAGCCCGCACCGCGGACCGGAAACGGCGAGCGGCCGGCCGAAGAGGGCAGCTCCCGCCGCGGGGTCCTGTTCGGCGTCGGCCTGGCGGGGGCCGCGGGTGTGCTCGCGGCGTGCGGCGGGTCCGACGACTCGGACGGCGACGCCTCCGGGGGGCAGGACTCCGGCGGCCAGAGCTCGGCGGCGGGCGGCGGTGCCGCACTGGCCCAGGCGAGCGAGATCCCGGTGGGCGGCGGCAAGGTGTTCAAGGCCCAGAAGGTCGTGGTGACCCAGCCGCAGCAGGGGCAGTTCAAGGCGTTCGACGTCACCTGCCCGCACCGCGGCTGCCCGGTCGACGCGGTGTCCGGCGGCACCATCAACTGCCCCTGCCACGGCAGCAAGTTCAACATCAGCGACGGCTCGGTCGTCAGCGGCCCGGCCGACAAGGGCCTGACCGCCAAGCAGATCAACGTCCAGGGCGGCCAGATCACCCTGGCGTAGGAAAGCGCGGCGGGGCGGGCGGTCCCGGCGGCCGGTGCCGCCGGTGCGGGCCGCCCGCCCGGACCCGCGGCCGGCCCGCGGGTGTCGGCAGGGGCTACTAGGCTTTCTGGCGTGGCAGATCCGGCGACCTATCGACCCGCACCGGGCTCCATCCCCGAATCCCCGGGGGTGTACCGGTTCCGCGACGAGCACGACCGGGTCGTGTACGTGGGCAAGGCGAAGAACCTGCGCTCCCGGCTGAACTCCTACTTCGCGGACTTCGCCGGCCTGCACCCGCGCACCCAGACGATGCTGCAGACCGCGGCGCGCGTCGACTGGACGGTGGTGGGCACCGAGGTCGAGGCGCTGCAGCTGGAGTACTCCTGGATCAAGGAGTTCGACCCGCGCTTCAACGTCCGCTACCGCGACGACAAGTCCTACCCCTACCTGGCCGTCACCCGGGACGAGGAGTTCCCGAGGGTGATGGTGATGCGCGGCGCCAAGCGCAAGGGGGTGCGCTACTTCGGGCCGTACTCCCACGCCTGGGCGATCCGCGAGACGGTCGACCAGCTGCTGCGGGTGTTCCCGGTGCGCACGTGCCGCCCCGGTGTCTTCAAGCGGCAGCGCCGGCTCGACCGGCCCTGCCTGCTCGGCTACATCGGCAAGTGCTCGGCGCCGTGCGTCGGCCGCGTCACCCCCGAGGAGCACCGGCGGCTGGCCGAGGACTTCTGCGACTTCATGGCGGGCGACACCGCGCGGTTCACTAAGCGGCTGGAGGC
Organism: Actinomadura sp. NBRC 104425; assembly: GCF_030269545.1. Lineage (GTDB taxonomy): Bacteria > Actinomycetota > Actinomycetes > Streptosporangiales > Streptosporangiaceae > Spirillospora > Spirillospora keratinilytica. The sequence continues at coordinate 90,936 of NZ_BSTN01000013.1, read as the reverse complement.
CGAGATGCGCGCGGCCGCCGCCGAGCAGGAGTACGAGCGGGCCGCCCGGCTGCGCGACGACATCCGCGCCCTGGAGCGGGCGCTGGAGAAGCAGGCCGTGGTCCTCGGCGACCGCACCGACTGCGACATGATCGCCTTCGCCGAAGACGAGCTGGAGGCCGCCGTCCAGGTGTTCTACGTGCGCGGCGGCCGCATCCGCGGCCAGCGCGGCTGGGTGGTCGACAAGGTCGAGGCGGTCACCACCGCCGACCTGGTCGAGCACTTCCTCACCCAGATCTACAGCGAGAGCGAGGCGGTGCCGCGCGAGGTCTGCGTGCCCGCGCTGCCCCCGGACGCCGACGCCATGACCGAGCTGCTGGCCGAGCAGCGCGGCGGCCCGGTGCGGCTGCGCGTGCCGCGGCGCGGCGACAAGAAGGCCCTGCTCGACACCGTCGAACGCAACGCCGTGGAGGCGCTCAAGCAGCACAAGACCCGCCGGGCCGGCGACCTGACCACCCGCAGCCGGGCGCTGCGCGAGCTGCAGGAGGCCCTGGAGCTGGCCGAGGCGCCGCTGCGCATCGAGTGCTACGACGTGTCCAACCTGCAGGGCACCAACGTGGTCGCCTCCATGGTGGTGTTCGAGGACGGGCTGGCCCGCAAGAGCGAGTACCGCCGGTTCAGCATCAAGGCCGTCGAGGGCCAGGACGACGTGCGCTCCATCCACGAGGTGATCACCCGCCGGTTCCGGCGGTACCTGGCCGAGCGCGAGAAGACCGGCGAGCTCGACACCCTCGGCGACACCCGTCCCGACAACGCGCAGGACGCCCAGGGCGCCGAGGGCGCGCACCAGCCGATCGACCCCGAGACCGGCAAGCCCCGCAAGTTCGCCTACCCGCCCAACCTGGTCGTGGTGGACGGCGGCCCGCCCCAGGTGGCGGCGGCGCAGCGGGCCCTGGACGAGCTGGGCGTCGACGACGTGGCGGTGTGCGGCATCGCCAAGCGGCTGGAGGAGATCTGGCTGCCCGGCGAACCCGACCCGGTGATCCTGCCGCGCAACAGCGAGGGCATGTTCCTGATCCAGCGGGTCCGCGACGAGGCGCACCGGTTCGCGATCAACTACCACCGGCAGCGGCGGTCCAAGGCGATGACGGCCAGCGAGCTGGACGGGGTGCCCGGCCTCGGCCCGGCCCGCCGCGCGGCGCTGCTCAAGCACTTCGGCTCGGTGAAGCGGCTGAAGGAGGCGACGCCCGAGCAGGTCGCCGAGGTCCCGGGCATCGGGCTGCGCAGCGCCCAGGCCATCGTCGCCGCGCTGCACGGCACCGCCTCCACGCCCCGCCCCCGCCCGGCCGAGCCCTCCGACGCGCCGGCGCCGGAGTCCGAGGCGGCGGGCGGGCCGGACGGCGCCGGCGGCGGTGCGCGCACGCGGTCGGGCCAGGGGGAGCACCGGTGAGCGGCGGGCGCACGGGGGCGGCCGCCGCGGGTACGGACACGGGCATGCGCGGCGAGCACAGGGGGAGGCCGACATGAGCACCGACAAACACGTGCCGGACATCGTGATCATCACCGGCATGTCCGGGGCGGGCCGCAGCACGGCCGCCAAGGCGCTGGAGGACCTGGACTGGTTCGTGGTCGACAACCTGCCGCCGGCGCTGCTGGCGACCATGGCCGACCTGGGCGGCCGGGTGAAGGACGCGGTGCCCCGCATCGCCATGGTGGTCGACGTGCGCAGCCGCGCCTTCACCGAGGACCTGCACTCGGCCATCGCCGAGTTGGAGGCGCGCGGCGTGCACCCCCGCGTGGTGTTCCTGGAGGCCGGCGACGCCGACCTGGTGCGCCGGTTCGAAAGCGTGCGCCGCCCGCACCCGCTGCAGGACGACGGCCGCCTGGTCGACGGCATCGCCCGCGAGCGCGAGCTGGTCCGCGAGGTGCGCGCCGAGGCCGACCTGGTGATCGACACCAGCGGGCTCAACGTGCACGAGCTGCGCGCCAAGATCGTCGGCTTCTTCGGCCCCGACACCGGCGAGTCCAGCCTGCGCGCGACCGTGGTGTCGTTCGGCTACAAGTATGGCCTGCCCGTGGACGCCGACCTGGTCGTCGACTGCCGCTTCCTGCCCAACCCGCACTGGGTGCCCGAGCTGCGGCCCAAGACCGGCCGCGACGCGGCGGTGCGCGACTACGTGCTGGGCCAGCGCGGCGCCAAGGAGTTCCTGGACGCCTACACCGAGGTCCTGCGGCTGCTGGCCGAGGGCTACGAGCGGGAGGGCAAGCACTACGTGACGCTGGCCGTGGGGTGCACCGGAGGCAAGCACCGCAGCGTGGCGATGGCCGAGCAGCTGGCCGCGCGGCTGCGCGACGACGGCATCGACGTGCAGGTCGCCCACCGCGACCTGGGCCGTGAGTGACGGGCGGGCCGGGAGCGCGACGGTGAATCCCCCAGGACCCCGGGTCGTCGCGCTCGGCGGCGGCCACGGCTTGTACGCCTCCCTGTCGGCGCTGCGGCGCGTCACCCGGCGGCTGTGCGCGGTCGTCACCGTCGCCGACGACGGCGGTTCCAGCGGACGGCTGCGCCGCGAGCTGGGCGTGCTGCCGCCCGGCGACCTGCGCATGGCGCTGGCGGCGCTGTGCGGCGACGACGACTGGGGCCGCACATGGCGCGACGTCGTCCAGCACCGGTTCCGCAGCGAGGGCGCGCTGCACGAGCACGCCGTCGGCAACCTGCTGATCGTCGCCCTGTGGGAGCTGCTCGGCGCCCAGGCCCTCGCGAACGGCGGCGCGAACGGCGGCGCGAGGAGCGGCGCGGACGGCGGCGCGAGGAGCGGCGCGGACGGCGCGTCGGCGGACGAGGCGCTGACGCGGGCCGCCGTGCCCGCCGCAGGAGGCGCCGTCGTGGCGCGGACCTTCGAACCCGCCCCGGCCCCCGGCCCCGGCGCGGGCGCCGGCGCGCCCGTCGAGGACCCGACCGTCGCCGGGCTGGACTGGGTCGGGCGGCTGCTGGGCGCCCACGGCCGGGTGCTGCCGATGGCGTCGGTCCCGCTGGACATCGTCGCGCAGGTGCGCGGCGCCGACCCGGATGCGCCCGACGCCATCACCGAGGTCAAGGGGCAGGTGGCGTGCGCCAAGACCCCCGGCAAGGTGCTCAGCGTGTCGCTGGTGCCGCCCGACCCGCCCGCGTGCCCGGACGCGGTGCGCGCCGTGGAGGAGGCCGACTGGGTCGTGTTCGGCCCCGGCTCGTGGTTCACCAGCGTGCTGCCGCACCTGAAGGTGCCCGAGCTGGCGCGCGCCCTGACCGAGACCAAGGCCCGGCGGGTCGTCGCCCTCAACCTGGCCCCGCAGCCCGGCGAGACCGACGACTTCTCGCCGCAGACCCACCTGGAGGTGTTGCAGGACCACGCGCCCGACCTGCGCGTGGACGTGGTCGTCGCCGACCGCGGCGTGGTGGACGACCCGGCCGCCCTGGACAAGGCCGTCCAGGACCTGGGCGGGCGGCTGCTGCTGGCCGATGTCGCCGCCGATGACGGGTCGCCGCGTCACGATCCCGCCCGGCTGGCCCAAGCCTTCGTGAAGATTTTCCGTGAGTGAGGCCCGGCCGGGCCGACATCGGCCACACTGCTGGGAGTTCACAAGGGGGAGGGTTCATCTATGGCGATGACCGGCGTGGTGAAGGACGAGCTGAGCAGGCTGTCGATCATGAAGCCGTGCTGCCGCAAGGCGGAGGTGTCGACGCTGCTGCGCTTCGCCGGCGGCCTGCACCTGGTCAGCGGGCGGATCGTGATCGAGGCCGAGATCGACACCGGCGCGGCCGCGCGGCGGCTGCGCAAGGACATCGCCGAGGTCTTCGGGCACACCTCCGACGTGGTGGTGCTCGCGCCGAGCGGGCTGCGCAAGGGCAACCGGTACGTGGTCCGGGTGTTCCGCGACGGCGAGTCGCTGGCCCGCCAGACCGGACTGATCGACAACAACGGGCGCCCGGTGCGGGGCCTGCCCCGGCACGTGGTCGCGGGCGCGGCCTGCGACGCCGAGTCGGCCTGGCGGGGGGCGTTCCTGGCGCACGGCTCGCTCACCGAGCCCGGCCGGTCGATGTCGCTGGAGGTGACCTGCCCCGGGCCGGAGGCCGCGCTGGCCCTGGTCGGCGCCGCCCGCCGGCTGAAGATCCACGCCAAGGCCCGCGAAGTGCGCGGCGTCGACCGGGTGGTGGTGCGCGACGGCGACGCGATCAGCGCGCTGCTCACCCGGCTGGGCGCGCACGACAGCGTGCTGGCCTGGGAGGAGCGGCGGATGCGCCGCGAGGTGCGGGCCACCGCCAACCGGCTGGCCAACTTCGACGACGCCAACCTGCGCCGCTCGGCGCGCGCCGCGGTCGCCGCCGGCGCCCGGGTGGCGCGGGCGCTGGAGATCCTCGGCGACGACGCGCCCGAGCATCTGGTGAACGCGGGCAAGCTGCGGCTGGAGCACAAGCAGGCGTCGCTGGAGGAGCTCGGCCAGCTCGCCGACCCGCCGCTGACCAAGGACGCCATCGCCGGGCGGATCCGCCGGCTGCTGGCGATGGCCGACAAGCGCGCCCAGGACCTCGGCATCCCCGGCACCGAGGCCAACCTCACCGCCGACATGCTCGCCCCCTGACCGGACCCGGCCACCGGGCGGTGCCGCCGGACGCACGTCGGCGGCCCGTCCCCCGGTGTTCACGGGCCGTTCGCCGGGCGGTGGTTGGGTGCCGCGCATGCGTGCGTACCTGGCCGTCGCCGTACGGCGTCCCGGAGACCGGATCGACCCGGCCGTCCTCACCGCCGCCCGCCGCTCGATCGCCGAGGCGGTGCCCGTCCCGCCGGACCGCTGGCGCACCGCCGAGTGGCTGTCGCCGGACGGCGGCGCCGCACTGCTGGCCTGGTCGAACGAACCGCCCGAGGCGCCCTTCCCCGACCCGATCCTCACCTCCGGGGACCGGGCCCTGGGCTACTGCGGCTACCTGGGCGGCAAGGGCGACGCCGACCTGCTGCTGGCCGCCGACCGGCTGGACGACCGCGTGGACGACCGCGGCGGCTGCTTCTCGGTGTTCCGGCTCGGCCCGGACGGGCTGCAGGCCGCCACGTCCATCACCCGGGCCTGCCCCGTCTACCACGCCGAGGCCGGCGGGCTGCGGCTCGCCGCCTCGCGGGCGCTGCTGGCGCACCTGGCGGCCCGCTCCGCGGCGACCGGGCTGAGCCGCCCGGCGCCCGTCTACGCGGTCATGGGCCTGCAGGCGCTGGTGCGGCACGGGTTCTTCGCCTCCGACGAGACGCCGTTCGAGGGGGTGACGGCGCTGCCGAACGCGGCCACGCTGGTCGCCCCGTTCGGCGGCCCGCTCGACGTGGTGCCGCGCCCGCTGCCCGAGCAGGGGCCGATGCCGCGCGGCCGCCGCGAGGCCCGCGAGCGCGTCAGGCCGCTGGCCGAGGCGCTGCTGGCCGCCGTCGAGCCGTTCCGGCGGCACGACCGGCCGGTGCGGATCGCGCTGTCCGGCGGCCGCGACAGCCGCCTGATCGCCGCCGCCTGCCACGCCGCCGGGGTGCCGTTCTTCGGCGCCACCCACGGCCTGGCCGACAGCCCCGACGTGGTGCTGGCGCAGCGGGTCGCCGCAGCCCTGGGCGCCGAATGCGAGGTGACGATCGACAAGCAGCGGTCGGGCGCGGTCGTCGTGCGGCACCCGCTGCGCCGCGCCCACGCGCTCGTGCGCATGTGCGAGGGCATGAACTCCGCCTACGAGGGCGTCAACGGGTGGGCGCCCTACGACCCCGAGCCGCGCACCTCCGGCTCGGGCGGGGAGCGGCTGCGCGGCGGCTTCCTCACCGACCAGCGCGACCTGAGCCCCGAGGGGGTCCGCGCCCGGCTCAAGACGATCTTCCTGGCGCAGGAGGAGTTCCTCAACGCCGACGCCAACGCCTACGCCCGGCGCTACTACGACGAGTGGTGCGCCCGTTACGAGCGCGACGGCCTGGACGTGCTCGACAAGCTGCACATGTTCTACAAGACCGGGCGCTGGCTGGCGGGCTCGCACACCGCGACGCTGATGAACTGGGCGTACTACCACCCGTTCCTGGACAACCGGGTGGTGCGGGCGGCGCTGGCGCTGCCGGTGGAGTGGCGGCTGAGCGAGGAGCCGGTGGCGCTGGTGATGGAGGCGTTCGCCCCGCAGCTGCGGGACGTTCCGTTCGAGGGCAAACGCTGGAGGTTCGAACGCGACCGGCCGCGTTCGCTGCGCGAGTGGCCCGCCTGGCGGCGCCGCGCCACCCCGCCCGGCACGGGCGCCGCCGGGTTCAACTGGCGCAAGTCCTACGGGCCCGAACTGGCCGACGTCTTCCGCGAGTACATCCTGGACGGGCCTGCGGAGCTGTTCTCCATCCTGGACCGCGCCGCGGTCGAACGGCGCCTGGCCGAGGTGCCGCCGCGCCGCCCGGGGCAGAGCTGGAACCTGCTCACCCTGGGGGTGCTGCTGTCCGGCGCCTGGCGCGAGCCCGAACCGTCCGATCTGCCCGACGTCGAGGTCCCCATCCGGGCCTGAGCCGCCCCGCGCCCCGCCCGCGCTCTGCACATGTCACCCCGGCCGCGCCGGCGGGCGCGTCACCCGGGCGGGGGAGGCGCGGCCACCTCCGTTTCACGCCCGCCGGTGTCGGGCCGCGGCCCCCTCATTCGATAGGGTCGGCAGGTGGGGGAGCACCCCGGACCCAGGAAGATCAGCGGCCCGGACCGACGCCCGGGCGCGTCCACGAGGTACGAGGAGAGCGGTTCCGTGACCATCCGAGTAGGCATCAACGGGTTCGGCCGGATCGGCCGCAACTTCTTCCGCGCCGTGCTGGCGAGCGGGGCCGACATCGAGGTCGTGGCGGTGAACGACCTGACCGACAACGCCACCCTCGCCCACCTGCTGAAGTACGACAGCATCCTCGGCCGGCTCGGCGAGGAGGTGAAGGCCACCGCGGACGAGATCGCCGTCGGCGGCCGCACCATCAAGGCGTTCGCCGAGCGCGACCCGAACAACCTCAAGTGGGGCGACCTCGGCGCCGACGTGGTGGTCGAGTCCACCGGCCTGTTCACCGACGCCACCAAGGCCAAGGTGCACGCCGACAACGGCGCCAAGAAGGTCATCATCTCGGCGCCCGCCAAGAACGAGGACGTCACCATCGTGATGGGCGTCAACGACGGCGACTACGACCCCGCGAACCACACCATCATCTCCAACGCGTCCTGCACCACCAACTGCCTGGCGCCGATGGCCAAGGTCCTGCACGACACCTTCGGCATCGAGCGCGGCCTGATGACCACCATCCACGCCTACACGCAGGACCAGAACCTGCAGGACGGCCCGCACAAGGACCTGCGCCGCGCCCGCGCCGCCGCGCTCAACATCGTCCCGACCTCCACCGGCGCCGCCAAGGCCATCGGCCTGGTGCTGCCGGAGCTGAAGGGCAAGCTGGACGGGTACGCGCTGCGCGTGCCGATCCCCACCGGCTCGGCCACCGACCTGACCGTCAAGCTGGCCCGCGAGGCCACGGTCGATGAGGTCAACGCGGCGCTCAAGGCCGCCGCCGAGGGCCCGCTGCGCGGCGTGCTGACCTACACCGAGGACCCGATCGTGTCCGCCGACATCGTCACCGACCCCGCGTCCTGCATCTTCGACGCCAAGCTCACCAAGGCGATCGACGACCAGATCAAGGTCGTCGGCTGGTACGACAACGAGTGGGGCTACTCCAACCGGCTGGTCGACCTGGTCAAGCTGGTCGGCGGGCAGCTCTGACCGCCTCCTCCCGCGACCGCGCCTCCCGCCGCGCGCCCGGCCGCCGTCAGGGCACCGGGCGCGCGGCGGACGCCTGTGAAAGGGACATCCACTGCGATGCGCACCATTGACGATCTCGATGTCGCCGGGCGGCGGGTGCTCGTCCGCTCGGACCTGAACGTGCCGCTGGCCGACGGGAAGATAACCGACGACGGGCGGATCCGGGCGAGCGTGCCGACCATCAGGGCGCTGCGCGACCGGGGCGCCCGGGTCGTCGTCTGCGCCCACCTGGGCCGCCCCAAGGGCGAGGTGAAGCCCGAGTTCTCCCTCGCCCCCGTCGCCGCCAGGCTCGGCGAGCTGCTCGGCACCGACGTGCGGTTCGCCTCCGACGTCGTCGGCGACTCGGCCCGCGCCACCGCCGAGGGCCTGGCCGACGGCGAGGTGGCGTTGCTGGAGAACCTGCGCTTCGAGCCCGGCGAGACCAGCAAGGACGACGCCGAGCGCGGCGCGTTCGCCGACCGGCTCGCCGCCCTCGCCGAGCTGTACGTCGGCGACGGGTTCGGCGCCGTGCACCGCAGGCACGCCAGCGTCTACGACGTGCCGCAGCGGCTGCCGCACGCCGCCGGCGGGCTCATCGCCGCCGAGGTCGACGTGCTCAAGCGGCTCACCGAGGACGTCGCCCGCCCGTACGCGGTGGTGCTGGGCGGCTCCAAGGTCTCCGACAAGCTCGGCGTCATCGACAACCTGCTCGGCAAGGCCGACCGGATCCTCATCGGCGGCGGCATGGTGTTCACCTTCCTGGCCGCCCAGGGCCACGAGGTCGGCAAGAGCCTGCTGGAGCGCGACCAGCTCGACACCGTCCGCGGCTACCTGCGCCGCGCCGAGGAGGCCGGCGTGGAGATCGTGCTGCCGGTGGACGTGGTGGCCGCCACCGCGTTCGCCGCCGACGCCGAGCACTCGGTGGTGCCCGCCGACGCCATCCCCGCCGACCGGCTCGGCCTGGACATCGGCCCGGAGTCGGGCAAGCTCTTCGCCTCCCGGCTGGCGGGCGCGGCCACGGTGTTCTGGAACGGCCCGATGGGCGTGTTCGAGATGGAGCCGTTCGCGCACGGCACCCGCGCCGTCGCCCAGGGGCTGATCGACTCCGGCGCGTTCACCGTCGTCGGCGGCGGCGACTCGGCCGCTGCCGTGCGCGGCCTCGGCTTCGACGAGAGCGCCTTCTCGCACATCTCGACCGGCGGCGGCGCCAGCCTGGAATACCTGGAGGGCAAGACGCTGCCCGGCCTGAACGCTCTGGAGGACTGACACGATGGCCGCGACCCCTTCCCGCAAGCCGCTGATGGCCGGCAACTGGAAGATGAACAACACCCACCTGGAGGCCATCAAGCTGGTGCAGCAGCTCGGCTTCACCCTCAAGGAGCCCGACTACGAGGCCGTCGAGGTGGTGGTGCTGCCGCCGTTCACCGCGCTGCGCTCGGTGCAGAGCAGCGTCGAGATGGACAAGCTGGGGCTGCGCTACGGCGCGCAGGACGTCTCGCCGCACGCCTCCGGCGCCTACACCGGCGAGGTCTCCGGCGCCATGCTGGCCGCTCTCGGCTGCTCCTACGCCGTCGTGGGGCACTCCGAGCGCCGCCAGTACCACAACGAGGACGACGCGCTGGTGAACGCCAAGGTCAAGGCCGCCTTCGCCAACCAGGTCACCCCGATCGTGTGCGTCGGGGAGGGGCTGGAGGTGCGCAAGGCCGGCGAGCACGTGGCGTACACGCTCGCCCAGGTGGACGGCGCGCTGGAGAAGATCCCCGCCGAGCAGGCCCGGTCGGTCGTCATCGCCTACGAGCCTGTGTGGGCGATCGGCACCGGAGAGGTCGCCACCCCGCAGGACGCGCAGGAGGTGTGCGGCGCGATCCGCGGCCGCCTCGCCGAGCTGTACGACGGCGACGTGGCCGATCAGGTCCGCGTGCTGTACGGCGGGTCGGTCAAGAGCGGCAACGTCGCCAAGCTCATGAAGGAGCGGGACGTGGACGGCGCGCTGGTGGGCGGTGCCAGCCTGGACGCCGGCGAGTTCGTCAAAATCTGCCGGTACCGGGACCTGCCCGCCTGAGAACCGCCTCGATTGCGGATCGATTCGGCAACGACATGCGGATTCTCGCCGAACCAGCCGGTGATCCGTCGTACCCTTCGTACGTGACGGGTAAACCGCTCGGCTCGTACCATGTCCAGTCCGTGTAATCGTTCGAGAACACGCCCCGTACGGCGGGGCGGCCAGAGAAGGCGCTGAAACGTGATCATCGCAACGTCCGTCGTGCTCGCCATCACCAGCGTGCTGATGGTGATCCTCGTCCTGATGCACAAGGGCAAGGGCGGGGGCCTGTCCGACATGTTCGGCGGCGGCATCAGCTCGTCGCTGGGCGGATCGTCGGTGGTCGAGCGCAATCTCGACCGGCTGACGATCGGCGTCGGGGTGATCTGGTTCGCCTCGATCATCGTGCTCGGACTGCTGTTCAAGAGCAAGGGCGCCGGCTGAGCGGTCCCCGGACCCGAGACACCGGCCGTCGCGCCACCGTGCCGCGCCCGTCCCGGAGGGCGCGGCATGCGGCGGCATTCCAGCGAGCGGCAGATCAAGCGAGGAGTTAGTCCGTGGCTAGTGGCAACGCGATTCGGGGCAGCCGGGTTGGGGCCGGTCCGATGGGAGAGGCCGAGCGCGGGGAGGCGGCCCCCCGCGTGTGGGTCACCTTCTACTGCGCCAACCGGCACGAGGTGCGCCCCAGCTTCGCGACGGACGTCGCCATTCCCGAAACGTGGGACTGCCCCCGCTGCGGGTTCCCCGCGGGGCAGGATCGCGACAACCCCCCGGCCCCGCCGAAGACCGAGCCCTACAAGACGCACCTGGCCTACGTGAAGGAGCGGCGCAGCGACGCCGACGGCGAGGCGATCCTGGAGGAGGCCCTCGCCAAGCTCCGCGAGAAGCGCGCCGCCGTCAAGGCCGCCATGGAGTCCGCGGGACGCAGCTGACCGCACGGCCGCGCCCCCGTGACCGTCCCACGGCCCGGGTCCCGAGAAGGGGCGCCGGGCCGTTCGCATGCCCGCGCCCGCCCGGCCGCCGGAGGGTTCCACCGGAACGGCACATGAGCGACGATCGGGGCCATGAGCAATGCGATCTTCGCCCGGTTCTTCGATCTGGTGGCGGGACGGGCCGAGGCGCGCGGCCACGCCGAGCTGCGCCGCGAACTGCTGGCCGGGCTGACCGGCCGGATCGTGGAGGTGGGGCCCGGCAACGGGCTGAACTTCCCGCACTACCCCCGGGGCGTCACCGAGGTGCTCGCCGTCGAACCGCAGCCCTACCTGCGGGGCAAGGCGGCCGAGGCGGCGCGCTCCGCACCGGTCGAGGTCCGGGTGACCGACGGCACCGCCGAGCGGATCCCGCTCGGCGACGCCCGCGCCGACGCGATCGTGGTGTCCGGGGTGCTGTGCTCGGTGTCCGTCCCCGCCGCCGCGCTGGCGGAGTTCCGCCGGGTGCTGCGGCCGGGCGGGCGGCTGCGCTTCTACGAGCACGTGCGCGCCGACGGCGGCTGGGGGCGCCGCCAGGACCTGGTCGACCCGGTGTGGTCGCGGCTGATGGGCGGCTGCCACGCCAACCGCGACACGGTGGCGGAGCTGCGGCGCGCCGGATACCGCATCGAAAGCTGCCGCAGGCTGGTGTTCCCGCGCCAGGCCCGGCTGTCGGTGGTCGCCCCCCGCGTCATCGGCACCGCCCTGCCGCCGGCGTGACCCCGGCCACCTGCGGCGACGCCGGGGCGCCGCCGCCGGCGGCGCCGGCGGCGCCGACGGCGCCGACTACGATGGGACGCACGCGACTGGCGCAGTCAAGGTGGAGTCGACCACCGGGGAGCGTACAGAGTCCGCACACCGCGCGCCTGGGTGTACGGGCCCCCGTCAGCCGGGGGTGCCCGCACCGCGCCTCCGGCGTTGGAACAGCGCGGAGGATGTCATGCACGATCCGGCCATCGCCCGACTGCGAGACCAGGACCCGGCCGTCGCCGACCTCGTGGAGGCCGAGGCGCGCCGCCAGTACGAGAAGATCCGGCTGATCGCCTCGGAGAACTACGTGTCGCCCGCCGTCCTGGAGGCCACGGGCAGCGTCCTGACCAACAAGTACTCCGAGGGGTACGCCGGCCGCCGCTACTACGAGGGCCAGCAGAACATCGACCCGATCGAGCTGCTGGCCATCGAGCGGGCCAAGCGCGTCTTCGGCGTCGAGCACGCCAACGTGCAGCCGTACTCGGGGTCGCCCGCCAACCTCGCCGTCTACATGGCCTTCCTGGAGCCCGGCGACACCGTCATGGGCATGTCGCTGCCGATGGGCGGCCACCTGACGCACGGCTGGTCGGTGTCGGCGACCGGCAAGTGGTTCCGGCCCGTCCGCTACGGGGTGCGCGCCGACACCGGCCGCATCGACATGGACGAGGTCCGCGACCTGGCCCGCCGCGAGCGGCCCAAGCTGATCTGGTGCGGCGGCACCGCCATCCCGCGCACCATCGACTTCGCGGCGTTCGCCGAGATCGCCCGGGAGGTCGGCGCGGTGCTGGCCGCCGACATCGCGCACATCGCGGGGCTGATCGCGGGCGGCGCGCACCCGTCGCCGGTCGGCCACGCCGACGTCATCTCCACCACCACGCACAAGACGCTGCGCGGCCCGCGCGGCGCCATGGTCATGACGACGGCGGAGCACGCCAAGGCCGTCGACAAGGCCGTCTTCCCCGGCCTGCAGGGCGGGCCGCACAACCACACCACCGCGGCCATCGCGGTGGCGCTGGAGGAGGCGGCCCGGCCGGAGTTCGCCGACTACGCGCACCGGGTCGTCGCCAACGCCCGGGCCCTGGCCGCCGCGCTCGCCGAGCGCGGCTTCGACCTGGTGTCCGGCGGCACCGACAACCACCTGATCCTGATCGACCTGACCGGCCGGGGCGTGCCCGGCAAGCCCGCCGCGCAGGCCCTGGACCGGGCGGGCATCGAGCTGAACTACAACACCGTGCCGTTCGACCCGCGCAAGCCGTTCGACCCGTCCGGCCTGCGGCTGGGCACCGCGGCGATCACCACGCGCGGCCTCACCCCGCAGGAGATGCCGCGGATCGCCGCCTGGATCGACGAGGTCGTCCAGGCCGTGGCCAAGCAGGACGAGACGGCGCTGGACCGCGTCGCCGGGGAGGTCCGCGAGCTCATGGCCGGCTACCCGATGCCGGGCTGGGCGCCCGCGCCCTGACCGGCGTCCGCGGCGGGGCGGGCGAGCACCAGGATCATCCGCCACGCCTGCGGGTCGGTGACGGGCACGTCGCCGAAGTCGCCGTAGCGGGCCGCGATCCGCAGCGCGCCGGACAGGCGCACGGCGGCCTCCACCGCGGTCGCCGACCAGAACCGGTACGGCACCACGTCGCGGACCACCCGGGTCGCGCCGTCCTCGGCGACGGTGACCGTGACGTGGTCGTCGCAGATCTGGGTGACCGGGTCGAGGCGGTCGGTGGGCTCGCCCCACCGGACCGTGACGTGCACGCCGTCGCGTTCCACCGTCCACCCGGTGCTGACGCTCGGCTCGTCGGACAGCCGGTCGCGCGGGTGCGACATCTCCACGATGTACAGGCCGCCGTCGGCCAGATGGGCGGCGGCCCGGTCCAGGTGGGCGGTGAACGCGTCCAGCGTCATCAGGTGCGACGTGGAGTCCAGCATGGTCACCACAAGGTCGAACCGGCGGCCGAGCGCGAAGGAGGTCATGTCGTCCCGCACGACGCGCAGGGCGACGCCCTCGCGCTCGGCGGCCTGCTCGGCGTAGGCGCACATCGCCGGGTTGACGTCCAGGGCGGTGGCCGCGACGCCGCGCCGGGCGAACTCGCGGGCGTGCTCGGCGGGCCCGGCGGCCAGCTCCAGCACGGTGCGGACCGGTCCGCCGCGGCGGTGCCGCGCGCACCAGGCCAGCAGCGCGTCCACCTCGGCGGGCACGTCCCGGAACCCGCACGCCAGCTCGTACACCCGTGGTTCGTCGTAGATGCCGCTCACCCGGCCATCCTGCCAGCCCGGCAGGGCGGGGGCGGCGCGGCGGCGGGCCGGGCGGCCGCTACGCCCCCTGGCGGGCGAGCGGGCCGCCGGCCGCGGGGGCGGACGGGGCGGCGCCGCGGCCGTCCAGGCGCAGCCGCACCTCGGCGACGCCGGGTTCGCCGGTGCGCCGGATCCGGCCGCCCAGCGAGGCCAGCAGCGCCAGCGTGCGCCGGTTCTCGGTCAGCGTGGTCGCCCGCAGCTCCACCAGCCCGCGCTCGCGGCCCAGCACGACCAGCAGCTCGGTCAGCGCCCGGCCGAGCCCGCGGCCCTGCCAGGCGTCCTCCACCAGGAACGCCAGCTCGGCCACGCCCGGGTCCAGCACGTGGATCAGGTGCGCCAGCGCCAGCAGCGACCCGTCGGGCCCCTCGGCGACCAGTGTCAGGCCGTGCGCGGGGTCGCTGAACGACTCGATCGCGCGCGGGGGAGGGGCGGGCTTGGCGCTGAAGTAGCGCATGCGGCGCGACTCCAGCGAGCACCGCTCGTGCAGGTCGCGGACGGCGTCGGCGTCCGCGGGCCGGATGGGCCGCACGACCACCCGCGTCCCGTCGCGCAGCGCCACGGTGCGGGACGCCGGCTGCGGGGACGGCGCGGGCAGCGCCGCCCGCACCAGCGCGTCCGCGCGGGCCGCCTCGGTGGCGGTGAACGGCAGGCCGAACCGGCGCAGCCGCACGGCGCGGCGCTCGCCGATCGGCACGGTCAGCACGTCGGGCGCCCCGTCGTCGGCGGCGGGGCCGGTGGTCCAGGACGCCTCGTGGGCGCGCAGCAGCTCGGCCAGCACCTCCGGCAGCGCCCGCGGCTCGGCGCGCAGCCGCGCCGCCAGCGCCAGCGCCCGGGTCGGCTCGTCCACCAGTTCGTGCGGGCGCGCCGGGACCACCGTGGTGCGCGCCCCGCCCGCCGCGCCGAGCGCCTCGGCCAGCGCCCGCTCCGGCGCGGCGTCCGCTCCGCCGGGGACGCTGACCACGAACTCGTCCACCACGCCGCGGGTGTCCACCTGCACCGACAGTCCGAGGATGTTGGCGCCGCGGCGGGCCAGCGCGGCGGTCAGCAGGGCCAGGCGGCCGGGCCTGTCCTCGATCTCGGTGCGGATGCGCAGCAGCGGCATTGGAACGATCCTTTCCGCAGTCGGGGAGCGGGGCCGCCCCCCAGGGTGGCCGACGCCTGTTACACGGCCGCTACGGCGGAGTGAGCTGGCGGTTTCGCCCGGGTTCGTCCCGTCCGGGACGCCGCCCCGGCCCCCGGCAGCCCCGGGGCGTCGGCAAAGATTCGGTCAATCCGCCATTCGCCGCCGGGATTTGGATCATGGGGTCGAAGCCGACGCGGCAGGTGGCGGCATTGGGATGCGTCGTTATTTTGTTTCGGTCTTCGGGCGGTTTCGCACCCGTTCTCCATTGCCTGTTGACTGGTGCTGTCAGATCAAGACAATCTCTGCGACATGGAGTGCACCGGTATCAGGGATGGCCGCAGATGACCTGGACGGACGCGACGGCGCACACCCGGACCGCGCACCCCGCCGAGCCCGGCGGCCGGCCCCGCCGCAGGCGTGCGGAGGCGCACGGAATCGGGCCGGCGTGAGAACGGACGGCCGGCCGCCGGTCCGGCCGCGGCGCGGATCCGACGGCGGATCGGACGCCGGAACCGAAAGCCGAATACGGTGCGCCGCGACGGCGGAACGCGACGCGGAACTGCTGCGCAAAGTGCGGGAGCGGAGGCTGCGCGCGGTCCTTTCGGCGGCCGCGGGTACACGCGCGTACCGGAAAAGCGCCGGCATCCTGCGCCAGGGCGCCGAAGACGCGGCGGGCCATTCCCCGTGGGCGGCATTGGACGAGGTCCCCCTTCTCGGCCGCGGCCGCAGGCGTCCCGGCGCCGCGGACGCCGCCGTCATCGCCCGCCCGCGCGCAGCCGCGGCCGAACGCGCCGCCATCGACCGCCGCCTGTTCGACGCCCTCGGCCTGCCGCCGTCGTTCACCTGCACCGCCGTCGTGCCGTGGCGCGAGCCGCCCGCCTCGGGGCCCTGCCTGTACGATCCGCGGATCCGGCGCCGGCGGCTGGGGCTGCGCGAGGCCGAGGCGGAGCTGGCGGCGGGCGGACGGCCGGGCGACCTGCTCGTCGGGACCCCGGCGGTGTGCGCGGCGCTGCGCGCGGCGGGCGCCGACGCGGCGCTCGCGTCGGCGTGGGAGCTGCCCCGGCCGACGCGCGCCCTGCTGGGCATCGACCACGGCGGCCCGCCGGAGGCGCCCGCCGAGCTGTACACCGTGGCGGAAATGACCGCGCCGGTCGCCGTCCGCTACCCCGACTGCCGGGCGATGCACGTCAACGCCGACGCCGTGCACGTCGAGGTGCTGCACCCGGTGACCCGGCGCCCCGTGCCGACCGGCACCGCCGGCCTGCTGGCCCTCACCGACCTGCTGAACACCGCGATGCCGTTCGTCCGCTGCGTCGTCGGCGACGTCGGCGTCCTGCTGGACGCCGCCGGGCCCTGCGCGTGCGGCCGCGTCACCCCCCGGCTGCTGCTGCTCGGCCGCGCCGCCGCGCCCGACTCGGTCACCGCACGGCTCACGGTCGACGCCGGGCCGCGCGGCGTCGTGCGCCACCTGCGGCACGTTCCGGACGAGCTGCGCGACCGGCTGCCCGACGGCGGGCTGTGGCTGTCGGCCGCCGAACGCCATCCCCTGGCCGTGTGGGCCGACCGCGTCCCGATCACTACGCCGCCTACAGGAGCCCTGATGTCCGAACCCGATGTCCCCGTCCGGCGTCCGGTCACCTCGATCGACGGGCGGGACGCGTGAACACCCTGCGCGTGTCGGTGTTCACCGCCCCGCAGGCGGCCGCGGACCTGTCCGACCGGGTCGCCGCGGCCCTGGAACGGCGCGCCGACCTGCTGCGCGCCGGGGTGACCGTGCGCTGCTACCAGGCGCCGGACATGCTGCTGGGCCGCCATCTGGTCATGGCCGAGCTGACCGCCCGCGGCCGGCGGCCGATCGAGGCCGCGGTGTGCGACAGCGACGCGGCCGCGGTGGCCGAGCGGTTCACCGGCGAGCTGGTGGAGCGGATCGCGCTGTGCGCCTACGATCCGCCGCGGGCCGCCGAGAAGGTCAGCGAGAACGAGTTGCGCGCCGGCGGCCTCGACGTGTTCGACGTGCGGTCCTACCTGGGCGAGCCGCTGGACCCGGCGGCCTGGCCGTTCCCGCGCTACGACCCGGACGCCCCGGTCGACTGGACGCTGGCCGACGACCTGGTCACCGGCCGTCCGGTGTACCTGCCGGTCGCGCTGTGCACGGCGCGGCCGGGCCGCGAGCCCGGCGTGCCGCAGTGGTGCGAGCCGACCACCGACGGCACCGCGGCCGGCCCCGGCCGGGCGGTGGCGACCGCGCACGCGGTGCGCGAGCTGTACGAGCGGGACGCCCTGCGCCTGGCCTGGTTCACCGGCACCCCGCTGCGCCCGGCCCGCGAGCCGGCCTGGTGGCGCGGCGACCGGGCGGCCGACGAGGCGGCCGGATGGCGCACCGAGTTCTTCACCGGCGCCACCCGACTGGGCGTGCCGCTGTGGGTGGCGCTGACGCGGCACCGCCGCTCGCCGGTGTACGCCATCGGCAGCGCCTGCGACGAGGACTCCGAGGACGGCCTGCGGCACGCGCTCGACGAGGCCCTGCGGGGCCGCATGTACCCCTGGCTGCGGGGCGGCGCCCGCTTCCGGCACACCCAGCCGGTCCGCGCCTTCCGCGACCGCGCCGACTACTACAGCGAGCCGGAGCGCATCGGCGAACTGGACGTCCTGTTCCCGCGTCGGATGACGGAGGCGGTGTCCGCCGCCGGGGACGCATCCGTGCCGGGACAGGGCCTGCGGCAGGGGCCCGGCCCGGACAACGGCCGTCCCGCCTGGCCGGACGAGGGCGCGCACGTGCCCGATCTGCCGGTGGAGGGGCTGGGCGGCGCCGTCCGCCTGCGCCTGCTGCGCAGACGGGATCTGGAGGTCGTGCGCATCCTGCATCCGCGGCTGCAGCCGGTCGAGTCCGCCCACGCGGCGGCGCGGCTGGTCGGCTGGGCCCGCACGAGCGCGGCGCGCCGGGGCGGGCTGCGCGCGGCCCCGGCCCCCTTCGCCTAGCGCGTGTTTTGAAGTAGGTGGTGCCATTCGTTGATGGCGGTGATCTCCAGGGTGGCCTGGTAGCGGACGGCGAGCTTGTCGTAGCGGGTGGCCACGGCAAGGTGGCGCTTGAGACGGTTGAGTGATCGCGGACTACCGCCGCCCCCGGTACGTGGGTAAGCATCGCGCCCCGTTCTAGCTGCCAGACACCCGTGAGCGAGGTGAGAGCGCGGCACGCTCGCGGGCCCGGTACCAGGGCTGGTCGGCGCTGAACTTCGCCGTGGCCAGCCTGGCCGGGCCGCTGGTCGGCGGCGCCCTCACCGACCACGCCTCCTGGCGCTGGGCGTTCTTCATCAACCCGCCGCTCGGCCTGACCGCCGCCGCGATCCTCGTGCGATGCCGCTGGCGGCGCGCCGGCCCCCCGGCGCCGAGGCCCCTACTTCACCTCGCGCCGCATCAACCGGACCAGGCCCGCGAGCAGAGGAATGAGCAGCCACACCACCAGCGACGTGCCGGCCCGCGCCCACTCCTCCCAGGTGACCCCCTCCTCCAGGAGGGGGTTGAGGGTGCGGTTGGTGTCCAGCCAGCCCGCCGCGTCCTTGAGCGCGGTGACCGTCTCGGTGAGCACCGACCAGGCGGTCGGCAGCGCGAAGTACAGCACGATCGCCAGCGGCGAGTTCATGAACAGCATCCCGAACGCCGCCCCGGAGAACACCGCGATCACCGCGAACAGCACCGTCGTGGCCACCCGCGACGGCGCGATCGTCCACGCCCCGTCCGACCGGCCCAGCACCTCGGCCAGGCCGCGGCCCACCGCCGCCACGGCCAGCGCGGTCGCGACGAACACCGCGCCGAGCAGCGACCCGGCCGCCAGCTTGGCCGACACCACCCGGTGCCGCGCGGGGACCAGCGCGAACGTGGTCAGCGTGGTGCGCTGCGACCACTCCTGGGTCACCGACAGGATGCCCAGCACCGGCAGCAGCAACGACACCCCCGTCAGCGCCGCGGAGAAGAAACCGGCCAGCGTCCGCTCCTCCTCGGGCGCGGCCAACAGCATCACCGGCGTCATCGCCACGGCCGTCAGCGCGATGAGGACCAGCAGCCAGCGGCCCGACCGGGTGTCGGTCATCTTGCGCAGCTCGACCAGTGTCAGCCGGGCCAGGGACGGGCGGGGAGGCTCGCTCTCCACTGCGGGCAGGGCGGTGGCGGTCGTCATCGGACGGCCTCCTCGGTCTTTTCGGTCGCGCCGGCCGGGGCGGACGGCGCCGTTGCGGTGGTGAGCGACAGGAACAGCTCCTCCAGCCCGCCCCCGTCGGCCTGGCGGAGCTCCAGCAGCACGACGCCGGCGCGGGCGGCGGCCCGGCCCACCGCGGCGGCGTCGGCGTCCACCAGGAACGCGCCGTCATCGGCGGTCCGGAACGACAGCCCCGCGCCGGTCAGCGCCGCGCCCAGGGCGGCCGGGTCCTCCCCGCGGACCCGGGTGCCGCCGTGCCGCGACAGCAGCTCCTCCTTGCCGCCCTGCGCCGCGATCCGCCCGCCGGCGATCACCACGAACCGGTCGGCCACCGCCTCGACCTCCCGCAGCAGGTGCGACGACAGCAGGACGGTGCCGCCGCGCTCGGCGAAGTCGCGCAGCAGCGTGCGCATCCAGTAGATGCCCTCGGGGTCCAGGCCGTTGGCCGGCTCGTCCAGGATCAGCACGCTCGGATCGCCCATCAGCGCCTGCGCGATGCCCAGCCGCTGGCGCATGCCCAGCGAGTAGCCGCCCACCCGGCGCCGCGCCGCCTTGGCCGGCAGCCCGACCACCTCCAGCATCCGGTCCGCCCGCGCCGGGTCCACGCCCAGGATCTGCGCGGTGAGCCGCAGCGTCTCGCGGCCGGTGCGGCCCGAGTGCTGCGCACTGGCGTCCAGCAGCACGCCCACGTGCCGCCCGGGGTTGGCGATGCGCCGGTACGGGACGCCCTTGACGGTCGCCGACCCCTCCGTCGGCGGCGTCAGCCCGCAGATCATGCGCATGGTGGTGGACTTGCCGGCCCCGTTCGGGCCGAGGAACCCGGTGACGGTGCCCGGCGCGCACGTGAACGACACGTCCGCGACCGCGGTCACGTCCCCGTACCGCTTGGTCAGACCCTCGACTTCGATCATGCGGTCCAGGCTGCCCGGCGCGGTCGGGCCGCCGCGTCGGCCGAAGGTCGAGACGGCCGCGACCGAAGTCGGCGCGCTCCCGACCTTGGTGGCCCGGCCTTCCGCTAGGACGGGTCGGCCAGGCCGGCGTCGTGGACCAGCAGGGCGATCTGCACGCGGTTGTTGAGGTCCAGCTTGGTCAGCAGCCGCGACACGTACGCCTTGACCGTCGCCACGCTCAGCGACAGCTCCCGGCCGATCTCGCCGTTGGTCTTGCCCTGCCCGACCAGCAGCGCCACCGCCCGCTCGCCGTCGCTGAGCCGGTCCAGCAGCGCCCGCGCCCGCGCCTGCCGCGGATCCACCCCGGCGGCCTCGGCGACGTAGGCCATCATCCGGCGCAGCACCGCCGGCGACAGCATCGGCTCCCCGGCCGCCACCTGCCGGATCGCCCGGACGATGTCCGGCGGCGGGGTGTGCTTGAGCAGGAAGCCGCTGGCGCCCGCGCGCATCGCCCGCAGGATGTGGTCGTCGGTGTCGAACGTGGTCAGAATGATGACCTCGGGCGGGTCGCGGCGGGCGCGCAGCCGCTCGGTCGCCGCCAGCCCGTCCAGCCGCGGCATCCGGATGTCCATGAGCACCACGTCGGGGCGGTGCTCGTTGACCGCGGGGATCACCTCGCTGCCATCGGCCACGTCCGCCACGACCGCGATGTCCTCGGCGCCGGACAGCATCATGGACAGGCCCGCCCGGACCAGCGCGTCGTCGTCCACGATCAGCACGCGTATGGGGGTGGTCACGCCGATCACCTTACGGGGCGCCTCGCGCGCGGTGGTCACCGCGACGGCAGCGGGAGCCAGGCCCGCAGGACGAAGGCGTCTTCGGGGGTGCGGCCGTGCTCCAGGCGCCCGCCGACCAGCTCGGCGCGCTCGCGCAGCCCGATCAGCCCGGCCCCCGCGCCGGGCAGCGCGGTGGCGGCCCGGCCCGCCGGCAGCGGGTTGACGATCTCGATGGCCAGGCCCGACTCGGCGGCGGCCAGCCGCACCCGCACGCGGCACCCGGGGGCATGCTTGCGCGCGTTGGTGAGGCCCTCCTGCACGACCCGGAACGCGTGCCGCCCCACGCTCGTGGGGACGGACTCGGGGTCGGTGACGCGATCGTCGAAGGTGATGGGCGTCCCGGCGCGGCGCGACTCCTCGACCAGGGCCGGGACGTCGGTCAGCGTCGGCTGCGGCTGTTCGGCGTCGGCGCCGTCGTCGCGCAGCACGCCGATCACCTCCCGCAGGTCCTCCATCGCCTCGTAGGCGCAGCGGCGGATCACCCCGGCCGCCTCCCGCTGCCGCTCGGTGGCGCCCTCCCCGAACTCCAGCGCCCCCGCGTGCACCGCCAGCAGCGAGATCCGGTGCGCCAGCACGTCGTGCATCTCCCGGGCGATCCGCTCGCGCTCCAGGTGCCGGGCCTCCTCCACGCGCATCTGGTGCTGCATTTCGGCCTGCAGGGCCCGCTCCTTCCACGAATCGATCAGCTGGCGGCGGGACCGGACGAGCATTCCGGCCGCCACCAGCACGGCGATGCCCAGCAGGAACACCGCCAGGGTCTCCCAGTACTCCCGCTCGGACCGCCAGGTCGAGGCCGTGAACGCCAGCGTGATGAACGTCGCCTCCACCCCGGCGACGGTGACCGCGACCCACCAGGACCGGTGCACCGCGATGGTGAACAGCGTCAGCCCGAGCGGCCCCATCGCGGACGTGGAGAACAGCTGCCCCGCCATGAGCACCGCCCAGACCAGCAGGGGCCGGCGGCGGCGCAGCAGGAACAGCAGGGTCAGCGCCGCACCGCCGAACGCGAGGTCGGTGGACAGCGCGGGGTCGGGGTCGGGATCGGAGCGTGCGCCCAGCACCAGCAGGAAGCTCAGCAGGGCCGCGGCGGCCGTGACGGCGACGTCGTAGAGCCACTCGCGGGCGGATCTGCGCAGCACCACGCGCCCCAACCTACCCACCGGCCGGCGGGCCGCCCATGTCCGCAGGTCGACGCCGGCATCGACTTTCGTCTATCGGCCGCCCCGTCCGTTCGCGGCGGGGACACGAAGGCGCCGGGCCTTCCGCAGGAGAAGACCCGGCGCCGTGGAGGACGACCGCTGCTACGGCGAGCTGAGGCGTTCGATGCCGGGCGGCAGCTGGGACGCGGCGGCCCGGTCGAGCAGGAACAGCGTGCGCCGCCGTCCCCGGGCGCCCGCGCCGGGCACCTGGATCGGACCCGCCTCCGACAGGGCCAGCCGCACCGCCGAGGCCTTGGCCTCGCCGGCCGCGATCACCCACACCTCGCGGGCAGCCCGGATGGCGGGGAATGTCAGCGAGATGCGGGTCGGCGGCGGCTTGGGCGCGCCCCGCACCGCCACGACCGTCCGCTCCTCCTCGTACAAGGCGGGCATCTCCGGGAACAGCGACGCCACGTGCGCGTCCGGCCCGAGCCCCAGCATCAGCACGTCGAACGACGGCACCGGCCCGTGGTCCTCGGGACGGGCCGCGGCGCGCAGCTCGGCCGCGTACCGGTCGGCCGCCGCCTCGGGATCGGCGCCGTCCGGGCCGTCGGTGGACGGCATCGGCCGCACCCGCGCCGGGTCCACGTCCACGTGGTCCAGCAGCGCCTTGCGGGCCCCGGTCTCGTTGCGCTCGGGGTCGCCGGACGGCAGGAACCGCTCGTCCCCCCACCAGATGTCCAGCGCCCGCCAGTCGACGGCGTCGCGGGCGCGGCTGGCGGCCAGCTCGGCCAGCACCGCGGTGCCCACCCCGCCGCCGGTCAGCACGATCGACGCCGAGCCGCGCGCGGCCTGCACGTCCACCAGGCGGGTCACCAGGCGGGCCGCCACCGCCCGGGCCAGCAGCTCCTGGTCGCGGTGGACCAGCACACCCGGGGTGCTCATGTCGCCTCCGGTCCCGGCGCCGCCGGGGCGGACTCCGCGCGCCCCTTCCCGGCGGCCAGGTCCTTGGCGAACCGCAT
This sequence comes from Actinomadura sp. NBRC 104425, assembly GCF_030269545.1. Classification (GTDB taxonomy): domain Bacteria; phylum Actinomycetota; class Actinomycetes; order Streptosporangiales; family Streptosporangiaceae; genus Spirillospora; species Spirillospora keratinilytica. The sequence continues at coordinate 67,924 of NZ_BSTN01000013.1, read as the reverse complement.
CGCCGCCTCCCGGTACACCTCGTCGGGGTCGAGCCGCCGCAGCTCCTCGGCCAGCAGCTCGGGCATCGGACGGCGCAGCAGCGCCACCTGCCGGTCGGGCTGCCCGGGCCGCCGCAGCGTGGCCACCCGCCCGTCGGGACGGCAGATCTCGATGTCGCCCCGGCCGGTGACCAGCCGGACCCCGGTGATGCCCGGGCCGTCCGACGTGCCCCGCGACACCGGCACGCCCAGCCGCACCGACAGCCAGGCGGCCAGCAGCTCGGCGCTGGGGCTGTCCGGCTCGGCCGCCACCTCCCCGGCGGTGATCTCGGCGTGGTCCTGGTCCAGCGCGGCCGCCAGCAGCGACCGCCAGGACGTCAGCCGCGTCCAGGCGAAGTCGGTGTCGCCGGGGGCGTACCGCTCGGCCAGCCGCGCCAGCGTGCCGAGCCGGTCGCGGGCGGCGTAGGAGTCGGTGACGCGGCGCTGCGCGAGCCGGCCCAGCGGGTCGCGGCTGGGCGTCTCGGGCACCCGGCCGCCCGGCCACCACGTCACCACCGGGGTGTCCGGCATCAGCAGCGGGGTGACCACCGAGTCGGCGTGCTCGGCGAGCGGGCCGTACATGCGCAGCAGGACCGTCTCGCCGGGGCCGGTCTCGCCCATGCGGATCTCGGCGTCCAGCCGGGACGAGCTGCCGCGCGCGTCCCGGGAGATCACCGTCAGCACCCGGCAGGGGTGCTCGCGGGACGCCTCGGTCGCCGCGCGCACGGCGTCGTACTGCGCCGACTCGTCGGTCACGATGATCAGGGTGAGCACCATGCCGACCGCCGGACCGCCCATCAGGTGCCGGGCCTGCGTCAGCGCGTCCTGGATGCGGCGCGTGGTGGTGTCGGCCAGATCGATGTTCATCTCTTAGAGTCGCCTCCATGCGCGCCCGTCGCGCGCCATCAGCTCGTCGGCGCTGTCGGGCCCGTACCCGCCGGACTTGTACTGGTCGATCGCGGGCTGCCCGGCCCAGTACTCCACCACCGGGTCCAGGATCCGCCAGGACAGCTCGACCTCCTCCTGCCGCGGGAACAGCGGCGGGTCGCCGATCAGCACGTCCAGCAGCAGCCGCTCGTAGGCCTCGGGGGAGGACTCGGTGAACGACTCGCCGTAGGCGAAGTCCATGTTCACGTCCCGCACCTCCATCGAGGAGCCCGGCACCTTCGAGCCGAACCGCACCGTGATGCCCTCGTCCGGCTGCACCCGGATGACCAGGGCGTTCTGCCCCAACTCCTCGGTGTCGGTCTCGGAGAACGGCAGGTGCGGCGCGCGCTGGAACAGCACCGCGACCTCGGTGACCCGGCGGCTGAGCCGCTTGCCGGTGCGCAGGTAGAACGGCACGCCGGCCCACCGCCGGTTGCCGATCTCCAGCTTGACCGCGGCGTAGGTCTCGGTGCGCGAGTCGGCGGGGATGCCCTCCTCCTCCAGGTAGCCGCGCACCTTCACGCCGCCCTGCCAGCCGGCGGCGTACTGGCCGCGGGCGGTGGCCAGCGACAGGTCGCCGGGGATGCGCACCGCCGACAGCACCTTGGCCTTCTCGGCCCGCACCGCCTCGGCGCTGAACGAGGTGGGCGGCTCCATCGCCGTCAGCGCCAGCAGCTGCAGCAGATGGTTCTGGATGACGTCGCGGGCGGCGCCGATGCCGTCGTAGTACCCGGCCCGGCCGCCGATGCCGATGTCCTCGGCCATCGTGATCTGCACGTGGTCGACGTACGACCGGTTCCAGATCGGCTCGAACATCTCGTTGGCGAACCGCAGCGCCAGGATGTTCTGCACGGTCTCCTTGCCGAGGTAGTGGTCGATCCGGAAGATCGACTCCTCGGGGAAGACGCGGTGCACGGTGTCGTTCAGCTCGATCGCGCTGGCCAGGTCGTGGCCGAACGGCTTTTCGATGACGACCCGCCGCCACGACCCCGCCGACCGCTCCGCCAGCCCGGCGCTGCGCAGCTGCTCGACCACCTGGGGGAAGAACTTCGGCGGGATGGACAGGTAGAAGGCGTAGTTGCCGCCGGTGCCGCGGGTCTGGTCCAGCTCCTTGAGCGCCATGGCCAGCGCCTCGAACGCGCCCGGGTCGCTGAACTCGCCGGGCACGAAGTGGATGCCCTCGGCCAGGTGCCGCCAGACGTCCTCCCGGAACGGGGTGCGGGCGTACTGCTTGACCGAGTCGTAGGCGATCTGCCGGAAGTCCTCGTGCTCCCAGGCGCGGCGCGCGAAGCCCACCAGCGAGAAGCCCGGCGGAAGCAGCCCCCGGTTGGCCAGGTCGTAGATGGCGGGCAGCAGCTTCTTGCGCGACAGGTCTCCGGTGACTCCGAACAGGACCAGGACACAGGGCCCGGCCACCCGGGGGAGCCGCTTGTCCCGCGGGTCCCGGAGCGGGTTGTGTGCGATGGTCACGTGGCGGCCCTCTCTTCCCGCATCGTGCCGTGGACCGTTCCTGCCCACTGATTCATCCTGCTATCTCCCGTGGCCGCGCGCGTTCCCCGGGATCCCCCGTGCGCGGGCCGTCGTGTTCGGTCAAATGTCGGGTCGGATGTCGGCTTGCGTGTCGTGGTACGTGCGCTCCCGGTCCGTGCGCTCGGTGCACCTGCGCTCGGTGTACCTGTGCTCGGCCAGGACGAGCTCATGCCCCTCCCCGGGCGAGTTCGAGCAGCCGGGCCAGGCCCGACCTGCGGTCCTGCAGATGCAACCGGACCACCGGGCGGCCGCCGCGGCGCGCCGCCCGCGCCACGGCCGACGCCCGCGCCGACTGCGCGGCGCCCAGCCCGCGGTGCCGTCCGGCGACCGGCACGTCTCGCGCGGCGTTTCCGGTCAGCATCAGGTAGACACCCCGCTCGCGGCGATCATTCCCGGTCGCCGGGAGCCGGCGGCCCCAGGTCACCGTCACCGGCCGGGACGTGCGCGCGGCCAGCAGCCCGGCCAGCCGCCTGACCTGGGCGCCCTGCCCCCGCCGCGGGTCGGGGTCGCAGAAGGCGACGATCGCCAGGTGCCCGTCGTCGGCGACCCGCCAGGCCAGCGCGTCCAGCAGGGCGGGCAGGTCGGCGCAGGCGGCCAGGTCGGGGTCGGCGGTGTGCGCCGCCACGGCCGCGTCCCCGTGCCCGTCGACGAAGACCGGCTCGTCGGCGGGGTCCGGCTCGGCGGGGTCCGGCTCGGCGGGGTCCGGATCGGCGGGGTCCGGATCGGCGGGGTCCGGATCGGCGGGGCGGGCCAGCGGGTCCTCGCCCAGCAGGTGCCCGGCCACGGCCGCCGCGTACTCCCACACCACCAGCTGCGCGGCGAGCGGTCCGGACACCGTGACGTCGTCCTGCCGCGGCCGCCCGTCCATGGTCACCAGGAACAGGTCGTCGTCGGGCAGCACCGGCAGGCCGCCGTGCTGCACCACCGGAAGCAGCCGCCCGTGCGTCGCCCCGGCCAGCATGGGAGCGATCCAGTCGGCCAGCTCCTGAGGAGCGGCCGAGTAGCCGCCCAGCACGACCGTGCCGCGGCCCGCGCGCGCCGTGCCGCCCAGGATCGCGCCCAGCACCAGGCCCGGATTGTTCTCCGGACGGGTCAGGGCGGGCAGCACCGCGGTCGCCGCGTCCAGCACCGCCGCCACGTCCGCCCCGGCCAGCCCCGCGGGCACCAGCGCGTACGGCGACAGCGCCCCGAACACCGTGGGCGACGGGGCCTCGACCACCGCGTGGCCCGCCTCCGCGGCCAGCTTGGCGGACCTGCTCCCGGCAGGCGCGACCGTCACGAACCGCCGCGCCGTCTCGGCCGCCGACAGCCCCAGCTCCCCGAACAGGGCCGTGAACGCCCCGCACAGGGCGTCGGTGCCGGGGTCGTCCCCGGTGGCGACGACCAGGGTGCGGCCGAGCCGCCCGCGGTCGGCCGCCAGCCGCGCCACAGGCCCCGGGTCGGCGCTGTCGAACACCGTCAGCGGGCCGCCGCCCTCCGGCGGCCGCCCGGGCGGCTCCCGCTCGGCCAGCCACCGGCGCACGATCACGTCGGCGGCGCGGGCCGGCGGGCCGCCGCCCAGCAGCGCCACCTCCGTGAGGCCCGCGTTGTGCGCCCGGGCCCGCAGCTGCGCCACCCGGCCGAGCAGGGCGCGCGCCGCGCCCGGCTGCCCGGGCCAACACAGCGCCCGCCCCTCCGCCTCGGCGGCGGCCGCCGACGGCCACAGCGTGCAATCCTCCGAGGCCAGCCGGACCGGGACCTGGTCGATCCACAGCCGCCCCATGACCCGCCGCGCGTGCTGGCGCACCGGATCGCGCGCGGTGACGGTGACCCCGCCCGACACGACCGGGGTGTACTCGGTCACGGCCCCGTCCGTCCCGCCCGCCCGTCGCCTCCCGCGACGCGGGCCGCTCCGCGGGCGCGCACGCCGGTCCGCACCCCCGGCGCCGCGCGCACCGCCTCGATCAGCCGCGCCGCGCCCTCCACCGGGTCGCGCAGGTGCAGCCGGACGACCGGCAGGCCCCGCTGCCGCAGTGCCCGCACCTCCGCCAGCGCCCGCGCCAACCGCAGCTTGGCCAGCCCGTACGGGCGGCCGGGCACCGGATGGTCGGCCAGCGGGTCGCCCGGCGCCGGCTCCCCGGTGACGATCAGGAACGCGCCGCCGCCCGGCCCGTCCTTGTGCACCGGGCCGGTGGCGTGCGGGTACGCCGGCCCCTGCCCGTACAGGACGGGGCGGCCGCTGCGCCGCGCCAGCGCGGGCGCCAGGTACCGGCCGGACAGGTCGCCCGACACGTACGTGGCGACCGACACGTACCCGTTCACCGGCATGTGCGCCAGCAGCGCGTCCAGCACCCCCTCCAGCCGCGACCCGCCCAGCGACGGCACGTCGGTGTGCACCTCGATCCCGCCGTCGACGAACGCCGGGTCGCCGGTCAGCAGCGGGCCCGTACCCGCCGCCTGCAGCATCGTCGCCGCGTCGTCCTCGGCCTCCTGCACCACCAGGCTGCCCGGCTCGAACGGGTTCACGCCCATCAGCCAGCCCGCCACCGCCGTGGCGTACTCCCACAGCAGGAACTGCGCGCCCAGCGGCGCCCACAGCGAGGTGTCGCTCTCCGACGACCCCTCCGCCCGCGGATTGATCGCGATGCTGTGCACGTCCGGCCGCTCGCCCGGCCCGCCGGACGGGTCGAACGCCAGGATGCCGCGGCCGCGCTTGCCCGTCGCCACCGCCAGCAGCTGCGCGATCCAGGCGCTCAGCGCGGTCGGGCCGCCGGGCTCGCGCAGCATCACCTTGTCGCGCGGGCCGCCCTCGACGCCGCGCTGCGCGCAGCCGCCCAGGATCGCCCCCAGCAGCAGGCCCGGGTTGTCCTCGTCGCGCCCCAGCGACGCCGCCACGGTCGCCGCCTCGTCCAGGACCCGGTAGGCGTCCGCCCCGGCCAGCAGCGCGGGCACCAGCCCGTAGGCCGACAGCGCCCCGTAGTGGCCGGGCAGGTACGGGTCGGTCAGCCCGATGCGGTAGCCGCACTGGCGGGCGAAGTCGTGCAGCGGGCTGCCGTGGTCGGTGATCACCAGGAACCGGGAGGCGATCTCGCGTTCGGACAGACCGTGCTCGCGGAACGCCGCCATGAAGATCCGCCGGTAGGCGTCCCCCTCGATGGACACCCCCGGCTTGCTGGCCAGCACCACCAGCGTCCGGTCGAGCCGGTCCAGGGCGTAGCCGAGCGGGGCGGTGTCCCCGCCGTCCAGCACGGTCAGTCCGCCCGGCGCGTCCGGCCGCGCCCCCGAAGAGGCCCCCGAAGAGGCCGCCGAAGAGGCCGCCGGAGAGGCCGCCGCGGAACCGGCGGCCGCCACCGGCAGCCCGGCGGGGGAGTGCGCCTCGACGATCGCCTGCGCGGGCAGCGCGTCGGCCCCCACGCCGATCAGCACGACGTGGTCCAGGCCGGAGTAGCGCGCCTCGGTGACCAGCGGTTCGATCTGGTTGAGCAGGCCGCGGGAGGCCACGGGCAGGTCGAGCCAGCCCAGCCGGCTGTGGTCGACCGCGCGGCGGCCCCACAGCCTGGGATCCTTGGCGGCCAGCGCGCCGGGCACCCCGCAGCTGACGAGGTAGTCGCGCGCCTGCAGCGCCGCGTCCAGCACCTCGCCCCGCGTCAGTACGTCGAATCCGGACACCGTTCCTCCCGACGCCCTATCGTTTCAGGAGAGAACAGGCATTCGCGACCCAGTCCCGGATCTCCGGACACGTTCAGCCGGTGAGCGCCGCGGCGAGGCGGGCGACGCCCGCCGCCCGGTCGCGCAGGTGCAGCCGCACCGCCGGGCGGCCCACCGACCGCAGCGCCCGCAGGTCGCCGAACGCCTGGGCCAGTTGCAGCTCCCGCAGGCTGTACGGCCGGCCCGGCACCGCCACGTCGCGCGAGGCCTCCCCGGTGAGCTGCAAGAACACCCCGTTCTGCGGCCCGCCCTTGTGGTATTGGCCGGTCGTGTGCAGCAGCCGCGGCCCCCACCCGAACGTGACCGGGGCCGGGCGCTTGCGGATCGCCGCGCCGCGCGCCGCCAGCAGCCCGCGCAGATCCGCCGCAGCGGCGTCGCCCTCCCGGTCCAGGTACGCCATGACGGCCAGGTAGCCGCCGTCGGGCACCGCCTCCAGCAGGGCCTCCAGCACGCCGGTCAGGTCGGTGGCGCCCCGCACCAGCTCCTCGGGGGCGTGCACCTCCACCTCGCCGCACACCAGCGCCGGCACCCGGCTGATCACGGTGGGGGCCAGGCCCTCCTCGGCGCGCAGCAGCGCCGCGGTGTTGCGCTCGGACGCCCGCACGTCCGGCTGGTCGAACGGGTTGACGCCCAGCACCCGGCACGCCACCGCCGTCGCGTACTGCCACAGCAGGAACTGAGCGCCCAGCGGCCCGGACACGCTGAGCGCCGCATCCTCCGCGAACGGGCCGTGCGTCGCCGCATCGCCGGGGCGGGCCCCCAGCACCACCCGCCGCACATCCTCGGCGGGCTCGAACCCGGGCGCGTCCACGCCCTCGACCACCACCGGCAGCACGCCCCGGCCGTCCTTGCCGGTCGACTCGGCGACCAGATGCTCGATCCAGCCGCCCAGGCCGCGCGGGCCGGACCCGCCGTCGGCGATCGCCAGCTTGTCCCGGCCGGCCGGCGCCGATGCGCCGAGCACGGCGCCCAGCGCCAGCGCCGGGTTGTCGTAGGGCTGCGCCAGCACCGGCAGCAGCGCCGCCGCCTCGTCCAGCAGCCCGGCCACATCCGCGCCCGCCAGCGCCGCGGGCGCCAGCCCGAGCGCCGACAGCGCCGCGTACCGGCCGCCGACGTCGCCGGGCGCGGGCAGCAGCCGGTACCCGGCCGCGCCCGCCGCCTCCGCCAGCGGCGAACCGGGATCGGTGACGACCACGAAGTGCCGCGCCAGGTCGGCGCCGGCCAGCCCGGCCTCTGCGAACGCGGCCTCGAACACTCGGCGCAGCGCGTCGGTCTGCGCGTCGCCGCCCGACGGGTCGGCGACCACCACCAGCGTGCGCCGCGGGTCGCCGTCCAGCGTCCGGCCCACCTCCAGCGGATCGGTGGTGTCCAGCACGGTCAGCGGGACGCCGCAGGTGCGGGCGATCACCTCCGGTGCCGGCGCGGCGCCCCCCGCGCCCACCAGCACCACCCGGTCCAGCCCCGCGTCGCGGGCCGCACCGGCCAGTTCGGCCAGCCGCGCCGGAAGCGCCCGCGACCGCTCGGGCAGCCGCAGCCACCCCAGCCGCCGGGACGCCTCCGGCGCCGCGTCCGGGCCCCACAGGCCCGCATGCCCCGAGGTCAGGGAGCGCGGCACGCCGTCGGAGACCAGGCGGGACAGGATCGTCTCGCTCTCGTCGACGACGGCGCCCCGGATGGTGACCGAGACACCGCCCGCGGTCACCACCGCGGTCACCGCCGGCACCTCCCGGACCGGCCGCCCGGCCGGCCACCGGTGTGGCTACAGCAGGCGCGACCGCCGCTCCCCGGCGTCACGCGCCGCCCCCGTCGGCCGCCTTGTCCTCCAGCTCGCGGCGGATCGTGCCGAGCAGCTCGCTCCAGGACGCCTCGAACTTCTCCACGCCCTCGTCCTCCAGCACGCGCACCACGTCGTCGTAGTCGACGCCGACGTCCTTGAGCGCCTGCATGTGCGCCCGCGCCTCGTCGTAGGCGCCCTGGACGGTGTTGCCGCGCACCTCGGCGTGGTCGGCGGTGGCCTCCAGCGTGGCCTCCGGCATGGTGTTGACCGTCCCGGGCGCGATCAGCTCGTCCACGTACAGCGTGTCGGGCAGGTTCGGGTCCTTCACGCCGGTCGACGCCCACAGCGGACGCTGCGGACGCGCCCCGGCGTCCTTGAGCGCCTGCCACCGGTCGGAGCCGAACTTCTCCTCGTACAGCGCGTACGCCAGCCGGGCGTTGGCCACGCCCGCCTTGGAGCGCAGCTTCGCCGCCTCCTCCGAGCCGATCTTGTCGAGCCGCTTGTCGATCTCGGTGTCCACCCGGCTGACGAAGAACGACGCCACCGAGGCGATCTTCGACAGGTCGAGCCCGTTCGCCCGGGCCTGCTCCAGCCCGGCCAAGAACGCGTCGATGACCTGCCCGTACCGCTCCAGCGAGAAGATCAGTGTGACGTTCACGCTGATGCCCTCGGCCAGCGCCGCGGTGATCGCGGGCAGCCCCTCCACGGTCGCCGGGATCTTGATCAGCAGGTTGGGCCGGTCCACCATCCACCACAGCGCCCGCGCCTCGGCGACCGTCTTCTCGGTCTCGCGGGCCAGCCGCGGATCGACCTCGATGGAGACCCGGCCGTCCAGGCCCTCGGTGCGGTCGTACACCGGGCGCAGCACGTCGCAGCCCCACCGGATGTCGTAGGTGGTGATGGCGCGGACCGCCTCCTCGACGTCCACGCCCCGCACCGCCAGGTCGCGGACCTGCTCGTCGTAGGCCGAGCCCTTGCTGAGCGCCTTGGCGAAGATCGTGGGGTTGGAGGTCACCCCCACCACGTTCCTCTCCCGGACCAGCTGCTCCAGGTTGCCGGTGCGCAGCCGCTCCCGGCTGATGTCGTCGAGCCAGACCGACACGCCCTCGGCGGACAGCCGCTTCAACGTCTCACTCATGGTTCCTCCTGCTCGGGGTCGCGATCGGGGGTACGGCGCTCAGTTGCCGGTGGTCTCACCACGCCCGGCGCCCTCCGCATGCGCCTTGATCAGGCTGGCCCTGGCCGCGGCCACCACCCGCTCGGCGGTCAGCCCGAACTGCTGGAACAGCGTCTTGTGGTCGGCCGAGGCGCCGAAGTGCTCCAGGCTCACCGACTCGCCCGCGTCCCCGATGTAGGTGCGCCAGCCCAGCGCCGCGCCGGCCTCCACCGACACCCGGGCCCGCACCGCCGGCGGCAGCACCTGCTGCTTGTAGGCGTCGTCCTGCGCCTCGAACCACTCCACGCACGGCATGGACACCACGCGCGTCGGGGTGCCCTCGCCCTCCAGGATCTCCCGGGCCTCCAGCGCCAGCTGCACCTCGCTGCCCGTCGCGATCAGGATCACCTGCGGCCGCCCGCCGTCGACCTCGGCCTCGGCCAGCACGTACCCGCCCTTGGCGGTGCCCTCGGCCGACGCCAGCCCGTTGCCGCGCTCGAACGTCGGCACCTTCTGCCGGGTCAGGCACAGCCCCGTCGGGCGGTCGGTGTGCTGCAGGATCGTGCGCCAGGCCACCGCGGTCTCGTTGGCGTCGGCGGGGCGCACCACGTCCAGCCCGGGGATCGCGCGCAGCGCCCACAGGTGCTCCACCGGCTGGTGCGTCGGGCCGTCCTCGCCCAGGCCGATGGAGTCGTGCGTCCACACGTACGTCACCGGCAGCTTCATCAGCGCCGCCAGCCGCACCGCCGGACGCATGTAGTCGCTGAACACCAGGAACGTGCCGCCGTACGGGCGGGTGCCGCCGTGCAGCGCGATGCCGTTGAGGATCGCGCCCATCGCGTGCTCGCGCACCCCGAAGTGCAGGGTGCGGCCGTACCGGTGCCCGGGGAACTCCTTGGTCTGGAACTCCTCCGGGATGAACGACGGCTCGCCCTTCATCGTGGTGTTGTTGCTCTCGGCCAGGTCCGCCGAGCCGCCCCACAGCTCCGGCAGCACCGGCGCCAGCGCGTTGAGGACCTGCCCGGACGCGGCGCGGGTGGCCAGCTCCTTGCCCGCCTCGAACTCCGGCAGCGCCTTGGTCCAGCCGTCGGGCAGGCGCCGCTCGGCGAGCCGGTCGAACTCGGCGGCGCGCTCGGGGTTGTCCTGCCGCCACGCCTTGAACGACTTGGTCCACTGCGCGTGCAGCGCGCGGCCCCGGTCGACGACCTGGCGGGCGTGCGCCAGCACGTCGGCCGGCACGTCGAACGTCTTGTCCGGGTCCAGGCCGAGGACGCGCTTGGTCGCCGCGACCTCGTCGGCGCCCAGCGCCGCGCCGTGGATCTTGCCGGTGTTCTGCTTGTTGGGGGCGGGCCAGCCGATGATGGTGCGCAGCGCGATGAACGAGGGGCGGCTGGTCTCGGCACGCGCGGCCTCCAGCGCGGCGGCCAGCGCCTCGACGTTCTCGTGGTAGTCGCCGCCCTCGGTCCAGTCGACGTGGTGCACGTCCCAGCCGTAGGCGGCGTACCGGGCGCGCACGTCCTCCGACAGCGCGATCGCGGTGTCGTCCTCGATCGAGATGTGGTTGTCGTCGTAGATGACGACCAGGTTGCCCAGCTTCTGGTGCCCGGCCAGGGCGCTGGCCTCGTGGCTGATGCCCTCCTCGATGTCGCCGTCGGAGCAGATCGCCCAGATGGTGTGGTCGAACGGGGAGGTGCCCGGGTCGGCGTCGGGGTCGAACAGGCCGCGCTCGCGGCGCGCCGCCATCGCCATGCCGACCGCGTTGGCGATGCCCTGCCCCAGCGGCCCGGTGGTGGTCTCCACGCCCGCGGTGTGCCCGTACTCGGGGTGGCCGGGGGTGAGGCTGCCCCACTTGCGCAGCGCCTTCAGCTCCTCCAGCGTCAGCGGGTAGCCCGACAGGTACAGCTGGATGTACAGGGTCAGGCTGGAGTGCCCGCAGGAGAGCACGAACCGGTCGCGCCCGGGCCACGCGGGGTCGGTGGGGTCGTGCCGCAGGAAGCGCTGGAAGAGCAGGTAGGCGGCGGGAGCCAGACTCATGGCCGTGCCCGGGTGACCGGAACCCGCTTCCTCCACCGCGTCCATGGCGAGGGCGCGGATCACGTCCACGGCCCGCCGGTCCAGGTCGGACCATTCAAAGGTGCTGCTGTCCCCAGTCACGGAACGCCAGGCTCCTCTCGAACCACTGTCTCGGATTGTCGTGTGCGATGTGCGCGGCGCCGCCGCGCTCGCCCCGCCCCTAGGCGCAACGTGGCCCGGCCCGCGTGTTCTTCCCGCCCGGCGCGGACCCCTCGCCCGGCCTGCGGTCGCGCGCGGGGCGCGATGTCGCTCGGCCGTCCTCGGACGTCGTCCCGCCGTGGCCGGTGAAGATCATGCTTCGCCTGGTCCGAGCCTAGCGGACCGCCGTCCCGTCTCCATTGACGTGCGGGCAGGCGGCGGGGGCGTGCCGCCTTGACCACCCTTGCCCGATCGCCTATGGCCCTAACCCCCCGCCCGGGTGAACTCCAGGGGGACGACGAGTCCCACAGACAGGCCCCCGCGTCCTCTGCGGCCCCGCCGGACCCGCCCCTCGGCGGCGGCGCGTCCGGCGACCCGGTGCGTGACCCCCGCGGGGGGCGGACTACAGTGATGGCGCGGTCGCTCCGAGCGGCCGCGGTCGTTTCACCGAACCGAGGTGCGACCCAAAACGCGGGGGCGCCGCCGAGGTGGTACGCGAATCTCCTATGCCTAGCTGAACGTGGACCGATTGTGACGGTGCTCAGTAACAAGTACGCGGTCGACCTCGCCGACGAGATACCGACCGGGATGGCCCCCGAGGCGCCCGCGCTTCCACCGGCCGCGCAGGCCGCGGCCGGGCGGCGCCCGCTGCCCGAGCTGCTGCGGGCCTACGTGGCGTTGACCAAGCCCCGCATCATCGAACTGCTCCTGATCACCACCATTCCGGTGATGTTCCTGGCCTCCGGGGGAGTCCCGCCGCTGGGCACCGTGCTGGCGACGCTGGCGTTCGGCACCCTGGCCGCCGCCGCCGCCAACGCCATCAACTGCTACATCGACCGCGACATCGACGCCAAGATGCGCCGCACGCGCCGCCGCCCGCTGGCCCGCGCGCAGGTGACCCCCACCGAGGCGCTCGTCTTCGGCATCGCCCTGGCCGTGGCGTCCACGGTCGGCTTCCTGCTCACCGTCAACGCGGTCTCGGCGGCGGGGGCGGCGTTCGCGATCCTGTTCTACATCTTCGTGTACTCGCTGCTGCTCAAGCGGCGCACCGCGCAGAACGTCGTGTGGGGCGGCATCGCCGGCTGCATGCCGGTGCTGATCGGCTGGACCGCGATCACCGGCGAGCTGGCCTGGACGCCCTTCGTGCTGTTCGGCGTGGTGTTCCTGTGGACGCCCCCGCACACCTGGACGCTGGCCATGCGCTACCGCGAGGACTACGCGGTCGCCAAGGTGCCGATGCTGCCGGTCGTCGCGGGCGAACGGCGCGTCGTCGTCGAGTCCCTCGTCTACACCTACGCCACCGTCGCGTGCTCGCTGCTGCTGTGGCCCGTCGCGGGCATGGGGCCGGTGTACGGCGGGGTGGCCGTCGTGCTCGGCCTGGTGTTCCTGGCCGAGGGGCACCGCCTGCTCAAGGCCGTCCGCGCGGGTGTCACGGGCGTGCACCTGCGCCCCATGCGCTTCTTCCACCTGTCGAACGTGTACCTGGCGCTGCTGTTCACCGCCGTCGCGGTAGACCCGCTGCTGCACTGAGCCCGCCGCCGCGGGCGACGCCCGCTCACCACCCGGCCGACCAGCCGGTTACGCTCGCGACATGGCACGCGTAGACCCCAAGGCGGTCCTGGAGGGACGCATTCCCGGGCGCCCGCCGATCGGGCTGATCACCGGGCTCACCGCCTCCTCGCTGTGCGCCCTGGCCGCACTGGGCGTCTCCGCCCTGTACGGCGGGCCCGGCTTCTGGACCGGGCTGGTCCTGGCGATCCTGCCGATCCCGCTGCTGATCGCGCTGATGCTCATGCTGGACCGGCTGGAGCCCGAGCCGCCGCGCACGCTGGTCTTCTCCTTCATGTGGGGCGCCGGGGTGGCCGTGCTCGGCGCGCTGGTCCTCAACACGATCGGCATGGTCTACGTCACCGTGCCGGTGTTCGGCGAGGCCGAGGGGCACCTCGTCAGCGCAGTGGTGGGCGCCCCGCTGATCGAGGAGACCCTCAAGGGCTCGGTGCTGTTCGGCCTGCTGTGGTTCCGCCGCAACGAGATCGACGGCATCGCCGACGGGCTGATCTACGCGGGCATGGTCGGCCTCGGGTTCGCGATGATGGAGAACGTCACCTACTACATGCGGGCCTTCGACGAGGGCGGCGCGCACCAGCTCGGCGCCGTGTTCGTGCTGCGCGGCATCGTCGCGCCGCTCAGCCACCCGCTGTTCACCTCGATGACCGGCCTCGGCGTCGCCTACGCCGCCACCCACCGCCGCGGCCGCATCGTGGTCCCGCTGATCGGCCTGTGCGGCGCGATGCTGCTGCACGGGCTGTGGAACGGCGCCACCACGTTCGGGCTGGGCGGGCTGGCCGTGGTGTACGTGCTGGACTTCTGCGTGCTGCTCGTGCTGGTCGGCCTCGTGCTGGTGGACCGCCGCGGCACCGTCCGCCGCATCGAGGCCTACCTGCCGATGTACGCCGGCACCGGGCTGGTCACGCCGCAGGACGTGCAGATGCTGCGGTCCATGGCGTCCCGCCGGATCGCCCGCCGCTGGGCCCGGATGGTCGGCGGCCCCGGTGCGGCCCGCGCCATGGCCGACTACCAGCTGGCCGCCACCGAGCTGGCGCTGCTGCACAAGCGCGTCGAACGCGGCGTCGCCGACCCCCGGTGGTTCGCTGTGCGCCGCGACGCGCTGCTGAACCTGATGGCGCTGGCCCGCCAGGCGTTCCTGCGGACGCCGCCGTCCGCCGCGCCGCCGTGGGCGCCGCGGGGCCCGTCCGGGTTCATGCCGCCGCGCAACCCCTACGGCCCCTGACACGGCCCCTGACACGGCCCCTGACATGGCCCCCTGGCGGCTACCGCGGGGGCGGATCCGGGTCACGGCGGGCCGCCAATACGATGAATGCGTGGCCGACGAAGTGCTGTCCCTTGTCACCAGAGTGCGCGACGCCGTGTGGCGTCCCACCCCCGCGTCGCTGCGGCTGCTCGCCCTGCTCAGCGTGATCGGCAACGCGGGGATCATCGCCACCGGCGGTGCCGTGCGGGTCACCGAGTCGGGGCTGGGGTGCCCCGAGTGGCCCAGGTGCACCGGCGACAGCCTCGTGCCCACGCACAATCCCGAGCACCCGGGCGTCAACATGGCCATCGAGTTCGGCAACCGGATGCTGACCTTCGTGGTGCTGGGCCTGGGCCTGCTGGTGTTCGTCGCGGCCCTGCGGCTGGCGCCCCGCCGCCGCGACCTGGTGCTGCTGGCCGCCGCCCAGCCGCTGAGCGTGGTCGCCCAGGCGGTCATCGGCGGCATCGTGGTGCTGACCGAGCTGCACCCCGCGTCGGTGTCGCTGCACTTCCTGCTCTCGCCCGCGCTGCTGATCTTCTGCGTGGCGCTGTGGGTGCGCGCCGGGGAGGGCGACGCGCCGCCGCGCGCCCTGGTCGGCCCGGCCGTCCGCCGCCTCGCGCAGGCGCTGGTCGCCGCCACCGGCGCCGTGCTGGTCGCGGGCACCGTCGTCACCGGCACCGGCCCGCACGCCGGCGACGCCGACTCCCGCCGCTTCGGCTTCAACATCGAGGACGTCGCCCGCGTGCACAGCCTGCTGGCGTGGACCACCGTCGCGCTCACCGTCGCGCTGCTGGCCGCCCTGCACCGGACGGACGCGCCCCGCGACGTGCGCCGCCGCACCCTGGGGCTGTTCGCGCTGGAGCTGGGGCAGGGCGTGCTCGGCTACGTCCAGTACTTCCTGGGGGTGCCGGCGCCGCTGGTGGTGCTGCACATGCTCGTCGCGTCGCTGATGTGGATCGCCGTGCTCCGCATCCTGCTGTCCATGCGCGACCGCGGCCCGCTGCCCGCCGCGGCGCCCTCTCCGCCCCGGAACACGGCCCCCCAGCCCGCCTGACCTGCCGGCCCCCGGCGCGCCGTCAGGCCTTGCGGAGGAAGGCGCGCAGGCGGTCGAGGGGCCAGGTGTTGATGACGTCGTCGGGGGTGAGCCAGCCGCGCTGGGCGGTGCCCACGGCGTAGCGGATGTTGCGGTGGTGGCCGACCGCGTGGGCGTCGGTGTTGACGGCGAACTTCACGCCGAAGCGCTTGGCGCGGCGGATCAGGTCGGCGGGCAGGTCCAGCCGGTCGGGGAAGGCGTCGATCTCCAGCGCCGTGCCGGTGCGGGCGGCGGCCCGGAACACCTCGTCCCAGTCGGCGTCGACGGGCGGCCGCCTGCCGATCAGGCGAGCGGTGGGGTGGCCGATCACGTGCACGTGCGGGTTCTCGCAGGCCCGGACCAGGCGGCGGGTCATCGCGGCCCGGTCCTGGGTGAAGTGCGAGTGCACCGACGCCACGCAGACGTCGAAGCCGGCGAGGAAACCGGCGTCCCAGTCGACGCCGCCGTCGGGGTCGATGTTGAGCTCGGTGCCGTGCAGCAGCGTCAGCCCGGGGTGGCGCTGTTGCAGGGCGCGGACCTCCGCGCGCTGGGCCAGCGCCTTCTCGTCGGTCATGCGCTGCATGAACAGGTTGGGCGCGTGGTCGGTGACGGCGTAGTACTCCAGGCCGCGGCCGGCGGCCGCGGCGACCATGTCCGCCAGGGACGCGGTGCCGTCGGTCAGGTCGGTGTGGCTGTGCAGATCGCCCCGCAGGTCCTCCACGGTGACCAGGCGGGGCAGCTCCCCGGCCGGCGCGGCCTCGATCTCGCCGCCGTCCTCGCGCAGCGGCGGCGGGATCCACGGCAGGCCGAGCCGCCGGTAGACCTCCTCCTCGGTCTCGGAGACGATCAGCTCCCCGGTGTCGGCGTCGAACAGCCCGTACTCCGACAACTTCAGCCCGGCGCGGACGGCGATCTCGCGGGTGCGGATGTTGTGCGCCTGGGAGCCGGTGAAATACTGCAGCGCGGCGCCCCACGACTCGGGCGGGACGACGCGCAGGTCGACCTGCAGGCCCCTGGCGGTGCGCACGGAGGTCTTCTTCGCGCCGCGCGCGATCACCTCGGTGACGAACGGCAGCGCGGTGAACGCCTCCATCAGCGGGCCCGGGTCGGCGGAGGCGGCCAGGACGTCCACGTCGCCGATCGTCTCGCGCATGCGGCGCAGCGACCCGGCGTAGGTGCAGCGCACGCACCCGGCGACCCGCGACAGTTCCGCCACGACCTCCTCGGCGAGGTCGGCCGCCACGTCGATCAGGACGCGCCCGCCCGCCTGCCGCATCAGCTCGATGCCGTGCAGGATGTTCACCTCGGTCTTGGCGCCGAAGCCCCGCAGGCCGCGCAGCCGGCCCTGGCGGATCGCCTCGGCCAGCTCGGGCACCGAGGAGACGCCGAGCGCCTCGTGCACCGCCATGGCCTTCTTCGGCCCGAGCGTTGGGATCGCGGTCAGCGCCCGCACCCCCGCCGGTATCTGCGCGCGCAGCTCCTCGACCTGCCGGATGGTGCCGGTGGCCAGGTAGTCGAGCAGCTTGCGGGCGATCGCGTCGCCGACGGTGGGGATCTTCTTGAGCCCGGCCAGGTCGAGCCCGGAGATGTCCTCGGGGTAGCCTGCGATCGCCCGCGCCGCCTTCTCGTAGGCGCGGATCTTGTAGGCGTCGCCCCCGGTGATGGACAGCAGATCCGCCAGCTCCTGGATCAGCTCCGCCGCCTCGTCGTTCGCCCGTGCCATAGCGGCAGTCTAGGAGCCGGGTACGGCGGGTACCGCCGCCCCGCCGGGCCGCCGGAGCCCGGCGCCGCCGGGGTCAGCGCAGCGGGGCGACCGGCCCGTCGGGGCGCTCGAAGCGGCCCTGCACGACCTCTTCGACGATCTCGGCGACCTCGTCCTCGGACAGGGCGCGGAAGCCGTCGGCGGTGGCGACCGCGATCGTCGGGTAGATGCGCCGCTGCCGGTCGGGGCCGCCGGTGGCGGTGTCGTCGTCGGCGGCGTCGTAGAGCGCGTGCACGCACACCGCGGCGGCGTCCCGCTCGTTCAGGCCGGGCCGGTAGAGCTTCTTGAGCGCGCCGCGGGCGGACGGGGAACCCGACCCCTCGGCGTGGAAGTCGCGGGCCTCCTGCGGGGAGCCGGTGATGTCGTAGGTGAAGATGCGGCCGCGGTCCTCGTCGGGGTCGTAGCCGGCGAACAGCGGCACCACCGCCAGGCCCTGCATCGCCTGGGCGAGGTTGGCCTGCACGACGGCGCCGAGCCGACGGGCCTTGCCCGCCGGCGACAGCCGCGACAGCTCCATCTTCTCGTAGTGCTCCAGCTCGACCTGGAACAGCCGCACCATCTCCATCGCCAGCCCGACGGTGCCCGCGAACGCGACGATCGAGTACTCGTCGGCCCGCTGCACCTTGTCCAGCTCGCGGTAGGCGATCTCGTGGCCGCGGGTGGCGCGGCGGTCGCCGGCCATCATCACGCCGCCGTCGTAGACCACCGCCAGCACGGTGGTGCCGTGCGGCAGGTCCGGCGGGGCGCCGTGCAGGCCGGTTTCGGCCAGGCGGTTGACGGGCAGCAGCTCGGGGGAGTGGACGCGCAGGAAGTCGACGAACGACGCCGTTCCCGCCTCGAAGAACTCGGGCGGCAGTCCCTGCTCGTCGGCGCGGCCGGTCACGGCGGCTCCTTTCCGGTTCGTCCTGAGAATGATCCTTTCACGGGCCTGCGCCGTCCCGCCACCGCCCGCGGCCGGTCCCGCGGACGGTCGATCAGGCGGGCTTCTCGCGGTCGCGGGTGGCGCCGACGCAGGCGACGATGACGCAGCCGATCGCCGCCCACTGGCGGCCCGACAGCACCTCGCCGAGCAGCACCACCCCGATCAGCGCGGCCACGGCGGGCTCCAGGCTCATCAGGATGCCGAACACCCGGGCGGGCATGCGCCGCAGCGCCTCCATCTCCAGGCTGTAGGGGATCACCGACGACAGCAGGCCCACGCCCAGGCCGAACAGCAGCAGCTGCGGGTCGAGCAGCGCCGCGCCGCCCGTCGCGGCCCCCGCGGGGATGATCGCGGCGGTGCCGATGATGCTGGCCGCGGCCAGGCCCGTCGAGCCGGGGAACCGCCGCCCGGTCGCCGCGGTCAGCAGGATGTAGGCCGCCCAGCACGCCCCGGCCAGCAGCGCGTACGCGACGCCGACCGGGTCGATCTCGCCGCCGCGCGCCAGCATCAGCACGCCGGTGAAGGCCAGCACCGCCCACACCGCGTCGCGCGGCCGCCGCGACCCCCAGATGGCCACCGCCAGCGGCCCGAGGAACTCGGTGGTCACCGCCACGCCCAGCGGGATGCGGGCAAACGACTGGTAGATGGAGAAGTTCATCAGCGCCAGCGTCAGCCCGAACCCCGCCACCACCGCCCAGTCGCGCCGGGACCGGGCGCGCAGCGCCTCCCGCAGCGCCCCGCGCGTGACGATCCCCAGCACCACCGCGGAGGTGAGCAGCCGCAGCGACACCACCGCGGCCGGGGGCAGCCGGTCGAACATGTGCTTGGCCAGCCCCGCGCCCACCTGCACCGACAGGATGCCCAGCAGGATCAGCGCGGGCGGCGGCACCGCGGCCGGCGACAGCAGGCGCGCGCGTGCCGCGAACCCGCCGGGACGTTCGTACGAGCCGGGGGACTCAGCGAGCGCCACGGATCACTCCCATCGGAAGAAGCGGGCGGCCAGGGCAAGGCCGGCGGCCGTCCACACCGCCAGGACCAGCAGCGGGCCGCCGGGGAGCGCCGCGCCGTCGCGCAGGACGTCGCGCAGCCCCTCGGCCAGTGCCGAGATCGGCAGCAGTTGCAGCGCGTCGCGTATTCCCGCGGGCAGGTCGTCCAGGGGGAACACCACGCCGCCCACCGCGAGCAGCAGGATGTAGACGAGGTTGGCGGCGGCGAGGGTGGCCTCGGCGCGCAGCGTCCCGGCCATGAGCAGCCCGAAGCCGCTGAACGCGGCGGTGCCCAGCAGCACCAGCGCCAGCACCGACAGCGGGTCGCCGTGCGGCCGCCAGCCCATGGCCGCGGCGACCGAGCAGATCACCGCCGCCTGCAGCACCTCCACCGCGACCACGGTGAGGGTCTTGGCGGCGATCAGCCCGGACCGCGGCAGCGGGGTGGCGCCGAGCCGCTTGAGGACGCCGTAGCGCCGCTCGAACCCGGTGCCGATGGCCTGGCCGGTGAACGCGGTGGACATCACCGCCAGGGCCAGGATGCCGGGCGTCAGGAAGTCCACCCGCGGCCCCGGGCCGAGGTCGAGCAGGGAGGTGGCGCCGAACAGCGTCAGCAGCACCACCGGGATGATCAGCGTGAGCAGCAGCTGCTCGCCGTTGCGCAGCAGGGTCCGCAGCTCGTAGCCGGTCTGCGCGAGGACCATGCGCGGGACGGGCGCGGCGCCGGGGGCGGGGGCCAGGTCGAGGGCGCCGTGCCCCGTGCTCTCGCGGGAGGTCCCGTGGGCGGTCTCGTGGGCCGGGGTCATGACCGCAGCTCCCGTCCGGTCAGCTCCAGGAAGACGTCCTCCAGCGTGCGCCGCTCGATGCGCAGGTCCTCGGTCATGACGCCGTGGGAGGCGCACCAGGCGGTGACGGTGGCCAGCAGTTCGGGGCTGACCTCCCCCTCGATCAGGTAGTGCCCGGCGGGCGACTCCTTGGCGGCGGTGCCCGGCGGCAGCGCCGCCAGCAGCTCCTCCAGGCCAAGGCCGGGGCGCGCGCGGAAGCGCAGCTGCCGCTCGGCGCCGGTCAGCTCGGCCGGGCTGCCCTCGGCCACGACGCGGCCGTGGTCGACGATGACGACGTGGTCGGCCAGCCGCTCGGCCTCCTCCATGTGGTGCGTGGTCAGCACGATCGACACCCCGGCGGCGCGCAGCCCCTCGACCAGCTCCCAGGTGGCGTGCCGGGCCTGCGGGTCCAGGCCGGTGGTCGGCTCGTCGAGGAACACCAGCTCGGGACGGCCCACCACGGCCACCGCCAGCGACAGCCGCTGCTGCTGCCCGCCCGACAGGCGCCGGAACGGGGTGCGTGCGTGCGCGGCCAGCCCGAGCCGGTCGAGCAGGGCGCCCGGGTCGAGCGGACGGGTGTGGAAGGAGGCGACCAGGCGCAGGAACTCGCCCGCGCGGGCCGTGCCGGGCACGCCGCCGGACTGCGGCATCACCCCGACCCGCGGCTTCAACGCGCGCGCGTCGGCGACCGGGTCGAGCCCCAGCACGTGGACCGTTCCCGCGTCGGCGCGGCGGAACCCCTCGCAGATCTCGATCGTGGTGGTCTTGCCCGCTCCGTTGGGGCCGAGCAGCGCGGTGACGGCCCCCCGCGCGGCACGCAGCGACAGGCCGTCCACCGCGACGGTCCGGCCGTAGCGTTTGACCAGGCCGTCCAGCTCCAGCGCGTCGCCTTGGGGGGAAGCCATGGAGTCGAGTTTAGGTCCGGCCCCCGGCGCGGCCGTGCCCGGTGCCCCGGAAACGGCCCCCGCCCCGCCGGCTCCCCTCCGCTCGCGGCCCGTCGCCGCCGCCACCCGGGCCGGCTGGTCAAAGGCCGGATAAGGGTCAATAAACTGGCTGTTTACCTGCAAGTTCGCGTTGCGGGGAAGACATGGCGCTGTCGCCGTCGGAGTGGCGGATCCTCAGGGAGCTCGCCGAGCTGACCGCCGCCGAGGACCCGGACTACGTCCAGCGGCTGGCGACCTTCGGCGGCCACGAGCCGGGCGAGGCCGTCCTGCCGGACCGGGGGCGGGGGCTGGTCCCGGTCGTGGCGGCGGGCGCCCTGGTGGTGCTGGGCTTTGCCGCCACCGCCGTCGCCGTCGCGGCGTTCGAGGCCGCGGGCGGGCGCAGGCGCGCCTCGTCCGGCCGCTTCCGCCGCTGATCCGCAATACCGCGGCCATTTCCGATCAGTGTGACACCGATCAGTGTGACACTCGTGTCGGATGTGGCGGAACGGAAAACCGAAAACGGTGAGGGGACCCGCCGCCGACGCACTTCTTAGGTAAGCCTTACCTGCGTGACCTATGACATCGAGATCCGGTTGGTCGCGGGGAAGGAATTACGGCACACTGATGTTGTGAAAAACGTGAGCGGGGAACCGACGAGGACGCAGACCGCGGGCGCGCGGTCCGGCGTGCCGTCGCCTGGCCACGCCATCGGGGCGGAGGAGCGGCACGGCACGGCCGAGCGCGACACCCGCGCCCGGGTGGCGCGGCTGATCCTCGAGCACGGTCCGATCACCGCCTCCGCGCTGGGCGAACAGGTGGGCCTCACGCCCGCCGCCATCCGGCGGCACCTGGACGCGCTGCTCGCCGAGGGGATGATCGAAATCCGCCGGGCCCGGCCGCAGGCGCGGCGCGGGCGCGGCCGCCCGGCCAAGTGGTTCGCCATCACCGACGCCGGGCGCAGCGCGTTCGTGCACGCCTACGACGACCTGGCGACCGCGGCCCTGCGCTTCCTGGCCGAGAAGAACGGCGACCGCGCGGTGGCCGAGTTCGCCCGCCGGCAGATCGCCGACCTGGAGCGGCGCTACCACCCGGTCGTGCAGGCGGCCCCGCCCCACCAGCGGGTCCGCAAGCTGGCCGAGGCGCTGTCGGGCGACGGGTACGCGGCGGCCGCGGCCGAGGCGCCCCGCCCCGGCGGCGGCGAGCAGCTGTGCCAGCACCACTGCCCCGTCGCGCACGTGGCGGCGGAGTTTCCGCAGCTGTGCGAGGCCGAGACCGAGGCGTTCAGCCGCCTGCTGGGCACGCCCGTCCAGCGCCTGGCGACGATCGCCCACGGCGACGGCATCTGCACCACCCACGTGAGTCCGCGGTCCCTGTGCGAGGAGGCCGGCGTGTCGCCCTCCGGGCGGCCGCAGGGCTCGCCGTCTCCGGCGGCGGACGCGGGGAGTGGCTCCCCCGAAATGAATCTGACCAGTGACGAGGAGTCCGGGAGGACCTCCCTATGACCACGGCAGCCCACCCCGAGCTGGAAGGGCTCGATCGGTACAAGTTCGGTTGGGCCGACCCCGACACGGCCGGCGCGTCGGCGCGCCGCGGCCTGAACGAGGAGGTCGTGCACGACATCTCGGCCAAGAAGGGCGAGCCCGACTGGATGCTGGACCTGCGCCTCAAGGGGCTGCGGCTGTTCTCCAAAAAGCCGATGCCCACCTGGGGTTCGGATCTGTCCGACATCGACTTCGACAACATCAAGTACTTCGTCCGCTCCACCGAGAAGCAGGCGGCGAGCTGGGAGGAACTGCCCGCCGACATCAAGAACACCTACGACAAGCTGGGCATCCCCGAGGCCGAGAAGCAGCGGCTGATCGCCGGCGTGGCGGCCCAGTACGAGTCCGAGGTGGTCTACCACAAGATCCGCGAGGACCTCGAGGAGAAGGGCGTCATCTTCCTGGACACCGACACCGGGCTGCGCGAGCACCCGGAGATCTTCCAGGAGTACTTCGGCTCGGTGATCCCCGCCGGCGACAACAAGTTCGCCGCGCTGAACACCGCGGTGTGGTCGGGCGGCTCGTTCATCTACGTGCCGCCGGGCGTGCACGTGGAGATCCCGCTGCAGGCCTACTTCCGGATCAACACCGAGAACATGGGCCAGTTCGAGCGGACCCTGATCATCGTCGACGAGGGCGCCTACGTGCACTACGTCGAGGGCTGCACCGCGCCGATCTACAAGTCGGACTCGCTGCACTCGGCGGTCGTGGAGATCATCGTCAAGAAGGACGCCCGCTGCCGCTACACGACCATCCAGAACTGGTCGAACAACGTCTACAACCTGGTCACCAAGCGCGCCGTCGCCTACGAGGGCGCCACCATGGAGTGGATCGACGGCAACATCGGCTCCAAGGTCACCATGAAGTACCCGGCGGTGTACCTGCTGGGCGAGCACGCCAAGGGCGAGACGCTGTCGATCGCGTTCGCCGGCGAGGGCCAGCACCAGGACGCGGGCGCCAAGATGGTGCACGCCGCGCCCAACACCTCCTCCACCATCGTCTCCAAGTCGGTGGCGCGCGCCGGCGGCCGCACCTCCTACCGGGGCCTGGTGCAGATCCAGGAGGGCGCCCAGCACAGCAAGTCCACCGTCAAGTGCGACGCGCTGCTGGTCGACCAGATCAGCCGGTCCGACACCTACCCGTACGTGGACGTGCGCGAGGACGACGTGGAGATGGGCCACGAGGCCACCGTCTCCAAGGTGTCGGAGGACCAGCTGTTCTACCTGATGAGCCGGGGCCTGAGCGAGGACGAGGCCATGGCGATGATCGTGCGCGGGTTCGTCGAGCCGATCGCGCGCGAGCTGCCCATGGAGTACGCGCTGGAGCTGAACCGGCTGATCGAGCTGCAGATGGAAGGGGCGGTCGGCTGATGGGCCTGGAGTCCGGTACTCCGGTGTCGACCCTGCACGAGAGGGAGTCCTACAAGGTCGGCGACTTCGAGGTGCCCACCGGGCGCGAGGAGGAGTGGCGGTTCACCCCGCTGCGCCGCCTGCGCGGCCTGCACAACGGCACCGCCGCCGAGGGCGGCAAGGTCGTCGTGGACGTCGAGGCGGCGCCCGAGGTGACCGTGGAGACCGTCGGCCGCGACGACGAGCGCCTCGGCCGGGCGTACGTCCCGGCCGACCGGGTCAGCGCGCAGGCGTGGGAGTCGTTCGACACCGCCACCGTGATCACGGTGCCGAAGGAGGCCGTGGCGTCCGCGCCGACCGTGGTGCGGCTGCGCGGCGAGGACGCCTCCGGCGCCGCCTACGGGCACACCACCGTCGTGGTCGAGCCGTTCGCCGTGGCGACCGTGGTGCTCAGCCACCGCGGGTCGGCCACCTACGCCGACAACGTCGAGTTCGTGGTCGGCGACGGCGCGTCCCTGTCGGTGATCAGCCTGCAGGACTGGGAGGACGACACCGTCCACGTGTCGCACCAGCACGCCCGGCTCGGCCGCGACGCCCGCTTCACCGGGCACAACGTGTCGCTGGGCGGCGACCTGGTGCGCATCTCCCCGTCGGTGGCCTACACCGGCCCCGGCGGCGACGCCGAGCTGTACGGGGTGTACTTCGTCGACGGCGGCCAGCACCTGGAGCACCGGCTGCTGGTCGACCACGCCGTCCCGCACTGCCGCAGCCGCGTCGACTACCGCGGCGCCCTGCAGGACCAGGACGCGCACGCGGTGTGGATCGGCGACGTGATCATCCGCGCGGAGGCCGAGGGCACCGACACCTACGAGCTGAACCGCAACCTGGTGCTGACCGACGGCACCCGGGTCGACTCGGTGCCCAACCTGGAGATCCTCACCGGCGAGGTGGTCGGCGCCGGGCACGCCTCGGCGTCCGGCCGGATGGACGACGAGCACCTGTTCTACCTGCAAGCCCGCGGCATCCCCCGGGACGAGGCGCGCCGCATGGTGGTGCGCGGGTACCTCGGCCAGCTGATCGACAAGATCGAGGTCGCCGAGGTGCGCGAGAAGGTCGCCGAGGCGATCGAGGAGGAACTGGACAAGGGGCTGGACCAGGGGGCGGGTGAGTGATGCCGTACGTCAAGGTCTGCCCGCTCGCCGACGTCCCGGCCGACGGGGCGCTCGCCGTGGAGGTCGAGGACACCCCGGTGGCGCTGGTCCGCTCCGGCGACGAGGTGTTCGCCGTCAACGACATCTGCTCGCACGCCGAGGTGTCGCTGTCGGAGGGCGAGGTGTACGACGGCACGATCGAGTGCTGGCTGCACGGCTCGTGCTTCGACCTGCGCACCGGCAAGCCCACCAACCCGCCCGCCACCCAGCCGGTCGCCACGTACCGGGTGAAGGTGCAGGACGGCGACGTCTACGTCTCGCTCGACGGCGGCGACGAATAGCCCGCCGGCCCGGGCGACGGGCGTCCGCCACCACGAGACCGGCTCCGGACACGACAGAGAGTTCACAGAAGACATGGCCACCCTTGAGATCCGCGACCTGCACGTCTCCGTCGGCGAGGGAACCGACGGGGCCAAGGAGATCCTGCGCGGGGTCGACCTGACCGTGCGGTCCGGCGAGACCCACGCGATCATGGGGCCGAACGGCTCCGGCAAGTCCACCCTCGCCTACGCCATCGCCGGCCACCCCAAGTACGAGGTGACCGCGGGCACCGTCACGCTGGACGGCGAGGACGTCCTGGCGATGAGCGTCGACGAGCGCGCCCGCGCCGGGCTGTTCCTGGCGATGCAGTACCCGGTCGAGGTGCCGGGCGTGTCGGTGTCCAACTTCCTGCGCTCGGCGGTCACCGCGGTGCGCGGCGAGGCGCCCAAGCTGCGCGACTTCTCCAAGGAGATGCGGCAGGCGATGCAGAACCTGTCCATCGACCCGGCGTTCGCCCAGCGCAGCCTGAACGAGGGCTTCTCCGGCGGCGAGAAGAAGCGCCACGAGATCCTGCAGCTGGAGATGCTCAAGCCCAAGATCGCGGTGCTGGACGAGACCGACTCCGGTCTGGACGTCGACGCCCTCAAGGTCGTCTCCGAGGGCATCAACCGCTTCTCCGCGGGCACCGACACCGGCGTGCTGCTGATCACGCACTACACCCGCATCCTGCGGTACGTGAAGCCCGACTTCGTGCACGTGTTCGCGGGTGGCCGGGTCGTCGAGGCGGGCGGCCCCGAACTGGCCGAGGTCCTCGAGAACGAGGGCTACGAGAAGTACGTGAAGGCTGGCGCGTCGCGATGAGTCTGCTGCCCGAGGAGATCAAGAAGGACTTCCCGCTGCTGGCGCGCACCGTGCGGGGCGGGCGGCCGCTGGTCTACCTCGACTCGGGGGCCACCTCGCAGAAGCCGACCGCCGTGCTGGAGGCCGAGCGGGAGTTCTACGAGCGGCGCAACGCCGCCCCGCACCGCGGCGCGCACCTGCTGGCCGAGGAGGCGACCGAGGCGTACGAGTCGGCGCGCGCCACCGTCGCCTCGTTCATCGGCGGGACGCCCGGCGAGATCGTGTTCACCAAGAACGCCACCGAGGCGCTCAACCTGGTGGCGTACGCGATGAGCAACGCCGCCACCGCGGGGCCCGAGGCCGAGCGGTTCCGCGTGGGGCCCGGCGACGAAATCCTCGTCAGCGAAATGGAGCACCACGCCAACCTGGTGCCCTGGCAGCAGCTGTGCCGGCGCACCGGCGCCACGCTGCGCTGGTTCGGGCTGACCGACGACGGCCGGCTCGACCTCGACGACCTCGACGCGCTGCTCAACGAGCGCACCAAGCTGGTGGCGGTGACGCACCAGTCCAACGTGCTGGGCACCGTCCCGCCGGTCGAGCGGATCGCCGAGCGCGCCCGGCAGGTCGGCGCGCTGCTGGTGCTGGACGGCGCGCAGTCGGTGCCGCACCAGCCGGTGGACGTGTCCCGGCTGGGCGCCGACTTCCTGGTCTTCTCCGGGCACAAGATGCTCGGCCCCACCGGCATCGGCGTGCTGTGGGGCCGCCGCGAGCTGCTGGAGGCCATGCCCCCGTTCCTCACCGGCGGGTCGATGATCGAGGTGGTGCGGATGGAGGAGACCACGTTCGCGCCGCCGCCGCAGCGCTTCGAGGCGGGCGTGCCGATGACCGCGCAGGCCGTCGGGCTGGCCGCGGCCTGCGACTACCTCACCGGCATCGGCATGGACCGCGTGCACGCCCACGAGGAGGCGCTGGTCGCCTACACGCTGGAGCGGCTGGGCGAGGTCCCCGGCGTGCGGGTCGTCGGCCCGCGCACCACCGAGTCGCGCGGCGGGGCGGTGTCGTTCACCGTGGACGACATCCACCCGCACGACGTCGGGCAGGTGCTGGACGAGCTGGGCGTGGCGGTCCGCGTCGGCCACCACTGCGCCTGGCCGATCTGCCGCCGGTACGGCGTCCCCGCCCTCACCCGGGCGACCTTCTACCTGTACAACACTCTGGCGGACGTGGACTCCCTGGTCGACGGGGTGCGCAAGGCGCAGGAGTTCTTCGGAAGGCGCTGACTTCACAAAGACGCCGAGCCGCGCGCCGGTTGTACCCAGGGGACGTCTCCGGCGCCCCGCCCCGGCGGGAACGTCCACCGGAAGGAAAGGAAGCCATGCAGCTTGAGGCGATGTACCAGGAGGTCATCCTGGACCATTACCGCAACCCCCACAACAAGGGGCTGCGGGAGCCGTACGAGGGCGAGGCGCACCACGTCAACCCGACGTGCGGCGACGAGGTGACGCTGCGGGTGCACCTGGAGGGCGAGGGCCAGGACGCCCGCGTCGCCGACGTCTCGTACGACGCCTTGGGCTGCTCCATCAGCCAGGCCAGCGCCTCGGTGATGACCGACCTGGTGATCGGCCGGTCGGTCAAGGAGGCGATGGCCGTCGGCGACGAGTTCCTGGCCCTGATGCAGTCGCGCGGCCAGGGCGAACCGGACGAGGACGTGCTGGAGGACGCGGTCGCGTTCGCCGGGGTGTCCCAGTACCCGGCCCGGATCAAGTGCGCCCTGCTCGCCTGGATGGCGTGGAAGGACGCGACCGCCCGAGCTCTCGGAGAGGCATCATGAGCGATAAGCCCGGCACCGGCACCCAGCCCGCCGCCGACACCCCGGCGGCCGAGGGCGGGGGCGTCGCCGAGGAGGAGATCCTGGAGGCGCTCAAGGACGTCGTGGACCCCGAGCTGGGCATCAACGTCGTGGACCTCGGCCTGGTCTACGGCGTCCACCAGGACGCGGACACGGTCACGTTGGACATGACGCTGACCAGCGCGGCCTGTCCGCTCACCGACGTCATCGAGGACCAGGCCGCCAGCGCGTTGGACGGCCTGGTCAAGGACGTGCGGATCAACTGGGTGTGGCTGCCGCCGTGGGGCCCCGACAAGATCACCGAGGACGGCCGCGAGCAGCTGCGCGCCCTCGGCTTCAACGTCTGACCCGCCTTCGGCATCTGCTGACGGAGCGCGTCCGGAGCCACCGCGCGCGGCCCCGGATGCGTCCCGGCGGTGCCCGTGTGTCCGGCCCGCCCGTCGTCACCGGCGGGTTTCGCCGCGACCGCCCGCCGCGGCCGTGTCCCGCCCGTCCCCTCCGCCGTTGCGTCCGGCGCCGTCGTCGGGACGGGCCGGCCACAGCGTGTGCGTGATCGGCCACAGCGACCAGATCGCCAGGATCACCGTCAGCCGCAGCACCCAGCCGAGCAGGGCCTCGGTGCGGTCGGCATCGCCAACCATCGCGATCATGCCGAGCAGCACCCCGCAGCCGATCGCCCAGGCGATCGCCGCCTTGCCGAACTCGCGCCATTCGTGGCGGGTGCGCTCGGGGGCGTAGCGCGGTGCGCCTTGGGGCGGCGGCCCGCCCGCGAAGCGGTGCGCGAACCGCTCGTCCGCCCACCGCACCCAGCCGTGCCCGAACGCCACCGAGTAGCCCAGGTAGGCCGCCGCGAGGCCGTGGGAGAACCCGGCCGTGGCGCCGTGCCGCAGGTCGATCACCGTGGCGGTCAGCAGCACCACGTCCAGCAGCGGGACGCTCACCAGCAGCACGGCGCTGACGCGGCGCCACCGCAGCAGGTAGCGCGCGGCCAGGCCGGCCGCCAGCACCGCCCAGAAGCCGATCTCGCAGGCGGCGATGATCGCCAGAAGCATGGTCCCTCGTTCCGTCGTCGCCCGGCCGCCGCCGGGCGTCGACGTCCAGGATCCCGGCGCAGGCGGGCGCGTTCCTCGGCGCGGAAGACGAAACCGGGGGTCCTACGAACGATGTACGCCGCCCCCTCTCCCAGGCGGATCGCGGCGGTTCCCGGAGGATGCTGAGATGGAGAGCGTGCCGTCCCCCGTGCAGCCCGCCGTCCGCCGTCTCCGCGTGACGCGGCAGGACACCCTGATCGCCGTCGCCGCGCTGGCCGGCGGTTTGCTGCTGCTGGCCGTGCACGCCTACGTGCGCTGGAGCGACGACTGGGACCCCGGCCTGGCCTGGCGGGCGCTGCCGCTGCTGGGGATGTGCGCGGCGGTGCCGTTCCGGCGCACCGCCCCGCTTCCCGCGCTGGCCTGGGCCACCCCCTTCAGCCTGCTCGACGCTGCCATGGGCGTGAGCTTCGCCGTCGTCGTCCTCTACGGCGACGCCCTGTACGCGGCCGCCGTGTACGGTCGGCGGCGCCACACGGGGGAGTGGCTGCTGGGCGCGACCGCGGCGGTGACCGTGGTGCTGATGGCGGTCGTGGGCGTCGGCTGGCGCAGCTTCGCCGGCGCCGTCATCACCGGGGCGGTGGCGGGCGTGAGCTGGGCCATGCCGGTGATGACCGCCATGGCCGTGCGCGAGCACCGGGAGAAGGCCGAGGCGCAGCGGCTGCGCGCCGAGCAGATGGCGCGGCTGGCCGAGCTGGACCGGCGCGCCGCCGTCGCCGCCGAACGCGCCCGCATGGCCCGGGAGCTGCACGACGTGATCGCCAACCATCTCAGCGCCGTGGCCCTGCACTCGTCGGCCGTGCTGAAGATGCCCCACCTGGACCGCGCCGCCGTGCAGCGGTCCATGGAGGTGATCCGCGACAACAGCGTGCAGGGGCTGGAGGAGATGCGGCGCATGATCGGGCTGCTGCGCGACGACGGCGAGCCCGATCCGGCCGCCGCGCCCCGCCTGGCGGATCTGGGCGACCTGGTCGCGCGGACGCTGCGGTCCGACCTGGACGCCCGGCTGACGGTGGCCGGGCGGCCGCGCGAGCTGCCCGCCGCCGTCGAGCTGGCCGCCTACCGCATCGTCCAGGAGTCGCTGACCAACGCGCTCAAGCACGCCGGCCCCGGCCGCGCCGAGGTGCTGCTGGAGTACCGGCCCGGCGGCGTCGCGGTCACGGTGCGCAGCCCGCTCGGGCCGGACGGCTCCCGCCTGCCAGGGGCCGGCAGCGGCCTGGTCGGGATGCGCGAGCGCGCCGCCGTGCTGGACGGGACGTTCACCGCCGGGCCCGAGGGGCCCGCCTGGGTGGTGCGGGCCGAGCTGCCGGCCGCGCCGCCCGCCTGCGACGCCGAGGACGACGACCGGGTAAGGGAGGCGACCGCGTGATCAGGGTGCTGGTGGCCGACGACCAGGCGGCCGTGCGGGCGGGGCTGGTGCTCATCCTGGGCGCCGCCCCCGGCATCGAGGTGGTCGGCGAGGCCGCCGACGGGGAGCGGGCCGTGGCGCTGGCCCGGGAGCTGCGCCCGGACGTGGTGCTCATGGACGTGCGCATGCCCCGCCTGGACGGCGTGTCGGCCGCCCGGGATATCTCCGGGTTCGCCGACGTGCTGGTGCTGACCACGTTCGACCTGGACGAGTACGTCTTCGGCGCGCTGCGGGCGGGCGCGGCCGGGTTCCTGCTCAAGGACGTCGAAGCCGACCGGCTGGTGGAGGCGGTGCGCACGGTCGCGGCCGGGGACGGGGTGATCTCGCCCCGGGTGACCCGCCGGCTGATCGGGGCCTTCGCCGCGCGGTCCGCCGACCCGGCGGCGCGGCCCGACCCGCAGGCGCTGGCCGCGCTGACGCCGCGGGAACGCCAGGTGTTCGCCTGCCTGGGCCAGGGCCTGACGAACGGGCAGATCGCCGAGCGGCTCGCCATGGCCGAGACGACCACCAAGACGCATGTCAGCCGCATCCTGGCCAAGCTGGGGCTGCGCAGCCGGGTGCAGGCGGCCATCCTCGCGCAGGAGGCCGCCGCTGGCGGCTTTTCACCGCCGATCGCCCGTTCTGAGTCGTCCGAGGGTGAATGACCGCTTCACGGCCCTCTCAGCGCGCCGGCCGCGCCCCGGCGGGCCGGGCCCGGTTCACGGGGACAGGCCGCGGATCAGGTCGGCGACGCGGACGATGCCCAGGCAGCGCCCCACCTCGTCGGTCACCACCAGGTCGTCGTACACGCGCTCGTCCTCGTGGCCTGCGGCGCGCAGGGCGGCGATGGCGGGCACCGTGCGGGGGACGACGCGCGGCGGGTCGGCCAGCCGCATCGCGGGCTTGTGCGCGTGCAGGGCGTGCCCGTACGCCCCCGACAGTTGCAGCAGGAAGCGGGTGCGGTCCACCGTGGCGCGGGGACGCTGCCCCTCGTCCACCAGCACCACGCTGGTGGCGCCGGTCTCGGAGTTGAGGGCGGTGAGCACCTCGTCGGCCGTGGCGGTCACGGGGAGCGTCATGGCGGGCAGCGTGAACTCCGACACCCGCGGCCCCAGCTCCGTATCGGGACGCGGCGAGCGGGGCGCCTCCCGGGCCGCCACCGGCACGGTGATGCGCATGCCGGGCCGCCACTCCGGCGGCGCCAGCGCCGGCCCCTGCACCAGCCGAACGCCCGCCTCCCGCGCCTGCAGCACGTGCTCCTCGGTGGACAGGCCGGGGGCGAGCACATGGGTGCCCAGCCGGTGCGTCAGCTCGACCAGGGCCGTCACCAGCGCCGCGCGGCGCCGGTCGGAGCCGGTGCGGCGGGCCAGATCGGCGTCGATCTTGACCAGGTACGGGACGGCGTCGGCGAGCAGGTCCAGCGGCACCGGGGAGGCGCCGAGCCCGCCGAGGCCTACCAGGTAGCCCGCGCGGCGCAGCCCGCGCAGGCCGCCGAGCAGCGCGGGCCGGTGCGCCGGGTGGAACGCGCCGGACACGCAGACGATCATCTCGCCCGGGCGGCGCCCGGTCTCGGCCAGCCCGCGGTGCAGGTCCGCCAGCGTCGACTCGCCGTGCGCGATGGTCGCGGCGCGGACGCCGACCTGCAGCGGCAGCCGGGTGCCCAGCTCGGCGGCGGCGCGGGCGGCCGCCACCGCGCGGCGCACGTCCTCGGCGGCGGGATCGGGGCGCGCCATGGGCGGCTCCCCCTGCCCGGGGGCGCTGTGCGCCTCCACCGCGACGACCGCGCCGGTGCCGAGGTCGACCACCGGCTGGAACACGGCGCGCGCCGGAATCAGGACATCTCGGGCGGACACAGCGGCATCATGCCGCTCTCACCAGGCCAAAAACCACAGTTGTCGGGAGAAGTTAACGCACTGTTCGTCCGGATCGGCGACACGGACGGCGCGTTCACGCTAAAAGATCAAGGGCGGGCGTCAGGGCCGGGCGCCCGGCTCACAGGGAGCGGCCGCCGAACGTGGCCGACAGCGCGTAGGTCGCCCCGGCCAGCGCCGCCAGCCAGGCGTACGGCGCGATGTCGGCGCCGCGCAGCCCCTGCACGATCACCGCGGCGACGATGGCGCCGGTGAGGACGTCCCCGGTCAGGGCCGCCGCGCGGGCGTGGGCGCGGGCCCGGTGCCCGGTCCCGAAGCCCTCGGTGCCCGGCAGCGCGGGCTCGTACCGCCGGTACCCCAGCAGCAGGGCGTAGCCGGCCAGCACCGCCAGGGCGACGAGCCCGGTGCCGGCCCGGCCGTCGGCGGCGAGCAGCACCGCGACCAGCACTCCGGCGGCCAGGGCCAGTCCGGGTACGGCCCAGCGGCTGAGGCGGCGGCGTTCGGGCGCGATCCACATGGCGGCCATCTTCCCGGATCGGCGCACCGATCAGGAGGGCAACGCGCCGGGCACGGGCGGACGCGCGGCGCGGGGGCGCCGCCGTGGGGCGGTGCGCCCCGGTATGCGCGCAGGTATGTTCTGGATCCGTGGCGCGATTTCGACTGAACGGCTCGAAGATGCTGGCCGTCGAGCTGGCCGGGGACACGATCAGGGCGCTCAACGGGTCGATGGTCGCCTACGACGGCCGGATGACGTTCAAACGCCAGGGCATCTCCGGCGGCGAGGGGCTGCGCGGCGCGCTCAAGCGCCGGATCGCCGGGGAGGGCATGACGCTCATGGAGATCACCGGCCAGGGCACCGTGTACCTGGCCAGCGAGGCCACTGAGGTCACCCTCGTCCCGCTGAACGGCGAGGCCTTCTTCGTGGAGTCCGAGAGCCTGCTGGCGCTCGACGGGCGGCTGCGGACCGGCGTGCAGTTCGTCGGGCTGCGCGGCATGGGCACCGGGCAGGGCCTGGCCACCACCAAGGTGGAGGGGCACGGCACCGTGGCGATCCTGTCCGACGGGCCCGCCATCGCCCTGGAGGTCACCCCGCAGACGCCGCTGAGCGTCGACCCGCACGCCTACGTGGCCCACTCCGGGCAGCTGCGGCAGGACGTCGTCACCGACGTCAACTGGCGCACCGTGCTCGGCCAGGGCTCGGGGGAGAGCGTGCAGTTCCGGTACCAGGGGCACGGCGTGGTCTACGTCCAGCCGGCCGAGCGCGGCGGAATCCTGGAGGTCTGAGCATGCCCGGATACCAGTCGATCACCTCCAAGATGGTGCGCGTGCCGATCGGCCCCGGCCAGGAGGTCTACAGCAGGCGCGGCGCCATGCTCGCCTACACCGGGCGCGTGCACTTCGCCCCGTCCACCACCGCGGGGCAGGGCATCGCGGGCGCCCTCGGCCGCGCCGTCGCCGGCGAGCGCACCGAGATGATGCACGTCACCGGGCAGGGCAGCGTGATGTTCGGAAAGGCCGGGCTGCACGTCACCGTCGTCGAGCTGTCCGGCGGCGACACCCTGTACGTCGAGGCCGACCGGCTGCTGGTGCACGACGCGAGCCTGCGGGTCGGCACCATGTTCCTCGGCGAGCAGGGCGGCATCGGCGGGGTGATCCGCGGCGCCGTCAGCGGCCAGGGCCTGTTCACCACCACCCTCACCGGCGACGGCTCGTGCGCGCTGCTGACGCACGGCGGCGTCATGGAGATGCCGGTGACGCCGCAGCGGCCGGTGCACGTCGACCCCCAGGCGTACGTGGCGCACCGCGGCCGCCTGCAGAACAAGCTGACCACGGCGGTCGGGCTGCGCGACCTGATCGGCCGCGGGTCCGGCGAGGCCTTCCAACTGCAGCTCGTCGGCGACGGCGTCGTCTACGTGCAGCCGAGCGAGAGGAAGATCTGACCACCGTGACGCCCCCCACCTCCCCGACCGTGTACAGCGCGGCCACGCTGCCGGCCAACGACAACGTCACCGCCTACGCCTTCTGCGTGGACCTGGACGGCCAGTGGTTCGCGCAGAAGGGCAAGATGATCGCCTACTACGGCGACATCCGCTTCCAGGCGCTGTCGTCCGGGCCGCTGGACGCGCTGGTCGCCGCCAACTTCCACTCCCCGCTGTACTCCCAGGACTGGATCGTCGCGCAGGGCCGCGGCAAGCTGCTGCTGGCCGACCGCGGCTTCGACGTCAACTCCTACGACCTGGACGACGGCAACCTGACCATCCGCGCCGGGAACCTGCTGGCGTTCGAGCCGGGCCTGGAGCTCAAGCAGTCGATCATCCCGGGGTTCCTGACGCTGATCGGCACCGGCCGGTTCGTGGCCGCCTCCAACGGCCCGGTGCACTTCGTCGAGCCGCCCATCCGGGTCGATCCGCAGGCGTTGCTGGGCTGGGCCGACTGCCCCTCGCCCGCGCACCACTACGACCACTCCTACATGCGGGGCGTGATCGGCGCGGCGCGGTCGATGTTCGGCATCGGCGGCACCTCGGGCGAGGAGCACCAGTTCGACTTCACCGGGCAGGGCACCGTGCTGATGCAGTCGTCGGAGGTGGTCGCCGACGAGGACGCGCTGCTGCGCGACCTGGAGGGCCAGATCGGCGTGCTCGGGGTGTCCGGCCTGCAGCGCCTGCACCACACGATCGGCCGGCGGCTGGCCGCCGAACGCCAGGACTGACCGCCGGCCGACGGCGGTGCGTCACACCGAGTCCGGCACCCGGTCCGGCGGCCGGACCAGGCGGAACTCGGCGCCGAACGGGTCCCTGACGTGCGCCATCCGGCCGTACGGGGAGTTCCACGGCTCGCCGTCGAGCGCGCCGCCCGCCGCCTGCACGGCGCGCACCGCCGAGTCCACGTCGTCGACCTCGAAGTAGCTCAGCCACTGCGAGGAGGCGGCGCCCGGCTCGCCGTGGATGCCGCCGACCTCGTGGCCGTCGGGGCGCCGCAGCAGCGTGTAGTCCATATCGCCCGCGATCGGCTCGGTGGTGTAGTCGAACAGGTTCCGGTAGAACTCGCGGGCCTCGTCGGCGTCGCCGGTCACCAGCTCGTTCCACACCAGCGCGCCGGGCTCGTTGACCAGCCGTGCGCCGATGTGCGCGCGGCCCTGCCACAGGCCGAGCCCGGCGCCCACCGCGTCGGTGACGATCGCCATCCGGCCGAGGTTCATGACGTCCATCGGCTCGTGGACGACCTCGCCGCCCGCGTCGGCGGCCCGCTTGGCCGCGCCGTCGCAGTCGCCGGTGGCGAAGTACACGGTCCACCCGCACGCGGCGCCCTCCTCGGTTGAGCGCATGACGCCCGCGACCGGCTCGCCGCGCAGCAGGCACAGCCGGTACCCGCCCGTCTCGGGCCCCTGGTCCCGGAGCTCCCAGTCCAGGACGCCGCCGTAGAACCGCCCGGCCGCCTCCAGGTCCGGGACGCCCAGCTCCAGCCAGGTGGGCGTGCCCTCGGGCTGGTTGGTGGTGACGTGGCTCATCGCGCTCTCCCCTCGTGCGCTCGCCCCACGCCGCATCGCCCGTCCCTTTCATCCTGGCATTCCGGGTCCGCGGGGCCCGCGCGGGCGCCGCGCGAGCGTCGAAATCCGGTTGCGTGCGTCTCGTACACTGATCAGATGGTCTCGCTCCCGAGCTGACAGGACCCCGGGCGCGTCATGGTCGCGGACCGTGACGCGCCTTGTGCTGCCGCCCGTCCGTCGAACCTCTCCGTCAGGGAGCCCTGTCTACCGTGATCACTGCCAACGACATCGAGCTGCGCGCCGGATCCCGGCTGCTGATCGAGGGCGCCACGTTCCGCGTCAACCCGGGCGACCGGGTGGGCCTGGTGGGCCGCAACGGTGCCGGCAAGACCACCCTCACCCGCGTGCTGGCCGGGGAGGCGCTGCCCGCCGCGGGCAGTGTCACCCGCTCGGGCAGCCTCGGCTACCTGCCGCAGGACCCGCGCGAGGTCGATCTGGAGGAGACCGCCCGCGACCGGATCCTGTCGGCGCGCGGCCTGGACCAGGTGCTGCGCGACCTGCGGGCGGCCGAGGAGGCGATGGCCACCGCCGTCGACGGCGAGCGCGACCGCGCGGTGCGCCGCTACGGGCGGCTGGAGGAGCGGCTGCACGTGCTGGGCGGGTACGCGGCCGAGGCCGAGGCCGCGTCCATCGCCTCCAGCCTGGGCCTGCCCGACCGGGTGATGGGCCAGCCCCTGGGCACCCTGTCGGGCGGCCAGCGGCGCCGCGTCGAACTGGCCCGCATCCTGTTCTCCGGCGCCGACACGCTGCTGCTGGACGAGCCCACCAACCACCTGGACGCCGACTCCATCCTGTGGCTGCGCGACTTCCTGCGCTCCCACCAGGGCGGCCTGGTCGTCATCAGCCACGACGTGGGCCTGCTGGACGCGGTGGTCAACCGGGTGTTCCACCTGGACGCCAACCGCTGCGTCATCGACGTCTACAACGTCGGCTGGAAGACCTACCTGGCCCAGCGCGAGACCGACGAGCGGCGGCGCAGGCGCGAGAGCGCCAACGCCCAGCGGCAGGCGGCGGCGCTGCTGGCGCAGGCCGACAAGATGCGCGCCAAGGC
Source organism: Actinomadura sp. NBRC 104425 (assembly GCF_030269545.1). Taxonomy (GTDB): domain Bacteria; phylum Actinomycetota; class Actinomycetes; order Streptosporangiales; family Streptosporangiaceae; genus Spirillospora; species Spirillospora keratinilytica. Next base: position 31,322 of record NZ_BSTN01000013.1, on the reverse strand, counting down.
CACCAAGGCCAAGGCGGCCCAGCAGATGGACCGCCGGGCCCGGCAGCTGCTGGCCGGGGTGGAGGGCGAGCGGCGGGCCGACAAGGTCGCCAAGATCCGCTTCCCGGACCCGGCGCCGTGCGGCCGCACCCCCCTCACCGCGGAGGGTTTGTCGAAATCGTACGGATCTTTGGAGATTTTCTCTGATGTGAGCCTGGCCGTGGACCGGGGCAGCCGGGTCGTGGTCCTGGGCCTGAACGGGGCGGGCAAGACGACGCTGCTGCGCCTGCTGGCCGGGGTCGACAAGCCCGACTCCGGCACCGTCGTCGCCGGGCACGGGCTGCGCATCGGGTACTACGCCCAGGAGCACGAGACCCTGGACACCGACCGGACCGTGCTGGAGAACATGCAGTCGGCCGCGCCCGGCCTGGCGCCGGTGGAGGTCCGCAAGATCCTGGGCTCCTTCCTGTTCTCCGGCGACGACGTCGACAAGCCCGCCGGGGTGCTGTCGGGCGGGGAGAAGACCCGGCTCGCGCTGGCCATGCTGGTGGTCTCCAGCGCCAACGTGCTGCTGCTGGACGAGCCCACCAACAACCTCGACCCGGCCAGCCGCGAGGAGATCCTCAACGCCCTGCGCACCTACACCGGGGCCATCGTCCTGGTCACCCACGACGAGGGCGCCGTGGAGGCGCTGCGGCCGGACCGGGTGATTTTGCTGCCGGATGGTGTCGAGGACATCTGGAGTGACGAGTTTGCCGATCTGGTGGCACTTGCGTGACCTGCGGGGCAGCTTCTGCAGATCTTTTCTGGCGGAGTGGGTAGCCGAACGCGCGGGAATGACTGATCATGGCGGGGGATAACGCAGCGGTCACCACATCACTACGGGAGGTACTCGTGGCCGAGACCCTTAAGAAGGGCACCCGCGTGACCGGTGCCGAGCGCGACAAGCTGGCGGCCGAACTCAAGAAGAGGTACGACTCCGGCGAGAGCATCCGCGCCCTGGCAGCCGCCACCGGTCGCTCGTACGGTTTCATCCACCGGATTCTCACCGAGTCCGGCGTCAACCTGCGGGGGCGCGGCGGCGCCACCCGCGGCAAGAAGTCCTGACCGGACGCTAGACCCCCAAAGGAGCGCACCGTCCGACCCGCCCCCGCAGCCGACCGAGTATCGTTCGGTTTCGCGGCGGCGGGTCGGTTCGTATCCGGCCCCGGTGCCGGGAGCCGGACCCGCCCCGCCGCGCCAGGGCATCACAGCGGAAGGGGACCGTCACATGTCGGACGCCAGGGTGCAGCAGCCGCGGCCGGAACCGGCCGCACCACCGGACGCGGCGGAACTGGCCGAAGCGGGGCTGCTGCTGGAGGTCGACGGCGCGGTCGCCACCGTCACGCTGAACCGCCCCGAGCGCCGCAACGCGATGACCTTCGCCACCTGGCGGGGCCTGGCCCGCATCGGCCGGACGCTGCCGCCGCAGGTGCGGGTCGTGGTGCTGCGCGGCGCGGGCCCGTCGTTCTCGGCCGGCATCGACCTGGCCATGTTCTCCGGCGGCGAGCAGCCCGACGGCTCCGACGCCGAGGCCACCGACCGGCTCATCGCCGAGCTGCAGGAGGGCTACCTGTGGCTGCGCCGCCCCGAGATCGTGACGATCGCGGCCGTGCACGGCCACGCCATCGGCGGCGGCTTCCAGCTCGCGCTCGCCTGCGACCTTCGGGTGGCCGCCGACGACGCGGTGTTCTGCATGAAGGAGCCCGCGCTCGGCCTGGTCCCCGACCTGACCGGCACCAAGCCGCTGGTGGACATCGTCGGGGTGCCGCGCGCCCTGGAGCTGTGCCTGACGGCGCGCAACGTGCCCGCCGAGGAGGCCGCCCGCCTGGGCATCGCCGAGATCGTCACCCCGCGCGACCGGCTGGACGAGGCGGTGCGCGGGCTGGTCGACTCGCTGCTGGCGGTGAACGCCGGCGCCGCCGCGGCCACCAAGCGGCTGCTGCAGCAGGCGCCCGGCAACACCCTCCAGGAGCAGTGCGCCGCCGAGCGCCGCGAGCAGATCGGCCGCCTGCGCGAGGTGTTCGGCGCCGGGCGGTCGGCGACCTGACCGCCCCGGCCGCGCGGACGGGCCGTCAGGGGAGCCGCGCCGTCCTGACGGCCCGTCCGCGCGCTGGCGCCGCGCCGCCCTATCCGAGGCCCTCCAGCGAACCGCCCGGCGCCACCGGGAACAGCAGCCTGCTGCTGCCCGGACGCACCGTCAGCCGCGTGCCCGCCGGGTAGCGCAGCGTGAAGTCGTGGTCGGTGGACAGCACTACCACGCCGATGCGGTGGCCGGGTTCGAACACGTAGTCGGTGGGCTCCAGGTCCCAGCGGAACGTGTACTCCCTGCCCGGCGCGATCGGCTCGGTGCGGCTCGGGCTGTGCCGGTTGCGGACGTCCAGCCACCCCCTCGTCACGATCTTGAAGGGGGCGGTCTCGGTGCGCAGAGCCTGCCGCGTGGTGCAGCCGTCGTCGCCCGGGACGCCCTCGCCGTAGCAGACGCGTTCGCCGGTGTCGACGCGGGCGCCGGTGGGGCGGGTGTCGGTGCCGTAGTCCACCAGCAGCGCCGTCAGGTATGGCGACCGCTCGTCGGAAGCGGCCGCCCCGTCATCGAACGACGCCCTCACCGACATCCGGGGGATGCCGTTGACGCGGACGGCCTCCTCCAGCTCCGGCGTCAGGTAGACCAGCCGGTTGGGGTCGGCCCGGTCCTCGCCGACCAGCAGCTGCTCGGCGGTGCGGGTGCGGCCCGCGTCCACCATCGACTGCGGCGCGCCCGGACGCGGACGCGTCGACAGGACCCCCGGCTGCCCGTCCGCGCCGGCGTTCAGGCTCAGCGGCACGGTGCGGGTCCCCGGGACCGGCCAGTCGCGCGCCGTCTCCCAGCGGCCGGGGGCGCGTTCGATGTCGACGCGCGGCTCGGCGGTGATGCCGTTGCGGATCCCGTACAGCCACCGGTCGAACCAGTGGTGCGTCTGGCGCAGCCACTCCTCCAGCCGCCAGCGGAAGGGGGTGGCATGGTCGCCCTGGTGCAGCCACAGCTTCCGCGGCACACCCGCCTCCTTGAGGGCGTTCCACCACTGCACGGAGTTCTTGACCTTGACGTTCCAGTCGTTCAGGCCGTGCACGACCATCACGGCGGCCTTGACCTTGCGGGCGTCGCGGACGTAGTCGCGCTCCGCCCACACCTTGCCGTAGTCGCCGGTCTCGCGGTCCTGGGCGGCGGTCAGCTCGTCGATGACCTTCGCGCACACCTCCGGGTTCTGGCGGGTGAGCACCACCTTGGCCAGCACGTCCAGGTCCTCGCCCTGGTAGCCGCCGGGCGCCACGACGCCGCCGTTGGCGCGGTAGTAGTCGTACCAGCTGGAGATCGCGGCGATCGGCACGATCGCCTTGAGCCCGGTGACGCCGGCGGCCGCCGCCATGTTGGGCAGCGTGCCGTTGTACGACTGGCCGATCATGCCGACGCTGCCGGTGGACCAGGTCGCCTGCACCGGGGCGCCGTCCGGGGCCCAGCCGCGGGCCCGGCCGTTCAGCCAGTCCACGGCGGCCTTGACCCCGGCCTGCTCGGCGCGGTCCCCGGAGGTGGGGCAGCCGGTGGAGCCGCCGGTGCCGATGCTGTCGAGGTTCGCCACCGCATAACCGCGCGGCAGGAAGTAGTTGTCGTAGTACCCGGGGAAGACCTCGGCCAGGTTCCGCTGGACCGCGGCGCCGGACCGGGCCTGCGCCCCGCCGATGTCCACCGGGTGCATCGGCACGTCGTCGTGGACACCCGCCCAGTACGGGCTGGGCTCCAGGATCGTCGGGACCCGCAGGCCCCGGTCGGTCTCCTTCGGGCGCATGATCCGCAGCCGGACGCGGTCGCGCACGCCGTCGCGGTCGCTGTCGGCCTCGGTCTCGATGTCGACGGTCTGGGTGACGGCGTCGGCGCGGGAGAACACCGGCTGGGTCTCCCCGTTCACCACCTTGATCTTCGGGACGGAGGGGCGGGCGGCCGCCCCGGCGGGCGGCGCGGTCGCGGCGGCCAGCGCGGCCGCGAGGGCGAGGGCGCCGGCGGCCCGCCCGCGCAGCAGACGTCGGGTCACGTGGGCTCCAGAGGGGGGTTGCGAGCCGGAAGACGTTGATCAGCACATCTACTATCCGGAGGCGGGGTACGTCCACGACAAGGCCGTATATGGCGGGTGCCGTGCGGTTGTGCGAATGTGCCGTCGCCGTCGCGTTACGCCCAGAGCTGACCTGGGAAGCCCGGATGCCGGCGATGTGTTGTGCTGTGCTGACGCAGATCTGATTACTTGATTACGAAGCACGTCGTCGTGTCGGACCATGGACGTGGCCGCCGGGGTGTCGCGGCCGCGCCGGACCCTCGGAGGTCGCTGTGGGGATGCCGGGAATGCCGGGCAACGGCTGGCAGGTGATGGCCTCGTTCCGCCGGGACGCGTCGGTCACCCGGCAGCGGCTCAAGCCCGGCACCGTGCGGCGCATCGCCGGCTACGCCCGGCCGTACGTCCGCGAGCTGGTGCTGTTCCTGACGCTCAACGCGCTCACCGCCGGCATCGTGGTGGCCAACCCGCTGCTGCTCAAGTCGATCATCGACCGCGGCATCGTGCAGGCCGACCACGCCGTGGTGGTGTGGCTGGCGGTCGCGGTGGCCGGGCTGGCGCTGCTGGAGGCCGTGCTCGGCCTGGCCCAGCGGTGGTACTCGGCGCGCATCGGCGAGGGCCTCATCTACGACCTGCGCACCCAGGTCTTCGGGCACGTCCAGCGGCAGCCGGTCGCGTTCTTCATGCGGGCGCAGACCGGGTCGCTGGTCAGCCGGCTCAACAACGACGTCATCGGCGCCCAGCGCGCCCTGACCACCACGCTGTCGTCGGTGGTGTCCAACGTGATCAGCCTGATCCTGGTGCTGGTCACCATGTTCGTGCTGTCCTGGCAGGTCACCCTGATCGCGCTGCTGCTGCTGCCGATCTTCATCCTGCCCGCCAAGTGGGTGGGCAAGCGGCTGCAGCGGGTCAGCCGCGAGCAGATGCAGCTGGACGCCGAGATGAGCTCGCTGATGACCGAGCGGTTCAACGTGGCCGGCGCGATGCTGGCCAAGCTGTACGGGCGCCCGGCCGAGGAGGAGGACAACTTCTCCCAGCGCGCCGCCCGGGTCCGCGACATCGGCGTCGTGGCCGCCATGTACGGGCGGGTGTTCTTCACCGCGCTGACCCTGGTGGCGGCGCTGGCCACGGCCATGGTGTACGGCGTCGGCGGCTTCCTGGTGGTCGACGGCAAATTCCAGCTCGGCACCCTGGTCGCCCTGGCCACCCTGCTGACCCGCATGTACGGGCCGCTGACCGCGCTGTCCAACGTGCACGTGGACGTGATGACCGCGCTGGTCAGCTTCGACCGCGTCTTCGAGGTGCTGGACCTCAAGCCGCTGATCGCCGACCGCGCGGACGCCCGCCCCCTCACCCTCTCCGCCGACGGCGACGGCACCGGCGCCGGCGCGGGCCCGCTCGTGAAGACCGGGAAGGGCGGCGGGAACGGGACGGCGGAGAAGGCCGCCGGCGCCGGCAACGGGCACGCCGCCGCGTCCGCCACCGCCAGGGGCAGGGCGGTCGAAGGCGAACGCGCCGCCCCCTCGATCGAGTTCGACCACGTGTCGTTCTCCTACCCGTCGGCCGCCGAGGTGTCCCTGGCGTCGCTGGAGTCGATCGCGCGCAGCGACAACGCCCCCGGCCGCGAGGTGTTGCGGGACGTGACGTTCACCGTCCCGCCGGGCCAGATGTACGCGCTGGTCGGCCCGTCCGGCGCGGGCAAGTCCACGATCACGCACCTGGTGTCGCGGCTGTACGACGTGTCCGGCGGCGCGGTGCGCATCGGCGGCCACGACGTGCGGGACGTGACGCTGGAGTCGCTGCGCGCCCAGATCGGCGTGGTCAGCCAGGACGCCCACCTGTTCCACGACACGATCGGCGCGAACATGCGCTACGCCCGCCCGGACGCCACCGACGAGGAGATCCTGGCCGCGCTGGACGCCGCCGCCATCGGCGACCTGGTCGCCGCGATGCCCGAGGGCCTGGACACGGTGGTGGGCGACCGCGGCTACCGCCTGTCGGGCGGCGAGAAGCAGCGCCTGGCGATCGCCCGGCTGCTGCTGAAGTCGCCGTCGGTGGTGGTGCTGGACGAGGCCACCGCGCACCTGGACTCCGAGTCCGAGGCGGCCGTCCAGCGGGCGCTGTCCACCGCGCTGGCCGGGCGCACCTCCCTGGTGATCGCGCACCGGCTGTCCACCGTCCGGGAGGCCGACCAGATCCTGGTGATCGACGGGGGCCGGGTCGCCGAGCGGGGCCGCCACGAGGAGCTGCTGCTGCGCGGCGGCCTGTACGCCGAGCTGTACCGCACCCAGTTCGCCCGCCAGGCCGACCCCGCCGAGCCCGCCCGGGAGGCCGAGCGCGCCGCCGCGGACTGACGGGTCCGTGCCTGATTTCTCCGGGCCTGCCGTTTTTCGGCCTGCTCTTTGCCGGGACGCGCCGGACCTGTCACCGGGCGGTCACCTCGGCGGCCTTCCCTGGGACGGCGGCCGGTGCGCGCCGCAGGGCGCCGGCGGCCGCGTCGTGGCACGCGCTGAGGAAGGAGCACGGCGTGCGTGTGACGATCAACCCCGGCCGCATCGTCAGGAGCGGGACGGGACGCTGCGCCGTCCTGGTGGTCGGCCTGGGCGCCGCGGGCGTGGCGATCGGCTGGCTCGGCCCCGGCCGGCTGTCCGGGGCGCAGCCGCCTGCGGCCGCGCCGGCCCGGCGCCGCTGACCCGCCGGCCTGGTTCGCAGACGACGGAGCCCGCCGCCGCGGGGGCTCAGCCCGCGGCGGCGGGCGTGTAGCCGAGGCGCCCCAGCTCGGTGCCCGCCACCCGTTCGACCTGCGTGAGCTGCCGGGGCGTCAGCCGCTCCCGCCAGATGCCCACGCGCCGGTCGTCCGGGACGGAGGAGCCCCGGCGCACCAGCCCGGTCAGCACGCCCGCGGAGATCGAGGCGCCCAGGTACTGCGACACGGCCTCGGCGACCCGGCGGGGCCGCCGCACCAGGTCTTCGAAACGCACCGTCAGCAGCTGCTCCTCGGGCGTCTGCGCCCGCAGGCGGGCGCTCAGCCGCACCGACCCGCGCCAGCGCAGCGCGCACTTGACGGCCGGGGCGGCGCGCGGCCAGCGGGCCCGGTCGGCCGCGTCCTCCACGCCCAAGAACGGGTTGGGGAACACCTCGTCCAGGTTGGCCAGGCCCGGCTTGAACCAGGCCAGGCAGCGCTCGTCGGCGAGCATGTCGGCCACCACGTCCCGCCCGTCCCGGATGACCTGCAGCAGCTGGGCGTCGGGGAAGGCGTCCAGCAGGACGTCCGCGCTGTAGATCAGGTCGGGGGAGGCGTCGGCGAACCGGTCGACGTCGCGCGGCGCCACGCACGGCGCGTCGTCCGCGGCGGGGCCGCCGGCCGGCACCGGCGGCAGCCCGGCCGCCTCGCGGCACATGTCCGGGCACTGCGCGCAGGCGCGCGCGGAGATCTGCCACGCCTCGGCGTAGGCGTCGCGCAGGACCCGGGCGGCGCCCCGGCCCCGGCCGGTGGCGATCGACGGCCGCCGCGCGAACGCGTAGGTGACCCGCAGCACCCCGGGGCGGCCCATGGTCAGATGGAATCCCGCGGACCGCTTCACGGCACGGGCCAGCAGGTCCGCGCCGGAGTGGGGCGAGCCCAGGATGAACACGGGACGGCGGACCTTGGTGCCGTTGACCACGAGGATGTGCGGCGTGGACCTCATACGAGTGTTCAGTTTCTCACCTCGCCGGGACGGGAGCCGACAGGCCGACGCGCTCACAGGGATAATAGGAGCACAAAGAGTGCTTTCCCGGCCTAGCCTTGGAGGAATGGACGCTCCGACCACCCTGCGGGAATGGCTCCCGACGGCCCAGGCGATCACCGTGCTGTCCGGCGCGGGCATCAGCACCGACAGCGGGATCCCCGACTTCCGCGGCCCGCAGGGCGTGTGGACGAAGAACCCCGAGGCGGCGGCGCAGTCCACGATCGGCGCCTACCTGGCCGATCCCGAGGTGCGGCGGCGGGCTTGGCGGTCGCGGCGCGACCATCCGGCCTGGCACGCCGAGCCCAACGCCGCGCACGAGGCGCTGGTGCGGCTGGAGCGGGCGGGCCGGCTGCGCGCCATCGTCACCCAGAACATCGACGGCCTGCACCAGCGCGCCGGGTCGGCGCCCGACCGGGTGATCGAGATCCACGGAACCATGCTCGAGGCCGAGTGCCTGGCGTGCGGGCTGCGCACGCCCATGCCGCAGGTGCTGGCCCGGGTGGAGGCGGGCGAGGACGACCCGCCGTGCCTCGACTGCGGCGGCATCCAGAAGTCGGCCACGATCTCCTTCGGGCAGGCCCTCGACCCCGACGTGCTGGACGCGGCGGTCGACGCGGCCCGCGGCTGCGACCTGTTACTGGCGGTCGGGACGTCGCTGACCGTGCAGCCCGCCGCGGGCCTGTGCCTGGAGGCGGTCGAGCACGGCGCCCGCCTCGTGATCATCAATGCCGAGCCCACCCCCTACGACCCGGTGGCCGACGCGGTGCTGCGCCGCCCCGTCGGCGACACGCTGCCCCGGCTGGTCGATCTGGCGGTCGGGGCGGCCCGGTGACCGCTGCGGCCTGCGGCGCGTCACGCCGGGCACCGAATCGCCGATTCGCAACCGGGCGGCCCTTCCTTTGACGTCCTTCTCCTGACAAGCTCTATCCGTCGCGGTGCGAGGAGGGACGAGGTTGAACAGCGGGGGCACCCGCGAGGGGGCCGCACCGGAGGACGAAGCGCCCCGCAGGTTCACCGGGCTGCGCCCCGGGGACCGGGTGGCCGTGGTGGCGCCGAGCGGGCCGGTCGATCCCGCCCGGCTGGAGCGAGGCTGCGGCGTGCTGCGCGATCTCGGGCTGGAGGTGGTCCTGGGCGGGCACGTCCTGGACCGCACCGACCTCGCCGGCGGCGCCGCCCGCGACGGCTGGCACCGCCTGGCGGGCACCGACGCCGACCGCGCCGCCGACCTGCAGGCCGCCTGGTGCGACCCGGACATCCGCGCGGTGCTGTGCGCCCGCGGCGGCTACGGCGCCACCCGCCTGCTCGACCTGCTCGACTGGGACGCGCTCGCCGCCGCGTCGGCCACCGACCGCGGCCCCAAGCTGCTGCACGGCTCCAGCGACATCACCGCCCTGCACGCGGCGTTCGGCGCGCGGCTGGGCGTCAGCACCTCCTTCGGCCCCATGGTGGCCGGGCTGGTCGCCGACCTCGCGGGCCCGCTCGACGCCGACCGGCGGCGCACGCTGGCGCACCTGCGGTCGGCCCTGTTCGGCGACCCGGCCGGCACGACGGTCACCGGCAGTCACGCGCTGAGCCCCGGGCGTGCCCAAGGCGTGCTGACGGGCGGTACGCTGGCTTTGCTCACCGCGCTGATCGGCACCTCCCACGCCCCGCCGCCGGCGGCCGGCCGCATCGTCCTGCTGGAGGACGTGTGCGAGGCGCCCTACCGCGTCGACCGGATGCTCACGCAGCTGCTCCAGGCCGGGTGGTTCGACGGTGCGGCGGGCGTGGTGCTGGGCTCGTGGACCGACTGCGGCGACCCGGCCGAGCTCGACGCGGTGTTCACCGACCGGCTGGCCCCCCTGGGCGTCCCGGTGCTGGCCGGGGTGCCCGCCGGGCACGGGCCGTGCCAGGTCACCCTGGAGCTCGGCGCCCCCGTACGGCTGGACGCCGCGGCGCTGACCCTGAGCGTCCCGGCCGGACGCCGCGCAAGTGACAGCCGACCCCTCCCGGGAGGAGTGCGATGAGCGGCCGGCATGCCCGTCCCGGCGCGTGGGACGACGGTCGCCGGGACGGCCGGTGGGACCACGGCGCCCTGGACTCGCTGCTGGTGCTGGTGGCCGAGAGCCTCGGCTACTCCTGCCGCCGCGTCCCCGGGGACGTCATGCTGCTGGAGGGCCGCAACCGGCTGCACGTCAGCATGCGCAACCTGCGGCAGCTGGCCCGGCTGGTGCCGCGCGACGACTGGCCCGCGCTGGTGTCCGACCACGTCACCACGATCGTCACCGCCGTCGAGGAGCCGCTGGACCTCAGCGATTTCGACCTGGCCCAGCACCTGCTGCGCACCCGCATCTACCCGGCCGAGGCCGACAACGGGGTGCTGGCCTCGCGCCCGTTCGCGCCCGGGCTGATCGAGGTGGTGGTCGTCGACACCCCCACCACGGTCCGCACCGTCACCACCGAAGAGATGCACGGCTGGCCGGTGTCGGGGGACGCGCTGTTCATGCTCGGCCGCTCCAACGTGCGCGCCGACGGGCCGCTGCAGGTCGACGAGGACGAGCTGCGCGGCGTGCGGGTGTCGGTGCTGCACGGCTGGACGTTCTACGCCGCCACCCACCTGGCGTGGCTGGAGGAGTACCTGCCGATCGGCCCGTACGGCGCGCTGGTGGTGGCGCCCCACCGCAGCCAGATCGTCGCGCACCCGCTGCTTCCCTGGGCCGGCTCCCCGCGCGCCCGCTACCGGGCCGCCGTCGACGCCGCCCGCGAGCTGCAGGCGCACGCCCACCGCGCCTACGAGGACGGCCCCGGCTCGCTCAGCCCGCACCTGTACTGGTGGCGGATGGGCGAGCTGACGCTGCTGGACGTGCGCTACCACGGCGACTCGGTGGTGCTGCCAAGGGAGTTCACCTCGGTGCTGACCAAGCTGGCCGCCGAGTCGTGAGCCGCGCTCCCGCGGCTATCGTGGCCGTGTGATCAGCGCGGAGGACGCCCGGGCCATCGTGGCCGAGATCACCCGCCGGCTGGGCCGCAACGTCAACATCATGGACCGGCACGGCGTGATCATCGCCAGCGGCGACCCGGCCCGCGTCGGCGAGGTGCACGAGGGCGCCCGGCGGGTGCTGGAGACCGGCGAGCCGTTCGCGGTGACCGGGGCGCAGGCCCGGCGGCTCGGCGGCACCCGGGCGGGGGTGAATCTGCCGATCCGCGCCGCCCGGGACGGCGGCGCCGGCGGCGGCACCGAGGTCGCCGGGGTGGTCGGGGTGTCCGGCGAGCCCCGCGAGGTCGGCGAGCTGGCCGCCGCGGTGGTGCTGATGACCGAGCTGATGATCACGCAGCGGGCGCTGCGCGAGGAGACCGGCTGGCGGCGGCGCGTCCGCGAGCAGATCCTCGCCGACCTTCTGGCCGGGCGGCCTGCGGCGGCGGAGTGGCGCCGCCGGCTGCGCCTGGTGGACGCCCGCCCCGGCCCGCCGTCGCGGGTGTTCGCGCTGCGCGCCGCCGACCCGGCCGCGACCCGCGACCTGGACCGCAGGCTCGGCGCCGACGAGCGGCGCGTGCTGGCCGCCGTCGACGCCGACGGCGTGCTGTGGGCGGTGGCGGCCGCCGGCGCGGCGGCCGCGCTGCGGCCCCGGCTGGAGGCCCTGCGGGCGGAGCTGCCCGGCGGGGCCCTGCTGGACGCGGGCGACGCCGCCGACCTGGCCGCGCTCACCGACGTGCTCACCCGGGCCCGGCTGGCGCTGCGCCGCCCCTGGACGGGCCGGCGGCGGCTGGAGGAGCTGGAGCTGCCCGTCCTGCTGGCCCGCGTGGACGAGGCGGAGCGCGCCGCGATGGCCGGGCGGGTCCTCGGCGCGCTGCCCGATGAGCTGCGCCGCACCCTGCGCGCCTACCTCGACCACGACCGCGACGCCGCCGCGGCCGCCCGCGCGCTGAACGTCCACCGCAACACCCTGGCCTACCGGCTGGCCCGGATCGCCGACCTCACCGGCCGCGACCCCCGCCGCTTCACCGACGCCGCCACCCTGCACGTCGCCCTGGAGGCCGCCGAGACCGGCTAACCCGTTGTGCACTCTGCACAGTTTTCCGGGAGACGCGGCGGCGATCCTTTGTCGGAGCGCCCAATGCCCGACGCGGGCGGGTCCCGTATGGTTCGGTGCCCGGAAGAAGGGAGCCCAGCGTTGCGGATCGTCATCGCGCCCGACTCGTTCAAAGGCAGCCTGAGCGCCGCCCAGGTGTGCGCCGCCGTGGCGGAGGGGGTGCGGCGAGCGGCGCCCGGCGCCGAGACCGTCGCGGTGCCGATGGCCGACGGCGGCGAGGGCACCCTGGACTGCTTCCTACGCGGCGCCGGCTGGCAGGAGGTCCGGCTGACCGCCCACGACCCGCTGGGACGCCCCGTCGCGGCCCGGTACGCGCTGTCGCGGGACGGACGCGCCGCCGTCGTCGAGCTGGCCTCGGCGTCCGGGCTGCCGCTGCTGGACCCCGGCGAGCTGGACCCGCTGCGCGCCGACACCCGCGGCACCGGCGAGCTGGTCGCCGACGCGGTGCGGCGCGGCGCCCGCGACGTGCTGGTGTGCATCGGCGGCAGCGCCGGCACCGACGGCGGCACCGGGCTGCTGCGCGCGCTCGGCGTGCGCTTCACCGACGCCGCCGGCGCCGAGCTGCCGCCCGGGGGCGCGGCGCTGGCCCGGCTCGCCGCGATCGACGACTCGGGGCTGGCCGAAGGGGTGCGCGAGACGCGCTTCCGCGTCGCCTGCGACGTGACCAACCCCCTGGTGGGCCCGCGCGGCGCGGCGGCGGTGTTCGGGCCGCAGAAGGGCGCCACGCCCGAGCAGGTCGCCGAGCTGGACGCGGCGCTGGTGCGGTTCGCCGACGTGCTGGCCGAGCGCACCGGGCGGCGCGTGCACGACCTGCCGGGCGCCGGGGCGGCGGGCGGCACCTGCGGCGGCCTGGTCGGCGTGCTGGACGCCGCACCCGCCCAAGGCGCCGAGCTGGTGGCCGACCTGATGGGCCTGCCCGCGGCGCTCGACACCGCCGACCTGGTGATCACGGGGGAGGGGCGGCTGGACGACCAGAGCGCGGGCGGCAAGGTCGTCTCCGTCGTGGCGGACCTGGCGCGCGAGCGCGGCGTGCCGGCGGTGGCGCTGGCCGGGAGCGTGGCCGGGCCGCTGGACGACCTGCACGCGCTCGGCCTGACCGCCGCGTTCAGCCTGGCCGACGGCCCGCGCACGCTGGCCGAGCTGACCGAGGGGGCGGCCGGCCTGCTCGCGACCGTGGCCGAGCAGGTCGTCCGCCTGTTCCTCACCTGACCCGGCCGTCCCCGGGGTCAGTTCGACGCGGGTTCCGGCTCGGGCTCGGTGCGCTCCGCGGCGGGAGGCACGGTGTCCCGCACGGGCTCCTTGATCTGCAGGAGGGGGATGAACACGTGCGCCAGGGGGCCGATCGCCACGGCGTACAGCAGGGTGCCGACACCGACCGTGCCGCCGAGCAGCCAGCCCGCCGCCAGCACGCTCAGCTCGATGGAGGTGCGCACGACGCGGACCGAGTGGCCGCGGGCCGCCAGCCCCGTCATCAGCCCGTCGCGCGGCCCCGGACCCAGCCCGGCGCCGATGTAGCAGCCGGTGGCGAACCCGCTGACCGCGATGCCCGCGACCAGGAACGCCCAGCGGGCCGCGGCGGCGTCCGGGTCCGGCAGCAGGTACAGGAACAGGTCGGCGAAGACCCCGACGAGCAGCGCGTTGCTGACCGTGCCGATCCCCGGCCGCTGCCGCAGCGGGATCCAGGCCAGCATCACCAACGCCCCGATGATGACGATCCACGCGCCGATCGACAGCCCGAACCGGCGCGCCATGCCCTGGTGGAACACGTCCCACGGGTCGTTGCCGAGCCCGGACGACACCTGCAGGGCGATGCCCAGACCGTAAAGGGCCAATCCCGCATACAGCTGGACCAGACGGCGTGCCATCAGGGCCATTCGTGCCTACTCTCCCACCTCGATATATGGACAACGTCCAATATTTTGGGCGGCAATGGTCTGGCCGACATAGGGCCAATCATGCGAAAGTGGACCCATGTCCTCCCGGTATGTGAGCGGTCCGCAGCTGGCCCGGCTGCTCGGCGACGTCCCGCAGGAGCGCCCCTACTACCTTGCGCTGGCGCGGGCGGTGCGCGGCCTGATCCTGGACGGGCGGCTGGCGCTGCGCACGCGCCTGCCCGCCGAACGCGACCTGGCCGCCGCCCTCGGCGTCAGCCGCACCACCGTGACCGCCGCCTACGACCGGCTCCGCGCCGACGGCTACATGGAGAGCCGGCAGGGCTCCGGAAGCTGGACGGCGCTGCCCGCGACGAACATGGCCGCCGTCGCCCCTGCCCGGCGCGGCGGCGCCGAGGGCGACCCGCGGTTCGGCATGGCCGCGGCCCCCACCGGCCCCGGGTTCATCGACCTGGGCTGCGCCACCCCCGCCGCACCCGAGATCTTCGGCGAGGCCGTCGAAGCCGCCGTGGCCGAACTGCCCCGGCACACCGCCGAACCCGGATACCAGCCCGCCGGGCTGCCCGAGCTGCGCGAGGTGATCGCCGACGGCTACACCGCGCGCGGGCTGCCCACCCGCGCGGACCAGATCGTCGTCACCACCGGCGCGCAGCACGCCCTGACGCTGCTGACCCAGCTGGTGGTGCAGGCCGGCGACCCGGTGCTGGTGGAGCGGCCCACCTACCCGCACGCGCTGGGCGCGCTGCGCCGCCGCGGCGCCCGGCTGGTGCCGGTCGGCGTCGCCGACGGCTGGGACGTCGAACTGATCGCCGCCACCATGCGGCAGACGGCCGTGCGCACCGTCTACACCGTCCCCGAGTTCCACAACCCGACCGGCCTGCTGATGCCCGCGTCCGCCCGGGAGGCGCTGGTGGAGGCCGCCCGCCGCGCCGACGCCGTGCTCATCGCCGACGAGACGTTCGCGGGCCTGGCGCACGACCTGGCCGCCCCGGTGCCGCCGCCGCTGGCCGTGTTCGACACCGGCGGCCGGGTGGTGAGCGTCGGGTCGGCGTCCAAGCTGCTGTGGGGCGGGCTGCGCATCGGCTGGATCCGGGCGTCCGCGCCGCTGGCGCGCAGGGTGACGCTGTCGCGCGAGGCCACCGACATCGCCAGCCCGGTGCTCGAGCAGCTGATCGTGCGGGAGCTGCTGCTGCGGCGGGAGGAGGTACGGGCCGAACGCGCGGCGTCGCTGCTGCGCGGCCGCGACGCGCTGGCCGCCGCGCTGCGCGAGCGGCTGCCCGGCTGGACCTTCACCCTGCCCGAGGGCGGCATGTCGCTGTGGCCGCGGCTGGAGGCGCCGGTCGCCACGCAGATCGCCGACGCGGCGCTGCTGCTCGGCGTGCGGGTGGTGCCCGGCCCGGTGTTCGGCGAGGACGGCGTGCTGGAGGACCGGCTGCGCCTGCCGTACGTCCTGCCGCCCGAGACGCTGCGCGCCGCGGTGGACCGGCTGGCGCAGGCGCAGGCGCAGGTCGACGCGGCCCCCGCCGTCCGCCCGTCCCTGCCCACCTACGTGTGACGCCTCGGGCTGTCACACGCGGCTGGACGTCGCGCGCGGGCGGGGGGACGTGCGCGTCGAGGGGCGCGCGTCAGGGCGCGCGCTGGATGTAGCCGACGAGGTACTCGCGTTCGCTCTCCAGCTCGTCGATGCTGCTTTTGACCACGTCGCCGATGCTGACGATCCCGGCCAGCCGCCCGCCGTCCACGACGGGCAGGTGCCGGATGCGGTGCTCGGTCATCGTGCGCCGCAGCTCGTCCACGTCGGCGTCGGGCGTGCAGGTGCGCACCTCCGCGGTCATGATCTCGCGGACGGGGCGGCCGAGCAGCGCGGCGCCGTGCTCGTGCAGGCGGCGCACCACGTCCCGCTCGGAGACGATCCCGGCGATCGCCGTGCCGTCCGGCGAGACCACCGCCGCGCCGATGTTGTGCTGGGCCAGGGTGGCCAGCAGGTCCCGGACCGCGGCCTCGGGTCGCACCGTGGTCACCGCGTCGCCTTTCCTACGCAGGATGTCGCGGATTCGCATGTCACACACTCCGGCGCCGGTAGGGCCCACCTGCCGAGGGGGGCGTCGGCCTGATGTCGTGTTCACAAGTTCGCATGTCCGGGGCCGCCGGAAAACCCCGCGCGGGTAAACCCTGCCGACTCAGGGCCGACTCACGGCCGGCTCAGGGCCGACTCAGTCCGTGCCGATGTGCTCGCTCAGCCCGCGCCGATGTGCTCGGCGATCCACTCGGCGACCACGTCGGGGCGGCTGCGCGGCACCCAGTGCCCGGCGTCGACCGTCCGCAGCGACAGGTCGGGCGCGCGCCCGGCCAGGCCCGCCACCAGATGCGGGGAGACGAACAGGTCGCGGGTGGGCACGATCACCTGCGTCGGCACGTCCGTGCGCCGCTCGCGCGGCCTGCGCAGGCGCCGGCGCATGTCGGCGCGGTACAGCCGGACGCCGGCGGCGCCGTCGCGCGGCAGCGTCCGGGCCGGGTGCCCGGGGCGCAGCGGCACGCCCTCGCCCGCCTCCAGGGCGCGGGCGAACACGCGGGCCGCCCCGGCGCGCCACAGCACCTCGGGCAGCAGCGGCGTCTGGAACAGGTAGATGTACCAGGACCGCAGTGCCTGCCCGGCCGCCTGCCGCAGGTTGCGCGGGGTCGGGCGCCGCAGCCTGCGGCGCATCCAGTGCGCCACGTGGTCCAGGCACGGGCCGGAGATCGAGGTGAACGAGGCGAACCGCTGCGGGAGGGTGCACACCGCCTCCCACCCCTGGATGGACCCCCAGTCGTGCCCGACCAGGTGCACCTTCTTCTCCGGCGCGGTGGCGTCCAGCACGGCCTCCAGGTCGGCCACCAGGTAGTCCAGGGTGTACCGCATGCGCCCGCGCGGCCGTGACGAGGCGCCCGCGCCGCGCACGTCGTAGCGCACCACGTGGAAGCGGTCGGCGAGGCGCTCGGCCACCTCGTCCCACACCGCGTGGGTGTCGGGGTAGCCGTGCATGAGCAGCACGGTCGGACGGGACGGGTCGCCCTGCTCGTACACGGCCAGGTCGACGCCGTCGCCGCGCACGCGCCGCCGCCTCTTGGCCGCGCGCCTCGCCGCGGCCTTCGCCCCGCCGGAGCCGGCCCCGGCCGCGCCGGCCTGCGCCGGGGAGGCCTCCGCCGGATCGGACTGCGCCTGATCGGGCTGCGCCATGGCAGGCTGCACCGGGGCGGCGGGGCTGATCTCGTTCACCGTCATGCGGACGCCTTTCCGTCGGCGCGCCGGCGCGCCTGCGGCGGGTCGGGGGGTCGGACCGGCGTCCGCCCACCGGCGGACGCCAAGTCGAAAATGTACGGCATGCCGCCGCGCGGAGGGAGATTCTCCGCCGGGGAAGCGGTCCGGGCGCCGCCGCCACGGGGGTCAGGACGGGGCCTGGCCCGCCGCCTGCGCGGCGGGGGAGCGCTTCAGGTACTCCAGGGCCCGCGGCGTCGAGCAGATCTGCGAGGGGTGGTGCGACGGCCGCAGGTACACCGGCGCCTCCCCGATCAGCAGCCGGAAGATGCCGGGCACGTGGCCCCTGCGGACCGACCGCCGGTAGGCGCGGTAGAGGCGCGGCAGCGTCACCGGGCCGCGCACGGTCGGGTCCCGCCGGAGCAGGTAGAGCGCCCCGCCGATCAGCGCCCAGTACAGAAACAGCAGCGACACCGCCCAGGCCGCGACGCGCATCGGGTAGCGCCCGCCCATCGCCCGGTACACGTCGAACACCACCGAGCGGTGCTCGACCTCCTCGGCGCCGTGCCAGCGCAGCAGGTCCAGCATGGTCGGGTCGGCGCCGTCGGCGTCCAGCCGCCGGTTGTCCATGATCCACTGGCCGAGCACGGCGGTGTAGTGCTCGATCGCGGCGACCGCGGCGAGCTCGAAGCGCAGCCGCCGCCGCCACGCCCGGGGCGAGCGCTTCTTCAGCTCGGCCATCCGCGCGGGCCGCTCGGCGTTGCCGCGCGCCGCCTGCTCGGTGATCGGGCTGACATCGATGCCGTTGGCCGCCAGCACCCGGTCCAGCACGCCCTGGTGGGAGCGGGCGTGCACCATCTCCTGGCCGATGAACCCTTTGATCTCCGCCAGCAGCCGCTCGTCGCTGATGTGCGGGCGCGCGTCCTTGACGCACTGGATGAACCACTTCTCGCCCTCGGGCAGGACGATGTGGAAGGAGTTGATGATGTGCGTGGCCACCGGGTCGCCGGGGATCCAGTGCAGCGGGGTGTCCGACCAGTCGAACGACACCCGGCGCGGCTTGATCACAGGATGCCGCTCATCGACGTCCGTCATCGCTCTCTCCTCGGGCACGACCGAAGCCGGTTCGGCGGTCCCAGAAGTGAATCGTGCGCCGGGTGCGGGGTCTTCACAGCGAGGCCACAAAACCGGGCCCACAGTTGGCACCCGGGTGACAGAAACGTCGTGAGTCAGGAGGTGACGCGGTGGGCGCCGGTGTAGACGTTCATGGTCTGGCCGCGCAGGAACCCGACGAGGGTCATGCCGGCGTCCTCGGCCAGGTCCACCGCGAGCGACGACGGCGCCGACACCGCCGCCAGCACCGGGATCCCGGCCTGCGCCGCCTTCTGGGTGAGCTCGAAGGAGGCCCGGCCGCTGACCATCAGGATCCGGCCGGTCAGCGGCAGCAGGCCCGCCCGCAGCGCCCAGCCGACGACCTTGTCGACGGCGTTGTGCCGGCCCACGTCCTCGCGCACGGCCAGCGGCTCGCCGGCCGCGTCGAACAGCGCGGCCGCGTGCAGGCCGCCGGTGCGGTCGAACACCCGCTGCGCCTCCCGCAGCCGCTCGGGCAGCCGCGCCAGCACCTCGGGCGTCAGCTCGACGGGGTCGGCGGCGATGTCGTAGGGGCGGTCCACGCGCAGCGCCTCGATGCTGGACTTGCCGCACACGCCGCAGGCGCTGGTGGTGGCGAACGCGCGGGTCATGCCCGGGGCGGGCGGGGGCACGTGGTCCGCCAGCACCACGTCCAGGGTGTTCTGCTCGGCGGTGTCCGCGCAGTAGCGCAGCGCCACCAGGTCGTCGGCGCGCGCGATGACGCCCTCGGCGACCAGGAACCCGGCGACCAGGTCGAAGTCGTCGCCGGGGGTGCGCATGGTGATGGTGAGCGGTCGCCCGGCGACGCGGATCTCCAGGGGTTCCTCGACGGCGAGGGTGTCGGGGCGCCGTCCCCGCACCCCCGCGGTGCTCAGCCGCAGGACCGGTTTGCGCACGGTGATCCGCCCCATAGCCGCGACCGTACCCCGCGAGGCGGCGTCGCGCGAGATCAACCCCCCGGACGGCCGCCGCCCCGGCCCTGCGGACGGTCGGCGCAGTGGCCCTCGCCGCGCTCGTCCCCGCGGTCGATGCCCCGGTTGGCCACGACCGCGGCGAACGGCGGGATGACCATCGCGACCAGCGACATCGCCACCGCCGCCGCGGGGGAGTAGCGCCGGACCACGGCCCAGGCGAGCACGAACAGCGTCAGGCAGGTGCCCATCATCAGGCCGTACGCCAGCCTGCGGCGTCTCATGCCTTCACGGTAAACCTTGGTGGGTTTCGCGAGCCTCATCCGGGTTTCATGACCAGTGAGGCATTGGTTAGGCATTTGTGAGGGGTGTCGGTAACCGCCCCCATACGCTCAGTTTGCTTGATCATTTCGCGTGTTGTCGGTTAAATCCCGCTGTGACCTCCCCCGCTGTGCGCCTGACCCAGTACGCCCACGGTGGCGGCGGCGCGGGCAAACTGCCGCCCGGCGAGCTGGAAGGACTGATCTCCGGGCTGACCGGGCCGGCCGGCGACGGCTCCCTGCTGCTCGGCGCCGCCGAGGGCGACGACGCGGCCGTGCTGCGGCTCGACGGCACCCGCGCGGTGGTGTCCACCGTGGACGTGCTGCCGCCCGTCGTGGACGACCCCTACGACTGGGGCCGGATCGCCGCCGCCAACGCGCTGTCGGACGTGTACGCCGTGGGCGGCGAGCCCGTCATGGCGCTCAACCTGCTCGGCTGGCCGCGCGACGTGCTGCCCGCGGACGTGGCGCGGGAGGTGCTGCGCGGCGGCCGCGACGTCGCCGCACGCGCGGGCTGCCCCGTCGCCGGCGGGCACAGCGTCGACGACCCCGAGCCCAAGTACGGTCTGGCGGTGACCGGCACCGCGGACCCCGGCCGGCTGCTGCGGCTGGCCGACGGGCGGCCCGGCCTGCCGCTGTCGCTGACCAAGGCGATCGGCACCGGCGCGCTCACCGCCCGGCACCGCGCCACCGGCGAGGCGTTCCCGCACGCCGTGGAGTCGATGGCCGCCCTGAACGACGAGGCCGCCCGGCTCGCGCTGGCCGCGGGCGTGCGCTGCGCCACCGACGTCACCGGCTTCGGGCTGCTCGGCCATCTGTACAAGCTCGCCCGGGCCAGCGGCGTCACCGCCGTGGTCGACGCCGCCGCCGTGCCCGTCCTGGACGGGGCGCGCGAGTCCGTCCGCGACGGGTTCGTGCCCGGCGGCACCCGCCGCAACCTGGCGTGGGTGTCCCCGCACACCGACTTCGGCCGCCTCGCCGAGGAGCGCCGGCTGCTGCTGGCCGACGCGCAGACCTCCGGCGGCCTGCTGATCGCCGGCGAGATCCCCGGCGCGGTCGTCATCGGCGAGCTCGTCGAGCGCCGCGCCCACACCCTCGTCGTCCGCTGACCCCGTCGTGCGCTGACCCCGCCGCCCGCCCGTTCGGCCGCTGATCACGCGGGTAGAAACGCGTTCCGGTACGTGTACGCGCCACGGCGGAACTCGGGGGGAGCGCATGGCGACGACTCTGGCGCGCGCGCCGTCCGGGCGCACGTTCTTCGGGCACCCCTGGGGGCTGGCCACGCTCTTCTTCACCGAGATGTGGGAGCGGTTCAGCTTCTACGGGATGCGCGGGATCCTTGTGCTGTTCCTGATCGCCCCGCCGGCCCAGTCGGGCATGGGCCTGGCCGAGGGTACCGCCAAGGCGCTGCTGGGCGTGTACATGGCGATGGTCTACTTCGCCGCCCTGCCCGGCGGCTGGGTGGCCGACCGGATCCTCGGCGCGCGCCGCACCGTGCTGGCGGGCTGCACGGTCATCATGTGCGGGCACGTGGCGATGGCGGTGCCGGCCGGGCCAGGACCGGTCTACCTGGGCCTGGCACTGATCATCCTGGGGTCGGGGCTGCTCAAGCCCAACATCTCCACGATGGTCGGCCGCCTGTACGCCCAGGAGGACGACGCGCGCCGCGACTCGGCGTTCTCCCTGTTCTACCTGGGCGTCAACATCGGCGCGCTGGCCCCGTTCGTCGTCGGCTACCTCGGCGAGAACGTCGACTGGCACCTGGGGTTCGGCGCCGCGGCCGCGGGAATGGCGCTCGGCCTCACCCAGTACGTGCTCGGTGCCCGGCACCTGCGCGGCGTCGGCGACCAGCCCGGGCACCGGCTGACCCCGGACGAGCGCCGCAGGCTCGTGCGGGCGGCGGCCGCCGTGCTCGCCGCGGCGGTGCCCGCCGCGGCCGTCGCCGCCGTGCTGCTCGGCGGCATCACGGTCGACGACGTCACCGTGGCGCTGACCGCGCCGGCCGTGGCCGTCCCGGTGGTCTACTTCGCCTACCTGTTCCGCAGCCGCGAGGTGACCGCCGAGGAGCGGACGCGGCTGCGCGCCTACGTGTGGCTGTTCGCGGCCGCCGCGCTGTTCTGGATGATCTACGACCAGGCGGCCGGGCCGCTCAACATCTTCGCCGCCCGCAGCGTCGACCTGACCGTGTTCGGCTGGCGGATGCCCGCGAGCTGGACGCAGAACATCAACCCCATCATGATCATCTGCCTGTCCGGGTTCTTCGCCTGGCTGTGGCTGCGGCTGGGCGACCGGGTGAGCATCCCGCAGAAGTTCGCCTTCGGGCTGGTGATGTGCGGGCTGTCGTTCGCGGTGATGGCCGTGGCCGCGCACGCGGCGGCCGGCGGCGCCCGGGTGTCGCTGCTGTGGCTGGTCGCCGTCTACCTGCTGCAGACCGTGGGGGAGCTGGCGCTGTCGCCGGTCGGGCTGTCGGTCACCGTCAAGCTGGCGCCCCGCGCGTTCGTCGGTCAGCTGCTGGGCGTGTGGTTCCTGGCGGTGGCGTGCGGCGACGCGCTCGGCGGGCAGGTCGCCCGGCTGCAGGACGTGTGGGGCGGGGTGCGGTACTTCCTGCTGCTGGGTGCGGTGACCGTCGCGGCGGGCGCGGCGATGTTCGCCTTCGCCCGGACGCTGAACCGTCTGGCGGGCCAGGGCGGCGGCCGCGAGCCCAGCACCGCCGCCGTCCCCTGACCGGCGGCCGCGCCCTACCACGGCGCCCTACGACGCGGCGCCCTACGACGCGGGGCCCTGCGACGCGGGGCCCTGCGACGCGGGGCCCTGCGACGCGGGGCCCTGCGACGCGGGGCCCTGCGACGCGGGGCCCTGCGACGCGGCGTCCTGCGACGCGGGGCCCGGCCGCAGCACGCCGCGCAGCTCGTCCAGCACCGCCGGGTCCTCGATCGTCGACGGCACCGCGACCTCCCGGCCGTCGGCGATCCCGCGCATCGCGGCGCGCAGGATCTTGCCCGAGCGGGTCTTGGGCAGCGCCCGCACCACCGCGACCTCCTTCAGCGCCGCGACGGGGCCGACCTGCTCGCGCACCATCCGCACCAGTTCGTCGCGCAGCACCTCGGGCTCGGCGTCCGCGCCGCTCGCCAGCACCACCAGCGCGCGCGGCACCTGCCCCTTCACCGCGTCCTGGACGCCGATGACCGCGCACTCGGCCACCGCCGGATGCGCGGCGATCACCTCCTCCATCGCGCCCGTCGACAGCCGGTGCCCGGCCACGTTGATGACGTCGTCGGTGCGGCCCATCACCCACACGTAGCCGTCCTCGTCGATGTGGCCGCCGTCGCCGGTGAGGTAGTGGCCGGGGTGGCGGGTCAGGTACGACTCGACGAACCGCGCGTCGTCCTGCCACAGCGTCGGCAGCGTGCCCGGCGGCAGCGGCAGCCGCACCACGATGTCGCCGTCCACGCCGGGCGGGGCGGGGGTGCCGTCGGCCGCCAGCACCCGCACGTCGTACCCGGGGACGGGCACCGACGGCGACCCCGGCTTGACCGGCAGGGGCTCCAGGCCCCGCGGGTTCGCCGCCATCGGCCACCCGGTCTCGGTCTGCCACCAGTGGTCGATCACGGGGCGGCGCAGCAGGTCGGCCGCCCACCGGTAGGTGTCGGGGTCCAGCCGCTCGCCCGCCAGGAACAGCGCCTCCAGGCGCGACAGGTCGTAGGAGGCGAGCAGTTCGCCGCGCGGGTCCTCCTTCTTCACCGCCCGGATCGCGGTCGGCGCGGTGAACAGCACCTTGACCCGGTGCTGCGACGCCACCCGCCAGAACGCGCCCGCGTCCGGCGTGCCGACCGGCTTGCCCTCGTACAGGACGGTCGTGCATCCGGTCAGCAGCGGCGCGTACACGATGTAGGAGTGCCCGACGACCCAGCCGACGTCCGAGGCCGCCCAGAACACGTCGCCGGGCCCCACGCCGTAGATGTTCTCCATCGACCAGCGCAGCGCGACCGCGTGCCCGCCGTTGTCGCGGACCACGCCCTTGGGACGGCCCGTCGTGCCGGAGGTGTAGAGGATGTACAGCGGGTCGGTGGAGGCCACCGGGACGCACTCGGCCGGTTCGGCCTGCGCGACCGCCTCGTCCCACTCCACGTCGCGCGGGCGCACCAGGTCGGCGTGCAGCTGCGGGCGCTGCCGGATCACGCAGCGCTCGACCTTGTGCGCGGCCAGCTCGAGGGCCTCGTCCAGCAGCGGTTTGTACGCCACCACGCGGCTGCCCTCGATGCCGCACGACGCCGACACCACGGCCTTGGGCCGGGCGTGGTCGATGCGCGCCGCCAGCTCGCGGGCGGCGAACCCGCCGAACACCACCGAGTGCACCGCGCCCAGCCGGGCGCACGCCAGCATGGCGATCACCGCCTCGGGGATCATCGGCAGGTAGATCACCACCCGGTCGCCGCGGTCGACGCCCTGCGCGCGCAGCGCCCCGGCGAACCGCGCCACCAGGTCGGTCAGCTCCCGGTAGGTGTAGCTGCGCACGGTTCCGGTGACGGGGCTGTCGTAGATGAGGGCGGCCTGGTCGCCGCGGCCCTCCTCCACATGCAGGTCCAGGGCGTTGTCGCAGGTGTTGAGCTCGCCCCCGGTGAACCACCGGTAGAACGGCGGCGCCCCGTCGTCCAGCACCCGGTCCGGCGGGACCAGCCAGCGGATGTCGCGCGCCGCCAGCCCCCAGAACCGGGTCGGGTCGGTGATGCTGCGTTCGTACGCGGCCGCGTAGGCGCCCATGTCGTCCTCCGGGTCGGGTCCCCCGCCCCAATCGCACTTCGGGGCGCACCTTTATAGGGCATGCCCGCGGCGCCGTTCGTCAAGTCCCGCAGGGGTGTTTCACCGTCCGGCCACCGGGCCCGCACCCGGCCGGGCCGCGGCCGAGACCCGCGGTCATCCGTGGCGCAGGCCGTGCCCCGCCGCCACGACCGCCGCCAGCAGGCCACCCGCGGCCACGATGGCGAAGCACAGCTGGTACGCCCCCTGCGACGGCACGGACGTGCCCGCGATGGTGTGCGCGCTGAGCACGGCGGCGGTGACGGCGCCCGCGACGCTGCCGCCCGTCGTGCGCACCAGCGAGTTGATGCCGCTGGCGATGCCGCTCTGGTCCATCGGCACGTGCCGCACCGCCAGCGTGCCCAGCGCCGCGTAGGCGATGCCGAACCCGACGCCCTGGATGGTGCTGAACGCCAGCATGTCGTAGGCGTGGGAGACGGACACCGCCAGCCACAGGTAGCTGACGGCCACGAACGCCGACCCGAGGGCCAGGGTGTAGGCGGGCCCGATGCGGGCGGCTATGCGCCCCGACAGCATCGACATCACCAGCATGGTGACGGTGTTGGGCAGCATGTACAGGCCCACGTCCAGCACCGAGCCGTCCAGCCCGTAGCCGACCTCGTCCCGGCGCGCCTGCACCAGGCCCGCGATGAGGGTGAACGTGGCGAACATCGAGAAGCCCAGCAGCGCCGAGGCCAGGTTCGCCGACAGCGACTTCGGGCCGACCAGCAGCGCCAGGCGCACCAGCGGCTCGCGCACCCGCAGCTCGACCGCCACCCACGCCGCGCACAGCACGGCGGCGCCGCCGAACAGCGCCAGCACGCCCGCCGACGTCCAGCCCCACCGGTTGCCCTCGCTGACGCCCAGCAGCAGGCACAGCAGGCACGCCGCCAGCACGGCGGCGCCGGGGATGTCGGGGCGGCCGCCCACGCGGGCGCCGTTGTCGGGCGCGCACAGGCGCACCAGCGCCAGCCCGGCGGCGGCCAGGCCCGCGGCCACCCAGAAGATCGGCCGGTGCCCCTCGGTCCGGTCCGCGATCAGCCCTGTGACGATCATGCCGGCGGTGCCGCCCACGCCCATGGTGGCGCTGACCACGCCGATCGCGGTGGTGATCCGCTCGGCCGGGAAGGTGTCCCGGATCATGCCGATGGCCAGCGGGATCAGCGCCGCCGAGGTGCCCTGCAGGGTGCGCCCGGCGACCAGCACGCCGAGCGAGCCGGACAGCGCGCACACCACCGACCCGGCCAGCAGCAGCCCCATCGCCAGCATGATCATGCGCTTCTTGCCGTACATGTCGCCGAGCCGCGACAGCACCGGCGTGGCCACCGCGCCGGCCAGCAGGGACGCGGTGAACACCCACGTCACAGCGCTGACCGAGGCGTCGAACAGGCGCATCAGCTGGGGCAGCACGGGGATGACCAGGGTCTGCTGCACCGACACCACCAGTCCCGCGGCGGCCAGCGCCAGCAGCGCCGGGCCGGTGCGCGGCGCCGCGGGGGCGCGTTCGGTCAGTTCGGCGGGTGGCGTGGCGACGCCGGGCATGCAGCGACCTCCTGGGCCCGTGCCGGGCCGGGTTCGGGGAGAAGATGGACAAATCCGATATTGTACTTAGTTTCTGAAATTAAGTAATTGCACTGTAAGGTGGATCACATGTCTCCCCCGAAGCAGGCCGAACCCGCCGGCGCCGTGCCCGCAGACGCCGCAACCAGCGGCGACGCGCCCGGCGGAGCCCCGTCCGGCGCCGTGCCCGACGACATCGTGGAGATCGAGCGGGCGCTGAGCCGGGTGGCGCACATGCTCACGCGGCACCGCCTGCACGACCGGACGGTCGCCGCCGCCGGGGTGCCGGTGGACCGCGCCGCCGTACCGCTGCTGCGGCTGCTGGCCGACACCGGTGGACCGATGCGGCCCGGCGAGCTGGCCGCCCGCCTGGCCGTCGAAGCCCCGCACGTCTCCCGCCTCGTGCGGCGCCTGGAGGAGGCCGGCTACGTCGAGCGGGTGCTCGACGCCCGCGACCGGCGCGCCCAGCCGGTGCGGCTGCGCGCCGAGGGACGCGACGCGGTCGAGTGCCTGCGGGCGGTGGGCCGCCGCTGGATGCACGAGGCGCTCGCCTCGTGGTCGGAGGAGGAGCGCCGGCGGCTCGCCGAACTCGTCAACCGCATGGTCGACGACTTCCTCGCCCACCCGGGCGGACGCGACCACCCCGCGCCCGGCTGCTGACCTGCCGATGCGGACCGGGCAATGCCGGTCGGTCGACGCTGACCGGTCGATGCCGGTCGGTCGATACCGTATCGCGCGCAGAGCGGGTCACGGGCGGTTTTCCTGACACCTTTCCGGGCGCCGCCTTCCTCCCGCCGTTCTGCCCGCATTGTTCGGACGCGTGTCCGGGGGATGTGTTCGGTTCGCCCCCTTCCGGGCGTTCCGCCGATTTCCGGGCGCGGTTCCCGGAAGGGGGGCTCACCTCCCGTTCTGCGGCTCCCGCCCCGCCATGCTCCGCTCTGATGCCGCGCATCCGGAACAGTAATTGTGATCTCATACTGTGAACCCGTTCGGCTTTCGCGACGGCCCCCGGCGTCCATAGGGTTGCTCAACGTGGACCCCCGGCCAAATGTCCCTCGTATCCCCATCCTCCGCGTCCGCGGTCATCGCGGCCGGCTGCTCCGCGAACGGCCCGCCGGCCGGCCCGTCCCCGGCCGCCGGTGCGCCCGCCCGCGGCGCGCCGCGGCTCCCGGCCCCCGGAAAGGGAGCTGATGCAGGTCGTCGCGACCGCCGGGCACGCCGGCCACGGCAAGTCCACGCTCGTGCGCGCCCTGG
The DNA here is from genome assembly GCF_030269545.1 of Actinomadura sp. NBRC 104425. Classification (GTDB taxonomy): domain Bacteria; phylum Actinomycetota; class Actinomycetes; order Streptosporangiales; family Streptosporangiaceae; genus Spirillospora; species Spirillospora keratinilytica. Next base: position 4,321 of record NZ_BSTN01000013.1, on the reverse strand, counting down.
CCGGGCTGCCGCCGGCCGGGCAGGACGACCCGGCCGACCCCGACCCCGGCGCAGACGCCGGCGACGGCGACCGGGCCGGGCGGGAAGGGCGCCGCGGCGTCCCGTCCCCGGCGCTGGAGTTCGCCCTGACGACGCTGCCGTCGGGCCGCCGGATGGCGTTCGTGGACGTCCCCGGGCACGAGCGGGCCGTCGCCACCATGCTCGCGGGCGCGGGCCCCGTCCCGGCGGTGCTGCTCGCGGTGGCGGCCGACGAGGGGTGGATGCCCCAGTCGGAGGAGCACCTGGCCGCCGTCGACGCCCTCGGCGTGCGCAACGGCGTGCTGGTGGTGACCCGCTCCGACCGCGCCGACCCCCGGCTGGCGCTGCGCCAGGCGCGCGAACGGCTCGCCCGCACCGGCCTGCGGGGCGCCGAGAGCGTCGCCGTCAGCGCCCGCACCGGCGCGGGCATCGAGGAGCTGGCCGCGGCACTGGACCGCCTGGCCGGGCGGCTGCCCGAACCCGACCCGGCGGCGCCGGTCCGGCTGTGGGCCGACCGCGTCGGGCGCGGCCTGGGCGGCGGCGCCCTCGTCCACGGCACGCTGGCCGCCGGCACCATCGCCGCGGGCGACGAGCTGCTGCTCATGCCCGCCGGGGCACGGGTGCGGGTGCGGTCCGTCGAGGCGGGCGGGGAGCCGTGCACGCGGGCGCACGGCGTGGCACGCGTGGCGGTGGAGCTGGACGGCGTCGCCCCCGCCCGGGTCGCACGCGGCACGGCCCTGGTCACCCCCCGCCGGTGGACCGCCACCGGCTGCGTCGACGTGCGCACCGGGTTCGGCGAGGCGTCGGGGCGGCTGGCCCGGCGCATGACCTTGCACATCGGCGCGGCGGCCGTGCCCGTGGCGCTGCGGCCGCTGGGCCCCGACACCGCCCGCCTGACCCTCAACGCGCGGCTGCCGCTGCACGTCGGCGACGTCGCCGTGCTGCGCGACCCGGCGCGCCGCGCCGTCGCCCGGGTGAGCGTGCTGGACGTGCGGCCCCCGACGCTGGTGCGGCGCGGCGACACCTCCGCCCGCGCCCGGGAGCTGGCGTCCTGGCCGGACCGCCCCGACGGCGAGGTGATGCTGCGCCGCCACGGCGTGCTGCACGCCGCGGAACTGGCCGCAATGGGCTGCGCGCCGCCCGCCGACGCCGTGCGGGTCGGCGAGTGGCTCGCCGACCCCGGCCACTGGGAGGCGCTGTACCACCGCCTGGCGGGCCTGGTCGCCGAGCGCGCCGCGTCCCGGCCGCTGGCGCCGGGCCTGCCGCTGGAGCGCGCCCGGCTGCGGCTCGGCCTGCCCTCCTGCCGCCTGGTCGAGGCCCTGGTGCGGCCCCCGCTGCGCCTGGCCGGCGGCCGGGTGCACGGCCCCGACCAGGGCCCGCCGCCGCACGTCGTCGTCGCGGTGGGGCGGCTGCGCGAGGAGCTGCGGTCCGCGCCGTTCTGCGCGCCCCTCCCCGAACGGCTGGCCGAACTCGGCCTGACCCCGCCGGTGCTGGACGCCGCCGAGCAGGCGGGCGCGATCCTGCGGCTGGGCGGCGACGTCGTCCTGCCGTCCGGGGCCGACCGGGAGGCGCTGCGGATCCTCGGCGCGCTGCCGCAGCCGTTCAGCGTCGGCCGGGCCGCGCAGGCCCTGGGCACCGACCGCCGCGTGGCCGTGGCCTTGCTGGAGCACCTGGACGGCCAGGGCCTCACCCAGCGCGTCGCCGACGGCCGCCGCGTCCCCGGCCGGTGATCTTTCCCGGTCGGCCCGGCGGATCCGCAGAAAGAATTGCGCAGAAAATCGTTTGAACCGGCGCTTTGCGGTCTGGCGTCATAGATCACGGTTCGGTTCGCCGTCGATCGTGGAGAGGAGCAGGTGATGCCGTACCAGACGCTCAAGGGCGGCCGCGTTCCGATCCGCATCTGGACGGACCCGGCCACCGTCGAGGACGTCGCCCTCGACCAGCTGCGCAACGTGTCCGCCCTGCCGTGGGTGGAGGGCGTGGCGGTCATGCCCGACGTGCACTACGGCAAGGGCGCGACCGTCGGCTCGGTCATCGCGATGCGCAACGCGGTGTCCCCGGCCGCGGTCGGCGTGGACATCGGCTGCGGCATGACCGCGGTGAAGTCGTCCCTGACCGTCGAGGACCTGCCCGACGACCTCGGGCGGCTGCGCTCGCGCCTGGAGAAGGCGATCCCGGTCGGCCACCACGCGCACAAGACGCCGGTGGACCCGTCGGCACTGCCCGGGCTGAAGGAACGCGGCTGGTACGACTTCTGGAAGGGCTTCGAGGAGCTGCACCCGGCGGTGCGCGGCCGGCTCGGCCGGGCCCGCGGCCAGATGGGCACCCTCGGGTCGGGCAACCACTTCCTGGAGGTGTGCGCCGACGACGGCGGCGCGGTGTGGATCGTGCTGCACTCCGGTTCCCGCAACATCGGCAAGGAGCTGGCCGAGCACCACATCGAGGCCGCCCGCAAGCTGCCGCACAACCAGGACCTGCCCGACCGGGACCTGGCGGTGTTCCTCGCCGGCACCCGCAAGATGGAGGAGTACCGGCGCGACCTGTTCTGGGCGCAGGAGTACGCGCGCCGCAACCGCGCCGTCATGCTCGCCCTGGCGCAGGACGTGATGACCCGCACCTTCGGCGAGCAGCGCTGCCGCTGGGGCGAGATGATCTCCTGCCACCACAACTACGTGGCCGAGGAGGTCTACGACGGGGTGGAGCTGCTGGTCACCCGCAAGGGCGCGATCCGCGCCGGCAAGGGCGACCTGGGCATCATCCCCGGGTCGATGGCCACCGGCACCTACATCGTGCGCGGCCTGGGCAACCCTGCGGCCTTCAACTCCGCCTCGCACGGCGCCGGACGCAGGATGAGCCGCAACAAGGCCCGCAAGACGTTCACCGTCGACGACCTGGTGGCGCAGACGCAGGGCGTGGAGTGCCGCAAGGACGGCGGCGTCCTCGACGAGATCCCCGCCGCCTACAAGGACCTGGAGTCGGTGATCGAAGCGCAGTCCGACCTGGTGGAGGTGGTCGCGCACCTGCGGCAGCTCGTCTGCGTCAAGGGCTGAGGTGGCGGACGTGGCGCGGGGCGGGCGGCGGACCGTGCTGCACTGCGCGGCCTGCGGCGCCCGCCTCACCGCGCCCGTCCTGCGCGTCCCCCTGCCCGACCACGGCACCGACCCCCGCCACGGCGAGATCCCGCTGGGCATGGCGCCCGGCACCTATGCCGTGGACGATGCCCCCGACCGCCGCGGCACGCTCATCTTCGCGCCCGGGGACGTCCACAACACGCGCCTGGTGATCGAGAAGGTGCGGGACGATCCGCCGGACCACGGGTGCCAGGGCATCGGGTCCCGGCCCAACCTGGCGTGCGCGTCGTGCGGCGCCGAGGTCGGCACCAGGATCGACGACTGCGCGGTGTGGCAGGAGACGCGGCTGGTGCCCGCCGCCGTGCGGCTCTGCGAGGTCGAGACCCGCGAGGCCGACGACCCCTACCCCCTGGGATCCGGCGGCCGACGAGATCCTGGGCGGCGCGCCGCGGCGGCCCGACGGACGATGGGACTGGGTGTGGTTCGGGCGGCTCGCCGCGGGCACCGCCGGCGTGCCGGCGCGCTCGGGCGGCGGCCCGCTCCTGCTGGCCGAGGACGCCGCCGGACCCGTCCGGCAGCTCCTGGAGGTCGCGCTGCGCGGCACCGGCCACGCCGCCGCCGTGCACCGGCTGCCGACGCTGCGCGGCTGCACCGCCGCCGAGTGGCGGCTCGCCGCGGCGGCCGCCGGGCTGACCCCGGCCGCGCTGGCGGGGCCGCCGCGGCGGCCGGTGGCGGTCTGCGACCTGGTGGGCCCGGGCCGCTCCTTCACCGCCGCGACGGGCGAGCTCGGCCGGTGGTGCGCCGAGGAAGGCGTCCGCCTCGGCGAGGTGCGGGTGCTCGGCCTGGTCCCGCTGGCCAGGACCGACCCCGCGCCGTGGCCGTGGCGCGACCGGCGCGTGCCCTGGACGCGCGCCGCCTCCTCCGCCCTCACGCTGACCGCGGTGCCGCTCGACAAGCGGGTGTGGGACTGGCTCGCCCGCGGGCGGCCCGTCGAGTACGTCTACGCCTACGGCCGCCTGGACGGCCGCTGGGACATCGCGCGGTCGCTGAGGCGGCGGGGCCGGGCGGACGAGCCGTGGCTGAGCGCGCTGATCGACGTGCTAGATGTGCTGTTCGGGGACGTTGGTGACAGGCGACACGCCGTGGGTGGTTGTTGAACGACAGGAGGGCCTTCTGGTTTCGGTGTGGATTGCGACGACATCTGCACCGACGTCCAGGAGGCCCTCGTGTCC
>NZ_BSTN01000012.1 GCF_030269545.1 Actinomadura sp. NBRC 104425 | reverse complement strand
CGAGGGCCTCCTGGACGTCGGTGCAGATGTCGTCGCAATCCACACCGAAACCAGAAGGCCCTCCTGTCGTTCAACAACCACCCACGGCGTGTCGCCTGTCACCAACGTCCCCGAACAGCACACCTAGGGCGTGTCCGGTGGATCATGCGTTGATCCAGAACAACGCGGTGACCAGCACGATCGCCGCCCGGAAGTTGCGGGCGAGCTTGTCGAACCGGGTGGCGATGCCGCGCCATTGCTTGAGCCGGTTGATGCAGCGTTCGACCACGTTGCTGCGCCGGTAGACAGTCGGGTCGAAGGCCGGCGGGCGTCCGCCGCGCGAGCCGCGGCGGGCCCGTCCGGCTTGCCGGCCGGCGCGTTCGGGGATGGTCGCGGCGATGCCCCGTGCCCGCAGCGACCGGCGGATCGCCTTCGCACTGTAGGCCTTGTCGGCGATCACCCGATCAGGGCGGCACCGCGGGCGGCCAGGATCGAGCCGCGGCACCGTGATCGCCGCCATCACCTGGGGGAAGACAGTGCAGTCGTTGACGTTGCCGGGCGTGAGCACGACCGCCAACGGCAGCCCGCGCCCGTCCACCGCCAGGTGGATCTTGGTGGTCAGCCCGCCCCGTGACCGCCCGAGCGCCTGCCCGGATGCCGCCTTCGTCCCGCCCGGTTCCCTTTTGTGCGGGCCCCTGCGGCGTGCCGGTGCGCCCGCACGATCGTCGAATCGACACTGACGGTCCAGTCGACGCGCCCCACCGAGTCGTCGTGCACCTGCACACGGGTCAGGATGCGGTCGAAGGTGCCGTCGGCGGCCCACCGCCGGTACCGCTCGTAGACGGTCTTCCAGTTGCCGTACCGGTCGGGCAGGTCCCGCCACGGCGCACCGGTGGCGAGCTTCCACAGGATGCCGTTCAGCACCGTCCGGTGATCGGCCCACCGGCCACCCCGGGCCGGCTGGGCGGGCAAAAGCGGCTCGATCCGCCGCCAGGCCGCATCGGTCAACTCATGCCGTCGCACCACGACACGCCATCAAACCCAGTCCCAAGATCGTCCTCAGCCGAACACCAACATCCACCGGACAGGCCCTAGTCCGTGTGCGGCCGAGTGCGGCGTACTGGCGGCCGTTGGGGCGTGCGCGCGGCACTCGATGGGTTTGTGGGGCGTGTGGGGTCGGGATGTCCGACGCGTGATCGGCGGTATACCCGCCGAGGGCGGCGTGGATGTGCCGTACGGAATCCGGTGAGTCCCCGCGGATCGGCCTTGAGGGGCTACTCGCGTCCCGGGTGTCTGCTGCCGAGCGTGTATGGGGTGTGTCCGGCGCTGCGGGGACTCCTGCCGCGCCGTCTGCCTGCGACGTGCTTGTGCACTGGCTGCAGTGCACTCGGCCTTGCCCGGCGGTCGCTCGTCGGTCGGGGCAGTCTGCCGGAGCGCCTGTCGGGGTCAGCCGTTGCGGGGACGGACGGCGAGGTAAGCATGGCGCAGGCAACCGGTGCTGCGGTCTGGCAGCAGACGTCGGGTGCCTAGGGTGCGGCAACGCACGCCTGGCTACGGGGCGGGTGTTCGTCGGGGGCGGTTCGGTGGCGTTTGGCGGTGACAATGGGTAGCTCGCGGACGTCGTACGACAGCGGGTGTCCGGCGGGATGCCGCAGGACGGCGGGGGTTCGGTGAACCCTGCGGCGCGGTGGATCGTTGGACGCACCGGACGGCAGGCAAGGACGACGACAACGTGAGCGCGACACCATGAGCTCGGCCGGTCGCTCCGGAACACCGTGGGCGGCGGGGCCGAGCGGGAGGGAGGCCCGGGGATGAGCTCCAAGCCGACCCTGGCCGTCGTGGGCGCCACCGGCGCCGTCGGCGGCGTGCTGCTCGGCATCCTGTCCATCCGCCAGGACGTGTACGGGGAGATCCGGCTGGTGGCCTCGCCGCGGTCGGCGGGCCGCAAGCTGACCGTGCGAGGCGAGGTCGTCGAGGTCCTCGCGCCGGCGCCGGAGGTGTTCGACGGCGTCGACATCGCGATCTTCGACGTGCCCGACGAGGTGGCGGCCGAGTGGGCGCCGGTCGCGGCGGCCCGCGGCGCGGTGGTGGTCGACAACTCCGCGGTGTTCCGCATGGACCCGCAGGTGCCCCTGGTGGTGCCGGAGGTGAACGCCGAGCAGGTGCGCGACCGGCCGCGGGGCATCATCGCCAACCCGAGCTGCACCGTCCTGTCGATGATCGTCGCGCTGGGGGCGCTGCACCGGATGTACGGGCTGCGCGAGCTGGTGGTCGCCTCGTACCAGGCCGCGTCCGGCGCCGGGCAGGCGGGCATCGAGACGCTGTACGCCCAGCTGGAGCGGGTCGGCGGACGGCGGGAGCTGGGCAACCGGGCCGGGGACGTGCGGGCCGCGGTGGGCGAGTTCGGGCCGTTCCCGGCGCCGCTGGCGCTCAACGTGGTGCCGTGGGCGGGGTCGCCGGAGGACGGCGGCTGGTCGTCGCAGGAGCTGAGAATCCGCGACGAGTCCCGTAAGATTCTCGGCCTGCCGGATCTGAAGGTGTCGGCGACGTGCGTGCGGGTCCCGGTGGTGACCGCGCACTCACTGGCGGTGCACGCGGTGTTCGACGACCGGGTCGACCAGCGGGAGGCGCAGGCGGTGCTGGCGGCCACGCCGGGCGTGGTGCTGCTGGACGATCCCGAGGCGCACGAGTACCCGACGCCGGCCGACGTCGTCGGCACCGACCCGACGTGGGTGGGGCGGGTACGCCGCTCCCTGGACGATCCGAAGGCCTTGGACATGTTCCTGTGCGGCGACAATCTCCGTAAGGGAGCGGCCCTCAACACCGCGCAGATCGCCGAACTGGTCGCCGCCGAGTTCACCGGACGGTGAGCGCCGACCGGGCGGACGCGCCGTCCCCGGCCCGGCCGGGCGGACGCGGCCGGGCCGGCGGTTGAAGCGGCGGCGCGGCGAGGAGATTTAGGGTGGCGAACGTGACCGACACCAAGCCGGTGAAGTCGGAGCAGACCCGGGCGCTGATCGTCGAGACGGCGCTGCGGCTGTTCCGCGAGCGCGGGTACGAGGCGACGACGATGCGGGCCATCGCCAAGGAGGCCGGGGTCTCGGTCGGCAACGCCTACTACTACTTCGGCTCCAAGGAGGAGCTGATCCAGGCGTACTACGACGAGCTGCAGGAGGAGCACGTCAAGGCGTGCCGGGCGGTGCTGGACCGCGAGCGCGACTTCGCACCCCGGCTGCTGGGCGTGCTGAAGGCCCGGGTCGACACGATGGTGCCGTACCACCAGTTCGCCGGGAAGTTCTTCAAGTTCGCCGCCGAGCCGACCAGCCCGCTCAACCCGTTCAGCGCGGAGTCCGGCCCGGCGCGGGCCGCCGCGGTGGCGATCTACCGCGAGGTGGTGGACGGCTCCACCCTGAAGATCGACCCGGAGTTCCGCCAGGAACTGCCCGAGCTGCTGTGGCTGTACTCGATGGGCATCGTGCTGTACTGGGTGCACGACAGCTCGCCGGGCTGCCGCAAGACGTATCTGCTGGTCGAACGCACCGTGCCGCTGGTGAACCGCATGGTGTCGATGTCCCGGCTGCCGGGTTTCAAGTCGGTCACCCGCGAACTGGTCGACATCATCCGCGACGTGCGCGCCTGATCGTCCGCATCCGGACGGGCCGCGTCATGCCATGCCGAGGTGCTTGCGGGCGAACGCGATCTCCGCGGCCATCTGCTTGATGCGTTCCTCCACCACCAGGGAGCCGTGGCCGGCGTCGTACCGGTACACCTCGTGCGGACGGCCCAGTTCGGCCAGCCGCGCCAGGTAGTTGTCGATCTGCCGGATGGGGCAGCGCGGGTCGTTCTCACCGGCCAGGATGAGCACGGGCGCCTTGACCCGTTCCACGTAGGTGATCGGGGACGAGGCGCGGTACCGCTCCGGCACCTCCTCCGGGGAGCCGCCGAAGAGGCTGCGGTCGAACGCCTGCAGGCCCTCCATCTCGTCCTCGTAGGCCGCGACGTAGTCGGCGACCGGCACCGCCGCCACCGCCACCGACCAGTCGTCGGGCCGGGTGCCGATGCCGAGCAGGGTGAGGAAGCCGCCCCATGACCCGCCGGTCAGCACCAGCCGGGCCGGGTCCGCCAGGCCGGACTCGACGGCCCAGTCGCGGACGGCGGTGATGTCCTCCAGTTCGGTCAGGCCGACGCGGCCCTCGATCGCGTCCCGCCACTGCGACCCGTACCCGGTGGAGCCCCGGTAGTTGACGCGCACCACCGCGAAGCCGTGGTCGACCCACGCGGCCACCGACGGGTCGAACGAGTCGTCGTCCTGCGCGGTGGGGCCGCCGTGGACCTCGAAGACCACGGGGTAGGGGGCCGAGCCGCCCTTCGGCTTGCTGACCAGCGCGTGGATCGGTCCGGCCGGGCCGTCCACCCACACGTCCTCGACCGGCACCGACGGCGGCGCGGGCGGGCCGGGCGGCGTCAGCACCACCGCGCCGGAGGTGGACCGGATCACCGGCGGCTCGGCGGCCGACGACCAGGAGAACTCCACGGTGCCGTCCGGCCGCGCGGTGGCGCCGCCGATCACGCCGCGCGGGGTGTCGATGGGCTCCAGTTCGCCCGCGGCCAGGTCGTAGCGGTACAGCTCGTCGCGGGCGTGGTGGGAGTGCGAGACCAGCAGCGCCGAGCCGTCCGGGTACCAGTCGGCGTCGATCTCGCCGGGCAGGTCGAGGACGATCTCCTGCTCGGTGCCGGCGACCGGGTCCCAGATCAGCATCTCGTCCCGGCCGCGCCGCTCGTGGCTGACCAGCAGCCGGGTGTCACCGGGCACCGGGGCGAACCCGGCGCCCCACACGCCCTTGCCCGGCCCGTCCCACAGGTCGGCGACGGTCGTGCCGTCCGGCCGGACCACGCGCAGCGCCATATGCCGGCTGTCGCCGTGCTCGCTGTGCCCGATGGCGATCAGCGTCTCGTCCCGGGACAGGGCGGCCACGTGGGCGTCCTCGGCGTGCTCGTACAGCACCTCGGGGTCGGCTCCGGGCCGGCACAGGTGGACGGAGTTGCCCGCGTCGGTGGTGCGGCCGACGAGCGCCAGGCCGCTGGTGCCCAGCGCCAGCCCGGCCGGGTAGGACGGCTCCAGCCCGGGCACGGCCGGCGTGCTGTCGCCGCCGTCGAACGGGGTGCGCATCCATACGCCGAACTCGTCGCCGTCGGTGTCGGCGAACCACCAGATCCACTCGCCCGTGGGGTCGACGCCGCCCATCCAGGTGCCGTTGGGCCGGTCGGTGACCTGGCGCCTGTCGCCGGTCGTCCGGTCCCAGGCGTAGATCTCCCAGGTCCCGGTGACGTTGGACCGGTAGACGCAACGGTGCGGGGCGGTGCGCGCCCAGCCCGGCAGGCTCACTCGCGCGGCTCTGAACCGGGTCTTCCAACGCTCTTCGTCGACCATGCCCCTCAGTATTGCGGACACCCGGCCGTGCCGCGCCCGCCGAGATCGGCGGTGAGGTGCGGGTTTGATGTGGCATGTCCGCTGGCGACGGAACATCCAAATGGTGGCGATCGTCTGGAATGGGAATGCTGTCGGCATGAGGACGTCCCAGGACCGCGGTGCGCAACCGGACGCGGTGCGGGTGGTCTTCGCACTCCCCAAGGAGGACGAGGACTGGCCGCCCGCCGCCTCCGAACGGATCTGGGCCTTCCCGGTCGCGGAGAACCGCGTCGAGGTGGCCAACATCCCGTTCTTCGTCCGCGGGATCGCCCTCGGCGACGTGGTGCGCACCGAGGTGGACGACAAGGGCGTGCTCTGGGCCAGGGAGGCGGTGCAGGGCTCCAACAACTGCACGATCCGGGTGGCGGTGCTCCGGGATGGCGCCCTGGCCGGTGACCGCCGGGCCGTCCTCGCCATGTTCGCCCCCCTCGGCGTGGAGGGCGAGGGCATCGCGCAGTCCGCGCTCGTCGCACTGAACGTCCCGCCCACCGTGAACCTTTCGGCGGTGCGCGACCTGCTACGACGCGGCGAAAGCCAGGGCTGGTGGGACTACGAGGAGGGCTGCACCACCCCCGCCTGGCGGGCCCTGGAGGGACGGGCTTGAGGCCCGTGCCGGGGACGGTCCCCGGGCACGGGCCGCCGAGCCAGGTGAAGGTTCACACATCCGCCGGAACGGACCCGTCGGACGCCTCCAACGGCATTTCGAGGTCGCCGGTGACGGAGCCGCTGCGGGGGTTGAGGGTGCGGTGCACGGCGCGGGCGACCCGTTCGATCGTCTGGACGCCGTACTCCATGGTCGGAGAGTCCTGGGTCAGCACGACGATCAGGTAGTTTTCGCCGCGTCCGTCGAAGGCGCCGATGCTGTGCACGCGCCAGTACCGGCCGAGGCGGGGCAGCCAGCCGTTCTTGACGCGCCAGCGCATCCAGGAGGGCCGCCCGGCCGGGGTGCCCCAGCGCTGCTCGGGGATGACCCGCCCCATCAGATCGAGCACGTACCGCCGCGAGGCCGTGGTCAGCACGCTGTTGCGGCTGGTCAGCAGCCTCAGCAGGCGCAGTTCGTCGGACGCGGTGATCTGCGTCAGCCCCCAGTGGCCGTTCGCGCCGAGCCTGGTGCTGCGCATCCCCGCCAGCTTGAGGAAGCGGTTCAGGCGCGTCCGGCCGACCGCGTTCCACAGCGTGGTCGCCGCGGCGTTGTCCGACCTGGTGATCATCTTTTCGGCGAGGCCGCGTTCGCGGGCGGTCAGCCTCCTGCCCTGCTCCTGGGCCTTGCGCAGCAGGGCGGACAGAATGGTCACCTTGACGACGCTGGCGGAGTCGTAGTGGCGTCCGGTGTCCACCGCGCAGGAGAGCTTGCGCTTGCGGTCGTAGACGGCCACGGACTCGATGCCGGTGCGTCCGCTGAGCGCGTTCTGGACGGCACGGCTGAGCGTCCGCGCGGTCCCCGGGCTCTTGGCCGACCGGCAGATCTGCGCGAGCCGCGCCGCCGCGCCGTGCCCGGCGGCGGTTGCGACGCCCGCTGCCGCACCGCTTGCCGCGGCGCCGTGGAAGACCAGCACGGCACCGGCCAACACAAGCGCTGACCTGGTCCTTCGCGCACCTGGTGACATGGCGCCACGGTAGTGATCACAGCCCCGGGGCTGGCAAGCACCGCCCGCCTCACGGCGCGCCGTGCATAGTTATCCACAGCCTGTGGACTGAGCGGTAGGTGTTCGATCCCCTGCGCTACCCAGTTCGTCCGCAGTGCTCCGGCCTTCAGGCCGGGGTTGAAGCGGACCCTCTGGCGTAGCGGGGCAAGGAAAGTTGGATCGCCCCGGGCGGTCCAACGTCTGCCTGGTTCAGACCGGACGGTTGTGCTGCTCGATGTACTGGCGCAGGACGCTGATCGGCGCTCCGCCCACGCTCCCGGCGAAGTAGGAGCCCGACCACAGCTTGTTCGCCCGGTAGTAGTGGCGGGTCGGCTCGGGGAACTCCTGTCGCAGCCGCCGGGAGGACACCCCCTTTCAGCGAGTTGACGAGCCGGGACAGGGCGACCTTCGGCGGGAAGTGCACCAGCAGGTGCACGTGGTTGGCCTCGCCGTTGAACTCGGCCAGTTCGCACTCGAAGTCCGCGCAGACGTTGCGCATGATCTGCTCCATGCGCTTCAGATGCGCGCCGGTGAACACCGGATGCCGGAACTCGGTCACGAAAACCAAAAGGGGCGTGCAGAGCGAAAACACTGTGTCTACCAGCTCTGATATCTCCTAGTTCAGCCATAAACGAATGGTAAGCATCGGTAAAATCTTGGCGTGCAGCTCCGGTACAACTTCCGGCTTTACCCGGCGCCGGGCCGGCAGATCGCGCTGGCCAAGGCGTTCGGGTGCGCGCGGGTGGTGTACAACGACGCCCTGCGCGCACGGCAGGACGCCCACGAGCAAGGGCTGCCGTGCATCAGGGACGCCGACCTGCAACGCCGGGTGCTCACCGAGGCGAAGAAGACTCCCGAACGCGCGTGGCTGGGCGAGGTCTCAGCCGTGGTGTTGCAGCAGGCACTTGCCGACCTGAACAAGGCGTACCGGAACTTCTTCATCTCCCTGTCGGGGAAGCGGAAGGGGCAGAAGGCGGCACCGCCCCGGTACCGGTCGAAGAAGGACAACCGGCAGGCGATCCGCTTCACCAAGAACGCCCGGTTCTCCATCACGCCGGACGGGAAGCTGCGCCTGCCGAAGATCGGCGGCATCACGGTGAAGTGGTCCCGCCGTCTGCCGTCCGAGCCGTCCAGCGTGACCGTGGTCAAGGATGCGTCCGCGCGGTACTTCGCGTCGTTCGTGGTCGAGACGACGGACGAGCCGTTGCCGGAGACTGCCGCTGAGGTCGGGATCGACCTGGGGCTGACGCATTTCGCGGTGCTGTCGGATGGCCGGAGGATCATCAGCCCGCGGTTCCTGCGCCCGGCGGAGAAAAAGTTCCGCAAGGCGCAGAAGGCGTTGTCCCGCAAGACGAAAGGGGCGAACAACCGGGCCAAGGCCCGCGCCCGCGTCGCCAAGGCGCACGCTCGTGTCGCGGACGCGCGACGGGACTTTGCGCACAAGCTCTCCACGAGCATCATCCGCGAGAACCAAGCGGTGTACGTGGAGGATTTTGCGGTGTCCGGTCTCGGGCGCACCCGGCTCGCCAAGAGCGTGCACGACGCGGGCTGGTCTGCGTTTGTGGCGATGCTGGAGTACAAGGCCGCCCGGTAGGGCCGGACGCTGGTCACGATCGGCCGTTTCGAGCCCACCTCGCAGGTCTGCTCGACCTGCGGTGTGCTCGACGGCCCCAAACCCCTGCACATCCGCAAGTGGACATGCCCGGCTTGCGCCACCGTGCACGACCGGGACGTCAACGCCGCACGCAACATCCTCGCCGCCGGGCGGGCGGAGAGGCCAAACGCCTGTGGAGGCCAGGTAAGACCACCGTCCGCGGTGGCGCAGGCCGGTGAAGCAGGAAGCCGCAGAGGTGCCGCGTGAACGCGTGGCACGGGCTGAATCCCCGGCCTTCAGGCCGGGGAGCGCGTCAATGCGAGAAGAACACCCCCGGCCGGCTACGAGTGGGAGTACGGCGACTCCGCCAAGAAGTCCAAAAAGAAAAGGCCAAACATTGACCGTTTCCGGACCGGCCGCGCTCCGGCGTACCGTGCGGCCGCGCGCCCGCCTCGGCGGGGGCCGCGCCCACGCCGAGGCGCGGCCGTGCCGGGGCACAGCCGCACCGCCGGCCCGGGCGTCGTCAGGTCGTGCGGCGCAGCAAGGTCGCCCTACCCGGTCGGCGGCGACGTCTGCGCCGACGCCGGGTGTCCTCGGGGACGTCCTCGGCGAGGAGCTGCTTGAGGGAACGGGGAACTACCACATCGGGCTCGACGAACCGTGAACGACGCATCGGGCTTCTCCTTGCTGGTCGGAGCCGGCGCTGAGGCGGGTCGGCGCATTCGGCCCGGGACAGTTCAGCCGTCGCCGTCCGAAGGCGTCAGACGGCGGCGCGGGGTCGCGTGGGCGCGGTCGCGTAGGCGCGTGTCACCGAGGTCAGGGCCCAGCGCATACGGGTCACGTACGTGTCGGGGTGGTCGCCCGCCTCCTGGGCGACGTAGGCGGTGCAGACCGCACGGTCGCCGCCGCAGGCGCACAGCCGCTCTTCGATCGCGGCCCGCACCTGCTCGGCGGACGGACGGTCCGACTCCTGCAGCCGCGAGGTGAACAGGACGTGCGCCAGGTCGGCGGCGCTCAGTGAGGTGAGGCTCATCGGTGCCTCCTTCCCTTCAAGGGGATTTCGACCCTCTGCCGCTGATTACGACTCTGACGTGGACTTCTGCTCACCGCCATCCGGGAAAACCCTCATTCGGGCTGAAGTCATCACCTACACCTACCCCGCCCGAGGCGGCCAACCGCTTTGGCCGCCCGTCCGGCGCAACCGACCGGCCCGTGCCTGCTCCTCAGCGTCCGACCGAGCCCAGCCACAGCAGATCGCGGGCGCGGGTCATGGCGACGAACAGCTGGCGGCGGGCCAGCTCGGCGCGCTCCCGGGCCGGCTCGCCGTCCGCCGACGCACGGATCTCCGCGTCGTGGCGCGGCAGGTAGACCTGCTTGAACTCCAGGCCCTTGGCGCGATGGTAGGTGCCGATCTTGATGGCCTCGACGGGGCGCCCGTCGTAGTTCTCCAGCCGCAGCGCCGGCAGCCCCGCCCGGGTGAGGACCCGGTGGTAGTGCTCGATCTCGCGGATCGACCTGCACAGCACCGCGGCCCCCGCCAGCGCGCCGCCCTCGCCGTCCCCGTCCTCCCGCAGCCGCTGCAGCGCCGCCACCAGGAGCCGGTCGTGCTCGGCGGCATCGGCTGCGGCGGCCCGGACCACCCGGCCGCCGTCGTAGGTGGTCTCCACGGCACGGCGCCCGTTGGGGCTGGGCCCTTCCAGGTCGTCGAACGGATCGTCCGAGACGACCTGCATCGCCTCGTCCAAAATCGCCGCGGCGTTGCGGTAGTTCGTGCGCAGCACCGCGCCCCGCCCCTTGATTGCGATACCGGCCTCGGCCAGCCGGAACCCGCCGGGATACACCGCCTGCTGCCCGTCCCCGATCAGCAGCAGGCCGTTGGGCCCGTCACCGGCCAGCGCGTGCAGCAACCGCACCCCGACCAGGGTGAGGTCCTGGACTTCGTCCACGATCACCGCCGCATACGGCGGATCGGCGGGACGCTCGCGCACCTCGTCCAGCGCCGTCAGCAGCACGTCGTTGAAGTCGGCGACGCCCCGCCGCTCGCGCAGCATCTCGTACTCCTCGTACAGCAGCCAGGCGGCCTCCCGATGCTCCGTCTTCAACGCGGTGCGGCGGCCGTGCCGGGCCACCTCCCGGTACTCCTCCAGCGAGGTGATCCCGCGCCCCTTGATGACGTAGTCGATCTCCTCCTGCCAGTAGCCGGGCGTCGGCTCCACATCGACCAGGACGCTGTCGCGCCCGGCCCGCATCCAGGCATGCGAGAACGCGTCTTTCGCCCGCCGGCTGTTCAGGTTGACCTCGACTCCGCGCTCGGCGAGGAACGCCTGCGCCCAGCTGTGCAGACTGCGGAACTCCACCCGATCGGCGAAATGCCCCGCCAGCCGCTGGAACAACTGCCCCTGCACCCGGGGCAGGTTGTTGGCGAACGTCACGTACAGGATTCGCCCGGCGCCCCGCGCGGCCAGATGCGCCGCCCGGTGCAGCGCCACCACCGTCTTGCCCGTCCCCGCCGGCCCGCTGATCCGCGCGGGACCGCTCCAGTCGCGCCGCACCAGCGCCACCTGGTCGGGGTGCAGGAACGTCATCCACTGCTCGATCGGCGCATGCAGCACCGATTCCAGCGCGGCCTTCTCCACCTCCGCCACGTCGAACAACGCCGCCGCCTCGGGCCGCTCGTCCGCGGGGCCGTCCGTCAGCACGGTGACCTCGTAGGCGGGGAACTCCTCCTCCAGGAAGCGGCTCATCATCTTGACCATGGAGGCGGTCAGCCGCCTGGGCTCGGCGACCAGGGCGTGCACGACGTCGGGATGTCCGACGAGCCGCACCCGGCCGATCCGCTCGTCCAGCCGATGCCCGGCGAACACGATCAACGGCCGCACCGCGACCGGCGACATCCCGAACTCGGCGACCTTCTCCTCGGTCGTACGGGCCATCGCCAGCACCCGGGCGACGTCCGCGTCCCGCCGCTCACCTCCTGCGACCAGGTGGCCGTCCTCGACTTCCGGCCGGTTCCGCCACCGCTTGACGTCGATGACGAACACCCCTCCGGGCCCGACGAGGACCATGTCGGCGTTCGCCGTCTGCGTCCCCGGCCAGTGCCGATCGACGAGCAGCCGCCATCCCGTCCCGGTCAACGTCAACAGCGACGCCGCGACCTGCCGCTGCGCCTCGTCCGCCGCCGCCCAGCGGCCGGCCTCCTCCCAGGCCTTCCGCGACCGCCGCGCAAGCTCCAGAGCCTGCTCGCGCGCTCGCCGCCCCCGTGCCCCCGCAGAATCCCCAGCCGCCACCGAGCACCCCTAGACCGTCCCGCCAGAAAGCCACGATCCCTTAACACATAGCAACAATCCGCCCCCCGCAACAGCCACCGATTGCCTCACCCAGGCCACCACCAGGAAGCCCGAGCGACTTTCGTGTTGCAGGACCAACCGCCGCCGGCGGCTCAATGACAACCGCCCGTGCGCGAAACCGACAATCACGGCCCAAAAACCGGCCCAGGCGCCCCCTGGACCACCACAACGGAGCCGCTCCTCCGCATCACCCGCACGCGGTTTCGATGCGGTTCCCGCCCCCACCGAGCCGAACAAGAATCCGACGGCGACCTCGAGCAGCCCCGCCGCATGACACCGTCCGCCACAGCCACACGCCTTTGGACAGGTCTGTTCTCACCAACTGCGTCAGGCCCGTCGCATGCCGAGCGTGCCCCCAGGGAGCGAAACCAGGCGTCGCCAACCATTGATCGCTACGGCGAGGGGTGTGAACACGACCTGGTCAGATCAGTGCGGCGGCCGATTACGACCTGTGGTGACAGCGTCCGGGGACGAGCCGCTGACGGACTCAACCGGTGCCGTCGGGGAAATCCACCTGGATGATCGTCGCCGTTCCGGCGACGGGCTTCCGCTCATGCATGGTGATCACGTCTCCGGGAGCCAGACGGCGCCACCGCGTGGGGCTGAGGGGAGCCAGACGAACAGAGCCGCGCGCGCCTGGTGGGAGTTCGGATGCGCGCTCGACCCAGAGTCGCGCCACGTACAGCTCGGGCTCGCCCACTGCGGTGACGTCCCCGAGATGCCACAGGGGGCGGAGGACCCCCGGGCCGGGGATGGGGGTGCGCCGCCCACCCGGATCGTCAGGGGGCACCAGCTGAAGGTCGGCACGAATGACGCCGTGGAGGACTTCCCCGCGCCGCCAGTGGCACCAGGCTTCGGTCCGCTCAAGCCCCATCTGACGTGCGGCCTGTGCCAGAACATCCCAGAACGAGGCTTCCGCAGTGAACGCCTCGCCGAGCTCGACGAGTATGCCGAGCGCAGTCTCCCACTCGTCATGGTCGAGATACTCGCGAGCGTCGACTGTGGTCACGCCCCCGTCGGCAGCGACCGCTGCGGGAACGGCATGGGCCGCTCGGCGAAGAAGCCCGACAACATCCATGGCCCCGATTCTCCGTCCCCCGCAATCCGCGTGATCAGGCAGATGCATTCACGCCCACGAGAGGGCCGCAGCGGCAAGGCCGAAGCGTTGGCGTTGACCGCCTACGGGCCGTCGCGACGGGCGGCGTCCCACCAGAAGCGCACCAAGGCGGAGACGGCGCCCACACGGCGATGGGAATCGCCGACGCCGGTCGCACCACTTACATCGAGATGGCCATCAGGCCACGCCGACCCTGCCAACGGCACGGTTGGACGATTCCACGGCACCCTGCCGAAGAAATGAGACTACCACCAGCAGACCGCCGTCGGTGGGAGATGTCGCAATCCACACCGAAACCAAAAGGCCCTCTCGTCGTTCAAAAATGGCCCACAGCGTGTCGCCTGTCACCAACGTCCCCGATCAGCACAGCTGGGCCATGCCCGGTGCATCTTGGCATTCAGTCTTGGGACGGCAGCCGGGTCGTTCGCCGCGTCTGCGGTTCGTGGCTTCGCCGCCATTCGCGAGCGGGTCCCGCCGCGCACCGGGATGGCGGCCGTCCGTTTCAGATGCGGCCGCCCGGCCGACGCCGCAACGTGGCCGAACGCTGTACCGACCGGCCCGAGTGACGGCGGTGCAGCCACCCGCCTGAATGCCATGTCGCCCTCTCCGGTGCCTGGGTCGGCAGCATGGCCAAAGCCAACCCGTGAACTGGCCGCAGATGCCGGCCGGCAGGCCAGCGGCCCGCTTGGCCGCCTCGCCGTGCAGCAGCGGGACAGCCACCCGGTCGTCGTTGGCGTGTAGTGCGTTGACGTGGGACGAAGGGCATGCCGGTGTCAGAGCGGCTGGATCAGCGGCTCGTCGCCGGTGAGCGGATAGCACGCGACGAGGGTCGCCGGCTCGCTGGGCGAGGCGTTGTCGAAACGATGGACGGTCGCGCCCGGCGGCTCGAAGAAGGCGCTTCCGGCGCTCAGCTCCCGTGCGGGCCGCCCCTCCAGTTCGAAGATGATCCGGCCGCCGGTGACATGGCCGATGACTCCGCCGGGATGCGTGTGGACACCGGCGGCCTGTCCCGGCGGGATGGTGATCTGGTACAGCTCGACGCGGTCGATCCGGTGCCCTGTGCCGGTGAGATCGCCGGTCACCAGATGCTCCCGGACGATGTCACTTCCCTGGTATTCGGCGTCGGTGACCTGGTCCAGCCATTCGGTGGTGATGCCTTGCGGGTCCGCCTCCTGGAACGCCAGGTGGGTCATGAACGAGTGCGGTGCCGCGCCGTGCCAGTGCACCTCTCCGGGGTCGACGTACACGGTGTCGCCGGGCCGGATTTCGGTCACCGCGCCGCCCTTGCGCTGCACGCGTCCGATGCCCTCGGTGACGCGCAGCACCTGTCCGCGAGGGTGGGTGTGCCAGGCGGTGCGGGCGCCCGGTGCGAAACGCACGCTCATCGCCCGCGGTCCGGCCGACGAATCTCCAGAGACGATCTCGTCCGCCCACACCTCCCCGGTGAACCGTCCGGCCGGGGCGGAGTGAACCGTCGAGTGTTCGATGCGCATCAGGATCCTTTCCTAAGAGGTCGGTGTCAGGGACGGCGTACCTCGGCGGCGAGCAGGCCGAGGGCACCGTCGACCGCCCGTCCGAAGGCCTCGGCCGAGTCGGCGGCGCGGGCCAGCACGTAGCCGCCTTGCAGCACCGCGACCAGCGCCGTGGCCGTGGCCACGGGGTCGAGCGCGGCGCCGAACTCCCCGTTCGCCCGCCCCTCGGCCAGCAGGCCTGCCAGCCGGTCGGTGAGCCACGCGAAGGTCTCCTTGACCGGCCTCCGCAGGTCCGGGTCTGCCATCACGTCGGGGTCCTGGGTGAGACGGCCGATCGGGCAGCCCTTGAGCACGTCGCGTTCCCGCCGTAGAAACGCGGAGATTCTCTCCACCACGGTGCCGGGGCGGGCGAACTCGGTCTCCGCCCGAGCCCGCAACTCGTCGGCGCTGCGCCGGATCGCAGCGAGCGCCAGGTCGGGTTTCCCCTGGAAGTGGTGGTACATGCTGCCCTGCCCCACCCCGGACCGCGCCTGGATCGCCTTGGGACTGGTGCCCACGTAGCCGCGCTCCCACAGCAGCTCACGTGTGGCCTCGATGAGTCGTTCCCTCGTCTCCACGCCGCGAGCGTACATACTAGTAGGTACAACCGGCAAACCCGACCCAACCGACACTCTGCGCTGTCGTCGCCAGCCACCTGCTGCTCGCCGAGGCGGCCAACCGCCTGAACTCGCCCACGACGGCACCGCCACGGACCATCCCTCCGCACGTCATGGTCTGCCGGTCGGTTCGTGCCGGCGGTGACACCAAGACCAGGAAGTCGCGTCGGACGATCGTCCAACCGGCTCACGCGGTCACGGCCCCTGCGCGACCAACGCGCACGCCAGGAGGCAACCGCGGTCGAAGCCGACCGGGCACAGGGGCCGGGAACGTCGCGTAAGTCGGGTGACAATGGCTCCCCGGTTGGCTCCCCGCGGCCCCAGAGAACGGAGAAGGGCCCCGAAGTGATCTCCGAGACCCTGTCTCACCTGCTGTTTCTCTGTCGGGGTGGCGGGATTTGAACCCACGACCTCTTCGTCCCGAACGAAGCGCGCTGCCAAGCTGCGCTACACCCCGGTGGTGGCTGCCCGGGAGTCGTACGTGCTCCCGGCGCCTTGACCACTTTAGCGGATCCTGCGGAGTGGTGCGTCCCTATTATCCGCCCGGCCGGCGCGGGACGAGGGTGAGCAGGGACGCCTCGGGCGGGCAGCAGAAGCGCATCGGGGCCATCGGGGAGGTGCCGAGGCCGGCGGAGACGTGCAGCCAGGCGCCCTTGTGGCGGTGCAGGCCCTTGACGCGGGGGCGGTCGATGCCGCAGTTGGTGGCCAGGGCGCCGTAGAAGGGGACGCAGACCTGGCCGCCGTGGGTGTGGCCCGCCAGGAGCAGGTCGTAGCCGTCGGCGACGAAACGGTCCATGTTGCGGGGTTCGGGGGAGTGCATGACGGCCAGGTGGACGTCGGCCTGCGGGTCGACCGGGCCGGCGATCTTGTCGTAGCGGTCGCGGTTGATGTGGGAGTCGTCGATGCCGCCGAACTCGATGTCCAGTTCGCCGACCTTGAGGCGGCCGATGCGGTTGTTGAGGTCGAGCCAGCCCGCGGCCTGGAGGGACGAGCCCAGCTCGCGGTAGGGGAGGTCGGGTTCGCGGCGGCGGCGGGCGTAGTCGCGGCGGCTGGTGCGCCAGATGTAGCGCAGGGGGTTCTTGAAGACGGGGGAGTACAGGTCGTTGGAGCCGTAGACGAAGACGCCGGGGCGGTCGAGCAGGGGGCCCAGCGCGTCCAGGAACGGGCCGATGGAGTCGCGGTGGGAGATGGAGTCGCCGGTGTTGACCACCAGGTCGGGCTCGAGGGCGTCCAGGGAGCGCACCCAGTGGATGAGGCGCTGGCGGCCGGGCGTCAGGTGCGCGTCGGAGATGTGCAGGATCTTGACGGAGGGACGGCCGGGCGGCAGCACGGGTACTTCGAAGCGGCGCAAGCGGAACCAGTTGCGCTCGATCAGCGAGGCATAGCCGAACGTGGCGGCGCCGGCGCCCACCAGCCCCATGGGGACGGCATACAGCTTTCGCACGGTTCTCCCTCCGGGCCCCTTCGATTCGCCTCCCATCGTCCCAGACAACCGCGTCCCGGCCGAACCGTCGCGGATTTATTCCTGTGAGACGGCGGGGGTTCCGCGGGCATGATGTGACCATGAAGCTCAAGGAGAAGCTGGAGGGCGACCTCGCCACCGCGATCAAGGCGCGGGACGAGGTGCGCACCCGCACGCTGCGCATGGCGCTGACCGCCGTGCGGAACGAGGAGGTCGCCGGCAAGAAGGCCCGCGAACTGTCCGACGAGGACGTGGTCAAGGTGCTGAGCCGGGAGGCCAAAAAGCGCCGGGAGGCCGCCGCCGCGTTCGCCGGCGCCGGACGCGAGGAGCAGGCACAGGCCGAGCGGGACGAGGGCGCGGTGCTGGAGCAGTACCTGCCCGCCCAGCTGACCGACGAGGAGCTGTCCGCCCTGGTCGCCGACGTGATCGCCGAGACGGGCGCGGCGGGGCCCAAGGCGATGGGGCAGGTCATGAAGGCCGTGAACCCCAAGGTCGCGGGACGCGCCGAGGGCGGGCGCGTCGCGGCGGAGGTCAAGCGGCAACTCGCCGGCGGCTAGGGCCCGCTTCCAGAGTCGGCCGGAGCCATTCGTTGATGGCGGCGATGTGGACGGTGGCCTGGTAGCGGACGGCGAGCTCGTCGAACCCGGGTGACCGCCGACGCCGGCAGCCCGCCTGATCGGCCGGTTCGCAGGTCGCGGCCGCGAAGTCACTACTGCCGCCGCTCACCGCTCCAGATGCGAGCACGGAAACGCCCCCCGGCCGCGCATCCGGCAGGGGGGCGTTTCCGTTGTGCTCAAGCGTCAGTCCTGGTTGCGGCCCTGGGGCCAGGGGAAGGGCCATCCGCCCTGCCCGGGGTTGTCTCGACCGGGGCGTTGGGGGTTGGGGCGGTTGCTGCCCTCGCTCTGGTAGACAGTGACGGTGGTGCCGGGCTCCACCTCGGTGCCCGCGTCGGGGGACGACGCGGCGATCGAGCCGCGGGGCTGGTCGGACGCGATGCCGCGGGGGGCCAGCCGCATCTTCAGGTCGGCCCCCTCCAGGGCGCGCCGGGCCTGCTCGACCGACATGCCCTTGAGGTCGGGGACCTTGACGGAGTCGCCGAAGTCGCGGATGGGACGGGAGAAGCCCGGGGCGGGCTCGCCCGCCAGGGCGTTGCGCATGCTCTGCGCCCAGATGGGGGCGGGGATGTCGGCGCCGTAGACGCCGTACACCTTGTACTGCCACGGGCCGCGGAAGTCGTAGTAGGCGACGGCGGCGGCGAGGTTGGGGGTGTGGCCGGCGAAGACCGCGCAGGTGAACTCCTCGCAGGTGCCGGTCTTGCCGGCGGCGGGGCGGCCGATGCCCTGGCCCGCCGCGGTGCCCTTGGTCAGCACGCCCTGCAGGATCTCGTTGACCTTGTCGGCCACGGCCGTGTCGACGGCCTGGCGGCACTCGGACTTGGGCAGCTTGAGCTTCTTGCCCTCGTTGTCGATGACCTCGGTGATCGAGACCGGCGCGCAGTACTTGCCGCGGGCGGCGAACCCGGCGTACGCGGCGGCCAGGTGCACCATGTCGATGTCGTTGGTGCCCAGCACCTGGGAGGGGTACGGGTCGAGCGGGGCGCCGGTGGCCTTCTTCATCCCGAACTTCTCGGCCATCTTCACCGCGTCGCAGACGCCGACGCGCTTCTCCAGCGCGGCGTAGAAGGTGTTGACCGAGTGCCAGGTGCCGGTTTTGAGGTTGAAAGTGCCCGCCTCGCTGTCGCCGGCGTTGCTCATCGTCCAAGAGCCGCCGCCGAGCATCTTGCCGTTCGGCATCCGGCACGGCTGGTAGCCGCTGATCGTGGTGGTCTGCGGGGAGTTGATGGTGGTGCTGACCGGGATGCCCTCTTCGAGCGCGGCGGCCAGGGTGAACACCTTGAACGTCGATCCGGCGGACACGCCGCTGCCGCCGCCGTGGAAGCGGTCGGCGGCCAGGTTGATGGCGGTGCGGCCCTTGCCCGCGCCGAACCGCTTGCTCTGCCCGAGCGCCTTGAGGTGCCCGGTGCCCGGTTCGACCATCGCCTCGACCGCGACCCGGTTGCCGGTGGGGGACACCCGCGAGCGCACCGCGCTGTCGAGGGCGCGCTGGGCCTTCATGTCGAGGGTGGTGCGGATCGTGTAGCCGCCGCGGTTGAGCTTGTTGACGACGTCCTGCTGCTCCTTCGGGCTCATCTCCCAGTACTTGCCGTCGGACAGGACGTTGAGCATGTCGTACTTGACGTACTCGCAGAAGAACGGCGCCTTGCTGGTCTCGCAGCCGCCGACCGGCTCGGTGCGGTTCAGCTCGATGGGCTTGGCCGCGGCGGCGTCGGCCTGCGCCTTGGTGATGTGCCCGAGCTGCTGCATGCGGTAGAGGACGGTGTCGCGGCGCTTGCGCGCGTCCTTGGGGTTGCGGATCGGGTCGTAGGCGGTCGGGTTCTGGGTGATGCCCGCCAGCAGCGCCGCCTCTTCGAGCTTCAGCTCGGAGGCGGGCTTGCTGAAGTACCGCTTGGCCGCGGCCTGCACGCCGTACGCGCCGGCGCCGAAGTAGGCGATGTTGAGGTAGCCCTCCAGGATCTGGTTCTTCGTCATGCGCTTTTCGATGTCGAGCGCGTAACGAAGCTCGCGCAGCTTGCGGCCGACCGTCGGCGCGGTGGCCTCCAGGTACTCCTCCTGCGTTTTGGCGCTGTCGACCAGCAGGTTCTTGACGTACTGCTGGGTCAGCGTGGAGCCGCCCTGCGTCTGGTCGGACTCGACGTTGGAGGCGAACGCGCGGATGGTGCCCTTCAGGTCGAGCGCGCCGTGCTGGTAGAAGCGCGAGTCCTCGATGTCGATGATCGCCTGCTTCATGACGGGGGCGACCTGGTCGAGCCGCACCGACTCGCGGTACTTGTCGAAGAACGTTGCGATCGGCTGCCCGCTGGCGTCGTACACCACCGTTTTCTCCGACGGCGGCGTCGTCTTCAGGGTGCTGTCCATGTCCTGGAAGTTGTTGGCGGCGTCCCGGGCGGTGAGTCCGACGCTGCCGACACCCGGCAGCGCGATGAACGCCACCAGCACACCGGCGACGACGCCGGTTCCGACCAGTCGTAGGAGCGTGGAGACGGCGCGCGCTCGACGTTCTTTCTGCACGAACCCTAGGTTACGCGGGACGAGCAGTGCATACGGGACAGCTCACTCGTCCCGTACATGACCACTGCGTATCACAACGGACCCGGCCCGGGGTGATCAGCCTGGTCCGATCGCCCGGCCTGATCACTCGCGTGCTGTCAACCGACGTGCTACCTCGCGCGTCAAGGAGAGGTAACTAGTCCGTTCCGGCGGTATGGCCCTGCCGGGCTATATCGAGAATGGGCCCATCGGGGGCTGTTGATTCCCCCCTCGCTTCCGTAAGTTCTTCCCCACGGCTTTCGTTTGGCGGCCTGACGTCCGCGCCCGTCTGGCCAAGGAGCGCAAATCGACACAGACCCTAGGGGAGTGGGGCCAAGATGTGGATCACGGATTGGACCGCCCGCGCCGCCTGCCGTAACGCGGATCCGGACGCCCTGTTCGTGCAGGGAGCAGCGCAGAACCGAGCCAAGCTGATCTGCCGCGGCTGCCCGGTGCGGACGGAGTGTCTCGCCGACGCTCTCGACAACCGGATCGAGTTCGGAGTCTGGGGTGGGATGACCGAGCGTGAGCGGCGAGCCCTGCTGCGTCGGCGTCCGGACGTGAAATCGTGGCGCGAACTGCTGGAGAACGCCAAGGAGGCGTACGAGCGGCGGGTCGAGGCTTCCAAGGAGAAGGCACTCGTCGCCGGCTGACGTCGTCTCGCCGCTCCGGCGGCAATAGGCGGGCCGGGGCCCGGTTCTCCGGGTACCCGATCGGCAGGGTCCAACCAATCGACAGCGGTCGTGGGTGCGCATCGGTGCTGGTGCGCACCCACGACCGTATGCGCTTTTCGCCAGGTGCCGGCGGCCGGTCAGGCGGCCTCGGCGGGTTCGGTGCGGGCCAGGTCTTCGCCGATGAGGCGCAGGCCGTCCAGGTCGCAGACGTCCTCGGCGTGCGCGGGCACGGTCGTCACCGGGACGGTCGGGTGCGTGGAGGCGAAGTGCTCGCGCAGCCGCTCCTCGCGCGCGGCGACCTGCATACGGTCGGCGTGCATGCGCAGCAACGCGGCGGTGAGCGGATGGTCGCCGCGTTCCTGCAGCGTCTCGGCGGCGGCCAGGCTGCGCGCGGCCGACAGCCCGTCGGCCGCCGACTCGTGCACGCGGTTGACGACCAGTCCGGCGAGCGGCATGCGCTCCTCGGCCAGGCGTTCGACGAAGTAGGACGCCTCGCGCAGCGCGTCCGGCTCGGGCGCGGCCACCACCAGGAACGCGGTGCCGGGCGTCTGCAGCAGCTGGAACGTCTTCTCGGCGCGTTCGCGGAACCCGCCGAACATCGTGTCGAACGCGGCGACGAACGTCTGCACGTCGCGCAGCAGCTGCATGCCGAGCACCTTGTTGAGCACGCCGGTGAACATGCCGAACCCGGCGCTGAGCACCTTGACGCCGAACCGGCCGCCGGTCTTGGCGGGCGCGGCCAGGATCTTCATGAACCGGCCGTCCAGCAGCCGGCCCATGCGGGCGGGGGCGTCGAGGAAGTCGAGCGCGTTGCGCGACGGCGGGGTGTCGACGACGATGAGGTCCCAGGCGCCCGAGCGGTGCAGCTGCCCGAGCTTCTCCATCGCCATGTACTCCTGCGTGCCCGACAGGCTGGACGACAGCGACTGGTAGAACGGGTTGGCGAGGATCTGCCGGGCCCGGTCGGGGTCGGCGTGCGCTTCGACGATCTCGTCGAAGGTGCGCTTCATGTCGAGCATCATGGCGTGCAGCTCGCCGTCGCCGTCGATGTCGATGCGGCGCGGGTTGTTGTCCAGCTCCGACAGGCCCATGGACTGGGCCAGCCGGCGCGCCGGGTCGACGGTGAGCACGACGACGTCGCGGCCGCGTTCGGCGGCGCGCAGGCCGAGCGCCGCGGCGGTGGTGGTCTTGCCGACGCCGCCCGACCCGCAGCACACGATGATCTTCGTGCGGGGGTCGTCGAGCAGCGCGTCCACGTCCAGGACCGGCGGCGTCTTGCCGGTGGGGCTCATCTCAGGCCGTCCCTTCCGCAGCTGGTCATGCCGCACCCTGGTCGCGCAGGGCCTGCGCCAGGTCGTACAGGCCCGCCAGGTCCATGCCGTCGGGCAGCAGCGGCAGGACGTAGCGCGGGCGGTCGAGGGTCCGCAGGCGCTCCATCTCGCGGCGCTGGAGCGCGGTGCGCCGGGCGTGCTCGGCGGCCTCGGCGGCCAGGCCGACGGCGATCGTCTCGGCATCGTGTTCCAGCCCGGCGGCCTTGAGTCCGCGGACGATCGCGTCGGTGTCCAGTTCGCCGTTGCCGGCGGCGGCCAGCGCCTCCTCGTCCAGCAGCGGCGGATGCTCCATGTTGACGATCACGCCGCCGACCGGCAGCCCGACCTGGCGCAGCTCGGCGATGCCGTCCATGGCCTCCTGGACGGGCATCTCCTCCAGCAGCGTGACGAAGTGCACCACCGTCTCGGGGCTGCGCACCACCCGCATGACCGTGTCGGCGTGGTTGCGGATCGGGCCCACCTTGGCCAGGCCGGACACCTCCTCGTTGACGTTGAGGAACTTGCAGATGCGGCCGGTGGGCGGGGCGTCCATGACCACCGCGTCGTAGACGAACGCGCCGGAGGGGTCGCGGCGGCGGACGGCCTCGGAGGTCTTCCCGGTGAGGATCACATCGCGCAGGCCGGGGGCGATCGCGGTGACGAAGTCGACCACGCCGAGCCGGGTCATGGCCTTGCCGGCCCGCTTGAGGTTGTAGAACATCTCGAGGTACTCGATGAGCGCCTCTTCGGTGTCGATGGCGAGCGCGTAGACGTCGCCGCCGTCCGGGGCGACGGCGACCCGGCGCTCCTCGTACGGCAGCGGCGCGCAGTCGAAGAGCTGGGCGATGCCCTGCCGTCCCTCGACCTCGACCAGCAGGACCTTCCGGCCCCCGGCGGCCAGTGCCAGCGCCAGGGCGCCGGCGACCGTGGTCTTGCCGGTGCCGCCCTTGCCCGTGACCACGTGCAGGCGCACGCCGTCCCAGTCGGTGTCTCTCGCGCTCACTCGATTGACCATATCGTTCGCTCGGCAAGTACCCGAGGGGGTGCCCGGCCCCTATGCAAGTGATTCCTGACACGGTGCCGCGCCCCAGCCGAGTCCCCCTTTCCGGCCGTTGTGTGGGCCGTGCCCCGGAGGTTGGGTAGGAAACGTGGGACCGATCCCTCGGATTCCGCCTGCCTGACCGGTCGAGCCGTCCCCGGGGGAGGCCAGACCGCAGCGGCCTGGGCGCCCCCTGAATCGGCCCGCCGTCCCGGGACGGAGCTGCAGGCGCCCGGTGCGCCTCGCACGCCGTCGCGCAGGAGTCCGGCGGGGCCCGCGGGTTCGGGCCTTGTCTATCGGGCCTTGTCTATCGAAAGGTGCCCGTGATGGCGGTAATCCTCACCATCGTCTTCGTCGTCGCCTTCATCGCGCTGCTGACCGCCGGGTCGGCCGTCAAGGTGGTGCAACAGTACGAGCACGGCATCGTGTTCCGGTTCGGGCAGGTGCGGCGCGGCGACCGGCTGCGTCCCGGCGCGGTCCGGCCCCCCGGCCTCACCGCGATCATCCCGATCGTGGAGCGGATGCAGAAGGTGAACCGGCAGACGGTCACGATGAACGTGCCCGCGCAGGAGGGCATCACCCAGGACAACGTGTCCGTGCGGGTCGACGCGGTGGTCTACTTCCGGGTGATCGACCCGGTGAAGGCCATCGTCAACGTGCAGAACTACGGGTACGCGGTGTCCCAGATCGGGCAGACCTCGCTGCGTTCGGTGATCGGCCAGACCGACATGCAGGAGCTGCTGGGCGAGCGCGAGAAGATCAACATGCGGCTGCGCGCGATCATGGACGAGATCACCGACGGCCCCTGGGGCATCCGGATCGAACGCGTCGAGATCAAGGACGTGTCGCTGCCGGAGGGCATGAAGCGCTCCATGGCCCGCCAGGCCGAGGCCGAACGCGAACGCCGCGCCCGGATCATCGCGGCGGACGGCGAGTTCCAGGCGTCCAAGCGGCTGGCCGCGGCCGCCGAGATCATGTCGCAGGACCCGGCGGCCCTCCAGCTGCGGCTGCTGCAGACGGTGGTGGACGTGTCGGCGGAGAAGAACAGCACGCTGATCATGCCGTTCCCGGTGGAGCTGCTGCGCTTCTTCGACCGGATGGCCCCGGCCTCCGCGTCCCCGTCCACCGGCGAGGGCAAGCCCGACCTCGGCGAGCGCCTCGCCAAGGCCGAGGAGGAACTCGCCAAGGCCGCCGAGAGCGGCCCGGCGCTGCAGTCGACCAAGGACGTCCCTCCTGTCGTCGGCCTGGACCAGCCCGCGCGCAAGGCCCCCGAGGAGCTGTCGGGCTCCTCCGCCGACTCCCCGCGGGGCATCGCCGACGCCCACCCGTCCGCCGGGGAGACCCCTGAGGAGTCCGCAGGGGAGTCCCCAGCGGAGTGACCGCGAAGACCTCCGCGGGGGGACGGCGGCTATGGCGTGAGCACGAGTCGTCCCCGTAGGCCGCCCTGCTCCGTGAGGCGGTGTGTCTTGGCGGTCTGTGGCAGCGGCCGGGGTGTTGGCCGTTTGGCCGTCGGTTGGTGCCGCTAGGTGGGTGAGTTGTGTGGTGTCTGCACAGGGCCCGCACGTTGTCTATGCGGATGCCGCGCAGTGGGGCGGGGGCTTCTGCGGGGGACGGCGGCTATGGCGTGAGCACGAGTCGTCCCCGCAGGCCGCCCTGCTCCATGAGGCGGTGTGCCTCGGCGGCCTTGGACAGCGGCAGTGTCCGAGCTACCCGGGGTGTCAGTCGTCCGGCGTCGACCAGTGCTGCCAGGTGGGCCAGTTGCGTGGCGTCTGCGCGGACCCACACGTTCTCCACGCGGATGCCGCGCAGCGGGGGCGGCACCGCGTCACCGCCGAGCACCGCGACGAACGCGCCGCCGCTGCGCACCGCCTCCAGGACCTCCAGTCCGGTCACGGCGGCGTCCAGCGCGCCGTCCACTCCGCCCGGAACGATCTGGCGGACGGCGTCGCCGAGATGCGCCCCGCGCGGTACGAAGTGCTCCGCGCCGAAGGAGCGCACCAGGGCTTCGTCGCCGGCCGACGCGGTCGCCACCACGCGCAGGCCGCGCTGCACCGCCAGTTCCACCGCGTATCCGCCGACCGCGCCGGCCGCCCCGGTGACGAGCACCGCGGCCCCCGGCGGGAGGTCGAGCAGGTCCAGCGCCTGCAGCGCGGTCAGCCCGTTCAGCGGCACCGTGGCGGCGTGCACGGCGTCGACGGAACGCGGCGCCTGCGCCACGGCGTCCGCGTCCAGTACGACGGCCTCCGCATGGGTGCCCGAGGGGACGTCCAAGCGGTCCTTGAGCGCGAAGACCTCGTCGCCCACGGCCAGGTGCTCGACGTCCGGCCCCACGGCGTCGACGGTGCCGGCGACGTCCCAGCCCAGGCCGAACGCCTCCCGCGCGCCCGGCTCACCCGGCCGGGGCATCAGGCCGTTGGCCGTCATGGCCCCGGCCCGGACGCCCACGTCCACCGGATTGACCGCAGCCGCGGCCACCCTGATCCGCACCTGGCCGCGTCCCGGCACGGGCTCGGGAAGGTCGGCCTCCTGCAGCGCCTCCGGCCCGCCGGGCGCCTTGACGATGATCGCACGCATATCGAACTCCATGGTCGACACGTGGTTGCGCGGGAGAACCCCGCACCGGCCACCTTCGCCGGAACAGCCGGCGCCCCGGAAGGAGTTACCTGCAAGTGCGTTCGGCACCCGGAGGTGAATTCGCAGATGGCGACGATGACCGCCGCGCAGCGCCGCGAGGCCGCCAAGGCCGCGTTCGACGAGTACATGGCGATGTGCCCGTCCCACCAACTGCTGGAGATCATCGGGTCCAAGTGGGTGTCGCTGGTGCTGTCCCGGCTGGCCGACGGGCCGCTCCGCTACGCCGAACTCGCCCGGGCCCTGCCCGGCGCCAGCGCCAAGATGCTCACCCAGACGCTGCGCACCCTGGAACGCGACGGTTTCGTGGCACGCGACGTCACTCCCGCGGTGCCGGTGCAGGTCAGCTACTCCCTTACGCCGCTCGGGGAGCGCATCGTCCCGCTGCTGGCGGCGATCAAAGCGTGGGCCGACGAGCACATCGGGCAGATCCACGCGGCACGCGACCGCTACGACGCCTCCCGCGTCTGACGCCGCCCGAGGACCGGGCGGGCCGCGGGAGGGGCGGTCGCTAGGCTGGGTGGCCATGAAGAAGTGGGAGTACGCGACCGTTCCGCTGCTGGTGCACGCGACCAAGCAGATCCTCGACAACTGGGGCCAGGACGGGTGGGAGCTCGTCACCGTCCTGCCGGGGCCCAACCCCGAGAACCTGGTGGCCTACTTCAAGCGCGAGGTGCAGCCGAAGTGACGCCCGAGGAGCGGCTGCGCGATCTGGGGCTGGAGCTGCCCGAGGTCGTCGCGCCGGCGGGCTCCTACGTGCCGGCGGTCCGCACCGGCTCCCTGGTCTACACGGCCGGGCAGGTGCCGATGGTCGGCGGCAAGCTGCCGGTCACCGGCAAGGTCGGTGCCGAGGTCAGCCTTGAGGAGGCCGTCGAGCAGGCCAAGATCTGCGCGCTCAACGCGATGGCCGCGCTGCGCGCCGAGACGGGGGAGCTGGCGCGGGTCCGGCGCATTGTCAAGGTCGTCGGGTTCGTGGCCAGCGCGCCGGACTTCTACGACCAGGCGAAGGTCGTCAACGGGGCCAGCGACCTGCTGGGCGCGGTGTTCGGGGACGCGGGCCGGCACGCGCGCAGCGCGGTCGGCGTGGCGGTGCTGCCGCTGAACGCGCCCGTCGAGGTGGAGCTCATCGCCGAGGTCGAATGACGTCCGCCGACGGCCGCGGCCGCGCCCGTGCGGCAACCGCGGCCGTCGCAGCGGCACGCCCCGCCGGCGGCCGGGGCTTGACGGAACGGCATTCGGTATGTCCGAATTAGCCGCCATGGGGATCAGTCGAGTAGTCCATGGCGGGACGTCCCGCCACACGCCCCGGGCCGGCCGATGGTGAACGGGCTGAAGCTCCCGCATCAGTTCGTGGAGCGGATCGAGGGCATGCGCGCCGGACGGATCGAGCCGGCGACGCCCAGGGACGCCGCGACCGTGGTCGTCCTGCGGGACCACCCCGAGCACGGGCTTCAGGTGTTCATGCTGCGGCGGGTGTCCTCGATGGCGTTCGCCCCGGGGGCGTACGTGTTCCCCGGCGGGTCGGTCGACCCGCGCGACGGCGACGCGGACATCGCCTGGGCCGGGCCGTCCCCGGCGGAGTGGGGCGCCGCCTTCGGGGCCGGGGAGAAGCTGGCGCGCGAGCTGGTGTGCGCGGCCGTGCGCGAGACGTTCGAGGAGAGCCTGATCCTGCTTGCCGGGCCCGCCGGGACTGCCGTCGTGGACGACACCCGCGGCCAGGCGTGGGAGGCCGACCGGCAGGCGCTGCTCGCCCGCACCGTGTCGCTGGCCGAGATGCTGAACCGGCGCGGATTGGTGCTGCGCTCGGACCTGCTGCGGCCGTGGGCGCACTGGATCACGCCGGCGATCGAGCCGAAGCGCTACGACACGCGGTTCTTCGTCGCCGCGATCCCGCCGGGGCAGCGCGCCGGCGACGTCAGCACCGAGGCCGACCGGGTGACGTGGGTGCGGCCCGAGGACGCGATACGGCGGGCGCAGGCGGGTGAGTGGTTCCTGATGCCCCCGACCCTGGCCACCCTGTCGGAACTGGCCGGTTATCGGACGGTCGCGGACGTGCTGGCGGCCCGCCGCGAGATCGTCACCCACGAGCCGACGGCGGAGGTGATCGACGGGGAGGCGTACCTGGTGCTGCCGCCCGAGACGGCCCGCCACTACCCGCGGGGATGAGCGGTCGTGCGCCGTCGGCTCGTCCGGTGGCCGGTCCGGGAGCTGACGAGGTGGCTGGCGGGCACGTCGGCGCCGCGCCACCTGGCGCGGCTGGACCGGCTGGGGCGGCGGCTGGGTCTGCGCTCAGCGACCGGCAGGATGGGTGAGATGAGCGAGATCGATGGGATGGGTACGGAACGAGCGTTCTGCGTGCTGGCGCCGAACCCGTCACCGATGACCCTGGACGGCACCAACACCTGGATCGTCGCCGAGCCCGGTGCGGAAGAGGCGGTCGTCATCGACCCCGGCCCCAAGGACGGCAAGCACCTGGAGCGCGTCGTGCGCACCGTCGCGTCGCAGGGGCGCCGCGTGGGGCTGGTCCTGCTCACGCACGGGCATCCCGACCACGCGGCGGGCGCCAAGCGGTTCGCCGAACTCGCCGCGGAGGCGGCCGGACGACGCGGCGGCGCGGTCCCCGTGCGGGCGCTGGACCCCCGCCACCGGCTCGGCGACGAAGGGCTGGCCGAAGGCGACGTCGTCACCACCGGGGGCCTGGAACTGCGCGTCCTGGAGACGCCCGGCCATTCGAACGACTCGCTGACGTTCTGGCTGCCCGCCGACCGCGCCGTCCTCACCGGGGACACCGTCCTCGGGTACGGCACCACGGTCGTCGAGGGCAGGCTGGGGGACTACCTGGCGTCCCTGGACCGGCTGCGGGCGTTCGCCGAGGAACAGGAGGCGGCGACCATCCTGCCCGGCCACGGCCCGCGCCTGGACGACCCCATCGTCGCCCTGGACCACTACATCTCCCACCGGCGCGAGCGGCTCGCCCAGGTGGAGGCCGCCGTGGCCGCCGGCGCCCGGACGGCGCGGGAGGTGGTCGAACGCGTCTACGCCGACGTCGACCGGTCCCTGTGGCCGGCCGCCGAGTGGTCCGTGCAGGCCCAGCTCGACTACCTCAACGAGCGCTCCTCCGGTGCGTGAACCGCGAGGGGAACAGGGGGCGGCCGGCGCTCCCGCAAGATCGCCGGGGCGGTCGCGACCCTGCGGAAGACCGCCTCACTTGGACCGCTTGCGCAGCCGCTCGATGTCGAGGATGACCACGGCGCGCGCCTCGATCCGCAGCCAGTTGCGCTGGGCGAAGTCGGCCAGGGCCTTGTTGACCGTCTCCCGGGACGCGCCGACGAGCTGGGCCAGCTCCTCCTGGGTGAGGTCGTGGTGGACGTGCAGCCCGGCCTCCGAGGGCTGGCCGAACCGCTCGGCCAGGTCGAGCAGGGCCTTGGCGACGCGCCCGGGCACGTCGGTGAAGACCAGGTCGGCCATCACGTCGTTGGTCTTGCGCAGCCGCTGGGCCAGTGCGCGCAGCAGCTGCACCGCGACCTCGGGGTGGCCGGTCAGCCAGGGGCGCAGGTCGTCGTGGCCGAGCCCGGCCAGACGGCACTCGGTGACCGCGACGGCGCTGGCGGTGCGCGGCCGCGGGTCGAACAGCGACAGCTCGCCGAACATCTCGCTGGGGCCGAGCACGCTCAGCAGGTTCTCCCGCCCGTCGGGGGCGGTGCGGGTGAGCTTGATCTTGCCTTCCAGGACGACGTACAGGCGGTCGCCCGTCTCGTTCTCGTTGAACAGCGTCTGGCCGCGTGCCAGCCGCACTTCGGTCACGTTGGCGCGAAGCGCCTTGGCGCCCTGCTCGTCGAGTGCCTCGAACAGCGGGGCTCTGCTCAATACGTCCACGTCGCGGTCGGTCACGCTTTCTCCTTCTACAAACACCTACACGCATAGTGTGACGTACGTCCCACCGCGTACGTGAAGGCAGGCCCACGGCGTACCGGTTCCGCCCCGGCATCCGCGAAGAGCTGGACCGCTCCAGTCCGCTCAGACGCCAGATCCTCCGGCACCAAGTGTACGGACCGCCCGGTGAGGGAGTCACAATCCCGCGAAGCAGGTCATCGCGGGGTGTGCGCGGCGACCACCTCGATTGCGGACGGACCGGCGGGCCGGCCGGGTGCGCCGGCGGGGCGGGACGGCGTGCGGTCATTCCCGGGGCCGCGGCCCCGGGGAGGACGTACTCTTGCCGGCATGGCGAGCAGCACGGACGACGCGGGGCGCGGGCAGGAGACCCGGCTGGCGCTCGTACGCCGCGCCCGGAAGATCAACCGCGTTCTGGCCGAGGTCTACCCCGACGCCAAATGCGAGCTGAACTTCGCCGACCCGTTCCAGCTGCTGATCGCCACCGTCCTGTCGGCGCAGACCACCGACGTGCGGGTCAACCAGACCACCCCGGCGCTGTTCGCCAAGTACCCCACTGCCGAGCAGCTGGCCGCCGCCGACCCCGAGGACGTCGAGCGCATCCTCAAGCCGCTCGGGTTCTTCCGCGCCAAGACCAGGTCCGTCATCGGCCTGTCGGCGGAGCTGTGCGAGCGGTTCGGCGGCGCGGTGCCGCGCACCCTGGACGAGCTGGTCACCCTGCCGGGCGTGGGCCGCAAGACCGCCAACGTCGTGCTCGGCAACGCCTTCGACGTGCCGGGGATCACCGTCGACACCCACTTCGGGCGGCTGGCCCGCCGGTTCCGCTGGACCGCCGAGACCGACCCGGTCAAGGTCGAGCACGAGGTCGGCGAGCTGATCCCGCGCAAGGAGTGGACGATCCTGTCGCACCGGCTGATCTGGCACGGCCGCCGCGTCTGCCACGCGCGCCGCCCGGCCTGCGGGGCCTGCGCTCTGGCCCGGCTGTGCCCGTCCTTCGGCGAGGGGCCGACCGACGAGGAGACCGCCCGCAAGCTGGTCAAGCCCGGCCCGTTCTCCTGACCTCCGCCCGGTCGCGCTGCCAGGGTGGGAAACAAAGCAGGTACTGATCAGGTTGGGAGAGGCGTGAGCGACACTGCAGCCCCCTGTCCGGCATGGCTCGACCGGTTCCTCGCGGAGGCGCCGCGGATGACCGTCCCGCCGGCGATGCGCCCGGCGGCGACGGCGCGTCCGGCGGCGGTGCTGATCTTGTTCGGGGAGGGGCCGCACGGCCCGGACATCCTGCTCACCGAGCGGGCCGCCACGCTCACCAAGCACGCCGGGCAGCCGGCCTTCCCCGGCGGCCGGATCGACCCCGGCGACGACGGGCCGGTCGGCGCTGCCCTGCGCGAGGCGCAGGAGGAGGCCGGCGTGGAGCCGTCGGGGGTGCAGGTGCTGACCACGCTGCCCGAGCTGTACCTGCGGCACAGCAACCACCGGGTCACCCCCGTGGCGGCCTGGTGGCGCACGCCGTCGAAGATCGCGCCCGGCCACCCCGGGGAGGTCGCCACGGTCGCCCGCGTGCCGATCGACGAGCTGGTCGATCCGGGCAACCGGCTGACCGTCCGCTATCCGGACGGCCTGCGCGTCGGGCCGGCGTTCCGGGTCAGCGGCATGCTCGTGTGGGGGTTCACCGCCAAGGTGCTCACCCAGGTGCTGCGCGCGGGCGGCTGGGAACGCCCCTGGGACGACGGCCGCGTGGAAGACCTGCCCCGCGAGATCGTGGACCTGGCCGGCGGGGGCTGACCGCCCGCGCCCGCGTCCGCCGCGGCCCGCCCGGCGCGCATGACCTGCGGGGCCGTGCGGACGCGGGGCGGCAGGCGTTCCGCGGAGCACGGTCGGTGATCGCCCCGAATCGCACTGCGCGGCTACGCGGCACCGTCCAAACTGGTCCACCGAGGGGACGTGCACACGGGCCGTCGCGCTATACGGTGAAGCGATGCTGGGCGACCACATTCTGGATGCGATCTTGCTCGTGTTGATCGTGTTGTTCGCGGTCTCGGGCTATCGGCAGGGGTTCATCGTCAGCCTGCTGAGCTTCGCGGGATTCGTGGGCGGCGGGGTCGTCGGGGTGCTGGTGGCGCCGCCGATCGCCGAGGCGACGGTGGACGGCGCGGCCCAGCAGGCGCTGCTGGCGATCGTGATCGCGTTCCTGGCCGCCACGTTCGGGCAGCTGATCGCCTCGTCCGTCGGCGCGGTGCTGCGCAACCGGGTCACCGGGATCAACGCGCGCGCCGTCGACGCGGCCGGCGGCGCCGTCGTCAGCGCCGTCTCCCTGCTGCTGGTCGCCTGGTTCTTCGGCAGCCTGGTGGCGCGCTCGGAGTTCAAGCCGC
The DNA here is from genome assembly GCF_030269545.1 of Actinomadura sp. NBRC 104425. Classification (GTDB taxonomy): domain Bacteria; phylum Actinomycetota; class Actinomycetes; order Streptosporangiales; family Streptosporangiaceae; genus Spirillospora; species Spirillospora keratinilytica. Next base: position 165,745 of record NZ_BSTN01000012.1, on the reverse strand, counting down.
TGCGCACGCAGGTCAACGGGTCGGCGATCCTGGGCGGCGTCAACGACGTCATGCCCGAGCAGGCGCAGACGTGGTTCGCCTCCTTCCGCCGGTTCGTGGCCGCCAGCGAGTTCCCGCAGGTGTTCAACGGCCTGGGCGGCGAGTCGGTGACCGAGGTGCCGCCGCCCAACGACGCGGTCCTGCGGACCCCGGCACTGCGCGCCGCCCGGCAGAGCATCGTCAAGGTGACCAGCACCGCGCCGCAGTGCCAGCGCAAGATCGAGGGCACCGGTTTCGTGTTCGCGCCCGAACGGGTGATGACCAACGCGCACGTCGTGGCGGGGGCGCGCGGCTCGTCCACCATCGCGTCGCTGAACGGCACCACCGAGCGCGGCCGGGTCGTGCTGTACGACCCCAAGCGTGACATCGCCGTGCTGTACGTGCCGGGCCTGCAGGCGCCCGCGCTGAAGTTCGCCGGGCCCGCCCGGGTGCGCGACGACGCCATCATCGCCGGGTTCCCCAAGAACCGGCCGTTCACCACGGGGTCGGCCCGCATCCGCGCCCGGCAGACCGCCAAAGGCCCCGACATCTACCACTCGGGCCAGGTCAGCCGCGAGATCTACGCCATCCGCGGGACGGTGGAGCCCGGCAACTCCGGGGGGCCGCTGCTGTCGTCGGACGGCCGCGTCTACGGGGTCATCTTCGCCGCGGCGCTGGACACCCCGTCCACCGGCTACGCCCTCACCGCCGAGGAGGTCGCCCCCGACGCCCGCCTCGGCGCCCAGGCCACCGTCCCCGTGTCCACCCAGAACTGCTCCGACTGACCGCGGGACCTTACGGGGACGAGGTCAGCCGCAGTCGGACGGGGGCGTTGGAATCCGCCGCCCGGGCCGCCAGCGAGCGGGCCTGCCGTACGACACCGGTGACGTCGACACCGTGCGGTGGTTCGGGCGCGTACGGCTCCAGGCGGTCGGCGGCACGGGTCAGCAGGGCCTTGGCCCCCCGCGCGTTGCCGCGCCGCAGATGGGTGATGCCCACGGCGACCTGTGCCAGGCCCCGCCACAGTTCGCGTTCGGGTTCCTCGGCGGACTTCCATGCCGCCTCCAGGACCTCGTGCGCGTGGAAGGGGCGGTCGGCGTCCAGCAGCCGCTGCGCCTCCGTCAGCGCCTCCGCGGGGGTGAGGGACAGGTCGTCCGGCAGGGTGGGCACGCCCACGGCGCCGCGCGGCAGGGGGCGCCCGTACGCGTCACGCGGACGGGCGTTGCGCGGCCTGCCCGCCTCGTCCCGATCACGCATGCCTCCCACCGTACGCGAGCGGTCATCGCGCCGAGGGGCGGTGCGGGGGTCAGTGCTCGGGTTCGGGGTCGGTGAGCCAGCCGATGAGCTGGGAGTCGAACGTCTCGGGACGTTCCTGGTGGGGGAAGTGGCCCGCGCCCTCGATGAGCTTCCAGCGGTACGGCGCCTCCACGTAGCGTCCCGACCCCTGGGCGGAGGCGGGCAGCATGCAGGTGTCCAGGGAGCCGTGCAGTTGGAGCGTGGGCGCCTGGATGGGGCTGCGCATACGGGCGGCGTACCGTATGCCGTCCGGACGCGGCTGGGAGCGGATGAGCCACCGGTGGTACTCCAGCGCGCAGTGCGCCACCCCCGGGATCTGCACGGCCTTCCTCAGGAGGCGTTCGGTGCGTTCGTCGGGCCACCCGGGGCCGGACCACTCGTGCAGCAGCCGCCCCACCAGCGCGGCGTCGTCGCGCACGAGGCGCCGCTCCGGCCACACGGGCAGCTGGAACCCGAAGGTGTGCCGGGCGGCCCACGCCTGGCCGCGCAGGTCGCTGCGTACGGCCTGCCTCAGGCGCAGCGGATGGGGCGCGCTCACCACGGTCAGGCGCTGGACGACCTTGGGGTGGTACACGGCCATCGTCCACGCGAGCAGGCCGCCCCAGTCGTGGCCCACGACGATCGCGTTGGCCTCCCCGAGCGCACGGACGAGCCCCGCCGCGTCCCCGGCGAGGGTCACCAGGTCGTAGCCGCGCGGGGGTTTGTCGCTGCCGCCGTAGCCGCGCAGGTCCACCGCGGCCGCCCGGTAGCCCGCGCGTGGCAGCGACACCAGCTGGTGGTGCCAGCACCACCAGAACTCGGGGAAGCCGTGCAGCAGCAGGACCAGGGGCCCTTCCCCCGCCTCGGCGACATGGAAGCGCGTGCCGCCGGCGCTGACCGCGCGGTGCGTCCAGGGCCCGTCGACCTCGACGATCGACCCGTCGTGTCCGGGCATGGCGTGCTCAGTCCGTCAGCGCGGGGGTGTCGGAGTCGCCTCGGTGCCGCAGCATCGACAGGTCGTCGCGCAGCGTGCGGCGGGTGCGCTTGGCCCCGTCGATCTTGCGGATGCGCAGGTAGCCGAGGCCGAGCAGGGCCAGCGCCAGCAGCAGGTACACGCCGGCCACGATGAGGAACGCGGCCCAGTGCCAGATGCCCAGCGCGACCAGGCCGTACGCCGCGGCCATGGACAGCAGGATCACGATCAGGCCGGCGATGAGCCCGGCGATCGCGAACATCGTCCCGCCCAGCGCGGCTTTCTTGGCGTCGGCCTTCAACTCCATCTTGGCCAGGTCCATCTCGGCGCGGACCAGGTTGGAGATGTTGCTCGACGCCAACGCGACGAGTTCGCCGAGGGATTTGTCCTCGATCCGCTCGCCCGGCAGTGCCTCGGTCATATCGCTACTCCTTCCAGGCCCCCGGCTCCCAGGGGCTGCGCGCCAGCCTGGCAGCCGGGCGGCTCGTCCGGCCACCCGGCATGACCACCGCGGTCCGGATGTGGCCGCGTACACACGGCCGGGCCGCCTGCACACGCAGCCGGGGGGCCGCCTGCGCCGACGTCCGGACCGCCCATGCCGTCCTACCGGTCCGCTGCGTCGGCGGCGACCTCCGCCCGCGCCCGCATCCGCCGCCGGAAGACGATGGTGGCGCCCGCCGACGCGACGAGGCTCGCGATCAGGACCGCTGTCGTCACTCTCTCGAATTGTGCCGGGTCGGTATAGGCCAAACCGCCGATCAGCAGGGAAACGGTGAAACCGACCCCGGCGAGCATCGCGACGCCCGCGATCTCCCGCCAGTGCAGCTCCTCCCCGAGCGTCGCCAGGCCGAGCCGCACGGCCGCCCAGGCGCCGCCCAGGACGCCCACGAATTTACCGATCACCAACCCGGCGATCACTCCCAGGGCTATGCGGTCGGCGGCGACGGCCCCCAGCGACGAGGCGTTCAACGTCACCCCTGCCGACAGGAACGCGAACAGCGGCACGCACACGCCCGCCGAGAACGGGCGCAGCACGTGGTCGGCCTGCTCTGCGTTCGTCCGCTCCGACCCCGCCGTCTCCTTGGACGAGGTCAGCATGCCCAGCGCCACGCCCGCCACGGTCGCGTGGACGCCGCTCTTGTGCACGAAGTACCAGGCCAGGACCGCCAGCGGCACGTAGACCCACGGGGAGCGCACGCTCCGCCTCTGCAACACCCCGTACACCGCGACCAGTGCCACCCCGGCCAGCAGCGGCGGCGCGCTCAGGTGCTCGGTGTAGAAGAGCGCGATGATCGCGATGGCGATGAGGTCGTCGACGACTGCCAGCGTCAGCAGGAACACGCGCAGCGGCGCCGGGCTCGCCGGGAACATCACCGCCAGCACGGCCAGCGCGAACGCGATGTCGGTGGCGGTCGGCACCGCCCAGCCGCGGGCCGCGCCCGGCACTCCCGCGCTCACCGCCAGGAAGATCAGCGCGGGCAGCGCCACGCCCGCGCAGGCGGCGAGCACCGGCAGCGCCGCGCCCCGCGGATCGCGCAGCTCCCCGTGGGTCAGCTCCTCGCGCAGCTCCAGCCCGGCGATGAAGAAGAACACCGTCAGCAGCCCGCCGGACGCCCAGTGCTGCAGGTCCATGTGCCCGAGGTGCAGCCAGGACGGGCTGATCTCCAGCTTCTGAAGGCTCGTGTACGCGTCGGCCCACGGCGAGTTGGTCCACAGCAGCGCCGCCAGTGTGGCGGCCAGCATGACGAAACCGCCGACGGTCTCCAGCCGCAGCGCCTCGGCGACGTGGCGCGCGTAGCGGGCGGTGGGACGAGGCGGCCAGAGCGCGGCGACGCGGCGCTGCATGAAACCCCCGATGGTGACAGCGGGCGGACACGTACCCACGGACCGGTCCGCCGCCGTGCCTGCCGGGACGAAACAGCCCGTCGCCGACCAGACTTCCCGGCACACCTGTCGGGCAGCCTACCCAGATGATCGTCCGATATGTCCGTCCGTCGTCATCGAATCCCGCTGGGGGGCTCCCCTGCGGCACGGAAAAGGGCCTCTGGCGCGCGTGAGCGCGCGCCAGAGGCCCTCGATGCGCCTGTCCCCAGTCCGGCTTCGCACCGCGGCTTCGCAGAGCCGCTGGGCTGCCGAGGCGTCGCGGAGAGTCGCGGGCGGGCCGGTCGGTGTGCTCCGGGTCAGTCCTCCGGCTTGGCGCTGGGGAGCTTCTGGGCGATCAGGTCCATCACGGAGCTGTCGGTGAGCGTCGTCACATCGCCCAGCGAGCGGTTCTCCGCGACGTCCCGCAGCAGCCGCCGCATGATCTTGCCGGAGCGGGTCTTGGGCAGCTCCGGCACGATCATGATCTGGCGGGGCTTGGCGATCGGGCCGAGCGTCTTGGCGACATGGCCGCGCAGCTCGGCCACGAAGTCCTCGCCCTCGACCTCCTCGCCGGCGCTGCCGCGCGGGATCACGAACGCCACGATGGCCTGGCCGGTCACCGGGTCCGTGGAGCCGACCACCGCCGCCTCGGCCACCTTCGGGTGCGACACCAGGGCCGACTCCACCTCCGTGGTGGAGATGTTGTGCCCCGACACCAGCATGACGTCGTCGACCCGGCCGAGCAGCCAGATGTCGCCGTCGTCGTCCCGCTTGGCGCCGTCACCGGCGAAGTACAGGCCGTCGAACCGCGACCAGTACGTCTTGACGTACCGCTCGTCGTCGCCCCAGATGGTGCGCAGCATCGACGGCCACGGCTCCCGGATCACCAGGAAACCGCCGCCGCCGTTGGGCACCGACTGCGCCTGGTCGTCCACCACGTCCGCCTCGACGCCCGGCAGCGGCCGCATCGCCGCGCCCGGCTTGCCCGCGGTCACCCCCGGCAGCGGGCTGATCATGATGGCGCCGGTCTCGGTCTGCCACCAGGTGTCGACCACGGGGCAGCGGCCGCCGCCGATGTTCTCCCGGTACCAGACGTAGGCCTCGGGGTTGATCGGCTCGCCCACGCTGCCCAGCACTCGCAGCGACGACAGGTCGAACCCGGCCGGGATGTCGTCGCCCCACTTCATGCAGGTGCGGATGGCGGTCGGCGCGGTGTAGAAGATCGTGACCTTGTACTTCTGGATGACCTCCCACCAGCGGCCCTTGTGCGGGGTGTCCGGCGTCCCCTCGTACAGCACGCTGGTGGCGCCGTTGGCGAGCGGCCCGTACACGATGTAGGAGTGGCCGGTCACCCAGCCGATGTCGGCCGTGCACCAGTAGACGTCGGTCTCCGGCTTGAGGTCGAACACCGCGTAGTGGGTGTAGGCCGTCTGGGTGAGGTAGCCGCCCGAGGTGTGCAGGATGCCCTTGGGCTTCCCGGTCGTCCCGGACGTGTACAGGATGTACAGGGGGTGCTCGGCGTCGACCGGCTCCGGCGTGTGCTCGTCCGACTGCCGCTCCACCAGGTCGTGCCACCACACGTCCCGGGGGTTCTCGGCCACCTGCTCGCCGGTGCGCCGCACCACCACGACCTTCTCGACCGACGGGGTGTCCTTGACGGCCTCGTCCACCGTCGGCTTCAGCGCGGACGGCTTGCCGCGCCGGTACCCGCCGTCGGCGGTGATGACCACCTTGGCCTGGGCGTCGTCGATGCGGGTGCGCAGCGCGTCGGCGGAGAACCCGCCGAACACCACCGAGTGGGTCGCGCCGATCCGCGCGCACGCCAGCATCGAGATCGGCAGCTCGGGAATCATCGGCAGGTAGATGGCCACCCGGTCGCCCTTGCGCACGCCCAGCTCCAGCAGCGCGTTGGCAGCCTTGCTCACCTCCCGCTGGAGCTCGGCATAGGTGATCGTGCGGGTGTCGCCGGGCTCGCCCTCCCAGTGGTAGGCGACCCGGTCGCCCAGCCCCGCCTCGACGTGGCGGTCCACGCAGTTGTAGGCGACGTTCAGCTCGCCGCCCACGAACCACTTGGCGAACGGGGGGTTGCTCCAGTCCAGCACCGTGTCCCAGCGCTTGGCCCAGGTCAGCCGCTCGGCCTGCCGGGCCCAGAAGCCCAGCCGGTCCGCGGCAGCCTCCTCGTACGCTTCGGCGGTGACGTTCGCGGATTCGGCCAGCTCTGCGGGCGGAGAGAAGCGCCGCGTCTCCTGCAGCAGGTTCGAGAGTGTCTCTTGGCTCTGGCTCAACGCGTACTCCTTGCTTGCGACAGAGGAAGGCGCCTCGGTGTGCCCCACTTCACCAGGCAAGGCACCCTCTTTACAACCCTCACACCGCCACGACCTCCGCTGCATGGCGGGCTTCACCCCGGTTTCCGCCGCTGACGCCCGCTCTGACGCCCCTACACCCACACCAGTCCCACGATTCCCATCGCCGCCCCTGGACGGGCATGGAGGGCGTTAGGGCGTGTTTCGAAGTTGGTCGGAGCCGTTCGTTGATGGTGGCGATGTGGACGGTGGCCTGGTAGCGGACGGCGAGCCTGCCGTTCGGCCGGTTCGCAGATCGCGGCCGCGATGCCTCACTGCGTCCGGCGTGCGACATGCCGCCACTCAGCACACTTCGAGACAGGCTCTAGAGGGCTTCTGGGCGCGGGGAGCCAGGGAATGACGCCATCAGTACCGGGTGACAGGGCAGTCAGCCCTGCCCGGCCCGGCGATCGAGATCGCCCCTCGCCGGGGGCGTGAGGAAGGCAGACGGGCGGTGCCGGGTATCGGCCCCCGCACGCGAGTCGGTGCGGACGACCGCATAAGGTCGGGCCCGTGACCGGATCCGATGCCTTCGCCCAAGTAGCGGCACTGCCCGGAGTGGCCGACGCGGTGGCTGATGCTCGCACGGCGGTGGACCGGCTGCTCGGACATCGCGTCCTGCGTCGGCGCAGTGCCGAGGTCTCCACCGAGTCGGCAGTGCGGGGCGCGCGCGCCTCGGCGGCCTTGGAGGGGGTCTCGGTCCCCCTGGACGAGATGCGCGCGGCCGAGGCCCCCAAGGACCCCGTCGTCCAGGGCGCCCTTCGCGTCTCCGCCGAACTCGGCTCTTTGACGGACACGTGGCGGCAGGCACCCCGGCAGGTGTTGGCGCGGCTGCACGTCCTCGCCGCGGCGGACGCCGTGGACGAAGCCGAGCTCGGACGCCCCAGAGGCGAGGGCCAGGAGGTCAAGGACGTACTCGGCCTCGGACAACCACCCACCGCGCCTGAAGTCGCCGCGCGGTTGGACATGCTCAGCAGCCTGCTCGTGCAACCGACCGAGGCCCCGGCGCTCGTGGTGGCGGCAGTGGTGCACGGCGAGCTGCTCACCCTGCGTCCCTTCGGCTGGGGGGACGGCATCGTCGCCCGGGCCGCCCAGCGCCTGACCATGGTCGAGCGCGGGCTCGACCCCAAGTCGCTCACCGCACCCGAGGTGGGCCATGCCGAGCTCGCAGACGAGTATGCGGCGGCGCTGCGCGGCTACGCCTCCGGCACCCCCGAGGGAGTGGCCGGATGGATCCGCCACTGCGCCGACGCCACGGCCGCCGCTGCTCGGGACGCCCAGGCCATCTGTGAGGCCATCCTGCGGGGCTGACGCGCTGCGCCGCCCCGTCCTCGGCTGCTACGCCGTGCGTCCCGCTCGGAGTCGTACGGCGATGGCATGAGGGGCTGGTGCGGCGTGAAGGCGGGCCGTCTGATGCGAAACCGGGGGGCGGTCTGTTGCATTGAGTGAGAGATGCACCGAGGGTGCATTGCGCGGGTACCCGAACCCGACCGAGAACTGGTCCGTGAACCCTCTGTCAAGCCACTTCCTTGGCCAGTTTTATGGCCTTCTGAGAAAAATGCGAGTGAGAATCTCACAGCCGTCCTGGCGTGCCGTCCTTCCTCGGGCTGCACGGCAGTAACCGCTGCCGTTCGGCCCCCGCCCTCTCGGCCGAACAGCCGGACGGGTGCACGCCTACCCACTCCACGCGCTGCCCGAGGCTCGGCCGAGAGTCAACCCCACCCTTTGCGCCTGCGTCCTCAAGTGGACGTCACCAGCGCGTTCACGTTGACGGCCGCGCACGCGCCGATCGAGCCGCAGAGCCGCGCCGGCACCAGCTGCACGGTGCCGGCTCCCAGGGGGGCCGATGGCCCTACGGGCGACACTCACACGGTCTCAGCGTCCTGCCGCATCCCACCAGCACTCCGCTGATACTCGCCGGACGTGAGGCAAGGCGGCGTTCGATTCCGCTGAGACGAGCCCGGGCCGCTCCACCGTCCGGAACCGACGTGGGACGGCCGCCCGAACATGGCGAACGGCGTCCCATCCGGTGTGGAACGCCGTTCGCCAGCCACGTCACACCGGGTTACCAAGCGTGCACCTCATATTCGTCGGAGCGGGTCAAGCCCGTCACGACGCGCCTCCCGCGGCTGGTCGCGCGTGGGTGCCCGGGTGCCGTGCCTGGACACTTAGTCCTTATGACCTGTCTACGCCTCATTCGTCCAGTTGACAAGCCCTGATGCGTAAAATGAGCGGCTCGCGGCCGCATATCGCGCTCGCATCGTCGGTGGCGGGGGAGGGCTCTGTCGGGCGGCGGCCCGGCATCGCGCCTGACATTTCGGGCGAAACGGATCTTCATTGACAATCTGCAATAGATCACGGAGTGTGATCGGTTCTATTGCGGATCCCGATCCGGCGGTGCAACGGAATGATCTTAGAGATCCCCTGTACGCTCCCACTCTCGGCCGGGAGCTTTCCGGCCGTACGGCAGGTGGTGGGCCGGATGGTGCCGAGCGGCACCGCTTCGCCCGCCGGAGCGGGGATCATCGTAACCAGGTGAGAAAAAACGTTACGCGTCGGGTGACATTACAGCTCGACGGAAGTCACGACGATCGGGCAGCATATGTTGTACCTAGACTAGAGACAGTGAGTTTGCCAGTCCCATAGATCAAACCGCGGCCTGCGCGCCGCGGGTGATCTCCCCCCGAGACTTTCTTGGGAAAACGGCCCGGCTCTACCCCCCCGGAGCCGGACCGTTCGGCGACCCCCGCTCTCCCCCCCGGCGGGGGTCGCCCTGTCTTAACGCAGTCGGGCGGTGACCCGGCCAACGCGCCGAAGCCACCGCCCGACTGCGCCTCCGCGGTGCCCCAATCGGTACGGCATTAGGCGGCTCGGCGGCATGTGCGCCGTACGGGCGGGGCGATGCGGACGACCGGGTCCGGCGGACTGGCCCCAGATGAATTCGCGCGCCGTCTGCCCACGGCGTCGGCCCAGATCACCGACACGCCATTCCCCGATGCCCCTCACATGCCCGCTGACATCCACACAAACGGCGTCAGCCCAGGCATCCATCGTTGACCGGGGCCCTGTCGGCGATTCGCGAGCCGGCCGCACCAGCTCGTCGGAGGCGACCGCCGAAAACCGCTACCGCACCGCCCGGTCCGGACGCGGATCCGCTCGCCGATCATCGCACCCGGCACGCCTCCGAACCATCGTGACCTGCGGTTCCACGAAGTTATCCACATGTTGGGGAAACCCTTTCGCCGCATCCGCGCCGCACCGCAACCTGGTGTCCCCAGGAACGGACGGGAGGGCACGATGACCAACGCGGCAATGATCGTGACGAGCGACTCCATGATCGGTGACGATCTGCTGAGGCTCGCCGCGGCCGCCGACACGGGCGCCGAGATCGTACGGGACGCCGGCGAGGTCCGCGCGGGCTGGCAGGGGTCGCCGCTCGTACTGGTCGGAGCCGAGTCGGCCGAGGAGATCGCAGCCGCCGGCCTGCCGCGCCGACAGGGCGTCGTCCTCGTGGCCAGAGAAGAAGACGCCGACGACGTCTACCGCAAGGCGCTGCAGATAGGCGCACAGGATCTCGCGGTCCTGCCCGACGACGAGAGCTGGCTGATCGACGCGATGGCGGCGGCGTCCGAGCCCGTGGAAACCTGGGGCACCACCGTGTGCGTGTGCTCATCCCGCGGCGGGACGGGCGCCAGCGTCCTCGCCGCGGGACTGGCTCTCAGCGCCGCCCGGATCGGCGCGCGAACCCTGCTCGTCGACGGCGATCCGCTGGGCGGCGGCCTGGAGATCGCGCTGGGCCTGGAAGACCACGAGGGGGCGCGCTGGCCCGACTTCGCCGACCGCCGCGGCCGCCTCAGCGCCGCCACCCTGCGCGAGGCCCTGCCCAGCCTCGGCGACCTGTCCGTGCTGTCCTGGCGACGCGGCGCACCGGTGCCGGTCACCGAGGACGCCATGCGCTCCCTGCTGGACGCCGCGACCCGGGGCTTCGACCTGGTCGTCGTGGATGTCCCCCGCCACCCCGGGGAGATCGGCCGCTGCGCCCTGCGCGCCGCCGACGTGACCTACCTGCTCGTGCCGGCCGAGGTGCGCGCCGCCGTGGCGGGCGACGTCACCGCGGCGACACTCCGCCGCGAGACCGCCCAACTGCGGCTCATCGTCCGGACCCCGGCCCCCGGAGGCCTCACCCCGGAGGTGATCGCCGAGGCCATCGGCCTGCCCCTGGCCGGTGTCCTCGCCTGCGACCGCCGCCTCCCCGCCATCCTCGAAGAGGGCGATCTCGCCCGGGCCCTACGCCGCCGCGGCCCGCTGGCCGACCTCTGCGGTCAACTGGTGTCCGACCTGGGCATCCAGCCGCAAGCCCCGATGGCCGAAGCCGCCTGACTCTCCGAGACCAGCCCACCCCCATCCCGACAGCGCTCAAGGCAGCCGAAGTCGGAGGTCTCGCCAAGGCCCGCCATCGCGGATCACTAGCCGACCTTTGCGGTCAGCTGGTGTCCCGATCAGGGATGCAGTCACAGACCCTGGGGGCTGAAGCCGCTTGCCCCTGGAGACCAGCCCCGCCCGGCCCGGCGGCGGCCAGGGCGGCTGGAGTGGCCGGTCTGCCGGCGGGCGAGCGCCCCGCCGACAGACCAGGCCGCGACGAGGGACAAGAGCACGCAACGCCCTGCCCGACGCCCAGCCGCCATCCCTCTGATCGAACGTGAAGGACGGACGATGAGGAAGCTCTCCGATGCCGTACGTGATCGTCTCCTCTACACCGGAGGCGAGCCCACCGCCGGGCATGTCGCGGCTGCGCTGCGTGCGGAAGAGCGTCTGCTGGGCGACCGTGAGGTGTTGGCACTCGCAGATGAGTTGCGTGCGGAGTTCGTCGGTGCCGGGCCGCTGGAACCGCTGCTGCGCAACCCCGAAGTGACCGACGTCCTCGTCAACGGCCCGGACGAGGTCTGGGTGGACACCGGCAGCGGACTGGTAAGGACCTCGACCCGCTTTCCGGACGAAGCGTCCCTGCGACGTCTCGCCCAACGGCTGACGGCAGCGGCCGGGCGCCGCCTGGACGACGCATCCCCCTACGCCGACGCCCGCCTGCCAGGCGGCATACGACTGCATGCCGTACTGCCCCCGGTGGCGGCCAACGGCACCTGCCTGTCATTGCGGCTCCCCCGGCGCCGGGCGTTCACACTGGACGAGCTGGTCGCGGCAGGCACCCTCCCCTCCAGCGGTGCCGAGTTGCTCGCCGCCCTGGTGTCCGCCCGAGTCGCGTTCCTCATCACCGGAGGCACCGGTACCGGCAAGACAACCCTGCTGAGCTGCATGCTCGGCCTGGTGGACCCCGGCGAGCGGCTCCTGCTCGTCGAGGACTCCGCGGAGCTGAGCCCGGACCACGGCCATGTCGTGCGTCTGGAGGCGCGTCCACCCAACGTGGAAGGCGCCGGCGGTGTCAGGCTGCACGAACTCGTCCGGCAGGCGCTGCGCATGCGACCCGACCGACTCGTGGTCGGGGAAGTCCGTGGCGTCGAGGTTGTGCATTTGCTGGCCGCGCTGAACACGGGGCACGAGGGCGGCTGCGGGACACTCCACGCGAACGCGGCGGCCGATGTCCCCGCCAGGCTGGAGGCGCTGGCGTGTGCCGCGGGCCTGAGCAGGGAGGCCGTGCACAGCCAGCTCGCCGCGGCCCTCGACGTCGTGGTCCACCTCGTCCGCGAACCCGGCGGCGGACGCCGGAGAGTCGCCGAGATCTGCCTGCTGCGGCGAGGACCCGACGGCCTCGTGCAAGCCGTCCCCGCGGTGTCCTTCACCTCTGCCGGCCGAACCCGCACACTGCCCGGCGCCTCCGACCTCGCCGCCCGTCTCGACCACCGGTGGCGCCCATGAACGACGTCGGTGAATCGCCTGCCCCTGTCCTGCTCCGCAGGGGTCCGATTCCTCCCCCGCCTGAAGGCGGGGGTCTCCTCGGAGGTTTTTGATGACCATCACCATCGCGCTGGCCATGATGTGCGCCGCCGCCTGCGCATGGGTTTCGTTCCGCGCTCCCACAGCCTCCGAACGGCTCGTCCGGATGCTCACCACACGGGCTGCCCGCGACCGGCGGCCGTCGGTGTACGGCCTCCTCCAGAAACCGTTCACACACCTGCACGAACTGCGTGAACGTCGAAAACAGCGGCAACGATGGCGCACCGCGGTCATCGGGCTGTGCGACGGAATGGCCGCCGAACTGGCCGCGGGTCGTACGCCCGACGAGGCGTTCCGCTCGGCGGCCGGCGTCCTCGACCGGCGGATCGCGGTCCACCTGCTGAGCGCGTCGCCCGGCCTCGACGGCCCCGCACCGAGCCGACGGCCTCCGGCCTGCGCCATCGACACCCGGGCGGAGGTCCCCACGGCCGACCAGTTGGAGCGGCTCGCCGAACGTCCGGGCGCCGAAGGGCTGCGCCTGCTCGCAGCGTGCTGGCGCATCGGAGCCGAGCGCGGCGGCACGCTCGCCGCGGCCCTGGACGGTCTGGCCGCCGCCCTCCGTGACGAGGAGGAACAACGTCAGGAGATCGCGGCCCAACTGGCGGGACCGCGGGCGACGGCGCGGCTGCTGGCCGGGCTTCCGCTGCTCGGCCTGGCGATGGCGGCCGCGCTCGGCGCCAAGCCACTGGCGTTCCTGTTCGGAACGATCCCCGGCCTGGGCTGCCTGGCCACCGGAGTCACCCTCGACGTGCTCGGCATGTGGTGGACGAGCCGTATCGCCCAAGCCGCGGAGCTTCCCCGATGAACCCCAGCCGCGCACCAGCCCCGCTGCCCAGACAAACAAGAAGCACGTGCCCACAGGCGGAGAGACGAGCGAATGCAGATGCCGCCGCAACTGAAGCAGACAAGGCCGACAGCACCCCCGAGCACCCACCGCCGCCGTCCCAGCCACCGCACGCTCCGCCTGCAACTGCCAAACCCCAAAGCCCGCAGCACAGCAACTCCGTGAGCCCGACAGGAGACGCAAATGATCTTCCTGACCGTCCTGTTCGCCGCGGTGTCCGGCTTCCTATGGCCGAGTGATCACAGGTCCGCCCTCCGCAGATACACCGCCCTCGTTGCCAGCCGCGCGCACCGAACCCCGATGGCCACGCGCAGTCTGAACGGCTCACTGCGCACGGTCCGACTGCGTGGCCGGCCGCCGCCTTCTGCCGAGAAGCCACAAAACGCCCCAGGGCCTGCATCCACGAGAGCCCGGCGCGAAGTACTGACCAGGTACGGGGCGGTGCTGCTGTCCGGAACCGTGTGCGCGGTCGTACTCGGCGGCCTGGTCGGCGTACTGGCGGGCATCGCCGTCGCAGTGGCTGTCGCCCGCGTGTTGGGACGGCTCGAAGACACCGATCAACGACGCAGGAAGGCCCGTCTCGTCGCGGACCTGCCGGTGGCGATCGACCTGCTCGCCGCCTGCCTGCAGGGCGGAACACCCTGGAGCGATGCCGTGGAGGCGGTGGCACGTGCGATCGGCGGACCGCTCGGCGCCGACCTCCAGCGCATCGCCGTACAGATCCGGTTGGGCGTCGATCCGTCCGCGGCCTGGTACGGCCTGGCAGACGAACCGACGCTGGCTCCTCTCGCCCGGACGGCCGTACGCGCGGTCAACAGCGGTGCCGCCATCGCGCCGACGCTCACCCGCCTTGCCCGCGACCAGCGGCGTGAAGCCCGAGCGGAAGCCATGGCCAGGGCCAGAACCGCGGGCATCCGGGTGCTCGCTCCACTCGGCCTGTGCTTCCTGCCCGCGTTCGTCCTGCTCGGCATCGTCCCGACCATCGCCGGGATCGCGTCCACGCTCCTTCTCCCGTGGTGACCACTGGTTGTCCACAGGTCGCCGCTCATCTGTTTCCCGAGTACTCGCCCTTCCAGGCCGGAGCCGGGCAGCGTCTCGACGGCCGGCCACGACATCCAAGAAAAGGAGATCCCCATGCGAAAGATGACGGCTGTCGCACGGCGGTGGCGGCAGGAGGCTCGAGACCTCGGCATGTCCACGGCCGAATACGCGGTCGGCATGATCGCCGCCACCGCGTTCGCCGCGCTCCTCTTCAAGATCGTGACCAGCTCGGAGGTGAGGACCCTCCTTTCGGGAGTCGTCAAGCGGGCGCTCCACCTGGCGGGATGAGCGCCCGTCGCCCCCAGGACGGCGGCATGGTCACGGCGGAGATCGCCGTGGCCCTCCCCGCCCTGGTGCTGGTCCTGGCCGTCTCACTCTGGGCGATCCGGATCGCGTCGACCCAGGTGGCCTGCACGGACGCGGCACGAAGCGGCGCCCGGGCGGCGGCCCGCGGCGAACCCCTACCGGCGGTCCGCGCCGCCGTCGCCCGGGCCCTGCCGCCCGGCGCCCAGATCAGAATCAGCCGCACCAGAGAAAGGACCCGCGTCGACGTGACCGTCCCCACCCGTCCGCCGTCCGCCGGCGGCCTACCCCCTCTCCTGATCAGAGCGCACGCCACAGCCGCCACCGAGCCAGGAGTCACCAGCGACCCGTAGCCGCTGCTGGGTGGGGGACTTTGACCGGCCTGCAGCCTTTGCCGGGTGGGGTGCCATGACTAGGTCGCAGCGCTACCGGGCTAGGAGTCACCAGCGACCCGTAGCCGCTGCTGGGCGGGGGACTTTGACCGGCCTGCAGCTTTTGCCGGGTGGGGTGCCATGACCAGCCCACAGCCGCTACCGGGCCAGAGACGTGGCTCAGCCGCAGCCGCCGCCAGACCACAGCCGTCAATAGGCCGTGGCCGATGCAGGGCCGGGAGGCATGACCGAGCCGCCGCTGCTACCGGGCTGGGAGGCGCGAGCGGGCTGTAGCTGTCGTTGGCTGCGCCTCCACCCGCACTCTAGAACTCTAGAGCTGGATGCCAAGAGACACCGGACGTGGCCTAGAGGTGTGTCCGGTGGATCATGATGGGCTCGCAGCAGTGCGGTGACCGGGGCGATCCCGACCACAGTTGCTCCGTCGGCAGGGCGGCCGCCGCACCGGTCCGCCCGCACATGACGGCGGCGAAGCCGCAGACCCGCAAGCACGCAGCGGATGCCCCGGCCGGCGCCCTGCAACCCGCACTCAAGAGCTGGATGCAAGATCCCCGGACGTGGCCTAGCAGGCGGGAAGGCGTGATCGGACCGTCGTTGCTCTGCGCCGGGGGCATGACCGGGGCGCGGTCGTCCTCAGGGCGAAGCCCCTGCTGAGCCGGAAACACCCCTTGGGGCGAAGCCGCCGCAGCACAGGGGGCCTACAGCTCAGTTCTGCGGAGTATGTGCAGGGGCCGCCAGCAGGTTGAGGGCTGCCTGCTGCCTGTTGGCGGACGTGCTGGAAGGGAGTTGTCACATGAAGAGCGCGGGTGATGAAGGGGCGGGGACGCTGTGGTCGGTCGCCTTCATGGCGATCCTGTGGTTTTCGGCCGTGGCGGCCATGACCGTGGGCGGTGTACGGGTGGCGCGGCACCGGGCGGACGCTGCGGCGGATCTCGCCGCGCTGGCCGCGGCGGCGCGAGTCGCCGAGGGAGCCGGTGAAGCCTGCAGGAGTGCCGCGATCGTTGTGCGCGGTTTCGGTGGGCGGCTGAAGAGCTGCCGGGTACGAGGAGACATCGTCGATGTATCGGTGACCATGGCGGTCACAGGGGCCGTGGCGATCGGCGATATCCGGATCGTTTCCCGGGCCCGGGGTGGTCCCGCAAAGTCAGAAAGCGTACCCTTACCACACCCGACTCGTTGAACGGGGCGTCAATAGCAGGCGGTGATCGTGCGCGCGAGGTGTCGACGACCGGGGACGGCCATCGACGACGCGACATTGTCGCCATACTGTGACGTGGGTTACCCGCTGGTACGTTACGCTGCCCTCAGCCCCCCCGGAATCACCAGACACGGAGCGGTCTCCTCGGCCGCCTGCCGGATGGCCGGGCAGGGTTCGGCGGACGGAGCGAAGTCGGCGGATCGTCCGATGGAGGGATTGAGGCCGTGACCTGGATTCGCAGGATCGGTGCAGTCGTGCTCACGGCACCCCTTGCGATGAGCGTCCCGATTCTCGGCACCGCCGTTCCGGCCTACGCGGCCAGCGCCGGGATCACCAGTCCCAGCGACGGCGCCGTGATCCGCAGCGGTAGCTCGGTCACCGTCTCGGCCACCACGGAGGTGCTGACCGCCTGGCGGTTGGTGGTCGTCAGCCCGAACGGTAACGAGCAGGTCGTCGACTCCAAGGACAGCCTGCGCACCGAGAGCCTGAGCGGAACCGCGGCACTCGGTGACAACGGCCGTTACGAGGTGAAGCTGCAGGAGAAGGTCCTGCTGTCGTGGAGCACCAAGGCGACTCGCAATTTCTACGCGCGGGTCCCGCCCGCGACACCGGGGGGCCTGTCGGCTTCGGTCACGGGTAGCAAGCTCACCGTTCGCTGGAACAAAGGGCTGGAGAACGACCTCACCGGATACTCGATCAGTGCCGGGTCCGTCGGCTCCAAGAGCGGGACGGTGGACGGGCTGTGCTCGGGGACGAGCTGCTCCACCACGTTCAGCGTGCCGTCCGGCACCAGCGGGACGATCCCGGTGCGGGTGCGGGCCAAGCGTTCCGACGGATCCGGAGGGTCGGTCTACTCGGGTTATGCGTCGGCGAGCGTGACCGTCAAGGGCAGCAGCAGTGGTGGAAGCGGCGGTTCCAACACCTCCTCACCGTCCAGTTCCGTGCCGTCCTTGCCGGGGAGCACGTCCCGTGGCTCGACGCCGCTGACGCCTTTCAACAACGCCTCTCCGGTGACCTTGCCCTCGGTCCAGCCGGACGGAGCGACACCCGGCCTGACGTATCCCGCGCCGCAGGTGGCCGACCAGAGCCGGCCCAAGGCCCAGAACGTCGCAGCGCCCGAGAGCCTCCAGTGGGGTACGAGTGTGGCCATCGCCCTCGTCCTGCTGCTGATCGCGGCGCACCTGGGGACGTGGACACGGCGCATGCGGGTCGCCAATTCGGGGCTCAGCAGCCAGGGCATGGCGGCGCGCATCGCGCGGAGCGGGTCTGGACGCAAGCGTGTCGTCAAGGCGAGGAAGCAAATCGCCCGGGCCGAGGCCGTCGCGAGAACCGCGGACCTTTCGTCCCTCGCCAAAGCGGCGAAGGGCGCGCCGACATCGAAGGGCAAGTCGGCGTCCTCACGTAGTGGCAGGGCCCCAGCCCGCGTGGGGCGCCGCCCCGCGACTCTCGGTGGTTCGCGCGCCAGAGGAGCCGGGGGCCGTGTCGCCAAGCCGTCCCGCCAACCCGGTAAGCGCCGAGCCAGCAGAGGCCGCCAGGGCGCACGCCGCAGGGTGAAGTAGAGCGGATCACCTGGTGAGTCGCACGCTGCTGCGCTCGCACCTGCCCACGAGCGACGAACGCAACGGCCCCGCACCGCTGTGCCCCCAGTGGCTGAGGTCGCCCCGAGGTGGCGGTCGTGTGGCCGGGCGGGCTGCCTCGGCCATGTCCGGTGGATCTTGGCATCCGGCTCTTGAGTGCGGGTGGGGCCAGGTCGTCCGCTGCGTGCTGGGCGGAACCGGCCGCAACACCCGCCCTGCTATGGGAGGCCCCGGCGGGCATAGTCTGCGGCTTCGCCGCCGTCGTGTGCGAGCGGACCGGTGCGGTGGCCGCCCTGCCGACGGAGCAACATGGTCGGGGTCGCCCTGGTCACCGCACTGCTGCGGGCCCGTCATGATCCACCGGACACACTCTAGCGCCGGGTAGTCGCGTCACTGGGTCGTGTTAGGGCGTGTTTCGAAGTTGGCCGGAGCCGTTCGTTGATGGTGGCGATGTGGACGGTGGCCTGGTAGCGGACGGCGAGCTCGTCGAACCCGGGTGGTCGGCCACCGCGCACGCCGCGCCGGCGCCGGCCGCCCGCCTGATCGGCTGGTTCGCAGATCGCGGCCGCGATGCCTCACTGCGTCCGGCGTGCGACTTGCCGCCACTCATCACACTTCGAGACAGGCCCTAGGCGGCTCATGGTGGATTTGCGGCAGTGCTGTGATCAGGGGGATACCGGCCCGGCAGTGCCGGGCGAGCGGGCGAGGCGGATGGCGACACCGCGTCATTGCTTGAGCCGGTTGATGCGGCATTCGCACACGTGCGGCGTCGGCCGGGCGGCTTCGCCACTCCTGGTCCGCGGCGGGGCCGCCCGCCGCTCGCTCGCCAATGGCGGCGAAGCTACCGGACTGCAGCAGGCGGCGGACGACCCGGCTGCCGCCCCAGCCACACATGAAGGCATAGGTTCATCGGGGGGGCACCGAGGAACGCTCCGGTTGGCGTGACCATCATGCACACCGCGCGTCCCATGCCGCGTTCCTCGTGCGGTCGTCGTCCTGCACTGCGGGCGAGAGTCCGGCGCGGACTCGGCTCGCGTGGTGGGGAGGGGGCGGACGGTCTTCACGAGCTGGTCAAGGGCTCATGTGAGCGCCACCGGTGCTTCGGGTGTCCCCGCGTACGGTTGCGAGGCGCATCCGGCCAGTGTCTTGCGGGGGATAAGCGGTGCTTCCAAGCACAGCGCGACGGCTCATGTCATCCCGCCGTTCGGTTGCGTCCGGACGGCCTACGGCTCGGACGGCTCACGGAGGCTATCGGTGGGGCGGCCGCAGTGGTTGCATCTGTTCGCCCAACATTTGGTCGGGGTGCCGGATGTTGGTGTCGGGGCGGGTGTGGGGGGTGGTCTGGGAGGATTGGTGTCAGCGTGTGCAGCATTGGCTGGACACCCTTCGTGCCCGGCGCAGAGCTCTTTCGTTGCGGTCGGGTCTTCACCGCCTGGGCTTACACCGTCAGTCACAGTCAGTTGTTGCTGCGTACGCGCACGGCCTGGCGGGGCGGACGCAGGCAGTCCCGCATCGACGTCGTCTACATCGGCCGTTGAAGCCATGAAAATCAGGGTTGAGTACGACGGGCTTGTATTCCGTTGTGCCGCCCCGGCTGAGGAAGAGCGGATTCGCATTGATAACTCCGGCCTTGCTGCGGCCGCCCTGTGTCTGATTTTGGAAAGCGGCAGTAATCAGGACTGCGTCGTGGCCCATGCCGTAGGGTGGGAAAGGGACATGGGGGCCGATCGGGAGCCGAGCAGGCTCGCCGTATTCGCTCCTGGGACCGATCCTGAACGCATTGTGAGATAGTGCGCGGACGTCCTACGGCGCAAGCCGTCCGTGCGCGTGGTTGAGAGGATAGGCGCTGGTCGCGCGGGGTCTCGCTGTAGCGGGCCGTGATCGAAGGCCGGTGGAATGCGGCGTGTTCTGGTCTTATGATGCGCAGGACCATTTCTTTCTGGGAGAAGGGCCTGTTGGGTATATCGGCAGGGGTGATGCCCCGCGTGCGCGTGGTGCGGTGCTGCTTTTCATGTTGACCCTCATGTGAGTGCGATCTTCCGCTGTCGTGGTGATATTTGTCTGTCAGTGGCGCTTGCGCTGTGACAGCCTTTCGGGCTCCGCGATAAGCGGGAGGGGTCGTCGTTCAGGTGGCTGTTTCGGGAGTGATTCTGTTCGGAGGTTGAAGCCGGGACGTGGCAGCGGGTCGGGAGCTTGCTGCAGGTCGGGGGTGCGGCGGATGAAAGTCGCGCGTGGGGATGGCGTCGTAAATGGGAACGGTCTAGGCTCCCTTTCCAGCTGAGATCTCCCCGCGACGGAGAGGAGAACCCTCCGCATGGTCTTCTTGGGGTTGCTGATCATGGCCGCCGCGCTGGTAGTGGGGGCCGGCGTCATCGCGGACAACACCGGCGACGCTGAGCTCACGGTGTTCGGGGAGGCCGTGCCGGGGGTCGCGGCCGAGTGGCAGGTGTTCATGGCGGGTGCCGTGGTCGCCGTCGTGTTCATGGCCGGTGCGGCGATCGCGACGGTCGGGATCAGGCGGGCCGTCGGATTGCGGCGCGAGCTGCGTGAGCTGCGGGACGAGCACGCGGAGTCCATCCAGGCGTTGGAGCAGGAGAAGCGGCGGCTCGAACGCGAGCTGGCCCTTGCTCGGCGCAACGCGTCGGGCCAGCAGCAGGTTCCGGTGGTGTCTGGGCAGGTGGGTATGCGTCGGCCCTGACTTCCGTCGCGTTGTGTGCGGTTGCCTGTCCGCTATGGGGCGGCTGCTTGCGTTGGTGTGATCGGTCCGGGCCTGCGGGTGGGTGTTCTGCGGTGGCCGGGGTTGCTCACGGTTGCAGGTGGTTGGATGGGGCGCTGTGTCGGGGCGGGTGGCGGGAGCTTGGTGGGGGTGGCGGTCAGTGTGGTGACGGCCATGGCGTGGCGCAGTGTCGTTGTTCTGGCAGCTGGTTTCGGTGGGGTGTCTGGGTAGGTGGGGTGCGGCCCCTGACGTGGATGTCGCGTTGTGTGCGGTTGTCTGTCGCGATGGGGGGCGGCTGTGTGTGTTCCGGGCCTGTGGGGCCGTGTTGACGGTTGAGTGGGTGCTGCATTTTCAGGTGGTTGTGAGTGTTGGTGCTATGGGGCGGGTGGCGGCTTGTCTGACGGGGATGGCGGTCAGGGCGGCGATGGCCGCCAGTGCCGTGGGGAGGACGGCGGCCAGCCACAGGATCGGGACGTGGCCGGACGCCGAAGAATGCCCGACGGCGCGGGCCGCCGCGTACACCGCCAGGCCCAGTGGTATACCGCCGGCGGCGGCCGCGGCGGCGGGCAGCATGTGGGCGGCGACGAGGCCGCTGGTGATCTGACGTGGCGTCGCGCCCAGGGCTCGGGCGAGCGCCGAGGTGCGCAGGGTGTCCAGGGACGTGGCCCATGCGGTGAGGACGGCGTTGACCGCGGCGAGCAGCAGCATCGCGACGGCGAGCACCAGGACGATCTGGCTGACGCGTTCGGTGACGGGATTGCCCGCCCCCGGGACGAAGTCGGGCCCGGTCGCCCGGTTGTCCATGCGGGCCACGTCCCGGTTCATGGCGAGCGCGGCGACGATCATGGCGACGGTGACGGCGGTGCTGAGTGCGGCCAGGACCGTGCGGCGGACGCGGCGCGCGGCGATGCGCAGGCCGAGCAGCAGGGTGACCGGCAGCCCGGACGGCACCCCGAGGCGGCGCGGCGGGCGCACGGGGTCGCGCAGGGCTTGCGCCGTGGTGACGCGGGCGCCGCGCAGCGCCGGGAACGCGGTGGCCGTCGCGGTGACGCCCAGCGCGAGCAGCAGGACGGCGGCGACGACGCCGAAGGTGGGGGCGGTGTCACCGGACGCGAGCAAGCCCGCGTTCGGACCCGTCAGCAGGGGCGAGGCGGCCCAGCCCGCGAGCAGCCCGACGACGGCGGCGGCGACCGCGATGAACAGGTGCTCGGCCAGGAGGGCGAGGGCGACGACGGCCGGTGTCGCCCCGGCGGCCTTGAGGAGTCCGACGCGGCGGCTCTGCTCGGCGAGACGGCCGCCGACCAGCAGGGCGACGCACAGACCCGCGAGGATCGCCAGCGCCCAGGAACCGGTGATCAGCGCGTTGTCGGCCAGGCGGAGCTCGGCGGTGGCGTACTCGGACAGGGCCTGCCAGGGCGTGACGCCCGGGTGGCGGGCGGCGAAGGCCGGGGCGGCGGACGGGTCCTCCAGGCGCAGCGGCATGGTCAGCCGCCGCTGCGCGAGCGCGGGCAGGCGGGCGGCGTCGGCGCGGGTCGTCCAGATCAGGCCCGGTGCGGACGACGGGTAAGGCGCCCGGCCGGTCGTCACGGCGATCCCGGCGACGGTGAAGCGGCGTCCGCCCGCAGTGACCTGGTCGCCGGGGCGGACGCGCAGAGCCTCGGCGAACGCCCGCTCCACGACGACCGAGCCGCGGCGCAGCCACGAGCCCGAGGTGACGTAGGGGCGGTCGATCCGGCTCGGCGCGGTGTCGCGGCCCTGGACGACGGCGTTGACCTGGACGTCCCGCACGCCGAGGCGCACGGCGAAGGTCGGGAACGGCCGGACGGCGTCGGCCACGCCGTCGGCCTTCGCCAGGGCCGCCAGAGCCCGGGCGTCGGAGGCGGTGGCGACGGCGTCGGGGCCCGCGGTCGCGGCGCGGGTGCGGTCCCACGGGGCGTCGGCCGCGTTGCGTACCAGCAGGCCGAGCGTCAGCGTCGTCGTGGTGGCCGCGATCGCCACCAGCAGCCAGAACGCCTGGGCGCGGTGCCGCCGCAGGTCGCGCCAGGCCAGGCGGAAGGCGAGCAGGAGGCGTCCCATGTCACACCAGCCCGCTGAGCGCGCCGAGGCCGGTGCCGTGGCCGGTGCGGCCGAGCACGGTCTGGTCGACGAACACGCCGTCCCGCATGGTGATCAGCCGGTCGGCGGCCGCGGCGATCCGGGAGTCGTGCGTGACGATCAGCAGCGTGCGGCCCTCGGCGCGCAGCTCGTCGAACAGCCGCAGCACCTCGCCGGCGGCCGCGGTGTCGAGGTTGCCGGTGGGCTCGTCGGCCAGCAGCAGGCCCGGGTCGTTGACGAGGGCGCGCGCGACCGCGACCCGCTGGCGCTGCCCGCCGGACAGCTGCGCGGGCAGGTGCCCGGCGCGGTGGGCGAGGCCGACGCGGTCGAGCAGGGCGGCGGCCCGGCGGCGGGCGGCGCGCGGGGAAGCGCCGGCGAGCAGGGCGGGCAGTTCGACGTTCTCCCGCGCGGTCAGCTCGTCCACCAGGTGGAACGCCTGGAACACGAATCCGACGGCGCGGCGGCGCAGCCGGGCGGCCGCGGTCTCCGACAGCCGGTCGATGCGCTCGCCGCCCAGCCAGATCTCGCCGCCGTCCGGGCGGTCCAGCATGCCGAGCAGGTGCAGCAGCGTCGATTTGCCGCAGCCGCTCGGGCCGACGACGGCCAGCGCCTCGCCGGAGGCGACGTCGAGGTCGACGTCGTCGACGGCGCGGACCAGGCCGGTGCCCGTGCCGTAGTGCTTGCGCAGGCGCTGGGCCCGCAGGATGGGTTCCACGGTTCCTCACTTCTCTCCGGTCAGCCCCGCGGGCGGTCGGCCCAGTGCGCGGCGCACGCGTCCAGCCAGCGCAGGTCGGCCTGCAGCCGCAGGACGGCGCCTTCCAGGAGCAGCGCCGGGCCGGATCCGGCGGGCTGGGCGAGCGCGGCCCGCTGGACGTCCGCCAGCCGTCGCAGCAGTTCGCGCCGCTGGGCGTCGACGATGTCCACGGGGTCGGCCAGCCCGGACGAGGCGGCGGCCACGAGCTTCAGGTAGAGGTCGGTGGGCGCCGGACGGGGCGCCCGGTCCACGTCGGCCAGCCAGCGGGTCACGCGTTCTTGGCCCGTCGGCGTCAGTTCGTAGACCTTGCGGTCGGGCCGGTCGGTCTGCCCGACGAGCCGGACGGTCACCAGCCCCGCCTTCTCCAGGCGCCGCAGCGTCACGTACACCTGCCCGGCGTTGAGGTCGTCGCCGAGCGGGCCGAGCGCGTGCTGCAGCCTGGCGCGCAGCTCGTACCCGTGCGCGGGCTCCTTGGCCAGCAGCGCCAGCACCACGTCCTGCATCCGACCCCCTAACGGTCAGCCATATAGATAACGGTTAGCTATGAGCGGGTCAAGCGAGCAAGCCCGCTCACGGGTGACGGGGAAGCGCCCCGGCGGCCCTAAGGGGCGGGGGCGTGGCGGAGGAGTTCGGCCAGCATGACCAGGGCGCCGTGCTTGTCCAGCGGGTCGTTGCCGTTACCGCACTTGGGCGACTGGATGCAGGAGGGGCACCCGGACTCGCACTCGCAGGAGGTGATGGCCTCGCGGGTCGCGTGCAGCCACGTGGCGGCGTTGGCGTAGCCGCGTTCGGCGAACCCGGCGCCGCCCTCATGGCCGTCGTACACGAAGACCGTCAGCAGGCCCGTGTCGGGGTGGAGGGCGGTGGAGACGCCGCCGATGTCCCAACGGTCGCAGGTCGCATACAGGGGCAGCAGCCCGATCGAGGCGTGTTCGGCGGCGTGGGCCGAGCCCGCCAGGTCGAGGTCGCCCAAACCCTCCACCTGGGCCTCCGACAGCGTCCACCAGACGGCGCGGGTGCGCAGGGTGCGGGGAGGCAGGTCCAGCGGCTTCTCGCCCAGCATCTCGCCTGTCTGCAGGCGCCGCATCTGGTACGCGACGACCTGCCGTGTCACATCGACGGTGCCGTAGTTGAGGGTCGCCTCGCCCCAAGAGACCGAGCGCAGGCGCTCGACCACGCGGATGTCGGTGACGTCGCGCGCGCTGGTGGAGTAGTCGGGCTCGGCCTCCTCCACCAGCGCGACCGAGTCGTCCAGGTCGAGGGTCTGGACGATGAACGTCTCGCCCTGGTGGATGTACACGGCGCCCTCGTGGACCGTGGTGTGCGCCGACGCCTCGTCCACGGTGCCCAGCAGGCGCCCCGTGGCGGCCTCGACGACCTGGATCGGCGGGCCGCCCGCACCGCGGATGTCGGCCAGGTCGGCGGCCTTGTCGCGGCGCGTCCAGTACCACCCGGCGGGACGGCGGCGCAGCAGGCCGCGGCGCACCAGGTCCGGCAGCAGGTCGGCGGTGGACGGCCCGAACAGGTCGAGATCGTCCTCGGTCAGCGGCAGCTCGGACGCGGCGGCGCACAGGTGCGGTTCGAGGACGTACGGGTTGTCGGGGTCGAGCACGGTGGCCTCGACCGGCGTCCCGAAGATCGCCTCCGGATGGTGGACGAGGTAGGTGTCGAGGGGGTCGTCCCGGGCCACCAGGATGGCCAGCGCGGCCTGCCCGGAGCGCCCAGCGCGGCCCGCCTGCTGCCACAGGGACGCACGGGTGCCGGGCCAACCGCAGACGATCACCGCGTCCAGACCGGACACGTCGACGCCCAGTTCCAGGGCGTTGGTGCTGGCGAGGCCGATGAGTTCACGCGAACGCAGGGCGGCCTCAAGCGCGCGCCGTTCCTCCGGAAGGTAGCCCGCGCGGTAGGCCGCCACCTGGTCGACGAGCTCGGGGGCGGCCTCATCCAGCGCGCGCTTGGCTCCGAGCGCCACCGACTCCGCGCCGCGCCGGGAGCGGACGAACGCCAGCGTCTGCACCCCCTCGACAACCAGATCGGCCAGCAGATCGCCGGTTTCGGCGGTGGCGGTGCGGCGCACGGGGGCGCCCTGCTCTCCGCGCAGCTCGGTCAGCGGCGGCTCCCACAGGGCGAATGTTGCCGGCCCCCGGGGGGACGCGTCATCGTCCACCGCGACCACGTCCAGGCCGGTGAGGCGGGACGCGGTCGTCGCGGGTTCGGACGTGGTGGCCGAGGCCAGGATGAAGACGGGCGACGCCCCGTACCGCGCGCACACGCGGCGAAGGCGCCGCAGCACCTGCGCCACATGGGAACCGAACACGCCCCTGTAGCCGTGCGCCTCGTCCACGATGACGTAGCGCAGCCGGCGCAGGAAGGCGCTCCACCGCCCGTGCGCGGGAAGGATGGAGCGGTGCAGCATGTCGGGGTTGGTCAGCACGTAGTTGGCGTGCTGCCGCACCCAGGCGCGCTCCTCACGGGGCGTGTCACCGTCGTAGGTGGCGGCCCGCACCCGCGTCAACCGCAGTGACCGCAGCGCGCGCAGCTGGTCGACGGCCAACGCCTTGGTGGGGGAGAGGTAGAGTACGGTGCCCTGGCTCCGGGCGTCCTCCTCGTAGATGGAGGCGACGGCGGGCAGCAGATAGGCCAGCGACTTCCCGGACGCGGTGCCCGTGGCGATGATCACAGAGCGTCCCGACCGGGCGTGTTCGGCCGCCTCGGCCTGGTGCCGCCAGGGCGCGTCGATCCCCGCGGCGTTCAGCCGCCGCACCAGCGTCTCCGGGGCCCACTGCGGCCAGTCGGCGCGACGGCCCCGGCGTGCGGGAACCCGCTGGACGTGGGTGATGCGGTCGCGCCGGGACGGCACGGCCAGCAGCCGGTCCAGAGGGGTCGAAGATCTTTGCGGGCCCATCAGGTTTTTCAGTCTGCCAGCCCGGGCACAAGTACGTGAACGCCCCGGCGCCGCAGGGCTGCATCCCCTCGTCACGACCGGCAGATCAGCAGGTCAGACGGCCGTACGAAGTTTCGTCCGACTGGGCGATAACGCGCGTACTCGACGCCGGAGCGTGATTGAATCACGGCGGAGTCCCGGCGCCCGCGAACCGCCCCCCGCGGCCGGTACCGCAGACGACGGGATGAAGTGTGCTGCATGGCGCTGGAGGATCTGTGGACCTTAAGGTGAACGACTACACCACCGACGATGGCCTGACCGTCATCACGGTGGAGGGCGAGATCGACGTCTACACGGCGCCGAGGCTTCGCGAGAAGCTCATCGACCTGGTCAACAAGGGCAAGTTCCACCTCCTCGTTGACATGGAGAAGGTCGAGTTCCTCGACTCGACCGGTCTCGGCGTGCTGGTCGGCGGCCTCAAGCGCGTGCGAGCACACGACGGGTCGCTGGAGCTGGTGTGCACCCAGGAGCGCATCCTGAAGATCTTCCGCATCACCGGCTTGACCAAGGTCTTCGGCATCCACGACTCGATCGCCGAGGCCGAGGAAAAGCGCAAGGGCGCCAAGTAGACGGCCCGGCCGCGATGGGACCCGTTGAGCTCACATTCAGCGCCCTGCCGGCCCATGTCCGCACGGCACGGCTGATCGTCACGGCGGTGGCCCGCCGCAGCGGCGTCGCCGAGGCCCTGCTGGACGAGGTCCGGCTGGCGGTGGGCGAGGCGTGTTCACGTGCCGTCGAGGCGCACCAGCGGCACTGTCCGGACGAGCCGGTGCGGCTGGAGTTGAGCGGCACCGGCCGCCGGTTCGAAGTGACCGTCAGCGACACCGTCCCCAGCGAGGACGCCGGCCGCGGCCTGCCCGCCGAACCGAACGGCCTGGAGTACGCGCTGGGGGACGGGACCGCCGACCTCGGCCTGGCGGTCATCTCCGGCCTGGCGGACGACGTGGAGATCTCCACGACCCCCAAGGGCGTCCAGATCCGGATGAGCTGGCCCGCCGAAGAGGGCGTGCCGCCCCAGAGCTGAGCCCCGTCCGCCGCCCCGGGCAGACCTCGCGGGCCGCCCGGGCAGGCCTCGCCCCCGCACTGGATGCGTAAAGCCGCAGCCCCTGCAGGCGCGCCGCACGGGTGCCGGTGGCTTGCGAGCAGGCGGGCCTGCCCGGCAGTCGGCAACGCGCTACGCCTGGCCGAGGAGGACGGCCCGCCTTCACCGCCGGGAACGGTGAGCCGCCCGGCGGGCTGAGGCCGGGTCGGCGGGGCCAAGGCCGAATCCGCAGACGAGCCAGGAGCCGGTACGAGCGTGGAACGCCGTACCGGCTCCTTGGCGTCTGCCGCACCCGTTCCGCCGCCCCGCCCGGGGCGCCGTCATGGAGGAGGAAGCAGATGAACGAGCTCGAAGAAGGTCTCCGGCTCGAACTCGACTTCGGGAAGCTGGCCGCGGTCGCCGCCACGGGGGCGCAGGTGGTGCCCGTCGTGTTGCAGGACGCCGACAGCAACGAGGTCCTGTTCGTGGGGTATGCGAACGAGACTGCGCTGCGGGCGTCGCTCGACGAGGGCATCGCCGTCCTGTGGTCCACGTCCCGCAACGAGCTGTGGCGCAAGGGGGCCACGTCGGGGGACACGCTGGCCCTGGTCGAGGTCCGCGTCAACTGCGAGCAGAACTCGCTGCTCTACCGGGTCCGCCCCACGACGGGAGGGGCCTGCCACACGAAGCTGCCCTCCGGGCAGGCGCGCCGCAGCTGCTACTACCGGGCGATCGGGGACGAAGGCGCGCTCCGCCCCGTGCCGGGCCTTTACGACTGACGTGCTCCCCGGTCTGAAGACCGGGGATTCAGCCCGTGCACATCGTGCGGCACCTCTGCGTTGTTCCGCCGGGTCCCGCCCACCGCTGGGCGGCGGGGCTTGCGGTCCCTCCGCAGTCGTTCAGCCTCTCCACCCGCCCGGCGGCAGGTATGTCGACGGTGTCCGGGCCGGCGTTCGCTATCGACTTTGCGAAAAGGTGCACGATCGATTATCGATCATGTGCGGTGATTCGTTGCGGAGGGCGGGCGGTCGGAGCGGTGTGGCGATTATGAGATCATCTTCCGGGGCGGACGTGAGGCGCCGGGTTTAGGTTGGTTCGTAAAACGTATTTCGGGTTGAGGTAAAAGAGGTGTCAGGGATTGGTGTGGCGGGGCGGACGACAAGGCGCCATGCCCCGGCGGACTGTGGCTGACCTGCGACGATGTGGCAAGTGACGGCTTTCGCGGAAATATCTGCCGTAAAGCCGGGCATGTTCCAACATTCTCTTCGATGTCGAGCTCACGGGGTTCTCATCTTTCCGCTGCCTGCGTAGACTCCCGGCACCCGCGTTGCCGTGCGAGGTGTCTAAAACGGTCACTCGCGGGGTACGCGGTAAAGATCGTCCTTTTGGACGATCAGAGCTCGCACGCCCCTGTCGAGGAGGACGCATGTCTGGGCTTTCCCTGTCAAGCCCGGCCGCCGCGGACGTGGATCTCGGCGGCGGCGACCAGACACTGGTCGTCGTCGTCGCCGTGATCGCTCTGCTGGCACTGGCCGTCGCCGCGGGACTGGTACGCCAGGTGCTGGGCGCCGGCCAGGGCACCGAGAAGATGCAGAACATCGCGCGGGCGGTGCAGGAAGGCGCGGGCGCCTATCTGAAACGCCAGTTCCGCACGGTCGCGGTCTTCGTAGTGCTCATCCCGCTCCTGCTGCTGCTCCTGCCGGCCGACTCCACCTCCGAACGGGTGGGGCGGTCGGTCTTCTTCGTCATCGGGGCGCTGTTCTCCGCGGTCACCGGGTTCGCCGGGATGTGGCTGGCGGTGCGCGGCAACGTCCGGGTGGCCGCCGCGGCCCGCGAGGAGGACGGCGAGCGCCGGGCGATGCGCATCGCGTTCCGCACCGGGGGCGTCGCGGGGATGTTCACCGTCGGGCTCGGCCTGTTCGGCGCGGCCGTGGTGGTGCTGGCGTACAAGGGCGACGCGCCGAAGGTACTGGAGGGCTTCGGCTTCGGGGCGGCCCTGCTGGCGATGTTCATGCGGGTCGGCGGCGGCATCTTCACCAAGGCCGCGGACGTGGGCGCCGACCTGGTGGGCAAGGTCGAGCAGGGGATCCCCGAGGACGACCCGCGCAACGCCGCGACGATCGCCGACAACGTGGGCGACAACGTCGGCGACTGCGCGGGCATGGCGGCCGACCTGTTCGAGTCGTACGCGGTGACCCTGGTGGCCGCGCTGATCCTCGGCTCCGCCGCGTTCGGCACCGAGGGCCTGGTGTTCCCGCTGGTGGTGCCGATGATCGGTGTCATCACCGCGGTGATCGGGATCTTCGCGGTGGCGCCGCGCGCCCGCGACCGCTCCGGGATGTCGGCCATCAACCGGGGCTTCTTCCTGTCGGCGGTGATCTCGGCGGTGCTGGTGGCGGTGGCGGCGTTCGCCTATCTGCCGTCGTCGTTCGCCGAGCTGTCGGGCGTCACCGACCAGTCCATCCGCGGCCTGGACGCCGACCCGCGCTGGGTGGCCGTCGGCGCGGTGCTGATCGGCATCGTGCTGGCCAGCGCCATCCAGCTGCTCACCGGCTACTTCACCGAGACCAGGCGCAAGCCGGTCAAGGAGGTCACCGGCAGCGCCCGCACCGGCCCCGCCACGGTGATCCTGTCGGGCATCTCGCTGGGCCTGGAGTCGGCCGTCTACACGGCGCTGGTCGTGGGCGCCGCGGTGTACGGGGCGTTCCTGCTGGGCTTCGGCAACACCACCGTGGCGCTGTTCGCGGTGGCCATGGCCGGGACCGGCCTGCTCACCACGGTCGGCGTGATCGTGTCGATGGACACCTTCGGCCCGGTGTCCGACAACGCGCAGGGCATCGCCGAGATGTCCGGCGACGTCGAGGGCGAGGGCGCGGCCGTGCTGGAGCGGCTGGACGCGGTGGGCAACACCACCAAGGCGATCACCAAGGGCATCGCGATCGCCACCGCCGTGCTGGCGGCGACCGCGCTGTTCGGCTCGTTCCGCACGACGGTGGTCGGCGCGCTGGGCGACGCGTCCGCCGACGCCCGCGACGCGCTCGGCTCGTTCGCGAACTTCAGCCTGTCCATCGACAACCCGAACGTGCTGATCGGGCTGATCGTCGGCGCGGCCGTGGTGTTCCTGTTCTCCGGCCTGGCGATCATGGCGGTGGGCCGGGCGGCCGGACGGGTCGTGGTGGAGGTGCGCGAGCAGTTCCGCACCAAGCCCGGCATCATGGACTTCTCCGAGAAGCCCGACTACGACCGGGTGGTCGACATCTGCACCCGGGACGCCCAGCGCGAGCTGGCCACCCCGGGACTGCTGGCGATCATGACGCCGATCGCGGTCGGGTTCGCGCTGGGGTACGCGCCGCTGGGCGCCTTCCTCGGCGGCGCGATCGCGGCCGGTGTGCTGATGGCGGTGTTCCTGGCCAACTCCGGCGGCGCCTGGGACAACGCCAAGAAGCTGGTCGAGGAGGGCGAACTCGGCGGCAAGGGCAGCGAGGCGCACGAGGCCACCGTGATCGGCGACACGGTCGGCGACCCGTTCAAGGACACCGCCGGCCCGGCCATCAACCCGCTGATCAAGGTGATGAACCTGGTGGCGCTGCTGATCGCGGACGCGGTCGTCACCTATGCGGGCAACGTGCCGCTGCGGGTGGGCGTGACCGTGGTCGCGGTCGCCATCGTGGTCGCCGCGATCGTGGTGTCCAAGCGGCGCACGGACCTGATCGGCGCGAGCGGGCCGTCGCCCGCCGTGGCAGGCGGCGCCGAGGCCGGTGCCGTGACCTCCGGTGCGGCGCCCGCCGCGCCCGAGCCCGCAGAGAAGGCCGAACTCGTCGGTGACGGAAAGGCCGACACGGGCAAGGAGTCGTCCGCGCACAAGGCATGATCACAGCCGCGCGCGGGGTCGGCGGCCGTCTCGACCGGTCGCCGGCCCCGCGCACGCGCGTCCGCGCCCCGATCAACACGCCTTGGGGGCGGTGCGGGGGTCGGGTGGGGCGGTCGTAGGCTGAACGAGGGCGCAGCGCGCCCTTAATGATCAGGAGGAGGCGTGCGGTGAGCACGGGGAAGTCCACGATGTCCGGACCCAAGGGGCTGGCCGTCATCCTCGTCGGGATGCTCGGGATCATCGCCCTTCTGTGGATCCTGGCGGCGCTGGTCGCCCCCTGACCGGGCCCCGGCGGCGGGGCGGCTAGGGTGGCGGGCATGCCGACGTTGCTCGTTCTGCGCCATGCCAAGGCGGTCCCGGGCGGAGCGACGCCCGACATCGAGCGGAGCCTCACCGGGCGGGGACGGCGGGACGCCGAGGCGGCGGGCGAGTGGCTGCGCGACCGGGGCCTCGCCCCCGACCTGGTGCTGTGCTCGACCGCCGTGCGGACCCGGGAGACCCTCGAACGGCTGGCGGTCCCGGCGCCGGTGCGGTACGAGTCCCAGATCTACGCCAACGACGCCGACGGCCTGCTCACCCTCGTCCGGGAGACCGGCGACGACGCGCGCACGCTGCTGCTCGTGGGGCACAACCCGTCGGTGCACCAGCTCGTCCACGATCTGACCGGGGCCGCCCCGAACGCCTTCCCCACGTGCGCGCTCGCCGTGATCGAGTGGGAGGGTGGCTGGATGGACGCCTGGCCCGGGGCGGGCACGCTCGTCACGCTCCACACCCCCCAGCAGCCCTAGGCCGCAGGCGGACACCGGTGCAGACGCCACACCTGCCACGCGTCCGCAGTCAGGCGGGAAAGGATGTCTCGCGCGATGACGGTGAGCGGCCGCATTGCGCGGTGCGGACGTCCGTGCGGCGGGGCGCGCCCCAAGGCCGCCAAGCGGCGGCTCTAGACGCGGCGGCCGGGTGACGGGGGCGCGGCGGCCAGGCACTGGGTGACCAGGTCGTCGACGTCCTTGCGCAGCGACCGCAGCGCGTAGCGGGTGCCGGAGACCTGCAGCACCGCATGCCGCAGCGGCGTGTACTCGTCGGTGCTCACGCCCTCCTTGATCTCGGCGCGGCGGCGGCGCGCCAGCTTCGCCATGTGCGCGTCGAGGTCGGCGAAGTCGTCGTCGAGGCGTTCGCGCAGGGGCGGCAGGTCGGCGTCGGTCGGCTCCGGGGCGGACAGGCGGTCGTGGGTCTCCTCCAGGTGGTCGGCGACGCGGTCGAGGATCTCCGGGGCGGGGCCCACGTCCTCGACGTCCTGGCGGGCCATGCGGGCGACCGCGATGAGGTGGTCGCGGACGCCGCGGGCGGCGCTGATCACGTCGTCCAGCCGGGCGATGCGCTCGGTGTCGGGGACGCGTTCGTTCTCCAGGCGGTTGCGCGAGTCGGTCACCGCCTCCACGGCCTGCTCCGCCGCCACGACCTTCTCGTGCGGGAGCCGCTCGGCGTCGCCCTCCACGACCGCGGCGGTGGCGCGCACCAGGTCGGCGTGGACGGTGAGCAGCCGGCCGAGCTGGGCGGGCAGCCGTTCGGCGTGGCCGGTGGGCCACAGCAGCCGCGTCGCCAGGAACGCCAGCGCCCCGCCGGCGAGGACGAGGACGATGCGTTCGCCCGCCGCGGTCCAGTTCGACGGCATGGAGAAGTCCAGCAGCATCAAGAACACCGGTGTGCCGAACAGCATCCAGTAGCCGAAGTTCACCGACCGCAGCGTAAAGGCGATGATCGCGAAGACGAACAGGATGAGTGCCGCGGCGAGCTGGCCGGGCGCCAGCGCCAGCAGCAGCGCGGCGATCGCCGAGCCGAGCACGGTGCCGCCGACCCGCTGGATCAGGTGCGTGACGGTCTCGTCGTAGGTGGCGCGCAGCCCGAGCGCCGCGGTGATCGTCAGCCACTGTCCGTGCGGCAGGTGCAGCGCCGCGGCCAGCGCCATCGCCACGGCCGCGGTGACCAGCACCCGCATGGCCTGCCGGAACCCCGGCGAGCGGGTGCGCACCGCGGTGCCGAAGCGCTCCAGCACCGAGATCCGCTGCGGCGCGGCCGGCAGCCGGGGCGGCCCGAACCCGATGCGCAGGCCGCCGGACGCCACGCGGCGCGCCGACTCGATGCCGCCGAAGACCCGCTCCACCGACCGGCGGATCTGCACCAGCAGCGCGGCGGAGACCAGGTCCTCCTCGCCGGCCAGGCCGGCCCGCCGGATCGCCTCGATCTGGCGGCCCAGGCGGCGCACCGCGGCCGAGTCGGGGTCGCCCAGCGGCCCGCCGTCCGGTGCGGCGACGGCGCCCGCCAGCAGGCGCAGCCGGGCGGCCAGGGCGGCGACGGCGACCCGCGCCTCCATCTCCCATTCGCGGCCGGGCGGACGGCGCCGCGCCGCGTCCATCAGCGAGTGCAGCGCCACCGTCTCGTGCATGATGCGCGACAGCGCGTCGATGAGCCGTTCGGGGCGGGTGGGCTCCTCGCGTCCGCGGCCGGACCGGTAGAAGCCGTAGGTGGCGCGGGCGTTGGCCAGGGCGCGCGACGCGGCCCGGCGTGCCTTCTCCCAGTCGGGTTTGCGGGTGACGGCGGCCAGCTCCGGGTCGGCGACCTCGACGTCGTCGAGCGCCTCGGTGCGCTGCTCGCCGATGTCCTGGGCGACGGCGTCGAGCAGTTCGGCGACGGCGTCGGCGGCCTCGCTCAGCGCGCCGCGCAGGGGGCGCAGCCGCCGCGCGGGCCAGGGGGCGAGCAGCAGCGCGCTGGCCAGCAGTCCGCCGAGCAGTTCGAAGAACCCGTCGTACAGGACGTCCCCGGTGGACGGGCGGACGGCGGTGAGCAGTACGGCGAGCCCGGCGGTCGGGCCGATCCACGGGAACACGCTGCCGAGCGCCACCACCGGCGGCACGACGGCCACCGCAAGCCACGTGTGCCCGGACAGGTTGCCGCCGATCGTCGCGCCGACAGCGACCACCAGAACGGCGCTGGCCAGGTTGCGGGCGCGCGCCCCGTACGGCCCTTCGGGCGCCCGCAACGCCACCAGGTACGCGCCGAGCGCGATCATCGCGCCCTGCGCCGCATGCCCGGTCAGCGCCCCGACGATCAGCGGGAGGGCCAGCGCGAGCGCGGCGGCGGTCCCGTAGAAGGGCGTCGCCCGGCCGCCGATGGCGGCGTACGCCTCACGCGCACGCTGCAGCACCGTTCACCGTCCCTGGACTCGCGCGATCATCCCACCAGGCATGTACCCTCGACCCGGACATTGATGATCGTACGGTGTCGTAACGGACGTCCGGGAGGGCGGGTTCAGTGCGCGGTCGCCGCGTCCGCCGCGTCGGCGGCTTCGACCTCCTCGCGGGAGATGCCGAGCAGGAACAGGATCGTGTCCAGGTAGGGGACGTTGACGGAGGTGTCGGCGGCCTGCCGCACGACCGGCTTGGCGTTGTAGGCGATGCCGAGCCCGGCGGCCTGCAGCATGTCCAGGTCGTTGGCGCCGTCGCCGATCGCGACGGTCTGGCTGATCGGGATGCCCGCCTCGCGGGCGAACCGCTCCAGCGCCGCCGCCTTGCCGGCCCGGTCGATCACCGGCCCGATCACCCGGCCGGTGAGCTTGCCGTTTTCGATCTCCAGGGTGTTGGCGGCCGCGTAGTCGATCCCCAGGTCGGCGGCGAGCGCGTCGGTGACCTGGGTGAACCCGCCGCTGACGATGGCGAACTTGTAGTCCAGCCGCTTGAGGGTGCGCACCATCGTGCGGGCGCCGGCGGCCAGCTTCACCTCGCGCCGCACCTCGTCGATGGCGGTGGCGTCCAGCCCGGCCAGCAGGGCGACGCGTTCACGCAGCGACCCCTCGAAGTCCAGTTCGCCGCGCATGGCCGCCTCGGTGACCTTGGCCACCTCCGCCTGGCAGCCCGCGTGCGCGGCCAGCAGCTCGATGACCTCGCCCTGGATCAGGGTGGAGTCGACGTCCATCACGATCAGCCGCTTGGCCCGCCGGTGCAGCCCGCCGGGCTGCACGGCGACGTCGACCTGCCGCTCGGCCGCCTCCACCGCCAGCGCCGCCCGCAGTGCCTCCGGGTCGGCGCCGGAGACGTCCATCTCGATGCAGGTCACCGGGGTGTTGGCGAGGCGTTCGATGCGGTCGATGTTGGCGCCGGACGCGGCGATGCGGCCCGCGATGCCCGCCATGGCCGCCGGGCGCAGCGGGGCGCCGAGGACGGTCACGTGCAGTCGGCCGCGGCGCCGCGGCATGGTGCGGAACCGTCCGGTGGACAGCTCGATCTCCATGTCGAGGTCGGTGGCGAGGCGTTCGGCGGCCGTCCACACGCGGCCGATGTCGACCCCGTCGGAGTAGGAGACCAGCACGCCCAGTACCAGGCGGCCGCGGATGACGACCTGTTCGACGTCGAAGACCGTCAGCGGGAATTCGGCGAGTGTGCTGAACAGCCGGGATGTGACGCCGGGGCGGTCGCGGCCGGTGAGTGTGATGAGCAGCGTGCGCTCTGCTGTCCCGTCCATGCTTTGCACAACGGTACCGGCCGCGGTCCGGCCGACGCGCGGGAGGTCCGCCATGCGGACACCCCTGGGGCGGCCGGTGTGTCAGGGGAGGATGAGGTGGGAGTCGCCGAACTCGTGCCACAGGTAGCCGTCGTCCAGGGCGGCCCGGTAGGCGGCTTCCATCAGGCCGGGGCCGGCGATCGCGGCGACCATCTCTAAGTGGGACGCCCCGGGGGCGTGGAGGCCGGTGAGTAGCCCGTCCACGGCCCGTACGTCGCTCTCCGGGGTCACGACGTGCTCGGTCCACCCCCGGGAAGGGCGGACCCGGCCATGGGCGTCCACGGCCGTTTCCAGGGCGCGCACGACGGTCGTCCCTACGGCGATGACCCGTCCGCCCCGGGCGCGTACGTGCTCGACCAGGGCGGCGGTCGCCTCCGGCACCTCGTACCGCTCGGCGTAGGGGGGTTCGTGTGCCCGCAGTGACGCCACCCCCGTGTGGAGGGTCAGCGGCGCCAGGAGCACCCCGCGGGAGACGAGCGCGGCCACCAGTTCCGCGGTGAACGGGCGGGCCGCGCTGGGCATCTCCGCACCGCCGTCGCCGCGGTCGTGGGCGAACACGGTCTGGTACGCGGCGAGGGGCCAGTCGCGACGCACGTGGCCGTACCGGATGGGCACCCCGTGCCGGTGCAGGTACGGGACGACCCCGGTGCTCAACCGCGCCGCCCACAGCCGGCCGGTGTGCCGCCGTAGGAGCGTCAGCGTCGCGCCCCCCGGCATTGGGAGCCACTCACCCGTGCGGCCCCCGCCGTAGGGGACGCTCGCCTCCCCCGAACGCAGTCGCAGCTCCACGAGCCACAGGTCGTCCTCGCCCGGCAGCGGTGTGGAGAAGTGCACGGCGAGCTTGTCCAGCCGCACGGCGGCGGGCAGCGTCGCCGAGGTGTTGACCACGAGCAGGTCGCCGGGGGCGAGCAGGTCGGGCAGGTCGCGGAACCGGTGGTGGCCGACCTGCCCGGTGGCGCGGCGGCCCACCAGGAGCCGCACGCCGTCGCGGCCCCGGCCGCGGGCCTCGGGCGGCTCGCGCGCCTCCAGCGCCGCCGGGAGCGTGAAGTCCGGAACCGGCGTCACCCGGCCTCCTTCGACGGTGTGAGGCGGAGCGCGGCGAGCATGCCCAGCGCGGCGATCGCGGCGGCCAGCGCCCCGGCCACCGCCAGCCCCGCCCGGAGCCGGTCGGCGCCGAACCCGGTGACCAGCGCCCCCGATATGCCGATCACCAGCGACGAGCCGAGCATGTCGGCGATCTGCAGCGACGAGGAGTTGACGCCCTGCTTCCGCTCGGGCGACAGCTCCAGCAGCAGCACGCTGAGGCTGCCGATGGCCAGGCCCATGCCGACGCCGCCCAGAATCCAGGCGGGCGCCGTCCACCAGCCCGGCAGCTGCGCTGTGACCGCCACCGCGACGACCCCGGCGGTGACGAACCCGGCGCCGGCCGGCACGAGGAAGGCCCGGGGCCGGTTCGAGCGGCCCTGGTACTGCGACGCCGCCGACCAGCCCAGCGAGGCGACCATCAGCACCACGCCCGCCTGCGTGGGCGTGAACCCGTGCAGCGACGTCAGGGCCAGCGGGATGAACGCGTCGGTGCCGAAGAACGCGCCCGCCAAAAGCCCCCGCGTCAGCACGACGCTGGGCAGCCCGCGCCGCATCCGCAGTGTCCCGGCGGGCAGCAGCCGGACCAGCGCGTACCCGAGCCCGGCCAGGGCCGCCGCGCCCACGGGCAGCAGGATCCGGCTCGGGTGGTCCAGCACGTACAGCAGCGCGGCGGTGCCCGTCGCGGCCACGACGGCGGCCATCAGCCGCGCGGTGCCGCGCTCGGACGGCGCCGCACCCGCGGACGGGCGCACCCGGCGCAGCGCGGGCACCAGCATGACCGAGGGCGGGACGACCAGCGGGATCATGCCGAGGAACACCCAGCGCCACCCGGCGTGCTCGGCGACCGCCCCGCCCACCGCCGGACCCAGCAGCGACGGCAGCACCCACGCGGCCGACAGCGCCGCGAACACGCGGGGCCGCAGCGACTCGGGGTACACGCGGGCGATCAGCACGTACAGCGGGACCATCGCCAGGCCGCTGCCGAACCCCTGGACGGCGCGTCCGAGGACGAACACCCACATCGCCGGGGCGGCCCCCGCGACGGCGAGCCCGGCCACGAACGTCGCCAGCCCCGTCATGAGCGGACGCACCGGGCCGGAACGGTCGGACCACCCGCCCGCGAGGACCAGCGCGAGCACGCCGGCGATCAGCGTGCCGCTGAACGCCCAGGCGTACAGCGCAAGGCCGTCCAGCGCCCGCGCGGTCACGGGCATGACCGTCCCGACCGCCATCTGCTCGAACGCCAGCAGCGTGACGACGAGGACGATGCCGAGCGTCGGCGTCCGGTACCGGCCGCGCAGCAGCCCCTCGGGCCGCCCGGCCGCGGTGTTCCCGGTGTCGGACGAGGCCGGGCCGTGGGGATCGACGGTCGTGTTCATCGCGTCTGCCCGTTCGGCTGCTCCCTCGCGGCCTTCGCGCCGTGGCTGCGCGCGTCGTCGGCGGTGAGTGTCGTCTCGCTTGTCATGCCCCGACGGTATGAACGCAGTGGCGGCCGGCGCATCGGCCGCCGGGTCCGGTACGGCCTGCGCCCATGGTCCTAGGGCATTGGACGCACAAGCTGATTCGGGACCGCCAGCTCAGCGAGTACGGTCTTCACGTGGACGGCGGCGCGACCGGACACGGACGGGCATCGGACGGGAGACGGGGCGGACGGCGGATGGACGGCGGGCAGCGGGACTGCGGGGATCCGGGTGCGACCCTGCACGCGGTCAGCTCCGCCGTGCTGGCCGTCACCCGGCACCTGTCCGTGCACGAGGTGCTGCAGGTGATCGTGCGGGCCGCGGCGCAGCTGCTGGACGCCCGCTACGCCGCCCTCGGCGTGCCCGACGACCGCGGTTCGTTCGCCGAGTTCGTCGTCGAGGGCGTGTCCGAGGAGGAGTGGGAGCGGATCGGCCCGCTGCCCCGCCAGCACGGCATGCTCGCCGCGAT
The DNA here is from genome assembly GCF_030269545.1 of Actinomadura sp. NBRC 104425. Classification (GTDB taxonomy): domain Bacteria; phylum Actinomycetota; class Actinomycetes; order Streptosporangiales; family Streptosporangiaceae; genus Spirillospora; species Spirillospora keratinilytica. The sequence goes on along the minus strand of NZ_BSTN01000012.1, from coordinate 127,001 downwards.
GCTGCGCGACAACGAGCCCAAGCGGCTGGCCGACATCCGCCGCGAACCGGAGTTCGAGGGCTGGCCCGCCGCCCACCCGGTGCTCAAGGACTTCCTCGGCGTGCCCATCCGCGACGGCGACGACGTGCTCGGCATCCTGTTCTTGGCCAACCGGCGCCGCCCCGGCGGCTTCACCCGGGCCGACGAGGACCTGCTCACCCTGTTCGCCGCGCACGCCGCCATCGCCATGACCAACGCGCGGCTGTACGAGCGCAACCGCGAGCTGACCGTCGTCGCCGAACGCAACCGGCTGGCCCGCGAACTGCACGACGCGGTCGCCCAGAAGCTGTTCTCGCTGCGGCTGACCGCGCAGGCCGCCGCCGCGCTGGCCGAACGCGACCCGACCCGCACCGTCCGCGAACTGGCCGAGGTGGAGCGGCTGGCCGCCGACGCGCTCGCCGAACTGCGCGCCGTGATCTTCGAGCTGCGGCCCGCCGACCTGGCCGACGGACTGGCCGCCTCGCTGCGCAAACACGTGGAGGTCCTCGACCGCGCCTACGACGCCGACGTGCGCTTCACCGCGGACGGCACCGTCGTCCTGCCCGAGGAGCACGAGGCCGTGGTGTTCCGGATCGCGCAGGAGGCCCTGCACAACGCGTTGCGGCACGCCTCCGCCCGCACCATCCGGGTTCGGCTGGGCGTGCTGGACGGCGGTGCCGTGCTGGAGATCGCCGACGACGGCACCGGCTTCGACCCCAGTGCCGCGTCCGCCAAGAACGGCGGCGAGCCGCACGGCGGGCTCGGTCTGGCGTCCATGCGCGACCGGGCATGCTCGATCGGCGGCACGCTCACCATCGACGCCGCGCCCGGGACGGGCACGGTCGTGCGCCTGGAGGTGCCGCTGTGAGAACGTCGGCGGACACCTTCCGCGCGGCCGTTCGCCGGAAGCCGAGCGTGCGGCCCCCCGGGCGGGATAGAACGACGGTGACGGATGTGACGAGCGACACTGGGAGCGTGCCATGCGCGGGGCCCGACGAGTCGGGACGCGGTGAGCGGGGGACGCCGTGATCAGGGTGCTGATCGCCGACGACCACCCGGTGGTCCGGCAGGGGCTGCGTACCTTCCTGGGCGTCCAGGACGACATCGAGGTCGTCGGGGAGGCCGGGGACGGCGCGGCGGCGGTGCGGCTGGCCGAGACGCTGCGGCCCGATATCGTGCTGCTGGATCTGAAGATGCCCGGTGCCGGCGGACTGGCGGCGCTGACCGAGCTGCGCGCCCGCGGGGTGACGGCCCGGGTGCTGGTGCTGACGAGCGTCACCGAACGCGACCACGTCCTCCCGGCTGTACAGGCGGGGGCGGCTGGGTATCTCTACAAGGATGTCGACCCGCGGGCGCTCGTCCAGGCGATCAGAGCGGTGCACGACGGGCACGTCCTGTTCGCGCCCGACGCCGCCGAGGCGGTGCTCGCGGGCGGGACATCGCGGCCGGGGCCGGCGCCGCACGCCGGTTCCGCCGCGGACGCAGAGCGCGGCCGCGCCGCGCTGACCGAACGGGAGCGGGAGGTGCTGGTGCAGATCGCACGGGGCAGGTCCAACCGGGAGATCGCCCGCGCGCTCATGGTCTCCGAGAAGACGGTCAAGACGCACGTCAGTAATCTGCTCATGAAACTGGGAGTTCAGGATCGGACGCAGGCGGCGCTCTACGCCGTCCGGCACGGCATCGACTCCCCCGGTGCGGCCGGGGAAGCGGCCGGCGGCTGATTACAACTCCTCTGACAGGATCGTCATCGAAATATCAGTATGGACGTAATAATCAAGTACGCAGCAGGCAGCGACATCGGGTGCAGCCGGGAGAACAACGAGGACTCCGGGTACGCCGGCGCGCGGTTGATCGCGGTCGCCGACGGCATGGGCGGCTATGCCGGCGGCGAGGTGGCCAGCTCCACCGTCATCGGCTCGCTGCGCTCGCTGGACACCGACGCCCATATTGACGATCTTGTCGAGGCGCTGGGCCGGGCCGTCGCCGAGGCCAACGAGAAGCTGCGGATCGTGCGCGAGGAGCGGCCCGACCTCAGCCGCATGGGCACCACCCTGACCGCCATGCTCTGGCAGGGGCAGACGGTGGCGCTGGCCCATATCGGCGACTCGCGCGGCTACCTGCTGCGCGACGGCGAGCTGTTCCAGATCACCAAGGACCACACCATGGAGGAGCTGCTCAAGGCCGAGGCCGAGCAGCAGGGCGGCTCCCCCGAGCAGACCGAGTCGTCCCGGCTGGCGCACGTGCTGTACCGGGTGCTGGACGGCCGGGAGGACCGCGAGCCCGACCTGCAGCTGCGCGAGTCCCGGCTGGGCGACCGCTACCTGCTGTGCTCGGACGGGCTGAGCAACGTGGTGGACCCGCAGACGATCTACGAGGTGCTGACCGCCGAGCCCGAGCCCGGCCGGGCCATCGAGGCGCTGGTGCAGCTGGCCCGCGAGGGCGGCGGCCCGGACAACATCACCGCCGTGATCGCCGACGTCATCGAGATCGACCACGTCACCGAGCAGCAGCGCGGCCCCTACACCGTCGGCGCGGCCGCTCACGTCTGACCCGGCGGCCGGCCCGCGGTCGTTCACGCGTCGCCGCCGATGCGCGGCCGTCCGAACACCCCGGGTTCCGCCCTGCCGCTCTGCGGCCGCCTGCAGGCCCGGAGCCTGCCCGGGAGCGCCGCTTCGGCCCGCCCACACGCGCACGTGAGGGCGCCCAGGCGCCCACCGTGCATCGGCAGGTCCGACCGATCTTCCTTGTGCGCGGACGCCGCATCCGGGGCTGCGCTGTGCCCGTCGGCAGCCGCCGCCGGTGGCCGGCCGAGTGGTGTGCGCCTGTCTGAGGCGTGAATTCCTGTCGAGCATTCGGTGACGGCAGGTGCGCCGCTGGAGGGCCGTGGAAGGCGCCGTGTCATGCGGTCGGTGCGGTGACCTCAGGGGGGCGCCGCCGACTCGCCGGGTTCGCTTGTGTGACGTTGCTCTCTTTGCGAACCGGTCGTCGGGCCCCTGCGACGCGGCTCATGGGGCGCTCCGGCGCGGCACGCGCATACCAGATCCGGACGGGCTTCCGGGGAAAGTTGAGGCGTGCGGTGCCTGGTTTATCCTACCCTCTTATTCGGGGCGGCATTGGTCAGGATTGAGGTAACGGTCCGGCTGCGGATCGTTGTCGCGACTTGACCTACCTCAGGGTGTTCCCTGTATACGGGTCACCGGACCAGTCATCGAGGCGGAGGATTCGTTGGGGGGAGAGTCCGAGGCGACGGCTGCCGGTGCACAGCGGAGTGCGCTCGGCGGCCTGGTCGGCCGGATTCTCGCCGCGGCGCAGTACGGCCCACGCGGGGTGGTGCTGCGCGTCTCGGCGATGGCCGTCGCGGCCGTCGCCGTGGCGTGGATCCACCGTGTCAACGATCCCGGCGTGCTCTGCCCCCTGCGGGCGCTCACCGGAATCCCCTGTCCCCTGTGCGGTGGCACGACGGTGTTCATCGAGCTGGGTTCGGGCCGCCCGGGCGCGGCGCTGCTGGCGAACCCGGTGGCGCTCACGGGCGCGGCCGGACTCGCCCTCGCGCCGCTGGGACTGGGGCGCCGGTGGTGGGCGCTGGCGCCGAGCACTCGCACCTGGGTGCTCGGGATCGCCCTCGTGGGGTCGGAACTGTGGCAACTCGCCCGGTTCGGGCTCCTGCGGGTCTGAGTCGCCGTCAGAACGTCGGCCTGACTTGCGGAGCCCTCCGAGTCCGGCGGGCGTCACATAACCACAGGGTCAATCAAAAAGGAGCAAGTGTGGGTAACCCCTACGACCCGTACGGTCAGCAGCCGGGCTACGGTCAGCCCCCGGCCCAGCCGGGGTACGGACAGCCCCCCGCGCAGCCCGGGTACGGACAGCCCCCCGCGCAGCCGGGTTACGGCCAGCCGCCCGCGCAGCCCGGGTACGGTCAGCCCCCGGCCCAGCCGGGTTACGCTCAGCCGGCCGCGCAGCCCGGGTACGGGCAGCCTCCGGCCGCCGCCCAGCAGCCCGCCTACCAGGAGGTGCACCACCACTACTACGGCTCCAGCGGCCAGCTCGCCACCTGGGGCGCCCGGTTCGCCGCCCGGCTGATCGACGGTCTGATCGTCGCCGTGCCGGTGATCGTCCTGTACATCCTGGGCGCGATCCTGAGCGCCGCCGGGGACGCCGCCGCGGTCCTCGGCTTCCTGCTCATCATGCTCGGGTACGTGGCGGCGCTCGGGGCCGGTCTGTGGCTGTGCTACCAGGAGGGCACCACCGGCCAGACCATCGGCAAGCGCCAGATGGGCATCAAGCTGGTCAGCGCGCAGACGGGCCAGCCGGTCGGCTTCGGTTGGGCGTTCCTGCGGCAGCTGTGCCACAGCACCATCGACGGCTGGGTCTGCGCCCTCGGCTTCCTGTGGCCGCTGTGGGACGACAAGCGCCAGACCTTCGGCGACAAGATCTGCAACACCTTCGTCGTGCGCAGCTGACGCACTCCCCCTCTGCGACGGGGCATCCGCCACGGCGGGTGCCCCGTCCGCTGTTCAGGGCCGGTCGCGGACCCGTTCAAAGGACGGGGTCGAAGGAGCTGTTGCAGGCGGCCACCATGGCGCGGCGCACCGCCCGGTCGAGCATGCGCAGCGCCTCACCGCGCCGCCGCATCTGCTCGGCGGTCAACCCGCGGTCGTCCATGCGCCGCGCCAGGTCGACCACCAGCGACAGCCGCCCGGCCAGCGCCGCCACCCGGTGCGCGCGCTGCGGATAGCCCGGGGCGAGCGGATGGTCGTCCGGCCCCGGCTCGCGCAGGTCGGCCAGCGCGTCGGCGATCTCGGGCGGGACGGCGCCGGACGCGGCATCGTCCACCGTCAGCAGCACCTCGGTCGCGTCCCGCATCGCCAGCTGCAGCTGCCGGTCGGCATCGGGCAGCGACGGCACGTCGGGCACACCGGTCGCCGCGTCCCGCGCCTGCCACCGCACCCCCACGTACGACGAGCCGCGCCGGTCCTCGGCCGGGATCAGGCCGACCGCGCGGTCCGGCAGCACGGCGATGACGGCGGCCTGGGCGTCCAGCGCCGCCCGGTTGAAGTCGGGCGGGCCGGTCAGCCCCAGCGGGTCGCCCGGCGCGGGCAGCGCGACCCGCAGCGCCGCCAGGCCCGCGACGCGCAGCTCGCCCAGCCCGGCCCGCAGCGGCAGATCCCGCTCGGTGCCGCCGGTGCCCGGCACGCCGCCGCCGACGATCTGCGGCCCGGCCGTCTTCTCCACCGTGTCGACCGCCTCATCCAGGCCGACGTGCCCGGTCAGCCACGCGTTGCCCCAGGCGACCAGCGCGGTCGCCACGCCTCCAAGCCCGTTCATCGCGCCCCGCCGAGCCCCTGCGTACATGCAGACCACCATAAGTGCTCGCACCCGTTTGGACTCAGGCTCCGACAGCTCGGCCGCCGGGCGGATACCGTCCTGCGGATGGCGCGGCGGCACGTCCCGCCGCGCCTTCCGCCGGCAGCGTCGTCGCGGGTGAGCCTGGCCGATCACATGAGAGGCGGACGGAGCCGGCAGCGCGCCACGCACGTGAGGACGGTTGCGGGTCGGTGTCCGTGCGCGGCGGGCGGACGCCCGCGGTGGGCGATTCGTCGGAGTTGCAGTTTTCGTCACGAGAGGTGGAAGCGGTGGCTTGCTGCTCCCGGGGTGCTGGGAAATCGCATAGGTTCATTCCCGACGGACGGAGCTAGTTGTGGGATACGGGCAGGCGATGACCGACGAGGTGCTGCACCTGCGCGCGGTGGGGGTCCGGCGGGAGGGCGCCGACCTGCTGCGCGAGCTGTCGTGGACGGTGAACGAGGACGAACGCTGGGTGGTCGTCGGTCCCAACGGCGCGGGCAAGACGACGCTGCTGCAGGTCGCCGGGGCGCTGTTGTATCCGACGACGGGTACGGTCCGGGTGCTGGGCGAGGAGCTGGGCCGCACCGACGTGTTCGAGCTGCGGCCGCGGATCGGCATCGCCAGCGCGGCGGTGGCGGAGAAGGTGCCGCCGGACGAGAACGTCATCGACGTGGTGCTGACCGGCTCGTACGCGATCCTGGGGCGCTGGAAGGAGGAGTACGACTCCACCGACGTGACCCGGGCGGTGGCGCTGCTGGAGGCGCTGGGCTGCGCCGACCTGCTGCGCCGCAGGTTCGGCACGCTGTCGGAGGGCGAGCGCAAGCGGGTGCAGATCGCCCGCGCCCTGATGCCCGACCCCGAGCTGCTGCTGCTGGACGAGCCCGCCGCCGGGCTCGACCTCGGCGCCCGCGAGGATTTGGTCGGTCGGCTCGGGCGGCTGGCCGACGATCCCGGCGCCCCCACGATGGTGCTGGTCACCCACCACGTGGAGGAGGTCCCGGAGGGCTTCACCCATGCGCTGCTGCTGCGCAAGGGCACGGTCGTGGCACAGGGCAAGGTGGACGAGGTGTTCACCCCCGAGCACCTGTCGAACTGCTTCGGCCTGCCGCTGACCGTGGAGCGGCGCGACGGCCGCTGGTACGCGCGCACCGTGCGCTAGCGCCACCCCCGTGCACGGACAGTGAACCGGCGATCCCTACCATCGTGGGTCGATCAGCGACGCGCCGAAATGGGTGGGGATGAACGTGAACATTTTGGACGCGGCCGCCGTGTTCGCAGCCGGGGTCGCCGCAGGGGGCATCAACACCATCGTCGGTTCGGGCTCCCTCATCACATTCCCCACCCTGGTGGCGCTCGGGTATCCGCCGGTGGTGGCGAACGTGTCCAACAACCTCGGCCTGGTGCCGGGGAACGCCTCCGGCGTCTACGGATACCGGCGCGAGCTGAAGGGGCAGCGCGAGCGGCTGCTGCGGCTGGGGGCGGCGTCGCTGGTCGGCGGGCTGACGGGCGCGCTGCTGCTGCTCACCCTGCCCGCCGAGGCGTTCAAGATCATCGTACCGGGTCTGATCGGGATCGCGGTCGTACTGGTGATCGTGCAGCCCAGGATGCAGAAGTGGGTGCTGGCGCGGCGCGAGCAGCACTCGCCGCACGGCGGCGCCTGGCTGTGGCTGGGCGTGCTGGGCGCGGGCATGTACGGCGGCTACTTCGGTGCGGCGCAGGGCGTCATCCTGATCGCGATGCTGGCCATCGCGCTGGACGATGACCTGCAGTCTTTGAACGCCGTCAAGAACGTGCTGGCGACGGTGGTCAACACCGTCGCCGCGCTGCTGTTCGTGCTGATGTGGGCGATCGGGCGCACCGACGTGAGCTGGGCGGCGGCGCTGCTGATCGCGGTCGGCTCGTCGCTGGGCGGGCTGCTGGGCGCCACGCTGGGGCGGCGGATCCCGCCGACGGTGCTGCGCGGGGTGATCGTCGCGGTGGGCGTCCTGGCCATCGTGAACCTGCTGGCCTGAGCGCGTGTTGTGCGTGTTTCGTCCGGGTATATATCGAATACCTGTTCGAGTCGGAGGGGCGCGCATGAAGGGCGACAGGGTCGAGATCGTGATCGACGTCGGCGGGGAGGGGACGCGGACGTACGAGGTGGTCGCCACCCGCGCCGGCCGCCGGGTGGAGATCACCAACCGGCGCGGCGTGGTGGAGGTCAGCGAGGTGACCCGGACCGGCGGGCCGGTCCGCACCGCGCGTTTCATGGCGAGCCGGGTGCTGGCGCTGGTCGAGCACCCGGTGCTGGACGAGCAGGGGCACCGGCCCCGTGACCCGCGGTGACGCCATGGCAGGACTGACCCGCGCCCGCTGGACGCACGTCGCGCTTCCCACGGGCGACCTGGACAAGGCGCTCGAGTTCTACACCGCCCTCACCCCGCTGGTGGTGGTCGAGCGGTTCCAGGACGCGGACGGCGAGAGCGCCTGGCTGTCCAACGAGGGCCAGGCCGAGACGCCGTTCGTGCTGGTGCTGGTGTCCTTCAACAAGGGCAGGGGGAAGCCGCAGGGGCTGCTCCAGCCATTCGCGCACATCGGCATCGAGGTCCCCGAACGCGGCGACGTGGACGCCATGGCCGAACGCGCCCGCGAGATGGGCTGCCTGCACTGGGAGCCCCGCGACATGCCCGGCCCCGTCGGCTACATCTGCGCGTTGAAGGACCCCGACGGCAACGTCGTCGAGATCTCCCACAACCAGAAGGTCTTCGAAACGGTCCGCAAGCTTTGGGGCGACGGATCCTGAGCACCGGCGCCGCCGCGACGCGGGTCGAGGAGCGCCCCCCTCGCCACGGTGCCGTGCACCCGATCATGGTCGGCAGCGGCAAGCGCCTCTTCGACGACGGCACCCCAGGTCCCTCTCCGCCTGGCCGACTCCAAGACCTTCGGCAACGGCGTCGTCCACCTGACCTACGAACGCGCAGACTCCTGACCGCCCGCGACGCCTGGCGCGGCCATCGCCCGGCTCGGCGGCGCTGTGCCGACGCGCCCTGGTCAGCGCGGCGCCGCTCGGGATGCGGTGCTCTCCATGAGCCCGCGCAGGTGGGCGGCGGCGTCGGAGACGGTCGAGGGGACGCCTTCCGCACGGCCGATCTGGGCGAAGAGCCGCCGCAAAAGGTTCGCGGTACGTCCGGGCGCGATCGCGTCCGCGATGCCCGCGATGTCGGCGATCACTTCCTCGGCGCGCGTCCAATCGCGCACCTGTATCAAGCTTTCGAGTAGCTGGGCAAGGTCGAGCTTTCCATACAGGTATTCGCCCCGGCAGGCCAGCACCACCTGCTCACGTAGCGGAACGGTACGGTTCCACTGGCCGAGTTGTGCGTGTGCCGTCGCCATGTGCCGGGTCAGCTCGGTTTCGTCCAGCCACCACGTCCATTGCGGATCGCGCGGGCCGATGCTCTCCGACAGGGTGCTCCTCGCCTTGGCGAACGAGGCGAGGGCGGACGATTCGTCGCCTAGTTGGGCGAGCGCTCGACCCTTGCGGATCTCGAACATCGCGCTGACACGGGCGGGCAGCTTCTCCGCCAGTGCCCGGTTCGCGATTCTCAGCGCCTCGGCAGGCCGACGCTGGTGCAAGGACGGCATGGCGAGATGACCCAGCTCGAACAGCTCCATGTCGCGGTCGCCGACGGCCCGGGACAGCTCGAGCGCCTCACGAATGATCTGCCGTGACACGGCCTGGTCGTCGGCATCGTACGCCAGCCACGCGGCGATCTCGCCCGTCTCTCCGGCTGCGGCCATGAGATCGCGCTCGACCTTGGCCACGTAGGCACCGGTGGCGATTTTCTGGTCCGCCGTGCGGAAGACACGCGCGGCCAAAGGGAACACATCGGACGCTCCGTGGAGAGCGTCCAGTCGTACAAGTGCCTGGTTCGTCTCCCGGAGAGACTCCACGTATTCCATGTCGGCCGGACGTCCGTTGGAGTGCGATAGGCGTAGGACGTCCAGGTCAGGACCGGTAGCCGCCTTCTGGTCGAAGAGCTGCTCTATGTCCATGTCGAATGCGGCGGCGTAGGCGAATTGGTAGCGCTCGCTGATGCTGACTTTTTCTGCTTCCCAGCGTTTGATGTAGAAGATCAGGGTTTCCCGGTCGGGGCATTGGTCGGGGACGTGCGCGGCGAGGCGCCGGGCCATGTCGGGTTTGGACCAGCGGCGGCGTCTGCGCTCGCTCTGGAGGAGGGCGCCGATGCGGCGCCGCTCGTCGGCGGTGGTCATCGCATGTCTCCCGGTGGGTTCGCTACGAGCATGGGCAGTGCGTGTCCGCTTTGCAGGCAGTCGATTGCGTATGTGCGGCTCTCAGTGCGGTTGCTCATCCAGACGCCCCAAGAGGTCATGCGCGATGTCCGAGACCGTGGACGGTGCGTCCGCATCACCTATATGGCGAACGATGCGGCGGAGCAGATTGGTGGTACGGCTCGAACCCACCTCGCCGACCTGGGCGGAGATATCGCCGATGACCTGTTCGGCGTCCGCCCATGAGGCGGCATGGACCAGGGCGTTCAATAGGTGGGCGCGATCGTTGTACAGGGCACGTTGGAAGGCCGCGCGCCCTTCGACCGTTTCATGGAGCAGAGGGATGGCGGCTCCCCAGTCGCCGAGTTCGGCATGGGCCATCCCCTGATGCCATGCGACCTCCGTTTCGGTGACCCACCATGTCCAGTAGGGATCGCGTTCACTGATACCGCCCGCGATGGCCGACCGTGCGCTGCCGATGGCGTCGAAAGCGCCATTCCGGTCGCCGAGTTGCGCCAGCGCCCTGCCCCGCCGGATGTTGAGCACTGCCGCTACGCGCGGCGCGAGGTGCTGGGCTCCGAGAAGCCCGTCTGCGATCCGCAGTGCTTCCGCCGGGTGGCCGAGATACACCGACTGCATGGACAAGTGGGCGAGCTCGAACAGCTCCATGTTGCGGTCCCCGGCCTGCCGGGACAGCAGCAACGCCTCAAGGATGATCTGCCGTGACTCGGCTTGCCGATCCGCATCGTATGCCAGCCACGCGGCGATCTCGCCGACCTCCCCGGTCGCCGCGACAAGGTCTCGCTCCACCTTGGGCTCATATGCTCCGACGGCGAGTTTCCGGCGGGCATCGCGAAAGACGCGCAGCGCCAGCGGGAATACTTCATCGCCGCCGTAGACGGTATCCAGCTTGACGAGCGTTTGACCTGTCTCCCGGAGATTCGCCACGTATTCCATGTCGGCTGGACGGCCGTTCGAGTTGGGCGGGCCAAGCGCGCCCGCGGCGGCGAGTTCGTCCGGTGGTCCGGCAGCCGCTTGCCGCCCGAACAGCTCCTCTATGTCCATGTCGAATGCGGCGGCGTAGGCGAATTGGTAGCGCTCGCTGATGCTGACTTTTCCTGCTTCCCAGCGTTTGATGTAGGAGATCAGGGTTTCCCGGTCGGGGCATTGGTCGGGGACGTGCGCGGCGAGGCGTCGGGCCATGTCGGGTTTGGACCAGCGGCGGCGTCTGCGCTCGCTCTGGAGGAGGGCGCCGATGCGGCGCCGCTCGTCGGCGGTGGTCATCGCATGCCTCTCGGCTCGTCGTGCTCCGGCGTGCTCCCCCCCTGCTCCTCATTGTGCCTCTGGTGGCGGCATGTGTACCGCGTGTTCACTCACAGTCACCAAAGTGTCGATGCCGCAGTGGCGTCGCCGAGACGACCTCGCCGGAGGTACGACCGATGAACACGTTGGCGCCCGGGCCGCCATGGTGGGTGATCCACATCGAGTGGACGCTCGCCGAACTGCGCGCCCGATTCACCGGGGTGCTGTTGTGGTACGGCCGCTACACCGGCAGTCTGTGGAGCCTGGTGAAAGACCGGGCCGGACGCGACCGGCTGGTCGAGGCGGCTGACTTCGCCGAGCTGGTGTCCATCCTGACGCGCCTGGAGCGGCGGACGGTTCCGGTCGAGGCGTCGAGCCCGCGACCCGATGAGCGACGTATCACCGCCCGGGAGCTCTTCTTGTAAGCGGGTCTCGTGTAGCGCGGCTCAATCACGAACCGCCCACGTGCCCCGCCCGGGTGTGGTGATGGCCTGCCCGCGCCGTACGAGTTCTTGAACCGCATGCGCGGCAGTTGCGTGAGCTACGTCGTATTCGCTTCCTATTGCCCGAACGCTGGGCAGGCGCGGCCCAAGTTCCCCGGCCGCGACGCGTTGCCATAGATCGTCGGCAATCTGCACGTAGATAGGCCGCGGATCTTGGTCGAAGTCGAGCCGTCCCACCTAGCCAGGTTAGAACGTAATAGGACGTGCTAGACGAGCCATAATGGGCTGTCCGCACTAGCATGACGTATAACGGAGCAGAACACTGGGTACACAAAGACGGCCCCGACACGGCGACGCGACCGCCGTGCGGGGCCTGGATCGACCGCCTTGTAGGGAGGCGACCGACCTTGGACCGCAATGCTACGTCTGGCGTGTCCCGGCGCTGGAGTGAGCCGGAGTACGTCGAGGAAGGCGGGTACTGGACCGCGAGTCTCACGCAGCCTCCGACCCCCGGCGAACTCGCGGTGGGAGTGGAGCTGCGCGCCTTCGGGCCGGACCGCGCCGCCTGCATCCGCGAGACGCGGCGCCTCGATGCGCTGTGGGCGCGGCTCCCGATGAAGACGGGCGACGCGAAGGCCGTCGAGCGGCGGCGCGCCTACCTGCGCGGCGAGGGGGACGGCCGATGCTGACTTTCGCGATCGTGCTGGTCGCCGCGGTCGGCTTCGGTCTGCCGGCCGGAGCCGCGGTGCTGGTGGTCGCCGACCGCCGGAGGCCCCGTTACGTCGGCCGCCACAGGTCCCCGTTCTGAGACTTCCGCGAGCACCCATGTCATGCGCTGCGGCCGTATCGCGACGGCCGTCATCAAGACGCTTTTCGTCGTCGGCGGTTGGGGGCCCGCCGACGGCCACCGGGACATCGCCCGGCTGTGGGAGTTCTGTGGCGTGTGGGGTGGGTTACGGGATGGCGCGTACTTGGACGGTGCCTTCTGTCACTCGGGACTCGAAGGCGGGCTGGCGTCCTGTGGCCGGGCCCCGCACGACCGAGCCGTCGCGCACCCGGAACGTGCTGCCGTGCCAGGGGCAGACGACACAGGTCTCGGCCTTGTCGTCGGTGATGATGCGGCCCTGGTGCAGCGGCCCCGCCAGGTGACTGCAGCGGTCGGCCAGGACGTGGATGTCGTCGCCCTCGCGCAGGACGAACAGGCTGATGTAGCCCAGGCGGCGCAGCACCGGCCACCCGTCCGGCAGCTCTGTCACCGGGCACAGGTCGTGCCAGCCCAGCGGCACCAGGTGCGCGATCTGGTCGGCGTGACTGGCCCCGGCGGCCTGGCGGAACGCCAGGTGCCCCCCGAGGTAGCCGCCGGCCAGCAGTGCGGTCAGCCCGACGAACCCGAGCGTCCGCCCGACGACCTCCCGGCCCCGCCGGCGCGCCACCAGCGACGCCGCGTACAGGGCCGTCGCCGTCGCCGTGCTCACCGCGTGCACCACACCGACCCGCTGCTGCTCGCGGTGCAGCACCGACCAGTCGGCCAGCCCGGTCAGCGCGGTCGGCACAGCCGTGGACAGACCCGCCGCGACCAGCGCCCGGGATGCGCGCTGCGTGCCGGCGGCCGGGGGCATCAGGTCCAGCACGGCGGCCGACATCCAGCAGCCCATCGGCAGGTCGGTCAGCGGCGGATGGGCCGGGTGGCCGAACGGGACCCCGTGCAGCAGGTCTTTGGCCGGGCCGGGGCGCAGTGTCCGCCGTACGACGGTGGACACGCCGCGGATGACGCGGTCCAGGGCGCTGGCGTGCTCCAGGCCCTCCACCATCTCCACAGGGTGCGACCGGACCGACGGCCGGGGGCCGCGCCGGAAGATGTTGCTCGCCCGTCGGTTCATGTCCCTCCTCGGGTACGCGGTCCCGAATCGGCCTCGCGGCTCGCCCGTCTGCGACAGTAGTCCCCCCGGTCATCCGCGGCCACCCTGGGCGCTCTCCGGCCGTCCACGATCTGCCGCGGCCCGCGCGGTCACTCTTACGTACCTGGCGGTAGTGGGACCTAAACCCCCGTTCCGGACGCGCCGGACATGCGAAAGCCCGGCAGCGCCCCCCATGGCCCCGGGGAACTAATCGGAGATACCGTGACAAATAGGACTTCGAGCGCAACAAGGTGGTTGCGATGGAGGCGTGGGTCATCTGGCTGCTGGCCGCCGCGCTGCTCGGGATCGCCGAACTGCTCACGCTCACGCTGGCGCTCGGCCTGCTGGCCGTCGCCGCCCTGGTCGCGGGCCTGACCGGCGCACTCGGGCTGCCGGCGGGCGCCCAGGCCGCGGTGTTCGCCGTCGTCTCGGTCGCCGGGCTGGTGGTCGTCCGCCCGGTGGTGCGCCGGCACGTCCGGCAGCCGCCCCCGCTGCGCTCCGGCACCGCCGCCCTGGTCGGCCGCGAGGCGTACACGCTTACCGAGGTCAGCCGCACGGGCGGCCGGGTGCGCATCGGCGGCGAGGAGTGGTCGGCCCGCCCCTACGACCCGGCCGCGGTCATCCCCGCCGGCGCCACCGCCGACGTCCTGGCCATCGAGGGAGCCACGGCCCTCCTCTACCCCACGACGACCGGCGGCCCGGGGGGACGTGACACCGCCGGGGAGACGGCGGCTGACAGGGGGACCGGGAAGGAGACGTCATGACCGACATCGCCCTGGCGCTCCTGGTGGTGGTGATCGCCGGGGTGCTGGTGCTGGGCATCACGGTGATGCGGTCGATGTGGATCATCCCGCAGGCCAGGGCGCGCAACGTGGAGCGGCTCGGCCGCTATCACCGCACGCTCCAGCCGGGGATCAGCTTCGTCGTCCCGTTCGTGGACCGGGTCAAGCCCCTGATCGACCTGCGCGAACAGGTGGTCTCGTTCAAGGGGCAACCGGTGATCACCGAGGACAACGTGGTGGTGCACATCGACACCGTGCTGTTCTTCCAGGTCACCGACCCGCGCGCGGCCGACTACGAGATCGTCGACTACATCAAGGCGATCGAGCAGCTCACCGCCACCACGCTGCGCAACGTCATCGGCACCCTGGACCTGGAGGAGACGCTGACCTCCCGGGACCGGATCAACACCGCGCTGCGCGGGGTGCTGGACGACGCCTCCGGCAAGTGGGGCATCCGGGTCACCCGCGTGGAGATCAAGGCGATCGAACCGCCGGTGACGATCAAGGACGCCATGGAGAAGCAGATGCGCGCCGAACGGGAGCGGCGCGCCACGATCCTGACCGCCGAGGGCATCCGGCAATCCAAGATCCTCACCGCGGAGGGGGAGAAGCAGGCGGCGATTCTCAAGGCCGAGGGCGCCAAGCGGTCGGCCGTCCTGGAGGCCGAGGGACAGGCCATCGCGGTGGAGCGGGTGTTCCGGTCCGTCCACGACAACGACGCCGATCCCAAGCTGCTGGCCTACCAGTACCTGCAGATGCTGCCGAAGCTGGCGCAGGGGGAGGGCAGCACGTTCTTCGTCGTCCCCAGCGAGATGACGGCCGCCCTGCAGTCCTTCGCCAAGGCGTTCGCCGGCGCCGCGCCCGCCGGGCAGCCCGCCCGGACCCCGGCGGCGACCGCCGGCCTGCCCCCGCAACCGGAACCGGACGGAGTCGAAACCCACACCCCGCCCTACGAACTGGCCCCCGGCCAGCGATGACCGCCCCCAGGGTGCGAGACACGCCCGCGTGAGCGACCGGTGCGGCGTCCTCGCGGTGCGGCGGCCACCGCCTCGCCTGGGCCGGTGGCGGCAGGCGGGTCGCGCTCCCACACCTTGCCGCTGCTGTGGCAGAGTCGGCCCGACGATTGCGGCCACCGTGTGTGCTTTCCAGAGGGATGCGCCCGCCGAACCTGTGGTGGCGGTCTTGCTGTGTGGCGGCCACGGCTTCGCCTGGGCTGGCAGTGGTGGGCAGCATGACTCACGCTTGGCCGCCGTTGCGGCAGGGTGTGGTGTGGCTGCTGGGGACGCAGCCTGGCGGGGATGTGCTGGCCGAGTCTGTGGTGGTTACCGCCACCACAGGCCCGGCACGGGGCGCCGACCTGGTGTGGGCGGGGGGCTGCCGCCCAGCCGCCAGAAGCGGGCGCGCCTGGCCGCTGTTGCGGTAGGGCCGGTCGGACACGTGTGCGCTGTCCGGCGGTATGTGTCTGTTCGGTGTCCGCGTGAAGAAGAGGCAGGGGCGGCCCCGAGTGCGGGAGCCGCCCCTGCCTCGATCCGGGAGGGGATGGCGTGCTCAGGAGCCGTTGACGCCCAGGCCCGCGGCGACGCGGTCGCCGAGGTCCTTGTGGACGTTGCGCCAGTACTCCACGATGCGCTTCTTCATGTCGGCGGTGACCTCGGGCGCCGAGGCGTGGCCGACGATGTTGCTCACCAGGTGGTCGCGGTCGACGTCCGACAGCACCTTCTCCCACAGGGCGCGCGGCTGGACGTAGTCGTCGTCCTCGCGGTGCAGGGTGTAGGCGCTGCGCACGATCTCGCCCGCCACCTCGTAGGACTCGCCCTTCCACAGCTCGGGGTCGGCGACCGGGCCGCCGAAGGAGTTCGGCGCGTACACCGGGTCCTTCGGGTTCCGGTACGCCATCGGGCCGTCGAAGTTGTACGAGTGCACCTCGGTCTTCGGCCGGTTGACCGGCAGCTGCAGGTAGTTCGGGCCGATGCGGTAGCGGTGGGCGTCGGGGTAGGAGAACAGCCGCCCCTGCAGCATCTTGTCCGGGGACGGGCCGATGCCGGGCACGAAGTTGGCCGGTTCGAACGCGGCCTGCTCGATCTCGGCGAAGTAGTTCTCCGGGTTGCGGGTGAGCGTCCACTTGCCGATGGTGATCGGCGGGTAGTCCGCGTGCGGCCAGACCTTGGTCAGGTCGAACGGGTTGAACCGGTAGTCGGCCGCCTCCTCGAACGGCATGATCTGCACCTGGACGGTCCAGGACGGGTAGTCGCCCCGCTTGACGGCCTCGTACAGGTCCTTGATGTGGACGTCCGGGGGCTGGCGGTCGGCCTCCTCCGCGGTGAAGTTCTTGATGCCCTGGTCGGTCTTGAAGTGGTACTTCACCCAGTACTTGTCGCCGGCGGCGTTGTACCAGAGGAACGTGTGCGAGCCGTACCCGTTCATGTGGCGCCAGCTGGCCGGGGTGCCGCGGTCGGTCATCAGGAAGGTGACCTGGTGGGCCGACTCGGGCGACAGCGTCCAGAAGTCCCACTGCATGTTGTGGTCGCGCAGGTGGTTGTCGGCGCGCCGCTTCTGCGAGTGGATGAAGTCGGAGAACTTCTGCGGGTCCCGGATGAAGAAGATCGGGGTGTTGTTGCCGACGAGGTCGTAGTTGCCGTCCTCGGTGTAGAACTTGATCGCAAAGCCGCGCGGGTCGCGTCCGGCGTCCGCGCTGCCCAGCTCGCCCGCGACGCTGCTGAAGCGCACCAGCGATTCGGTGCGGGCGCCCTTCTGGAACAGCTTGGCCTTGGTGAACTGGCTGACGTCCTCGGTGATCTCCAGGACCCCGTACGCACCGCCGCCCTTGGCGTGCACGACCCGCTCGGGCACGCGTTCGCGGTTGAAGTGCGCCATCTTCTGGATCAGGTAGTGGTCCTGCAGCAGCAGCGGGCCGTTGGGCCCGACGGACTGCGAATGCTCGTCGCTCGGCGCCGGGATGCCGGCGTCGGTCGTGGTGGTGGGCCTGTCGGTCATGAACGCGGTTCCTCCGTGTCTCGTTGGCTATTCGGATCCGCGGGCGGTGGACGGTGCACCCGGTGACACCGCCGCGGCGGTGTCGGACAGGGCGGTGTCGGACAGGTCGTCCACGAGCCTGTCACGGCAGTCCGGGCACAGCCCCCAGAACGTGACCTCCGCTTCGTCGACCACGTATCCGGCGGTGTCGGACGGTCGCAGGCACGGGGCGCGTCCCACGACGCAGTCGACGTCGCTGACCGCTCCGCACCGGCGGCAGACCAGGTGGTGGTGGTTGTCACCGACCCGTCCCTCGAACCGGGCCGGGCCGCCGGCCGGTTCGATCCGGCGGACCAGTCCCGCCGCGGTCAGCGCGTGCAGGGCCTCGTACACCGCCTGCAGGGAGACATGCCCGACGCGCTTGCGCACGCCTCCGGCGACGGCCTCGACACCGAGGTGGTCACCGGTCCGGACGGTCTCCAGGATCGCGACCCTGGCGGCCGTCACCCGCAGGCCGGCCTGCCGCAGCTGGGCGGCGGCGGTCTGGAACGCGGGATCGGTCATGCCGCCAACATACCCGGCTAAATCTGAATCATTCAAGTCTTTGAGGAGCCCCAGAGTTGTGGGGTGCTGCTCGGTCCCGCCCTGATCTGCATAATCGGACACCTTCGGGCGGCGGTCACGGAGAGTGGTCGGAGAGGTCGTCGGCGGCGCGAGCCGGTGGTCTCGTCAGTGCGTCGGCCGTCCGCCGTCGGGTGGGCGGGGCGCTAGGACCTGTTTCGAAGTGTGATGAGTGGCGGCATGTCGCACGCCGGACGCAGTGAGGCATCGCGGCCACGATCTGTGAATCAGGCCGACCGCCGGCGCCGACCCGGCGTCCGCGGCGGCCGACCGTCCGGGTTCGGCGAGCTCGGCGTCCGCTACCAGGCCACCGTCCATATCGCCGCCATCAACGAACGGCTCTGGCCGAGTTCGAAACATGCCCTAGCGGGCATCGCCGGAGCGCCGTACGCGACGGGCTTCTCGGCGTGGGCGGGGGCGTGCAAAACGACAATCACCCCCTGACGCTCCGCCTACAGGAAAGGGCAAGGGGTGGCCACAGTTTGCAAATGTTCTTTTACTCTCTGTATCCACTCGGTAACTGGTAAGCATCGGCTCCGTATGAGTGACTATTCATGCGGCGACATGAAGATGCAGCTCGACCGCCGGTCGGTCGTGCGCGATGTGCGCCGCCACCTGTTCTCGATCGGGCGCAGACGCCGGGAGGGAGAAGTCACGGAACATGACCATGGGCTACGGAACCGCACTGCGGCGCGACATCAAGGGGGAGGGCACCACCCCGCTGATCGGGGTGTTCGACATGTTCTCCGCGTCCGTCGCCGCCAAGCACTACGACGGGATGTTCGTCTCCGGATTCGGGTT
This sequence comes from Actinomadura sp. NBRC 104425, assembly GCF_030269545.1. Taxonomy (GTDB): domain Bacteria; phylum Actinomycetota; class Actinomycetes; order Streptosporangiales; family Streptosporangiaceae; genus Spirillospora; species Spirillospora keratinilytica. Next base: position 108,548 of record NZ_BSTN01000012.1, on the reverse strand, counting down.
CGCGGCCTCCCACTACGGCCTGCCCGACATCGGGTTCATCGCCTGGCCCGACATGGTGGCCTTCGTCCAGCGGCTGCGCCTGGCCTTCCCCGGACACCACCTGCTGGTCGACATCGACGACGGCTACGTCGACCCGGAGGTCGCCTGCCACGTCGTCGAGCAGCTGGAGATGGCCGACGCGTCCGGGGTGATCCTGGAGGACCAGGCCCGGCCCCGCCGCTGCGGCCACGTCGACGGCAAGCGCATCCTCCCGCTGGAGGAGTACCTGGAGAAGCTGGAGCTGGTGCTGCAGACCCGCCGCGACCTGGTCGTGGTGGCCCGCACCGACGCCACCACCGAGGAGGAGATCCTGCGCCGCGCCCGGGCGCTGGCCGAGACCGACGCCGACGTCATCCTGGTCGACGGCGTGCGCAGCGTCGACTGGATCGACAAGGTCCGCGCGGTCATCGGCGGCAAGCCGCTGCTGTTCAACCAGATCGCCGGCGGTCGCTCTCCGCGCCTGTCCCTGCCCGAGCTGGCCGAACTCGGCGTGGACGTGGCCATCTACAGCACGCCGTGCCTGTTCGCCGCGCAGCGCGCGATGGACGAGGCGCTGCTCGAACTCAAGCTCAACGAGGGGCGGCTGCCCGAGGTGGCCGACGGCTCCGGCGCCGTCGGTGTCCAGGAGGCCCTCGCCCTGCTCGAAAAGAACATCAGCCGTCACCGTTCCCGAGACTTCCGGTCGCCCAGGCAGACCGCAGGGTCGACGATGTGACCAACCAGAGTTCACCGTGCCCCCCGCGCAACCTCCCACCCCACGCGGGTGGCCACGCGCCGGACGGCCAGGACCGCCCCTACCCCCCTCCGCAGCGGCTCGGCGCGGTCGTTCCGGGCGGTGCACAGACTCGTCGGGGCGGTGGTCCGGCGGGTGCGGGTCGAGCCGTTCGTCGCGGCCGTTCTCGGGGCGGTGGCGGCCGCTGCGCTGGTTCCGGCCCGTGGTGAGGCGGCGGAATGGCTCGATCGGGGCGTGGACGTGGCGATCACCGGCCTGTTCTTTCTGTACGGCGTGCGGCTGCCCACCCGGCGGGCGGTGGCGAGCATGCGCGACTGGCGGCTGCACGGGGTGATATTGGCGATCACCTTCGGGCTCTTCCCGTTGCTGGCGTTCGGGTGCGCGCCGCTGGTGCCCGACGTGCTGGCCGCGGGCGTGGTGTTCCTGTGCGTGCTGCCGTCCACCGTCCAGTCTTCGATCATGCTGACCTCGCTGGCCCGCGGCAATGAGGCGGCCGCCATCTGCAGCGCCTCGCTGTCCAACCTGCTGGGCGTTGTGCTGACACCCGTGCTGGTGGCCGGGATGCTCTCGGTGGGCGACGGCGGCCTGCCGCTGTCGGTCGTCGTTGACACCGTGCTCGTGCTGCTGGTGCCGTTCGCGGCCGGGCAGGCGGCGCGCGGGCTGCTGGGGGACGAGCGGGCGCAGGCGTGGACGGCGCGGCTGGCCATGTTCGACCGTGCCGTCATCGTGCTGGCCGTCTACACCGCGTTCGGCAAGGGCGTGACCGGCGGCGTCTGGGGCCGGGTGGCTCCAGCGGACCTGCCCGCGCTGCTTGCGGTCGTCGCCGGGCTGCTGGCGTGTGTGCCGGCGTGCTCGGCGCTGGTCTCCCGCGGCCTGGGCTTCGCGCACGGCGACCGCGTCGCGGTCCTGTTCTGCGGCTCGCAGAAGAGCCTGGCCAGCGGGCTGCCCATGGCCACCGTGCTGTTCCCCGGCGCGGTCGTCGGCATCACGGTGCTGCCGCTGATGCTCTACCACCAACTCCAGTTGCTGGTCTGCACATGGCTGGCCCAGCGGCTGGCGCGTTCGGCCCCGGCGGGTGGGCCCCGCTGAACCCGCGTACCCGGCCTGACCGGCGGGTCGGGTCTCGCCTCACCTCGACAGGAGTACTCATGCACGTCATCGGCAAGGTTCTGGTCGGCGCGGTGCTGCTGGGCGCCGTCGCCCTCGTCTCGGCGCCGTCCGCGGCGGCCGACGTGGTCTGCAACTGCGCGCCGAGCGTCGTCGTCTTCAACAACACCGGCGCCGACAGCGGGAACGACAGCATTCTCGAAGTCGACCGGACGCTGAACCTCAACCGCGGCCCGGGCAGCGCCGGCAGCGACAGCGAGGGCGCGTTCCCCGACATCCTCCATTAGCCGCATATGGCCGCACCGCTCGCCGGAACACGCGCCGGACCCGTGGCATGCTTGTGCCGGCGAACGGGGGAGTTCAGTGATCAGACGGAAGTACGCTGCGCTTGCGACGGTCATGGCGGGAGCGCTGGCCCTGACGGCGTGCGGCGGCCGGTCCGACGAGGCCGAGGCCGAGGGGAATACATCCGCCCCGCCATCGGCGTCCCGTACGGCGGCGCCGTCCACCGCAGCTGCGGCCAAGCAGCCGATCACCCTGGCGTTCGGCGGGGACGTGCACTTCGAAGACCACCTGCGCGCGCGGCTGGCGCAGCCGTCCACCGCGCTCGGCCCCATCGCCAAGACGCTGCGCGCCGCCGACCTGGCGATGGTGAACCTGGAGACGGCCATCACGACGCGCGGCACGCCCGCGCCGGGCAAGCAGTTCACCTTCCGCGCCCCCGCGTCGGCGTTCACCGCGTTGAAGGCCGCGGGCGTGGACGTCACCTCCATGGCCAACAACCACGGCATGGACTTCATGGAGACGGGCCTGCGCGACTCCCTCCAGGCGATCCGCCGCACCGGATTCCCCACCGTGGGCATCGGACGCAACGCCGACGAGGCGTACCGCGCGTACCGGGTCACCGTGAAGGGCAACCGGCTGGCGATCGTCGGCGCCACCCAGGTGCTGGACGACCACCTGATCCCGGCGTGGACGGCCACCGACACCAAGGGCGGCCTGGCGTCGGCGAAGAACGTGCCGCGCATGGTGCGCGCCGTCCGCGAGGCCCGCAAGGGCGCCGACCTGGTCATCGTCCACCTGCACTGGGGCGCCGAGCTGCAGCCGTGCCCGCTGCCCCGGCAGAAGGAGCTGGCCAAGCAGCTCATCGACGCGGGTGCCGACGTGATCGTCGGCGGGCACGCGCACATCCCGCTGGGCGGCGGCTTCATGGAGGGCAAGTACGTCCACTACGGGCTGGGCAACTTCGTGTTCTCGTCCGCCCGCGGCCAGACCGCCAACTCGGGGGTGCTGGTGCTGCGGGCCGAGAACGGCAGGATCACCGCGGCGAAGTGGAAGCCCGCCCGCATCTCCGCCGGGCTGCCGCGCCTGCTGACGGGCGCGGCGGCGACGGCGGAGCTCAAGCGCTACAACGGTCTGCGCGGCTGCACCGGCCTGTCCGCCACCCCCTGAGCGGCCCTCACCGGCCGGGGACGACCGCGCCCGGCGGGAACTGTCCCGGTCAGGCGCGGCGCGCGGCGGCGATCAGGTCGCGGTACCAGGCGTAGGACTTCTTCGGAGTCCGGCGCTGCGTCGCGTAGTCGACGTGGACGAGGCCGAAACGCGGGTGATAGCCCTCGGCCCATTCGAAGTTGTCGAGCAGCGACCACACGAAGTAGCCGCGGACGTCCACGCCCTCGTCGATCGCGGTGCGCACGGCCGCGATGTGCGCGTCCAGGTAGTCGATGCGGGCGTCGTCGTCCACGCGTCCGTCCGGGCCGGGTTCGTCGGAGAACGAGCAGCCGTTCTCGGTGACGTACAGCGGCGGCAGTGCGGGCCCGTAGCGTTCCTTGAGCGTGCGCAGCAGCGACAGCAGTCCGTCCGGGGCGATCGGCCAGCCCATGCCGGTGACCGGATGCCCGTCGGGAGGCGGCGCCTCGTCGAACGGCAGCGGCGCATCAGGGGCGGGGGCGTGCAGCCAGGTCGGCTGGTAGTAGTTGACGCCCAGAAAGTCGATCGGCGCGGCGATGACGGGCAGGTCCTGGTCGCGGATGTGCGCGGCGAGGCCGTCGGCCGCCGGGTCGGGGAGGCGGCCGAGCAGGACGGGGTCGGTGAACAGGCGGTTCAGCAGCGCGTCGAAGGTGTCGGCGGCGGCTCGGTCGCCCGGGGAGGACGGGTCGGCGGGCCGCGCGGGCGAGTAGTGGTTGGTGATGCCGACCGCGCGGGCGCCGCGTCCGCGCAGCGCGGTGACCGCCAGGCCGTGGCCGAGCAGCTGGTGATGCGCGGTGGGCAGGGCGGCCATGCCGAGCGCCCGGCCCGGCGCGTACAGGCCACGCGCGTAGCTGTACGCGGTGACGACGACGGGCTCGTTCAGCGTGATCCACATCGACACCCGGTCGGCGAGGCGTTCGGCGGCCAGGTAGGCGTACTCGGCGAACCGGTAGGCGGTGTCGCGGTTCATCCAGCCGCCGTCGTCCTCCAGCGGCTGGGGCAGGTCCCAGTGGTAGAGGGTGGCGGCGGGGGCGATGCCGCGGTCCAGCAGGGCGTCCACGAGACGGTCGTAGAAGTCCAGGCCGACGGGGTTGGCGGGGCCGCGTCCGGTGGGCTGCACGCGCGGCCACGCGATCGAGAACCGGTAGGCGTCCACACCGAGGCCGGCGAGCAGCCGCACGTCCTCGGGCCAGCGGTGGTAGTGGTCGCAGGCGACGTCGCCGGTGTGGCCGTCGCGGACCCGGCCGGGTTCGCGGCAGAACGCGTCCCAGGTCGACGGGCCGCGGCCGTCCTCGTCGACGGCGCCTTCGATCTGGTACGCGGAGGTCGCCACGCCCCACTGGAACCCGTCCGGAAGCCCCATCGCCACCCCCTGGTCAAACGCGAATATTGTTCGGATCGTAGGGGTTGGACGTTCCGTCCACCAGACGTCCGCGTCCGGCGGAAACGGCTGGTCCGGACGGGCACGCGTAGCGGTGCGGCACCCGCTCCGCACAGGAGACAATGGTCGGGTGACCGAGCTTCGTACGCCGTTGCGCCGCCGTCCCGCCCAACGCCGCAGTGCCGAACGCGTGCAGCGCATGCTCGACGCCTGCGCCGAAATCCTGGACGAGGACGGCTATGACGGACTGACCACCACGCGCATCGCCCAACGCGCCGAGGTGGCGATCGGCTCGGTGTACCAGTTCTTCCCCGATAAGCGGGCCGTGGCGCAGGCGCTGGCCCTGCGCAACCTGGACCGGTTCGGCGAGCGGGTCTCCCGGCGGCTGGCCGAGGGCGACTTCGACCACTGGTCCGACACGGTCGGCGCCGTCATCGAAATCTTCGTGGACATGCACCGCACCGTGCCCGGCTTCCGGGTGCTGCGCTTCGGCGACGTCGCCGACGTCAACCTGCTGGACGCCGCCGCCGACAACAACTCGGTGGTGGCCGACCGGCTGCGCGCCCTGATCGTGGAGCGGTTCGGCGTCGCCGACACCCCGGAGCTGGCCCGCGCGCTGGCCATCTCCGTGGAGGCCGGCGATGCGGTGCTCAAGATGGCCTTCCGCCGCGATCCCGACGGCGACCCGGCCATCGTCGCCGAGGCCGAGCGGATGATTCACGCCTACCTCGCCCACCACATCAGCGACCGCTGATCCGCGCCCCGCAAGGACTGCGCGGGTCGCTGCCGGAACCGTGCGTCGGACGCTCCGCGGGGACGTGTGCCGGCCGCTGCGGGCCCGGCGTCGGGCGTCGGGTCGGTGTTCAGCCATCGTCGGGGTCGTGGCGTGGGGCGCCGTGCGCAGGCCGCTGCCGGCCCTGGCGCCTCGCACCGGGCCGACCGTTCGGTCGTTGCCCGGGGCGCGGTGTCGGGTGCTCTGCGGGGGCGGGGCGGTGGTGCCGGCCCGGTGTCTTTCGTGCTGGGTTGTGTGCGGTTATTGGCCGGGGCGTGGTGCGGGGTGGTCTGCGGCTGTGTCCGTTCGGCGGGAGCTTGTCGTGGCGAACGTGTTCAGCATGATCCGGGTTGCGTCGATTCGCGTGGTGCTGGGGCCGGCGCCCAGTGAGGGGGAGCCCGGCCAGCTGTGGCCGCCGCCGGCCACGGTGTAGAAGTCCACCCGGGCGCTGTCTCGGCATCCGGTGCGGCTCACCAGGGTGACGCCCGTGGCCGCCTGCCGCCGGGAGGTGCGTCCGCAGCCGAACGACCGCGCCCAGCGATCGACCTGGTCGCGCACGGACGGCAGGACGAGCGAACCGCCGCCCGCCGGGCGCATCCAGCCCGGGACGCGCGCCACGTTGCCCTTGTACGGGGCGCCGCCGCCGTACGGGACGATCGGGTCGGCCGTGCCGTGGAAGACGAGCATCGTGGTGGGCCGGGGGTTGCCGCACGGGCGCGTCAGGTTCAGGCCCGCCACCGGCGCCACGGCCGCCAGGCGTCCGCCGAGCCCGCACACCAGCGCAGCCGACATGCCCGCGCCGTTGGAGAACCCGGTGGCGAACTCGCGCCGCGTGTCCACGCACAGCGTGCCCTCCAGGTGGTCGAGCAGGTCGCGGATGTAGCGGATGTCCGCCGTGCCGTCCGCCATGCCGGGCAGCCGCCAGCCCCGGGGCTGGGTCGCGCCGTTCGGTTCCACGACGGCGAACCCGCGCGCCGCGCCCAGGCTCGCGACCCGGCTGTAAACGGCCTCCTGAAAGCCGTTGGAGCGCAGTCCGTGCAGGTCGAGGACCAGCGGGACGGGTGTGCGGCCGCGGGAGCGCGGCAGCGTCAGCAGGTACGAACGCCCGCCGAAGCGGTACCGGCCGCTGGTGGCGGTGGGCGTCCGCCTGCACCCCGCGCTCGGGGCGGCCGCCGCGGCGGTGCCGCCCGCGCTCGTCGGCGGGCGCCCGGACGACGCGCCGCGCGACCCGTTCACCGAGCAGGCGGTCAGCGTCAGCGCCATGCCGAGCAGCGGCGCGGCGACCTGGCGGAGCACGTCTTCGATCGTAGTGCCCCGGTCGTCCGCGGCGCGGTGCGCGGCCGCGGGGGTATGGCCTTCGCGGGCTTTACATGTTACGAAGTGATGTAAAGCGCGTGGGCGGTACCAGGCTCGCGGTACAACCCCTCGCGTCGCGGCAGCGGCGTCGACGCCCGAGGAGGCACCCCGGTGACTTCGTTCGACTTCTACACCACCCCCGTCCCCCAGGAGACGTGGAACGTCCCGATGTCCGGTGACACCCGCTTCACCTGGGAGTACGACGACGGCCGCGACCGGCTGCTCAGCCTGTACCAGAAGGGCAAGGACAAGCAGTGGGACGCGCAGAAGCGCATCGACTGGGACCTGGAGGTCGACCCGAACAACGTGGTCGGCCTGCCCGAGCAGTTCAACCCGCTGTTCGGCTCGCGCATCTGGGACCGGATGACCGAGAAGGAGCGCCAGGAGTACGGCCGCCACCAGGGCTCCTGGCTGTTCAGCCAGTTCCTGCACGGTGAGCAGGGCGCGCTGAACGTCTCGGCCCGCATCGTGCAGACCGTGCCCGACCTGGACTCCAAGTTCTACGCCGCCACCCAGACCATGGACGAGGCGCGCCACGTCGAGCTGTACACCCGGTTCCTGAACGAGAAGATCGGCATGTACTACCCGATCAACCAGGACCTGGCCAAGCTGCTCGCCGAATCGCTGGAGGACAGCCGCTGGGACCTGCCGTACCTCGGCATGCAGGTGCTCATCGAGGGGCTGGCGCTGGCCGCGTTCGGCGTCTACCGGGACATGGCGACCAACCCGCTGGTCAAGCAGCTGCTGGCGTACGTCATGCAGGACGAGGCCCGGCACGTGGCGTTCGGCCGCCTGGCGCTCAAGGACTACTACGCCGAGCTCACCGAGAAGGAGCGGGCCGAACGCGAGGAGTTCGTCGTCGAGGGCTGCTACCTCATGCGCGACCGGTTCAAGGGCCGCGAGGTGGTCGAGAACCTCGGCCTGCCCGTGGACGAGTGCATGGAGTACGTCGAGAAATCCGAGATGTACACGCTGTACCAGTCCCTGTTGTTCAGCCGGATCGTCCCGTGTGTAAAGGACATCGGGCTGTGGGGGGAGAAGGTGCGGTCCGCCTATGCCGACATGGGCGTCCTCGACAACGCCAAGGCCGATCTGGACGCGCTGATGCGTCAGGACGAGGAGATCGCCGACGCCGTCGACCGGGAGCGTTACGAGCAGGAGCTGGCCGTCCGCAAGCAGGAGGTCGACGAGGCCATCGCCCTCGGCCGGGAGTCCTGACCCGCCGATTCGGATCGGTCGGCCGCCCCCCGGAGCCGCCCGGGCGCGAAATGTGTTTGCGGCCGTATTTCGTCCCGGCCGGGCCGATATGACCGGCCGGGACGATTCTCCGCCGCACGGTCAAGACCGCGTACGGGCTGCGATTCGGCGTATATCGCTGCGCTAAATCTTCTTCCGCGTTGGCCAAGCGACCCGGTGGTTCGTGCCGCGACCCTCGGGGGCGTATTAACGTCCCCGTACGTCGGTGTGCCAGAAATCCGCGTCCGGTGAAAGGAACCGGTTCGGCGGCGCGCACACGTGCAAAGGGTCGAGACGACCAAACGCCGGGGGGATGTATGAATCGATCCGTCAGGAGCCTGCTCAGGGGCGCGGTACTGGCCCCCGTGGCCGCCGCCGTGACCGTCGCCGCCGCACCGGGGGTGCTGGCCGGTCAGGGGTCGGTCGGCGGTCCCGTCCGGGAGGGCATCGACACGTTCGCCCCCGTGTCGGTGGCGCCCGCCGTCGGGAAGGTCGCCAAGGGGCCCTCTGCGGCGGTCGACGGCATGCTGGGGGTGGGCGGTAAGGCCCGGTCCGTCAAGGGCGGCGGGCACGCGGACGTCCAATTCACGGCGCGCCGCGCCCTGGGGGCCTACCACACGGCGACCAAGCCCAGGTCCGCCGGCCTGGACCACACCCAGGAGCAGTTCGCCGAGGTCAAGAGCGACTGCAAGGTGAACAACAGCACCACCGGGCAAGGCTCGGGCACCACCACCAAAAAGCCCAAGTCCTCGCGCGACTGCTCCGGCAACAAGCATGTCGCCACGTCCAGCGGCGAGGACGCGCCGGAGTTCCGGTTCGCCTCCGACACCGCACTGACCGGGGACTTCGCGCCGGTCAACGGCCGCCTCGCGCGGACGCCCGGTAAGTCGGCCCGGCCCGCCCGCCCGGCCGAGGCGTCGACCAAGGCCCAGGCCGACGGGCCCGCGCCGGAGGCGGGCGCCGGCGGCGTGCTGCGCCAGCTGCTGGCCGGCCTGCTGGGCAGGCCCGCCGGCAACCAGCGGCAGCAGAAGGCCGACCAGGGCACCGCGCAGCGGCCGTCGACCGCCGCCAAGCCCGCCGCCAAGCCGTCCGCTGCCAAGCCGTCCGCTGCCAAGCCCGCGTCCGGCCAGGAGGCGGCGTCCGTCAAGTCGGCGTCCGCCGCGAGTCCGACGGCGCAGGAGCAGACGCAGGGAGACTGGCGCCTGCCCGGCTTCGACAAGTTCCGCACCGCCGGCTGAGCAGATCCCGCCGAACGGGGCGTCGCGCGATCGCGCGACGCCCCGTTCGCCTTTTGTGAACATTTCGGGGGAACCCCGGTTTCGCCCACAAGATCGACATCCAAAGGACAATAAAGGCCATCCTGTAATTTGATCACGGTGCGTATGTGATCGACTCCAGCGGGCAAAAACTCATCGTGACAAACCCCACAAACAACGGCCCACCGGTTGATTCCCACGGATTTCAACGTACGGTCATGGACTTGTGTGCGGTGTCCGCAAGGGATCCGTGATGCGCGAGTGCGGCGCCGCACCTGCCGGACGCCGGATTTCCGCGATGATGCGGTGGCGCTGAATACAGGCGCACGGTCAGCCGGGGCTCGCCGATGGCCCACGGCAGGCGCCCGCGGGGCCGTTCACCCCGGACGGGCCGACCGTGCGCGGCGGGGGATTCCGTGACGTGACGATGTCCGCGCGGCCTGCCCGCCGCGCCGAACGGCGGCGCCCAAGGCCCGCCGGGCGTCCGGGGTCCTGTTCCCGACCGAAGGATTCTCTGTGGGCAAGTCCGGCGAACATCGCCTCAAACGCCACGTCAGGAACATCATCATCTTCGGCGTCGCCGCCGCCGTCCTCGCGGCGGGCGCCTGGGCGCTGGCCTCGGCCGGCCGCACTTCCGGGGCCACAGGCGCCGCGTTGGACACACCGCCGCAGCCGGACCAGCCGCGCACCGCCCCCGGCGACCGTGCCAGCCGCGGCGGGACGCGCTCCCCCGACCCGTCCGTATCCACCGGCCCACCGTCCGCGTCCCCCGAGCCGTCGCAGCCCACCGGGACGCCCACGCCGACCAAGGCGCCGGACGCGCCCGAGTCCACGGGCATGCGCAACACGCTCAGGACCAAGGCGAAGAAAAAGAAGAAGAAAACCAAGAAGCGCAGGTCGCGGGTCGTGCGCACCGGCTCTTGCGAGGCGTCCTACTACTCGCAGGGGCAGACGACCGCCAGCGGCGAGCGGTTCGACCCCGACGCGCTGACCGCCGCGCACCGGACCTTGCCGATGGGCACCAGGGTCCGTGTGATCAACAAGTACAACGGCCGTTCGGTGACCGTGCGCATCAACGACCGCGGCCCGTTCGTCGGCGGCCGCTGCCTGGACCTGTCGCGGGCCGCGATGGCCAAGGTCGGCGGCACCGGCTCCGGGGTGATCCCCATCCGCTACGAGGTACTGGCCGGCACCTGAGCACACACCCGGGCGTCCACCGGACGCCCCCGAACGTCACCGGCCGAGGGCGCCCCGGTCGCCGGGCTCGGGTGCGCTGGGCGCGGCTTTAGACTCTCGAGCCCTCGAAGCGCACCGGGGCGGGACCGTCGCCAGTCGTGCCGCCTTGTGCGGCTGCGGGCGGGGTGGGGTCGGTGCCGCCTGAGGCCGTCGCGACGTCCGGGAGCGTCTGCGACGGCGACCCCGCGCCGGCGGTGACCTGGCCGGAGCCGAGGTCCGGGGTCACCTCGGCGAGCCGGTCGCGGAACCAGTCGGTGACCGCGCCGTCCACCCGCACGGCCTCGGTGGTGGGCGGGCGCGCCTCGGTGCCGGGTTCGGCGGCCAGCGCGTGCCCCATCCGGAAGGTGGCCGCCTCCACCGACGCCGCGCCGCGCCGCCGCAGCAGGTCGCGCAGTGCGGTGATCTCGCCGGGCGCAACGAGGCGGTCCTTGGTGCCGGCGACGAGCAGCAGGGCCGCGTCCCGGGCGGCGATGTCGCCGGCGCGGGCGCCGAGGTCGAGCCGTTCGGCCAGCGCGGTGGCCCGCTCGTTCCAGTCGCGTTCGCGGGCCGAGCGCTTCTCCAGGGAGCGGGCGGCGTGCGCGGGCGCCACGATGGGCGCGACCAGCGCGGCGGCGGTGACCGGCACGATGTCGCGCGCCAGCGTCAGCAGCGCGACGGCGCCGCCGGTGGAGAACCCGGCCAGGCCGATCGGACCGTCGCCGAGGCCGAGGTCGCGCCGCAGGTCGGCCAGCACGGCGGGCAGCCGCTCGGCGGCCTGCTCCACCGCGGCCCCGTACGCCTCGACGCCCTCGGAGGTCAGCAGCGCGCCGGAGTCGAGGCCGCCGGCCGGGCGGCCGTCCACGGCGGGCAGTTCAAGGTAGACGCGCCAGGTCGGCACCCCGGTCAGCGGCAGCGCGGCGGCCAGCGCGGGCGCGGTGCGGGGCGGGTCGAAGCCCGGCCAGGCCACGATGAGCCGGGTGGGGCCCGCCGGGCGGGCGTCCACCGCGGTCGGCGGCAGGGCCAGGTAGCCGATGCCGTCGGCGGTGCCGGAGATGGGCCGGCCGACGTCGGGGCGGTACGGTCGGTCGCCGCTCATCTGCTCGTGTCAGCTCCTGGGGGTGTCGACTGTGCCGGGCGTGTGGACCGGCTCGTGCCGGGAACGCCGGGGGCCGGAGCGTTGGGAGCCGGCGCCCCATCCCACAACCCAGACGGTTCCCCGACATCATGTTCGCAGCGGACGGCGGATAATGCGGCCGAATCCCCGTAGCTCGCACGCCGCAGTGATGAATTCCTCACTTCTGGTAACATGACCGCCTCCACCAGGAGAGGAATACCGACCTCGGGCACGGGGACATGCGTCGCGTTCCCCTGGTGAGGAGGGCGAAGACGGCTCAGGGGAACAAGTCTGGCGAATCGGGCGTCCAATAGGGCGGCGCGGCAGGTGGGTCCGGTCGGCCGCGCCCCGCACCCCGGCCACACGAGTCGGACGAGGGAGAGCCTGTGAACAGCAGACGCAGAGCGGAGGCCGCGGGCCAGGCATGGCACATTTACAGCCAGACGCTCGGCCCCGACACGCCCGGGCTCATGACGCGGATGCGCGCCGTGCCGCGCATGGTCAAGGCCGTCCTGCGCGGCGAGTACAAGGGGCTGCCGTACCGCACCCTGGGCCTGCTGGCGGTGGGGCTGGTCTACATCCTGTCGCCGCTCGACGCCATCCCCGAGATCCTTGTGCCGCTCGTCGGGTTCACCGACGACATGGGCGTCGCGCTGTGGCTGGCGGCCGTGCTGGTCAAGGCGGCGGGCGACTATCTGGAATGGGAGCGCGGCGGACGCCCGACGGTCATCGTCGGCGACGTCGTCGACTAGCGGCATCGACTAGCGGCATCGGCCAGCGGCCCGCACCGGGCGGGCGCTCACGACGGGGTGAGCTCTCGGATGAAGCGTTCGGCCGCGGCGCGCATCACCGGCACGATGTCGGTGACGGCCTCGGCGGTCAGCCGCGCCGACGGCCCCGACACCGAGATCGCCGTCAGCGTGGGCGCCCCGGGCAGCGGCACGGCCACGCAACGCACGCCGACCTCCTGCTCCTCGTCGTCCACCGCGTAGCCGCGTTCGCGCACGCGCGCCAGCTCCGCCACCAGCGCGTCGGCGTCGGTGATGGTGCGCGGCGTCTGGGCCGCCATGCCGGTGCGGGCGAGGATGTCGCGCACGGTCGGCTCGGGCAGCAGCGACAGCAGCGCCTTGCCCACGCCCGTGCAGTGCGGCTGGACGCGCCGCCCCACCTCGGTGAACATCCGCATGGAGTGCCGGGACGGGGCCTGCGCCACGTAGACGACCTCATCGCCCTCCAAGACCGCCATGTTGGCGGTCTCGCCGACCTCGTCCACCAGCCGGGCCAGCACCGGGCGCGCCCACGTGCCCAGCAGGCGGCTGGCGCCCTCGCCGAGCCGGATCAAGCGCGGACCCAGGGCATACCGCTTGGACGGCTCCTGCCGGACGTAACCGCGGTTGACCAGCGTCCGCATCAGCCGGTAGATCGTCGGCATCGGCAGCCCGGACACCTCGGTGAGCTCCGACAGCGCCATCTCGCCGCCCGCGTCGGCCAGGTGCTCCAGCAGCTCGAAGGCGCGCTCCAGGGAGCGGACGGCCTGGGCGCCCCCCGCCTGGGCACCGCCCGCCCGGGCGTTCCCGGCCTGCGCCACCGGCGGCTCCTTTCTCGCGACCGTCCGATTCTACGGAGAGTCGATTTCGGTGCGCGAAAGAGACGGCGTATGTTACCCGCAGTGATCACCTGGAAATAATCTTCTGAGCCCGGCGCCGACCGGCGCCGCCCCCCGGGCGGAAGAGGCCGCAGACAAGGGGGAGCGGGTGCCTACCGGCGAATGTGTCGTGTTCGGACGCGTCCGGGCCCGGCGGTGGGGCGTCGCGACGCTCGGGGCGGCGCTGGCCGTCCCTCCGGTGCTGCTCACCGGCCCGCAGGCGGACGCCGGGGACGTGCGGCTGACCGCCTCGGCGGCGCTGGCGGGCACCCGGACGCTCGCCCGCGAACGCGTCCACACCTACGTCTTCACGGTGCGCGCCCACGGCGGCGCGGCCCGCAACGTGCGGCTGAGCCTGTCCGCGCCCTCGCCGCTGTCGTGGGGACGGCCTCCCGCGCGGTGCACGGCGGCGCAGCGGCGGCTGCGATGCGCGCTCGGGGACGTCGACCGGTCGCGGCGGCTGCGCGTCGACGTCCACGCCCCGCGCGCGTTCCGCATGGCGCGCCTCCCCGCGCTCACCGTGCTGGTGACGGCGGGCAACGCCGACCGGCCGTCCCGGCTGCGGATCGCGCCCCCGCCCGTCGGCGTCCCGGCCGATGTGCCGCCGATGCCGAAGGTTCCGGCGATGCCGAAGGCCCCGGACGGGCCCAAGACGCCGCCCGAACTGGACTCCCCGGGCGCGCCCGCCACGACGAGCCCGACGCCGGAGCCGGACAAGCCGCGCAAGAACAAGGGCAGGCCGAAGGACAAGCAGAGACCGAAGGACAAGCAGAGGCCGAAGGCCGACAAAAGCGACGTCCCGGCCGCTCCCAAAAAGACCAAAAAGCCGAAGAAGCCGTCCGCAAAGCACACGCGGCCCGTGCCGCACGCATCGCCGACGTCGAAGGCCGGGCGCGAGCCGTCGAAGAAGCCGTCCGGACTGGTGCCCGTCCCGCAGCGCACCACCGGCACCGCGCCGAGCACCGCGCCCAGCAAGGCGCCGGGCAGCGCCCCGAACCGGTCGCCGGGCGCCGTGCCGCCGCCGGGCGCCGTGCCGCCGCCGGGCGCGGGGCAGCCGCTGCCGCCCATGCCGCCCGCGGCACCGGCCGTGGCGCCGCCCGCCGGCCGCCTGCCGATGGCCGGCAACGGCATGACGCTGATCTCCCCGACCGGCCTGTACGGGGAGAAGGGGACGCCCTGGATCGTCGTGTTCGGCATGGTGCTGGTCGCCGAGGTGGCGCTGCTGTGGCTGGCGACCTGCCTGGCGCTGCTGCGCAGCCGCCTGATCGCGTCCATGGCGCTGCGGGCCGCCCGCCGCACGGGCGACGGCCACCCTGGGTGACCGTTTCCGGGAAACGCATACGGGCCGGTGATCCCGCTTGTCATCGGCGTGACAAATCGTTTCGGCGGTAATGTGCCGCGAACGCGTTTCACTATTCTGTACCATCGGGTAACTTCGCGCTGCACGATCACCGCCGCGTGCCCCCCACCGGAGGGCGCCGGATGCCGGGAGGCCGGCCGGGACCAGCGGAGCCGGCCGGACCTTTCGTCCGACGCCGCACGCGGCCCTTCCCCCGGAGAAGATCTATGGCACTGGGCTCGCTGCTTCCCGAACTGGCGCCCGGCGGTTCGGGCCGTACCCCTCTGATCGAGCGGGTCGCCCGGTGGGCCGCGGACAAGCCGGACGCCCCCGCCTACACCTTCGTCGACTACTCCCTCGACCCCGCGGGCGTGAAGGTCACCGCGACGTGGGCGGACACGCACCGGCGCGCCCGCGCCATGGCGACCCGGCTGCGCGCCGCCGCCGAGCCGGGCGAACGCGCCGCCCTGCTGCTGCCGCAGACGCTCGACTACATGATGACGATGCTCGGCGCGCTGTACTCGCACGTGGTGGCGGTGCCGCTGTTCTCCCCGGACCTGCCCGGCCACGCCGAGCGGCTGCTGGGCGCCTACACCGACTCCGCGCCCGCCGTGATCGTCACCTCGCGGGACGCGCTGCCGCACGTGGACAAGTTCCTCGCCGACAACGACGTGCCGCGGCCCCGCGAGATCGTCGTCGCCGACGAGGTGGACGACGCGCTCGCCGCCGACTGGCGCGACGAGCCCATCGGCTTCGACGACCTGGCCTACCTGCAGTACACCTCCGGCTCGACCCGCAGCCCCGCCGGGGTGGAGATCACCCACGGCAACGTGACCGCCAACGCGGCGCAGCTGTGGGCGGGCTGGGCGCCCGACCGGCCCCAGCCGGAGCTGGTCAGCTGGCTGCCGCTGTTCCACGACATGGGGCTGATCTCCACGATGGCGCTGCCGATGGTGAACGGCGACCACGCCATCTACACCGACCCCGTGTCGTTCGTCATGAACCCGATGCGCTGGCTGGAGCTGATCGCCGAACGGCCCAGCAAGAACGTCTACACGGCCGGGCCGAACTTCGCCTACGAGTACGTGGCGTCCCAGGCCACCCCCGAACGGCTCGCCGGGCTGGACCTGTCCGGCCTGGTGACCTGCCTGAACGGGGCCGAGCCGATCCGCACGTCCACACTGTCGATGTTCGCCGACACGTTCGGCCCGGCGGGGCTGCGGCCGGGCGCGCAGGCTCCGGGATACGGGCTGGCCGAGGCGACGGTGTTCGTGTCCGCCAACGCCGACGACACCCCGCCCACCATCGTCCACGCCGACCGGGAGGCCCTCACGCGCGGCGAGCTGGTCGCCTGCGCCGAGGGCTCCGACCGCGCCGCGGCGCTGGTGTCGTGCGGAGGGCCCGTCGGGCAGCTCGTCGCGATCGTCGACCCGGAGACCCGGCGCGAACAGCCGGACGGGCGGGTCGGCGAAATATGGGTGCACGGCCCCAACACCGCGCGCGGCTACTGGCGCAACCCCGAACGCACCCGGGAGACCTTCGGCGGCGAGCTGGCCGAACCGGGCGGCCTGCCCGCCGGGCCGTGGCTGCGCACCGGCGACTACGGCGTCGTCCACGAGGGCCGGCTGTACGTGACGGGCCGCATCAAGGACCTCATCATCGTCGACGGCCGCAACCACTACCCGCAGGACATCGAGGTCACCGCGCAGGAGGCGCACAACGCCATCCGGCCCGACCACGTCGCGGCGTTCTCCGTCCAGGGCGACGACTCCGGGGAGCTGCTGGTGGTGGTGGCCGAACGCAACCGCCGCGTCCCGCTGGCCCGGCTGGACCTGGACGAGGTGGAGAACGCCGTGCGCGCCGCCGTCAACGTCGAACACGAGATGAGCGTGCACGACTTCCTGCTGGTCGAGCCGGGCGCGGTCGTCCGCACCTCCAGCGGCAAGATCGCCCGCTCCGCCACGCGGCAGCGGTACCTGGACGGCGCGCTGCCCACCACCCGGCAGCGGCTGGAGTCGCGCCGCAAGGACGGTTAGCCTCGGCCTTGGCCGCCACCGGACGGGGCCACGGCCGCCGGAGCGCAACCGGCGGCCCCGACAACACGGGAGGACCATGCTCGCCGGGCTGGGGCGTGTCATCCACCGACGGCGCTGGACCTGCCTGGTGCTGATCCTGCTGGGCACCGCACTGGCCGGCGCCTGGGGCCTGGGCGTGTTCGAGCGGTTCAAGCAGGGCGGCTTCGAGGACCCCAAGGCGCCGTCCACCCTGGTCGCCAAGCTGGGCGCCACCTACTTCGGCAGCACCAACCCCGACGTGCTCGTCCTGTACCGCAGCGACACCATGACCGTGGACGACCCCCGGTACATGGCCGCCGTGGTCACCACCGTCGCCCGGCTGCCCACCGACCGGGTGGCCGAGCAGATGTCGTACTGGTCGTTCGAGGGCCGCGACGCCGCCTCGTTCGCCTCCCGCGACCGGCACCAGACGTTCGTCGCCATCAAGCTGCGCGGCGCGGACGACGCCGCCAAGGCGCGCAACTACGACGCCATCAAGGACCGGCTGAACGCACCCGGCCTGGACACCCGGCTGGGCGGCAACGTCCCGCTCGGCCTGGAGTTCGGCGAGCAGGTGGTGGCCGACATCGTGCGCGCCGAGACCATCACGGCGCTGCCGCTGCTGGTCCTCCTGCTGCTGCTGTTCGGCGCGATCACCGCGTCCCTGCTGCCGATGGCGGTGGCGCTGTTCTCCATCGTCGGCGGCCTGGCGGTGCTGCACGCCGTCACCTACGTCACCGACGTGACGTCCTTCGCGCTGGAGGTCGTCACGATGATGGGCGTCGGGCTGGCCATCGACTACTCGCTGTTCGTGGTGTCCCGGTTCCGGGAGGAGCTGGCGCGCGGCATGGCCGAACGCGGCGTCCCCGACGGCAAACCGTGGAAGACCGCCGGCGGCCGCCGCGAACGCCGCGCCGCCAAGAAGGCCTACCGCAGGACACTGGCCCCGATCCGGCAGGCCGCGCTCGCCCGCACCCTGGCCACGGCGGGACGCACCATCATCGTCTCCGGCGTGACGGTGTCGGCGGCGCTCGGCGGGCTGCTGCTGTTCCCGCAGATGTTCCTGCGCACCATCGGCCTGGCCGGCATCGCCACCGTGCTCGTCGCCGTGTTCGGCGCGACCGTCCTGCTGCCGACCATGCTGGCGCTGCTCGGCCCCAGGGTGGAGTTCGGGCGCATGCCGTGGCGGCGTCCCGGGCGCGCGCGGCGCGACCCCGACTCGGGGTTCTGGTACCGGCTCGGCCACAGCGTGATGAAGCATCCGCTGCCGTACTTCGCGGTGACGCTGGCGATCCTGGCCGTGCTGTTCGGGCCGTTCCTGAACGTGCAGTTCTCCAGCGTGGACGCGCGCGTCCTGCCCAAGGACAGCCCGACCCGCGCCGTTGTCGAGACGGTCAAGCGCGACTTCCCCAACGGCTCGGCCGAACCCATCGACGTGGTCATCTCCGGGGACCTCATCCCGCGCAACTGGCGGCCAAGCGGCCAGGGCGACAACATCCCGCCCTACCTGGAGAACTTCCGCAAGACCCTGGCCGCCCTCCCGGGCGTGACCGACGCCCGCTTCAGCGGCTACTCCGGCACCTACGGCGGCGTGCGCATCTCCGTCACCCACCGGTACGAGCCGATGGCGCCCCAGGCACAGGACCTGGTGAAACGCATCCGGGCGATGAAGCTGTCCAAGGACGGTTACCCGCTGCACATCGACGTCGGCGGCAGCACGGCCGCGCAGATGGACCTGATGGCCAGCCTCATGCGCAGCCTGCCGAAGATGGCGGTGTTCGTGGGCGTGGCGACGTTCCTGCTGCTGTTCATGTTCTTCGGCTCGCTCGTCCTGCCGGTCAAGGCGATCGTGATGAACGTGCTGTCCATCGGCGCGTCGTTCGGCGCGATCGTGTGGGGCTTCCAGTACGGCCACCTCGCCGGGCCGCTCGACTTCACCCCCACCGGCGGCGTCGAGGCCACCAGCATGATCCTCATCCTGGCGGTGGTGTTCGGCCTGTCCATGGACTACGAGGTCTTCCTGCTCAGCCGCATCCGCGAGGAATGGGACCGCACCCGCGACAACCGCGCCGCCGTCGCCGTCGGCATGCAGCGCACGGGCGGCATCATCACCAGCGCCGCGCTGCTGTTCCTCGTCGTCATCGCGGCGTTCAGCACGGCCGGCATCACGGTGGTCAAGCTCATCGGCGTCGGCATGTTCGTGGCGGTGGTGGTGGACGCGGTGCTCGTCCGCTCCCTGCTCGTCCCCGCCACCATGCGGTTCATGGGGGCCGCCAACTGGTGGCTGCCGCGCCCGCTGGCGGGCCTGCACTCCCGCATCGACCTGCGCGAACGCGACGACGCGGTTGCGTCCGCCGCCGAGGCGTCGCCTGCCCCCGCCCCCGAGGCGTCCCCGGCGCCGCCTCCCATCCCCCTGCAGTGGAAGCCCGCCCCCGAACCGCCTCCCGCGACAGGGCCCGCCCGACCCTCGGCGGCGGGCACGAACGCGGCCGCTGCAGACGTGCATGCGTCTTCCGACGCCGGGCGAGGGCGCCCGCGGGAGGGCGCCAACGGCCACGCCCGCGCGGACGGGCCGTGGCGGCCCTGGGCGGACGGGCAGCCGGCACCGCCGCAGCGGCAAACCGTCCAGGGCAAACGCAAGATCGTGCCGGACCCGGACGGAACCGGCTGGCGCTGGGAGGACGATTAGCCACTGCGGGCCGCGACGGCGCGGCGAAGAGGCCCGTCGCCCCGGAAACCTGGTGCGAACCGGCGGAGCGCAGCCCGCTTTAGACTTGAGTTTAGATCTAAAGTCATGGGGGTTGAAGCATGTCACGCACGATCGTGGTCAGCGGCGGGGGCACCGGCATCGGCAGAGCGGTGGCGGCGCGCTTCGGTGCGGACGGGGAGCGGGTGGTGATCATCGGTCGCCGCGCGGACGTCCTGGAGAAGGCGGCCGGGGAGCTGGGCGCCACCGCGGTTCCGGCCGACCTGAGCGAGCCGGCGCAGGTCGAGCGGGTGCGTGCCGTTCTGGCCGATCGCTTCGGCTCGATCGACGTGCTGGTCAACAACGCGGGCGGCAACTTCGAACGGCACGGCGTGCCCGGCGGCGTCGCGGAGCGGTGGACGGGCAACTTCCGGGCCAACGTGCTGACGGCGGTGCTGCCGACCGAGGCGTTCCGCGATCTGCTGAACCCGTCCGGGCGCATCGTGTTCATCTCCTCGATCGCGGCCCTGCGCGGATCGGGCGGCACCTCGTACGGCCCGATGAAGGCGGCCCTGCATCCGTACGCGTTCGACCTCGCCGCCGCCCTCGGGCCGCGCGGCGTCACGGTGAACGTGGTCGCGCCGGGCTTCATCGCCGACACCGAGTTCTTCGGCGGCACGCTGGACGACGAACGCCGCGCGACGCTCGTCGCCCAGACCCACACCGGCCGGGCCGGGACGCCGCAGGACGTCGCCGAGACCGTGCACTGGCTCGCCTCGCCCGGCGCCGGGCACGTCACCGCGCAGATCGTCCAGGTGAACGGCGGAGCCGAACGTGGCCGCTGAGCCGCCGCGCGACCAAGCCGACGCCATCCAGGACGCCTGGCGGCGCGAGCTGCCGGGCGTCCCGGTGGAGTCGATCGGGGTCATCACCCGGATCTGGTGGGCCGCCAAGTTCTTCGGCGACGAGCGCCGCCGTCTCCTCGCCCGGCACGGCGTGGACGTCGCGACGCTCGACCTGCTGTCCACGCTGCGGCGCGCCGGCCCGCCGTACCGGATGAGCCCGGGGGAGCTGGCCGACGCGTGCATGGTGACGCGCGGCGCGATCACCCAGCGGGTGGAGCGGGCGGTCAGGGCGGGCCTGGTCGAACGGACCACCACCGGGTCGGGCTACCACGCACGCGCGGTGACCCTCACCGACGCGGGCAACGCCCTGCTCGACCGCGTCGTCGCCGACCTGCTCGCCGCCGAAGACCGCCTCATCGCCCACCTCGCCCCCGAACGCCGCGAGCAGCTGGCCGACCTGCTCCGCGACCTGCTCGCCGGTCTCGGCGGCCCGCTCCCGACCGGCCAGGTCGGAGACTGAGCTTCCGGCGTACTCGCTCGCGCGCCGCGTAGCGCCGCTGTCGGGTGCGGCCGGCGGCCCAATGAGGCACGCCGCCCCTGCAGCCAACGTCGCCTCGCGACCTCCGTCGCGCTCTGGCAGAGGGGCAAGAGGACTCCAAGCTCGACCGCCTGGCCGCAGGACGTCTCTTTCGGGCAGTCCGATGATCTGCATGGTCAGGGGACCGGGGTCGGCCGCACTCGCCGCTCGGCCGACGCCTAGTGAGGGCCCCTTGTCGACACCCGAAGACCGCATACACCTGAGCCGGAACATCGCGGCGCCATGCTGTGCGACAGCCGAATGCTCGGGGGGCGGGCCCGCCGAGCCGGGCTGGCAGCCGCCCCCCATTCTTGACCGGGACGGCCTGCCCGCCCCCGTTTGGAGAACCTGCTGTGTGAAAAGGCGCGGCGGCGCCTTCCGGTCAGGCTATGCCGTGCGGGTTGTCGATGACGTAACGCCACGTTCCGTCAGCGCCACGCCGGATCACATCGGTAGCGGTCCCTTTCATGGCGATCTTGCGACCGTCCGGCCCGGTGCCGTTCAGCGACCAGTCGACCAGCAGTAGCGCGATGTCGTCGGCCACGTAGACACGCCGCGTCTCAGCGGCCATGGGCAGGCCGAGCCCGAGCAGATGGCGGTTGGCGGCGGAACGTTCGGGACCGGTGACGGCGTGTCCGGGAACGGGCACCACGACACCACGCTCTTCGTAGAGCGCGTCGAGTCGGTTGAGGTCCCCGGCGTTGAACGCGGTCACGAACCGCGCGGACAGGGCAGCCGGGTCGTCGAAGTTGTCATGACTTGTCATGACAAAAGAATTGTATCGCGACTTCCGCCACGCACTCGGGAAGACACGCCGCTATGGCCTGTTTCAGTGTGGGTCGTGTCGGTCGTTCTTGCTCGGAGTTGCGGCTGAGCGGTGTTCTGGCCGGTCGGGGTGCTGCGGGGGGTTAGAGGGTGTCGATTATGAGGCAGGCTTTTTCCAGGCCGTTTTCGGTGCGGATGCGGCGGCCCAGGGCGGTGGCGCGTCGCCAGATGTCCTCGTCCTGGACGGCTTGCCGGATGGCCTGGGCCAGGCGCGGCACCGTCAGGGTGCGGAAGGGGACGGGGCGCGGGCCGACGCCCAACGCGGCGACGCGTTCGGCCCAGTAGGGCTGGTCGCCGAAGAACGGGCACACCACCGTGGGAACACCCGCGCGCAGCCCGGCGGCCGTGGTTCCGGCGCCGCCGTGGTGGACGACCGCCGCCGTCTGGGGGAACAGCCACGAGTGCGGCACGTCCTGCACGGCGAGAACGTCGTCGTCGGATGTGGACGGGTCGCCCTGGACGATGCCGCGCACCCCGGCCAGGCGCAGGGCCGTACGTACGATGCGGTCGGTCATCACCGGGTCCTTGGGCACCATGCTGCCGAAGCCCACGTAGACGGGTGGCGTCCCGGAGGAGAGGAAGTCCTTCAGTTCGGTGGGCGGCTGCCAGGACGGCTCGTCCAGGAACCAGTAGCCCGTCACATGCACGTACCGGGGCCAGTCGCGGGGGCGGGGGACGACGCATGGGCTGAAGCACGCCAGCACGGGGCGGCCCTCGCGGCGCGCTTCGTGCATGGGGCCGCGCACGGACAGTTCCGGTAGCGCGAGGGCGTCGCGGCGCCACGCGTTGATGAACGGACGGGACAGCTGCCAGGCGAGCTGGTCGACGACCAGGTAACTCGCCCGGTTGCCCAAGGCGCCGAGCACGCGCGCCTGGGGGAGGAACGGGTGCGGGAACGCGCCCGTGGGCTGGCTGGGCTGGAAGTGGATCAGCGCCCAGGGGATGCCCAGGTGTTCACCCAGGTGGCGTCCGAGCAGGCCCAGTGTGGGGCTGAGGATGAGGTCGGCGTCTTTGGCGGCGTCCCGGCATTCGTTCAGCAGCCGTTCGGCCATGGGGCCGAGGATGCGCCGGAAGCCGCCGAGGAACGCCACCGGGTTGCGGCCCCCGGCGAGCAGTTCCTGCCCCGCGTCCGAGTTGAGGATCTCGGTGGGGTCGGCGGTGAGCGGCGCCAGGTCGAGCCCGGCGGCGAGGGCGAGGGGGGCGTAGCGGCTGCTGGCGACCAGGCGGACGTGATGCCCGCGTGCGGCCAGCGCCCGCCCGAGCGCCGCGCACGGCTGGACGTCGCCGCGCGACCCCGCGGCGAAGATCACAATTCGGCGGCTCAACGGTCCTCCTCACCAGGCGTCGCCGCGGCGGGGCGCCTCCCACTCGCCCCACGGATCGGTGTCGTCCTCGGGGATGTACGGGTGGTACCAGCCTTCGGGTGGCGGAGGGAAGGGGCTACGTGACGTCGCCTCACCGGACGCCGCAGTCTCGGAGCGGGGCGCACCGCCAGGGGGTAGGTCGTCCCGGTGTGGCCCGCCCCCGGTCGGGGGCATGGCTTCACGGCCCCGGGCTCCGGCGTCGCCTGGTAGCGGCCCGTGTGCGTGTGCCGCGTCGGGTGGTGCTCCGTGTGTGGGCGCGTCGTGAGGTGGCGCCGTTTCGGTGGGGCGTGGCGCAGCGTCACTGGGGGCTGGGGTCTGTTGGAGCGGACTGCCCCCGGTTGGGGGTTGGGCGTCGCGGGTTCGGGTGACGTCTTGGGATGCTCCGGCGTCGCCTGGTAGCGGCCTGTGTGCGTGTGCCGCGTTGGGTGGTGGTGTTTGGGTGGGCGGTGGTGTGTCCCAGGGGGTGTTGCCGGGTGGCATTGCGTCGTGGGTTGGGGCGATGGCCCGAGTTGGGGCGGTGTTGCTTGGTGGTGCTCCGTGTGTGGGCATGTCGTGAGGTGGCGCCGTTTTGGTGGGGTGTGGCGCAGCGTCACTGGGGGGTTGGGTCTGTTGGAGCTGACCGCCCCCGGTTGGGGTTCGGGTGACGTCTTGGGGTGCTTCGGCGTCGCCTGGTAGGGGCCTGTGTGCGTGTGCCGTGTCGGTGGGCGGCGGTACGTCGCCGGGCGGCAGCGCGTTTGCGGCTCGGGTGACGTCCTGAGTTGGTCCGGTGTCGTCTGGTAGTTGCCCGTGTGTGGGCACGGCGTTGGGGGGTGTGCCCCAGGGGTGTCCCGATTCGGGAGGGCTGGGCGGCATCGCGTCGCCGATGGGGTTGGTGTGGCGTCGTTGGCCGTATCGGGGGGACACGCGTGGTGCGACGCGGTGGGGCGGTGGGAGGTGTTCAGGGGGCGCCGGCCTGCGGGGTGCGGGGGCGTGCGGTTGCGCGGCGGGTGGTGCCGCCCTGTGACGGGTCAAGGGGGCGTGGGGGTGTGCCGCCCCGGCGGTGTCCGCGCGGTGGGCAGAGGCCTGGCGCGTGGCGGGGACGGGGGCGGCCAGGGCGGGTTCGGGGGCGGGGGCGGCTTCCACGGGGGTGGAGTGCTTGCCGTGTTTGGGGCCCAGCCAGCCGCGTTTGCTGGGGAGGGTCAGAGCGCAGATGACGCCGCCGATCAGCACGGCCGCGGCGCCGACGATGAGGCCGGAGGCGGTGCCCTGGCGGAAGGTCTCCAGGCTCTCGGCGCTCGCGCCGGGCTCCGGCACCTCGTGGACGAGCAGGCCGACGATGGCGATGCCGAACGCGCCGGACGCCTCGCGGATCACGTTGATGATGCCGCTGGCCACGCCGGCCTGGTGCTCGGGGATCGCCTTGAGCACGTACATCACCAGGGGCATGGCGAGAGCCGCCCCGGCGCCGACGATCATCACGCCGGGCATCAGCTCGGCGTAGCCGTCGCCGCGCCGCAGGGTGGCGAACAGGAACATGCCGAACGCCATCAGCGCCATGCCGCCGCCGATGGCGCCGCGCGGCCCGGCCTTGGCGGCCAGCCAGAAGCCGACGGGGGTCAGCACCATGATGGCGATGGACGGGGGCAGCATGACCAGGCCCGCCTCGGGCGGGGTGAAGCCCAGGTAGCGCTGCAGGAACGTGGCCGAGTAGAAGATCATGCCGTTGAAGCCGATGCCGTAGAGCATCTGCGACAGCAGGCCCCCGGTGAACACCCGGTTGCGGAAGAACCGCAGGTCGATCATGGGGTCGGGGGCCCAGCTCTCCACCGCCACGAAGCAGACCAGGGCGATCAGCACCAGGGCGAACACGCTGAGGACGGACGGGTCGGTCCAGCCGATCGTGCGCCCCTCCTCGAGCCCGTAGGTGAAGGCGAACAGCAGGGTCGCCGAGATCAGCACGCCGGGCAGGTCCACCCGGGCGTCGGCGTTCTCGCCGTGGCCGGTCAGCACGACCAGGCCGAGCAGGATGACCAGGACGCCCGGCACGATGTTGATGAGGAAGATCCAGCCCCAGTGCCAGTGCTGGACGATGAGCCCGCCGATGGTGGGGCCGAGGGCGGTGGCGGCCGAGCCCGCGCCCACCCACACGATCATGCCGAGCGAGCGCTGTTTGTCGCTGCGGCCCACGGTGACCATGACCTGGGTGGCGGGCAGCGCCAGCGCGGCGCCCGCCCCCTGCGCCACCCGGGCCAGGACCAGCACGGTCGCATCGGGCGCCAGACCGCAGGCGGCGGACGCCGCCGTGAACACCGTCATGCCGGACACGAACGTGATCCGGCAGCCGTACACGTCGGTCAGCCGCCCGCCCGCGATCATCAGGCAGGAGAACATCAGGATGTAGCCGGTGGCGACCCAGTCCTTGGCCGTGGCGGACATGTGCAGGTCGGCCATGATCGTGGGCAGGGCGTTGGCGACCACCGTGTTGTCCATGGTGATCATGAACGCGCTGACGGCGACGACCGCCAGCGCCCATCTGTATCGGCCGTGGGTCAACGCACCTGCGCGGCGCTCTTCCCCTGGGCCCGGACGGCCGGGCCGGAACGCGGGGAAACGGGCCGCTTCCCCCTACAAGCGTGAGTGGCTATTGTGACGGTTTGTTTGCGGGTGGTCACCGTTCCTTGTGCTCGGACCGGGTCGTCCAACTATCCCATGAGGCCACAGCGGCGGGCGTGGGGTCTTGTCATGGCGGTGACAAGCAAGCCCCGAAGAAAGTGGTCTGGATGCGCATCGGGGGCCGGTGATCGTAGGACAAGGTGGACCCTCCGCTTCGAACGATCCTGGATTCATTGGGGGATCCGCACGCATGCAGAGCACCGATCGTTCCGGAGCCGCGCCAGACGGCACGCGGATCAGCGAGGATTCGGTTCGCCGGTTTCTGGTCGAGCAGATCGCGCGCCGCTCCGGCGTCCCCGCCGCCGACATCGACACCGCCCGCCCCCTGGAGGAGTTCGGGCTGGCCTCGCGTGACGCGGTGGCGGTCGCGGGGGAGCTGGAACGGCTGCTCGGCCGGGCGCTGCCCGCGACGCTCGTCTGGGAGCATCCGACGATCGACCGGCTGTCGGCCGCGCTCGTCTCCGGCGACCGCCCGCAACAGGCCCCGGAACAGGCGGCGCCGCCGGCCGAGCGGCCGCGCGCGGACGAGCCGATCGCCGTGATCGGCGTCGGCTGCCGCTTCCCCGGCGGCGACCGCGACCTGTGCGGCCCGGGCGAGTACTGGCGGTTCCTGACCGGGCGCGGCGACGCGATCCGCGAAGTGCCCGAGGAGCGCTGGGCGCCGTTCGACGACGGGTCCCCCGAGGTGGCCGACCGGCTCGCCGCCACCACCCGGCTGGGCGGCTTCCTGGACGACGTCGCCGCGTTCGACGCCGAGTTCTTCGGCATCACCCCGCGCGAGGCCGCCGTGATGGACCCGCAGCAGCGGCTCGTCCTGGAGGTGGCCTGGGAGGCGTTCGAGCACGCGGGGCTCGGCCCGGCGGCGCTGCGCGGCTCCCGCACGGGCGTGTTCGTGGGCGTGTCGGCGCCCGAGTACGCCGCGTTCACCGCCTCCGACCTGGCCGCGCTGGAGGCGTTCACCGCGACGGGCGCGGCGCTCAGCATCGTCGCGGGCCGGCTGTCGTACCTGCTGGACCTGCGCGGCCCCAGCATGATCGTCGATACCGCGTGCTCGTCGTCGCTGGTGGCGGCGCATCTGGCGGTGCGGGCGCTGCGCGACGGGGAGGCGGACGTGGCGCTGGCGGGCGGCGTCAACGTGCTGCTGTCCCCGACGATCACGATGACGTTCGACCAGGCGGGCGGCACCGCCGCCGACGGGCGCTGCAAGGCGTTCGACGCGTCGGCCGACGGCATGGTGCGCGCCGAGGGCTGCGGCGCGCTGGTGCTCAAGCGGCTGTCGGACGCGCGGCGCGACGGCGACCGGGTGCTGGCGGTGATCCGCGGCAGCGGCGTCAACTCCGACGGGCGCTCCAACGGCCTGGTCGCCCCCAACTCCGAGGCGCAGAAGGCGCTGCTGCGGCAGGTGTACGCGGCGGCCGGCGTCGATCCGCGCGACGTCGACTACGTGGAGGCGCACGGCACCGGCACGTTCCTCGGCGACCCGATCGAGGCGTCCGCGCTGGGCGAGGTGCTCGGCGCGGGCCGGGACGCCGATGCCCCGCTGCTGATCGGGTCGGTCAAGTCCAACCTCGGGCACCTGGAGTCGGCGGCGGGCGCGGCGGCGCTGGTCAAGACCGTGCTCGCCCTGCACCACCGGGTGATCCCGCCGAGCATCCACTACAAGGAGCCCAACCCGCACATCCCGTTCGACGATCTGCGGCTGCGGGTGGTGGCGGACGAGACGCCGTGGCCGGAGCGGGACCGTCCCGCGCTGGCGGGCGTGTCGGGCTTCGGCTTCGGCGGGACGAACGCGCATCTCATCCTGGAGGAGGCGCCCGAGCCCGCGCCGCGCCCCTCGCCTCCCGCCGCGACGCGGCTGTTCCTGCTGTCGGACACGGCCGGCGACCGCGTCCGCGACCACGCGGCCGTGCTCGCCGAGTGGCTGGGCGGCCGCGACGAGGTGTCGCTGGCCGACCTCGCCCGCACCCTGCACCGCCGAAACGGACGCGGCCGGGCCCGCGCCGCCGTCGCCGCCCGCGACCGGGCCGGGCTGCTGGACGGGCTCGCCGCGCTGGCCGAGGGCCGTCCCCACCCCGGAGTCGTCACCGGCACCGCGCTCGGCGTGCCCGGCGCACCCGTGTGGGTGTTCTCCGGGTACGGGGCGCAACGCGCCGGCATGGGCCAGGCCCTGCTGGAGGAGGAGCCCGCGTTCGCCGAGGCCATCGACGACCTGGACGCGCTGTTCGCCGAGGAGGGCGGCCCCGCGATCTGGGACCTGCTGGAGTCGGGCGCCGCACCGGGCGGCCCGGTCGAGTCGATGTGCGCGCTGTTCGCCGTGCAGATCGGGCTGGCCCGCACGTGGGCGTCGTACGGGGTGACGCCGGGCGCGGTGATCGGCCATTCGATGGGCGAGGTCGCCGCCGCCGTCGTGGCCGGGGCGCTCACCCTGGCGGACGGCGTCCGGGTGATCCACCGCCGGTCCCGGCTGCTGACCCGGCTGGTCGGCGGCGGCGCCATGGCGGTGCTGGGCGCGTCCGCCGCCGAAGCGGAGCGGCTGGCGAGCGGGCTGCCGGACGTGCACGCCGCCGTCCACTCCTCGCCCCGGCAGACCGTCGTCACCGGCGACGCCGACCAGATCGCCGAGGTCGTGGCGCGGGCCGAGGCGGAGGGCCGGCTGGCCCGCATGGTCAAGGCCGAGGGCGCGGGCCACTCCCCGCAGGTCGATCCGCTGGTGCCGGAGCTGCGCGAGCAGCTCGCCGAGGTCGGCGCCGAACCCGGCACGCCCCTCGCCGACGGCGTCCGCTTCTACACGACCGCGCTGGACGACCCGCGCGCCTACCTGCACGACGCGCCCTCGCTCGGCGCCGACCACTGGGCCGCGAACCTGCGCAACCCGGTGCGGCTCACCGACGCGGTGACGGCCGCGTCCGAAGACGGCTTCCGCACGTTCGTCGAGGTCAACGCGCACGCGCTGCTGACGCACGCGCTCGGCGAGACCCTGGAGGGCACCGGCGCGTTCGTCACCCACACCCTCAAACGCGCCCCCAAGGGGAAGCAGACCGACGACACGCTGACCTTCCACGCCCAGCTCGGCGCCCTCGCCTGCCAGGGCCACGCCACGGCCGTCCCGTCCGACGGCGACGTGATCGACGTGCCGCACTCGCCGTGGCGGCACGAACGCCACTGGGTGGACCTGTCCCGCCGCCGCACCGGGAGCCGCGACGAGCACCCGCTGCTCGGCGCGCATGTCGAACTGCCCGGCGAGCACCGGCACGCCTGGCGCGCCGACGTCGGCACCGCCGCGCAGCCGTGGCTGGCGGACGTGCGCGTCCACGGGGCGAACATCCTGCCCGCCGCGGCCGCCGCCGAAATGGCCCTGGCGGCGGGCGCCGCCGCGCTCGGCGACCGGCGGATGCGCGTCACCGGCCTGAGCATGGAGCGGCCGCTCGCGCTGACCGAGCACACCACCGTCACCACCACCTTCACCGAGGACGACCACCGCGTCGAGATCCACGCGCGCACCCCCGCCGGCACCTGGACGCGGCTGGCCGTCGCGGACGTCGGCGCCGACCACCGCCCGCCGCCCGCCCCGCTGACCGGGCCGTCCGCGCAGGTGGCCGGGGCCGACCGGGGCAGCCGCCACTACCTGCTGCATCCCGAGGTGTTCGACCGCTGCCTGGCCGTGTTGACGGCCGAGGCGGCGCGCGCCGACGAGGGCGTGTGGCTGCCCGAGTCGATCGGCGGGCTGGGCGTGTACGGGCCGACGCACCGCGGCGGGCATGTCCGCACCGAGATCAAGCCCGTCGGCGAGGGGCTGCTCGGCGCCCTGCAGTTGCTGGGCCCCGACGGCGACGTGCTCGCCGAGGCCACCGAGATCGCCCTGCGCAAGGTGGAACGCGCGGACGTGCCCGTCCCGCTCACCGACAAGATCGCCGAAGTGGTGTGGGACGAGCAGCCCGCGCCCGCACCGGCCGGGCCCCGCGACTGGCTGCTGCTCGCCGACCGCGACGACGCCCTGGCCGCCGCCGTCGCGTCCGAGCTGGAGGCGCACGGCCACCGCGTCGTGCGCGGCGAACTGTCCGCCGAGCCGCCCGCCGTGCCCGGCGACGCGGCGGGCGTGCTGGTCGTGCCGCCGCCCGACCTGGTCGACGAGCAACTCGTCCTCACCGTCGCCGGGGTCGCCCGCGCGCTGCCCGACACCGCGCGCCTGTGGGTCGCGACCCGCCGCGCCCTGCCCGTCGAGGACGGTGAGAGCGGCGAACCGAACCAGGGGTTCGTCCGCGCGCTCACCCGTGTGCTGGCGTTCGAGCGGCCCGCCCTGCGCGCCACGCTGGTCGACGTGGACCGCCCGGCCGACCTGGTGGACGAGCTGCTCGGCGACGGCGCCGCCCGCGAGGTCGCCTGGCGGCGCGGGGTCCGCCGCGTCGCCCGCCTCGCCCGCGCGCAGCTGCCCGCGGCCGAGGGCCGGCCCCGCCGCGTCGTGCGGCGCGGCGGCGCGTACATCATCACCGGCGGGTACGGCGGGATCGGCCTGGTCACCGCCCGGCTGCTGGCCGAACGCGGCGCCGGGCGGCTGGTGCTGTCGGGCCGGTCGGGGCCGGACGCCGACGCCGAGAAGGAGATCACCCGGCTGCGGGAGAGCGGCGTGGACGTGGACGTCGTGCTCGGCGACATCGCCGCGCCCGGCACCGCCGACCGGCTCGTCGCCGCCGCGCGCGACGGCGGCAAGCGCCTGTGCGGGGTCGTGCACGGCGCGGGCGTCCTCGCCGACGGCCTCATCGCCGACCTGCGCGCCGACGACCTGCACCGGGTGTGGGCGGCGAAGGTGGAGGGCGCGCGGGCGCTCAGCGCCGCCACCTGGGACCTGGACCTCGACTGGTTCGTCACGCACTCGTCGGCCGCCGCGCTGCTCGGCTCCCCGGGCCAGGCCGCCTACGCCGCCGCCAACGCCGCGCTCGACGCCCTCGCCGCCTACCGCCGCGCCCACGGCCGCCCCGCCACGACGGTCAACTGGGGCACCTGGTCGCGGGTCGGCGGCGCCGCGAAGCTGTCGGTGGCGGTGCTGGACCCGATCAGCCCGGAGGAGGGCGCCGAGGCGCTGGAGGCGCTGCTGGCGGCCGACCGTCCCGCGACCGGCGTGCTGCGCTTCGACGCGGCCGCGGCCGTCGAGCTGTTCCCCGAAATCACGGACATGCCGTACTTCGCGGCGCTCACCGAGGCGGCCGCCGCGGCGCAGGGGAGCGGCGCGGACGACTGGCCCGGCATCGACGAGATCCGCCGGCTCGACGCCGCCGAGGCCCGCGCCGCCATCGCCGCCCGCGTCCGCCACCGGATCGCCTCGGTGCTGGGCTTCGACCCCGAACGGCTCGACCCGTCCGTCCCGCTCACCGACCTCGGCCTGGACTCCCTGGTGGCCGTGCGCATCAAAAGCGGCGTCGAACACGACCTCGGCCTGACCGTCCCGCCGTCGGTGCTGCTCAAGGGCGCCAGCGTCGACGTGTTCGAGGAGTGGGCCGCCGGTGAGCTCGGCCTCGCCTCCGCCGCGCCGCCCGCCTCCCCGTCGGCCACGGCCAACGCCGTCAACGGGTACGTCATGCCGCGCGACGCCGCCGAACGCCTCGCCGTGCGGATCTTCGAGGACGTGCTCGGCCTGGACCGGGTCAGCGTCACCGCCGACCTGTTCGCCGACCTCGGCGGCGGCGACGAGCACGCCGACCGGATCGTCGCGCGCGTCGCGGCCGAGTTCGGCGGGGAGGTCACCCGGGGCGAACTGCTGGCCGTGCCGACCGCCGAGCACGTCGCCGGGTTCCTGCGCGCCGCCGACGAGCGGGCCGCGCGGCAGATGATCCGCCCGCTGCGCGCCGCCGGCACCCGCCGCCCGCTGTTCGTCGCGCACCCGGCGGGCGGCACCACCGCCTGCTACCGGCAGCTCGCCGCCCTCCTCGGCGACGACCAGCCCGTCCACGGCCTCGAACGGTTCGACGACGCCCCGCCGGTGACCGAACGCGCCGCCCGCTACGCCGAACGCCTGGTGGAGGCGCAGCCCGAGGGCGCGTTCCGGCTCGGCGGCTGGTCGTTCGGCGGCGTGCTGGCCTACGAGACGGCGCGGCAGCTCACCGCCGCCGGACGCGAGGTCGAACTGGTGGCGCTGTTCGACGCGGGGCTGCCGCTGCCGGTCGACGACGAGTCCGACACCCTGGCCCGCCGCTTCGCCGCGTTCGTCGACTACGTCAACCAGACCTACGATCTCGACATCGTCCTGTCCTACGAGGAGCTGTCCGGGCTGTCGGAGGACGAGCAGTTCGCGCTGGTCATGGAGCGCGCCGCCCCCCTGGTCGACCACATCCCCCCGGCCGCGCTCACCCACCAGCTCACCTCCCACCAGGACACCCGCTCCCTTGAGGCGTACCAGCCGCAGCCCTACGACGGCCGCGTCGTGCTCTACCGCGCCCCGGAGAAGACGCCCTGGACCGTCCAGGACGCCCGCTACGTGCTCGACGCCACCAACGGGTTCGGCCCGCTGTGCCCGAACCTGGAGATCGTGCCGATCCCCGGGGCGCACCATCTCAACCTGCTCGACCCCCCTGCCGTGCACGTTCTCGCGGCCGACCTGGGTGAACGGCTCGCCGTGGGCGCGACGGACGAGGACGGCCTGCCGGCGACCGCGCCGGCGCCCTAGGCTTCCGGGCACCCCCAACCCCCCGCCCATCACGGAGGAGATCCATGGTTCAGCCCGCCTCGTCCGATGCCCTGCTCGACGCCGTCCGCGCCGGAGCCGACGGCCGGCAGCTGCTGGACTGCCCGCTCCCCACCCGGTTCCGCGCCGCCCACCTCCGCAGGGACGAGGTGGGCATCTTCGAGGGCCAGACCGACAAGGACGTGCGCCGCTCCATCCACGTCGGCGAGGTCGAGATGCCCGAACCGGCGCCCGACGAGTGCGTGGTCGCCGTCATGGCCGCCGCGATCAACTTCAACACCGTCTGGTCGGCCATCTTCGAACCGGTGCCGACGTTCGCGTTCCTGGAGAAGTTCGGCCGGCAGGGCTGGTACGGCGCCCGCCACGACCTGCCGTACCACATCGTCGGCTCGGACGCCGCCGGCGTCGTCGTGCGCACCGGCGCGGGTGTCAAAAAGTGGAAGCCGGGCGACCGCGTGGTGGTGTCCCCGGCCTACGTCGACGAGGAGGACCACGGCTCCTACGACGACGGCATGATGAGCGAGACCCAGCTCGCCTGGGGCTTCGAGACCAACTTCGGCGGCCTGGCCGAGTACTGCGTCGTCAAGGCCAACCAGCTCATCCGCAAGCCCGGCCACCTCACCTGGGAGGAGGCCGCG
Source organism: Actinomadura sp. NBRC 104425 (assembly GCF_030269545.1). Lineage (GTDB taxonomy): Bacteria > Actinomycetota > Actinomycetes > Streptosporangiales > Streptosporangiaceae > Spirillospora > Spirillospora keratinilytica. The sequence goes on along the minus strand of NZ_BSTN01000012.1, from coordinate 75,568 downwards.
TCCAACACCCTGTGCGCGGCCACCGCGTACCGCATGCTCGTCGGCTCGCACGGCGCCCGCATGAAGCAGGGCGACGTCGTGCTCATCTGGGGCGCGACCGGAGGGCTCGGCTCGTACGCCACCCAGCTGGTGAAGAACGGCGGCGGCATCCCGGTGGCCGTGGTGTCGTCGGAGGAGAAGGCCGAGCTGGTGCGCGCCCAGGGCTGCGAGCACGTCATCAACCGCACCGAACTGGACCTGGGCGAGCAGGGGATGCGCCACCCGAAGGCGGGCCGCGTCCTCGGCGAGGCGATCCGCCGCCGCGTCGGCGAGGACCCGGGGATCGTCTTCGAATACCTCGGCCGCGAGACGTTCGGCGCCTCCGTCTACGTCGCCAAGCGCGGCGGCAAGATCGTCACGTGCGGGTCGTCCACCGGCTACCGGCACGAGTACGACAACCGCTTCCTGTGGATGCGCCTGAAGAGCATCATCGGCTCACACGGCTTCAACTACGCCGAGGCCGTCGAGGTCAACCGCCTCATCTCGCTCGGCATGATCCACCCCACCCTGTCGGCCGTGTACCCCCTGGAGCAGACGGGCGAGGCCGCCCGCGTCGTGCAGACCAACCGGCATATCGGCAAGGTGGCCGTGCTGTGCGGCGCCACCGAGGAGGGGCAGGGCGTGGACGACCCCGCCCTGCGCGAACGCATCGGCGAGGAGAAGCTCACGCTCTACCGCCGGTGACCCCTGGTCAGGCGTCTCGGCGGACCGTCACGCGAACCGTGCCGTAGGTGTACCGGTCGTCGTCCTGTACGGCGACGATGAGTGCCGGACCGGGGCGCAGTGACGGCCCGGCCGGTGTGAAGGGCGCGTCGTGGCCGTCGGCCTCGCGGATCGCTCCGACGGCGCCGCGGACGATGCGTCCGGCCTGCACGGCGGTGTAGGCGGGCGGGATCCCGGTGGCGGATCGCATCCGCGGCCGGAGGCCCACCACGGCGCGGTCGGCCGGTTCCTGGATGCGCACGGTGGCGGGCACGTCCGGGTCGATCCGCCCGTCGGGTGTGCCGTCCGCCCGGGAGTGGACGACCACCGCGCGCACCGGCCGCAGCGAGTCGTCCTCCACGAGCAGGTAGAGGAACCGACCGGGCGTGCCGCGCCCCTGTGTGGAGGAGGCGATCAGCTGCCAGGACGCCGCCGCACGCGGCGACGGTTTGAGGTCGTCCAGCGCCGCCGCCAAGGCGTGCCGCGTGCCGTACCGCCGCTGCGCCTCGGGGGTGAGCATGCCCCACGCCGTCGCGACGTCGCCGTCTGCCACGGCCGCTTGCCACCGCTCAGGGACGTCTTCGATCGCGCTGGTGTCCGGCGGCAACTGGCAGCAGACGTGGTCGGAGTGCGCCGACCACGGCTTCGTCACCACGACGGTGAGCACGACCGCGGCGCCCAGTACGAGCCCGCCCACCACCAGCGCCCACCGCTTCGCACCCACAGGCACCCCCACGTCTCGTCTCCGATATGGATGCCCGCGCCGCGCCCGCGGTTCCGCCCCGGGCCCATGCTTCCGTCGCGAAGCGGCGGAAGGTGGGCCTGATGCGCAGACGGGTCTCCGATTCCACGCGGGTCGGCTTCCCAGAGGTGCGGACGAAGTAGAGGCCGGTGATGCGGCCGTCCTCGACACGGGCCTTTGAGTACGCCGTCCTGGCGCAGGAGCAGCGCCGGGCCGCCGTTGACCACCGTGGGTTCGAGGTGATCGCGCCCTCGCTCCCGCCGATGAGGTAGCGGCCGACCCTGTAGGCGCCGACGATCGGCCGCCGCGCCGGTCTCGGCAAGCAGATGCAATGCACACGGGCCGATGATCTCGACGGACTTGGTGGCGGTCGGCGGAGGGAGCGCCTCCTTGACCGTTAACCGATTTGCCTAAATCTTTTAGGTAGACGGATAATGCATGTCGGCAATCGGGAGGAGGGGCATGGTTCGAGTCGGGCTGACCCCGCAGCGTCTGGCGCGGGCAGGGGCGGAACTCGCCGACGAGGTCGGCTTCGACCAGGTGACCGTCTCGGCGCTTGCCCGGCGCTTCGGCGTCAAGGTCGCGAGCCTGTATTCGCACGTGCGCAGCTCCCACGACCTCAAGACCAGGATCGCCCTGTTCGCTCTGGAGGAACTGGCCGACCGGGTCGCCGACGCCGTGGCCGGGCGCGCGGGCAAGGACGCCCTCGCCGCCTTCGCGGCCGCCTACCGCGACTATGCCCGCGAGCACCCCGGCCGCTACGACGCCGCGCGGTTCAGGCTCGACCCGGAGACGGCGGCTGCCGGCGCGGGCGTCCGGCACTCGCAGATGACCCGGGCGATCCTGCGCGCCTACGACATCGGCGAGCCGGACCAGACGCACGCCGTCCGGATGCTGGGCGGCGTCTTCCACGGCTTCATCAGCCTGGAGAGGGCCGGGGGATTCGCCCACACCCCTGTGGATACGCAGGAGTCCTGGGCCTGGATGGTCGATTCCCTGGACGTCCTGCTGCGCAACCGGACCACGCACCCGCCGTCGGACGAGGCGCCACCCGCGCCCGGCCGACCCGCGACATCAGGCTGAGGCGATGAACAACTTGATCACCACACCGGTCACCACCGACATGCTGCGCGGCGCTCTCGACGTGGAGCACACGGCGCGCGGGCTGCTGCCGCACCGGCTGCCCGGCTGGGCTCGTCGGCAGATCCCGGACGACCACCTGGCCTTGGCCGAGGCCCAGCCGTCCGGCGTGCGGCTGGCCTTCCGCACCCGGGCCACCGTCATCGAGCTGGAGACGCTGCCCACCAAGCGGGCCTACCGGGGTGTCCCGGCCCTGGCGGACGGCGTGTACGACCTGCTGGTCGACGGCGGTCTCACAGCCCAGGCCACGGTGACCGGCGGCAATGTCCGCACGGTCCTCGACATGGTCACCCAGGCCGTCGAACTGCGCGAAGGCCCTCCCGGCACCGCCCGGTTCACCGACCTGCCCGCGCGTGACAAGGACATCGAGATCTGGCTGCCGCACACGGAGATCACCGAAGTGATCGCCCTGCGCACCGACGCCCCGGTGTCGCCCGCGACCGCCGGCGGCCGCAAGGTGTGGCTGCACCACGGCAGCTCCATCAGCCACGGCTCGAACGCGACCCACCCGACCGCCATCTGGCCCGCCCTGGCCGCGGCCCGGGGCGGAGTGGAACTGGTCAACCTGGGCTTCGGCGGCGGCGCGCTGCTCGACCCGTTCACCGCCCGCGCGATGCGCGACACCCCCGCGGACCTGATCAGCATCAAGATCGGCATCAACATCGTCAACAGCGACGCGATGCGCCTGCGCGCCTTCGCCCCCGCGGTGCACGGCTTCCTCGACACCATCCGCGAAGGGCACCCGGATGCGCCCCTGCTGGTGGTGTCACCCGTCCTGTGCCCGGTCCAGGAGGACACCCCCGGCCCCCTCATGCCCGACTTCGACGGCGGGACCCTGCGTTTCAAGGCCACGGGCGACCCGGCCGAACGCGCCGCCGGCCGCCTGACGCTCAACGTCATCCGCGACGAACTCGCCCGCATCGTCCGGCAGCGGGCCGCCGACGACCCGAACCTGCACTACCTGGACGGCCGCGAACTCTACGGCGAAAAGGACCACGCCGAACTCCCGCTGCCCGACGCGATCCACCCCGACCAAGCAGGCCATCAACGCATCGCCGACAACTTCACAAGGCTCGTCTTCGGCGCCAAAGGCCCGTTCACCTGAACCGCGACCGCCTTCGCGTCATGGCCGGCCTGTCCGGTTGAGCTGCCATTGCAGAGCGGCGCGGGCGGCGCGAGCTTGGTTGGGGACGCCCGGCGGGTCGGGCAGGGCCACCGCCCCCGCTCGGCGGGGTTCGGCCAGCGCGCCGACCTCGTCCACGCGGTCGGGGGCGGTTGGGCAGGCCGCCTTGAGGCCGCTGTCGGAGGCTGGCCGGCGGCATTGATGAATTTCGGATCGTTTCGTCCGACGGGCATATGCGTGTATTCCGATTGGTCTCCTGACGGGCTGGGGTTTGCGTTTTAGCCTGTGGGTGTCGCCGATGCGCGGGAGGTGCCGGGGCGGATGCATGACGAGGTCACCATCGGGGCTCGGCTGCGGGCGCTGCGCAGTTGGCGGGGGATGACGCAGTCTCAGCTTGCGGATCAGGCGGGGTTGTCGACCTCGTTCATATCGATGGTCGAGCACGGTCATCGGATGCTCGATCGGCGGTCGCACATCTCCGCGGTCGCCGCCGCGTTGCGGGTGTCGGAGGCCGATCTGACCGGCCAGCCCTACATGACCGCCGACGATGGAGAGAACGGGCCGCACGCCAAGATCGCTGCTATGCGGAGGGCGCTGGCGACCAACGAGATCGGCGACGCTGTCATCGATCGGGCGCGGCCTTTGGCGCAACTGCAAGACATCTTTTATGGACGCACCACCGTAGAGGTGGGCGACGGCCGTGTCACTACGGTGCCCAAGCTTCGGCAGGAGTCGAACCTCTCCGCGCTGGGCGGCCTTCTGCCCGACATGATCGACGAGATTCATTATCTCGTTGCCGCGGCTGACGAGCGGCAGCGCGCGGACGCGCTCAGGCTTCTCATTGATGTGTTGCACCCTGCGGCCTTCGTATGCGCCGTACTCGGGTCCTCTGATCTGGCGCGGCTCGCGGCGGTGCAGGCGGCCGAGGCGGCCCGCTATTTGGATGATCCGGTCTATCAGGGCGTCGCCGACTTCATGCGGGTGATGACCGCGCCGCGGGCCGGATCGTGGGACCGCATCCTGAAGATCAGCGAAGACGCCGTGAACAGGCTGGAACCCCACGTCACCGACGAAGTCGGCATCCAGGTGTACGGCATGCTCCACCTGACGGCCGCCCTCGCCGCGTCCGCAAACTCGTACCGCATGGACTCTGCGAACGACCATCTGGCTGAGGCCGCGGATCTGGCCGGGCGGCTCTCCCAAGGCGGTAACGCGTTCGGGATGTCTTTCAACGCCGCCAATGTCGGCGTGTGGCAGGTCATGGTCGCCGCCGAGTATGGGGATTACCCGACGGCCGTGGGGTTGGCGCGCGACGTCGACCTGTCGCCGCTACCTGCTAACCGGCGATGCCAGTTCCATCTTGAGGTCGGGCGTTCTCTGGCGCATCAGCGCGGCAAGGAGCGCCAGGCGGTCATGACGCTGAAGCAGGCCGAGGACGCCGCGCCGCAGCGTATGCGCAACAGCACGGTGGCCCACGAGACCGTGACCTACCTGCTGGGCAGAGTCAGGGCCACTGGACTGGCGCGCGAGCTTCGGGGCATGGCCTCGCGCATGGGCATCCCGCACTGACAGCCCCGGCCTGGCTGCGGCGTGGGCGCCTTCCGCGTCATGCGTGACCGTGTTCGTGGCCGGGCCCGCTCGCTGCTGGGTTCACCGTCTCACTCACGGTTTTGCTGGTCGGTGATGGTGATGGGGCGCCCGCAGTTCCACAGTTCGGCAACGTGGTAGGCGAACCGGTCGAAGAGGCCGTCTTCCTGGTGGCGCTGCACATGCAGCATGGGGGAGTCGTGGCCGACCAAGTGCGCCAGATGCGGCGTCACGAGCATCTCATCGTCGAAGATGAAGACGCTCATGGCGATGTGCTCATCGCCGAAGCGGACTTCGATCCCCGGGACATCGATGATCTTTGACAACTCGTCAAGGGTGATCTTGATTCGGGTGCTCACGGTCAGGGGCACCTGCTCGAGTTCCTCCCGGCGCCGCGTGACGTCGCTTTCGGGATCTCCGAGCAAGAAGCGGACTCGGCATCCCCGCTCGGCCTTGCGGCGGAGGACGGTCCGGAGGTTGGGGATCTCCAGCCACAGGAAGTAGTTGGTGTATCCCGCGAACGTAAGTTCCCTGCCCGCTTCGCTGATAAGTCGACGCCAGACGGACTTTGGACAAGCCGACCGATAGGGGTATACTGCCACGATTTCGCGGTCTGGTCCGGTCTTCACGTTCTTGCGGATGGCGTCGGGCCACAGCACGGCCTCATCAACTCCCAAGACCTCTGAAGCTGCCCATCGGTGACGCGGGTGCGGCGTGCGACCTTCGTCCGCTACCCACCGGGACACGGTCTTAACGTCAACCTGACACGCTTCGGCTAGTTCCTGCTCTGTCAGTTTGGCACTGATCATGGCCTGCCGCAGTGCGTCGTTGGCCACAGCCGGCCCCCTCGGTTGGACGTCTGGGACGTTCTTGAACGGTAACGCGAAAACGTCCTGGACGTCCCAGGAACGGTGTTCAAGCGTCCGGCGAAGAGGGCGCATCCTCATGAGACACAAAACGAGGCGGGCTCGGACGCAGCGATTGCCCCGTTGGCCGAGTCCTTGACCGGAGGGAGTTTCGGCATATGCCCGATCTTAGGGGCCAAAAAGACTACTGCAATCAGTTGGTGGTGTTGGGTACGCGTTTGTCCGCAGTCGAATGGTCGTGGACTGCACCGCCTACGGGCTGAAGGCACAGAACCCGGTGGCGGTTGCGCTTCCTGCGGCTCGTGCTCTGCTGGCGAGACGGCCGGAGGACGTGATCGCGAGGGACATCGAACGAACGACGGGTTGGGTGGTGTGGTTCGGCCGTGTCACCGGGCACTACTGGGCGACGCCCCGGGTGCCGCACCCGTGGGCTCGTCTGCTGGAGAGCGACTCCCCGGATGGTCTGAGAGCGGCCATCGTTCAGGTGGAGATGTTCTACGGCGGCGTCGCGCCGCTGTCAGGGGGCCGCGCTCGCGTTGCAGTGCCGTGTCCCAGAGGTGACGGTGGCGCTGGTGGCGGTTCCGGAGGGCGAGACAGCGTCACGGGGTGAGGTGCTGCGTGTGACGTATCGGCAGTGGGACCCGGGATATCGCCTGGGACAGCAACACCGGGGTTTGCGTGTCACGCAGGCCCTTCGCGGGTGAGTGATTCGGGCCCGCAGTAGAAGCGGCAGTCGATCACGTCGGGTCGGCTGTCAGGGCGGGCCGATCAAGCGATCAGGAAGAGGAGGACTGCCGGTGGAGTCAGAGTTCGTCCAGTCGGTTGGACCGGCGATGGCGGAGGAGATGCCGCCCCGGCTGGTGGACGCGTTCGCCGAGGTGCCACAGCTGCCGGGGGTTGTGCACGACGCAATGGCCCACCTTGAGGAGCTGCGCCACGAGCTGATCAGTCGTGGCTGGAAGGCAGACATCCGCAGGACCGACCGTCGTGTCGCGCTGCGCGTGAGCAACCCGGAGCAGCCCAGGCTCAACGACGACATCGTCTGTGACGGCGAGGTGTTCCGGTGGCCTTGGGGGCAGGGCATCGGGGCGGTGGGTGAGGTGGCGGGGGTCGCGGAGCGGGTCATGTACGTGCTGCGCGAGGTCGGCGAGTGAACGGCGCGGGCTCGCTGCGGCGGGACTTTCCCGGGTGGCTCATCACCCATGACGGCGACGGGTGGTCGGCCGAAAGAGCGGATGGCTTGCGGCTTTCCGCACTGGTGGTCACGCAGGTGCGGGCCGCGGGCTTCGAGGCGCTGCGGGCGGCGCTGGAGGTCATCGCCCGTGGTGACGCCGAGATCCTGCTGCGGCGTCTGGCGCGGGCGTTGGGCAAGCGGGGGCGTCGGGCTCGGGTGTGCGGGGGCTGCCTGACGGTGCGTGCGCCTGACGGGCGGGAGAAGGTCGTCACCTGCAACGGTGGTCGGTTCCGATGGGAGGGCGGCTGGGCGGTCGGGTCGGTCACCGATGTGGAGGAGACGGCCGCTCTCATCGACAGGGCGTTGTGGAAGGTGTGCTCGCGATGAGTCGCGACGCGGTGGGCCACGCGCTGGCGGAGGACGTCCAGAGGAGGTTCGCGGGCACCGGCGTGCTCACCTGGTACGGGAACGCCACGGGGAGCTATTGGGCCTATCTGCCGCCGCCGCTGTATCGGCTGCTGGAGGCCGACGACCCGGAGCAACTCGCCGCCTGCATCGCGCATATCCGCAGAATGGGCGGGCTGTCGACGGATGATCATCCGCAGGTGCGGAGGGGAGACGCCGGAAAGGGGCAGCGGAGCGTCTCGGGGGCGTGCGGTGGAATCCATGTCCATCCGATGCGCGTGCGGGCCCTCAAAATGCACTGGTACCGGATGTGGGGGCCGGAGCGGGCGCGGGTGCTGGAATCCACGTGCTCGTTGTGCGGCCCGGTGCGGTACCAGCTCGTCACGGTCGGTGGCGCGTACGCGATCAGGCGCATCGAGGTCGGGGCGGGAGAGACCCGGGTGTGGATGACGCCGCGCGATGTGCGGCGCAGGACCGTCCTGAAATGGTGGCATGCGCTGGTGGACGGCGCAGGAACGCAACGCAGGTAAAAGCCGCCGGGTACCGGTGGCGGAGAAGTGCGACGGCGAGGAGGATGACGGTGGGAAAGCACGAGGACAAGGACCAGAAGGAGATCCAGGGCGACCGGCAGCAGAAGGGCCGTCCGATTCCACCGGCGGACCCCGGCAAAGGCAGCGGGAAGCGAGGTAAGTGATGGACGCGGACGCACGAATCGACGCGCTGGTTGATCAGCTCGTCGCTCGTGGCGACCTGGCGGACGACTCGTGGCGTGCCGCACTCCACGCGGTTCCTCGACATCTGTTCGCCCCGCAGGTGGCGTGGGCCGCGCCCTTCGGCGGTCCGCGGCACAAGATCAACCTAGAAGAGGATCCCGCCGGCTGGTGGCAGGCGGTGTACGACCCCGGCACGGCCATCCTCACCCGGTTCGGCGACAGCACCGGCGACAACGAGCCGCGCGCCCCCACCTCGTCGCTGTCGGCGCCGAACATCGTGCTGCCCTTCCTGGAACTGCTGCACCCGATCGGCGGTCAGCGGACGCTGGACGTCGGAACGGGAACGGGATGGACCGCCGCCCTGCTGAGTGAACGGGTCGGCGCCCACAACGTGGTGTCGGTGGAGATCGACGAACACGTGGCCCGGCAGGCGGCGGAGAACCTGGAGGCCCTCGGTACCCGCCCGACCCTGATCACCGGGGACGCCGTCACCTGCCTCCCGGAAAATGAAACGTTCGATCTCGTGCACGTGACCTGCGGCGTCACCGAATTCCCCTACCAGTGGGTGCGGCAGACCCGCCCGGGCGGCGCCCTCGTGTTCCCCTGGATGCCGGACTTCTCCTACGGGTACCGGGTCCGGCTCGACGTGCTGCCCGACGGGGTGGCGACCGGACGTCTCGCCGGGTCGGCCGGGTTCATGATGCTGCGGTCCCAGCAGGGCCACCGCACCACCCCCATGGGCGAGTGGGTCGCCGCCGTCGAAGACTTCGCGGCGTCCACCACACGCCTGGACCCTCGGTTGCTCTTGCACACCCCCGGCGGCGGGTTGGAGGCCGCCATGTCCGCCCTCGTCCCGGGCGTGCGCGCCGACCTGGTGTACGACCCCGAACCTACGGGCGAGGCCACCCTGTGGCTGCTGGAGGCCACCGGCCCCGGCGGTGCCTGGGCCTCGGTGGACTACGTCCCCGGCAAAGACGAGTTCGCCGTGGAGCAGGCCGGCGACCGGCGTCTGTGGGACGAGGCCGAAGCCGCCTACTTCCAGTGGATCCGCTGGGGGCGCCCCACCCTCGAACGCTTCGGCCTCACCGTGACCCCGGACGGGCAGCAGGTGTGGCTAGACGACCCCGGCAACCTCATCGGGCGAGCGTCGCGCGGTTGAGCGCACGGGTGTCAAGGACGGTCGCACCGGCGGGCATGGCGGCTCCTCAGGGGGCTCGGTTCACCTCGGCGACCAGAGTCCCAGGAGAAGCGGTCAGAAAATGACCGCTTCTCGCGCGGACCGGGGTGTCAGCTGCCGCCGCCGCAACCGCTGCCGCAGCCGCTGCCGCAGGACGATCCGCAGCTGCTGCCGCAGGAGCTGCCGCCGCTGCAGCCGCTGGACGAGCAGACCGACGCGGAGGACGAGCACGATGGCCCCGAGTAGCCGATGCCGCCCGACGACGACGCCGCCCCCGCCATCTGCATGAGCCGTCCCAGCCCCGCGGCCTGCGAGAACATCGGATCGATGCTCATCAGCGCCGCCGTGCCGAACAGGGCCACGCCCATGGCGGCCGCGGGAGTTCCGTAGGTGGACCAGGCGGGGAACACGCGCGGATCCAGGTGGCCGTGCCGCTGCCGGGTGTCCTTCAGGGCGGCCTTGACGGCGCGGGTCTTGTCGGTACCGCCCTGCATCAGGGCGAACGCGATCAGCAGCACCATGACCAGCGGCACGATCATGACTCCGCCGAACGGGACGGTGGGGCCGTCGAACCACATGTTGTCGGCCATGTACCAGGCCAGGCGGGCCATGCTGACGCCGAGCACCAGCCACAGCGGCACGGCGGTGAGCCGGGCCAGACGGCGGTGGCGCTCGTCCATGAACATGCCTTGCGGGACCAGGCCGTCGCGCAGGGCCTTGATCGCCTCTTTGACGGTCTCGTTCGCGGCCACCGCCGCCACCGTCCGCGCCTCGCGCCTGCGGACGGCCTCGTGCACGGCCTCGTCCAGCGGGGTGTTCGCCGCCCGCCGCTCGCCGGTGACGTGCAAGTCGCCGCCGGGATGGTCGGCCCGGATGGCGCCGTCCAGACGCAGTGAAAGCAGCACCGCCGCGATGACGTGGCGTCCGCCGCCGGTGAGGTAGGCGACCTCGTACGGGTGCAGCGGCCGCGTCGGCGGGTGGCCGCGCCGCAGCCTGAAGCGCACGACGACCGCGACCACGACGGACAGCCCGCCCAGGATCGCGGCGACCTTCAGGAAGGCGTAGTCGGGGACACCCCACAGGTCCCCTTCCAGCTGCGGCATGTCACCCTCCCGTCAGGCGTGCGCATCTGGGTAGACGCGACGGCGCAGCGGCCGGTTCTGGCCGCACCCTGCCATGACGCTAGCCCCGTACCGCGTGCAGGGCGCCGGGCCGACGGTCGAGATGGTCCAGGGCGGCGGAGGTGGCGTCGTCGGCGGGAAGGTGGACGACCAGGCGCTGCCCCTCGGAGTCGAGCGTCTCGTAGGCCAGCCGCAGCTCCCCCACCTCGGGGTGGACGAGGCGTTCGACGCCGGTGCGGCGCGGCGGGGTCGGCGGGGCCTGCAACCGCCGGGTGAAAGGCGCTCCGGCCAGGACGGTCAGTTCGTCGACGAGGTGGGCGAAGTACGGGTCGTTCGGGGAAGAGCCGGCCCGCAGGGCGGCGACCCGCTCGTCGGCGACGCGGTCCCAGTCGGGGTAGGCGGCGCGGGCCCGCTCGTCGGTGAACACGAACCGGATCTGGTTCGGCGGCTCGCCGTCCAGCAGGCCGATCGGCCCGGCGAGGCGCTCGTAGGAGGACGTGTGGGCCACGATGTCGCCGAGCCGGTTGAGCAGCACCGCCGGGGTGGAGTCCAGCCGGTCCAGCAGCGCCCGCATCGTGGGTCGCACCCGCCGTTCGGGCGGTACGGCCCCGGGGCACAGGACGTCGACGCCGGAGGCCGCCTTGGCCAGGTTGCGCAGTTGCACGCGCTCGTCCGGGGACAGCCGCAGCGCGTCCGCGAGCGCGGCCAGGATCTGCGGCGACGGATGCCGGTCGCGGCCCTGTTCCAACCGTGTCAGGTAGTCGACGCTCACCCCGGAGAGGGTGGCCAGCTCGGCGCGCCGCAGTCCGGGCGTGCGGCGACGCGGCCCGGCGGGCAGCCCCACCTCGCCCGGAGTGACGGCCTCCCGGCGGCTGCGCAGGAACGCGCCCAGCTCATTGTCGCTCACGGCGACGAGTGTACGGACCGCGCCGCCGGATCCTGGCCCCGCCGGGGCCAGCCTCAGCCCGGCCTCCCCGGTGTCCGGCCCGCCCGCGCACAGTGGACGCATGACCTTCACCGCCGACGAGATCGATACGGGCGCCGCCGGGGGACGCGGCGTGATGCGCGACCGGCTGTTCGGGCCGACCGGGCTGCGCGTCTCGGAGCTGTTCCTGGGCGCCATGACCTTCGCCGGGCCGGACGAGGCGGACGAGATGATCAGGCTGTACGCGGACGCGGGCGGCAACGTCATCGACACCGCCTCGGCGTACGGCGACAGCGAGGAGGTGCTCGGGCGCCTCCTCCGGCACCGCCGCGACCGGTTCGTGCTGGCCACCAAGTTCACGCTGACCCGCGACGCCCGGGACCCCAACGCGGGCGGCAGCCACCGCAAGAACCTCACCCGGTCCCTCGAAGCGAGCCTGCGGCGGCTGCGCACCGACTACATCGACCTGTTCTGGGTGCACGCCTGGGACGAGCACACCCCGATCGAGGAGACCATGCGGGCGCTGGACGACGCCGTCCGCGCCGGGAAGGTGCTGTACGTCGGCGCGTCCAACCTGCCCGCGTGGCTCGTCTCGCGCGCGAACACCCTTGCCGAATGGCGCGACTGGACCCCGTTCGCGGGCATCCAGGTCCCCTACAGCCTGCTCAAACGCGACATCGAACGGGAACTGCTGCCGATGGCCGAGGCATACGGCATGAGCGTCGCCACCTACGGCGCGCTGGCCGGCGGTGTGCTGTCGGGCAAGTACACCGGACCCGGCGGCGCCCCGTCCGGCGGCAGGCTCGACCCCGCGTCGCTCACCGAACGCGACCACCGGGCCGCGCGCGCCGTCCAGCAGGTGGCCGAGGAACTGGGCGTGACCGCGTCGCAGGTCGCGATCGCCTGGGTCCGCACCCGCTCTCCCGCCGTGCACCCCATCATCGGCGCCCGCGATGCCGCGCAGCTCAAGGACAACCTGGGCGCCCTTGGCGTCACCTTGCCGCCGGGCGCCGTGGACCGCCTGGACGCGGCGGTGGAGTTCGACCCGGGCTACCCGACCGACCTCAACGCCGGCCCCCGCCCCTGGATTTTCGGCGACCGCGGCCCCCTCCTGGACGGCCGCACCCACCGAACGCGGCCGTGAGGGCGGGACTGGCTAGTGCTTCTCGTGTTCTTCGAGGGCGCGGCGCATGCCGGGGGCGCCTTCCTCGGGTTCGCGGGTCGGGACGGGGGCGAGGTCGCTCCGGAAGCGGCGGTTGAGCGCGATGCGGACCCGGCTCAGGCGCCCGCGGGCCTCGGGCGGCACGACGCCGTCGCCTTCCGGACGGCCGATGGGCAGGGCGGCGGGCGGGCGCGGATCGGTGATGGCGGCGATGTCCTCGTCGGACAGCTTCTGCTCGATCTCGGTGTACTTGCCGGTGGTCGAACGGCGGATGATGCCGGTCTCCAGGCCGTGTTCGAGGAGGGCGCGGTCGCGGCGCTGCAGGCCGAGGCAGATCCGGTAGGCGATCACGAACCCCAGGATCGGGCCGAGGAGGAAGGCGAACCGGAAGAACCAGGTCGTCCAGAACAGCGGGATGTCGAAGGTCTTGGCGATGATGTCGTTGGCGCCGGCCAGCCACAGCGAACCGTAGGCGACCACGCCGCCCACGCCGATGCCGGTGCGCGCCGGGACGTCGCGGGGCCGGTCCAGCAGGTGGTGGATCTGGTGGTCGCCGGTGACCCAGCGTTCCAGCCACGGGTAGACCGCCAGGCCGACGAACAGCACCCCGGGCACGGCCAGCGCGGGTATCAGCACGTTCATCGGCAGCGTGTGGCCCCACGCGTTGATCTCCCACGAGGGCATGATCCGCAGCGAGCCCTCCAGGAAGCCCATGTACCAGTCGGGCTGCGAGCCGGCGCTGATCGCGCCGGGGTCGTACGGGCCGAACAGCCAGATCGGGTTGACCTGGAAGAAAGTCGCCATCAGCGCCGTGATCGCGAACACCCACAGGAAGAACGCGGTGGTCTTGCCGATGAACACCGGGAAGAACGGGCCGCCCTGCACGGTGGTGTTGGTGCTGCCCTTGCCCGGGAACTGGGTGTGGGTCTGCCGCCAGGTCAGGATGACGGCGTGCAGCGGGATGAGCGCCAGCAGGATGCCCGGGATGAGCAGGATGTGGGTGACGTACAGCCGGGGGATGATCTCGGTGCCGGGGAACTCGCCGCCGAACACGAACATCAGCAGGTAGGAGCCGACGATCGGGATCGACTCGATGACGCCCGCCAGGATGCGGATGCCGGTGCCCGACAGCAGGTCGTCGGGCAGCGAGTAGCCGAACAGCCCGTTCAGCAGGACGAGCATGAACAGGATCACACCGATGACCCAGTTCAGCTCGCGGGGCTTGCGGAACGCGCCGGTGAAGAAGTTGCGCAGCAGGTGGATGATGATCGCGCCGAGGAAGATGATCGTCGACCAGTGGTGGATCTGCCGCATGAGCAGCCCGCCGCGCACGTCGAAGCTGATGTGCAGGGTGGAGGCGTACGCCTCGCTCATCCGCACGCCGCGCAGCGGTACGTAGGTGCCGTTGTAGACCGTTTCGGTCATGCCGGGCTTGAAGAAGAAGGTCAGGTAGACCCCGGTGAGCACGACGATCGCGAACGAGTACAGCGCGATCTCGCCCAGCAGGAAGCTCCAGTGGTCGGGGAACGCCTTGCGCATCGCCTTGCGGCCGAACCCGGCGGCGCCGAAGCGGTCGTCGACGGCCCGGCCCGTCGCGGCCAGCGCCTTTTCGGTCCCGGTGGGTCTGGGTGGCGTGGGCACAGCCGACCTCCCCGCACTCGGCGGCCCCGGCCGCCTGTCGCGTACGACCGGAAGGCGTGCCCTGGTCCGGGTGACACGCCCCGGTTCTGACCAACGTGGCAACTACCCCTGGAGGCGGACGGAACGCCCCCGTTGGGCCAGCATGCGCCTCCACCCGGCGTCCATGTAACAAACCCACATTTCGCTTGGCCGAAATTGGTCGAGTCTTGACTTGTGCTTGGCGGACGGGTGTCCAACAGGACATGATTTTCACCACACGGGTCGCGTAAGTGAGTAATTGCCCCTCGTGTCCGAAAGGTAACGGAGGGGCGCGGACGACGGGGAGGCACAACGTGGCCGACGACGGGTCCACCGCTGCTCACGGACGCCCCTGGGCCGACCTGCCACGGGAGCTCGCCGAGCACATGCGGCCCCACCTGGACGAGGTCGCCGACGACATGATCGAGGAGATCCGCACCCGGGTGCGCGAGTACGACCGGCCCGGCGACGGGGCCTACTCGGGCACCCTGCGGCTGGCGGTCGAGCGGGTCCTGCACTACTTCGTGGACCGGGTGGCCGACCCCGGGCACGAGGCCGCGCAGGTCGCCGACTTCTTCCGCGCCATCGGCCGCGGCGAGGCCGGGGAGGGCCGCAGCCTGGACGCCATGCAGTCCGCGATGCGGGTCGGCGGCGTGGTGGCCTGGCGGCGCCTGACCGAGGGCGCCGAGCACCTGGGCGTGTCCCCGCGCACGCTGGGCGCGATCGGCGAGGCCGTGATGCTGTTCCAGGACGAGCTGGCCGCGGCCGCCGCCGAGGGCTACGCGCAGGCCCAGGCGGCGGTGGCCGGGGAGATGCAGCGGCGCCGCAAGCGGCTCATCGACCTGATGTTCGCCGACCCGCCCGCCACCCTGGAGGCGATCGCCGACCTGGCCGCCGCCGCGCACTGGCCGGTGCCGCGCACCGTCGCCGCGGTGGCGCTCGGCCGGACCGGCGGGGAGGCCCGGCAGTCGGCGCTCCCGCCCGACATCCTGGCCGACCTGGAGCGCCGCACGCCCAGCCTGATCATCCCCGACCCGGACGGGCCGGGCCGGGCCAAGCTGGTGGACCGGGCGCTCAGCGGCTCGCTGGCCGTGGTGGGCCCGACGGTGCCGGTGACCGAGGCGGCCCGCTCGTTCCACTGGGCCCGCAAAACGCTCAACCTGGTGGAACGCGGCGTGATCGAGGCCGACGGCGTGGTGCGCAGCGTCGAGCACATGTCCACGCTGATCCTGTTCCAGGACGAGGAGCTGATCATGTCGCTGGCCCGGCTGCGGCTGGCGCCGCTGGCGCACCTGCGCGCCGGCCAGCAGGACCGGCTGGCCGAGACGCTGCTGGCGTGGCTGCAGTCGGGACGCAACGCCAACGAGGTCGCGATGCGGCTGCACGTCCACCCGCAGACGGTGCGCTACCGGCTGCGGCAGCTGGAGGAGCTGTTCGGCGACCAGCTGCTCGACCCGGACCTGCGGTTCGACCTGGAGATCGTGCTGCGGGCGCGGGCGCTGCTGGCGGGCGGGGCGGGCGACCCGCTGCTCCCGGCGGCCAAGGAGGCGGTCGGCGAGTCCGCCGAGATCGTCACCTTCCGCCGCTAGCCGCGACCCCCGCCGGCCGCGCCCCCACTGGCCACGGCCCCGCTCAGCCGCAGCCACGGCCGGCCTCGGCCGCCGCGGCGGGGTCGGCGGGGATCGTCACGCGGATCCGGCAGCCGCGCGCGGTGTCGACGACGTGGATGTCGCCGCCGTGCAGCTCGACCGCCCAGCGGGCGATGGCCAGGCCCAGCCCGGTGCCGCCGTCCCGGGCGCCGACCTGCCGGCCGTAGGAGCCGGTGCCGCGCGAGAAGCGCTCGAAGACGCGGGCGCGCTCGCTGGGCGGGATGCCGGGCCCCTCGTCCGCCACCTCCAGCACCAGTCCGCCGTCGCCGCCCGGCCGCGCGGTGACGGTGACGGGACGTCCGGGCGGGCCGTGCCGGGCGGCGTTGTCCAGCAGGTTGGCCAGCACCTGGTGCAGCCGGTCCCGGTCGGCCAGCGCCCGCAGGCCGGCCGGCACGTCCGTGTCGACCTGCACGCCCGGGTGGCCCGCCTCCGCCTCGGCCGCCACGTCGGCCACGAACGCGGCGACGTCGAACTCGGCGAGGTCCAGGGCGGCGGCCCCCGCGTCCACCCGCGACAGGTCGAGCAGCTGGGTGACCAGGCGGCCCAGCCGCTCGGTCTGCTCCAGCGCCGACTCCAGCACCTCGGGGGTGGCGGGGGTGACGCCGTCGGCGACGTTCTCCAGCACCGCGTGCAGGGCGCTGATCGGCGTGCGCAGCTCGTGCGAGACGTTGGCGACGAACTCGCGCCGCTGCCGGTCCGCCTCGGCCAGGTCGGCGGCCATCGTGTTGAACGCGGTGGCCAGCTCGCCCACCTCGTCGCGGGACGTGGCCCGCACCCGGCGGCTGTAGTCGCCGCGCGCCATCGCCCGCGCCGCCGCCGTCATCTCGCGCAGCGGGGAGGTCATGCCGTGCGCGATGAGCTGGGTGACGCCCAGCGAGATCAGCATGCCGACCGGCAGGGTGTGCCGGGTGCGGAAGCCCAGCGCGTACCCCCACACCACGATCAGGATGGCGGTGCACGCGGTCACCACCGCCACCACCCCGAACTTGATCTTGATGGAGCGCAGCGGGTCGAGGGGGCGCGGCAGCCGGGCCCGCAGCCCGTCCAGCGCGCTCACGGCCGCCCCTCCGCGGGCGCCTCCAGCGCGTAGCCGACGCCGTGCACCGTGCGGATGAGCCCGGCGCCCAGCTTGCGGCGCAGCGCCTTGACGTGCCCGTCGACGACGCGGGTGCCGCCCGCGCCCGCCCAGTCCCACACCTGCTCCAGCAGGACGGCGCGGGTCAGCACCGTCCGCTCGTTGCGGGCCAGGCACACCAGCAGGTCGAACTCGGTGGGCGTCAGGTGCACCTCGCGGCCGTCCACCCGCACGCGCCGCGACCGCTGGTCCACCTCCAGCGGGCCGACGCGCAGGGTGTCGCGCTGCGCCGGGTCGTCCCCCGACCGGCCGACCCGGCGCAGCACGGCCCGGATGCGCGCCACCAGCACCCGCATGCTGAACGGCTTGGTGATGTAGTCGTCGGCGCCCACGCCCAGCCCGACGAGCAGGTCGGTCTCGTCGTCGCGGGCGGTGAGCATGAGCACCGGCACCGGCCGCTCCGCCTGGACGCGGCGGCACACCTCCAGGCCGTCGAAGCCGGGCAGCATGAGGTCCAGCACGATCAGGTCGGGCCGGCCGGCGCGGGCCTGCTCGACCGCCGACGGGCCGTCCACCGCGATGTCCACGGCGAAGCCCTCGGCGGTCAGCCGGTCCGCGACTGCCCGCGCGATCGTCGGCTCGTCCTCCACGACGAGGATCCGCTGTCGGTTCACGCTCCGCACTCTAGGAGCGGGTTCGGTGTGCGGTCGCGGGTGGATTGTGTGGATTATGTGTTGATTGCGGTCATGCTGCGACGGGCCAGGTGTGGACGGGCTCGTTGGAGCGCATCGCCTCCACGTAGCCGCGGACCATCTCGCGCAGCGCCTCGGGCCGCGTGGCGCCGTTCCTCTCCTCCAGCGCGCGGACGGTCTCGACCTGCCAGCGCGCCCCCGTGCGCCGGGTGAGGCAGCGCTGCTCGATGATGCCGAGCAGGCGGTCGCGGCGGGACGGGTCGACGCCCCACCGGTCCAGGCCCTGGTACGCCAGCGGCAGCAGCCGGCGCAGCACCAGGTCGGTCACGTGGACCTCGCTCATGCCGGGCCAGTACAGGCGGGCGTCCATGCCGCGGCGTGCGGCGCGGTGCAGGTTCTCCTCGGCCGTGCCGAACGACATGCGCGTCCACACGGGGCGCTCCTCCTCGGCCAGCATCCGCACCAGGCCGTAGTAGAACGCGCCGTTGGCGATCACGTCGGCGACCGTGGGCCCGGCGGGCAGCACCCGGTTCTCCACCCGCAGGTGCGGCCTGCCGTCGACCACCGCGTACACCGGGCGGTTCCAGCGGTAGACCGTGCCGTTGTGCAGCATCAGCTCGCCGAGCTGGGGGATGCCGCCGCGCTCCAGCACGTCCAGGGGGTCCTCCTCGTCGCACAGCGGCAGCAGCGCGGGAAAGTAGCGGGTGTTCTCCTCGAACAGGTCGAACACCGAGGTGATCCAGCGTTCGCCGAACCACACCCGCGGCCGCACGCCCTGTGCCTTCAGCTCCTCCGGCCGGGTGTCGGTGGCCTGCTCGAACAGCGTGATGCGGGTCTCGTCCCACAGCCGGTGCCCGAACAGGAAGGGGGAGTTGGCCGCCAGCGCCACCTGCGGGCCGGCGATGGCCTGCGCCGCGTTCCAGTACGCGCCGAACTGCTCCGGGCTGACCTGCAGGTGGAACTGCACGCTGGTGCACGCCGCCTCCGGCAGGATGCAGTCGGCGTGCATGCGCAGCGGCTCGGGCCCGTCGATGTCGATGCGCATCTCCTCGCCGCGGGCGGCGAAGATCTGGTCGTTGAGCATCTTGTAGCGGTCGTTGGCCGACATCGACTCCTCGCCGATGTCCGAGCGGCGCAGGGTGGGCAGGATGCCGATCATCACCAGCTCGGCGCCGACCTCGCGGGCGCGCGCGTCGGCGTGCTCCAGATGGCCGAGCACCTCGTTCTCCAGCTCGCCGGTGCCTGCGCCGCCCAGCGTCCGCGGCGGGATGTTGATCTCAAGGTTGAACTGGCCCAGCTCGGTGGCCCAGGCCGGGTCGGCGATGGCCTTGAGCACGTCGGCGTTGCGCATCTGCGGATCGCCGCAGCCGTCGATCAGGTTGAGCTCGATCTCCATTCCGATGTGCGGGCGTTCGAACTCGAACTGCGACTCGCCCAGCATGCGCGCCAGCACGTCCAGACAGCGCCGCACCTTCTCCCGGTACCGGCGCCGGTCCTGGCCACTGATCCTGGCCGCTGCCACGTCCCTGCCCATGTGTGTCCGCCCTAGGTGTCGCTCGGCGTGTCCAACATGCGGATGTCCGATATGACCGCTCGTGAAACCATCTGAACTGGAATCAGGCGTCTTGGAGGGGGTGCCCGCTCTGCCGCGCCGGCAGCGCCCACCGGATCGGGTTTCCGGTTCCGGTGGGTATTTACCCTGGTCAGTGCCCTGGCGTGCGCGCCGGGCCCGGCGGGCCGCCGGGACTCGCGGCGGTACGTTGGGGCGAGTGCCGGACGCGGATCCGGAGGTTCGTGACACTCTGTAATGGGACGCGTCCGCAAGGAGGACGGGCCGTCCGCGGCGCGGTGAACAAGGGGAGCTTCATGCGGCTGCGGCCCAGGTCGATTCGGGCACGCGACACGCTCGTCGCCGCCGTGCTGGCCGCCGTGGCGTTCGGACTGGTCGCCGTCGGCATGGACCTGGTGCTGCGCGCCTCCACCGAGAACCGGCTGCTGCAGGAGACCCAGCTGGCCGGGCGCCGCATCAGCGCCATGGTCCGCGACGGGACACTGGTCGGCCAGGTCCCGGACGAGACCGGCGGCCGGGTGCTGATCCAGGTGGTCGCGCCCGGCGGCAACATCCTGGGCGCCACCAAGTCGGCCGCCCGCTACCCGCGGCTGAGCCACACCTGGCCGCCCGCCGACCAGCGCGTCCAGGACATGGTGCAGTGCCCGGACGACCCCCGGCTGCCGCGCTGCATGGTCGTCGAGGCGATCCGGGTGGACACCTCGTTCGAATCGGTGGTGGTGTACGCGGCCCGGCCGCTGCCCGGCTACCTGGTCAACGGGCTGCTGGAGGCGGGGCTCACCGGGGCCGTGCTGGCGCTGACCGCTGCGGCCGCCTGGATCACCTGGCGGATCGTCGGCCGCACCCTGCGCCCGGTCGAGCAGATCCGCCTGCAGCTCGCCGAGATCAGCGCCACCGACCTGAGCCGCCGCGTGCCGCAGCCGTCCGGCGAGGACGAGATCGCCGAACTGGCCCGCACCGCCAACGGCACGCTGGACCGGCTGGAGCGCGCGGTGGCCCGGCAGCGCCAGTTCGCCTCCGACGCCTCGCACGAGCTGCGCACCCCGCTCGCCGGCCTGCGGGCCAACCTGGAGGACGCGGCGATGCACCCCGACGACACCGACATGCGGGAGGCGATCCGGTCGGCGCTGCGCGACATCGACCGGCTCCAGACGATCGTCACCGACCTGCTGCTGCTCGCCCGGATCGGCACCGGCGGCGCCGTCCAGGAGCCCATCGACCTGGCCGAGCTGACCGCCGCCGAGCTGGGGCGGCGCTCCACGCGGCTGGAGGTCACCACCGACCTGGCGCCGGACGTGCGGGTGCGCGGAGTGCGGATGCAGTTGGAGCGGCTGCTGGGCAACCTGCTGGACAACGCCGAGCGCTACGCCGCGTCCCGCGTGCACGTGGAGGTGGCCCGCCGGGGGACGACGGCGCTGCTGCGGGTCACCGACGACGGTTCGGGCATCCCCGACGTCGACCGCGAACGGATCTTCGAGCGGTTCACCCGGCTGGACAGCGCCCGCAGCCGCGGCACCGGCGGCACCGGCCTCGGCCTGGCGATCGCCCGCGAGATCGCCCAGGCGCACGGCGGGTCGCTGCGCGTGGAGGACTGGCCCCGCGGCGCCCGCTTCGCCCTGCTCATGCCGCTGGACCCGCGCCGGCCCTCCGAAACGGAGCCAGGGCCGTCCGCGGAGCGCGGACGGCCCTGAGAAACGTCGCGGCGACGGGCCGCGTCAGGCGCGGACGGCCTGGATCTCCAGCTGGATGTCGACCTTGTCGCCGAGCAGCGCGCCCTCGCCCTTCAGCGGCACGTTGAACTCGATGCCCCAGTCCTTGCGGTTGATCGTGGTGGTGGCGGAGAAGCCGGCGCGGGTGCCGCCCCAGGGGTCCTCGCCGACGCCGTGGAACTCGACCTTCAGGGTGACCGGACGGGTGACGCCGCGGATGGTCAGGTCGCCGTCGAGCAGGTACTCGCCGTCCTCGGCCCGCACGCCCTTGGTGGCGAACGTCATCGTCGGGTGGTTCTCGACGTCCAGCACGTCGGAGGAGCGCACGTGCGCGTCGCGGTCGGCGTTTCGGGTGTCCAGCGAGGCCATCTTGATCTCGGCGGTGGCGGTGGAGTCGGCCAGCTCCTCGGCGATCTGGATGGCGCCGGAGAACTCGGTGAAGCTGCCGCGCACCTTGGTCATCAGGTGCCGGATGCTGAAGGTGACCTCGGAGTGGACGGGGTCGATGTTCCAGGTCCCGGCGGTCAGGCCGGGGGCGACGGTGGCGATGCTGCCCATGGCGGACTCCCTAAATGCTTGAAGATTCAACGACCGTGGCAGACATTAGTTGAGCCTTCAAGCGATGTCAAACGACGCCGGCGCCCCCTGCCGTCATCTCACCCGTGCCCGGCGTGTTCGCGGGAGGCGACATGCACGCCCTGAACCTGGGAGGGGCGGACGCCGGCACCTGCGCACGCTGGGGGCGACCCCTGCGCGGCGACCTCCACAGGGGCTGTCGAAGCTCGCGCGCCTCGTGCCGCGCCACGGGGTCCCCGCGCCCGACACGGCGCCCCTGCGCACGCCCGCCCCTGTGCACGCCTTTCGTATGGCGCGGTCCCCTCTCGCCCGCCGCGCGCCCCTGCCGGGGAACCGGTCAAGAGGAGGTGACGGCGGGGACGGAGGCTTCGGCGGGGCGGCGGTGCTCCAGCGCGGCGCGCAACTGGGCGCGGCCCCGGTGGATCCGGCTGCGGACGGTGCCGATCTTCACGCCCAGGGTGACCGCGATCTCCTCGTACGTCAGGCCCTCGATGTCGCAGAGCACCACGGCGGCGCGGTACTCGGGGGCCAGCGAGTCCAGCGCCTTCTGGATGTCGGCGTCCAGGTGCCGCTCGTCGTAGGACTGGGCGGGGCTCGGCTCGCGGCCCTGCAGCCGCTCGGCCGCGTCGTCGCTGAGCGAGTCGAAGCGGATGCGCTGCCTGCGGCGGGCGCGGTCGAGGAACAGGTTGGTCGTGATGCGGTGCAGCCAGCCCTCGAACGTGCCGGGGGTGTAGGAGGACAGCGACCGGAAGACCCGCACGAACACGTCCTGGGTCAGGTCCTCGGCGTCGTGCCGGTTGCCGGTCAGCCGGTACGCCAGCCGGAACACCCGCGTGGAGTGCTCGTTGACGATCTCCTCCCACGTCGGAGGCGTCCAAGCCATCGCGCCTGCGCTCACCACTACCCCCGTCTGATGCCAAATCGTTACGGTCAAGAATGCCGATGCCCAGATAAGAGCCGCGTAAGGACGCCGGGGGTGGCCGGATGCGGCAGCGCGCGTGCGGGCCCGCTGAACTGGGGCGTTGACGAGGCGGGATGCCGATCGCCGCGGACGCCGGTGTGACGGATCGTACATCCCCCCGCCCTGTGACCGATGTCATTGGACGAGTTGTCAGCAAGTATTGAGCGTCCCGGTGCCGCCAACGATGATCGAAACACAAGGAGCTCGTCCACCCCCGAGTCCGCGAGGTAGTGCCATGGCGCGCAGCTACAACCTGGCCGATCTGCTGGAAATCCTGGCGCAGGCGGGGCCGGACCGCCCGGCCCTGGTGGCGGGGCGGGCCCGCCTGACCTACGGCGAGTTGGACCAGCGGGCGTCCCGCGTCGGCCGGCACCTGGCGGCGGCGGGGGTGCAGCCGGGCGAACACGTGGCGATCCTGTCCTACAACCGGGCCGAATGGCTGGAGAGCATGTTCGGCGCCTTCAAGATCCGGGCCGTGCCGATCCCGGTGAACTACCGGTACGTCGCGGCCGAGCTGCGGCACGTGCTCGCCGACTCCCGGTCCGTCGCGCTGATCGGGGAGCGCTCCCTGCTGGCCCGGGTCGAGGAGATCCGCGCCGACCTGCCCGAGCTGCGGCACGTGGTGGTGCTGGAGGACGGCTCCGCCGACGAGGTGGTCGGCGCCGTGGAGTACGAGAAGGCGCTGGCCGACGCGCCCGACACCGCCTTCCCCGAACGGTCCAGCGACGACCGCTACATCATGTACACGGGCGGCACCACCGGCTACCCCAAGGGCGTCGAGTGGCGCTGCGAGGACATCTTCTTCGGCGCGCTCGGCGGCGGGAACGTCCTGGGCGACCCCGTGGGCAGCCCCGAGGAGCTCGCCGCCAACGCCGAGCAGCCGCCCATGGCCGTGCTGGACTGCGCGCCCGTCATGCACGGCGCCGGGCAGTGGGTGGCGCTCATGGGGCTGTTCAGCGGCGCCAAGACCGTGCTGTACACCGACCGCGCCTTCGACCCGGAGAAGGCGCTGCGGCTGCTGGCCGAGGAGCAGGCCAACGTGCTGATGGTCGTCGGCGACGTGATGGCGCGTCCGGTCGCGCGGGAACTGGCCACCGGTCGCCATGACACCTCCTCGCTGTTCGCGATCGCCTCCGGAGGTGCGCCGCTGACCGAGGCCGCCCGGCAGGAGCTCACCGCGCAGCTGCCGAACATCGTGTTCCTCGACAACTACGGCGCGTCCGAGACCGGCGCGTGCGGGCCGTCGGTCGGGTCCAAGGAAGGCACGGCCCGGTTCCAGATGAAGCCGGACATCACCGTGCTCGGCGACGACCTGCGGCCCGTGCGGCCGGGCCAGGTCGGTCGGCTGGCGCGCAGCGGCCACATCCCGATCGGCTACTACAACGACCCGAAGAAGACGGCGGAGACGTTCCACACCGATCCCGACGGCGTGCGCTGGTCGGTGCCGGGCGACTACGCGGTCCTGGAGGAGGACGGCACCATCACGCTGCTCGGCCGCGGCTCGCTCGTCATCAACACCGGCGGCGAGAAGGTGTACCCGGAGGAGGTCGAGGTCGCGCTGAAGGACCACCCCGACGTGTACGACGCGGTGGTGGTGGGGGTGCCGGACGAGCGGTTCGGGCAGCGGGTGGCGGCGGTGGTCGCGCCGCGTCCGGGCGCCTCGCCCACGCTGGAGGAGCTGGCCGAGCACTGCCGAGGCCGGCTGGCCGGGTACAAGCTGCCGCGCAGCCTCACGCTGGTGGACGAGGTGCGGCGCACCGCGGTCGGCAAATCGGACTACAAGTGGGCGCGGAGCGTACTCGCCGACAAGGCTTCCTAGCCGTTCGAACCGCCGCCTTGTATGTCGCATTTGCGTGGATCGTCCGTTGTAAGGGACGGCAATGATAACGGCAATGGCGGCGGTTCTCCCGGTAGGACACCGGTCAAAAAATCCTTCCGGCGCGGGGGGAATGCCTTGGTGCGGTTCGCGCGCATAACCACCCCATGGGGGGAGATCGGTGGATTCCGCTCGCGCAGCGGTATCACCTGCTCTCGGTGGTGGGCCGGGGCGGCATGGGCACGGTGTGGCGCGCCTACGACGAGATGCTCGACCGGGACGTGGCCGTCAAGGAAGTGCGCCTGCCCGAGGGGCTGACGCTTGGCGAACGCCGCGTGCTGTGCCGGCGGCTCATCGACGAGGCGCGCGCCACGGCGGCACTGCGGCATCCCGGGGTGGTCGTGGTGCACGACGTCGTCATCGAGGACGGCCGCCCCTGGATCATCATGGAGTACCTGCGGGCCCGGTCGCTGCACCACGTCATCGCCGAGGACGGGCCGCTCAGCCCGCGCCGCGCCGCCGAGGTCGGCTACGCCGTGCTGTCGGTGCTGCGCGCCGCGCACGACGCCGGCATCCTGCACTGCGACGTCAAGCCCAGCAACGTGCTGCTGTGCGACGACGGCCGGATCCTGCTCGCCGACTTCGGCCTGGCCGTCTACCTGCACGGGGGCCGCGACGCCGACACGCTGGTGTCGGGCATCCAGGGGTCGCCCGCGTACCTGTCGCCCGAGCGGGTGCGGGGGGACCGCGGCAGCGAGGCGTCGGACATGTGGTCGCTGGGCGCGACGCTGTACGCGGCGGTCGAGGGCGATTCGCCGTTCCTGCGCTGCCACGCGCTGGCGTCCATGGTGGCGGTCCTGCTGGGCGAGTACGAGCCGCCCCGGCGCGCCGGCCCGCTGGCACCCGTCATCGAAGGACTGCTGCGCCAGAACCCGGAGGAACGCCTCTCCCCGGCGGAGACGGCATGGCTGCTGCGATGCGCGCGCAGCCCGGACGCAAACGCGGTGACATTGCGCGTGGGAAGAAACCTGTGGACCGCCCTGCGGGAGGCGTTGGCCGGTTGGAGCGCCGCCGCCGTCATCGGCACCCGGCCGCGCATCGGGCTGGTGACGGCATGTGCGGTCGCGATGGTGACGCTGGGTGTGCTGGCGACCCGGTGGCACACCGTGGAGAAGACCGATGCCGCCGTGATGGCCGGGCACGACACCGCCGCGGTGCGTGCGGCGCCCGTGGCGCCCTTCCGGGGGGCCGCGTCGGCCGTGACCCCGCCACGCACCGTCCGCTACCACGAGAGCGACGGATACAGCCTCGCGGTGCCCAAAGACTGGAAACGCCAACGCAATGGGGCCGCCGTGCAGTGGACCGACCCTCTCGCCCAGCGCGGCCTGAGCATCACCCCCGTTTCCGGGGAGCCGCTCAGCGGTCTGCGTGCCGCGGAGCACCTCGCCCTGGCGGCGGACGAGTTCCCCGGCTACCGCAGGCTTCGCCTGGAAAAGGCGCGTGACGTCGCAGGGCACGCCGCGGAATGGGAGTTCACCTGGGGGAAGACGGCCGCGATGCACGTGCTGCGCACCCGCACGGCCGGTTTCGAGTTCTCCTTCTTCGCCCCCGCCTCGCACTGGGCGCCGAGCCGGCGCCTCTACGGAGACATCCTCGCAACGTTCCAGACGGAGTGAACGCCCGCGCTTCAGGCGGCGTCGGCCTGCTGCCGCATGCGCAGCAGGAACTCGGCGTTGGACGAGGTGCCCTTCATCCGCTCCATGAGCACCTCGACGGCCTGCTGCCGGTCGAGCCCCTGCAACGCCCGCCGCAGCCGCCACGACAGCTCCAGCTCCTCGGGGGACATCAGCAGCTCCTCGCGCCGCGTACCGGACGCCTCCACGTCCACGGCGGGGAACACGCGCTTGTCGGCCAGGCCCCGGTCCAGCTTGAGCTCCATGTTGCCGGTGCCCTTGTACTCCTCGAAGAACACCTCGTCCATACGGGAGCCGGTCTCGACCAGCGCGGTCGCCAGGATCGTCAGGGAACCGCCGTTCTCGATGTTGCGCGCGGCCCCGAAGAACTTCTTGGGCGGGTACAGGGCGCTCGTCGCCACACCGCCCGCCAGAACGCGCCCGTTGGACGGGGCCAGCAGGTTGTAGGCGCGTCCCAGGCGCGTGATGGAGTCCAGCATCACCACCACGTCCAGGCCCTGCTCGACGAGCCGCTTGGCCCGCTCGACGGCCAGTTCGGCCAGGGCCACATGCTCCTCGACGGGGCTGTCGAACGTGGAGTGCAGTACCTCGCCGCGGACGGACCGCCGCATGTCGGTGACCTCTTCGGGCCGCTCGTCGATCAGCAGCACCATCAGATGGCACTCGGGGTTGTTGGCGGAGATGGCGTGCGCGAGCGCCTGCAGGATCATCGTCTTGCCGACCTTGGGCGGCGACACGATGAGGCCGCGCTGCCCCTTGCCGATCGGCGCGACCAGGTCGATGACGCGGGTGGCCATGGCGCCGGTGTCCAGGCGCAGCCGCTCGTTCGGGAACAGCGGCGTCAGCTCGGCGAACTTGGGACGCCGCGCTGCCTCCCGGGGGGACAGGCCGTTGACGGTGTGCACCTCCACCAGGGTCGGGTGCTTGTCGCGGCCCTCCTGCCGGAGCGGCCGCGCCGTGCCGGACACGATGTCGCCGGGGCGCAGGTGGTGGGCCTTGACCTGCGCGAGCTGGACGTGCACGTCGCCGGGGCCGGGCGTGTAGCCGGCGACCCGCACGAACGCGTGCTTGTCGCGCACGTCCAGAACGCCCTGGAACGGGACGCTCGGCTGATTTTCGGTCTGCCGGGGGACGCGGGTCCGCCTCGCCGCACGGGAGGTCGGACGCCGTTCGGCGGCAGACGTGCTTTCGGAAGTGAGGGTTGCGGTAGCGGGCATGAAATTCCCTTCTGGGTGCATGTCGGCGCACAGGCCGCGTCACCCGGAGACGGCTCCCGTCATCTCGGTCCTACGCATCTTCGGGAGCGCAAGGAGGAACCGACCCGTCAGATCGGGCCGTTCGACGCGAACACCGGACACTCAGATGGCCCGGGCGGGGAAAATAGCTGGGTGGCCGCCGGTCGAACTCCGGGCGGAAATGCACGTCGTCTCCTCCATTAAAACACACGCCGTCCCACCAGCATTCCCTGCGAGCGGGCGGGATGTCTCGCCCACAGCGAGACGGCTCGTCCCGGAGGCGGCGCCGGCCACCGGGATCCGTACGATTGCCCGGGGTCGACACGGAAGGTGAGGGATGGGACTGCGGTATGCCGTCGACGCCGCCGCGGGCGTCGGCACGATCATCATCGACCGTCCGGACAAGCGCAACGCCATGACGCGCGCCATGTGGCTGGAGCTGCCCCGCCTGCTGGACGAGCCGGCCGCCGACCCGGCCGTGCGCGCCGTCGTGGTCACCGGCGCGGGCGGCGACTTCTGCGCGGGCGCCGACATCTCCGAGCTGACCGACGCCCGGCACCGCGGCCACCCGTCCACGGTGGCCGAAACGGCGCTGGCCGCCTTCCCCAAACCCACGATCGCCGCGATCGAGGGCTTCTGCGTCGGCGGCGGCTGCCAGCTCGCCGCCGCCTGCGACCTGCGCTTCGCCGCCTCGTCCGCCAGGTTCGGCATCACCCCGGCCCGGCTCGGCCTGGTCTACCCGGCCTCGGCCACCGCCCGCCTCGTCCGTCTGATCGGCCCGTCCGCCGCCAAATACCTTCTCTACTCGGCGCGGCATGTCCCGCAGGCCGCCTGACCTCGCGCTTCATCACCGCGCCCCCGCCTGGTTCCGTCTCTGTTCCGCGCGCTCGACGAGGACCGCCTCGACGGCCGCCCTCGTCGACTCGTCCCGGTCGGGCCACAAGTGCGCGTAGGTGTCGAGCGTGGTCTTGGCCGACGCGTGCCGTAGCCGAGCCTGGACGGTCTTCACGTCGGCGCCGGACGCGATCAGCAGCGACGCGTAGTAGTGCCGTAGGTCGTGGTACCGGAACCCGTCCGGGAGCCCCGCTACCTTGTCGCGCGCCGCAGCGAACGCGTCATTGAGCGTCCGGGGCGCGAGCTGACCGCCGCGTGCGCTCGTCAGGATCGTCGCGGCCGGGTACGCGGCCACCTGCGCCGACAGATGCTCGGCGAGCAGGCGCGGTATGGGGATGGGCGTCCGGGCCGCCTCCGTCTTGAGTTCGTCGGCCGGGTACTGGACGGCCGGGGAGATCACGCCCCGCAGGAAGTCGACATCGGCGACCCGCAGGCCGCACGCCTCGGCCGCCCGCAGGCCGGCGAACGCGGCGAGGAGGATGGCCACCCGGTACCGCTCCCCCATCGCGTCATAGAGCGCCCACACCTGCGCCGTGGTGGCGACGTACGGCCGTTGCTTCCCGGCGCCCGGGGACGTCCGCCGGGAGCATGGGGACCGCACGAGTAGCCCGTCGTGAACGGCGTCGCCCATGATCTGCGACAGCCGCGCGTGCAGGGCGTACACGTAGGAGTCCGCCGCGCCCTCGTCCTTGAGCCGGGCGCACCATGACCGCACGTGGGACGGCCGGACGGCCGACAGCGGCAGATCGCCGAACTCGGCGGTGATCTGTGCGATGTGGACTTCGGCCTGGCGGACGGTGGACGCCCGCCGGGTGCGGTACCCGGCGAGCCACGTGGCGCACCACTCCCTCACCGTCATCCGCGCCGACCTGGGGTCGATGTAGGCCCCGCGGCGGGCGTCGCTCTCCTGGTCGTCGGCGTACCGCTTGGCGTGCGCTTTGACCGCGAACGCCTTCGTGCGCTCCCGGCCGGACGGGTCGAGCCAGACCGCGAGCCAGCGTTTGGCGTCCTTGCTGCCGCCGTTGTCCGGGTGCCGCTTCGTCTTGACCTTGATCTTCCGCTTGCCCTCGGGGTCGTCCGGGTCCGTGACCTCGGAGAACCAGAGATCCCTAACCCTGGCCACCGCTCAGCCCTGCTCGCCGTCGCCGGGAAGCTCCACAGCCCGGATGCCATCCGGGTGCCGCGTCCAGCGGCGTCGGATCATCATGCGGGCATACCCGGCGTTGATCGCCGGGACGTCGCTGCCGGCCTCGAGCATCGCGTCCAAGATCCCGGCCAGCTCTTGAAGGTGGCGATCCCGCTCCTGCAAGTACTCGTCTGCCTCTTGCTCCTCGCCGTCCTTGCGCGCAAGCCGCGCGCTTCGGTCGGCTTGGTTGGCACGTTGTTCGGCGTCATAGGCCGCCCGGTGCCAGCGCGCCCGGACAACGCTCCGTTCGAACCGCACCGTGGGCAGGCCCTCGGCCGGACGCTCGCCAGCGAGCCACAGCACGAGGCGCCGGGGGTCGATGGACAGTTCGGGGGTCACGGCCAGTTCGTCGCCAGGGTCGGGCATCAGCAGCGTCACCGGTGACGTGTCGAGCGCGTGGGCGAGCACGAGCAGCTCCTCGACCGTGACCATGGCCCGGCGCCCGGTCTCCAAGTTCGCGATCGCCTGACGTTTCAGGCTCGGCATCCCGAGCTCGGCGCACCGGTCGGCCAGCGCTTGCGCGCTCATCCCGCCTCGCCGTTCCCGCAGCTCGCGCACCCGCTTGCTGATCACCGCCGTGGGCGTGACTTGTTCCATGGATGCACAGCTTAGGCGACTGGTTGACAAACGGCCACCGCTGTTGGGAATCTTTCAGCGTCGATCTCTCGCACTAACTGTGCATGAGATGAACAAGGAGAGCTATGCCCGAGACGTACCTCACCCCGAAGGACCTCGCCGAGCGGTACGGCGTGCCGCTCAAGACTGTCTACGCGTGGAACAGCGGGGGGGCCGGCCCCCGGTACATGAAGATCGGACGCCACGTCCGCTACCGGCTCGCCGACGTCATCGCGTGGGAGAACGAGCGCTACGCCGAGACCGGTTACGCCGAGAACGGTGGGGGCGCCGCATGACGACCGGCAACGGAAACGCCCCCAGCGTGCGGGCTGGGGGCGCACACGACGAGCACGGCGGTGCCTACGTCATGTCGAGTGTACGTGTGCGCGCCGCACTCGACTACGCCGCACGAGGATGGCCGGTGTTCCCCTGCAAGCCGGGCAGCAAGGAACCGGCGACCGCGCACGGGTTCCACGACGCCACCACCGACCCGGAGGTGATCCGGTGGTGGTGGCAGCGGATACCCGCTGCCAACGTCGCGATCGCCACCGGCGCCCCGGCCGTCGACGTCCTTGACGTCGACGTGAAGGCCGGCGGCACCGGGTACGCCGCGTTCAACCGGCTCAAGCGCGCCGGGATGCTCGCGGGCGCGCTGGCACTCGTCCAGACGCCGTCCGGCGGGCTGCACACCTACTTCGCGGGGACCGGGCAGAGGTGCGGCGCGCTCAAGCGCCACTTCCTGGACTTCAAGGCCACCGGCGGCTACGTCCTCGCCCCGCCCTCGACCGTGGGCGGCCGGGCGTACGAACTGCTCGACCGGCGCGACGCGTCCGGCGTCCTCGACTGGCCGAGCGTCACCCGGCTGCTCGACCCGCCGCGCCCGGCCGCACCCCGACCCCGCCGCCGTAGCGGCGACATCGCGCGACTAGCCGCCTGGATGGCCCGGCAGCCGGAAGGCAACCGGAACAGCGCCCTGTTCTGGGCCGCGTGCCGCGCCGCCGAGGAGGGGCAGCAGCACGCCCTTGATGAGCTGGTGAACGCCGCCGTGCACGCGGGCCTGGACGAGCGGGAGGCGCGCCGCACCGTCCAGTCGGCGCAGCGACGCATCGGGGGTGCGGCGTGAACCTGAACGACCTAGACGCCCCGCTCAAGCTCAACGGCGCGCAGCTGCTCGATGAACTGCGCGCAGCGTTCGTCCGGTACGTCATCCTCCCGTCCGACGAGGCATACGACGCGGTCACGCTGTGGACCGCCGCCACGCACGCACAACCCGCGTGGCAGCACGCCACCCGGCTAGTGATCACCGCGCCGGAAAAGCGGTGCGGCAAGTCCAGGTTGATGGACGTCATCACCGAGACGTGCCACGACCCGCTGATAACGGTGAACATCAGCCCGGCCGCGCTGGTCCGGTCGATTGACGACGACCCGCCGACACTGCTGCTAGACGAGGCCGACACCGTGTTCGGCAAGAAGGCCGCCGACGCCCACGAGGACCTGCGCGGGCTGATCAACGCCGGGCACCAGCGGGGCCGCCCGTACGTCCGGTGGGACGCCACACTGCGGCAGCCCGAGCACTGCCCCACGTTCGCCATGGCGGCCCTGGCCGGTATCGGATCGCTGCCCGACACAATCGAGGACCGGGCCGTCATCGTGAAGATGCGTCGTCGCGCGCCCGGTGAGCGCGTCCGGCCGTTCCGGACGCGCCGGGACGCCCCGGCCCTGCACGACCTGCGCGACCGCATCACCGCGTGGATACGGGGCCGCCTGGACGCGCTCACCGACGCCGAGCCCGACATGCCAGTGGAGGACCGGGCGGCTGACAACTGGGAGCCGCTCATCGCCGTCGCCGACGAGGCCGGCGGTGACTGGCCCGAGCGGGCGAGGAAGGCATGCAAGACGTTGACCGGGCAGGCCGAGGAAGACACCTCGGTCGGTGTGCGGCTCCTGGCCGACCTGCGCGAGGTGTTCGGCGACGCCGAAGCGCTGCACGTGGGCACGATCCTCAACGCGCTCCACAAGCTCGACGAATCGCCGTGGGCCGACTGGTACGGGCGCCCGTTCACCCCCCGCGACCTGGCCAAGATGCTCAAGCCCTACGGGGTCTCATCCAGGAAGGTGAAGATCAACGGCGTGGCGTTGCAGGGGTACCGGCGGGAGCACCTGCACGACGCATGGAGCCGCTACCTGCCGCCGCGTGACGACTCGCCAGACGGCCCCGGCGCTACGCAGAGTGACACCGACCCGCCGGGCCAGGAGGGAACTGGAACCTCCGGAACCTCCGGAACCTCGCAGGTCAACGGGGGTGCCACCGGTTCCGGTTCCGGATACGCAAACGGAACCGGAACCGGGGACCCCCACTCTGACCAGGGAAGTTCCGGAGGTTCCGGAGGTTCCGGATACCCCCCGCCCGGCGGGGAGTGCGCGGTGCCCGGTTGCACACAGTCACCGCGCCGGGCCTGCTGGACGTGCGCCGACCACATGACCCGCGAGCAGGACTACGGGAGCGCCGCGTGACCGAGGGAAACCTGTTCGACCGGCCTGTCGCCGAGTGGACCGACACCGAGATCGCCGTCGGCCTGGCCGTGCTCGGCTGCGAGATCGAAAAGGCCAAGGCGGCCGGTGACACCGCGCTCGCCGGCGTGTGGACCGCGTTGGCGATCGTGCTCGCCGAGCATCGGGACGCGCGGCGGGCGCTCGCACGGGCCGTCGACAGCGCCATGAGCCCCGTGCGGGTGCTGTGGGCTGACCTGCCAGACGACCCCGCGTAACCGCCTATGCTGGTGTCGTACGCGTTCATGGTCTGTTCCTTGCCGCGCCCGGCGGGCAGGGCGAACCCCACCCGCCCGGGCGTGACACGTGGAAGCGAACGAACGGCCGCTGGCAGCGCGCACCGCACCGGCCGTAGGAGCGGAAGCTCGGCCGCCGTGACCCTCCCGTCGAAGTGACGCATCCGCGCACACACGCATGCCTAAGAACGGGAGATACGGAGATACATCGTGATCATCACCAGCACCTACGAACGGCTGCTCCTCGACCAGCGTCAACGCCTCTGGGAGCAGATGAAGGCGCTGGCGGACCGCGCCAGCGCCGAGAGACGGGACCTGACCGCCGAGGAAGATCAGACGTGGGGCCGCCTGAGCCGCGACATGGACGACATCGACGAGCGGCTTCAGGCCGAGCAGCGGCGTGCCATGCGCGACCGCGACTCACAGGAGACCATCGCACGCATCCAGGGCCAGCCCGCCACGCGCGGTGTCCCCAGCCTCGCCGACGCGGGCCTAGTCGAGGAGTTCCGCCACCGGATCCGCACCCGCAGCCGTGAGCCCATCGACATCCGCTGGGACAGCCCGCGGTCCGGGTATCAGCCCGGCATCGAGCGGCGCGACCTGCTCACCACCACCGGCAGCGGCCTGACCGGGACAACGTTCTACGGCACGCTGCTGGAGCACATGGTCGAGGGGTCGGCCATCCTCGCCGCAGGCGCGACCCTGATCACCACTGGCACCGGCGAGCGGCTGGCCGTGCCCCGCACCACCGCCATGAGCACGGCATCGATCGTCGCCGAGGGCGCCCAGATCCCCGAGTCGGATCCGACCCTGGGGTCGGTGGTTCTGGAAGCCTACAAGTACGGGTTCACCGTTCAGATATCCAACGAGCTGGCCAACGATGCCACGTTCGACCTGCTCGGCTACCTGGCGCGCGAGGCTGGGACCGCCATCGCCAACGGGGCCGGCGCGCACTTCGTCGCCGGTACCGGCACCGGCCAGCCCAACGGCGTCGTCGGCGCGGCCACGACCGGCAAGACCGGCGCCACCGGTGTCAACGGCGCGTTCACCGCCGAGGACCTGATCGATCTGTACCACTCCGTCGCCGAGCCCTACGCGCGCTCGTCGGCCGCCGCATGGCTGATGAACAACAGCACGCTCGGTGCCGTGCGAAAGCTGCGCGACGACTCCGGAGGGACGGCGGGTACCGGCGGGTTCCTGTTCGACATCACGCCCCCGCCCGGGTCCGGAGCCGTGGGCACCCTGCTCGGCCGGCCCGTGTACGTGGACCCCAACGTCCCCGCTGTCGCTCCCGGTGCCAAGGCGATCCTGTTCGGCGACTTCTCCCGCTACTGGGTCCGGCAGGTCGGCGCTGTGCGCTTCGAGCGCAGCGACGATTACGCCTTCGACCGGGACTTGGTGACCTTCCGGGCACTGTGGCGTGCCGACGGCGACCTGATCGACACAACCGGCGCGGTCAAAGCGTTCGTCGGCGGCGCGTCCTGAGACCCGGGCTCGGGGCGCCGCAGTGCCGATGGAACGTGCGACGCCCCGAGCCCGACCAGCGTCGCGATTCTTTGAATCGGGAGGCCGCGACCCTGGCTCGCACTCAGCTTTCTCTCTCTGCGCTCGGCAAAAACGAGGAGGACCGGTGATCAGGGCTGCCGTTGACCGGCTGATCGGCACGCTCGGCGAGCTGGACGCCGAGCAGGTGGTGTATGCGGCGACGGCGCGGCGCTTGGCAGACCTGCTTGACGGCGATGACGCGCCCGGGTATGCAATGCCGCCGCTGGCGCGTGAGCTGCGGGCAGCAGTGGCCGCGCTCACGGAGGGGCGGAGAGCTGATCAGGGCGTCTCTGAGAACGATCTAGACCGTTTGTTCGTGGGGGCGTCGGATGAGCGCTGAGAGGCGCGTACGGGCGCGCGTGGCGCGTCTGGTGTGGCCGTCCAACCCTCACAGCGTGTCGCTCGCTCAGACGGCCGTCGGGCTGGCGTGTCTGATGGACGCGGGGGTTCCGGCGGAGCTGCTGCCGAGCACGCTGAGGGTGACCATGAGCCACTTGAGCGAGTGCGGCCGGGAGCCTGACGCGCTGGACCGGATCCGCGCGGACTACTGCCGTAAGGTGTTGGAGGTGTTCCGGCAGCAGGCGGGGCGGGCCGTCTGTGCATGACCCGCCCCACCGTCTGGTATCGCGGCCCTTGTGAGTCCCGTTACCGGGGTCTATGTGGTCGCCTCGTCGTCGGCGCGGCGTTTGAGATCGGCCTCGACCATGCCGCGGGCCAGCTCCTCGGCCGCGGCGACGATGGTCGCCTTGATGCGCTCGGCGGTGACCGCGAGCTCCAGCTCCCCGAAGGTGCTGGCGCCGACGAGCAGGCGGCATCCGTACTCGAGCTGATAGCGGGACAGGCCGCCGCGTCGCCGGGCCAGCCACCGGCCGTCGTCGTCGCAGGACACGTCCCACTCCGGTAGCTCAGGCAGTCCGTCTGCCATGTCGTCCTCCCATCGGTGCCGGCGGCGCGCGGGCCCCCGCCATGGAGATGCCTAGGACCTGCCAGAGGACGGGCAGCCCGCGCGCCGTGATGGCGAGACTACGTCACTTAGCAGCGCCTGTCAGCACGTAGCAGCACCTAATAAGCATTGACGCAGGTCAACTACTGTTTTTGATCGTGGGGATTGAGCTGGACGCGCCCGAGCCGCTGTACGCGCAACTCGCAGCGGTGATCCGGCAGCGCATCCAGGACGGCACGTACGCCCGGCGCATCCCGTCCGGACCCGCGCTCGCCGACGAGTTCGACCTGTCCATACCGACGGTTCAGCGGGCGCTCGGACTGCTCAAGGACGAGGGACTGATTGTCTCCGTGAAGGGTCGCGGGACGTTCGTGAAGCCCCAGCCGGGCGACCAGGCCGAGGACGGCGAGTAGGCCGGCCGTCTCTGCCGTGACGCTCAGCTCAATACCCTCCCGCAGGGTATTGCCTCTGAGCTCGCGGCCTGCACCGGTGCCCACTGTCTGCCTGCTCGACCAGGCGATGGGGCGTAAGGAGAGGGCGGACAAGATCACCGCTAATGATGACAATGTACACAATGAGAATGATCATGAGAGGCCGTCCGGCAATAGCAGAGAGCCCGCCCCCGGCATCGACCGGGTGGCGGGCTCTCCTTATGCGTCACGCGGTCGCGAGCACGCTCTCAAGGCCGGTCGCGCTCTCGCGACCGGACACGCCCCCCTCGGGGGTGCTCTCGCGAGCGGTCGCGACCGGCTCACGAGCGCTCTCGCGAGCGCTCTCGGCCTCCAGGGCGGCACGGACGCGAACGGCCCTCGGATGCCCGACCCGCAGCTCCCGGCGCAGCGCCCGGACCGAGGGCAGACCACCGGTCGCGAGCACCTCGGCGAACCGGTCCCGGGCGGTCGCGAGCACCTCGGCGAGATCATCCGGCCCCGCGACCGCGGTCGCGACCGGTGCGGGGTCGGTCTCGCGGGTGGTCGCGACCGGTGCGGGGTCGGTCTCGCGGGTGGTCGCGACCGGTGCGGGGTCGGCCTCGCGGGTGGTCGCGACCGGTGCGGGGTCGGCCTCGCGGGTGGTCGCGACCGGTGCGGGGTCGGCCTCGCGGGTGGTCGCGACCGGTGCGGGGTCGGCCTCGCGGGTGGTCGCGACCGGTGCGGGAGCGGTCCCGGTGGTCGCGGGCGGCTCGGGACCGGTCTCGCGGGTGGTCGCGACCGGTCCGGGAGCGGTCCCGGTGGTCGCGACCGGTGCGGGGTCGGTCTCGCGGGTGGTCGCGACCGCCGGGAGCACGTCCCACCACTCCATGCCCACTGGGCCGTCGGGCCACGGCTCGGGCTCGACCGCCTCCGCCTCTGCCGGCATCGCCATCGCCTCGGCGGGCCGGATGCCCTGCCGGGCCCTGATGAGCCCCATGAGCAGTTCGACGGTGAGGACGAGGGTCACAGCGGGCCACGCGGCCACCAGGGCGCCCACGACGCCGTGAGCCAGCCCGTGGGCCAGGTTCGCCGCGATGGTCGCCATGATGCCGAGCGCGAGCGCCAGGCGCGCCAGAGCGGGCGCCGGCACGCCTCGGCGGGCCGAGTCGAGCAGCACGAGGCCGGCGACGAGGAGCAGCCCGTCGGCGGTCACGGGGACGAGCAGGGCGGTCGTGCCGGTCTCGCCATGCTGGACGGCGAGCGTGTAGACGTGCCGGTAGGAGACCACGGCCGCGATGGCGGCGACCGTGACCACGACGAGCGCGGCGGTCGCTCGGATGAGATGATCGGACATAGTCAGCACTCCGTTCGCTGATCAGGCCCCGGCCGGCGGTGAGGGCGCTTGGTCGGGGCCGTTTCATGTCTGGCGCGGGGGGCGTGCCCGCGCGGCGGACCGCGCGCCCTCAGTTCCGTCTCAGTTCCGCTAGAGGTCTGGGAAAGGCGGGAAACGGTCGGAGGCGGTCGGAGTAGAAAAGCCTGGTCAGACGGCATACCGGCCGCCCGGCCCCTGGGCAGAGACCCGGGGTGGATAGTTCCTTCTCTACTCGGCGGACCTGGTCGACGCCGCCCACGCCCTGCGCATCGGCTTCGTCAACGAGGTCGTCGCGGGCGACGTGCACGCCCGCGTGGCCGAGTTCGCCGCCACTCTGGCGTCCCGCTCCCTGCTCACCCAGCACGCCGCCAAGCAGATCGTCGACGCCGCAGCCGTCGGCGAACCCATCGACGACCTGACGCGGACCTGGCAGGCGGAGGCCGCCGCCTCCGGCGAAGCGGACGAGGGCGTCACCGCCTTCCTCGACAACCGCTCACCTCACTTCACCTGGACCCCCACCCCCTGAGCACACGGCCACGGGCGCGCAGCGGCCGGCACATGGCCTGGGCCGCCTTCCGCGGCGCGGCTCCAGCGACGGTTTGAGCGCATCGGCAGGCGTGACGGTCATCCCGAAGTTCCTCCGGCGCGGTGGGGGCTCGCCCTTCCGTCTAGGCGGCCGGTGGCCGGTTCGCTGCGTCGTGTCAGGGGGCGGGCAGGCGGCAGAAGCGGCCCTGCGGGAGTTTCCGCAGTTGGGCGGCCGCCTCGGGAAGGTCGTGCAGCGTGTCGACGACCATGCCGTGCCGCAGCTCGGCCAGCGAGAGCACACCGCACAGCAGGCCGTCCCGGTCCCGCACGACGACCAGCGGCCCCAACTGCACACCCCCGGACTCCGCCGAGCCCAGGCAGGCCAGCAACCGCCGGGCGGTCTCAAGGAGCGGCTCTAGGGCATGCGGGCTTTCGTCCTCTGCGCCGTGGTCGCGGCCATGGCGCCGCGCGGCCTCGTCGCGGAGCGTGTTGAGGAGATCGAAGAAGTCGCGTTCCAGGGCGCGGGGGCTGCGGCCTGACAGGTAGTAGCGGGCGCCGTCGTCCAGCGGAGACCGCAGCTCGACGCCCAGGCCGAGGTGGCGGGCGAACCGCTCGTAGGTGTCGGCGAGGTCGGGGAGCGACGGGATGACGGTGCCCGCGACGGTGTCCACCGGGTCGGCGCCGAGGGAGGCGGCCACCGCCTGGTCGAGGCGGGCCACCAGGTGGCCGCGCAGGCGGGCGACCTCGCCCGCGAGCCGGTCGACGGTCTCGCGCTGCTCGGTCAGGCGGGCGGTGACCTCGGGCAGCACGCGCTCGTTGATCTGCGCGATGAGGGAGCGGATGCGCGCATCGGCGTCCTGCAGCGCCCGGTCGTGCGACGCATGGCCGTCGGCGAGCCGGTCCAGGTCGGTGCGCAGGCGCGTCAGGTCGTCGCGGGTGCGCCCCAGCGCCGACAGCCGGGTGCGGATGTCGGCGAGCTCGGGTGCGGACGACGGACGCCTGCGTTCAAAGGCCAGGTACAGTTCGAGGCCGGCGATCGCCAGGCAGAGCAGGACGAGAATCGCGGTCATGGCGGCCCCCCAAAGGGCTTTGCTCGCCTGAAAGATAGTGCACCGTCTGTCGGCCGCGACAGCCCGAAACCGCGTCGAGGCCGGTCTGCCTGCCAGAATTTACGGTCCTGGCCGCTTGGACGGACGCGCCCGACGAGGGTCAGCGGCCGTCGAGGTAGGCGAGGACGGCCAGGACGCGGCGGTTGTCGTCGTCGGACACCGCCAGGCCGAGCTTGCCGAAGATGTTGGCGGTGTGCTTGGCGACCGCGCGTTCGGTGATGACGAGCCGCTGGGCGATCGCGGCGTTGGAGCGGCCCTGCGCCATCAGCTCCAGCACCTCCAGCTCGCGGGGCGTCAGCCGGGCCAGCGGGTCGTCGTCGGCGCCGCGGGCGACCAGCCGCGCGATGACCTCCGGGTCCATCGCGGTGCCGCCGGCCGCCACCCGCCGCACCGCGTCGACGAACTGGGCCGCGTCGAACACCCGGTCCTTCAGCAGGTAGCCGACGCCGCCCGTCCCGTCGGACAGCAGTTCGCGCGCGTACAGCCGCTCCACGTACTGCGACAGGACGAGCACCGGCAGGCCGGGGATGCGGCGGCGGGCCTCCAGCGCGACCCGCAGCCCCTCGTCGGTGAAGGACGGCGGGAGCCGCACGTCCACCACGGCCACGTCGGGCCGGTGCTCCAGCAGCGCTTTGAGCAGCGACGGTCCGTTGTCGACCGCGGCGGCGATCTCCAGGCCGCCGGCCTCCAGCAGGCTGACCAGGCCCTCCCGCAGCAGGGCCTGGTCTTCGGCGAGCACGACCCGCATCAGCGGGCCGCGGTCACGTCAGCGTGCACGGCAGCTCCATCGTCACGATCGTCGGGCCGCCCGCGGGCGAGCTGAGGGCGAGGACGCCGTCGAATGTACCGAGTCGGCGCTCGATGCCGCGCAGTCCCGAGCCGTTCTCCGGGGACGCCCCGCCCCGCCCGTCGTCGGTGATCGTGATGCGCAGCATGCCGCCGTCGTGCCGCATGTCCAGCCAGACCCGGCGGGCACCCGAGTGCTTGACCGCGTTGGCGAGGACCTCCGAGACGGCGAAGTACGCGGCCGACTCCACCGGCGGTTCGGGACGTCCCGCCAGCTCGATGTCGGTCTCCACCTTCAGCGGCAGGTCCAGCGCGAGGGCGCGCACCGCGTCGGCCAGGCCCCGGTCGGCCAGCACCGGCGGGTGGATGCCGCGCACCAGGTCGCGCAGCTCGCGCAGCGCCGTCGCCGACGCCTCGCGCGCCTCGGCCAGGCCCCGGTCGGCCAGCACCGGCGGGTGGATGCCGCGCACCAGGTCGCGCAGCTCGCGCAGCGCCGTCGCCGACGCCTCGCGCGCCTCGGCCAGCAGGACGCGGGCCTTCTCCGGGTCCTTGTCGAGCAGGTGCTCGATCGCGCCGAGGCTCATGCCCATGGCGACGAGCCGGGCCTGCGCGCCGTCGTGCAGGTCGCGTTCGATGCGGCGCAGCTCGGCGGCGGAGGCGTCCACGGCGTCCGACCGCGTCTCGGTGAGGTGCTGGACACGCAGCTTCAGCCGCGACGCCTCGGTGGGGCCGAGCAGCACCCGTCCCCACCGCCCGTAGACGTTGAGCAGCTTCGGCCCGCTCAGGAAGCCGGCGACGATGAGAACCGTGCCGAGGACCGCGGTGGCCGGCTCCCCGGAGGCGTCGAGAGCGCGCGGGCCACCGATCTGGATGAAGCCGTACCAATCCTGGCCGCCGTGGACGGTGATGACGTCGGCCATGCCCCCGGCGAGCAGCCAGCCCCACACCCCGTACAGGATGAGCAGGGCGGGAAGCGCCGCTGTGAACGCCCCCACGAGCGGGTCGGCGGCCAGCCACAGCAGGTCGCGCCACGTGGCCGGATCGGACACCAGCCACCTGAGCCGGTGCAGCACACCCGTGAGGCCGCGCTCCGGTTCGGGCGCGGGCAGGTAGGGGCGCTCGATCCGGGTGTCCGTCCACTTGTTGATCTCTCTGCGGTAGACATCGGCCAGCGACCGCGCCAGGACCAGCACCGGCGCCAGCAGCAGCACTCCGACGCCCACGGGCGCCAGCGTCAACGCGCTGTTGAGCGCCACCAGCAGCAGTACGCCGGGCACCCACAGCAGCCATGTCCACAGTCCGCGCCAGGGCGCCATGGCCCGCTCGACCCACCAGGTGCGTCGCATCACTTCGCCGTCCACCGGAACCCCTTTGCATCGCCCGTATGCCTCAAGTGTCCGGCAGGACGGCCGTCGGCACAGTGTCGCGGAGCTCCGAACAGGGGGTGTACCTAGGTGCACCGTTGCGCGCCGCAGTCGGCACGGTCAGCGCACCGGTGCCGGACGCGAGAGAGCCGATCAGGACCTGCCGGCCTTCCCGATGGGCCGGCCGCCGCCCCGCGCCCGGCCGTCCCTCGGTGACGGGCCGGCCGCGACCGAACGGCGCAGGAGCACGCAGACTCCGCCGGCGACGGCGAGCGCGGCGAGGACGGCGGCGAAGGCGGTCGCGCCGGTGGTCAGCCCCACGGCGTCGCTGAGGTAGCCGGACGCCACCGGCAGCAGCCCGGCGGGCACGTAGCCGCCGACGTTGAACGCCGCGTTCGCCTCGGCCAGGCGGCTCGGCGGGACGCTGGAGTTCAGCAGCGACAGCCCGCCGAGCTGTCCCATACCCTGGCCCGCCCCCGCCAGCAGCGCGGCGGCGACCAGGGCGGGGACCGATGCGGTGTGCACGGCGACGGCCAGTGACGCCATGCCGAGCGTCGTG
The DNA here is from genome assembly GCF_030269545.1 of Actinomadura sp. NBRC 104425. Classification (GTDB taxonomy): domain Bacteria; phylum Actinomycetota; class Actinomycetes; order Streptosporangiales; family Streptosporangiaceae; genus Spirillospora; species Spirillospora keratinilytica. The sequence continues at coordinate 33,962 of NZ_BSTN01000012.1, read as the reverse complement.
CTCGCCGCCCCGGCCGCCAGCACCGCGTGCCTGCGCAGGCCCCGCGCCGCGAACTGCACGCCGGTCGCGGCGGCGAACATCACGAACGCGGTCAGCCCGGCGACGACCCGGTTCGCCGTCCCGAGCAGCCCGGCCAGCAGGGACGGTCCGAGTGACAGCACGAACGAGGTCGCGGTGATACCGGGCGCGAACACCGCGACGCCGAGCGCGAGCCGCCACCCGTCACCGCGCGGCACCCTTGGCACGCGCACCCAAGAGCCGCCGGACGCGGTCGCGGCGGCGCGCGGCAGCGGCATGCGCCACACGACCAGGACCGCCGTCGCCAGCAGCACCGCCTCCACGGCGAACACGGTGACGGTCGGCGCGGGGAGCGTCTCGGACAGCACGCCCGCCAGCAGCGGGCCGAGCCCGGCGCCGGACACCATCGCGCACGAGGCGAGCAGTGCCGCCAGCCGGTCGCGGCCCGGTCCCGCCACGTCGGTCACCGCGGCCATGCCCGCGGACACGACCGCGCCTACCGCGATGCCCGTGCACAGCCGCGCGACGACCAGCGCGGCCACCGACGACGCGGTGGCGAAGACCAGACAGGCGGTCACCGCGACGGCGAGCGCGGGCAGCAGCACGGGGCGGCGTCCCAACCGGTCGGCGGCCACGCCGGACACCAGCAGCGATCCCAGCAGCCCGGCGATGTAGCAGGCGAAGACCACCGTCAGCGTGCCGCGGGAGAAGCCGATGTCGCGCTGCCACAGCACGTACAGCGGCGTGGCCGCGTTCGACAGCACGAACACCGCCGTCACAGGCCAGGCCGCCAGCCACACCCAGCGCGTAGGCGCCGCCCCGGAGCGTCCCGGGGCGGGCGTCGTCTCGGCCACGAGGCACCTCCTTGTACGAGTTTTCTCGAACTTAGCATGCAGTACGATTGAACTCGTACACCAGGTGAGTCGGGCCGAGGGGGAGCGCATGCGGCAGGCCGTGTCACCGGGCCCGTTCGTCGACGTGCCGGAACCGCCGGACCTGCCGGACCCGCTGCCCGAACCGGACGTCGCCGACCTGCGCCTCGACCGCGTCATGGCGGCGCTCAGCGACCCGCTGCGCCTGGAGATCGTGCGCAGGCTGCTGCTTGAACGCCAGGAGTTCGACCACCCGTGCGGCTGGTTCGGCTTCGACCGCCCCAAGTCCTCGCTCACGCACCACTTCCGGGCGCTGCGCGAGGCGGGGCTGATCCGCCAGCGCCAGTACGGCCTCGAACGCCGCAGCCACGTCCGCGTCGACGACATCGAGGTTCGCTTCCCCGGCCTGCTCGCCCTCGTGGCCTCCTGGACGCCGCCCGACGACTGACCGCTTCCCTTCCGGCGGGACGTTCACGGTGCAGCGGCTGCGAGGCAACCCTGGGCACGAGCGCTGCGGCCGACCCGGTGAACTCCGCTCCATGCGACGGGGCGGTCCGGCGAGCGGACGTCCCGAGACGCCCCGAGACGCCCCGGGGCGCGTCGGCGGGAGTCACCTGCGCGCCCCGGAGCAGTGCCGACAGAGCCGCTGCGAGGGCCGGAGCGCGCGGGGCGGTCAGAGGGCGACGAACGTCAGGCCGCGCTTCTTCAGTGCGGGGATGGCCTTGCGGAGCGCCGCCACGGTCTGGGAGCGGTCGCCGCCGCCGTCATGGCACAGCATGATGTTCCCCGCCTTCGACCCGACGAGCACCTTGCGGATGCGCGCCACCCCGGGACGGGCCCAGTCCCGGGGGTCGACGGCCCAGTCCACCGGCAGCATGTCGTGCTCGGCGGCCATGTCCAGAACGCGCTTGGACCAGGCGCCGCCGGGGGAGCGGAAGAACGTCGGCACGATGCCGGTCACCTGGGCGATGCAGTCGTGCGCGTCGACGAGCTCTTCGCGCAGCCGCTTGGCCGACAGACCGACGATCGACAGCGGGTGCGTCATGGTGTGGTTGCACACCTGGTGGCCGGCGTCGGCGACCCGGCGGGCCAGGCGGGGGTACTCCTTGACCTGCTCGCCGATCATGAAGAACGTCGCGGTGACCTGGTGCTCGGCGAGCACGTCCAGCACCTTCGGCGTGTACTCGGGGTGCGGGCCGTCGTCGATGGTGAGCGCGATCGTGTTCGGCGGCGGCGCCGGGGACAGGTCGGTCAGCTCGCGGATCGGGGTGTTGACCGCGGTGAGCGGCGACTGCGTCCAGGCGGGCGGACGGGGCGTAGGGGTCGGCGTCGGGGTAGGGGTGTGCACGACTGGTGTGCCCTGGGCGGCCTGGTCTGGTGGTGGGGCGGCCGTCCGGGTCGATGCCGAGCCCTGCCGGACGCCGTCGGCGCTGAGGGCCGCGAGACCGGCCACGCCCAAGAGCCACAGTGCCCTACGCCGAGAGGTCATGTTGAGTTGGAATTGCCCCACATGCTCCACGTTAGCGGTGACCCCAGGGGTCACGCCGGTGTAATCGGATCACAACGGTTTCGCCGACAGATGACCCTCTGGTGACGGGGCGGTGGCGGCGCACGGGAGGTGAACGTGATGAGCGCGGCACCCTCGGTCGGACCGCTGCTGGGGCTGGTGCTGGTGGCGCTGACGGCCGTCGCGGCGCTGCTGGTGCGGCTGGGCCGCCTCGGGTCGGCCCGGCGGGTCGCGGTCGCCGCGGTGCGCGCGGCGCTGCAGCTGGCGGCGGTGTCGCTGCTGATCACGGCGGTGCTCGGCAGCGCCGGCTGGACGGGCCTGTTCATCGCCGGAATGGTGCTGGTCGCGACGGTCACGGCGGGCCGCCGCGTCACCGGGTCGGCGCGCGGCCGCGCCTGGTGGGCGGCGGTGCCGATCGTGGCGGGGGTGGCGCCGGCGGTGGCGCTGCTGCCGGCCACCGGCGTGATCCCGCCGCGCCCGGTCGCGGTGCTGCCGATCGCGGGCATCTTCGTCGGCGGCGCGATGATCGCGACCGCGCTGACCGGCCGCCGCGCCCTGGACGAGCTGCACACCAGGCGCGGCGAGTACGAGGCGGGGCTGTCGCTCGGCATGCCGCCTCGGGACGCGGCGCTGGAAGTGTGCCGGCCGGCCGGGGCGCTGGCGCTCGTCCCGGTGCTGGACCAGACCCGGACGGTCGGCCTGGTCACGCTGCCGGGCGCGTTCGTCGGCGTGCTGCTCGGCGGCGCCGACCCGATCGAGGCGGGCGCCACCCAGCTGCTGGTGTTGATCGGCCTGCTGGCGGTGGAGGCGGTCGCCGTGCTGATCACCCTGGAGCTGGTGGCCGCCGGCCGGCTGCGCGACCACCGCCCCGACGGGCCGCCGGGCCGGGTGTACTGACCCGTGACGTCAGGAGATCGAGGAGGTCGGATTGGGAAGGGCCACCGATGACCGGGCCATCGACGATAGGGGCATCGACGATAGGGCCATCGACGATAGGGCCATCGACGACAGGGCCATCGACGACAGGGCCGTCGACGCGCTCGGGGCCGAACGGCTCGATTGGCGGTTCAAGGCGGTCCCGGCCGCGGCGGACGGCGCGACCGTCAAGGAGTACCTGCGCACCCGGCCCACGCTGGACGACTTCGGCACGCCGCTGCTGACCCTGGACGCAGGCGCCCTGGACCACAACATCCGCCTGATGGCGTCCTGGACCGCGGAGGCGGGTGTGCACCTGGCCCCGCACGGCAAGACGACCATGGCGCCCGCCCTGTGGCGCCGCCAGCTCGACGCCGGAGCGTGGGGCATCACCCTGGCCAACCTGCCCCAGCTGCGCGTCGGCCGCGCGTTCGGTCTGCGCAACGTGGTGCTGGCCAACACGCTGCTCGACCCCGCCGGGCTGGCGTGGCTGTCGCGCGAGCTGGACCGCGACCCCGGCTTCACGTTCCTGTCGTGGGTGGACGCCGTCCGCTCTGTGGAGCTGATGGACCGGGCGCTGCGCGCGGCGGGCGCGTCCCGTCCCGTGGACGTGTGCGTCGAGCTGGGCGGGCCCGGCGGCCGGACGGGCGTGCGCGACGACGGCGAGGCGGCGGCCGTCGCCGAGGCCGTGCGCAGGGCGCCGACCCTGCGGCTGGCGGGCGTCGCCGGATACGAGGGAGCCCTCGCCCGCGACGCCTCCGCCGAGGGGCGCGCCGCCGTGGACGCCTACCTGCGCAGGATGGCCGCCCTGCACGGGCGCCTGGCCTACGAGGTGGACGAGCCGGTCGTGTCGGCGGGCGGCAGCGCGTTCTTCGACCAGGTGGTGGACGTGCTCAGTGGGCTCGACGCGCGGGTGGTGCTGCGTTCGGGCGCGTACGTCGTGCACGACGACGGCTTCTACCGTTCCGTCTCGCCGTTCGCGCGCGGCACCGGGCGCGGCGGGCGGCTGCGGTCGGCGATGCACGCGTGGGCGCGCGTGGTGTCGCGCCCCGAACCCGCGCTGGCGCTGCTGGACGCCGGACGCCGCGACCTGTCGTTCGACTCGGGCCTGCCCGAGCCGCAGCTCGTCCGCGGCGCGGGCACCGCCCCCGTCGCCGGCGCCCGCGTGACCGCCCTCAACGACCAGCACGCCTTCCTCCGCGACGCCGACGTGCGGGTGGGCGACGTGGTGCGGCTCGGGCTGTCGCACCCGTGCACGGTGCTGGACAAGTGGACGCTCATCCCCGTCGTGGACGATGCCGGCGCCGACACCCCCGCCGTGGTCGATCTCCTCCGGACGTGGTTCTGACGCCCGGAGCCGGGTTCGCAGAGTTCACCGTCGTGTGTCGGGTCTTACGAACACATCTGTTTCTCAAACCTGTTAGCGTCATGGACGCACGTGGCAGGCGCCATGGGAGCCACTCATGGCCGCCGCTGAGCGATCGAGGCCCGGCGCGGGCTTGGCGACCGCAAGGCCGGCAGCACGCCGCGGGGGCCGAGCTGTTCGGCCGCCGTGGGCGCCGTCACCCCGCAGCGCGTCGCCGGGCCGCTCGATCGTCGGCGCGAGACCCGGCCCGGGGGCCCGGCAGGGGTCAGGGGAGCAGGCCCGCGCGGCGGGCCGCGGCGACGGCCTGCATGCGCGTGTGGGCGTCCAGCTTGCGCATGGCCGACCGCAGGTAGCTCTTGACGGTCTCGGGCAGCAGCCCGAGGCGCCGCGCCGCCTCGGCGTTGGTGCAGCCGACCGCCACATACGACAGCACGTCCAGCTCGCGCGGCGACAGCGCCGGACGCGGCTTGCCGCCGGATTCGCCCGTGTCGGCGCCGGCGGCGGCGAGCCGGGTGGACGCGGCCAGCAACCGGTCGCGCAGCGCCGGATCGGCGACCTGGTCGGCCAGGCCGCGCAGCTCGGCGTGCACGGCGCGGACCTCCTCCCAGCGCGCCGCCGTGACCTGCGGCTCCTCTGCGGCGGCCTCGCGCCGTACCCGGGCCAGCGCCTCGTCGGCCGCGTCCCGCACCGCCAGCTCCTGCTCCAGGTCGCGGGCCGTCTGCACGGCCGACACCACGACCCGGTCGGCCAGGCCGAGCGGCTCGCGCAGCGCCCCGTACAGCACGCCGCGCACCCGCCGCCGCACCACCACCGGGATCGCCATGACCGTCAGCAGGCCCTCATGCGTCACCGGCTTGTCGTAGTCGTGGGTGATAGACGCCGCGTGCGGATAGTCGCTGACCCATATCGGCCGTCCCGTGGCCATCGCCTTGCCGCCCAGCCCGGAACCCTGCCGCACGACCAGGCCGGACAGGGAGTCGGTGGTGTTGCCGACCAGTTCGCTGATGCGCAGCCGGTCCGGGCCGGTCAGCGCGCCGCCGAACACCACCGGCAGCCCCGTCGCCCGGTGCAGCGACAGGACGGAGGAGCGGAACGCGCCCGCGTCGTCTCCCATGTCGGCAAGCATGCCCTGACCGGCGCGATGACCGCCAGGCTTCAGGCGTGTTCGGTGGCGGCCGCATCGTGCAGGCCGAGGATCTCGATGGCCTCCTCGCGCATCTGCACCTTGCGGACCTTGCCGGTGACGGTCATCGGGAACTCGTCCACGACGTGCACGTACCGGGGGATCTTGTAGTGCGCCAGGCGGCCGGTGCAGAACTCGCGCAGCGCCTCGGCGGTCAGCGGCTCGGCGCCGGGGCGCAGCCGCACCCAGGCCATCAGCTCCTCCCCGTACTTGGCGTCCGGCACGCCGATGACCTGCGCGTCCACGATGTCGGGGTGGGTGTAGAGGAACTCCTCGATCTCGCGCGGGTAGATGTTCTCGCCGCCCCGGATCACCATGTCCTTGATCCGGCCGGTGATGTTGACGTAGCCCTCGGCGTCCATGACGGCCAGGTCGCCGGTGTGCATCCAGCGGGCCGCGTCGATGGCCTCGGCGGTCTGCTCCGGGTCGTTCCAGTAGCCGAGCATCACCGAGTAGCCGCGGGTGCACAGCTCGCCGGGGGTGCCGCGCGGCACGGTCACCCCGGTCTCCGGGTCGATGATCTTGATTTCCAGATGCGGGTGCACGGTGCCGACCGTGGACACGCGCCGGTCCAGCGAGTCGTCGGCGCGGGTCTGGGTGGAGACGGGCGAGGTCTCGGTCATGCCGTAGCAGATCGCCACCTCGGTCATGCCCATCCGCTCGATGACCTGCTTCATCACCTCGACCGGGCAGGGCGACCCGGCCATGATGCCGGTGCGCAGCGACGACAGGTCGTGGGTGGGGAAGGACGGGTCGTTCAGCTCGGCGATGAACATCGTCGGCACCCCGTACAGGGAGGTGCAGCGCTCGGCGGCGACCGCCTCCAGCGTGGCGCGCGGCTCGAACGACGGCGCCGGGATGACGATGCACGCCCCGTGGCTGGTGGCCGCCAGGTTGCACATCACCATGCCGAAGCAGTGATAGAACGGCACCGGGACGCAGATGCGGTCCTCCTCGTCGTAGCCGCACAGCTCGCCGACGAAGAAGCCGTTGTTGAGGATGTTGTGGTGCGACAGCGTCGCGCCCTTGGGGAACCCGGTCGTCCCGCTGGTGTACTGGATGTTGATCGGGTCGTCCGCGCCGAGCGTGGCGGCGATCTCGGTCAGCCGCGCCGGGTCGGCGGCGCGTCCCGACTCGGCCAGCGCCCGCCAGTCGTCGCCGCCGAGCAGCAGCACGTCGCGCAGGTCGGGGCAGTTCGGCCGCACCTGCTCGATCATGGCGGCGTAGTCGGAGGTCTTGAACGCGGGCGTGGCGATCAGCGTGCGCACGCCCGCCTGCTTGAGCACGTACTCCAGCTCGTGCACCCGGTAGGCGGGGTTGATGTTGACCAGGATCGCGCCGATCTTGGCGGTGGCGTACTGGACGATCACCCACTCGGCGCAGTTGGGCGCCCAGATGCCGACCCGGTCGCCCTTGCGCACCCCCAGCTCGTCCAGGCCGAGCGCGACGGTGTCGACCTCGGCGGCGAGCTGCTCGTAGGTCCAGCGGCGCCAGGTCGGGCGGTCGATGAGCGCGTCCCGGTCGGGGAAGCGCGCCACGGTGCGGTCGAAGTTGGCGCCGATCGTGTCGCCCAGCAGCGGCTTGGCCGAGGGGCCGGACGCGTACGAAAGCTCGGTCGTCTGCGTGGTCATCGCAGGTCCTCCTCCCGGAACTCGCCGGCGGGGCGGGCGTCGGCGTCGGGGTGCTTGGCCAGTTCGTCGCCCCGCAGCTGCACGCGGCGGATCTTGCCGGAGATGGTCTTGGGCAGATCGTCGGTGAACTCCAGCAGCCGGATGCGCTTGTACGGCGACAGCTGCGCCCGGCTGTGCGCGAAGATCGCGGCGGCGGTCTCGGCGGTGGGCTCCCAGCCCGCCGCGAGCGTCACGTAAGCCTTGGGCACCGCCAGCCGCACCGGGTCGGGTGACGGCACGACGGCGGCCTCGGCGACGGCCTCGTGCTCGATCAGCACGCTCTCCAGCTCGAACGGGGAGATCTTGTAGTCGGACGCCTTGAACACGTCGTCGGCGCGGCCCACGTAGGTGATGTAGCCGTCGGCGTCGCGGGCGCCGATGTCGCCGGTGTGGTAGCGGCCCCCGGCCATCGCCTCGTCGGTGCGCTCGGCGTCGCCGTGGTAGCCGACCATCAGGCCGAGCGGCCGCGGGTCCAGGTCGAGGCAGATCTCGCCCTCGTCGCCGGGTTCGCCGGTCACCGGATCGACCAGGGTGACGCGGTAGCCGGGCACCGGGCGGCCCATCGACCCGGGCCGCACCTGCTGGCCGGGGGTGTTGGCGATCTGGACGGTGGTCTCGGTCTGCCCGAAGCCGTCCCGGATCGTCACGCCCCACGCCTCGCGGACCCGTTCGATCACCTCGGGGTTGAGCGGCTCGCCCGCCGCGACCACCTCGCGCGGCGGGGACTGGAGCCGGGACAGGTCGGCCTGGATCAGCATGCGCCACACGGTGGGCGGGGCGCAGAAGCTCGTCACGCCGCAGCGGTCCATCTCGCGCAGCAGCCGTTCGGCGTCGAAACGCGTGTAGTTGAAGATGAACACGCACGCCTCGGCGTTCCACGGCGCGAACACGTTGCTCCAGGCGTGCTTGGCCCAGCCCGGCGAGGAGATGTTCAGGTGGACGTCGCCGGGCTGCAATCCGATCCAGTACATCGTCGACAGGTGCCCGGCCGGGTACGAGGCGTGCGTGTGCTCCACCAGCTTGGGCTGGGCGGTCGTACCGGAGGTGAAGTACAGCAGCAGCGTGTCGCTCGCGCGGGTGGCGCCGTCGGGGGTGAAGGTGTCGTCGGCCTCGTAGGCGGTGCCGTACGGCAGCCAGCCGTCGACCGGCTCGCCGACCGCGATGCGGGTGTAGTCGCCCTCGATGCCGTCGAACTTGCCGGTGTCGGCGGAGCGCACGACGACGTGCCGGGCCCTGCCGCGCGCCAGCCGGTCGCGCAGGTCGGCGGGGCTGAGCAGCGGCGTCGCCGGGATGATCACCGCGCCCAGCTTCATGACGGCCAGCAGCGTCTCCCACAGCTCCACCTGGTTGCCGAGCATGACGATGATCCGGTCGCCGCGCCGCACCCCGGCCGCGCGCAGCCGCTCGGCCACCTGGTTGGAGCGCCGCGACAGCTCGGCGAACGAGTACTTGGCCTCCGAGCCGTCCTCCTCGACGATCCACAGGGCGGGCCGGTCGTTGTTCTTGGCGATCTCGTCGAACCAGTCCAGGGCCCAGTTGAACTCCGTCAGCACCGGCCAGCGGAACTTCTCGTACGCCGTCGCGTAGTCGTCGCGATGGGCGAGCAAGAAGTCGCGAGCCGCTCGGAACTCCTCCGCCGCCATACACATCCTCCTCGGTACCCGGGCCGTCACCCCCTGGTTAGGAGGATGGTTGGGCATGACTGTGATGCGCGCCACCCCCGAACGGGGGTAGTCGCTGCGGGCGGTCGTCAGCGCGCGACGAACGTCGAGCGCAGGACGCGGGCCATGTGCTCGCCGACCTGCTCGGTGCTCCAGCCGCGTTCGTCCAGCAGCGTGTGGGTGACCCCGTTGGAGATGAGGGCCAGCAGCATGTCGGTGGCGGTGTCGACCGTCCATCCGGGCGCCAGGACGCCCTCGTCGTGCAGGCGCCGCATGAGGGCCTTGTTGGTCTCGTAGCGCCAGAACATCGCCGTCTCCCAGTGCCGGGCGGCGTCGGGGTCGGTGTGCGCGACGCGCTCGATGGCCCGCGCGACCGGCAGCACGCGCGCCATGAACTCGGCGTGCGCCCGCGCGAACCGGTCCAGCGCGGTGACGGCGTCGGGCGCGTCGCCGATCACGGCGAACCGGCCGGTCAGGTCCTCGGTCTCGTTGATGTGCCCGAACAGCTCGGTGATCAGTTCGCCGCGCGAGCGGAAGTGCAGGTAGACGGCGCGGCGGGTGACGCCCGCGCGTTCCGCGACCGCCGCCATGGTGACCGCCTCGACGCCCTGATCCTCGATCAGCTCGCGCGCGGCGCGCAGCAGGGCAGCCCGGGACCGGCGGCTGCGCGCGTTCCGGGGTGCGTCGATCTCCCGAGCCATGGCGGACATGCTCCCAGGTCTGCCCGCTCTTGCTGGAACTACACGATATGTGTACTTTTTCTGCACATGATGTGCAGTTCTGGGGAGGACGAGGTGCCGCAACCCGCCCGCGACCGCTGGCCGCTGGTCGCCGCGATGGGCCTGGTGGTGTTCATGGCGACCCTGGACACCAGCGCTGTCGCGGTGGCGCTGCCCGCAATGGAGCGCGACTTCGGCGTCCGCACGGCCGCCACCCAATGGGTCGTCCTCGGCTACCTGCTGCCGCTGGTCGCCGTCACGCTGCCCGCAGGCCGCTGGCTCGACCGGGTCGGCGCGCGGCCCGCCCTGGTCGCGCTGGTCGGCGGCTTCACCCTCGCCGGCCTCGCCGCCGGGGCGGCGCCCGGGCTCGCCTGGCTGGTCGCGGCCCGCGTCGTGCAGGGCGCGTTCGCCGGGACCCTGTTCGCCCTCATCCCCCTGATCACCACGCGGGCCGTCCGGTCCGGGCGGGTGGCGCGGGCGACGTCGCTGGTGATGACGCTCGGCCCGCTCGGCGCCGTCAGCGGCCCCGCGCTTGGCGGCCTGATCGTCCAGGCGTGGGGCTGGCCCGGGATCTTCTACGTCAACGGACCCCTGGGCGTCCTCGTCGTCGCGGTGGCGCTCGCCCAGCTGGCCCCCGCCGGCCCCCTGCGGCCTCCCACCCGCGACCTGCTCGCCGAGTGCGCCGTGCTGGCGGTGGCCACGGGCTCGCTCCTGCTCGGCTTCTCCCTCGCGGCGGGCCGCGGCCCCGGCTGGCTCGCCCTGTCCCTCGCCGCCGCGCCGCCCCTGCTGCTGTGGACGCGCATGGACGCGAGCCGTCCGGCGCGCGCCCTCGTCCGCACGCCGGGCGTCACCGGCCCGCTGCTGCTCGTGCTGCTCAACGCGGTCGCCGTCGCGCTGGTGGAGTTCCTCGCCCCGTTCTACCTGCAACGCGAACTCGGCCTGTCGGCCGCCGCCGCGGGCACCGCGATCCTGGCCTTCCCCGCGGGCATGATGCTGGCGGGGCCGCTCGGCGGCCTGCTCGCCGACCGCTGGAGCGCGTCCCGCACCGTCGGGCTGGGCGTGCTGGTCGGCGGCCTGGGTGCCGCGCTGATGATCCCGCTCGACCCCGCCTGGAGCCCCGCCGACCTGAGCTGGCGCCTGGCCGTCACCGGGGCGGGTACCGGCCTGTCCACCGGCCCCAACTTCGCGATGCTGATGCTGAACGCACCCGGCGAGGCGCACGGCACGGCCGGGGCCGCGCAGAGCCTGGCCCGGCAGCTCGGCTTCTCCCTGGGGCCCGCCCTGGCCACCACCGCCTGGGCACTGTCCGGCTACGCCCTGTCGGGCATGCGCGGGGGCATGGCCCTGGCCGCCGCGGCGAGCGTCGTGGCGCTCCTCGTCCACTGGCGCACCGGCCGCTCCTCATCGCCCGCCGCGGCCCCGGCGGACCGCCGCGTCCGGCGCCCGCCCGTCTCCCCGAAGCGGTGCTAGACCTGCTTGCCGTACGTCGCCGCCATCAGCGCGATCACGGCCACCAGGATCACCGTGCACAGGAAACCGCCGATCCAGATCATCGTCAGCCGGTCGGGCTTGATCTCGGTGTCGGGGTTGCGCTGCTGGGCCACGTAGTGCCGGACGATCCGGCCGCGGACGGGATAGAGGGCGAACGGGAAGGCGGCGAAGACGACGCTGTACAGGAACAGGATCTGCGGTGCCGGTTCGGGCCGCAGCAGGTTCACCAGCAGGACGACGGCCGAGAACAGCGGCGTGAGGATGTAGAGCCCCCACCGCGCCTGCCTGGTCTGCTCTTCCACCTTGCCGCGCAGTTCCTCCGGAAGGTCGAGGCCGGAGGCCAGCCGCCCCATGGTGACCATGAAGAACACCGTCACCCCGACCACGATCACCCACCATCCGGACTCAGGAATCGAAAACAGCATCACCGTCAACTTCCGCCGCTCCAGTGCGTGCACTTTATCCCGTCGGCCGCACCGGCCGGGCTCGGCTCGGCCGACGGTGTGGGCGCCGGGGGCGTGCGGCGTGCTGCGGACGGGCGGTGAGGTGCGCGACGCCGGGCCCGCAGGATCTCTACGAGCGCATAGCCGCCCTGGCCGCCGCGACTGTGCGGCCCCTCGGGCGGTGCTTTTTGAGGGCCGACAGAACGGGCGACGCCCGCCCCACCTGGGGTGGTGGGGCGGGCGTCTGCGTCGGCGCGTCAGTCCTCGCGGGGACGGCGGGCCCAGGCCACGCCGCCCGCCACGGCGGCGACGACCACCGCGGCCAGGCCGATCCACAGCCAGCCAGAGGACCCGCCCTCCTCGGACTGGCTGCTCGCGCCCTGCGTCGACGGGGCCGCCGGAGCGGGGGCCGACGAGGCGGGCGCGGCGGACCCGGCGGGCGAAGCGGACCCGGCCGGCGAGCCCTTGACCGTGAACTTGTAGGTGCCCTTGATCGGGTGGCCGTCGCTGGAGACCACCCGCCACGCCACGGTGTACTCGCCGTCGGGCAGCGTCCCGTTCAGCGCCTGGGTGACCTTGTTGTCGGACGCCTCCGGCGCCCCCGACTGCACCGCCGTGCCCTTGGCGTCCGTCACCACCACCTGCGGCAGCCGCACGGTGTTGGTGTAGGTCAGGACGATCTCCGACGGCGGCTCGACCGTGGCGCCGGACGCCGGCTCGGCCTCCTTCAGCGCGTCGTGCGCGAACGCCGGCGGCGCCGCCACCCCGACGGCGAACAGCGCGATCAATCCCGCCAGCAGGACCCGCAGCCCCCTCATGACCGGCTCCTTCCTCGGGCCAGGCCGAACCCGCCGACACCGGCCCCGATCAGACCTGCGGCCAGCCCCAGGCCGCCGAGCAGCCGCGCCGTTCCATCGGACGCCGACCCGTCGTCGGCCTTGGCGGTGACCGCGCCGGCGGCCTGCGTGGCGGTTGCCTTCGGGGTCAGCTTAAGTTCGGGGGCCGGGTGCTCCGGCTCCTCGGCGCCGGTGCCCGGGTCCTGGTCCCACTTGACGACCTCGCCGTTGGAGTACTTCTGCTCGGCCTTGAACAGCACCCGGTCGACGCCGGTGGGCAGCGGCCCCAGCGAGACGTCGAACTCCTCGAACTGGCCGGGATCGATCTTGCCGCCGGTCCAGGTGATCCGAGAGACCACCTCCGACAGCTCACCGCCCTCGATCTTCACCGGCGTGCTCAGCTTGGTCTTCTCGACGGTGACCTTCCATCCGGGGGTGGGCCGGACGGACACGCTCGTGATCGGGTGGTCGGTGGGCAGTTCGACGCGCAGTTCGGTGGTCGAGGCGTTGTCGCGCTCGTTCGGCACGCGGAACGACACCTTGGTGTACGACCCCTGCTCGGCCGACCGGGGGTTGGCGGTGACATGCGCGGACGCGGCGGTGGCCAGGGCGGCGACCGAGACGGCGGCCAGCCCGCTCACCACGGCGGCCCGGCGGGCATGCCGGAAAGTACGTACGGACGTCGGAAGGGACATCGCAAAGAACTCCGTTCGAGACGTACGGGAACGCACCGGGGATGCCATGCGGACAGGCGGCGCCCGGTGTGAAACGGCTCGTACGGCGCCCGGCTCGGCCCCGGCGGTCAGCCGGCGGCGGCGAGCGCCCTCGAACGGAGAGGAGGCCCCCGGCGCACCACGGGGAACCGCAGCACCCGGTCGGTCGGCGGCGTCTCGTCGTCCACCGGGGCCGGACGCGTCCGGACGGGCGGTGCGGCGGCCTCGACATGCAGCAGCGCCAGCAGCAGCCGAACCGGCCGGTCGGCCGCGGCCCGCAGCCGCCGGGCCAGGGACCACGCCGCGCGTTCGCCGCGCCGCAGCCACCAGGCCGACACGACGGCGGCGAGCACGTGCGCGAGCGTCATGCCCGCGCCCGACCCGTGCGCGGTGTCCTGCGGCATCACGGCCGGGTGGTGCTGCATGGGCGACGTGGCGTCCACGTACAGGCTGTGCAGCGCGAACTGCCCGCCCAGCAGTCCGCCGAGGATGGTGGCCAGGGAGCGTTCGTGTCCGGCCAGCGCCAGTGTCACCGCGAGTACGCCGCCGAAGCCGGTGAGCACCGCCCACAGGGGGATCACCAGCTGTGACGTCGCCGTGTGCCCGAGCGTCGACAGCGACACGCACACGGTGGCGAACACCACCGCGCGCGAGACGCGGAAGAACGGGCTCGGCGGATGCGCGGTCATTGCGAGGTTATCGTCCCATCCCCGCACCGGCATCTCCAAGAGACCCCTGGTGAGCGGCAATCCCCGCGAAATGCCCAACATCTGGTGCCAGTGCGTTGTTCCACATCAACATGTAGGGTGAGTGCCCCGTGCTGGTAACGCCCCCGCCCGCCCCGGCGGGGGCGTCGCGCGAGCGCGGGCAGGCACCTGCCCGCGCCGCCGGTCGCCCGGACGAGCCCCCAGGTTGTCCTCGCCCTCCGTAGCGGAACCATCCGCGTCTGCGAACCGTTGGACGGGGTGAGGCGCCCGCCGGGCGGCAGGAGGAAACCGTGGCTTCGCTCAGCGACCGGCTCAAAAAACTCGCCAACAGCCCGCAGGGCCGCAAGGCCCGAGAGAAGGCCGAACAACTGGCCCGCGACCCCAAGACCCAGGAGAAGGTACGCGGGCTGCTCAAGAAGGTGAACAAGAAGCATTGACCGGGGATACGGCGGGCAGACCCCGGATGGTTCGGGCGGCACCCGCCGTGACCGCCCGCCTCGACGGCGACCGGTCGGCGACCTCCCGGCCCGAGGAGGAGACATGCCCACGCTCATCGACCGGATCAAGCGGTATGCCAGTGGCCCGCAGGGGCGACGGCTGCGCGCCAAGGCCGAGCGCTACGCCCGCGATTCCCGCATCCAGGCGAAGGTGCGCCGGCTGATGGCCCGCCTCCGCGGCGGCCACCGCCACTGAACACCCGTACCGCGTCCGCACCCCGCCGTACGGGGCTGCGCTGAGGAAAACCAGTCCTTCGGCCACGACTATCCCGGCATCACGCACCCTGCCGGACGGGAACGCGGTCTGTGCCGCACCCGCCGTACGAGGCCCGCACCCGTCACAGGGGGGTGCTAAGGCCGCTCCTACACTTGCCGCCGTGAACCGGGATGAGTACGCGCACTGGGAGACCGTCCCCACGCGGTGGAAGGACAACGACGTCTACGGGCACGTCAACAACGTCGTCCACTACGCGCTGATGGACACCGTCATCAACGAGTGGATGATCAAGGCGGCCGGTTTCGACCCCGCGACCAGCCCGGCGATCGCGCTGTGCGTGGAGTCGCACTGCGTCTACAAGGCCGAGGTGTCCTTCCCCGACACCATCAGCGTGGGCGCCCGCATCGGCAAGCTCGGCCGGTCGAGCGTGCGCTGGGAGATCGGCATGTACCGGTCGGACGGCACGCTGGTCGCCGAGGGGCACTTCGTGCACGTGTTCGTGGACCGGGACGCGCGCCGTCCGGTGGAGATCCCCGAGGCGGTCCGCGCCGAGATGGACCGGCTCGTCGTCGCCTGACCGCCCCGGGGAGCGGCGGCTACTCGCCCGCGGTCTTTCCGGCCGGGGCGCCGCCGCGGGCCAGCAGCGAGTGGCGGCGGCCGTAGGCGAAGTAGACCACGCAGCCGAGCACGAACCACACGGCGAACCGCAGCCAGGTCTCCTGCTTGAGGAACGTGATCAGCCACAGCGAGAACACCACCCCGACGATCGGCACCACCGGCATGCCCGGGGTGCGGAACTGCCGGGGCAGCTCGGGACGCCGGTAGCGCAGCACGACCACCGCGACGCACACCACGATGAACGCCAGCAGGATGCCGATGTTGGTCAGCTCCGCGGCCTCCCCGATGGGCAGGAACCCGGCGATCAGCGCCGAGCCCGCGCCGAGGATCCAGGTGATGCGGGTCGGCACCTTGCGGGTGGGGTGGGTGCGGGCGAACCAGCCCGGCAGCAGCCCGTCGCGGCTCATCGAGTACCACACCCGGGCCGCCCCCATCATGAACGTGAACAGCACGGTCAGGATGCCGAGGATCGCGCCGACCGCGATGACGAACCCGACCGTCTCCAGGCCCGCGTCGTCGAACGCCGAGGAGAACGCGGCGTTGGGGTCGATGTGCCGGTAGTCGACCATGCCGGTGAGCACCAGGCAGGCCAGCACGTACAGCACCATCGAGATCGCCAGCGAATAGACGATCGCCTTGGGCATGTGCCGCCGGGCGTCGTGCGACTCCTCCGCGGCGGTCGACATCGCGTCGTAGCCGAAGACGGCGAAGAAGACCGTGGCGGCCCCGGTGAACGCGCCGTCCAGCCCGAACGGCAGGAACGGCGAGTAGTTCCCCGTCTTGATCTTGAACGCGCCGACCGCGATGACCAGCAGCACGATGCCGACCTTCAGGTACACCAGCGCGGTCTCGAACCGGGCGGCGCTCTTCATGCCCAGGTTGAGCACGTAGGCGATGAGCAGGCACAGCAGCAGCGCGAACAGGTTGACCTTGTAGCTGCCGCCCGCCACGCCCTCGGGTTCGGTGCCGGGCGCGCCCATCATCCACAGCGGCAGGTCGATGTCGAGGAAGCCGAGCAGGTCGTTGAAGTAGCCGGAGATGCCGATGGCCACCACCGCCACGATCGCGGTGTACTCCAGCAGCAGGTCCCAGCCGATCGCCCAGCCCGCGAACTCGCCGAGCACCGCATACCCGTAGGTGTAGGCCGATCCGGCGCGGGGGATCAGCCCGGCGAACTCGGCGTAGGAGAACGCGGCGGCGGCGCTGGCCACCCCCGCGATCAGAAATGAGATCAGGACTCCGGGACCGGCGGTCTCGTTGGCGACGGCGCCGGCCAGCGAGAAGATGCCCGCGCCGATGATGCCGCCCACGCCGATCGCGGTGAGCTGCCAGAGTCCGAGGGTGCGCCGCAGGCCGGTCGCTGCCGCCTCGTCCTCGATCTGCTCGATCGGTTTGCGGCGGAGCATCGCGCCCAGGGCCTTGTGGGCCACGGCCATGTCTACCTCCTTCGCGTGACCTGCTCGTTCCCAGCGGTCACGGTCACGGGAGGAGGGTGACGCCGAGATCCGCCCGAGGCAATGCCGGAAAGATCACGATTTCGCAAGCCGCCCGCCGATCGGCTCGGCGGCCGGCACGCATTCGGCGAGCAGCCGTTCCAGTCGCGCCTCGCACCGGGCGTACCGGGCGCGCAGTCCGGGGCCCGGCCAGTCGGCGGGCAGCAGCTCGTCCGGCAGCAGGGGGTCGCGCAGCAGATGGCCCAGCACCGCCGCGGACACGGTGAACCGGTCGGCCAGGGACGTGGCGCGGTCGAGCGCGTCCAGCAGGGCCTTGGCGTCGGCGGCCCAGGCGGTCAGGTCCCACAGCGTCGCGGTCAGCTGCTTCGGGTCGCATTCGGGACGGCCCCGCAGGTACGTGCACTGCCGCAGCACGACGTCGGGCCGGGGCCGGGCCAGGTTGGCGGGCCGCAGCCAGGTGCCCTCGCGCAGCTCCGCCATCCGCAGCGCCTGCATGGCCTGGCGCAGCGCGGCCCGGTCGGCGGCGGGGCGCCGTTCGGCGGTGACGAGGGCGATCTCCCAGGTGCCGTCCCACGGCAGGGTGCGGGGGGAGCGGGCCTCGTCCAGCCGGGCCTGGCGGCGCAGCAGCCGCTCGCTCAGCTCGTACATGCCGTCGACGTGCACCAGGTCGCCGGCGGCCACCATGCGCGACAGCGCGACCCGGACGGTGCCCTCGGCGATGCCGAACAGCGCCCCGACGCGCACCAGGTGCCGGGCGCGCAGCCGGGGCGGATGCAGGCCCAGCAGGGTGCTGAGGACGACCGAGCGGGCGGTCAGCGGTCGCAGGCTCACCGCCTTGGCGAGGGTGTTCGTCATGTCGGCGAGACATTACCCGCTGTGACCGTGTCATGACGGCCGCTTGACCATGCGGGTCAGGCAGATCTCACCGTCCGGAAACTCCTGCTCCCCGGACCCGCGGCCCGTAGTGTCGGGCGTCATGACGGCTGTGCGGGTGGAGCGGGACGGGCCGGTCACCACGGTGATCCTTTCCCGTCCGGAGGTGCGCAACGCGGTGGACGGCCCGACCGCGGCCGAGCTCGCCGACGCGTTCCGCGAGTTCGACGCCGACCCCGACGCATCGGTCGCCGTGCTGTGGGGCGAGGGCGGCACGTTCTGCGCGGGCGCCGACCTCAAGGCTGTCGGCACACCGCGCGGCAACCGCGTCGAGGCAGACGGCGACGGGCCCATGGGCCCCACCCGGATGCGGCTGGGCAAGCCCGTCATCGCGGCGGTCGCCGGGCACGCCGTCGCGGGCGGTTTGGAGCTGGCGCTGTGGTGCGACCTGCGGGTGGTGGAGTCCGACGCGGTGTTCGGCGTGTTCTGCCGCCGGTGGGGCGTGCCGCTGATCGACGGCGGCACGTTCCGGCTGTCGCGGCTGATCGGCCGCAGCCGGGCGATGGACCTCATCCTGACCGGACGGCCGGTGCCCGCCCGGGAGGCGTACGACATCGGGCTGGCCAACCGGCTCGTCCCGCCGGGCACGGCGCGGCGGGCCGCCGAGGACCTGGCCGCCGAGATCGCCCGCTTCCCGCAGGCCTGCCTGCGCGGCGACCGCCTGTCGGCGCTGGAGACCGAAGGCCTGGACGAGGAGCAGGCGCTGGCGGTGGAGTACGGGCACGGCGTGCGTTCGCTGGCGGACGCCGCCGACGGCGTCGCCAGATTCACCGCCGGACACGGCCGCCACGGCACGTTCACCGACCTTTGACCGAGAGCTGACCGAATGACATTCGGCGGTGCTAGCGTCCTTTACGGGCGGCTTCACTGACACGAAGGGGAGTCATGACTCCGAGCGTTGCAGAGGCGGGCCTGACCCTGGCCGACCCCGCCGCGTACGCCGACGACGACCGGCTGCACGCCGCGCTGGCCGTGCTGCGCCGCGAGGCGCCCGTGCACTGGGTGGAGGCGCCGGGCTACAACCCGTTCTGGGCCGTGACCCGGCACGCCGACATCATGGAGATCGAACGCGACCACCACCTGTTTTTGAACGCGCCCCGTCCGCTGCTGGCCACCGCCGAGATGGACGAGATCAACCGGCAGCGCGCGGAGCAGGGAATGGGGCTGCGCACCCTCGTCCACATCGACGACCCCGACCATCGCGTGCTGCGCGCCATCGGCGCCGACTGGTTCCGGCCCCGCGCCATGCGCGCCATGGAACCCCGCGTCAAGGAGCTCGCCCGCCGCTACGTCGACCGCATGCTCGAACTGGGCGGGGAGTGCGACTTCGTCCAGCAGGTCGCGGTGCACTACCCGCTGTACGTGATCCTTTCACTGCTCGGGCTGCCCGAGTCCGACTTCGACCGCATGCTCAAGCTCACCCAGGAGCTGTTCGGCAACGCCGACCCCGACCTGCAGCGCGGCGACTCCCCGGAGGAGGGGCTTGCGGTCCTGCTGGACTTCTTCGCCTACTTCAACGAGCTCACCGCGTCCCGCCGCGCGAACCCGACCGACGACCTGGCCTCGGCGATCGCCAACGCCCGCGTCGACGGCGAACCGCTCAGCGACATCGACACCGCCTCCTACTACGTGATCATCGCGACCGCCGGGCACGACACCACCAGCTCGACGATCTCCGGCGGGCTGCGCGCGCTGATCGAGCACCCCGACCAGCTGGACCGGCTGCGCGCGGACCCCGGCCTGATGCCGCTGGCGGTGGAGGAGATGATCCGCTGGGTCACCCCGGTCAAGGAGTTCATGCGCACCGCAGCCGAGGACTGCGAGGTGGGCGGCGTCCGCGTCCGCGCGGGCGAGGCGCTGCTGCTGTCCTACCCGTCGGCCAACCGCGACGAAGACGTCTTCGATGATCCGTTCCGCTTCGACGTGGGCCGCGACCCCAACAAGCACCTGGCGTTCGGCTTCGGCGTCCACTACTGCCTGGGCGCCGCGCTGGCCCGCATGGAGGTGCGCGCCTTCTTCGACGAGCTGATCCCCCGCCTGACCTCCATCGAACTGGCAGGCGAACCCGAAAACGTCGCCACCACCTTCGTAGGCGGCCCCAAATACCTTCCCATCCGCTACAAACTCACCCCCGCATGAGCCGGGCGCACGCATGCCCCTCCCATAGCTCACACGTGCACGACGACGACGCGCTGATCCTTGGGGCGGTCCGGCTCTTCCACGAGCCGCGACAGGTCATCCGGGTCGCTGATGAGCAGCACGACCGGGCGGGGCATGCTGAGCGGTCACGGCCACCAGCGAGTCGATGGCACACCGGTGACCTGACCCGCCGCCCGGGGGTGACGCGGGCGCGCTGCACCTGTGGGCGGGCGTCTCTTACCGCCTGGCATCCACCGCCCCGGCCC
Organism: Actinomadura sp. NBRC 104425; assembly: GCF_030269545.1. Classification (GTDB taxonomy): domain Bacteria; phylum Actinomycetota; class Actinomycetes; order Streptosporangiales; family Streptosporangiaceae; genus Spirillospora; species Spirillospora keratinilytica. Next base: position 13,737 of record NZ_BSTN01000012.1, on the reverse strand, counting down.
CGAAGTCGTCACCGCCCTGGCGGCCGATTAGAGGGCTCGCCGCCGGTGTGCGCGCTGCGGGCCGCCCGTCACGCGGGTGTTCGGCTGCCGCGTCTGCCGGGATTCATGCCGTGCCGGCGGGCGGTCAGGGGGCGGGTTTGCTGCTGGTGTGTGTGCTGCGGGGACGCTCGTTGCGGCGGTGCGCGTCCTCAGCAGGTTCGGCGTGGGGGCGTCCGTTGCGGGAGTGTTCGGCGTACGACTCGCGGTCTTCGGGGGAGAATTTGCGGGTGTCGCGGGGCTCGGCGACGGGCTCGACCGTCTCGGGGGCGCCTGCGGCGATCTTGCGGGCGCGGGACAGCTCGGCGTCCAACTCGGCGCCGAGCAGGACGGCCAGGTTGGAGATCCACAGCCAGACCAGGAAGATCACGGCGCCGGCCAGTGCCCCGTAGGTGGCGTTGTAGGAGCCGAAGTTCGCCAGGTAGACCGCGAACCCGCCGGACGCGACGATCCACAACGCGATCGCCACGGCGCTGCCGGGGGTGATCCACCGCCAGCCCGCCTGGCGGACGTTGGGCGCAGCCCAGTACAAGGTCGCCACCGCGATGATCACCACCAGCAGGATCACCGGCCACTTGGCGTAGTTCCAGCCGGTGACGAACGCCGAGCCGAGGCCCAGCATTCGGCCGGCCTGCTCGGCGAGGCGTCCGGTGAACGTCACCGCGAGCGCGCTGGCGCCCAGCAGGACGACCATCAGCAGGGTCAGCCCCACCCGCAGCGGCGCCAGCTTCCACAGGGGGCGGCCTTCGGGGACGTCGTAGACCGCGTTGACGGCGCGGATGAACGCCGCCACGTACTTGGACGCCGACCACAGCGCCACCAGCAACCCCGCGGCCGCCAGCACGCCGGCGGTGGGCGCGGTGTCGCGCAGCCCCTCCACGATGCTGATCAGCACGTCGCGCAACTGGCCCGGTGCGAGCTGGCGGATGTTGTCGGTCAGCATCTGCGTCCCGGACTGGCCCGACAGGCCCACCAGCGACACCACCACGATCAGCGCGGGGAAGATCGACAGCACGCCGTAGTAGGTGAGCGCGGCGGCCCAGTCGACCAGGTTGTCGTCGCGGAACTCGCGGAAGGTGCGTTTGGCGACGCCCCACCAGGCGTCCCGGCCGAGCCGGGTGGGCCGGTCCGGCGCCTTCCGCGAGGGGCCGTCGCCGGTCTTTTTCGCCATGTCGTCATCCTTCTCGGCCGGGGCTGGACGGGGCGGTCGGGGGATGAGGGTCCTCCTACCCGGCGAGGCGAGGCCGATGCACCGGGTAATGCGCGCATTCATGCGATTGATCGCGTCTTCCGGTGTATTCAGCGGTTTGTCGGGTAGGGCGCGCGGCATCCGACCGACATCCGACGAGCTGAGGACGACGATCATGTCGAGCTCCGGTGACCACGCCGACAAGCAGCGGCAACTCGACGAGTTCCGGGTGGATCCGCGCGACTCCGCGCTCACCACCGACCTGGGCGTACGGGTCGACGACACCGACAACTCGCTCAGCGTGGGGGAACGCGGCCCCACGATCATGGACGACTTCCACTTCCGCGAGAAGCTCACCCACTTCGACCACGAGCGCATCCCCGAGCGGGTGGTGCACGCGCGCGGCGCCGGCGCCTACGGGCACTTCCGCGTGTACGACGACTCGCTCGCCGAGTACACCGTCGCGGAGTTCCTGCGCGACCCCTCCGTGGAGACCGAGGTGTTCGTCCGGTTCTCCACCGTCGCCGGGTCCCGCGGATCGGCCGACACCGTACGCGACGTGCGCGGCTTCGCCACCAAGTTCTACACGCGGCAGGGCAACTTCGACCTGGTCGGCAACAACATGCCGGTGTTCTTCATCCAGGACGGCATCAAGTTCCCCGACTTCGTGCACGCGGTCAAGCCCGAGCCGCACAACGAGATCCCGCAGGCCTCGTCCGCCCACGACACCCTGTGGGACTTCGTGCAGCTGCAGCCCGAGACCATGCACATGATGATGTGGCTGATGTCCGACCGGGCGCTGCCCCGCAGCTTCGCCATGATGCAGGGCTTCGGCGTGCACACCTTCCGGCTCGTCAACGCCGAGGGCCGGGGCACGTTCGTGAAGTTCCACTGGAAGCCCGCGCTCGGCACCCACTCCCTGGACTGGGACGAAACCCAGAAGATCGCCGGAAAGGACCCCGACTTCAACCGGCGCGACCTGTGGGAGTCCATCGAGGCGGGCAACTACCCCGAGTACGAGCTGGGCGTGCAGCTTGTGCCCGAGGCCGACGAGCACAAATTCGACTTCGACCTGCTCGACGCCACCAAGATCATTCCGGAGGAGCAGGTGCCGGTGCTCCCGGTCGGCCGGCTGGTGCTGGACCGCAACCCGGAGAACTTCTTCGCCGAGACCGAGCAGGTGGCCTTCTGCCTGGGCAACGTCGTCCCCGGCATCGACTTCACCAACGACCCGCTGCTGCAGGCGCGGCTGTTCTCCTACCTGGACACCCAGCTGATCCGGCTGGGCGGGCCCAACTTCACGCAACTGCCGGTGAACCGCGCGGTGGCCCCGGTGCGCAACCACCACCGCGACGCCTACCACCAGACGCAGATCCACCAGGGCCGGGCCGCCTACCACAAGAACTCGCTGTCGGGCGGCTGCCCGGCGATCGGCGCGGGCGTCGACGGCGACGGGGTGTACCGGCACTACCAGGAGCGGGTGGACGGCACCAAGATCCGCAAGCGCAGCGAGAGCTTCGCCGACCACTACAGCCAGGCCACGCTGTTCTGGAACAGCATGTGCGACTGGGAGAAGGAGCACATCGTCTCGGCGTTCCGCTTCGAGCTGGGCAAGGTGGAGCACCGGCACATCCGGGAGGGCGTCGTGGAGCAGCTCAACCACGTCGACCACGACCTGGCCACGCGGGTCGCCGAGGGCATCGGCGTGGAGCCGCCCAAGGCCCCGGTCGTCGCCAACCACGGTCGCAGCTCGCCCGCGCTCAGCCAGGCCAACTCCCCGGCCGACACGATCAAGGCCCGCAAGGTCGCGATGCTGGTGGCCGATGGGGTGGAGGCGGCCGATGTCAACGCCGTCCGCGAGGCGCTCACCGAGGAGGGCGCGGTCTGCGAGGTGCTCGCCGCCCACGACGGTGCCGTGCGCAGTGCCGACGGCGACCAGGTGGAGGTGACCCGCGCGCTGCCCACCGTGGCGTCGGTGCTGTACGACGCGGTGGTGATCCCCGGCGGCGAGGAGAGCGTGCGCACCCTGTCCGAGGACGGCGACGCACTGCACTTCGTCGCCGAGACCTACAAGCACTGCAAGGCGATCGGCGCCCTGGACGCCGGTGTCGAGCTGCTCGGCCGCGCCGGCTTGTCCACCTTGCAGATCGCCACCGAAGGCCTGGTCGAGGTGGACCAGGGCGTGGTCACCCGCCGCGGCGCAGGCGCACCCGGCGGCCCGGACGACAACTTCAAACGCGAACTGATCAACGCCATCGCCGCGCACCGCCACTGGACCCGCAACAAAGCCCACGTTGCCGCCTGACCAGCACCACCCCACCCACCGAACGCCCGACCCGATGCCAACCGTGGGGGTCAGAACCTGTTGCGAAGCGTGGTGAGCGGCAGCGTGTCGCACGCCGGATGCAGTGCGGCCGCGAACCGGCCGTTCAGGCTGGCCACCGGCGCCGGCCCCGCGTCAGCGGCGGCCGACCACCCGGGTCCGATGGGCTTGCCACCCGGGCCGATGGGCTCGCCGCGTGGGTTTGTTGGGCTTGCCACCCGGGCCGATGGGCTCGCCGCGCGGGTTTGCTGGGCTTGCCGCGTGGGTTTGATGGGCTCGCCACCCGGGTTCGACGGGCTCGCCGTCCGCTACCAGGCCAGTCGAGGGTTTCCGAGTGGTTCACGTGACGGCGTGTTCTCCTTGGACCACGCCGTCACGTGCACGTCCTGCGTCACACGGCAAGCGAATTCACGGAATCTCGGTCTGTGGGCTGTACCCCTCGTCCTCGCCACCGGGGGTTTCCGCCTCGGCGATCGGGGGCTTGGTCGAGCTGGTGGTGTGCTCGTCGCCGAAGTCGTGGTCCTCTTCCTGCGGTGCTCCGGCCTCGGCCCGCCGGTCCGCAAGGGGCCGGGAATCTTCAGCGGCGTGTCGGCGTTCGCTCATGATGAGCCGGTACCCGGCAGCAGGAATCCAACCCTGCCGGGTACATGGGACGGGGCCTCGCCGTGGGGGGAGCGGCGAGGCCCCTTAGACTTCCACGCCCCGGGCTGCACTACCGGGCCGTGTGGGAGGACGATAACCCAGCACGCCCAAAGATGGAAGATTCTTCATCTACCGACGGGTACACCGTCGGAATTCCGGCGCGCCCGCGAAGCCGTCCCCGCTGAGTGGTGTGGCGGCATGCTGCACGGACGGGCGGAGGAGACCGCCCAGGTCGAACGGCTGCCGCGGCGGGCGTGCGACGGCCGCGGCGGCGTCCTGGTCGTCCGCAGGAAGGCCGGAATCGGCAATCCGCGTTACTCGATCATGCGGCATGCTCGCCGCGTCCGAGTCCGGCGGGCGGCCCGCCTTGCGGGTGCTGCGCGCCACCGGCGCCGCGAGTGGATCTCCGGTCAGTCGGCGAGCGACGCCGTCAGCCGGGCGGCGTCGGCCTCGTCCAGGACGATCCCGAACACGTCCGCCAGCACATCCGGCACCTCGCCCGGGCTCAGCTCGCGCTTGTCGGCCGGGCCGTCCGGGCGGAACGTGGTCAGCGTCAGCCCGTCCAGCACATGGTGAGCGTCGGCGGAGTAGCGCTGCACGAACGGGCGGCTGGTGAACGGCGAACGCGGGTGCGTCGAGACGTAGTGGTTGGCCACCTCGTAGTCGATCGGGAACGCCGGGCTCTCGGTGAAGTTGTGCCGATCGGCCCAGTCGCCCGCCGTGCCCGGGGCGGGCGCCTGCCACAGCGTCCACAACGCCACGTGCGGCACACGCTCGTCGACGGGCCCCAGCCGCTCCAGCCGGTAGCGCCAGCCCTCGCCCTGGGTGGCGGAAGCGCCGTCGGTGAACTCCAAAGGCTTCAGCGGTCCGGCGCCGAATCCCACGTCGCACAGCCAGACGCGGCCGTCGTCGGTCTGCACCCGCAGCAGCGCATGCGTGCCGGGCCTGATCTTGTTCTCCGCGCCCATCGTGACGCGCCCGATCAGCGCGGTGAAGCGGAAACCGAACCGTTCCAACGCCGCCGCGAACAGCCGGTTGTGCTCGAAGCAGTAGCCGCCGCGCCGTCCGCGCACCATCTTGTCCTGCAGGGAGGCGATGTCGAGCGGCACCCCCCGCCCCAGCAAGATCTCCAGGTTCTCGAACGGGATGGACGTGACGTGCGCGCGGTGCAGCGCCCGCAACGCCGCGGGCGTGGGCGATACCGGGCCGTCAAATGCGAGGCGTCCCAGGTAGGCGTCCAAATCGAGGGCGTCGCCGTCCCAACGGGTCGAGAACGTCATGCCCGAAAAACCGCTATGTGACGGTCGGCATTCCCGCGAGTGAACGTGGCGGCGAAACCGTCCGCGCCGAGGGCGGCCAGGCAGCGGGCGGCGGCGCGGTCCACGTCACCGCGTTCGGCGGGCGGCAGCGGCGCGCCGACGGCCTCCCGCGCCGCGGCGGCCGCACCGAGCAGCCGGGCCGCATGCGCGTGCTCGCCCGCCAGCGAGTACGCCCCGGCCAGCCCCTCCAGCGCCAGCGCGATCGCGCGCGGGTCGCCGAGGGACCGGGCCGCCTCATACCCCTCCCGGTGACGGGCCAGGGCGGTGGCGGCGTCGCCCCGCTCCTCGGCGATGTAGCCGAGCTGGGCCATGACGAGCGCGATGCCCGGCGTCCCGCCGACGCCCCGCAGCCACTCCAGCGGCGCCCGCAGGTGCGCCTCGGCGGCGTCCAGGTCGCCCGCGCGGCGCGCCACCAGGCCGAGCCCGATCTCGGCGAACTCCTGCGCCGCCTTGGCGGACCGGTCCACCGCCAGGCGCCGGGCCCGTTCGTGCAGTTCCCCGGCCTGCGCCAGATCGCCGGTCAGCAGCGCGATCCGGCCCAGCGCCGACAGCCGGAACGACACCTCGCTCCACATGCCCAGGTCCTCGGCGAGCGGCAGGGTCTGCCGGACCAGCCGCGCGGCCTCGGCGTAGTCGCCGGTGATCTCGGCCCGGTGGGTGAGGGCGTGGGCGGCCTCCAGCCGTCCCCACTCGTCGCCCAGCTCGGTGAACAGGCGCAGGGCCTGCTCGGCGTCGCGGCGCAGCCCCGCCAGATCGCCGCGGCCGATCGCCAGTTTGGCGCGGGTGCTCAGCGCGGCCGCCTCGCCCCACCGGTCGCCGTGCGCGCGGAAGACGGCCAGCGCGTCGTCCACCCGCCGAAGGTGCCGGACGTGGTCGCCGTACCCCCAGAACACGAAGGTGAGGAACCAGGCGGCGCGGGCACGGGCCAGCGGCGCGCCCAGATCGTCGTAGGGCTTCAACGCGGCGGCGATCGTCTCCTCGGCGACCGTCCCCCCGTGCGAGACCAGCGTCATCCCGGCCAGCCACGTCTCGGCGTCGGCTCGCGCGACCGCTGGCCCGCCGCCCTTGGACAGCGCCAGCGCCAGGCAGCGCCGCGCCTCGCCGAACCGGCTGCGCAAAAACCAGTACCAGGTCAGCGCGTTCACCAGCCGCAGCGCGTCGTCGCCGCCCGCGTTGTCGAGCGCGACGCGCAGATTGGCGCTCTCCCGGTCGAGCCGCTCCAGCCATTCGCGCTGCCCCGGCCCGCGCAGCCGCGGCGCCGCCCGCTCGGCCAGCCGGATGTAGTACGCCGTGTGCCGCCGCCGGATCCGCTCGTCCTCCCCGGTGTCGCGCAGCCGCTCCCGGCAGTACGCCGTGACCGACTCCAGCAACCGGTACCGGGGGCCGGGCGCGACGACGACCAGCGAACGGTCCACCAGGCGGGGCAGCACGTCCAGCACGTCCACGCCGTCCTCCGCGCACACCTCCTCGGCCGCCTCCAGCGTGCAGCCGTCGGCGTGCACCGCCAGCCGCCGCAGCACGAGCCGTTCGGCCTCCGTCAGCGGCTCCCAGCTCCAGTCGATCACCGCGCGGAGGGTGCGCTGCCGGGCGGGCGCGTCGCGCGGACCCGCCGCCAGCAGCCGGAACCGATCGTCCAGCCGCGCGGCCAGCTCCTGCACGCCCAGCGCCCGGACCCGGGTGGCGGCCAGTTCCAGCGCCAGCGGCAGCCCGTCCAGGCGGCGGCAGATCGTCGCGACCGCGGACCGGTTGTCGGCGTCCAGCGTGAAGCCGGAGGCCGCGGCGGCGGCGCGTTCGGCGAACAGCCGCACCGCGCTCGGCTCGTCCAGCGGCGGCACCACGTACAGCCGCTCCCCGGACAGCACGAGCGGTTCGCGGCCGGTGGCCAGGACGCGCAGCTTCGGTGCGTCCTCCAGCAGGCGGCCGGCCAGCGCGGCGACGGGCTCGACCACGTGCTCGCAGTTGTCCAGGACGAGCAGCGCCTCCCGGCCCCGCACCGCCTCGGCGAGTCGGCGTTCGGGCGGCATGTCCGGGCCCGGGTCGTCGCACACGCCCAGCGCGGCGGTGAGGACGTCGGCGACGTCCGCGGCGGTGGCGGTGCGGGGCAGCGGCGCCAGCTCGGCCAGCCACACGCCGTCGGGGAAGTCGTCCGCCGCCCGCGCCGCCGCCTCCAGCGCCAGGCGCGTCTTGCCGACACCGCCCGGCCCGGTCAACGTGACCAGCCGGTGCTCCGCCACCAGCGCGCGGACGTCGGCGATGGCGTCGTCGCGGCCAACCAGGGTGTTCAACGGCGCGGCAGGCAGGTTCGTGCGCCTGCGGACGGGCGCCAGTGACGGCGACCGCCGCAGCATCGCCTGGTGCAGGCCTGCCAGTTCCGGCGACGGGTCCACGCCCAGCTCCTCGGCCAGCCGCCTGCGCAGCTCCTCGTACCCGGCCAGCGCCTCGCCCTGGCGTCCCGCCCGGTACAGCGCCAGCAGGTGCGCGGCCCGCAGCCGTTCCCGCAGCGGATGGGCGGCCACCGCGCCCGCCAGGTCGGCGGCGAGCCGCACGTGGTCGCCCAGATCGAGCCGCGCCTCGGCCTGCTCCTCCAGCGCGGCCAGCCGCTCCTCCTCCAGCCGGGCGATCGCCGGCTGCGCGAACGGGGTGTCGGCGACGTCGGCGAACGCGGGTCCGCGCCACAGCGCCAGCGCGTCGGCGAGCAGGCGTGCTCTGCTGTGCGGGTCGGCGGCTTGTCGTGCCCGTGCGGCGAGCGCGGTGAACCGGCCCGCGTCCACGGCGTCGTCGGCCACCCGCAGCGTGTAGCCGGACGGCCCGAACACCACCAGCTCGCGGCCACCGGGCTCGGCGTCCTCCAGCACCCTGCGCAGCTGGGAGATGCGCGCCTGCAAGGTGCCGGACGGGTTGCGCGGTGTCCGGTCGCCCCACAGGTCGTGGACGAGGCGGTCGGCGGGCACCGGCCGTCCGGGCGTCACCAGCAGATCGGCAAGCAGCGTCCGCACCTTCGCCTCGGGCACGCGCACCGGTGCACCTGCGTCCGTCCAGACCGCCAGCGGACCGAGCACCCCGAAACGCACCGTGTCAGGGTAATCCGCCCCGCACCCGTAGCTGATCCGTAGCCGACCCGAAGCCGATCCGAAGCGCCGGCGTCCACGCTCGGACCGCACCGACCACACGACCATGAAGGGAACCGCGATGTCCGCACCCGTGACCGTGCTCGGACTGGGCGCCATGGGCTCGGTGATGGCCGAGGTGTTGCTGCGCAACGGCCACCCCGTCACCGTCTGGAACCGCACGGCGAGCAAGGCCGACCCGCTGGTTGCCAAGGGCGCCGCCCGGGCCGACTCGGCCGCCGACGCCGTGGCCGCGTCCGACCTGGTGGTGATCTCCCAGATCGACTACCAGGCCATGTACGACTCCCTGGGCGGAGACGTCCCCGGCTTGCGCGGCAAGGTGCTGGTCAACCTCAGCGCCGACACCCCGGCGGAGCTGCGCCGGGCCGCCGCCTGGGCGTCTGCGCACGGGGCCGAGCTGCTGGCCGGGGGCATCATGGTGCCGCCGCCCGGCATCGGGCGGCCCGGCTCCTGCACCTTCTACAGCGGCTCCGAGACCGCCCTGGAACGGCACCGCGACACGCTCGCCTCGCTCAGCGAGATCGTCTACGTCGGCGCCGACCACGGCCTCGCGATGATCTACTACAAGGCGCTGCTCAACCTGTTCTGGACGATCCTGACCGGCTACAAGCAGTCCGCCGCGCTGCTGCGGTCGGCGGGCCTGGCCGCCAAGGACCTGCGGCCGTTCGTCGCGAAGACGCTCACCGACCTGGCCGGCGACGGGCCGCTGGGGTTCGTCGCCTTCCTCACCGAGCAGATCGACGGCGGCGTGTCGGACGACGAGGGCGTTCTCAGGGTCCGGGTGGCCGACATGGCGCAGATCGTCCACGCCTTCCAGGACGCCGGGATCGACACCGGCGTCGCCGAGGCGTACCTGGACCTGTTCCGCCGCGACCTGGACAGCGTCCTCAAGGCCGCCGAGAAGCCCTGACCGCCGTCTGAGTGCCGCTGTGACGCGCGCATCGATAGGAGTGAGGTTCCTGGGACTGAGGTGAGTCACAGGACCGGGCCTCGGAGAGGGGGCTGGCGGCCGAACCACCGCTTGACCAGCGTCCCCTGCGGCAGCCCGGCCGGCACCTCCACCGCCCAGCGCGACTCCGCCCTGCTCACCGGCTCCTCCAACGCGCGCACCAGTATGGGATGCGCGCCTCCCGCGGCGCGCAACGCCTCGGCCAGCGCGGCCACATGCCGGTGCCCGCGCGGGGCGGTGCGGCGATCGAGGGCGTCGCGCACAGTCCGGGACGCTCAGCAGGGCGGCGCTCGCGGCGTCGGTGACGATCTGCTCGGCGCGTTCGGCGAACGGGAACCCCTCGTTGTCGGGGGAGCGCAGCCAATAGAGCGGGATGTCGGCGTTGAGGTGGTCGTCCTGCGCGACGGCGGGATGACCGCCCGGCGTGGTCGTCCACCGCAGGTCCGTCCTCCGGCCCTTGGGGCCCGTTCTGGAAGCGGCCAGAAGTCCGGCTCGTCCATCCGCGTGCGCAGTGCGTCGGGTAGCGGCATGCGCGGCGACCTAGATGATCCCCCCGACGCCGCGCCCTCAGGGTTCGGCGATCCGGATGGCGCCGGACGGGCAGAGCTCGACGGCGCGCCGCACGGCCTCCCGCAGCTCCTCGGGCGGGTCGTCCCGCAGAAGCACCACGGTGCCCTCGTCCTCGTCCTGGTCGAAGACGTCCGGGGCCGTCAGCACGCAGTTGCCCGCGGCGATGCACACGTCGCGATCCGCTATGACCTTCATACCTTCCCCTACCACGTGACGGGGAGGCGGTGCACCCCGTAGATCGTCATGTCGGAGCGCATCGGCACCTCCTCCGGCGGGACCGCCAGGCGCAGCGTCGGGAAGCGCCGCAGCAGCGCCGGGTAGCCGATGCGCATCTCGGCGCGGGCGAGCTGCTGGCCGAGGCACTGGTGCACGCCGTGCCCGAACGCCATGTGCCCGGTCGCGTCGCGGGTGAGGTCGAGCCGGTCGGGGTCGGGGAACTGGGACGGGTCGCGGTTCACCACGGGCACGCAGACGGCTACGGACTCACCCGCCCTGATCATCCGGCCGTCGATCTGGACGTCCTCCAGCGCGGTCCTTATCGGGCCGATGTGCACGATCGACAGGTACCGCAGCAGCTCCTCGACGGCACCGTTGACCGCCGCCGGGTCGTCCCGCAGCACCGCGAGCTGATCGGGGTGGGTGAGCAGTGCGTAGGTGCCCAGGCCGAGCATGTTGGCGGTCGTCTCGTGCCCGGCGATCAGCAGCAGCATCGCCACGCCGGTCAGCTCGTCGTCCTTCAGCTCGCCCGTCTCGACCAGGCCGCTGAGCAGGTCGTCGCCGGGCTCGACGCGCTTGCGCCGCACCAGCTCGCCCATGAAGGACAGCACCCGGTGCATCGCGGCGAACATCTCGTCGGCCGAGATCTCCAGGCTGAGCAGCTCCCGGCTGTCGTCCTGGAACCGGCCCCGGTCCGCGTAGGGGACGCCGAGCAGCTCGCAGATCACCATGGACGGCAGGGGCAGCGCGAACTTCTCCACCAGGTCGGCGGGCGGCCCGGCGGCCTGCATGGCGTCCAGGAACCCGCGGGTGATCTCCTCGATGCGCGGTTGCAGCCGCTTCATCCGCCGGACGGTGAACTGGCCGGTCAGCAGCTTGCGGAAGCGGGTGTGCTCGGGCGGGTCCATGCGGATGAAGAACCCGGGCGGCAGCGCGAACCGCGGGTCCTTCTGCCTATCCAGCAGCTGCATGCGGCCGGGAACCGGCAGATGCATATGCTCGGGGCGGTTGCTGAACCGGGGGTCGGCCAGCAACGCGCGTGCGGCCGCGTGACCGGTCACCAGCCAGCCGCGATGGCCGTCGGCGAAGGTCATGCGGTGTATCGGCGCCCGCCGGGCCAGCGCGGTGGCCTCGCCCGGCGGGTCCAGCGGGCGTCGGCGTGAGATCGGATAGGTGACGTCGGTCATGGCGCACCGCCTTGGTTACGACGTACCGCTTCTCCGCACAACGTATCGCCGCAATCCCGGCCACCCCGGATTTCTTGCCGCACCGTGACCATGCTTTAGCGCGTTTTTCGGGACGGATCACTAGTTCCCCGGCATGACGATGCCTCTCGCGTTCGTTCTCGCGACCATCCTCACCCGCCCGCCCACCACGCCTCGACCGGGCACAGCGACCGCACCCGTCCCGTCTACGTCGGCGGGACGGGTGCGGAGGCCGACTGGGGCTACCCGCACGCCCGGCTGACGGTGGAGGTCCCGGCGGGGCTGCGCGTCCCCGCCGACGCCGCCCGGTTCGCCTCGCTGGACGACCTGAACAGCCGCCCGATCGTGGACCGCCTGGCCGCACCGAGATCCTGTTTCCGCCGGACATCATGGCCGCGTCCGACGACCGCCCCGAACGCGGCGACCGGGTGGAGGCCGTGGTGTTCCGCCGCTGCGAGCAGGGCAGCAACCGTGACGGCGAGCTGCGCGTCCAGGCCCTCGCCACGCCGTCCGGCCGCGTGGTGTTCTGCTCGGCCGGCACCCGCACCCACTACGCCGACGGCTGCCCCGGCGGGTCGTCCGCACCCGCCGGCCGCGACGACGGGGGACGCTTTACTCGGCGGCGCGGTCGTCGCGGGCATCGGCGCGGCGGCCGCCGTCGCCGCGTGGCGGGACGGTGAGATGCTCGACGCCTTCCTGCGTGCGCTGGAGGACACCCCCGTGGCCCGCGCCGTCCGCGAGGGCCCGACGCTCTACCCGGCGGTCGAGCTCGCGCACCTGGCGGGCCTGGCGGTGCTCATCGGCTCGGTGACGGCGTTCGACCTGCGCCTGCTCGGCGTCTCCCGCGCCCTGAGCGTCCGCGCCCTCGGCGCCCACCTGCTGCGGTGGACGTGGACGGGCTTCGCGCTCGTCGCCGTGTCCGGCCTGCTGCTGTCGGCCGCCAACGCCACCGCGCTCGCGGCCGACACCGCCCCTCAGGTGAAGCCGACCGTGATCGCCCTGGCGGGCTGCAACGCCGCCGTCTTCCACGACGCCCACGCCCGAACGCTCGCCTCGTGGGACACCGGCACCGCACCCCCGCCTTTCGTCCGCCTGACCGGTGCCGTCTCCCTGCGCCTGTGGCTGATCGCCCTAACCTGCGGCCGCCTCATCGCCTACATCGGGTGACTCGGCGGGCTTGTCGATAGGACGCTTGTAGTAGACCCAGGGCGAGTCGTAGTTGGACGGGGTGATGAGCTGCCATCCCGCCTCTTCCATCCGGCGGCGGCGTTTCCGCGACGGCCACCAGAGCCTGCGGTGCTCCCACTGGTGGGGGGACGCCTCCACGACATGGAAGAAGGGACCGTAGTCGACCGAGTGCCAGCCCCGGCGGCCCTCCGCCTCCAGCGCCTGCATCTCGGTGAACGCGGTGACCGGACGCAGCTCCTTGCGCACCCCGCTCGCCCCGGACGCCCCGCGGGCCGGGGTGCCGAACCGCTGCTGCGCGGCCTGCCGGCTCACGCCCAGCACCCGGCCGACGTCCTCCCAGCTGTGCCCGGCGGCACGGGCCCCGTTGATGGACTGGCGCAGCATCCTGCTGGTCTCCTCGGCGGCGACCCTGGCCGCCGCCACCAGCCGCAGATGGTCGTCCGGGTCGTCGTCGCGGACCTGCGCCCCGGCGGCCAGCACCGCCTCCACGATGGCGTCGCGCAGGGCCCCGGCCTCCTGCTCGTCCAGCCGTTCCGACATCACGGGCGCTCCCGCCGCACGTCGCCGGCCGGGAAGGGTTCCAGCTCGTCCAGCCGGGCCGCGTCCGCCTGTTCGCCGCCGGCGAGGGTCGCCGCCCGGCGCGCCACCGCGCCGACCGCCGCGAGGACGGTGCAGGCCACGACGGCGAGCAGGACCGGCGAGTCCTGAACGGACACCAGCGTGAGGATCAGCGCCGGGAAGACGAACACGGACGGCCACACAAGCTTCCAGGTGACCTGTTCCATTCGTCAATGATTCCTTGACGCAACCTCAATGTCAAGGATTCATTGACATGCCCTGGAGCGCTAGGTGTGCTGTTCGGGGACGTTGGTGACAGGCGACACGCCGTGGGTGGTTGTTGAACGACAGGAGGGCCTTCTGGTTTCGGTGTGGATTGCGACGACATCTGCACCGACGTCCAGGAGGCCCTCG
>NZ_BSTN01000011.1 GCF_030269545.1 Actinomadura sp. NBRC 104425 | reverse complement strand
GCCAGATCTGGCGGCAGATCTGGTCGAACAACCCGCAGGAGCGGCTGAACAAGGAGATCCGGCGGCGCACCGACGTGGTCGGGATCTTCCCCGACCGCACCGCGATCCTCCGCCTCGTCGGCGCCGTGTTGATGGAGCAGACCGACGAGTGGACCGAGGGCCGCCGCTACATGGGCCTGGAGTTCCTCGCCAAAGCCAGACTGCGCGTCATCGACGGCACCGCACAAGACCCCGAGGACGACAACCGAGAACTCACCGCTTAACCTGCAGCAACAGGATCACGCGGAGGCCGACTCATACACCACTCCGCTGGACGTGACCTCGACGCGGGCCGCGCTGATCTACCAACACGCCAGTCAGGATCGAGACAAGCTCATCGCTGATGCGCTCGGGGCCGCACTGAAGGCAGCCCGCGCCGGCGACTCGCCGGGCAAGCGTCAGAGGGGCACGCGACGGCGATCGGGCACGCAACGGGCACGAAAGCAAAAACGATCTTGAGATGAAAGCAAGGCCCAGGTGGAGAACTTCGGCTCTCACCTGGGCCTTTGTCGTGGGAGCGGGCGACGGGAATCGAACCCGCGTAGCCAGTTTGGAAGACTGGGGCTCTACCATTGAGCTACGCCCGCGGGCAGGCCGGTGAGGCAGGGCCTCATGGCCGCCATCCCGTAGGGTACAGGCTTTCCGGGGCGGCCGTGACCGGTGGTGGGCGGTGCGACCGCTTCGGGGCGAGCGCGCGGGGCTGATCGGCACTAGACTGCACGCGTCGCCGCTTGGAGCGTTGTCCTCCTCGGTGATGGACGGGCTGTGGCGCAGTTTGGTAGCGCACCGGCTTTGGGTGCCGGGGGCCGTGGGTTCAAATCCCGCCAGCCCGACAAGAAGTGCGCGCCTGGGGCGGGCCGTCGCCCGCCTGCGGCCTGAACGTCCGTGCGGGGGCAGGCGAGGCGGATGTTGCCGGGGCGTCCGGCCGTTTTGCGTTGATCGGTGGAGTGGGCCGGAGGCTCCTCGGGGTGTCGATATAACTACGGGGTGTTCTCCTCGTCTGGGCGTGTTCGGCTGGTTGGGATCGTTCTTCTGCTGCTGGCGGGCTCGGCCGGGTGTTCGGCGGCGCCGGAAAGGCCGGAGCGGGGGCGTGCGGCACGGTGGGCGCCGTCGCCCGGGACCGCGTGGGAGTGGCAGCTGAAGAGTCCCGTCGATACGAGCGTGGACGTGCCCGTTTACGACATCGACGGGTTCGAGAACAGTGCGGACGTCGTGCGGGAGCTGCACAGAAAAGGGCGCCGGGTCATCTGTTACGTCAATGTGGGGGCCGCCGAATCGTTCCGCCCCGACTACGGGCGCTTTCCGCGGCAGGTGCTGGGCAAAGGGAACGGCTGGGAAGGGGAACGCTGGCTGGACATCCGGCGTACCGACGTGCTCGTCCCCATCATGGCCCGGCGCTTCGACATGTGCCGCGACAAGGGGTTCGACGCCGTGGAACCCGATCTTGTGGACGGCTACGCGTCCGACACGGGGTTCGCGCTCACCGGCGCCGACCAGCTGCGCTACAACCGGATCATCGCGAAACTGGCGCACGAGCGCGGCCTGTCGGTCGGCCTGAAGAACGACCTGCCGCAGATTCCGGAACTGGTCGGCGACTTCGACTTCGCCGTGAACGAGCAGTGCGCGCAGTTCGACGAATGCGATCGGCTGGCCCCGTTCGTCCGCGCGGGCAAGGCCGTCCTGCACGTCGAATACGAGTTGCCGCCGTCGGACTTCTGCGAGCAGAGCCGCCGTCTCGGGCTCAGTTCGATGCGCAAGCGCCTGGATCTCGACCGGTGGCGGGAGCCCTGCGCCTAACCGGTCGAAAGCGGTGTCCGACATGCGGAGACCTGTTCATGGCGGCTGCGCCGCAGGCGCCGGCTGCATAATCCTCTGATCGGCCGGGTGCTTTCGGCGAGGAGGGGTCATGGCCGGATTCCGCGGTGGATTGTCCCGCCGGAATGTGCTCGGGGCGGGGGCGGTCACGTCCGGGGGGCTGCTGGTGCCGGGTCCGCCGGCGCGGGCGGCGGCCGGGCGGGCCGTGCGGCCGCCGATGCTGCGGCCCGGGGATCGGGTGCGGGTGGTGTCGCCGGGGAGCACGCCCGATCCGGCGCTGGTCGAACGGGGCGTGGAGATCCTGCAGAGCTGGGGCCTGACGGTCGAGCTGGGCGGCCACGTGTTCGACCGGTACGGCTACCTGGCGGGACGGGACGAGCACCGGCTCGCCGACCTGCAGGAGGCGCTCGACGATCCGAGCGTGCGGGGCGTGTTCGCCGCGCGCGGCGGATACGGGACGCAGCGGATCGTCGACCGGCTCGATCTGCGGGGCGTGCGGCGCCGTCCGAAAGTGGTCGTGGGGTTCAGCGACATCACCAGTCTGCAGGCGCGGCTGTGGCGGGCCGCCCGGCTGGTCACCTTCCAGGGGCCCATGGTGGCCTGGGACGACGACCGCACCGGGCCGGAGTCGGCGGAGGCGCTGCGGGCGGCCGTGATGACGACGCGTCCGGTGGAGCTCACCCGCGATCCGGCGGAGACGTCCGCGGCGGTCATGGTGCCGGGGCGGGCGCGGGGGCCGCTGCTCGGCGGCAACCTGTCACTGCTGGACGCGGCGGTCGGCGCGGGCGACCTGCCCGTGCTGCGCGGCGCGGTGTTCTTCTTCGAAGAGGTCGACGAGGCGCCGTACCGGATGGACCGGATGCTGACGCACCTGCGCCGGGCGGGTGCGCTCAGCGGAGTACGGGCCGTCGTGATCGGGCAGATCACCGACAGCGTCGCCGAACCGGGCGAGTGGGACGCCGTGGGCGTCCTGCGGGACCGGCTCGACGACCTGGGCGTGCCGGTGCTGGGCGGGCTGCGGCTGGGGCACGGCCGCGGGCAGCTGACCGTGCCGCTCGGTGCGCGGGCCGCCGTCGACGCGTCGGCGGGCACGCTGACCGTGGAGCCCGGCGTCACCGACGACCGGTAGCGTCCCCCGGCGCGAGCCAGCATTTGGTCTGGCCCGTGGATGGGCTCGTCGGAGCAGGGCCCGAGCCGTCGGCCCCTGAACACGCCGCCGAGGCGCCCTCCCCCGCCGTCGGGCGTCGCCTACATCCTTCGACGATCTCCGCAAATCGCACACAACTTCTCGACGGAACATCCCGATCACACCGTTTGGGTGGGATCAGATCGTCCGAGACGAGGAGCGTGCATGACCCCCATGGACGGCACGAGGGTGCGGGGCGCGGCGGACCCGTTCGCGCGCTGGCGCGAAGAGTTCGAGCGGGAGGCGCAGCGGCGGCGACGGCGGCCCGACCCGCCCTGGGAGCGCGGGGCTCGGCTGCATCCGGCGGTGGTGCGCAGCGTCCAGCGGTTCCAGGTGGGCGAGGACGGCGACGGCGCCAACCTGATCGCCAAGGCGGGCGGCGGCGACTACGGCGCGGCGGTGCGGTTGTTCGTGGCGGAGGAGCGCGAGCATGCGCGGCTGCTGGGCGCGCTGCTGCGGGCGGCCGGCGCCGCGACGATCTGCGGGCACTGGAGCGACACGGTGTTCGTGCGGGTGCGGCGCGCGTTCGGCCTGCGGCTGGAACTGCTGGTGCTGATGATCGCCGAGGTCGTCGCGCTCGGCTACTACCGGGCGCTGCGCGACGGGACGACCGACCCGCTCACCACCGAGGTCGCCGGGCGCCTGCTGGACGACGAGCGCCGCCACGTCCCGTTCCACTGCGACCGGCTGCGTTCGGCCCTGCCGCGGGCGGGGCGGACGGCGTTGATCTTCGGCTGGCAGGCGGCCGTCGCGGTGACTGCGGCCGTGGTGGCCGCCGACCACGGGCGGGCGCTGCGCGTCCTCGGCCTGACCCGCCGCCGCTTCGTCCGCGACGTGCTGGCCGAGGCCGAGCAGGCCGCGGCGACGCTGCGCCGGCGCTGACGTGCCGCCCGCGCCGTCGGCGCGGGCGGCTTGCGCACGCCGGTTTCAGCGCTGCCCGCGGCCGGGGCGGGACGGGTCGGTGTCCTGCCGACCGCGCGGTTCGGCGTCGCGGCCGTGGCGGAGGGGGACGCGGGCGGACGGACGGTCGAGCGGGTCGAGCGCGTCGAGCGGGTCGAGCGCGTCGACGGCGACGCGGGACGGACGGTCCTCGGCGGCGCGCTCCTGGGGCCCCTCGACCAGGGCGGTGTCGGGCAGCAGGCCGACGCTCTCCAGGTACTGGCGGCCGCGCGGGGTGAGGTCCCAGGCGTTGTGGCGCCACTCCTTGCGCCGCCACACCACGCCCGCCGACAGCAGGCGGCGGCCCACCCTGCTGATCTCGGTCTCGTCGGTGCCGAGCTCGGCGGCCAGCTGCTTGTTGGAGATGCCCCGGCGGCGGGCGACGGCGACCAGGAAGCGCGCCGCGTGCCCGTCGGGGTGCAGGCTCAGCTGGAGCCCGGACGGCAGGCGGCGCAGCGCCCACTGCACGCAGTCGATGAGGCCGAGGATGCGGCCGCGGCGTTCCCGCTGGTCGCCGTCCAGGTTGGGGACGTCCAGGTAGCCGCGGTGCAGCCACTGCAGACCGTCCTGCACCTCGACGAGGGTCGCCTCGTCGGCGCTGAGCGATGCGTCGGTGATGATCATGCCGAGGGCGCTGAACTGGCCCTCGCTGATGACCTTGGCCTGCCCCATCGCGTCGAGCAGGTGCCTGGCCTGGCTGCGGCGATCCCGCCCTGCCGCGGGACCGCCGCCCGGAAAGTCCGCCATCGCTCCCCCAAGGTCGTCGTCGATGGTCTCGGTGCGACTCTCTCCAGGGTGCGCCCATGCCAAGTGAATGTCAAGTGACGATTTCGGCGGCTTCGTCCACCCCCGCATCACGGCGAATGCGCAGGTCGGACACGTTTTGCGGAGAAGGGCCGAGCACGGCGGCGAACATTGCGGCCACGTTCTGTATCAGATGCCACTGAAAGGCCGTGCACACTGGAGTTAGCATCGGGCGCACACCCGTAATCCCTCCTGTCAACCCCCCGGGGGCGCATATGACGGATCAGCCGGCGGCGCCTGCCCAGCCGGCCCACCCCGCCGATCCTGCCGACCTTTTCGTCACGCTGTACGACGCGCTTCCCGACGGGCTTTTCGACGGGTGGACGGTGACCGGATGGTCCAGCGATCCCGACGTCGTCCGCCAGGCCACCGAGCTCTCCGAGACCGTGCTGGACCGGGGCGAGCTGCCGCCCGAGACCACCGAGGAGATCATCTCCCGGTACGGCCACCGCGGCCGGTTCACCCTGCTGCTGGGGCTCGACATCGCCCTGGCGCACGCCAACCCGTACGGCCCGTACCACGGCAGCCCCGCGATGACCGCGGTGCTCGTCCGGTACCTGACCGAGGGGCGGTTCAACAGCGAGGCGACCGACGGGGCGCTGCTGCCGCGCTGCGCCTACCCGGGCAGGCCGCGCGGGCGCCGCGCCAAGGACGAGTTCTTCGGCGTGCACCGCGTCCCGGCCGAGTACTGGGACGGCGTGGAGCACGAGGTGCTCCCGGCCGCCCACGACGCCCACTTCCCCAGGGACCGCCCGGTGACGGTCGGGTGCGCCCCGCTGCTGGAGACGTTCGACGACATCGACATCTCGTTCGAGAAGCGGTTCGGCGTGACGGTCTACCGGCTGCGCCCGGTCGACTCCCCGGGGTTGCGCACCCGCATCAAGACCGTCCTGCGGCGGCTGGACGAGGCGGGCGCGCAGATCGCGGTGCTGCCGGAGGCGTCCCTCAACGACACGCTGCTGGAGCACTGGAAGGAGGCCGCGTTCGACACCGCCGGACGCGACCGCGACGCGCACCCGCTGCGCTACCTGCTGCTCGGCAGCGGCCCACTGGGCTCGACCGAGCCGCCGCCCAACCGCGCCGTCCTGCTGGACCGGTGGACGGGGCGCGAGCTGCTCGTGCAGGACAAGCGGTCGGGCTTCACCCTGGACGCGCGGCAGATGCGCGAGTGGCGGCTGCCGCACGCGCCCGCCGAGGGCGTCGCCGACGAGTACATCACCCCCGGCTCCACGGTCCGGGTGCTGGACTGCTCGCTGGGCAGGCTCGCCGTGCTGATCTGCGAGGACCTCAGCCGCTCCATCACCTGGGACCGCGAGCTGCGCGCCTGCGGCGTGTCGCACCTGTTCGTGCCGATCTTCTCCAAGCCGATCCTGCCGTTCCGGTGGGAGCAGCAGGGCGCCGAACGCCAGGTCACCCTGCTCGGCAGCTGGGTGGCGGTCGCCAACAGCCTGGTGGTCGGCGCCGCCATCCCCGAGACCGAGATCCCCCGGCCGCGGTACACCTGCCTGGTGGCGGGGCCGCGCGATCTGGCGCGCGCCTCCTACGGCATGCAGATCCAGTTCGGGAGCGCCGAGACGGGCGACGAGCTGGGCCTGGTGGAGTCCGGCGACGGCGAGGGCGCGCTGCCGAGGGTCTTCCCGGGTGCGGTCTACAACATGTGGCACGACCACTGGCCGCGCGGCAAACGCTGAGCCCGGGGCGCCGCGCCCCGGGGCCTCATTCGACGGTGAAGTCGGCGGGGCTGACCGCGGTCCCGTCCGGCGTGGTGACGACGAGCCGTCCGCTGGTCGCGCCGGGCGGGACGACGACGCGCAGCCCGGTGTCGGTCACGTCCGTCGCGGGGGCGTCGGCCGTGCCGAACCGCACCGACGACGCCGCCGCCAGCCCGACGCCGCGGATCGTCACCAGGCGGCCGGCCGCGCCCGAGGGCGGCTCCACCGCGTCGATCTGCGGGCGCAGCGCCCGGTCGCGTCCCTGCTGCGGGGGCGACAGCAGTGTGGCGAACACGGCGCGCAGCTTCTCGGCCGTCTCGCGGGAGAACAGGCCGACCAGCGCGGCCACGGCGGTGATGCCGTAGGGGTTGAGGTCGGCGGCGGTGCCCGCCGGGGCGGTCAGGCCGCCGCGCAGCACCAGGTAGACCATGAGTCCGAACGCGGCGCCGATGAACGGCAGGCACAGGTACATCAGCAGCCAGCTGCGGCGCAGCGACCGGTTGCCGACGTACCAGTACAGCGAGCGCAGCGCGTGCACGGTGGCGCCGATCGCCCCGGCGGCGGCCACGATGACGAACAGGCTCGTCTCGCGGGAGATGCGCGGGTCCCAGCCGAACAGGTGGACGCGCACGGTCTCGGCGGGCGGCCGGGTGCCGCCGTCGGGCGCCGCCTCGGGCGCGGGCGGCCAGGCCTGGACGAGCACCACGCCCAGCGCGGCCATCAGCAGCAGCAGGAAGAGCGCCGTGACCAGGATGTCGCGAAGACGTGCGTGCCCGGTTCCGACCGGCGACTGCCCGCTCATCCCCGGCGCTCCCTTTCCCGCTGGCATATCGACTCAGTGTGGCTGCGCGTTCGCGCGGGTGCACGGCATTTCGGCGGGACGATCATGTTCCCTCCCGGCGAAATGGCGGCGCGGCCGGGGCGTGTGCTTCTCCCGAACCGTCCGCCGAATCACAATGAAGACCACCGAAGCCGACGATCCATTACAAATTGGTAGAGGGTTAACACAGGGTTCTTCCAGGGCGTGACCCGCATGCCTACGCTCGCGCGCATGCTCGAAACCCCCACAGCCCGCGCGGCCGCGGCGGTGTCGGCCGCCCTGCTCGCCGGGGGCCTCGTCGCGCTCGGCGCGCCCGGCGCCCAGGCGGCCCCGGGCGACGCCGACTGCACGACCCCCGCCGACCACAAGATCTCGCAGGTGCAGGGGTCCGGCGACAGCACCCCGCTGGCCGGTGCGACCGTGCGGGTGGAGGGCGTCGTCACCGGCGACTTCCAGCGCGGCGACCAGCTCGGCGGGTTCTACCTGCAGGACCCGGTGCCCGACGGCGACCCCGCCACCTCCGAGGGCCTGTTCGCCTACGCGGGCACGTCCGTGGCGGACGTGAAGGTGGGCGACCGCGTGTTCGTCACCGGCCGGGCCGTGGAGTACAACGGGCTGACCGAGCTGTCGTCCGTCGCCTCGGTGGACGTGTGCGGCACCGGGACCGTCGCGCCCACCGCCTACGATCTGGCGCGGGGCGACGGCACCCGGCTGGAGCACCTGGAGAACATGCTCGTCACGTTCCCCGGCAGGCTCACCGCCACCGAGCACTACCAGCTCGGCCGCTACGGCGAGGTGGCGGTCTCGGCGGGCGGGCGCCTGTACCAGCCGACCGACCGGCCGGGCGTGACGCAGGCGGGCAACGACCGGCGGCGCCTGCTGGTCGACGACGGCTCGAACGTCCAGAACCCCGCAACGGTCCCGTTCACCTCGCCGCAGGCGCTGCGGCTCGGCGACACCGTCAGCGGGCTGACCGGCGTGCTGACCTACGGGTTCGGCACGTACCGGCTGCAGCCGACGCGGCCCGTGGCGTTCCGCCGCGACAACCCGCGCCCGGCCGCCCCGGGCCCGGTGGGCGCCGCCAACGTCAAGGTGGCGTCGTTCAACACCCTCAACTGGTTCACCACGCTCGGCCAGCGCGGCGCCGGCACCGCGCAGGAGCAGGAGCGCCAGCTCGCCAAGCTGGTCGCCGCGCTCAAGGGCCTGGACGCCGACGTGGTCGGGCTGATGGAGGTCGAGAACAACGGCGACACCGCCGTCAAGGCGCTGGTGGACCGGCTCAACGCCGCCGTCGGGGCGGGCACCTACTCCTGGGTGCGCCATCCCGACCCGGGCACCGACGCCATCCACGTCGCACTGATCTACCGTCCCGCCAAGGTCCGACCGGTGGGCAAGCCCGTCTCCGTCCAGGACGAGGTGTTCGAGCGGCCCCCGCTGGCGCAGACGTTCCGGCGGGTGCGGGGCGGCGAGCCGTTCACCGTGATCGTCAACCACTTCAAGTCCAAGAGCTGCGGTGAGGCGACCGGGCCCGACGCCGACCAAGGCGACGGGCAGGGCTGCTGGAACGCCCGGCGCGTCCGGCAGGCGAAGGCGGTCGCCGCGCTGGCCCGGACCGTCCCGCACCCGCTGGTGATCGGCGACCTGAACTCCTACGGCGCGGAGGACCCGGTCAAGACACTGCGGGCCGCCGGGCTGGCGAGCCAGACCGAGCGCTTCGTCCCGGCGGCACGCCGCTACAGCTACGTCTACGACGGCCAGGCCGGCGAGCTCGACCACGTGCTGGCGGGCCGGTCGCTGGCCCGGCGGGTCACCGGTGCGACGATCTGGCACATCAACTCCGACGAGGCGACCATCCTCGACTACAACACCGAGTACAACCCGCCGTCGCTGTACCGGCCGGACGCGTTCCGGTCGTCCGACCACGATCCCGTCCTGATCGGGTTGCGGATGCACTGACCGGCGTCCGCCTCGGCCGGGGGCCCGCCGCGGCGGCGGGGCCCTGGCCGAGCGTTTGCTCGGGGCGTATGATCCCGGTCACATCCGCCTATGTGATCGGACGGTCGTCATGGCTACTGCCGCCTCCCCGCGGCTCGGGTTCGGGATCGGACCGGACGGGACGTACACGCGCGGCGGGCAGGTCCTCGCGTTCGTGCTCGGCGTGTGGGCGATGCTGGCGTTCCTGCCGCTGGTGTTCGCCGGGGCCGTCCTGTACACGCGGGCCGAGGAGCGGTTCGCCGAGGACCCCGAGCGCGCACGCCGCCTGGTGACGTGGTCGTGGCTGTGCGTGTCGGTGCTGCCGCCGGCGGCGGCCGCGATCGGCGCCGGCGTGTACCTGGCGTTCGCCTGAGCGGACGCGTCGGGAAGAGGACGGGCCCCTCGCCGGTTGGCACGGAACATGAGTGTGCCTCCGTTCTCGGTCCTCGACCTCGCCCCCGTCGCCAGCGGCTCCACGTCCGCGCAGGCGCTGCGCAACACCCTCGACCTGGCCCGGCACGCCGAGGCGCTCGGCTACCACCGGTACTGGCTGGCCGAGCACCACAACATGCCCGGCATCGCCAGCTCCGCGACGGCGGTGCTGATCGGGCAGGTGGCGGCGGCGACCGAGCGGATGCGGATCGGCTCGGGCGGGGTCATGCTGCCCAACCACGCGCCGATGGTGGTCGCCGAGCAGTTCGGGACGCTGGAGGCCCTGTATCCGGGGCGCATCGACCTCGGCCTCGGCCGGGCGCCGGGCACCGACCAGGCCACGGCCCGCGCGCTGCGCCGCTCCCCCGACGCCCTGTCGGTGGACGACTTCCCCGAGCAGGTCGCCGAGCTGCGCGGCTACTTCCACCCCGACAGCTCCGTCACCCCGGCGGCGGGCAACGAGCCGCCCGTGTGGCTGCTGGGCTCCAGCGGGTACAGCGCCCGGCTGGCGGGGCTGCTGGGGCTGCCGTTCGCGTTCGCCCACCACTTCAGCGCCGAGAACACGCTGCCCGCGCTGCACCTGTACCGCGAGTCGTTCCGCCCGTCGCCGGCGCTGGAGCGGCCGTACGCGATGATCGCGGTGTCGGTGACCGCGGCGGAGAGCGACGAGCGCGCCCGCGAGCTGGCCGCTCCGCAGGCGCTGTCGTTCCTGCGGCTGCGGCAGGGGCGTCCCGGGCCGCTGCCCACCCCGGAGGAGGCGGCGGCGCACCCGTACACGCCGCTGGAGCGGGAGATCATCCGGGCGCGGATGGACTCCCAGGTCGTCGGCGGCCCGGACACGGTGCGCCGGCAGATGGACGCGCTGATCGAGCAGACGGCCGCCGACGAGGTCATGGTCACCACGCAGGTGTACGACCACGCCGACCGCGTGCGCTCCTACGAGCTGCTGGCCGAGCTGTACGGGCTGCGGACGGAGGCGGTGGCGTCGGCGCGCTGACCGCCGGACTGACCGGCGGGGGGCGGCGCGGATAGCGTGAGGTTATGGACGTGACACCATTCTGGCTGGCCGGTCGGCCCGCGACCGGTGACGAGGAGCTGACCGTTACCCACCCCTATGACGGGCGCGTGGTGGGCGCCGCCGCCGTCCCGACGCCGGCGCAGGTCGAGGAGGCGGTCGCCGCGGCCGACGCGGTGCGGGCGGCGGCCGCGGCGCTGCCGCTGCACGTGCGGGCCGAGGCCCTGGCGCACGTGTCGCGGCGGCTGGCCGAGCGCGCCGACGAGATCGCCCGGCTGATCACCGGGGAGAACGGCAAGCCGCTGATGTGGGCGCGGACCGAAGTGGCGCGGGCGGTGTCGACGTTCCGGTTCGCCGCCGAGGAGACCCGCCGCTGGAGCGGCACCGTCCAGCGGCTGGACACCGACCCCGCCGCGGCCGGCCGGATGGCCTACATCTCCCGGGTGCCGCGCGGGCCCGTGCTGGGCATCGCGCCGTTCAACTTCCCGCTCAACCTGACCGCGCACAAGGTCGCTCCGGCGATCGCGGTGGGCGCGCCGATCGTGGTCAAGCCCGCCCCGGCCACCCCGCTGTCGGCGCTGCTGCTCGGGGAGCTGCTGGCCGAGACCGACCTGCCCGCCGGTATGTTCTCCGTGCTGCCGGTGCCCAACGACCGCGCCGGCGACCTGGTGGACGACCCGCGGCTGCCGGTCGTGTCGTTCACCGGGTCGGTGCCGGTCGGCTGGGCGATCCGCGACCGGGTGCCGCGCAAGCACGTCACGCTGGAACTCGGCGGCAACGGCGCCGCGGTGGTGCTGCCGGACGCCGACCTGGACTGGGCCGCGTCCCGCATCGCCCTGTTCTCCAACTACCAGGCGGGGCAGAGCTGCATAGCCGTGCAGCGCGTGTACGTCGACCGGTCGGTGCAGGAGGAGTTCCTGCCCAAGCTGGTGGCCGCGGTCGAGGGCCTGGTCACCGGCGACCCGTGGGACGAGGCGACCCAGGTCGGGCCGCTGGTCAGCGAGGACGCCGCGCGGCGGGTGGCGGACTGGGTGGACGAGGCGGTCGCCGCGGGCGCCCGCGTGCTGGCCGGAGGCACCCGGGAGGGCGCCGCCTACGCCCCCACCGTGCTGGCCGACGTGCCCGCGGACGCCAAGGTGGCCCGCGACGAGGTGTTCGGGCCGGTGCTGCTGGTGCAGCCGGTGGACGGGGTCGACGAGGCGTTCAAGCTGGTCAACGACTCGGCGTTCGGGCTGCAGGCGGGCGTGTTCACCCGCAGCCTGGACGTCGCCTTCCGCGCGCACCGCGAGCTGGAGGTCGGCGGCGTGGTGATCGGCGACGTGCCGTCCTACCGGGCCGACCAGATGCCGTACGGGGGCGTCAAGGACTCGGGGGTGGGCCGGGAGGGCCTGCGGTCGGCCATGGCCGACTACACCGAGGAAAAGGTCATGGTGCTGACCGGCCTGCCGCTGTGACCGTGCCCGGCCGCGCGGCGGACGAGGCGGCCGGCGGGGGCGCTCCCGCCGGCCCCGGCCGCCCGTGACCGTCCCCTCCCCCGTGCCGCTTTTAAGGGGTTTTTGCTTTCACGCACCGAAAGCGGAATGCACCTGGCCCGCCGGCGAAGTTGTTGTTTCGCCCCATATGTCCGGGGTAGTGCGGGCACAAGCCGTCGTTCAGGCGAGGTGCAGGACACATGAGGTTTCGGACGGGACTGGTCGCAGGCGTCGCGGTGTATCTCGGCGCCCGCGCCGTGGCGGCGGCGGTCCGCAGGGTGGAGCCGGGATGGCGGCTGACGCGGGCGCTGACCACGCGGTTGGACGCCAAAGTGGACCGCGCGGTGCGCAAGTTGACGGCGAAGGCCGAGCACGGCGGCCCGGTGCTGAAGGGGGCGCTGGCGGGTGCGCGGGCGCTGGCCGAGGGCAGGTCGGTGGCGCGCGCCGCGGTGAGCGCGGTGTGGACCGTGGTCAAGGAGACGCTCAAGGGGATCTTCGGCGACGGCAAGAAGGTCAAGGTGACCAACATCGTCGAGCAGATCGACATCGGCGCACCGCGCCGCATGGTCTACGACCAGTGGACCCGGTTCGAGGACTTCCCGTCCTTCATGAAGAAGGTCATCAGCGTCAACCAGGAAAGCGACGAGAAGCTCACCTGGACCGCACAGATCTTCTGGTCCACACGAAGCTGGGAATCCACCATCACCCAGCAGACACCCGACGAAAAAATCGTCTGGCAATCCAAAGGCGCCAAAGGCCACGTCGACGGCAGCATCACCTTCCACGAACTCGCACCCGACATGACCCGCGTCCTCGTCAACCTCGAATACCACCCCAAAGGCTTCTTCGAGAAAACCGCCAACCTCTGGCGCGCCCAAGGACGCCGCACCCGCCTCGAACTCAAACAATTCCGCCGCCACCTCACCAACCACGTCCTCACCCACCCCGAAGAACTCCACGGATGGCGCGGCGAAATCCGCGACGGCCAGGTCGTCGGCGAGCACGGGGGCGGTGTCCGGACGGTCACGCAGGCATCGACGAGTCAGGCGGAGGTCTACGCATCATGAAACTGCCCAAGAGGACGACCCGGCTGGTGATGGGACGGCTCGCCAAACGGCTTCCGATCGGCGGCAAGCAGTCGCCGGTGGACCGGGTCACCGACATGCTGACCGCGGGCGGGGGCAAGATACCGATCCCCGTCAACCGGACGACAGGCGCCGCCGCAGGGGCGCTGCTCGGGGTCGCGGCCTCGGTCGCGGCCGCGCGGGTGATCGGCCGCCTGCAGCGTGAGAAGGAGGGCGGCGCGGCGGGCGCGGCCGGTTCCGCGGCGAAGTCGGCGGTGTCCACGGCCAAGTCCGCGGTCTCCTCCGCCGCGCAAGAGGCACCGGCCGAGACCGGGCGGACCGCCGGCGGCGAGACCGGGGCAGCCGGCGGCGGGCCGAAGGAGCGCAAGGGCCTGCTGGACAAGGTCACCGGACGCGGCGGACGCGGCGGCGGCAAGAAGGTCAAGGTGACCAACATCGTCGAGCAGATCGACATCGGCGCACCGCGCCGCATGGTCTACGACCAGTGGACCCGGTTCGAGGACTTCCCGTCCTTCATGAAGAAGGTCATCAGCGTCAACCAGGAAAGCGACGAGAAGCTCACCTGGACCGCACAGATCTTCTGGTCCACACGAAGCTGGGAATCCACCATCACCCAGCAGACACCCGACGAAAAAATCGTCTGGCAATCCAAAGGCGCCAAAGGCCACGTCGACGGCAGCATCACCTTCCACGAACTCGCACCCGACATGACCCGCGTCCTCGTCAACCTCGAATACCACCCCAAAGGCTTCTTCGAGAAAACCGCCAACCTCTGGCGCGCCCAAGGACGCCGCACCCGCCTCGAACTCAAACAATTCCGCCGCCACCTCACCAACCACGTCCTCACCCACCCCGAAGAACTCCACGGATGGCGCGGCGAAATCCGCGACAGCGAGGTTGTGGTGAGCCACGAGGAGGCGGTCGGCGCGCAGGGCGAGAAGAAGCCGGCCGGGGAGGAGCCGCGCCGCGAGCGTGCGGAGGAGCGCGCCGAGCGGCGCGAGCACGAGAAGGTCTGAGCCCCGCGACGCGGCCCGCGGCGGTCAGCCCGTCCGGCCGAGCCGGCGGTGGCGGGCCGCACGGGCGGCCTGGTCGGCGGCGGGCAGGTTCGCCAGCTCGTGTTCGAGGACGACGGCCAGCCGCGTGCAGAACGCCCCGGGTTCGTCGGCGGCGTCGGGGCGCTCGGCGACGACCGCGTCGACGATGCCGTCACGCAGCAGGTCGGCGGAGCGCACGCCCTGCGCCGCGGCCATCTCGGCCGCCCGGGCGGTGGTGCGGTGCACGATCGCCGAGGCGCCCTCGGGCGGCAGCGGCGACAGCCAGGCGTGCCGTGCGCACAGCACCCGGTCGGCGGGCATCAGCGCCAGCGCCGCTCCCCCGCTGCCCTCGCCGAGCAGCAGGCACAGCGTGGGCGCGGCGAGCGTGATCAACTCGGCCAGGCAGCGGGCGATCTCCCCGGCCAGGCCGCGCTCCTCCGCCTCGGCCGACAGCACCGCTCCGGGGGTGTCCACCACGGTCAGCAACGGCAGGCCCAGCTCGGCGGCCAGGCGCATGCCGCGGCGGGCGACGCGCAGCCCGGCGGGCCCGAGCGGATGGCCGGAGCGCTGGCTGACCCGGTCCTGGCCCACGACCACGCAGGGCGCCGAGCCGAAGCGGGCGAGTGCGAGCAGCAGCCCGGGGTCGGCCTCGCCCTCGCCCGTCCCCGACAGCGGCGTCACGTCGGACGCGCCGTGGCGCAGCAGGTCGCGGACGCCGGGCCGCTCCGGACGACGCGAGCGGGAGATCGACTCCCAGGCGGGCACGTCCGGCGGTTGCTCGAAGTACGCCGCCAGGGACTGCGGGGCGGGCGGCGGCGTGCGCGGCGCGGGGGCACCGCACAGCACGTTCAGCGCGCGGGAGGTGCTGTCGGCCAGCTCGTCGATGCCGACGACGGCGTCCACCAGCCCCTTGGCGGCCAGGTTCTCGGCGACCTGCACGCCGTCGGGGAACGGTTCGCCGCGCAGCGCCCGGTGGACGCGCGGCCCGAGGAAGCCGATCAGCGCGCCCGGCTCGGCGGCGGTGACGTGCCCGAGCGAGCCCCAGGACGCCAGCACCCCGCCGGTGGTGGGATGCCGCAGGTAGACCAGGTAGGGCAGCCCGGCCGCGCGGTGCGCCATGACGGCGGCGGCGATCCGGGCCATCTGCACGAACGCGACCGTGCCCTCCTGCATGCGGGTGCCGCCGGACGACGGCGCGGCCAGCAGCGGCAGCCGTTCGCGGGTCGCGCGTTCCACGGCGGCGACGATCCGGTCGGCGGTGGCCACGCCGATCGACCCGGCGAGGAAGCCGAACTCCGACACCACGAACGCCACGCGCCGTCCGCGCAGCCGTCCCTCGCCGGTGATGACGGCCTCGTCGCAGCCACTGCGCTCGCGGGCGGCCGCCAGCTCCCGCGCATAGGGCGAGCCGGGTTCGGCCACGGGGGCCGGCGGCCGGTCCCAGCAGACCCAGCTGCCGGGGTCGAGGACGCGGGCGACCAGCGCCGCGGCCCGCATGCCGCGCCGCGCGCCGCCCGACGACCGCTCCGCCGGTGCCGCTCCGGGGGAACGGGACGGTCGTGATCGCGGCCCGCCGTTCATGTCCCCGAGCGTAGCGGGGCGGCCTCAGCGCTCGTGGGGACGGGCCAGGGGAAGGTGGAGCTGGAGGCAGGCGCCCAGGTCGCTGTCGACCACGTTCAGGCTGCCGCCGTGCACGATCGCGATGTCGCGGGAGATCGGCAGGCCGAGGCCGGTGCCGCCGTGCTCGCGCCGCCGGGCCCCGCCGAGCCGCTGGAAGCGCAGGAACACCCGCTCGCGGTCCTCGGGGGCGATGCCGGGTCCGTCGTCGAGGACCTCCAGTTCGGCGATGCGCGGTTCGATGGCGCGCACCCGCACCCACACCCGGGAGCGGGCGTAGTGCTCGGCGTTGTCCAGCAGGTTGACCAGCAGCCGGCGCAGGTGGTCGGGGCTGCCCAGCACCACCACGCCCGGCTCGGCCGACAGCTCGATGGGCACCTCGCCGCGCCCCCGCGCCAGCTCCTCGCGGGCCAGCTCCCCCAGGTCGACCGGGCGGCGCTCCATCTGCACGCCCGCCTCCAGGCGGGCCATGAGCAGCAGGTCGGCGACGATGCGCTGCAGCCGGTCGGCGTCGTCCAGGGCGGCGCGCGCCACGGCGGGCCACTGCTCGTCCTCGGGGTTCTCCAGCGCGTCCTCCAGCTGCGCCCGCAGGCCGGTCAGCGGGCTGCGCAGCTCGTGCGAGACGTCCGCGGTGAACGCGCGCTGCCGCTCCACCGTCCGCTGCAGCCGCATCAGCGCCAGGTTGATCTCCTCGCCCAGTTCGGCGATCTCGTCGTGGCCGCCCGGCACCGACACCCGCCCGTACGGCTCGCCGCCGCTGATCGCGGCGAGCTCGGCGCTCATCGCCCGCATCGGCGACAGCGCCCGCCGCACCGCGGTCCACACCAGCCAGGCCATCGCCGCCATGAACAGCGGAACGCCCGCGCCCAGGGAGACCGCGAGCAGCCGCTGGACGGCCGTGTAGTTGTACTCGGGCACCCCGGCGTAGACGGTGCGCCATCCGGCGTGCGCCCGCACCCGCGTGGCCGAGACGTAGACCTTGTGGTGGATCCCGCGGACGCTCAGCAGCTCGCTCACGACCTCCCCGGGGCGGGAGGGATGCAGTTCGGAGATCGGCGGGTATCCGGCCAGGGGCGCGCTGGAGGCCAGCACCCGGTCCTGGTCGTCCACCGACTGCAGCAGGTTGAACCCGTCGTCCTGCGTCCGCAGCACGTCCTCGCCCCGGGGGTCGTGCAGGCGGACGAAGGCGGACAGGTCGTAGAGGGCCTCGCGGCCGCGCTGGTTCAGCTGGTCCTGCAGCGTCCAGCGCAGCATCAGGTAGAAGCCGACCAGGGCGAGCGCCAGCAGGCAGCCCATGATGACGGTCACCGCGACCGTCACCCGCGTCCGCAGCGACCACTCCGACGGGGGCGGGCAGCGCAGTCGGCGACGTGGCATGCGCGGCGCCCTCCCGTCCCCGACCGCCTACGACTGGTTGCGTCGACGGTTCCCGAGGGCCGGGGGGCCTGCCGAAACGGGAAAACCGAACGATCAGCAGGTCCGGTTATAACCGAGGGGCAGCGGGGCGAAACCTGCCCGCCCGGCTTGTGCTGCGCGGTCTGCGGATGCGCCGTGACCTGCGGGGACGCGGCCGGTGACCGGGACAGGCCGTGCCAACACCGCCCCGGTCACCGGACAGTCCCCGCCGCTGGAGCGCCCCGGACGGCGGGGACGACCTGCCCGGCCCACTCCGCCAGCACGGCGTCGGGGGCGATGAGCTGTTCCTCCGGCAGCGCCAGCCCCGGTGTCGGGACCGTCGCGCCCAGCTCTACGAGCAGGGGTCGCAGGTGGACCTCCACGGCCAGCGCGTGCTGCGGCGCGCCCACCACCAGCAGCGGCAGCGCGGTCTTGCCGGCCAGCGCCCGGTACGGCAGCAGGTCGAGGAAGGCCTTGAGCAGCCCGGTGTAGGTGCCCTTGTAGGTGGGGGAGGCGACCAGCAGCAGATCGGACGCGCGGACGCGGTCGAGCGCGTCGGTCACGACCTGCGGCGCGGGGTCCTCCAGCAGCGCCGGGCCGAGGGCCGACAGGTCGACGACGTCCGGGGCGTCGGGCAGCCCGGCCGCCTCGGCCACGGCGCGTGCGGCGGCGGCCGCCGCGGTCGCGGTGCGGGAGGCGGGACGGGGGTTGCCGACGATGACCGTGAAGCTCACGTCCGTCATCCTGGCGCCGATTCCCTATAAAGTCAATGGGTATTGCATGATTTGCGCCAAGCGTTCAGCGGTCCACCGTCTGAGCTGGGAAGACACGGGTGAACAGATCGATGCCCGCGCGGACGATACCTCCCACCCCTGGGGTGCCGTCCGCGCGGACATCGCCTTCGGTGCCGCCAACCGGCGCCTCGCGCGCCGAGGAGGATCCGGCGAGGCCGGCCGGTTGCCGATCCGGGAACTACTGTGCCCGACGTTCGTGCACTCAGTGCTACATCAAGGTGACGATCACGTTTCCACCCGCGTTTGCGCGGACGTCCCCCCGCGATCGGGTATCCGGCACCATACTTGGACGCAATCGGGGAAGTCCGGAATGCAGGTCTCGAAAGGGGTCACGAGGTACGGCATGGACGCGCACGCAACCGGCACCCCGCACGCAACCGGCACCCCGCACACAACCGGCACCCCGCACGCGACCGGCACCCCGCACGCGACCGGCACCCCGCACGCGACCGGCACCCCGGCCGACGACCTGGGCCCCCTGGAGTCCGACGACCCCCGGGAGGTGGGCGGATATCCGCTGCTCGGTCGGATCGGCTCGGGCGGCATGGGCACCGTCTACCTGGGCCGCGATCCGGACTCCGGCCGACGGGTGGCGGTCAAGACCATCCATCCCCATCTGGCCGCGCAGCCGTCCTACCGGCGCCGGTTCCGCGACGAGGCCGTCCTGGCCGGACGGGTCGCCTCGTTCTGCACCGCGCGGGTGCTGGCGCACGGCGAGGAGGACGGCCGCCCGTACATCGTCAGCGAGTACGTCGGCGGCATGTCGCTGCAGCACCGGGTCACCGCGGGCGGGCCGCTGCCGCCCGGCGACCTGCACGGCGTGGCCGTGGGCGTGGCGTCGGCGCTGGCCGCCATCCACGCGGCGGGCCTGGTGCACCGCGACCTCAAGCCCGCCAACGTGATGCTCACCCTGTCCGGCTGCCGGGTCATCGACTTCGGCATCGCCCGCGCGCAGGACTCGTCCACGGTCACCACCGGCGGCACCGTGCTCGGCACGCCCGGCTGGATGGCGCCCGAGGTGCTGTCCGGCGGCGCCGCCACACCGGCCGCCGACGTGTTCGCCTGGGGCTGCCTGATCGTGTACGCGGGGACGGGCCGGCCCCCGTTCGGCGAGGGCCAGCCCACCGAGGTCGCCCTGCGCGTGATGCGCGAGGAGCCCGACCTGTCGCAGCTGCCCCCGGCACTGGAGCCGGTGGTGCGCGCCGCCCTGGCCAAGGACCCGTCCCTGCGGCCGCCGACCGCCGACCTGATGCTCACGCTCGTCGGCCAGCCCGGCACGCCCGCCTCCCCCGCCGCGGGCCGGCCGAAGTCGGGCGGGGCGGCGCCTTCGCTGCTGCCGCCGCCTTTCTCCGCGGTGGACGGGGCGGTGCCGCGGCCGCGTCCGGCCCCGGACGACGAGGGCCCCGACACCCAGGCGTTCGGCCTGATCCGGCACGTCGGCGCGCGGTCGACCGCCCGCGTCCGCATCCTCGCCGGGGCGGCGGCCGCCGCCGCGACCGTGCTGATCGGCGGGCTGTTCATGGGCCTGGGCGGCCAGGACCACGACGTCACCCCCATGAACGCCCCCGGCACGTCGGTGACCGTCAGGCCCGCGCCCGCCGACCCGCCCGCGACCGGGCAGCAGGCCGGGCGGCAGGCCGCGCGGACGCCCACGCAGCGCCCGCACAAGGCGCTCAAGAGCGCCCGGCCGGCGGAGCCCCGCAAGACCGCCGGGCGCGACGGGCGCACGCGTGTCGCGGACGGGGACGCCGTGGACGGGCAGGCCAAGGGCAACGGCACCAAGGCCAGGGGCACGGGCCGGGGCGCGGTCGAAAGCGGCCGCCGCAACCCCTGACGGGGGGAACGCTCGGGGCGAGGAGAGGGCTCGGGGTTCTCAGTTGCGCCATATGACGACGAGCGCGCAGTCGTCGTCCCGCGCGGCGGCCATCGTCTGCACCAGCTCTTTGGCCCCCTTGCGGAAACCCTGCGGGACCAGGCGCTCGGCCTCGCCCAGCAGCCGGTCGATGCCCGCGTCGAGATCGCGGCCCGGCGACTCGACCAGGCCGTCGGTGTAGAGCAGCAGCGCGTCGCCGGGGCGCAGCGTGCCCTGCTCCGGCTCGCAGCGCAGGTCCGGGACGACGCCCAGCACCACCCCCTTGGCGGCGCTCACCCGCCAGGTGCCGGTACCGGAGTCGAACTGGACGGCCGGGGGATGCCCGGCCGACTCCACGGTGTACTCGCCGGTGGACAGGTCGAGGACCAGGTGGACGGCCGTGACGAAGCCCTCGTCCCAGCGCTGGCGGTGCAGGTAGTCGTTG
Organism: Actinomadura sp. NBRC 104425; assembly: GCF_030269545.1. GTDB lineage: Bacteria > Actinomycetota > Actinomycetes > Streptosporangiales > Streptosporangiaceae > Spirillospora > Spirillospora keratinilytica. The sequence goes on along the minus strand of NZ_BSTN01000011.1, from coordinate 222,692 downwards.
CACGCGGGCAGGAACCGGTCGGTCTGGATCGATCCAAGCAGTCCTCCGAACGCGCCGGACAGCATCAGCGCCCGGGTGCCCGCGTCGGTGCCCTTGCCCGACACGTCCACCAGCGCCACCTCAAGGACGTCGCCGGTGCGCACGGACACCACGAAGTCGCCGCCGAACGACGAGCCGCCGGCCTGCAGCATCACCACCTGCGCCTCCCAGCCGGCCGGAAGCTCGGGCAGCTCGCCCTGGCGGCGCAGCCGGTCGCGCAGCTCCAGCAGCATCGAGTCGCCGCGCAGGCCCTGCACGCCGAGCTGCTGGCGGGTGCGGGCCAGGGTGAGCGCCAGCACCGCCGTGATCAGCAGGGTGGCGATCGTACCGGGGCCGACCTCGGCCGGGTCGTCCACGGCGTTGTAGGCGGTCATGGCCACGACCACCGCCAGCAGCGCGACCAGGGTGCGCACCTTGAGCAGCAGCCCGCCGGCGACCACGGTCAGCACCAGGGCGGCGGGCGGCGCCCACGCCCGCGACTCGGTGGCGGCGACGCCGAGCACGATCGCCAGCACGGCCAGGGCCGTGAACACGTAGCGTTCACGGACGGCCTTGCCCCGCCGCAGCCACCCGTAGATCCGCACGAGCAGCGGAATCCGCCGCAGGAAGGCGCGGACTCCCGGCGGAAGCAGCTGGACCAGACGTTGAAGCATCTCCGGCACTGTATCTGGCATCGGGCGGTGCCGACGGACATCCGCACCATGGACGACCTGTTACAACGGTCCAGATCGGCACTTGACGGATCCGGCGTGTCCCCGATCACGCTCGGTGATCATCGGACCCGGGTCTTGCCGGGCGCCCCGCCGCATGGTGTCCAATGGTGTCCATCGCGCGGGGGACGCCCCGCGCACGGCGGCGCGGCAGAGCACGGCCCCACTGCCGGTTCGGACGCGTCGCGCGGCTCCGGGAGGTGGACGTGGCCCTGCCCAACATGCGGATCACGATCGACGCGGCGATGCGGGCACGCGACGTGTCCCGGCCCGCGCCGGACGACGAGGGCCCGGGCGGCCCGCCGGACCGGGCGGCGGCCGCGGGAGGCGCGGCCGCCGCCGCAGACGCGGCCAGGAGGTCGCGGGCGTCCAAGAACGAACGCCGCCGCCTCGGCAAACGCGGCGGCGGCGGACGCAAGCCCCGGTGAGCGGCCCGGGTCAGCTCTCCACGGAGATCGGCGGCAGCTGGCCGGTGCGCTCGTAGTCGCTCAGCATCCGGATCCGCCGGGTGTGCCGCTCGTCCTGCGAGTACGGGGTCTCCAGGAACAGGCGCACGAACCGGGTGGCGGTCTCCAGGTCGTGCTGGCGTGCGCCGATGCTGATCACGTTGGCGTCGTTGTGCTCGCGGGCGAGGCGGGCGGTGTCGTCGTTCCAGACCAGGGCGGCCCGCACGCCCTTGACCTTGTTGGCGGCCATCTGCTCGCCGTTGCCGGAGCCGCCGATGACGATGCCCAGCGTCCCCGGCTCGGCGGCGGTGCGCTCGGCGGCCCTCAGCACGAACGGCGGATAGTCGTCGACGGCGTCGTAGACGAACGCCCCGCAGTCGACGGGCTCGTGACCGTTGGCTGAAAGCCAGGCGACCAGGTGCTCCTTCAGTTCGAAGCCGGCATGGTCGCATCCAAGAAACACGCGCATGGGCGCAATTCTCGCAGGCCGCCGCGGTGCCGCCGACTCCGCCCCCGAGCAAGGCGGGCCGCCGCCGAGGGGGCGGCGGGCTAGCGGGCGGCCGCCAGGCTGAAGCCCGGGTCGATCTGGGCCTCCAAGTCCTCGCCCACGGCGCGGTTGGCCCAGCTGCGGGCGTTTTTGACGTGGAACTCCACGGCCTGGCGCTGGTACTTGTCCCAGTCCTTGTCCCGGGCGTCGACCGCGGCGAGCATGCGGGCCAGGGCGCGCTCGTTGGCGACCTCCAGCGGCACGTCGTGGCGGCCCTGCTCCAGCGCGCGCACGGCGGCGGACTGGCCGAGCCAGGTGAGCAGGTCGTCGCCGACGTGCTCGCGCAGGTAGGCGACGTCGTCGTCGCCCTGCACCTTGTTGCCGACGACCGCGATGGCGACGTCGTAGTCGCGGGCGTACTCGGTGTACTGGCGGTAGACGCTCACGCCCTTGCGGGTGGGCTCGGCGACCAGGAACATCAGGTCGAAGCGGGTGAACAGCCCGGAGGCGAAGGTGTCGGCGCCCGCGGTCATGTCGACGACCACGTACTCGCCGGGCCCGTCGACCAAGTGGTTCAGGTAGAGCTCGACCGCCCCGGTCTTGGAGTGGTAGCAGGCCACGCCGAGGTCGTCCTCGGTGAACGCCCCGGTGGCCAGCAGCGTGACGCCGTCGACGTCCTCGCCCAGCGCGTGGACCGGGTCGTCGCCGCGCAGCCGCAGCAGCCGCGAGCCCGCGCCGGGCGGGGTCGTCTTGACCATCGCCGCGGTCGAGGAGATCCGCGGGTTGTCGCCGCGCAGGTACTCCTTGATCTGCGGCAGGTGGTCGCCCAGCGCCGAAATCTTGGCCGCCCGGCCCTCGTCCAGGCCCAGCGCCACGCCCAGGTGCTGGTTGATGTCGGCGTCGACGGCCACCACGGGCAGCCCGCGGTCGGCCAGGAACCGCACGAACAGCGAGGACAGGGTGGTCTTGCCGCTGCCGCCCTTGCCGACGAACGCTACCTTCACGTTCACCCCCGAATCGGATATGAAAACCGTTGCCACTTTCAGGTGGCACCGAGTCTACGACACGTCGCGGTGCGTGCAAGCGGAACGCCGGAGAAACGCCGGAGAAACGCCGACGGGACCGCCGGGGCGCGCCGGCGATCCCGTCGGACGGGTGCCCGGGGGTCAGCGGGCGATGGCGGCGGGGTCGAACCCGAACGGCAGCTCCAGGCGGTGGGCGGCCAGCAGGTCCGCGTCCGACAGCAGGTCGGGCGTGGGGCCGTCGGCGGCGATGACCCCGCCGGACAGGATCAGTGAACGCGGGCACAGCTCGGCCGCGTACGGGAGGTCGTGGGTGACCATCAGCACCGTGACGTCCAGCGACAGCAGGATCTCCGCCAGCTCGCGGCGGCCGGCCGGGTCCAGGTTGGACGACGGCTCGTCCAGCACCAGGATCTCCGGCTCCATCGCCAGGACGGTGGCCACCGCGACCCGGCGGCGCTGCCCGAACGACAGGTGCTGCGGCGGCCGGTCGGCGGCCTCCAGCATGCCGACGCGGTCCAGCGCATCCCGGACGCGGCGGTCCAGCTCCTCGCCGCGCAGCCCCATGTTGGCGGGGCCGAACGCCACGTCCTCCCGGACGGTCGGCATGAACAGCTGGTCGTCGGGGTCCTGGAAGACGATGCCGACCCGGCGGCGGATCTCCCGCAGCGCCCGCTTGTCGCCCGGGTCGACCTCCAGGCCCGCGACGCGCACCGACCCCAGGCCGCCGTGCAGGATCCCGTTGAGGTGTAGCACGAGCGTGGTCTTGCCCGCTCCGTTGGGGCCCAGCAGGGCCACGCGCTCGCCGCGCCGGATGGTGACGTCCACGCCGTAGAGGGCCTGGGTGCCGTCGGGGTAGGCGTACGCCAGGCCGCGCACCTCCAGCGAGGGGGGCGCGTCGTCCTGCGGTGCGGCGGCCCCCGCCGCCGTCCGCTCGTCCGAGGTGGTCATGGAAGACTCCGAGGTCAGGGGATGATCCAGGCTGCGGCGGCGATCAGGGCGGCGGCGGCCGGCAGCGCGGCGGCGGCCGTCCACTGGGCGGCGGTGGCGCCGACGGCGTGCCAAGCCGGCATGCGGCCGTCGTAGCCGCGGCTGACCATGGCCAGGTGGACGCGCTCTCCCCGCTCGTACGACCGCAGGAACAGCGCCCCCAGCGACCGCGCCAGCACGCCCGCGTCCCGCACGTCGCGCGCCTCGAACCCGCGGGAGGCCCGCGCGATCCGCATCCGGCGCAGCTCTCCTGCGACCACGTCGGCGTACCGCAGCATGAACGCGGCGATCTGGACGATCGGTTGCGGCATGCGCAGCCGCTCGACCCCGAGCAGCAGCAGGCGCGGCTCGGTGGTGGCGGCCAGCAGGATGGACGCGACCACCCCGAGGGTGCCCTTGGCGAGGATGTTCCAGGCGCCCCACAGCCCCGCCTCGCTCACCGACAGCCCCAGCCAGGTGACTCGCTCCCCGCTCGCCACGAACGGCATGAGCAGGGCGAACACCACGAACGGCAGCTCGATCAGGGTCCGCCGCAGCACCACCCCGTAGGGCACCCGCGCCACCGCCGCGACCGCCGCCAGCAGCAGCGCGTACCCGGCGAACGCCCAGATCCGCTCGCGCGGCGTGGCCACCACGGCCGCCACGAAGACCAGCACCGCCACGAGCTTGCACTGCGGCGGCAGCCGGTGCACGGGCGAGGCCCCGGGCAGGTAGAGGCGGTGCGCGTGGCCGGCGCCCATCTAGGCGTCCGCGCCCGTACGGGTTCCGCGGCGCCGCACCGCCCAGAACAGCCCGCCGGACACGGCCAGCACGGCGCCCACGCCGATCACCCCGGCCAGGCCGCCCGACAGCCGGGCGTTGTCGACTCCCTTGACGCCGTAGTCGCCGAGCGGGGAGTCCTTGAGCGCGTGGTCCTTCTCCTTCGCGTCGAGGCCCTTGTCGGCGGCGACCTTCTCCAGTCCGTCGGGCCGGCTGCTGGCGTAGTAGCTGACGCCCCCGGCCAGCACGAGCGACACCAGCAGGGCGACGACGAAGAACCGCTTGGTCGTCATGATCCCCCCGTCTCTCAGGCTCCGGCACCGGACGCGGCACGCGTGCGCAGCTCGGGCTTGCGCAGCAGCCCGCGCGCCCCGTGCACCAGGTCCGGCCGGACCGCCAGCACGCTGGACACGGTCAGCGAAGTGATCAGCGCCTCGCCGATGCCGATCAGCACGTGCACACCGATCATGGCGCCCGCGACCGTGCCGATCGGCACCTCGGCGGTGCCGCCGATCGCGTAGATCAGGGTGAACACGGCGGCCGCGGCGGGCACCGAGACCAGCGCGGCCCCGAACGCGGCGCCGGTCACCGCCGGGCGGGTGGCGGGCAGCACCCGCAGCAGCAGCCGGAAGACGCCGTACCCGACGGCGACCGTGACCAGCCCCATGATCGTGATGTTGACGCCGAGCGCGCTGAGCCCGCCGTCGGCGAACAGCAGCGCCTGCATCCCGAGCACCACGGCCATGCACAGCACCGCGGTGTAAGGGCCGACCAGTATCGCCGCCAGCGTCCCGCCGAGCAGATGCCCGCTGGTGCCCGCGGCGACCGGGAAGTTGAGCATCTGCGCGGCGAACACGAAGGCGGCCGTCAGCCCGGCCAGCGGCGCGGTGCGGTCGTCCAGCTCGCGCCGGGCGCCGCGCAGCGCCACCGCCACCCCGCCGGCGGCCACCACCCCCGCCGCGACGGACACCGGGGCGTTGATGAACCCGTCCGGTACGTGCATGTCACCACCTGCCTGTACGAATTCAGCAGGAACAGTGTGATGCACATTTTTAGCAGCTGCAAGACGGTTGCAACTAGCATGTACCGAGGGTGAGGGCAGGGTGACCGGCCGCGGCCCGGGCTCAGTCGAAGATCGGGTCCCGGGTCCGGGAGCGCTTCAGCTCGAAGAAGCCGTCGACGGAGGCGGCGAGGGTCACCCCGTCCCACAGCCGGACGGCGTCCTCGCCGCGCGGAATCGGGGTGACGACCGGGCCGAAGAAGGCCGAGCCCTCGACCTCGATCACCGGGGTGCCGACCTCCTGGCCGACGCGGTCGATGCCGTCCTTGTGGGACGCGCGCACAGCCGCGTCGTACTCGGTGGACTCGGCGGCGGCCGCCAGGGCGGGGTCGAGGCCGGCCGCGGCCAGGGCCTCCTCCAGCATCTCCCGGTCGAACTTGCGCCGCTCGTGGTGGCGGCGCGTGCCCAGCTCGGTGTAGAGGCGGCCGAGCGCATCGCCGCCGTACTTCTGCTCGGCGGCGATGCACACGCGCACCGGGCCCCAGCCGTCCTTCAGCAGCTTCCGGTAGTCCTCGGGGATGTCCTTGTCCTCGTTGAGCACGGACAGGCTCATCACGTGCCAGCGCGGCTCGATCGGCCGGTACTTGGCCACCTCCAGCACCCAGCGCGAGGTGATCCACGCCCACGGGCACAGCGGGTCGAACCAGAAGTCGACCGGGGTGCGGGCGGTCTGCGACGCGGTCTGCGACGCGGTCTGCGACAACGCGGGCCTCCTTATGCCTGCCGGGATGTAGGTCCATCCGGGCCAACCCCGGGGCCCGCGCGCCCATTCCCCGGCCAACCCGGGGAAACCGATGACCGTGCTGCGGGGACCCGGGACCCGGCCGGTTGGTAGACATGGACTGACCACTTACAAAGACGTCCAAGGAGTGCACGTGGCAGGCAACCTCACGCGCGATGAGGCGCGGGAACGGGCCCGGCTGCTCAGCGTCGACTCGTACACGGTCGAGCTGGACCTCACCAGGGATGAGCAGCGGTTCGGGTCCACCACCGTCATATCGTTCGGGTGCGCCGAGCCGGGCGCCTCGACCTTCGTCGACCTGCACGGCGCCGTCGTGCGGGAGGCGACGCTCAACGGACGCTCCCTCGCCCCCGCGACCTACGACGCCGACAAGGGCCGGCTGCCGCTGCCGTCGCTGGCCGAGCGCAACGAGCTGCGCGTGGTGGCCGACTGCGCCTACTCGCGCTCGGGTGAGGGGCTGCACCGGTTCGTCGACCCGGTCGACCGGAACGTGTACCTGTACACGCAGTTCGAGACGGCCGACGCGCACCGCATGTACACCTGCTTCGACCAGCCGGACCTGAAGGCGGCCTTCGAGCTGACGGTGATCGCCCCGGAGGGCTGGCAGGTCGTCACCAACCAGGCCCCCGACGCGCAGGAGGACGGGCGCTGGCACTTCCCGCCGACGCCGCGCGTGTCCACCTACATCACCGCGCTGGTGGCGGGGCCGTACCACGTGGTGCGCGACGAGTACCGGCGCGAGGACGGCAGCGCGATCCCGCTGGGGGTGTTCTGCCGGGCCTCGCTGGCCGAGCACCTGGACGCGGACGCGATCATCGACGTCACCCGGCAGGGCTTCGCCTTCTTCGAAAAGGTGTTCGACCGGCGGTACCCGTTCGGCAAGTACGACCAGCTGTTCGTGCCGGAGTTCAACGCCGGCGCCATGGAGAACGCGGGCTGCGTGACCTTCCTGGAGGACTACGTCTTCCGGTCGCGGGTCACCGACGCGGCCTACGAGCGGCGCGCCGAGACCATCCTGCACGAGATGGCCCACATGTGGTTCGGCGACCTGGTCACCATGCGCTGGTGGGACGACCTGTGGCTGAACGAGTCGTTCGCCACGTACATGAGCGTCCTGTGCCAGGCCGAGGCCACCAAGTGGACGGGGTCCTGGACGACGTTCGCCAACCTGATGAAGGCGTGGGCGTACCGGCAGGACCAGTTGCCGTCCACCCACCCGATCTCCGCCGACATCCCCGACATCCGCGCGGTGGAGGTCAACTTCGACGGGATCACCTACGCCAAGGGCGCCAGCGTCCTCAAGCAGCTCGTGGCGTACGTGGGACGCGACAACTTCCTGGAGGGCGTGCGCCGCTACTTCCAGCGGCACGCGTGGGGCAACACCGTCCTGGGCGACCTGCTGGACGCCCTGGAGGAGACCTCGGGCCGCGACCTGAAGTCGTGGTCGAAGGAGTGGCTGGAGACCGCCGGGGTCAACACGCTGCGCCCGGTGTACGAGGTGGACGCCGACGGCAAGTTCACCTCGTTCAGCGTCCGGCAGGAGGCCAAGGCCGAGTACCCGACCCTGCGGTCGCACCGCGTGGCGATCGGCCTGTACGACCGCACGCCCGAGGGGATCGTCCGGCGCCGGCGGGTGGAGCTGGACGTGGTCGGCGACCGCACCGAGGTACCGGAGCTGGTCGGCGAGCGGCGGCCCGACCTGGTGCTGGTCAACGACGACGACCTCACCTACGCCAAGATCCGGCTGGACGAGCACTCGCTTGCCACGCTGATCGACGGCATCGGCGACATCCGGGACGGCCTGCCGCGGGCGCTGTGCTGGTCGGCGGCCTGGGACATGACCCGGGACGCCGAGATGGCCACCCGCGACTACATCCGGCTGGTCCTGTCCGGGGTCCGCGGCGTGACCGACATCTCGGTGGCCCAGACGCTGCTGCGGCAGGCGCGCACGGCGCTGCAGCAGTACGCCGACCCGGCGTGGCGGCCCGAGGGGCGGCGGCTGATGGCCGACGCCCTGTACGACCTGGCCCGCGAGGCCGAACCGGGTTCGGACTTCCAGCTCGCCTACGTCCAGGCGTTCGCCGGCGTCGCCGAGACCGACGAGCACCTGGCGTTCGTCGCCGGGCTGCTGGACGGCTCGCAGTCGCTGGAGGGCCTGACGGTCGACACCGACCTGCGCTGGTCGCTGCTGCGCCGCCTGGTGGTGACGGGCCGGGCGGGCGAGGCCGAGATCGACGCCGAGCTGCAGCGGGACCCGACCGCGGCGGGCGAGCGGAACGCCGCCGGCTGCCGGGCCGCGCTGCCGTCCGCCGAGGCCAAGGCCGCCGCCTGGGAGCGGATCGTCTCCGGAAAGCTGCCGAACGCGGTGTACCGGGCCACGCTGGGCGGTTTCGTCGAGCCGGACCAGGCCGAGCTGCTGCGCCCGTACGTCGACCGGTTCTTCGCCGAGGTCGGCCGGATCTGGCAGGAGTGGAGCAGCGACATGGCGCAGACGTTCGCCGAGGTCGCCTACCCGTTCCTGATCATCGAGCAGGCGACGATCGACCGCACCGAGGCCTACATCGCCGAGCACCGGCCGCCCGCGGCGCTGGTGCGGCTGCTGTCGGAGGGCCGCGACGGCGTGGCCCGGGCGCTGCGCGCCCAGGCCAAGGACGCCGCCGCGTCCTGATCCTCCGCGCGGGCGCGGGCGCGGCCACGGCGGGTGGTCACGCCCGCGTCCGCGTCGCGGCCCTGACCGGGGCCGCGGCGGCGGCGACGCGCGGGTCGGCGGGCAGGTCGTCGAGCCGGACGGGGCGGCCGCCGGCGTCGGCGAGGGGGACGCGCCAGTTGGGGTACTCGTCGCTGGTGCCGGGCTGGTTCTGGGTGCGGCGCTCGCCCACCGCGTCGGCGAGGGACACGCCGATGAGCCGCGCCGGGGTGCGCGCCAGCAGGGCGTGCAGGGCGGCCGCCACTTTTTCGTCGCGGTCGTGCGCGCCGCGGGCCAGGGCGCGCAGCAGCACGTCGGGCGGGTCGGCCAGCAGGCCCTCGGCGTGCAGCAGCTCCAGCCAGCCCGCCAGCAGCCGCCGATGGTCGGCGGCCTCGTCGGCGGCGGGGCGGGTGAGCAGCCCGAGGCGGTCGCGCAGGGCGACGTGGTCGCCGTGCAGGAACCCGATGATCGGCGGCATGTCGTGAGTGCCGACGGTCGCCAGCGACAGCTCCCGCCACCGTCCGGGCGGCTGCGGCCGGCCGTTGCGGCCGCGTTCAAACCACAGCAGGGACGTGCCGAGGACGCCGCGTTCGGCGAGGTCTTCGCGCACCTGGGGTTCGACGGTGCCCAGGTCCTCGCCGACGATCACCGTGTCGGTGCGGGCGGCCTCCCAGGTGAGGCAGGACAGCAGCGCGTTGCGGTCGTAGCCGACGTACGTTCCTTCTGCGGGCGAGGCCCCGGCGGGCACCCACCACAGGCGCGACACCTGCATGGCGTGGTCGATGCGCAGTCCTCCCCCGCGCCGCAGGCAGGCCGCCAGCATGTCCCGGTAGGGGGCGTACTCGGCCCGGGCGAGGCGCCGGGGGTGCCATGGGGGCTGGCCCCAGTCCTGGCCGCGCTGGTTGAACTCGTCGGGGGGCGCCCCCACGCTCATGCCCTCCGCGAAGACGTCCCGGTACACCCAGGCGTCGGCGCTGGAGTGGGTCACGCCCACCGCCAGGTCGTGCATGATGCCGATGGGCATCCCCGCGTCGGTTGCGGCGCGTTGTGCGGCGGTGAGCTGCTCGTCGAGCTGCCACTGGAGCCATGCGTGGAAGTCGACGCGCGGCGCCAGGCGTTCGGCTTCGCGTGCCACGGCGGTACCGCCGGCGTCCTGCAGGGCGGACGGCCAGCGGCGCCAGTCGTTGCCGTGCTCCTCGGCCAGGGCGCACCAGGTGGCGAACGCGGTCAGCGCCGCGCCCTCGCGCTCGAGGTACGTCTCGTAGGCCCGCCGCCTGGCCGGGGTGCGGCAGGCGCGGTAGAGGATCTCCAGGGCCCGGCGTTTGGCCGTCCACACCGCGTCGCGGTCGATGAGGGGCCCGTCCAGGCGCAGGGGGGCGGCCAGGGCGGCGATGTTCTCCCGGTCGTCCGCGGGCAGCTCCCGGTACTCGGGCACGTCCTCCACGCGCAGGTACAGGGGGCCGGCGAAGCGGCGGCTCATCGGCGAGTAGGGGGACGGGCTGATCGGCGGTGCAGGCTCGGTGGCGTGCAGGGGGTTGACCAGGATGAAACCCGCGTCCAGCTCCCGGCCGCTCCAGGCCGCCAGTTGCGCCAGGTCGTGCAGGTCGCCCATCCCCCAGGACGCCCGGGACCGCACGGAGTACAGCTGGGCGGTGAAGCCCCACACCCGTTCGGGGGTGCGCAGCCGGTCCGGGGCGACGAGCAGCGCGGCGTCCTGCTCCTGCGCGCCCCTGTGTGCGCGCACGCGATGCCATCCCAGCGGCGTATCGGGGGGCAGCGTGTAGGCGAGGGCGCCTTCGGCCGCAGGGGACGCCGGGGGCGGCGTCAGGGTCGTGCCGTCGGCCAGCTCCACCGACACCTCGGTCCCCGCGGGCACGTGGATCCGGTCGGCGCCGGGTACGCGGCGGCACGCCACGACGGGTGGCAGCAGCAGCCGGCGCCGCTCCTCCTCCAGCCGCGCCAGTTCGTCGCGTACCGCGCCGGAGGTGGAGGCGTCCACCCCCAGGGCGGCCAGCACCGCCACGAGGGTCTCCTTGGCGACGGGGGTCTCCCGCTCCCGCCAGTCCTTGTATCTGTCGGCGACGCCGTGGGCCCGGGCCAGCCTGCGCAGCCGCTCGTCGGCCGACCGCCCGTCCGCCTGCTCATGCACCTGCTCGTCCACCACGGGGGGACCATGCCCCCTGAGGCGGGGCGCAGTCAGGCGGTCCAGATGGGCGGCTTGCGGTCGCCCCAGGGACGGGCCTGCTCCAGCTGCGCCGACAGGGAGATGAGGGTGGCCTCCCCGCCCAGGCGTCCGGCGAGCATCACCCCGATGGGCAGGCCGTCGGCGTTCCAGTGCAGCGGCACGTTGACGGCGGGCTGCCCCGACACGTTGTACACGGCGCAGAACGGGGTGAACGCCTTCTGCCGCGCGAAGTTCTCCTCGGGCTCCTGGTCGTGGAAGTAGCCGAGGGGGCGGGGCGGCTGGGCCAGGGTCGGGTGCAGGATCGCGTCGAACTCGTTCATCACGGGGAACGCCTGGCGCAGCGCCGACTGCAGCATGGCATGCGCCTGGAACAGCTGGGACGCGCCGACGGCGTTGCCGCGTTCGCGCAGCCAGCGGGTCAGCGGCTGCAGCAGGTGCTCCTTGTCGGGCTCGACGGGCGTGAGGGTGGCCATGACGCCCCACAGCGTCTCGAACACCGGCACCAGGTCGGCGCCGAGCACCGGGGGCAGCTCGACCACCTCGTGCCCCAGCTCCTCCAGCAGCGCCGACGCCTCCTCGTAGGCGGCCAGGCAATCGGGGTGCACCTCGACGCCGTGGACGGCCGGCTCGGCGCTGCGCGCGATGCGCAGCCGCCTCGGCGGGCGGTCGGCGTACCCGAGGAAGGTCTCCCCCGCCGGCAGCGGCGGCGCCATGTACAGGTCGCCGGGCATGGGCCGGGCCATCGCGTCCAGCAGCGCGGCCGCGTCGCGGACGCCGCGGGCGATCGGCCCGTTGGTCGCCAGCCCGAACAGGTCGGGGACGACCGGGCCCTGGGAGACGCGGCCCCGGGTCGGCTTGATGCCGAACAGGCCGCACACGCTGCTGGGGATGCGGATCGAGCCGCCGCCGTCGCTGCCCTGCGCCGCGGGGGCCAGGCCGGAGGCGACCGCCGCGGCGGCGCCGCCGCTGGAGCCGCCCGCGGACCGCTCCAGGTCCCACGGGGTGCGGGCGGGGGGTGCGACGGCGCTTTCCGTATAGCAGGGCAGACCGAATTCGGGGGTCGTGGTCTTACCCAGCAGCACACATCCGGCTTGCCTCAGCAGTGTGACGACACTGTCGTCGACAAACCCCACCAGATCGGAAAAAGCCCGCGATCCCAGGGTGGCCCGGACATCTTTCACCATGTTCAGGTCCTTGATCGGGATCGGCACCCCGTGCAGCGGCGGCAGCTCCTCGGGGCCCGCGGCCTCCAGCACCCGCTTCTCGGCGGCCCGCGCCTGCTCGCGCACATGCTCGGCGTCCACCGTCACATAGGCGCCCACCTGGGCGTTCAGCCGTTCGATCCGGTCCAGGTAGTGGTCGGCCAGCTCCAGCGGGGACAGCTCGCGGGTCCGGATCGCCGCCGCCTGCTGCAGCACGGTGAGGTCATGAGGAAGCGTCACACCGTCGAACGGTAGACCGCGCGGCCGCCGGTCTCAAAGATGACAACCGCGGCACGCCGCGAAGAGGGGGTGAAAGCCGTCCTACCCGAGCAGCGCCCTGGCGAATCACACTGAAGTGGCGACAAAAGTATTAACCCGGCATGACTAGTCGCGGAACAGCGACAATGATTACCCTGCGCACGGAGGATCATGCTTCCGACGCGAAGGGAATACGGAGCGTCACCTATGGCGATCACGGAGCGGGGCGACGACGGCCAGGAGACGGGCGGCCGTCCCTCCCCGGAGCCCGGCAAGAAGCCGGGTCGGCTACCGCCGCGGCCCGAGACCTACGGCGAGCTGCTGAACGATCCCACGATCCGGCGCTGGGCGGTGCGCGCGGGCGTGGCGGTCGCGGTGCTCATCGTCTTCGCGGTGGTGTTCAGCCTGCGCATCGGGCTCACCGCCGCGATACTGGCGGTCATCGCCGACGTCGTGTACCGGGCCCGCACCTCGTCCAGCGTGGCGGCCTGGCAGAAGTCGTCGGCGGCCGAGCGCCGCACCGAGCGGCAGCTGCGCGCCCTGGAGAAGAAGGGCTATCTGGTGCTGCACGCCCGGGCGGTCCCGCGCGACGCCGAAGGCGTCAGCGACGGCCGCATCGACCACCTGGTCATCGGCCCGAGCGGCGTCTACGCCATCGACTCGGAGAAATGGGACAAGCGGCTGCCCGTGCGGACCCTGTCGCACCTCAAGCTGTTCCACGGCCCCTTCAACAAGAAGGACCGCCTGGACGAGGCGCGCTGGGAGGCCGAGCAGGCCAGCCGGATGCTGTCCGAACGGGTGGGCTTCGAGGTGCCGGTGCAGCCCTCGGTGGCCATCTACGGGCCGTCCATCCCGTGGAAGGTCATGCGGGTGCGCGACGTCGACGTCTACGCGGGCAACCAGGCGCGCGGCTACCTGCGCCGCCGCCCCAAGATCCTCGACGAGGCCGACGTGCAGCGCATCTACAAGGTCGCCAGCGAGACGCTGCCGCCGATCTACCGCGAGGAAGAGGAGGAGGACGAGCGGCAGGAGACGGTCTGACCGGTCCCCCGGCCCGGGCGGCCGCGGCCGCCCGGGCACCGCTTGGCGAGGGCGCCCCGATCCCCGGGGCGCCCTCGTCGCGTTCCCGCCCGTCCTCCCGGCTCCCCTGGGCGGACCCGCACGCCGGCGGCGTTGGTAGCATCGAAAGGCCGACCCCCCAGGGGACCTCTGCCGGGCCGGCGGGCCGCCTCCCCGAAGGGACGGGAGGCACGGGCCTTGCAGGCAGGGCGCGATCCGCCGCTGCGACGTAAGATCACCAGCACGCAACGTCAGCACGCCGAGGAGCATCATGCCCCCGCTCAGGTCACGAACGGTCACCCATGGACGCAACATGGCGGGCGCCCGCGCGCTCCTTCGCGCGACCGGCGTGGCCCGGGAGGACTTCGGCAAGCCGATCGTCGCGGTGGCCAACAGCTTCACCCAGTTCGTGCCCGGCCACGTCCACCTGCGCGAGGTCGGCGACATCGTCGCCGCCGCCGTCCGCGAGGCCGGGGGCGTGCCGCGCGAGTTCAACACGATCGCGGTGGACGACGGCATCGCCATGGGCCACGGCGGCATGCTGTACTCGCTGCCGTCCCGCGAGCTGATCGCCGACGCGGTCGAGTACATGGTCAACGCGCACTGCGCCGACGCGCTGATCTGCGTCTCCAACTGCGACAAGATCACCCCGGGGATGCTGATCGCGGCGATGCGGCTGAACATCCCCACCGTGTTCGTCTCCGGCGGGCCGATGGAGGCCGGCAAGCCGGTCGAGGGCGTCATGGGCGGCCACAAGCTCGACCTGATCGACCCGATGATCGCCTCCGCCGACTCCGCGATCGGCGAGGACACGCTGGCCCGCATGGAGGAGAGCGCCTGCCCGACTTGCGGGTCGTGCTCGGGCATGTTCACCGCCAACTCCATGAACTGCCTCACCGAGGCGATCGGGCTGGCGCTGCCCGGCAACGGCACCGTCCTGGCCACCCACACCGAGCGCCGCCGCCTGTACGAGAAGGCCGGGCGCACCGTCGTGGAGATCGCCCGCCGCTACTACGAGGACGACGACGAGTCCGTCCTGCCCCGCAGCATCGCCACGCGCGACGCGTTCGAGAACGCCATGGCCCTCGACATCGCCATGGGCGGGTCGACCAACACGATCCTGCACCTGCTGGCCGCCGCCCGCGAAGGGCAGGTCGACTTCGGGCTGAAAGAGATCGACGAGCTGTCGCGCCGGGTGCCGTGCCTGTGCAAGCTGGCGCCCGCCACCCCCCGGTACCACGTCGAGGACTGCCACCGCGCGGGCGGCATCCCCGCGCTGCTGGGCGAGCTCGACCGCGCCGGGCTGCTCAACCGCACCGTGCACAGCATCCACTCGGCGTCGCTCACCGAGTTCCTGTCCCAGTGGGACGTCCGCTCCCCCGACGTGCTGCCCGAGGCCGTGGAGATGTACCACGCCGCGCCCGGCGGCGAGCGCACCACCCGGGCTTCCGGCCAGAGCGCGCGCTGGGAGTCCCTCGACCTGGACCGCGCCGAGGGCTGCATCCGCGACATCGAGCACCCCTACACCGCCGACGGCGGCCTGGCCGTCCTGTACGGCAACATCGCCCCCGACGGCGCGATCGTGAAGACCGCCGGGGTCGAGGAGGAGCTGTGGACCTTCTCCGGCCCGGCCGTGGTGTTCGAGAGCCAGGAGGAGGCCTGCGAGGGCATCCTCGGCGGCAAGGTCAAGCCCGGGGACGTGGTCGTCATCCGCTACGAGGGCCCCAAGGGCGGCCCCGGCATGCAGGAGATGCTCTACCCGACCAGCTTCCTCAAGGGGCGCGGCCTCGGCAAGGCGTGCGCGCTGATCACCGACGGGCGGTTCTCCGGCGGCACCAGCGGCCTGTCCATCGGCCACGCCTCCCCCGAGGCCGCCGCGGGCGGCGACATCGCGCTGGTCGAGGACGGCGACCGCATCGTCATCGACATCCCGCGCCGCACGCTGGAGCTGGACGTGCCCGCGGAGGTCCTGGCCGCCCGCCGCGAGAAGCTGCTGGCCGACCTGGGCGGCTTCCGCCCCCGCGACCGGCAGCGCCCGGTCAGCGCCGCGCTCCAGGCGTACGCCGCCATGACCACCTCCGCCTCCACCGGCGCCGCCCGCGACATCAGCCAGCTGGCCGGCAACTGACCGCTGCACCGCGTGGCGGCCCCGGGGCTCGGCTCCGGGGCCGCCGCGCGTGCTGCCGCCCGCCCTGGCCCGGCGCGCCGCACTCCCGCACGGCGAGAAGGTCCGACCAATCTGTTTAGCGGAGGCGGCGGCGCGGCTCGCCACCGCCGACGACGTGGACAGCCTCCGAGAACTCGTAGACGAAATGGTCGCCGCCAGCGGCGCCGGCGACGAAGAACGCGCCCTCAAAGCCGACCTGGAGTTCCACCGGCGCCTCAACGCCATCGTCGACAACCCCGTCTTCCACCTCCTCCACGACGGCCTCAGCCACGTCCTCCACCAGGAACTGACCGAACGCCGCAAGCAGGCCGCCGAACTCGAACCGACCGCACCCGGCAAGACCCGGGTCATCGACACCGTCCACTATGGCATCGTCGAAGCCATCGGCGAACGCGACAGCGAAGGCGCCCGCATCGCCATGCGAGGCACTTCACCGTCTGGTCCTCCCTCACCGGTTCTCCTTAAGGCGCGTCCGACAATTCGCGTCAGCGGAGTAACACGCCGCAGCGGTGGCGGCCGACCGGCTCGTCAAAGCGATCGGCGATGGCGCGGAACTGCTCCCTGAACGTGATCATCTCCGCCGTTATCAGATCGGCCGCACCGAGCCGTGACACCCGAGTTCGCAGCCGACCAGAGCGGTGACGGAGCCTCGCCCAGGGCAGCAGCCGTGCGGATCGCTCCCGGATCCGTCGTGGCGTGATCGGTCTGAGAGGCCGCATCGGCCACGCGTTGGACGCGCTCGACCGAATGCCGCCGGAACGCCTCCGACCGCCCTGAGCCGGTCACAGGCCCCCGCACACCATCAGGGGGCGGTTGCGTTCTCGGTGGCGGCGATGGTCTGGCGGAGGAGTTCCCGGGCCTCGGCCAGGTCGGCGGCGCGCTGGTCGAGGACGGTCAACTGGTCGCGCAGGCTGTCAAGGACGCCGGGGCAGGGACGGAGCATCCCCTCCCCGGACGCGCAGGGAAGGATTCGGCGGATGATCCGGGTGGAAAGGCCTGCGGCCAGCAGGGCGCGGATGCGGCGCACCGTCTCCACGGTCTCGGGGGCGTAGTCCCGGTAGCCGTTGGGGAGCCGCTCGGACCGGATGAGCTCCACGCGCTCGTAGTAGCGCAGCAGGCGTTCGCTGACCCCCGTGCGGCGCGACAGCTCCCCTATCAGCAAGATCCACGCTCCTCCGGCTTGACCTTCCAACCGTGTCAAGGAGCAACAGTGGCTGCACCGGCCGCATTCCGGCCGGTCATCGCGGAAGGGAAACACTGTTGATCATCGATGCGCACAGCCACGTGCACGATCCGGTGGAGGCGCACGTGCGGCTGCTGGACGAGGCGGGAGTGGACCGCGCGGTGCTGTTCCCCACCCGGCCGCATCCCGAGCGGGCCGGCGATCTGGGGTCGCTCCGCCGCGAGATGGCGCGTCTCGACGAGGCCATCGGGGGCCGGGCCGACGACGCCGAGGGGTACCGCATCGCGTGGCGTGAACTGGACGAGGCGCTCGCGGAGCGGCCGGACCGGTTCATCGGGTTCAAAAGCGTGCGGTTGGATCTGGAGCCGGAGCAGATCGCCGAAGCGGTGGAGCGCGACGTGGTCGGGGGCGGGTTCCGCGGGATCGGCGAGCTGACGCCCCCGCCGGGACGGGCGGACCTGATCGAACCGGTCCTGCGGGCGGCGGCCGATCACAGCGGCCTGCCGGTGGTCGTCCACGGATTCGCGCCGACCACCGCGGACGACCTGGCGACCCTCGCGGAACTGGCGGCGCGGTATCCGGCCGTCCCCCTGGTGGTCAGCCAACTCGGCGGCCTCAACTGGATGCAGGCCGTCGACCTGGTCCGGGACACGCCGAGCATGTACCTGGAGCTGTCCACGGCCTACATCGTCTTCGCCGTGCGGCTGGCGATCAGGGAGATCCCCGAGCGCACCCTGTTCGGCTCGGACGCCCCGTACGGCGACCCGGTCCTGGCCCGGACGACCATCGAGCGGGTCACCGAACCGGGCGAGGTGCGGGACATGGTCATGGGCGGAACGATCGCCCGCCTGCTCGGCCTGTGACACACCGCCCACTCCGCAGCTGAGGGCTAGCGGACGTGCCCGCAAACCCCAGGGACAGGCGTCCGCCGCGCCGAGGACGACGAGATCCGACAGCGTGCCGGGCGCGCTGAAGAACGCCATCGACACCGTCTGGCTGTCGTACGGATTCCGCAACAAGCCCGTCGCCGCCGTCGGCTACAGCAGCGGGATCGGCGGCGGCATCCGCGCCATCGAGCACCTGGCGCAGATGTTCGTCGAGGCCGAGGCCGTCCCGTTGCGCAACACCGTGGTCCTCCCCTTCGTGCACAAGGCCTTCGACGCGTCCGGCGAGCCCACCGACCCCATGGCCGGTGTCAGCCTGCAGATCCTGCTGGAGGACCTGACCTGGTGGTCGACCGCCCTGAGCAAGGCCCGCGCCGGCGGCGAACTGCAGCCCGGCCGGCTGCGCGCCCGCGCCGCCGCGGCCGCCGCACAGGGCTGACGGAGGCGAAACCGTCCTCCCGCGCGTGCCCGCGGAGGATGATCGGACTGGCGGCCCGGCCGGCGGATGAGCCGGACGGGCCGCCACGCGCGTCTTTGCCCCCGGCGCGGCCGGCCGTACCCGCAACCTCCGCGCCACACACCACCGGGCGAGCCGCTCGGCCCGCCTCGGGGGCGCGGGGGCGGGGCGGCGGCGGCGTTTCCGGGGGCGTGATGCGTTCTCCCCCGTCCCGCGGCAAAGTCCTGCCAGCGTCTGTCCGCGTCATGTGTGGCGAGGTGAACGCGCAGGTGATCTTCGGTAGAAGGGACTCGTTGACCAGCTGGTCTTCCACACTGGGGGTGGAGCATGAACATGGTCATCGGGGGAGGCCGCGCGTCGGCGCGCGCGGCGCTGGGCACCGTCGGAGCCGCCATGGCCGGCGCGTGCCTGGCCGCGGGCCCGCCCGCATGCGCCAAGGTCGAGCCGGCTGCGGCGCGTCCGGCCGCCGGAGGCAAGGTCGAGGTGACCTACTCCGTGCCGCGGATCTCCGCGAACGGCACCGAGGTCACCTGGCGGTGGCGGCTGCGCAACCGCACCGGCCGCACGGCGTACCGGGTCGTCGTCACGCACACCGTCAAGCCGGCGGTGCCGATCAGCTCGCCGAACCGGGCGTGCCGGAAGGTCGCCGAGGGGGTGGTGCGCTGCGCCTACCCGTCGCTGCGGGCCAAGCAGTCGCGCACCGGCACGCTGGTGGCCCGGCTGCCGGAAAATCTGGAGGGCGGGGTGAACCTCGCCGGCAAGGTGGCATGGCGCCGCACCGCGCGGCAGCAGGACGGTCCCGACCGGCCCGCCGGGCGGCCCACCCGGCCGGCGGACGACCTGTCCGAGCCGCAGACGACGCCCGCCGCGGCCCCGCAGGGCGACCAGACGGCGCCGGCCGACCCGCGCACACCGCGCGGGGACAGGCCGCCGCGGGACGGCGCGTCACCGCGGGCCGAGGCGTCCGCGCACGGCAAGAAGCCCCGGGGCAGGACGAAGCCCCGCAGCAAGGGCCGGCACGGAAAGCCCGCTTCACACGCCCCGCGCGCCAAGGCCCCGCGCGCCAAGGCCGCGAGCGGCAAGGCTCCTCGCAGCAAGGCGGTTACGCGCGGCAAGGCCAAGCACGGCAAGCGGCCCCAGAGCAAGGCCCAGCACGTCAAGGCCCAGCAGCAGGACAAGATGCGGCCCCGCCGGAAGGAGCCGCGTGAGAAGGCGGTTCCGGCCGCCGCCGTGCAGGCGGACAAGGCCAAGCCGAGCACCCAGGTGGGCAGCATGCACTATTGGACCGTGCCGTACCGGGGCGACATCCCCGCCGAGGACGACTGAGACCGGGGGCGGGGCCGGGACGTCCAGGAGCGGAGCGGCACGTCCCACCCCGCCCTCCCGGACGCGCCGACCCGTCGCGCCGACCCGTCGACGGGGTGCGCGTCCATGGCGGCCCCCGAGGGACTTCGCGAAGATCTCGGGGGCCGCCACGCGTTCAGATCGGCCAATTTGCGGGGTATTAATGGGGTAGCGGACGACCTTCTCAGGCGCCACACTGATTTCGGGTCGGCCGTGACGGTCGGCGAGCGCTGGTTCGGCCAGTTATGCCCCTGGGGAGGTCCTCATGGTGGGTGCACAGGTGCCGGAGACAATACTCGGGCCTCGGTGCGAGGCGCGCTCGAGCGCGTCCACCGAGGCGGACGACAACCATGACCCTGCGAGGGCCGTCTGATGAGACAGGTCCTTCTCCTGAACGCGACGTACGAGCCACTCACCACGCTTCCCCTCCGGCGGGCGGTCTGCCTCGTGCTCAGGGAGAAGGCCGTGGTCGTGCACAACGACTCCTCGGGTGCGGTACTGCACTCGGCGAGCATGTCGATCGAGGTCCCCTCGGTCATCAGGCTCCGCCGGTACGTGCGCATCCCGTTCCGCACCCGGGTCCCCCTGACCCGCGCCGCGCTGATGCGGCGCGACAACTACCGCTGCGCCTACTGCGGCCGCCGCGCCGAGACCATCGACCACGTGCTGCCGCGCAGCCGGGGCGGCAAGCACGTGTGGGAGAACTGCGTGGCCTCCTGCATGGCGTGCAACCACCGCAAGGCCGATCGGCTTCTGGAGGAACTCGGGTGGACGCTCAACGTCACGCCCGGTGTGCCACGCGGCGCCCACTGGAGGCTCATCGGCGTCATCCACGACGGCGATCCGCAGTGGGCGCCCTACGTCTCGGAATCGGCGGCCTGAGCCCCGGATCGGCGGCCCGGCTCTCCGGCCGCAACGCCGTATCCTGGGATGCGTGCCACGTTATGACTACCGCTGCCGCGCCTGCGGATCGACGTTCGAGGTGTCCCGGCCGATGAGCGAGGCGTCCGCGCCCGCGCGCTGCCCGTCCGGGCACGACGACACCGTGAAGCTGCTGTCCACGGTGGCCGTCACCGGGATGGGACGGTCCACCGCCTCCGCCCCGCGTCCGGCGGCGGGCGGCGGAGGCGGCTGCTGCGGCGGGGGCTGCTGCTCCTGAGCCCGGCCCCGCCGCCGCGCCGGCCGGGGAACAGCCGGTGATCTTCGCGGCCGGGGGCGCGATCGCCGCGCGCGGGCGCATACAGTGCCAACCATGAGCCGACCGCCGTATCCGTTCGCGCAGCGCCAGGACATCGTCGACGTTCTCCACGGCCACCGGGTCGCCGACCCCTACCGCTGGCTGGAGGAACGCGGCGACGACACCGAGCGGTGGATGGCGGCCCAGGAGGAGCTGTTCCACAAGGCCGTGGACGGGCTGCCCGGCCGCGACCGGCTGCGCCGCAGGCTCGGCGAGCTGCTGGGCGCGGGCAGCGTCGGCTCCCCGGTGTGGCGGGGCGAACGCCGCTTCTTCACCCGCCGCGGCGGCGGGCAGGAGCACCCCGTCCTCTACACGGTGGACCCGGACGGCACCGAGCGCGTGCTCGTCGATCCCATGGCGATCGACCCCGAGGGCACCACGACGCTGGACTCCTGGATCCCCGACAAGGAGGGCCGGCGCCTGGCGTACAAGGTGTCGCAGGGGGGCGACGAGGAGTCCCGGCTGTACGTGATCGACGTCGCGACCGGCGAGCGCGTCGAGGGCCCGATCGACCGCACCCGGCACGCGTCGCTGTCCTGGCTGCCCGGCGGCGAGGCGTACTACTACGTGCGGCGCCTGCCCGCCGACGCCGTCCCCGCCGGGGAGGAGCAGTACCACCGCCGCGTCTACCTGCACCGCGTCGGCACCGACCCGGACACCGACGATGTGCTGATCTTCGGTGACGGGCTGGACAAGACCAACTACTACGGCGTCGGGGTCAGCCGGGACGGCCGGTGGCTGACCGTCACCGCGGCCCAGGGCACCGCCCCGCGCAACGACCTGTGGCTCGCCGACCTGGCCTCCTCCCCCGCCGAACGGCCCGAGCTGAAGCCCGTGCAGGTCGGCGTGGACGCCTCGGCCTGGCTGCACGTCGGCCGCGACGGCCGCGCCTACGTGTTCACCGACCGCGACGCGCCCCGGTCGCGGCTGTGCGTCACCGACCCGGCCGATCCCGGCTACGAGAACTGGCGCGAGCTGATCCCGCAGGACGACGAGGCGGTGCTGACCGACTACGCCGTCCTCGACGGGCCCGAGCTGGGCGGCCGGGCGGTCCTGCTGGCGGGCTGGACCCGCCACGCGATCAGCGAGATCACCGTGCACGACCTGGCCACCGGCGAGCGGATCGGCCGGGTCCCCACCCCCGGGCTCGGCTCGATCGGCGGCATCGTGGAGCGTCCGGAGGGCGGCCACGAGGCGTGGTTCGGCTACACCGACAACGTCACGCCGTCGACCGTGCTGCGCTACGACGCACGCACCGGCGAGACCACGACGTGGGCGACGGCGCCCGGCGCGGTGGACGTCCCGCCGATCGAGGCGCGGCAGGTGACCTACGAGTCCTACGACGGCACGCCGGTGCGGATGCTGGTGCTGGCCCGCCCCGGCGGCGGGGACGGGCCGCGGCCGACGATCCTCTACGGCTACGGCGGCTTCAACATCTCGCTCACCCCCGCCTATTCGGCGAGCATCCTGGCCTGGGTGGAGGCGGGCGGCGTGTACGCGATCGCCAACCTGCGCGGCGGCTCGGAGGAGGGCGAGCAGTGGCATCGCGCGGGCATGCGGGACCGCAAGCAGAACGTGTTCGACGACTTCCACGCCGCCGCCGAGCGCCTGATCGCCGACGGCGTGACCGCTGCGGACCGGCTGGCGATCTCCGGCGGCTCCAACGGCGGGCTGCTGGTGGGCGCGGCGCTCACCCAGCGTCCCGACCTGTACCGGGCCGTGGTGTGCTCGGCGCCGCTGCTGGACATGGTGCGGTACGAGCGGTTCGGCCTGGGCGAGACGTGGACCGACGAGTACGGCTCGGCCGCGGTCCCCGAGGAGCTGGGGTGGCTGCTGTCGTACTCGCCGTACCACCACG
Source organism: Actinomadura sp. NBRC 104425 (assembly GCF_030269545.1). GTDB lineage: Bacteria > Actinomycetota > Actinomycetes > Streptosporangiales > Streptosporangiaceae > Spirillospora > Spirillospora keratinilytica. The sequence continues at coordinate 199,917 of NZ_BSTN01000011.1, read as the reverse complement.
TGCGCGAGGGCGTGGCGTACCCGGCGGTGCTGTTCACGGTGTTCGACAGCGACACCCGCGTGGACCCGCTGCACGCCCGCAAGATGTGCGCGGCGCTGCAGCACGCCACGTCCCGCGACTTCGCCGACGCGCCGATCCTGCTGCGCAACGAGACGCAGGTCGGGCACGCGGCCCGCTCGGTCAGCCGGTCGGTGGAGCTGATGACCGACACCCTGTCGTTCCTGGCCGCCCAGACCGGCCTGGCGCTGGACGGCGGGGCCTGATCCTGGTCGGGCGCCCCGAGGTGACGGCAGGCGTTGACGAGTGATCCAATAAGAGGATGAGTTCGTTGACGGCCCACGGCCGAGGCGCCCGCGAGCGGCCGCCCTTCCCATCGGAACGGATCGCGGAGCTGCTCGCAGAGCCCGACAGCGTGCCCGCCGATGCGCCCGCCGAGCCGTCCGCGGGCTATCTCGACCTGCTCGGGCGGCGGGCCGGGCCGTCCCCGACGCTCGCCCAGCGGGTGATGCAGTCTACGTTCCTGCCTCGGATCTACGAGCGGGTGTGGCGGCCGGTCGGCTTCAACATCGCCAAGGGCTGGCCGTTCGGCCCCGACACCGCCGAGGAGCACGCCCTGGCCCGCGACTGGCTGGGGCTCGGGCAGCCCGGCGACGCCGGGCCCGCGGCGACGGTGCTGGACGTGGCGTGCGGGCCGGGCAACGTGACCCGCGCGCTGGCCGCCGGCGTCGCCGAAGGCGGCCTGGTGGTGGGGCTGGACGCGTCCCGCACCATGCTGGAGGAGGCCGTCGCGCGGCCCACCCCGGCCCCGGGCCGCGCCGCGATCGGCTATGTGCGCGGCAACGCCGTCGATCTGCCGTTCCGGGACGGCTGCTTCGACGCCGTCTGCTGTTTCGGCGCCCTGTATCTGTTCGACGACCCGTGGGCGGCCCTGGACGCCATGGTGCGCGTCCTCAAACCGGGCGGGCGCCTGGTCATCCTCACCTCGCGCCGTCCGGACCTGCCGCTGTCCCGGGCGGGCGGCGAGCTGGTCCGGGCGGTGGTGGGCATGCGGATGTTCGGCGACCGGGAGATCACGAGGGCGCTGATCGACCGGGGCCTCACCGGCGTCCGGCAGCGCCGGTATCCGCTGATGCAGATGGTGGGGGCGCGGCTGGACGGCCCGGCCACCGGGTGACCGGGGCCGCTCAGCGCAGGCGTTTCTCCAGGTAGATGTTGACGATTCCGCCGATCACCGCGCGCCGGGTCTCGGTCCAGCCGAAGCGCCGGTACAGGCGCAGCGCCGGCTCCTGCAACTCGGTGGTGTCGGCGCGCAGCAGCCGGTAGCCGTACTCGGCGGCCCGCTGCTCCAGCGCCCGGACGACGGCCGACCCGTAGCCGCACCGCTGGACGTCCGGCCGCACCCGCAGCCGTACCATCTCGGCCGCGCCCTCGGCCGGGTCGGCGGCGCGCAGCCCGCCCATGGCGACGATCTCCCCGTCCAGTTCCCCGACGAGGAACTCGCCGCCGTCGCGCAGGTAGATCTCCTCCATGCGGAAAAGGTCGTGCTCGTAGTAGATGCCGTCGCCGGGCCGCAGCCCCACCTGGGCGAGCCCCTCGCGGTGCAGGGCGAGCACCGTCGCATGGTCGCCGCGCCGGTAGCGCCGCAGCCTGAGCCGTCCGAAGCACCATTCCGGCGGCTCGCCCCGGAGCCGGACCAGGCTCCGGAGCGAACCGGCCCCCGCCGCCTCGCAGCCCCGGGTGCGCTCCGCCGCCCCCCGCCCGTCGGCGCCCGCGCCGTGCGCGTCGGCGCCGGACGCCGGGACGGCGCCGCGGTGTGCCGCCGCCATGGCGCGGTCACACCTGCTCGGCCGGGGGGACGGCCGGCGGGGCGTCCCCGGCGGCGGGGCTCTTGACCCACGGCGCCGCCGCCAGTGCCTCGTAGAACTCGTTCAACTGGGGCATCTCGCCGTGCTTGCCGCGCACGGCGGCGCCGAGCTGACGCGCGCGGTGCACCAGGATGTCGGAGCGGTGCTCGGCCGGCAGTTCGGTGATGGCGGCCTGCGCCTCCTGCAGCGCCGCGTCCGGATGGCCGGCCTGCAACTTGCAGGCGGCCCGGTCGAGGCGGACCAGGGTCAGGTCCACGTGGTCGCTGGGCGAGTACAGGGTCAGCGCGCGGCTGAGCACCTCGTCGCCGTGCCGGTGGTCGCCCAGGCTGGTGAGCGTGTCGCCCTCGTAGAACGTCAGCTGCCGCTCGGTGAATCCGAACACCAAGTCGCTGGTGTTGTCCTTGGACAGCTGGTCGAACACGGCGCGGCCGCGCACCAGGGCGCGGCGGGCGCTGGGGGCGGCGTCGCCGCGTCCGCGCAGGGCGAGCATGCCGAGGGCGCGCGCCTCCACGGCGGGCGCCATCGCGCCCGCCACGCTGGGCCCGCGTCCCGCCAGGTCCTGCGCCTTGCGCGCCAGCTGGAGGGCCTCGCGCGGATCGCCGTAGTACATCGGCACCAGCGACTCGCGCACCGTCACCCAGGCCCGCAGCGCGCGGTCGCCGCTCTCGTCGGCGGCGGTGCGGGCGGTGCGAAAGAAGGACCGCGCCAGCCGGTGGTCCCCCAGGTTGATCATGATCAGCCCGGACAGCCCGGCCAGCTGGGCGGCGATCCGGCACAGCCGCTCCTGCAGTTCCACCGGCTGCCGCCGGTCGCACATGCGGCGCACCTCGCTGAAGTCGAGCAGCACGTCGCACAGCATCCGCAGCGACGGCGTGGCCTGGTACTGGCGGCCGTAGGCGAGCGTGGTCTCCTCCCACTGGTCGAGCATCGTCGCCGAGACGGTCGCGTTGACCAGGGTGTCGTCCATCTTGCGCCGGATGCCGTCAACCGCCCCGAGGAACTGGCCGTCCAGCGTCACGCCCGCCCCGGCCAGCAGCTGCAGAAGGGTTCTACGAAGCACGATGTCCTCCTCACCCACATCGATGGGCGCGGGCCCGTCGGCGCGGTCCGGCCCCCGCGAATCGTTGACCGTTATCAACTGGCGGTCGTCCGGTCGCGGGACGACCGCTCCTACGAGGGCGTCGGCCTCCCCGTCCGGCACCGGCGCGGCCGCGGGGGCGGGGCGCCCGCCCGCGGCGGCGACGGCGGGGCGGACGGCGTGACCACGGCCGCAGATGCAGGGGTTCTGGTAGCCGAGATCGTCGGGTTCCACCCGGTAGACGGCGCACAGGTAGTGGAGGTACTCGGGGCCGGGCCGCTTGTAGCCGCTCTCATAGGCCGACAGCAGCGTCTCCCCGAGCCGGGGCGGCGCCTTGCCGTCCAGTTCGTACAGGGCCCTGACCTGGGCGACGATGTCGGACAGCGAGACCCCGTGGGACAGCCGGTGCGCCTTGATCCGGCTGGTGCCGAACAGCGGCCCGCAGTGGTCGTGGATTTCCCGCGCGATCTGCACGGGGGAACGGCCGTGCGCAAGACCCCGCGCGCGTATTTGGCGCGCTATGTCGGTTTCCTTGCGTGGGGGGTCCGACATCGTTTTCCGGCCTCCTCACCGCACGGCGCAGGATGATCATTTAGGACCGTCCCGGAGCCGTGGCGACCGGCGTTTGCAATGACCACGGGAGATGATTTCTTGCGCACGCAGCGTAACCCTGACGCCGGGACAGGCCAAGCCATTTCCCGTAAACGCGAACGGATCGTGTGTGGGAGGAGATCTGATGGTAGAGATTTTTCCTCCGCCGGTGGACGTCCGTCGCCCAGTCACGGGCGAATCCGGGACTTCGCGAGACAGCCGCCTCTTGACCGGCCACCGTGAGAGTTGCAATTCTCACGGCGAGCGACAGAACCGATCCACACAGTTCGATCACTTCGAGCCCACGGGGAAGCGTCCGGTCGGTCCTCGTCGCAGCACGATCGACAGAGGGGGTGCCCGGGTGGTCAGCGACGAACGCGTCGGCTACCTCAGGGAGCTTGAACAGGAACTCGACACGCGCGGGCTGGTCGCCCGGGTGGTGCACACCCGCTCGGGCCCGGCGTTCCTGCGGGTGGTCAACCCCGAGGCGGCCAGCCTGGCGGAGGACATCACCTGCGCCCCCGCCCCCGAGTCGCCGGACCACTACTACTGGTGGTCCTGGGGCGAGCGTATGCACCGGGTGGACGACCCGTCCGGCGCCGCCGTCAAACTGGAGCGCGTGCTGCAGCCGCTTCCCGAGGAGACGCGCCGCGAAACTCACGGCAAAACTGGCGACGAAAGTTGCGTTCAGACCCGCGATCCGGAGGGGCAGGGACTCCGGGGTCGCGGTCCGGACCCGGCCGGGAAGTGGCCCAACCGCCACGCCTAGCCGGGGCACCGCCTCGTGGGGCCGCGGCCTGGCGCGGCGGCCGCGGACCCCACGAGGTCCCGGACCATCCTCCACCGCCACTCTTTCCGATCTCCACGCACCCCCACCCGGTGGGCTCATGCCGATACCCGCGGACGCCCGGGGGCACGTTGGGGTCCGCACACCGCCCCACGCGACCGACCGCCGCCCTTGCGACTTTCATCCACCCGACACGCGCCTCGGACGTGCCGCGTCGGCGTCGTCTGGAGCGGGCGGCCGGTCGGGTGCGGTGGCCGCCGCCGGTGGGGTGAGGGCGTGCTCGCCGAGGTGGGAACGCCGCGCGACGTCGCTTACGATCGTCGCGGACGCCTCGCCCCACGGCGGTGGCCGCAGCGTCCACGCCGCTGACGCCGTGCACCCGCGGCGACGTCGACGACCTGCCGGGAGGGTTCGACACCTATGCCGCTCAGCCTCCAAGCGTCCCTGCCCTGGGCCCAGGACGGCACACCCGAGCAGGCGTGCCAGAGCCAGGACCCCAGCGTCGCCTGCCGGCTGGTATGGGGCATCTCCCACAACGAGGGGTTCACCCGGTTCTTCAAGACATGGCTGGACCGGCCCCTCTACCTGATCCTCACGATCATCGTCACGCTCGCGGTGGCGCTGCTGCTGCGCTCGATGGCGCACCGCATGATCACCCGCATCACGCTGCGGATGGCCGAGAGCACCATGTCGGAGAAGGTCCGCGAGCGGACCCGCACGGTGTTCGACGGGTCGCCGGCGCTGCTCAACCAGCGGCGGGCCCAGCGCGCCAAGACGGTGGGGTCGGTGCTGCGCAGCATCGCCTCGATTGTGATCATGGGGACCGCGCTGTTCAGCATCCTCGGGCAGATCGGCCTGAACCTCACCCCGGTGCTGGCCAGCGCCACCGTGATCGGCGCGGCGGTGGGCTTCGGCGCGCAGAACATCGTCAAGGACGTGCTGGCCGGGCTGTTCATGCTGTTGGAGGATCAGTACGGCGTCGGCGATGTGATCGACGTGGGCAGCGCCAAGGGCACCGTCGAGGCGGTCACCCTGCGGGTCACCCGGATGCGGGACGTCAACGGGGTGGTGTGGTACGTTCCCAACGGCGAGATCAAGAAGGTGGGCAACGAGTCCCAGAACTGGGGCCGCGCCGTGCTGGACATCCCCGTGGACATCCACGAGGACACCGAGAAGGTCAGCCAGATCCTCAAGAACACCGCCGACGCGCTGGCCGCCGACCCCGCCTGGGAGGAGCTCGTCCTGGAGGAGCCGTCGGTATGGGGCGTGCAGGCGCTGGCGGGCGACGCCATGGTCATCCGCGTGGTGCTCAAGACCGCCCCCGGGCGGCAGGGCGACGTCGCCCGCGAGCTGCGCGAACGCGTCAAGAAGGCGTTCGACGAGGCGGGCGTGTCCGTCGCCGCCCCCGCCGCCCCGGCCTGAGCGGGCGGCCCGGCCCGGCGGCCGGGGTGCGCCGTGTGAAATAGGCTGGACGCGCTATGGCTGAGCAACAGGTGACCTTCTACGAAGCGGTCGGCGGCGAGGAGACCTTCCGGCGTCTGGTCCACCGCTTCTACCAGGGCGTCGCGGAGGACCCCCTGCTCCGTCCCCTCTACCCGGAGGAGGATCTCGGCCCGGCCGAGGAGAGGCTGCGGCTGTTCCTCATCCAGTACTGGGGCGGCCCGAACACCTACAGCCGGCGGCGCGGGCATCCGCGGCTGCGCATGCGGCACGCCCCGTTCGTGATCGGCGAGGCCGAGCGCGACGCGTGGCTGAAGCACATGCGCGACGCCGTCGACGAGCTGGGCCTGCCCGAGCACCTCGACGAGATGCTGTGGAACTACCTGACCATGGCCGCGCACAGCCTGGTCAACGCCCCCGTCTCCGGCCAGTAGGACGTGGCGTCCGAAGGCCGGCCACTCAGCCTGTGCCGCGGGCTCCTGCGCTGCTCGCTACGCATCCGTGTGTGACGGACGCGTCGTGGCATCCGCAACAGGCACAGCGCGCAACAACGGACCGGCCCGCCGGGGGGATGCGGCTCAGATGCGGCCGCCGGAGAGGAAATGCGCGACCAGCCATCCGAGCCCGAGCACCAGCACCAGCCGTCGCAACTGCCATCCGGCCGGCTTGCCGCGCACGGCGAACACACCCCAGACCAGTTCGGAGAGGGTGTCACCGGGCTGCCGGTTGAACACCGCGGGCAGTTCGATGGCGAAGAACATCAGGATCCAGAAGATCCAGGCAGCGATATAGGGGGACATGAACGCCACCTCAAGGGAGGTTTTCGCTTCCCCTTCACTACCCGTAAAGGGAGATCGTTACCCCAGGTCGGCGGGCTGATAGCGGGCGATGAACTCCCGCTCGCGGGGGGTGAAACGGCGCACCCGCCCCGCCTCCACGTCGAACGCCACCATCACCGAGACGGCGCGCGCGTACACCTGCTCGTCGTCGCGCACCTCGTAGGCCAGCTTGAACGACGCGCTCCGCACCTCGGTGACCCAGCTCTCCACGCGCACCGGATACACCGACGGCAGCAGCGGCCGGAGATAGTCGATCTCGTGCCGGGCGACGACCATGCCGCGCACCGGCTCCTCGCCCTTGCGCACCGGGTCGCCGTGGAACATCTCCAGCCGCGCGTCCTCCAGGTATCCCAGGAACTTGACGTTGTTGACATGCCCCTGCGAGTCGATGTCGCCGAACCTGATGTGGAATTCGTAGACGTGCCGGAAGCCGGCATCGGCGGAGATCTCGCGTTGCATGCCCTCACCCGGGAGTAGCGGACGAACCGGGCCGATCGTATCCACGCCCCGCAACGGCCGCGACGCCGGCCTCGGGCTAATCCGCCACGGCGAACGGATCGGCCACGTAGCCCGCCGGGGTCGCCGCGGCCGCCGCCTTCACCAGCAGGACGAACTCCGCCAGGCACGGCAGGCACTGCGCGGCGTGCCGGCTCAGCTCCTGGATCTCCTCCTCCCGCAGCACTCCGGTGGCGGGCGTGAAGTCGCGGATGTAGGTGCAGCCGTCGGCGGGCTCGGCCCCGTCCGCCGGCCGCACCGGCACCCGCTGCCGCCGGGTGAACGCCGCCAGCATCTCGTCGATCAGGTCCGCCGCCTCCACATGCCCGGCCGCATACGCCTCCGCGTACGCCTGCGCGGCCTCGGTGACCAGATGGAACTCCTCGCGCTGAGCGCTGTAGGAGTCGCCGCAGGCCCGCTCGGCGCACCGTCCGGCGAGCAGATCGAGCGTCCGCCCCAGCCGCAGCGCCGCGTCGGCGTGGTCGTTGCGCGCGGCGACCCGGTACCACCGGGCGGCTTCCTCCAGCCCGCCCTCCCGGTCGTACCGCTCGGCCAGTTCGTACGCCGCCCGCTCCAGCTCCAACGAGTCCAGGAACGCCGCGTACCGCGCCCTGGCCAGGTCGTCGCGGTGGCGCCTGCGGTAGGCCTCCTCCAGCTCGCGCAGGCCGACGGCGAACTCGGCCTCGGGCATCGCCGCGATCGCGGACGCCGCGTCGGCCAGCAGCCGGTCAAGGTGCTCCTGCTCTTTCACGTCATCCCCTCCGCGCGCGGCGCCGCAGCGGGCCCGGCCGCCGGGCGCAGCAGTTCCGCGAGCCTCCGCCGGGCCCGGTGGACGTGGGTCTTGGCCGCCCCCTCGCTGATCCCGAGGATCTGCGCCACCTCCCCCAGCGGAAACCCCAGCAGGCAGTGCAGGGCGACCGCCTCCCGCTGGCGCCGGGGCAGCGTCCGCACCGCGTTCATCAGATCGACCCGCTCCTCGGCGCCGCCTGCGTCCACGACGACCGGCGCGGTGCCGCGCGTCACCATGTCGTCGAGCGAGGTGCACTGCTCCCGGGCCCGCGCCTGCCACCGCCGCAACATGATCGTCGCGACCCGGAACAGCCAGGCTCCGGGCTTGTCGTAGGTCATCAGCTCGTCCCAGCGGGCGCGCGCGGCCAGCATGCTCTCCTGCGCCACGTCCTCCACCCACCGCGAGTCGGACGTCTGGGCCCGCAGATACCCGGTCAGCCTCGGCATCCAGTAGCGGTAGAACTCCGCGTACGACCCCAGCGCCTCGCGACCCGCCCGGTCGGGAGGCTCCTTCCCCTCCCGCGTCACCGCGCCGCCCCGATGACGATGACGCTTCCCTTGGGCTCCCTCCAGACGGCCGCCCGGCCGTCCGTCCGGACGTGTCGCGGACACCCGCCGAGGGGGACGGCGGATGCTGTCAGAAATCCATGCACGGGCTCTCCTCGACTCCGGGGGGTGGCTTGAGACCGTGGACGGCCATTTCCACCTCATCAGTGTTACGCATATGACTGCCACCCGAGCCAGCAAAAGTTGACATCACCCCCAAATCATCCGCGCCGTCGGCCGCGTTACCCAAAACGTGACCGAAATTCGCCACCGCCATCCCCTACAAACCCGACACACCCCCAACAAACAGTCAGACCCCACAACCACTCACCACCAACCACCACTCACCACCAATACCACCCGAACCCAATTCACTTCCGACCACCCGGTCAATATCAAAATGATCATTGCCAATTCCCGAATACCATTCGGACACCCCGCAGCGTGCGAAAACAATAACCAGTGCCAGACCGTGCACTCCTCACCCGCGGCAGCCGCGCCCGCCGCGTACCGCACCGACGCCCCCAGCCGCTTACATGGAGGGATGGAGTCGAGCGAGGAGTTGACCATCGGTGAGCTGGCCGAGCGCTTCGGCCTCCCGACGCACGTACTGCGCTTCTGGGAGAGCAGGGGCCTGCTGGAACCCGCGCGGCGCGCGGGCGGTCGGCGCACCTACAAGCGGGCGGACCTGGAGCGCGTGGCACTGATCCTCATCGGCAAGGAGGCCGGCTTCACGCTGGGAGAGCTCCGCACGCTGCTGTTCTCCCCCGGCCCGGTGGACCATCGCGACCTGCTGCGCCGCCATGTCGAAGAGCTCGAACGGCGCATCGCCCGGGCACGCGCGGCCAAAGAGCTGGTCGAGCACGCGCTCGCCTGCCCGCACGGCTTCGCCGAATGCGAGCACGCCCGTAAGCGGATCGCGGCCCGTATCCCCCCTCCCCCCGGCCGAAGCTCGGCCAGCGAAGGTCACGACACAGGCACCCCCCACTGCCACCCAACCCACTGAGCGGGAACCTGCACCCCACACCCCGCCCCCACCAGCAACAATCACGCGCCGATACTGCACGCCAAGACGCTGCTCCCCGGACCGCACAGCACAACCTGCAACGTCGACGAGACCGGAGCCGAGTCCGCCCCCGTCGCCCACGCCCCCGCGGCTACTGGCTCGCCACGGCCCGGCCTCACTCCGCCGCACACCTGCCCCCTCGGCGCTGCCGAGCACGAAGGTCGCCCCACACCCCCGCCGACACGGCTGCATGGCACCGCGCCGGAGGCGGGAATCACAGCCTCGGGATCTGGTGGTTGCGGAACGCGTCGGCGAAGAACCGGTGGCCGTCGCGCACCACCGCCGCGTACTCCATCCCGACCGTCCCGCGAGCGACAGCGGTTCCGGTACCCGAGTGATCACGCTTGCAGACAGGACCACGCCCAGACCGGCCTTGGTCGTGAGCATGCCCGGCGTATCAGATCACCGCCGCATCAGGGCGCAGGCAGAGCACAACGCGCAGACCAGGCGGCGACACAGGCCGGCGTGGTCGGGCCAGGGAGAACCGGCGGGCGCGGCACACCGCGAGGATCAAGCGTCTGGTGGCTCTCGGCGCACGATGCCTTACCGGAAGTCGCGCGGGGGTGTGTTCGGGTGGTGTTCGGGGGGGCGGTTGGGACGGCGGGGACGGGGGATCGGCGGATTGCGGTCATGCCGGTGCTGATGGGGCCCGGAACCCTACTGACGCTGCAACGAACGGTGCGCGGGACCCCCTAGGCTTGACGATATGGCCGAGTACATCTACACGATGCAGCGTGTGCGCAAGGCACATGGCGACAAGGTCGTCCTGGACGACGTCACCCTGCACTTCCTGCCCGGTGCCAAGATCGGCGTGCTGGGGCCGAACGGCACCGGCAAGTCCACGCTGCTGCGGATGATGGCCGGTCTGGAGCAGCCGTCCAACGGCGAGGCGCGGCTGATGCCCGGTTACACGGTCGGGCTGCTGCAGCAGGAGCCGCCGCTGAACGAGGCGAAGACCGTCCTCGGCAACGTCGAGGAGGGCGTGGCCGAGACCAAGGCGATGCTCGACCGGTTCAACGAGATCGCCGAGAAGATGGCGACGGACTACTCCGACGAGCTGATGGAGGAGATGGGCAAGCTGCAGGAGCAGCTCGACCATCGCAACGCCTGGGACCTGGACAGCCAGCTCGAGCAGGCCATGGACGCGCTGCGCTGCCCGCCGCCGGACGCCGACGTGACCAAGCTGTCGGGCGGCGAGCGCCGCCGCGTCGCACTGTGCAAGCTGCTGCTCGAGGCACCCGACCTGCTGCTGCTGGACGAGCCCACCAACCACCTCGACGCCGAGAGCGTGCAGTGGCTGGAGGGGTACCTGGAGAAGTACGAGGGGACGGTCCTGGCCGTCACCCACGACCGGTACTTCCTCGACAACGTGGCCGGCTGGATCCTCGAGCTCGACCGCGGCCGCTGCTACCCCTACGAGGGCAACTACTCGACCTACCTGGAGAAGAAGGCCGAGCGCCTCAAGGTCGAGGGCAACAAGGACGCCAAGCGCAAGAAGCGCCTGCAGGAGGAACTGGAGTGGGTCCGCTCCAACCCCAAGGCGCGCCAGGCCAAGAGCAAGGCCCGACTGCAGCGGTACGAGGAGATGGCCGCCGAGGCGGCCAAGACCCGCAAGCTGGACTTCGAGGAGATCCAGATCCCGCCGGGTCCGCGCCTGGGCAGCACCGTGATCGTCGCCGAGAACCTCACCAAGGGGTTCGGCGACCGGCTGCTCATGGAGAACCTGTCGTTCAACCTGCCGCCGAACGGCATCGTCGGCGTGATCGGCCCGAACGGCGTCGGCAAGACCACGCTGTTCCGGATGATCGTCGGCGAGGAGCAGCCCGACTCCGGCGCCCTGCGCATCGGCGAGACGGTCAGCGTGTCGTACGTGGACCAGGGCCGCGGCGGCATCGACCCGAACAAGACCGTCTGGGAGGTGGTCTCCGACGGCCTCGACCACATCAAGGTCGGCCAGGTGGAGATGCCGTCGCGGGCGTATGTGGCGGCGTTCGGGTTCAAGGGCCCCGACCAGCAGAAGCCCGCGGGAGTGCTGTCGGGCGGTGAGCGCAACCGGCTGAACCTGGCGCTCACCCTCAAGATCGGCGGCAATGTGCTGCTGCTGGACGAGCCGACCAACGACCTGGACACCGAGACGCTCGGCTCGCTGGAGAAGGCGCTGCTGGAGTTCCCCGGCTGCGCCGTCATCACCTCGCACGACCGGTGGTTCCTGGACCGGATCGCGACCCACATCCTGGCCTGGGAAGAGGGGTCGAGCTGGTTCTGGTTCGAGGGCAACTTCGCCGACTACGAGAAGAACAAGATCGAGCGCCTGGGCGCCGAGGCGGCCCGCCCGCACCGGGTCACCCACCGCAAGCTCACCCGCGACTGATCGGCCGGGATGTGCCCCTGTCCGCCGTCCGGCAGGCAGGGGCACGTTCGCGTGCGCTCTCAGGCCGCCACCATCGTCACATGATCCGCACTGCACGAGCGGCCGTCACCAGCCGCGGCAGGACGCGACGGACGGGATCCGCGCCGCGAGGCAGTCCCCGCGTCGGGGCGTCAGGTTTCGGGGGGCTTGGGGCCGTCCACGGCGGGGAGGCAGACGCGGTCGCGGCCGGACTGCTTGGCGCGGTACAGGGCGAGGTCCGCCGCCGCCAGAAGGTCGACCAGGTCCTCGCCGTGCATGCGGAACAGCGCCACCCCCACCGAGATCGTCACGCCGACCGTGCCCTCCTCGGCGGGGACGGCCAGTCGGCGCACCCGTCCGCGCAGGCGTTCGGCGACGCGGCACGCCTCCACGGTGTCGGCGCCCGGCAGCAGCACGACGAACTCCTCGCCGCCGAACCTGCCGACCACGTCGTAGTCGCGCAGCTGGTTGCACAGCGTGCTGGCGACGCCGATCAGCACCTGATCGCCGACCAGATGGCCGTGGGTGTCGTTCACCCGCTTGAAGTAGTCGATGTCGATCAGCAGCAGGGCCACCGGCTCGTGGGTGCGCTGGGCCCGGGACAGTTCGGTGTCGGCCTCGCGCTGCCACGCCGCCGCGTTCAGCAGACCCGTCTTGGCGTCGGTGCGGGCCGCGGCCTGCAACTGCTGGTGCATCAGGCTGCGCTGCAGGAGGACGACGGGCGGCAGGGCCAGCAGCAGCAGCCACAGCGACAGGGCGCTGTTGATCGCCACGATCACGCCGACGCACAGTTCCACCACGTCCAGCAGCAGGTTCTCGCGGTTCCACAGCACCTCCCGCCAGCGGCTCTCGGGGTTGGCCGTGTACGCGGCGATCGCCACCAGCGCGAGGTTGACCACGGTGAACAGCGCGGCGCACCCGACCGCCAGCGGGATGCCGGGATAGCCGTCGATCACCCACGCGGCGCCGTGGACCAGCGGTTCGGGCACGACGAGGTGGAACAGCACCGACGCGCACGCCCCCGCCAGCGCGAGCGCCGACGTCACCATGACCCTGCGGTGCAGCAGGGTGCGCCGGACGCGGTACTGCAGCAGCAGCTGCAGCGGGATGGGGATCAGCAACACGTACACCGGCGGCAGCAGCAGCGCGACCGGCAGCCACCACGCCGACAGCAGGTCCCGCCCCACCCCGGCGGGCATGCCCAGGCGGCGGGACGCCTCGATGCAGACCGCGCCGCACACCAGCAGCGCCGTGAAGGTGACCAGATCGTGGATGCGGACGGGGGTGCTCAGCACTCCCGCCACGGCCAGCGCCAGGTGAAGGGTGACGACCCCCGACACGTAGACCGCCAGCAGGGACGGACGCCCCGGCAGCCCTGCTCGTCGCGGCGCGGGCGCCAACTCCCCACCGCGATCCTCGGCGGACGACTGCACTGCCGTCATCCTTCCCCCCAATGCATCACGTTGTGTAACACGATAATTGCAACGTGTGCGGAGCGGGTTGGAATCCGGTACCTCGGTTGCGCGCAGGCGCCTGGCCGATACGCCGCCTGCGGCCGGAGCGGTGAACACGCTATCCCCGGCATCCTCCGGAGGGGAAGAATCATGCACTGCGTTTCGCGGATCTGAGCCCGCCGTCCGCCCCGGCGGCACGGGCGCACCGCCCGATGCCCGGCGAGGCGGATCGACGCGCCGCCATGCCCGCGATCAGGGGCGGGGGCCGCAGCGCGCCGGTCTCCCCCGCACTGCCGCGGTGGCTTGGACCGCTCCGGTTCGCTCGGCCGTCGGGCGGCCGGGAACGGCGTCAATGACGGCGCCGCAAAAATCCGGAACTCGTTCTCGTCGAGTATCGCCGACCCCTGGCGGACCTCGGTCGCGCGGCGGACGCGAAGGCTGCGCCCGCGGCTTTGCTCTTTCACCCCTCGCCGCCGGCAGCAGATCGAACGCTTGCCCTGAAATCACGAGATATCAGTGCGGCATCGGGCCCATTGACGGACATCGTTTTCATGAGGCACGCGAGAATAATCCGCATAACGCCACCACCGCCACCGCACCCCCGCAGCCGCCCGTCGCGTCCGCTCACGTGACCGCAGCAAGGGCGGACAGGCCCCGCCCCGCCGTGCCGCGAAGCCCGCTGCGCGGATCCGGTCGGTTCTGGGCGACGAGCCAGCGGCCCTCCGGACGCCGTACAGGTCGTCCGCAGGCCCGGGGCGCGTGGTGGGGGCATGGACGGGTCCGGGCACGGGCCCAGGTCAGGCGGCTTCGGCGGCTTCGGCGGTGGGGTCGGCGGCGGGTTGGTCGGAGCCGCCCAGGGCCCACTGGTCGGCGACCTCCTGGGCCTCGCGGCGGTCGTCGTCGGTGAGGGCGTTGCCGCGCAGGACGGGGCGGAACTCGGCGGTGCCGCGGTTGAGGTCGTGGCCGAGCGTGCTGGCCTCGATCTCGGCGGAGAACCGCCACTGGCCGTCCTTTTCGTACTGGCGGATGCGCAGCCGGCCGGTGACCACGACGGGCTGGCCGCGCCGCAGGTCCGAGCCGTTGACGTTGTCGGCGAGATGCCGCCAGCAGTTGACCGTCAGGAACATGGTGTCCAGGTCCTGCCACTGGCCGGTGGCGCGGTCGTAGCGGCGCGGCGTGCAGGCGACCCGCAGCGACAGGAACGGGGTGCCGTTGGCGGTGACGGTGTAGTACGGGTCGGCGGCGACCCAGCCGATCACGGTGATGTGCGCCTCGTTCAACGTGGCCTCCTCTCGTGCTGTCACTCCAGCGTCGCGGAGCGCAACCGGCGAGAGAAGGCCGCCGCGCGATTGTGGATAACTCAGCCCTTGACCGCGTCGACGTGGTCGCGGAACTCGGCGCACAGCTTCAGTTCGTCGGCCACCGGGGCCAGGACCTTGGACTCGGCGACCTCGGTGATGCGTTCGCGCATGTGCTCTTCCATGCGGTCGCCGTGCTTGGCGGACTGCAGCGCCACCAGGTTGCGGCAGGCGGACGCGGTGAGCGCTCCCATGCCGAGGGTGCACACCACCAGCACGGCCACGTACGGGATCAGGCCGGTCTCGCCGAGCAGCGGGTTGCCCGACTCTCCCCCGGCGGCGCCGTACACCACCAGCAGGACGATCCACGCGACGCCGAGCACGCTCACCAGCACCAGGAAGTACTGCCAGGTCTTGACCAGCCACCACCAGCGCGGCACCTGGTTGAAGGTGGGCAGCGCCTCGCGCACCGCGGTGCCGAGCGCCTCGGGCAGTTCGGCGGCGTGGGTGCGGGCGGCGGCGCGCACCGAGCGGGCGAAGGGGGCGGGCAGGTCGGCGGTGACGCCGTCGGTGACGCCCTGCAGGGCGGTGTCGACGTCGCCCTGCTGGGCGCCGACCGGGCCGGTGAAGGCGCCGCGCAGTTCCTCGCGCAGCTCGGTGAGGCGCATGCGGCGCAGCGGGTCGCTGCGCAGCCGCGTCACCAGGGCCTGGACCGGCCAGCCGATGAAGTCGGCGGCGCGCAGCTCGTAGGCGCTCTCCATGGCCTCGGCGACGGCGGGCGCCCCGGCCGCGTCGGTGAGGGCCTGGACGAGCCCGTCGCGGCGCGGGGCGTCGACGCCGGACGGGATGTCGGCGGGCGGGCGGTGGGCGGCGAACCGCTCGGCGAGCCGGTCGATGTCGGCGGCCAGGCGCTGGGTGCGGGCGCGGCGGGCGGCGACGGTGTCCACCAGGACGTCCCGGAAGCCGCGCACGCCGTCCTCGCTCACCGCGGAGGTGGTGATGATGCGCGGGTCGGAAAGGCCCTCGGCCTCCAGCAGGCGGCGCAGGTCGGCCACGCAGTCGTCGGCCTCGCCGGGCTGCAGCCGGTCGATCTGGTTCAGCACGATGAGGGTGACGCCGGCGTGCCGGGCGAACGGGACGATGTAGTCGCGGTGCAGGGCGGCGTCGGCGTACTTCTGCGGATCGACGACCCAGACCAGCAGGTCGGCGACGGTGACGAAGCGGTCGACCTCGGCGCGGTGCACGGCCCGGATGGAGTCGTGGTCGGGCAGGTCGAGCAGCACCAGGCCCTGCAGGGAGCTGTCGGCGCGTTCCAGGTCGAGGGCGCTGGCGCGGGCGTAGCGGTGCCGCTTGTCGACGTCG
Organism: Actinomadura sp. NBRC 104425; assembly: GCF_030269545.1. Classification (GTDB taxonomy): domain Bacteria; phylum Actinomycetota; class Actinomycetes; order Streptosporangiales; family Streptosporangiaceae; genus Spirillospora; species Spirillospora keratinilytica. Next base: position 183,918 of record NZ_BSTN01000011.1, on the reverse strand, counting down.
AGCCAGTCGAGCAGCGGGCCGGCGCCGTCCAGGCCCCACACGCAGGCGTGCGCGCGGGACGTCATGGGGCGGCGCATGCCGGTGGGCGACAGCTCCAGCCCGCAGATGGCGTTGAACAGCGACGACTTGCCGCTGCCGGTGCCGCCGGCCAGGGTGACGACGGTGTGCTCGCCGGACAGCCGCAGCCGCTGGCCGGCGCGGTCGAGCAGGCTCCGCGCCTCGTCCAGCAGCGGCTGGTCGAGTCGGCCGGTGCCGAGGCGCACGAGCGCGTCGAGGTGGTCGAGCCGTTCGGTCAGCGCGGGCGCCGCGGCCTGCTCGGGCTCGGTGGCGGAGCCGGCCGCGGGCGGCGTCGCGCCGGAGCCCGGCGACGGGTTCACGGGGAGCGCCGAGGTGGTCATCGGGCAACCTCAAGGTCGTAGGTGGCCTGGTAGAGCTGGACGGGGACGGTCTCGTCGGGGATGCCGGCCGCGTCGAGCGCCTGCCCGAAGCGGATGGCCTCCTCGTCGAACAGCATCCCGATGCGGCTGCGCAGGTCGGCGCGGGCCTTGGCGCCCATGCCGCGCAGCGACTCGGCTCCGAACAGCGCCTTGAGCAGCCGCTGCGGCACGGCGCTGGTGCCGCCTTCGACGGCGACGTCGGCGGTGCCGTAGCCGAGCAGGCCGATCGTCAGCACCAGCGACAGGGCCTCGGTGTCGAACGAGACGAGTTTGGCGACCGAGCGCTTGGTGACGCCCTCGGTGCGGACCAGCTCGTGCACGTGGTCCTGCCAGGCGCTGACGGCGCGGGTGATGCGGCGCGACAGCTCGGGCGAGGCGTGCCCCATGTCGGCGGCGGGGCCGGCCAGCACGTGCCCGCCCGCGGGGTGTTCCCGCCACCGGGCGATGACCTGCTCGGCGGCGTGCTCGGCGGACGACTGGATGAGCGACTCCAGCCCGGCGCGCAGGGCGCTCTTGAGGGCCCGCACCCGGGTGGGGCTGCCCTTGCGACGCCGGTTGGAACGCCGGGCGCCGCGGCCGCGGATGTGCAGGGAGCGCAGCAGGTCGCCGGTGCCCGCGAAGTCCTGCCAGCGGGCCAGCACCTCGCCGCGCAGCAGCGAGCCGTTGCGGGTGGACTCGTCCAGTTCGGCCAGGGCGGTGGAGTAGGCCGACTCGACCAGCCGGGCCAGCTCGGCGCGCTGCTCGACCTGCGTCTCGACGTGCTTGGCCAGTTCGGGGACGCGGGTGCGGAAGCTGTCCAGGACGCCGGCGAGGGTGTCCTCGATGACGATGTGCCGGCCCTCGGCGTCCTCGGCCACGCCGACCAGCCATTCGCGCAGGTCCTCGACGGTCTCCTCGGGCAGCCGGGAGTCCTCGACCCGGGTCTCGGGGATGGTGAAGCGGCGCGCGTCGCCGACGCCGTGCTCGGTGAGCATCTCGGCGAAGTGGTCGACGACCTCGGCGCCCGCGCCCTGCGGCACCCGCGACAGCACGACGCCGATGGTGGCGCCGTTGTCGCGGGCGCGCTGCAGCATCTGCCACACCATGGCGTCGGCGTAGCGGGCGGCGGTGGTGACGCACAGCCACACGTCGGCGGCCGCCATCAGCTTGGTGGCGAACTCGTAGTGGTCCTCGAAGACCGAGTCGAAGTCGGGGCTGTCGAGCAGGGCCAGGCCGGGCGGCAGCGCGTCGCTGGAGATGATGACGAGCTGGTCGCCGGCGATGGCGTCGGGCGCGGGGCCGGGGACGCGGCCCATGCCGGGCAGCAGCGGCCCCTCCAGGAACCACTGGGCGTGGTCGGGGTGGCACACCAGGATGGGGCTGCTGGTGGTGGGGCGCAGCACGCCGGTGGCGCTGACACGGGACCCGACGAGCGTGTTGACCAGGGTGGACTTGCCCGCGCCGGTGGAGCCGCCGAGGACGACCAGCATGGGTGTGCCGGCCGCCTGGATGCGGGGCAGCACGTAGTCGTCGAGCTGGTTGCGGATCTGGAGTTGGGCCTCGCGGGCCTCCTCGACGCCGGGCACGTCCAGCACCAGCTCGAAGGCGCCGAGCTGGTCGCGCAGGGTGCGCAGGGCGCGGATCAGCTCGCCCTGGCGCACCGTCCCGCGGCGCCGGGCGGAAGGCGAGGCCTCGCGGCCGGACAGCGCCTCGGTCTGGGAGAGGTCCACGGCGCCGGGGGGCAGGGGCTGCTCCTGCCCGGCTGAGGCGTCCCGGGGCCGCGGCGCACCTGCGACGGGGGCGTCGTCCGGCTTTTCGGACGGCCCGCCCTTCTTCGGGGACGCGCCCTTGCCCTTGGCCGGTCTGCCGCCCCCGGACGTCCCGTCGCCGGGCCGCTCAGCGCCCGGTTCGGTGTCCGCGGGTGCGGCCGAGGAGGCGGTCTCCTCAGCGGCGACGTCCTGCCCGGAGCGCCGCCCTGGGACTCCTACGGCGCCGCTCACGTGGCACCCCGGCGGGACGCCACGGCCCAGAGGCGGCCGACCGATTCTCCCGTCAAGTACCTGGTCACGGATCCCGCCCCATGTCCGTTCGAATCATGTCGATCTCTCGTGCCACGTTCACCACATCGCCCACGACCACGATCGCCGGCGGCCGGATCCCGGCCGCGGCCATCTCACCGGCCACCGTGCCCAGCGTGGCCGTCAGCGCCTTCTGCCCCGGGAGGGTGCCTTCCTGGATCACGGCGACGGGCGTGGTGGACGAACGACCATAGCGTATGAGGGTCTCGGCGATGAGCGTCATCCGCTCCACCGCCATCAGCAGCACCAGGGTGCCGGTCGCGCGGCCGAGCGCGGGCCAGTCGACGGTGGAGGCCGGGTCGCCCGGGGGGACGTGCGCCGACACCACGTGGAACTCCTGGGTGACGCCGCGGTGGGTGACCGGGATGCCCGCGGCCGACGGCACCGCCACGGCGCTGGTGATGCCGGGCACGACCGTGACCGGGATGCCGTGCCGGGCGCAGTGCAGCACCTCCTCGGCGCCGCGGCCGAACACGAACGGGTCGCCGCCCTTGAGCCGCACCACGAAGCGGCCCTGCCGGGCGTGCTCGACGAGGTAGTCGTTGATGCGCTCCTGGGTGACGGTCCGCCCGTAGGGGATCTTGGCGGCGTCGATCACCTCGGTGTCGGCGGGCAGCTCGTCCAGCAGTTCGCGGGGGGCGAGCCGGTCGGTGACCACCACGTCGGCCTGGGCGAGCAGCTGCCGCCCGCGCACGGTGATCAGGCCGGGGTCGCCGGGGCCGCCGCCGACCAGTGCCACCCCGACCGGTTTGCGGCGGTGGTGCCGCGCTTCGAGGGTGGCGTCGCGCAGCCCGTCGACGATCGCGTCGCGCACGCCGGCGGCGTGCCGCGGGTCGCCGCCCGCCAGCACGCCCACGGTGGTGTCGCCGACCTGCCCGCTCGCCGGGGTCCAGGCGGCGGACGACTCGGCGTCGTCGGCGCGCACGCACCAGACGCGGGTCCGCTCGGCCTCGGCGGCGACGGCCGCGTTGACCTTGGCGTCGTCGGTGAGGGCCTGCACCAGCCAGGCTCCGGCGCAGTCGCCGTCGCGGTAGGGCCGCCGGTGCCAGACGATCTGCCCGGCGCCGTCCCCGCCCCGGGCGTCGACCAGGTCTTCGAGGGACGGCGTGACCTCGGGGGCGACCAGCCGCACCGCGGCGCCCGCGGCCAGCAGCGCCGGGACGCGGCGCTGAGCCACCCGGCCCCCGCCGACGACGAGGACCTTCCGTCCGCTCAGTCGCAGTCCTAGCAGGTAGGGGGGCACGTCGCTCTCTCGATCGGGGCTTGGCAGGCGTTCCGGGACGCCGGGGACGGACAAGGGTGTATGTGGATCAAAGGTACTCGGGTTGAGGTGCTCATGGAGAGTGCTCCCACCCAGTCACTCCTCGTCGCCGTCGTCACCGTGCGGGGGCTCCGCCGTCGGTGCGGCGTCCTTGCCGCTCACCCCGGCCGCGTCGAAGGTGGCGACCCGGTGCAGCACCCGGACCGCGCCCTGGACCAGCGGCAGGGCGAGCAGGGCGCCGGTGCCCTCCCCCAGCCGCAGCTCCAGGTCCACCAGAGGACGAAGCCCCAGGTGAGCAACGGTAGCCGAATGTCCGGGCTCGGCAGAACGATGTCCCGCGACACACGCCGAGAGCGCGTCGGGGCACAGCGCCGCGGCGACCAGCGCGGCGGCTCCGGCGATCACCCCGTCCAGCACGACGGGGACGCGCAGGGCGGCCGCGCCGAGCAGGAATCCGGCCAGGGCGGCGTGCTCCAGGCCGCCGACGGCGGCCAGCGCGGCGAGGGGGTCGCGTGCGGCGGCCGCGCCGTCGCCGCCGTCCAGTCCGTGGCGGGCGAGGGCGGCGCGCACGACGTCGATCTTGTGGGCGTGGGTGGCGTCGTCGATGCCGGTGCCGCGGCCGGTGACCTCTTCGGGCGGACGGCCGGTGAACGCGGCGACCAGGGCGGCCGAGGCCGTGGTGTTGGCGATGCCCATGTCGCCGGTGAGCAGGCAGCGCGCCCCGGCCGAGACCAGGTCGCGGGCGACCTCGATGCCGGTCTCGACGGCGCGGCGGGCCTGCTCGGCGGTCATCGCGGGGCCGGCGGTCATGTCGGCGGTGCCGTAGGCGACCTTGCGGGGCAGCAGCCCGGGGGCGGGGTCCAGGTCGCGGGCCACGCCGACGTCGACCACGCTGACCTCGGCGCCGACCTGGGCGGCGAACGCGTTGACGACCGCGCCGCCGGCCAGGAAGTTGGCCACCATCTGCGCGGTGACCTCCTGCGGCCAGGGGGTGACGCCCTGGGCGTGGACGCCGTGGTCGGCGGCGAAGACCGCGACGGCGGCCGGTTCGGGGACCGGCGGGGGGCAGCTCCCGGCCAGCCCGGCGAGCCGCACCGACACCTCTTCGAGGACGCCGAGGGACCCCGGCGGCTTGGTGAGCCGGGCCTGGTGGTCGCGGGCGTCGCGCATGGCGGCCCGGTCCAGGGGCCGGATGGCGGCGATGGTCTGCTCGATCAGGTCCATGGTGTCCTCTCCTGGCAGGGCGCGCCGCCCGTACCGCTCGTCGTGCACGGCCCAGGCGAGGGGGCGGCGGCGGGCCCAGCCGGTCAGGGCGAGCTGGGGCGCGGGCGGAAAGTCGGCAACGTGGCCGACGCACAGGTAGGCGACGACGTCCACGTGGCCGGGGAGGCCGAGCTCGTCGGCCAGTTCCCGTTCGTCGAAGAAGCTGACCCAGCCGACGCCGAGCCCTTCGGCGCGTGCGGCCAGCCACAGGTTCTGCACGGCGCAGGCGACCGAGTAGTGGGCGGTGCGGGGCTGGGCGTGGCGGCCGAGAGGGTTGCGGCCGCCCCGGGTGGGGTCGCAGGTGACGGCGATGTTCACCGGGGCCTCGCGGATGGCCTCGACCTTGAGCCGGTCGAACGCGGCGGCGCGCGGGGCGGTCAGGGTCTCGGCGTAGACGGCGCGCTGCCGGTCGGCCAGGGCGCCGATGCGCGCGCGCCGCTGCGGGTCGCGGATGACGATGAAGTCCCAGGGCTGGGTCAGCCCGACGGACGGGGCGCGGTGCGCGGCCTCCAGCACCCTGGTGAGGACGGCGTCGTCCACGGGGTCGGGCAGGAAGCCGGTGCGCATGTCGCGCCGTTCGGCGATCGCCCGGTAGACGGCCTGGCGCACCGGCTCCGGGTAGGGGCCGGCGGGCTCAGATGCCGAGTTCACCGAGCGCCCCCAGGAGTGCGTCGTTGGTGGCGCGGTCGCGGACGGCGACGCGCAGCCAGTCGGGGCCGAGCCCGGGGAAGGTGTCGCCGCGCCGTACGGCGTATCCGCGTTCGCGGAGCAGGGCGCGGACTCCCAGGGCGTCGGGCATGTTGAGGCACAGGAACGACGCGCGCGCCTGGGGCACCACGTACAGTCCGCGTGCGCTCAGCTCTCCGGCCAGGCGGTCGCGTTCGGCGGCCAGGTCCGCGGCCCACCGCTCCGCCTCGGCCAGTGCGGACGGTTCGCAGCACGCCTGGATCGCGACGAGGGCGGGGGTGGACACCGCCCACAGGGGCTGCGCCTCGGCCAGCCGTTCGATGAGCGCGGGTTCGGCGAGGACGTATCCGGCGCGCAGGCCCGCGAGCCCCCACGTCTTGGTGAGGCTGCGGATGACGACGACCCCCGGCGGGAGCGTCGCGGCGAGGGTCTCCGGTTCGCCGGGCACGCAGTCCATGAACGCCTCGTCCACCACCACGGTGCGGCCGGGGCGGGCCAGGGCGGCGATGGTCTCGGCCGGGTGCAGCACGGAGGTCGGGTTGGTGGGGTTGCCGACGACGACGAGGTCGGCGCCGCGGGGCACGGCGTCGGGGTCCAGAGTGAAGTCCTTGCCGAGGATCACGCGGTGCACGGCGTGCCCGGCGGCGCGCAGGGCGGCCTCGGGTTCGGTGAACTGGGGGTGGACGATCGCGGCGCGCCGCGGCCGCAGCGCCCGGGCCAGCAGCACGAACGCCTCGGCGGCGCCGGAGGTGAGCAGGACCTCCTCCACCGCGCGGCCGTGCCTGCGGGCCACCGCGCTGCGGGCCGGGCCGGGGTCGGGGTAGGCGGCGAGGTCGGCCACGGACGCGCGCAGCCGTTCGGCCAGCCACTCCGGGGGCGTGCCGGGGCGGACGTTCACCGCGAAGTCGACGAGTCCGGATGCGACCTCGGCGTCCCCGTGATGCCGCAGATCGACGTCGCCGGCACGTACAGAGCCAGCGCGTGCGGAGTCGGCACGTGCAGAGTCAACGCGTGCAGATTCAGCGCGTGCGGAGTCGGCGCGTGCGGAGTCGGCGCGCGGCGGGTCAGTGCGCATGGGCGTGTCCGTGTCCGTGGGCGGAGGGGTCGTCGGGGTGGTGGTGCGGGGTCTGGGGGGCGCCGACGCGGTCCTCGAAGCCGGGCAGGGCGACGCGGTAGACGCAGGTGTCGCAGTTCATGCGCAGATCTCCGGCGAGGGCCTCCTCGTAGCGTTCGGCCACCACGTCCGCCAGTCCGTCGCAGTCGCCGATGACGTCGGCGACGCGCACGTCCACGTCCGGGTGCGCGGCGCCGTAGGCGCGGGCCTCGTCGGCCACGCGGTCGGGGAGCACGCCCGGGAACAGGAAGTAGGGCAGCACGACGACGCGGTGTGCGCCCAGCCTCCGGCAACGTTCCAGTCCCTCGGTGACGCTGGGGCGCGCCAGGGAGATGAACGCCGGTTCCACGCACAGCAGCCCGTGCCCCTGGTCGAGGCCGGAGGCGCCGCGTCCCTCCCAGAACAGCCGGGCGACCTTGTGCACCTCGGCGTTGGCGTCGGGGTCGGTCGATCCCCGGCCGACCAGCAGCACCGCCGTGTCGGGCGTGCGGTCCGCGTCGGGCAGCACCGCGTCCAGGCGTTCCTGCAACAGGGCCAGCAGGGTCGGGTGCGGCCCCAGGGGGCGGCCGTAGCGGTACGACAGGCCGGGGTGGCGCACCAGCTCGCGTGCCATGGCCCCGGGAATGTCGCCCTTGCCGTGCCCGGCCGACACCAGCACCAGCGGCACGGCGGTCAGGGAGCGGTGGCCGCTGCCGTAGAGGTCGGCGACCGCCTCCGTCAGCGGCGGCGGGGACAGTTCGATGAACCCGCCCGCCACGTCCACCGCCATCCGGCGGCGCAACCGTTCGACGAACCTGCCGAACTCCGCGACGCCCGCCTCGTCCCGCGTACCGTGTCCGACCACCAGCATGGGCGGTTTCACTGCGTTCCCCGTTCTGCTCCGGCGCGCCCGGGGCGCGCCGCGGTCCTGTTCCTGCGCTGTCATGAGGTTTCCTGCGTTGTCACGGGGTCCCCCTCGTAGTAGAGGAGCGCGTTGGCGGCCGCCGCCGCGACCGCGGAGCCGCCCTTCTCCGAGACGTTGCTGAGCTGGGGCAGGCCGCTGGCGCGCAGCGCCTCCTTGGCCTCGGCGGCGCCGACGAACCCGACCGGCAGCCCGATGACCAGCGCGGGCGCGACCTTGCGTTCGATGATCTCGAACAGGGCGGTGGGGGCGCAGCCGACGACCCACACCGCGCCCGGGCCGACCTCGGCGTAGGAGAGGCGGACGGCGGCGGCCGAGCGGGTGATGCCCGCCGCGCGCGCCAGCCGGGCGGCGGCCGGGTCGCCGATGTGGCACAGCGTCTGGCGTTCGGTGATGCCGGCGGCGACCATGCCCACGTCGGTGACGATCGGCGCGCCCGAGCGCAGCGCCGCCAGGCCGCGCGCCAGGTGCTCTTCCGTGGTGACCAGGTCCACCGCGTACTCCAGGTCGGCGCTGGCGTGGATGACCCGTTCGGCCACGGCGCGCCACAGCGGCGGCATCGGCGACAGGTCGACGCGGGACCGCAGGATCTCGTAGGACCGCACCTCGATGGGGTGGGGCTGGCGCGCGCTCATGGGCACTCCTCGATGGCGTCGGCGGGGCATACCTCGATGCACTCGCCACAGCCGGTGCACAGCGCGTCCAGCACCTGCAGCGGCTGCCCGTGCGGGCGGATCGCGTGTTCGGGGCAGGTGAGCAGGCACGCGCCGCATCCTCGGCACCGGTCCGTGACGATCACGCCAAGCCTGTCACGGCGCGCGCCCCGGCGGCGTGCGTCCCGTCGGGGTGCGTCTGCTACGCCCATCGGTAGCCCCGGGGGGTGACGAAGCGGCCCGCCATGGCCCGGCTGCGGCTGGAGCCGACCAGGACGACGGTGTACATGTCGGCCTGCGCGGGGTCCACGTCCGCGAGCGTGGTGAGGGTGACCGACTCGTCCGGGCGGGTGGCGTTGCGGACCAGGCCCACCGGGGTGTGCGGCGGGCGGTGCCCGGCCAGGATGCGCAGCGCCTCGGCCAGTTGCCAGTCGCGGGCGCGGCTGCGCGGGTTGTAGAAGCAGACGGTGAAGTCGCCCTCGGCGGCGGCGTGGACGCGGCGTTCGATGACCTCCCAGGGTGTGTGCAGGTCCGACAGCGACACGTAGGCGTGGTCGTGCCCCAGCGGCGCGCCGAGCAGGGCGGACGCGGCCGCAGCGGCGGTGATGCCGGGAACGCCGTCGACGTCCACGGCGTGCGCGGCGCCTTCCGCGGCGAGCATCTCCAGCGCGGGGCTCGCCATCGCGTACACGCCGGCGTCGCCGGAGCCGATGAGCGCGACGGCGCGTCCGGCCGCGGCCTCCCGCACGGCGGTGCGCGCGCGTTCCTCCTCCCGGCCGAGCCCGCTGCCGAGCACGCGCGTGCCGGGGCGCAGCAGGTCGCGGACCTGGTCGAGGTACTGGTCCAGGCCGACCACGACCGACGAGCGCCGCAGCGTCTCGGCGGCGCGCGGGGTGAGCAGGTCGCGGGCGCCCGGTCCGAGCCCGACGATGCTCAGCCGCCCGCGCGGCCGCAGCCGGGCGACGGCGGCGGTGGCGTTGGCCGACTTGGTCTTCTCGGTGACCAGCTCGGCGGCGCGGCCGAAGGTGCGGGCCGCGTGCAGGGCGGCCGCCTCGGCGACGCTGGGCGTGCCGACCTCGGCCGCCACGACCGGCGACGGGTTGGGCACCTCGACGCGGGCGAGCACCTCGGCCGGGTAGGCGACGACCTGCCAGCCGCGCCGCCGCGCCGCCTCCAGGATGCCCTCCTCGTCGGCCTTGCGGTCGACGGTCGCCAGGCAGCGCACCGACTCCGCGGCCAGGCCCGGTATGTCCAGCGCCAGGCCGATCAGCTCGTCGATCTCGTCGGCGGCGACGCCGCGCGCCGACCCGACGCCGACGACCAGCGACGGGGGCCGGTAGACGAGCCGGTTGCCGAACCAGTCCTCGTGGCACACGCACTCGATCTCGGCGCCGTCGGTGACCAGGATCCCGACGGACGGACCGGCGTCGTCGAACCACGGGCGGACGTTGGGCGGCAGCGGGGGCAGCGGCCAGTCGTCGGCGCCCTCCAGCAGCACCGGCTCGCCGGACAGCACGGCCGCGCCGACGTAGGGGAGCATGTCGGGGTTGTGCACGGTGAAGCCGAGGTCGGCGCCGTAGGAGTCCAGGGGCGTGACGTTGGCCTGGTCGCTGGCGGTGGTGACGACGGGGGTGCAGCCGAGCACGCCGGCCAGCCGGTGGGTGAGCTCGTTGGCGCCGTGGTGGCCGCCGAGCAGAGCGACGGCGAACTGCATGCCCTCGTCCACGCACACCACGGCAGGGTCGGTCGCCTTGCGTTCCAGCAGCGGCGCCAGCACGCGCACCGTCGCGCCCACGGCCAGGAAGCTGACGATGGCGTCGCACGTCCGCCACGCCTCGCGCAGCCCGTCGGCGGCCTTGACGTCGGTGAACAGGCGCACCTGGCCGGGCCAGGCGGCGGCGAGCGCGTCGGCGGCGGTGCGGCCGCCCGCGGTGGCCGCGACTATGCCGATCGTCACTGTGCGCTCCTCGTGTGGCTGTCGTCCGGAAGTTCGGCGATGGTCTGGGGGCGGCGCGCCGCGCGGTGGTTGCGGGCAGAGGGCATGGGGGGCGGCTCGCGGTCGCCCCACACCACGAACACCGGGTTGGTCGCGGCCAGGCGGTGCACGTCCCCGGGCAGGGGGGACAGCCGGTTGGCCTGGAGTTGGACGGCCTGGGCGGTAAGGCCCTCGGCGGTGAGGGCGTCCAGGGTCGGCCGCAGGCGTTCCGCGGCCGCCAGCGCGACGACGACGGTGCGCAGCGCCCGGGCCGCGCACGCGCGCACCACCTGCGGCCCGCCGCCCCCGACGAACACCGCGTCGGGCTCGGGGAGGTGCTCCAGCACGCGGGGGGCCTCCCCCCGGGACACGGCGACCTTCACCCCGTGCGCGCGCACGTTGGCGCGGATGCGTTCGCACGACGCCGCGTCCCGGTCGACGGCCACCACGGCGGCGCCGAAGCGGGCGCATTCGATCGCCACGGAACCGCTGCCGGCGCCCACGTCCCACACCATGTCGCCCACGCGCGGCCCGAGCTTGGCCAGTGCGAACGCCCGCACCTCCGCCTTGGTCACCATCGAGTCGCGGTGGTCGAACGCCTCCTCCGGCAGCGCCCAGCCCGCGGGGCCCGGCGGCGTCCCGGCGATCCATCCCTTGGCGCCGACCGAACGGGACGGGTCCAGCACCAGCACGACATTGGGGTCGCGCCAGGGCCGCGTGGTGGCCTCGGCGGGACGCACGTGCACCACGCGTTCGTCGGGCTCGCCCAGGTTCTCGCACACCACGAACGTGCGGGGCGTCTGGGGGAACAGCTCGCGCGCCAGTTCGGCGGGCCCGAAGCCCGGGGCGGTCAGCACGGCGACCTTGGGGTGGGCCCGGCACGCGTTCACGGCGCGGCGCGACTGGCGTCCGTGCGCGGACACCACCAGCGCATCGTCCCAGGGCAGTCCGGCGCGCGCGAACGCCCGCGCCACCGACGACAGCGCCGGGAGCACGAGCGGGCGGTGCCCCCGCTCCCGCAGCGCCCGCACGATGCCGAAGAACCCCGGGTCGCCGCTGGCCACCACCGCGACGTTCGTCTCGGCCCCGGCGGCGTCGATCTCGTCCAGGGCGGCGGCGAGGTCGCCCAGGACGACGCGGCGGGCCGTGTCGGGAACGGGGACGGCCGCCAGGTTCCGGGCGCCGCCCACGACGAGCGCAGCGCCCTCCAGGGCGGTGCGGGCCGCGTCGGGCAGCGGCGACCCGTCGTATCCGATCACCGTGATCATGGCTTTCACCGCTGCCGCGCCACCCGCCCGTACATGCCGACCATGCGCTCGCCGGTGAAGTCGACCAGCACCACCTGGGCGGCGATCGGGCTGCGGCCCCCGCCGGCGGCCTCGGCGGCGAAGCGCTCCAGCACCCCGGCGACGCGGCGGCACAGCTCCCGCCCGCACGGCCCCAGCAGCCCGGCCTCCTCCCACAGCTCGTAGGCGTGCCGGGCGGTGTTGGCGGCGGCGACCCGCTCGGCCAGTTCCGGCGGCCCGCCCATCGCCGCGGTGATCTCGCCGAGCAGGCCGGTGTCGATGCGCGAGCGCGTGTAGTGCGTCATCAGCACCCCGGAGGCGAGCTTGGTGAGCTTGCCCGCCATGCCGACGAACACCACCTGCGTCAGCCCGTGCTCGACCGCGCGGCGCAGCGCCGCCCCGGTGAAGTCGCCGACCTCCACGAAGCACACCTCGGGCAGGCGCGGCAGCAGCCTCATCGCGCCCTTCTCGGTGCGGCCGCCCGTGCACAGCACCAGCGTCGTCTCGCCCTGCGCCGCCATGACCGACACCGCCTGCTCGACGCTGGCCCGCCACGACGCGGTGGAGAACGGCCGGACGATGCCGGTCGTGCCGAGGATGGAGATGCCGCCGAGGATGCCCAGGCGCCGGTTGGTGGTCTTGCGCGCCATCCGCTCCCCTTCGGGCACCGAGATCACCACGCGGACGCCCCGCCCGGTCGCGGGGTCGGCGACCGCGCGCGGGTCGGGCGGGCCGTCCAGCGGCGCGCCGGCCAGCGCCTCCGCCACCGCCTGCGTGATCATCTTGCGCGGGACGGGGTTGATCGCCGGGCCGCCGAGCTCCAGGCCCAGGCCCGGTTTGGTGACCACGCCGACGCCCTCGCCGCCGTCCAGGTCCAGGCCCGGCTCGCCCCGCCACGACACGTCCGCGGTGATGTGCGCGCCGTGCGTGACGTCTGGGTCGTCGCCGGCGTCCTTGACCACCACCGCCCGCGCCCGGCCGCGCCCGGCGTCCACGCCGGCCTCCTCCACCCGGAACGTGACCCGGTTGCCGGACGGCAGCGCGACCTCCACGTACCCGGGCGGATCCCCGCCGCGCAGCAGCCGCGTCGCCGCCTTGGCCGCCGCCGACGCGCACGTGCCGGTCGTCCAGCCCGTCCGCAGCGCCTTCCGCCGCGCCTTCATCGTGCGCGGCAGGTCCGGTTCCCGAAGCTCCCTGCCGTCGTCGCTCATGGCCGCCCTCCGCAGATCATGGGCGTCGAGCCTCTCGGAGCCGGCGGCGGGCCGCGGGCTCGGCGCGCCGGAAACCGTGGAAATGACCGGGGTGGTACAGGTGCGAGCGGGTGCCCTCGGCGGCCAGGGCGGGGCCGACCAGCACCAGCGTGTGCTTCCACAGCTTGTGCGCCTTGACGGTGGCGGCCAGCTCGCCCAGCGTGCAGCGGAGCACCAGCTCGTCCGGCCAGGTGCAGCGGTAGGCCACCACGCAGGGGGTGTCCTCGGGGTAGCCGCCCTCCAGCAGCTCGTCCTGCAGCTGCCCGGACCGGGCCGCCGACAGAAACAGCGCCATGGTCGCGCCGTGCCGGGCGAACTCGCGGACCTCCTCCCCCGGCGGCATCGGCGTCTTGCCTCCGCCCAGCCGGGTCAGGATCACCGACTGCGCCACCTCCGGGACGGTCAGCTCGCGCTGCACGGCCGCCGCGACCGCGCTGAAGCTGGACACGCCCGGGATCACCTCGGTCTCCAGGCCCAGTTCGCGGCAGCGGTCGAGCTGCTCCTGCAGCGCGCCCCACAGCGCCGGATCGCCGGAGTGGACGCGGGCGACGGTGAGGCCCTCGGCGGCGGCGCGCTCGTAGTACGGCAGGACGCCCTCCATCGGCAGCCGCGCCGAGTCGACGATCTCCGCGTCCGGGCGGGCGTGCTCCAGCACGTCCGGGTGCACCAGGCTGGCCGCCCAGATCACCACGTCGGCGGCGGCGATGGCGCGGGCCGCGCGGAACGTCAGCAGGTCGGCGGCGCCCGGCCCGGCGCCCACGAACAGCACCCGTCCGGTCACCCGTGGGCCCGTCATGCGATCTTTCCTCCTCGGGTGGTGCGGCGGCCCGGCACGATCAGCGTGGACAGGTACGGGACGGGCCCGTCGAGGTCGCGTGCGGGCCGCACGTCCTCGCCGGGCAGGCCGAGCCGCGCGCCGTAGACGGCGTCGTCCAGCCGTCCCGCGTCCTTGAGCGCGCCGATCACCTCGTCGGCGACCGAGCCGAACTTGTAGGCCACGACGGTGTCGCAGGCGTCCAGGGCGGCGCGGAACGCGGCCACGCCACCGGTCAGCGGCACCAGCCCCACCGACTCGGCGCCCTCGGCGAGCACGGTGCCCGAACGCGCCGCCAGGTCCTGCATGGCGGTGATGCCGGGGACGGTCTCCACGACCGTGTCCGGACGCCGCTCGCGCACCGTCTGGGCGAGGTAGGTGAAGGTGGAGTAGACGTTGGGGTCGCCGATGGTGGCGAACGCGACCGTGCGCGCGCCGTCGGCGAAGGCGCGCAGGACGCGGTCGGCCGCCCCATCCCAGGCCGCCGCCCGCCGTCCGGTGACGCCGCCGCGGTCGTTCAGCGCGAACACGACCCGTTCGGCCTTGCCGGTGTAGGCGCGGACGACCGATTCGGCGCGGCCCTCCTCGTCCAGCGACATCACCGGGACCAGCACCACGTCGGCCTCGCCCAGGATCCGCACCGCCTTGGCGGTGACCAGCTCCGGGTCGCCCGGCCCGACTCCCAGGCCGACCAGGCGTGGCGGGTGCCCGGGCGGCGCGTCGTCCAGGTCGGGGCGCAGGAGGGCGTAGACGGCCTGGTCCCGCTGCTCGCCGTCAATGCCGCGCTCGGCGCCGCGCGCGACTCCCTCGCGCCGGAAGCCGCTTTTCTCGGCCACGCGCAGGGAGCCGCGGTCGGCGGTCGGGGCGCGCAGCTCGATCCGGTGCAGGCCGCAGGTGCGCAGCGCCCACCGCGAGACGAGGGTCAGCGCCTCGGTGGCGTAGCCGCGTCCGCGCCAGGACGGGCGCATGCCGTAGCCGACCTCGCAGGTGAGCTGCGACCAGTCCACGCGGAACAGCCCGATCGTCCCGGCGAAACCGCCGGTGGCGCGGTCGGTCACCGCGAAGTGGACGCCGGTGCCCTCCCGCTGGGGAAGGTGCACTTGTCCGTCCGGCCACGGGGCCAGGGTGTCGGGGTTCGGCTCGCGCGGGAAGGTCGGCGGCAGGATGTCCTCGCCCGCCCTGACCACGTCGATGAGGGCGGCGGCGTCGTCCGGCTCGAACGGACGCACCACCACCCGCTCCCCTTCGAGGCGGACGGGTTGGCGGAAGGCGCTTTTCACCGGTCCGCTCCCGCTGATCGACGTCATCGGCACGAGTCCACCATCCTCCGCGCCAAGTGCGGCGCTCCGGCCCAGTGCAGGTGCAGGTAGGACGCGACGCACGCCCCCTGCACGAACCCCTCCGGCCCGGACGGCGACCACTGCCACGCCGGGGTGGGGCCGTGGCCGGGGTCGGTGACGGTGCGGTGGAACTCGTGCCCGCGCACCCGCTCGCCCGTGCGCGCCACCACCGAGTCCGACACCGCGACCGCCGACCGGTAGCCCAGCGTCAGCCGCGGGGCCATCGTCGCGGTCACGTCCCCCAGCACCCCGCACATGGGCGCGCCGTCCAGCTCGCGCGCCAGGTACAGCAGGCCCGCGCACTCGGCGTAGACGGGGCCGGTGAACGACGCCAGCTCGCGGCGCAGCGGCTCGTTGGCCGACAGCTCCGCGGCGTACATCTCGGGGAACCCGCCGCCGATCACCACGCCCCGGGTGCCGGGCGGCAGGTGCTCGTCGCGCAGCGGGTCGAACCGGACGACCTCCGCGCCCGCCGCCTCCAGCAGCTCCTCGTTCTCGGCGTAGCCGAACGTGAACGCCGGGCCTCCGGCGACCGCGATCCTCGGCCGACGCCCCGGCACCTGCTCCGCGGCCGGGGGCTCCCAGGGGGCGGCGGCCAGCGGCGGGGCGGAACGCGCCACCGCCAGGACGGCGTCCAGGTCGCAGGATTCGGCGACCAGCTCCCCCATGCGCCGCACCGTGGCGACCGCGTCGGCGTCGCGTTCCGCCGCCGGGACGAGCCCCAGGTGCCGGGACGGGGTGGCGATGTCGTCGTGCCGCCGCAGCGCGCCCAGCACGGGCAGGCCGACGTCGGCGAGGGCGTCGCGGCACATCCGCTCGTGCGCGTCCGACCCGACCCGGTTGAGGACGACCCCGCCGAACCGCACGTTGCCGAACGTGCGGAAGCCGTGCACGGTGGCCGCCACGGAGCGGCCCGACGCCGCCGCCGCGTCCACCACCAGCACGACGGGCGCGTCCAGCAGCGCGGCGACGTGGGCGGTGGAGGCGAAGTCTCCCCCGGAGTCGTCCACGCCGGCGCCGGCGAAACCGTCGTACAGGCCCATGACGCCCTCGATGACCGCCACGTCCGCCCCTGCCGCGCCGTGCAGCAGCAGCGGCGCGACGAGCTCCTCGGACGTCAGCCAGGGGTCGAGGTTGCGGCCGGGACGTCCGGTCGCCAACGCGTGGTACCCCGGGTCGATGTAGTCCGGCCCCACCTTGTGGGGGGACACCGCCAGGCCCCGTGCCGCCAGCGCCGCCATCAGCCCCGTGGCGACGGTCGTCTTGCCGCTCCCCGAGGCGGGCGCCGCGACCACCAGACGGGGGACGCTCATGCCGCACCCCCCGCGGGCGCGCTCACCATTCGATGCCCTTCTGGCCCTTCTGGCCGCGGTCCATCGGGTGCTTGACCTTGCCCATCTCGGTGACCAGGTCGGCGAACTCCACCAGCCGCGGATCGGCGTCCCGCCCGGTGATGACCACGTGCTGCCGCCCCGGCCGCTTGCGGAGCGCGGCGATGACGTCGTCGACGTCCACCCAGCCCCACTTCATCGGGTAGGTGAACTCGTCCAGCACGTACAGCCGGTAGGTCTCGGCGGCCAGGTCGCGTTTGATCTGCTCCCAGCCCTCGCGCGCATCGGCCGCGTGGTCGGCCTCGGTGCCGGGGCGGCGGATCCACGACCAGCCCTCGCCCATCTTGTGCCAGGTCACCGGGCCGCCCTCGCCGCTGTCGCCGAGCACGCGCAGCGCCCGCTCCTCGCCGATGCGCCACTTGGCGGACTTGACGAACTGGAACACCCCGATCGGCCAGCCCTGGTTCCAGGCCCGCAGCGCCAGCCCGAACGCGGCGGTGGACTTGCCCTTGCCGGGCCCGGTGTGCACGATCACCAGCGGCCGGTTGCGGCGCTGCCGCGTCGTCAGCCCGTCGTCGGGCACCTGAACCGGCTTCCCCTGCGGCATCGCCTAGGCCCCCCTTCTCATGCGGGCGGGCGCCGTCCGGGCGTCCCGGACGATTCCGGCGAGGGACCCGGCGGCCAGCTCGTCCAGCCGGACCACCTGCGCGCCCAGCCGCCCGCCCAGCTCGGCCGCCAGCCCCAGGCGCACCGGCCCCGTCTCGCAGTCGACCACGACGCAGGCCACGCCGGCGAGCCGGGCCGCGGCGGCGGACGGATCGGGTCCGTGGGTGGCGCGGCCGTCGGTCACCACGACCAGCAGCGGACGCCGGGACGGGTCGCGCAGCCGCTCGACGCGCAGCACCTCGGCGGCGCGCAGCAGCCCGGCGGTCAGCGGGGTGCGGCCGCCGGTGGGCAGCCGCTCCAGGCGGCGCGCGCCCGCCTCGACCGACGAGGTCGGCGGCAGCACCAGCGCGGCGTCCCGCCCCCGGAAGGTGATCAGGCCGACCTTGTCGCGGCGCTGGTAGGCGTCCAGCAGCAGGCTGAGCACCGCCCCCTTCACCGCGCGCATCCGCTGCCGCGCGGCCATCGACCCGCTGGCGTCGACGACGAACAGCACGAGGTTGCCCTCGCGTCCGTCCCGCACCGCCTCGCGCAGGTCCTCGGCGGCGACGACCAGGCCGGGCCCGGTGCGGCCGCGGGCGCGCTGGTGCGGTGCGGCGGCGCGCAGCGTGGCGGTCAGGTGCAGGCCGCGGGAGCCGGGGCGGGCGCCGCTGACGCGGCCGTGCGGGCTGCGCGCCTTGGAGCGGCGGCCGGGCGCGCCGGTGCCGGTGCCGGGGACGGTGAACAGGCGCGGCCGGTAGGCGGCGTCGGCGGGCGCGGGCTCGTCCTCGCGCCGCGCACCGGCCCCACCCGAGCCGCCGGCGTCCGGGTCGCCGGTGTCAGGCTCGCCGCCGGCGCCGCCCGCCTGCGGGGCGTCGGCGGACGGGGCGTCCGGTGACGTGCCGGACGGCCCGCCGCCGGGCCCGCCGGGCGGGGGCGGCCCGTCGCCGTCGGGGGGTTCGGGCGGCCGGTCGTCGTGCGCGTCGAGCACCTCGTCCAGCTTGCGGGTGTCGAGGCCGGGGGCGTCGAACGGGTCGCGGCGGCGCCGGTGCGGCAGGGCCAGCCGCGCCGCCGTGCGCACGTCCTCGGTGCTCACCTGCGTGCGGCCGTGCCAGGCGGCCAGCGCGATCGCGGCCCGCGCGGTCACCAGGTCGGCGCGCAGCCCGTCCACCTCGAACGCGGCGCACACGGCGGTGATCTGGCGCAGCGCCGCGTCGGTCAGCTCCACCCGGGGCAGCCGGTCGCGCGCGGCGGCGATGCGGGCGGCCAGCGCCTCCTCCTCCGCGGCCCACGCGGCGGCGAAGTCGGCCGGGGACTGCTCGTAGCGCAGCCGGCGCCGCACCACCTCGGCGCGCTCGTCCGGGTCGCGGGTGGCGGCGACCTCGACGGTGAGCCCGAAGCGGTCCAGCAGCTGCGGGCGCAGCTCGCCCTCCTCCGGGTTCATGGTGCCGACCAGCAGGAACCGCGCCGCGTGCCGCACCGACACGCCCTCGCGCTCGACGTGCGACTCGCCCATCGCGGCGGCGTCCAGCAGCAGGTCGACCAGGTGGTCGTGCAGCAGGTTCACCTCGTCGACGTACAGCACCCCGCGGTGCGCGGCGGCCAGCAGGCCCGGCTCGAACGCCTTCACGCCCTCGGTGAGGGCCCGTTCGACGTCGAGCGAGCCGGTGAGCCGGTCGTCGGACGCGCCGACGGGCAGCTCCACCAGGCGGGCGGGCCGGCGCCGCGCGCCGTGCCCGGTGTGCGGGCCGTCGGGGCAGGCGGGGTCGGGGGCGTCCGGGTCGCAGGAGAACCGGCAGCCGTCCACCACCCGCACCGGCGGCAGCAGCCCGGCGAGCGCCCGCACGATCGTCGACTTGGCGGTGCCCTTCTCGCCGCGCACCAGCACCCCGCCCACTCCCGGTGACACCGCGTTGACCAGCAGCGCGAGCTTGAGGTCGGCCATCCCGACGACGGCGGAGAACGGGTAGCGGGGGGTGCGGGGGGCCGTCTCTTCTTCGGCGGCCGGGCGGCTCATCGGCCCATCAGACGGGGCATGCGTCGTCATCCTTTCCCCTCGGGTGTCCACGCCCGTGGCGGTCGGCTGCGACGGCCGGAGTCTCCTGGCTCCCGGATCGACGTTCCGGCGCCGGCCCCGTCAGGGTCGGCACCGCTCCCCCGGCCTTCCAGCGTCGCCGCCGTGGCCGTGCGCGGGGGAGAACTCCCCGGTCACAGTTGCGGGCACAGCCCCGGATTCACACCGGGTTCCTCCGCGTCCGTCGACTGCACAGCATGACATACCCCCTGAACCGCCCAAGCGGCGACCACGTGAAATGCCCTACGTCGGGTCGCGGGACGGCCTGGGCGCCGAGGGGCCCGAGACGCCCGGGGGCCGGGGCGTCAGGCGGCGCGGGTGCGCACGGCGAACCACACGGCCTTGCCCGGCACGGGCGTGCCCAGGCGCGACAGCGTGTGCACCAGGCCCCAGCGGCCCTGCGACATCTGGGCGACGATGCTCAGGCCCCGGCCGCAGTCGCCGGACGTCCACGAGTAGCCGGGCAGCCGGGCGTCGGCGTAGGCGTCGAACACCGCGCAGCGGATCTCCGCGGGCGGCTGCGCGTCGCCGTCGACCGCCAGCCACAGTTCGTGCGGGCCGTAGTCGGCGGCGTGCTGGTAGGCGTTGGTGGCCAGCTCGCTCACCATCAGCTTGGCGTCGGCGATCGGGTCGCGGGGCACTCCCAGGTCGGCGAGCGTCTCGGCCAGGAGCGCCCGGGCATGGCGGGCGCACGCCGGGCCGCGCGGCAGGGACCAGGCCCAGCCCTCGCGGATGCCGGGCTCCCCGCCCGGCACCGCACACGGCGGCGAAATGTCGTGAATGAGTTCTGTCGTCCTGTGCACGGGCCCTCCCGCGATCAAAAGAGGTGTCGGCCGACTACGCGGTCATCAATCGTCCCGTTACTGTGGGTCCCCCCGCGGTTACTCTTCCATGAGCCTCGCGTGAGAATCTCATTCGCGCAACACCCTTGGCGAGATTGCCCTTACCGGCTTCGGCAATTGCGTTGAGAGGTGCCGACCGAAACGACAGACTCTGCCCTCATGACATATCGGCCGACCGTACGAGGTCGTCGGCTGGCCCGGGAGCTGCGCCGGCTGCGCGAGAACCTGGGCCTGACGTTGCAGGACGTGGCGGACCGGCTCGACTGGTCGCGGGCCACGGTGTCGCGGGTGGAGACGGGGCAGACCCGGCCGAAAGTCGCCGACGTCGCCCGCATGCTGGAGCTGTACGGGGTGCCCAGCCCCGAACGGGACGCCCTGATCACGCTGGCGCGCGATGCGGGCCAGCGCGGCTGGTGGACCGCTTACGCCGACGTTTTCGCCGGAAGTTACGTCGCGCTGGAGGACTCGGCGTCCGCCATCCGCACCTGGGACCCGCAGCTGGTGCACGGGCTGCTGCAGACCGAGGAGTACGCCCGCGCGGTCATCACCGCCGGGCGGATGCTGCCCGGGCAGACGGAGATCGAGCGCCGCATCGCCGCGCGCAAGGTACGGCAAAACTTGCTCGACCGTAAGGACGCGCCGCTGCTGCACGTGGTGCTGGACGAGGCGGTGCTGCACCGGCCGCTCGGCGGGGCTTCGGTGATGAACGCCCAGCTCAGGAAACTGGCCGTCATGTCGGAGCGACCCAACGTCACGGTGCAGGTGCTGCCGTACGCCGCGGGTGAGCACGCGGGGCTTGACGGGCGGTTCACGATCCTGTCCTTTCCGGACCCGGCAGACCCCGATATCGCCTACGTCGAAGGCACCATGGGTGACGTTTACGTTGAAAGCGCAGAGGAAACAGGCGTACACAGGCGTCGCTTCGACCGCATCGTCGAGGCGGCATTGTCCCCCGAGGATTCCGCGCACCTCATCATCGAGGCAGCAGGGAGCAGCCTGTGAACAACCTGCAACGCGAACTCGCCCGCGCCCACTGGCGCACGTCCTCATACAGCGGCAGCGGAGACCAGTGCGTCGAAGTGGCCGCGCTGTCGGACGGCCTGCATGCGGTACGCGACTCCAAGGACCCGTCCGGTCCGGCGCTGATCCTGTCCGCGAAGGGCTGGCAGGCCCTGCTCGGCACCGCACGCACCGCATAGTCCGCCCGGCGCGTCCGTCCGCCCGCCCTGCCCGGGCCCGCCGACGCGCCGTCGTCCGGGGCCGCGGCCGCCGGTCGCGGCCCCGGCCGCTGCCCGGAGCCGCCTTCCCCGCAAAGTAGAACCTGTTCTAGTATCGCGGTGCGCCAACGACCCCGGAGGGTGCCACTGTGACCGCGGACCTCAAGCTCGGCATCAACGTCGGCTACTGGCAGCGCGACCCCGACGACCAGACCGAGACGGTGCAGGCCGCCGACCGGCTCGGCTACCACGCGGTGTTCACCGCCGAGGCGTACGGCTCGGACGCCTTCACCCCGCTGACCTGGTACGCCGCCCGCACCAAGCGGATCAAACTGGGCACCGCCGTGGCGCAGCTGTCGGCGCGCACCCCCGTCGCGACCGCCATGCACGCCCTCACCCTCGACGCCCTGTCGGGCGGGCGGCTGATCCTGGGCGTGGGCGCGTCCGGACCGCAGGTCGTGGAGGGCTGGTACGGGGCCCCGTTCCCCAAGCCGCTCGCGCGCACCCGCGAGTACATCGGCATCATGCGCCAGGTCTGGCGCCGCGAGGCCCCCGTGACCAGCCCGGGCCCGCACTACCCGCTGCCCTACCCGGGCGGCGCCGGGCTGGGCAAGCCGCTGAAGTCGATCGTGCACCCGGTGCGTCCCGACATCCCCGTCTACCTCGGCGCCGAGGGCCCGAAGAACGTCGCGCTCGCCGCCGAGCTCGCCCAGGGCTGGCTGCCGCTGTTCGTCGACCCGGCCAAGATCGAACCGCTGTTCGGCGCGTCGCTGGCGGGCCGCCCGCCGGGCTTCGAGATCGCCGCCACCGTCACCACGATCGTCACCGACGACCTGCCCGCGGCACTGGAGTTCGCCAAGGTGCCGCTGGCGTTCTACATCGGCGGCATGGGCGCCCGCGACCGCAACTTCCACCTCGACCTGATCGGCCGGCTGGGCTACGCCGAGCAGGCCGCCCGCGTCCAGGAGCTGTTCCTGGACGGCCGCCGCGACGAGGCGGTCAAGGCCGTGCCGGACGAGCTGGCCGACGCGATCTCCCTGCTCGGCCCCATCGGCCGCATCAAGGAACGCCTCCAGCTGTGGCGCGACAGCCCCGTGACCACCCTGCTGATCGCCGGCGTCCGCGACGAGCCCACCCTCCGCGCCCTGCGCGACCTCGTCCACTAGCAGCGTCCACCGGCAGGGCCCACCGGCACCGCTCCGGTCGGCCGCCTCCCGGACCGCCCACCCCTCCGTGCGGGCAGCACGTCGCCGCCCGCCAGGTCCAAGGTTTGCCCGATAAGCCCCTTTTGTCACTATCGCACGGTGCGGGCGGGCGGGAAGAAAACGCCGCGTTCACCGCGACCGGTTCGGCGGATCACGCCGCGGGCGGCGGCGGCGCGGCGTAGCGTCGATGCGGAGAGCATCTCTCTGGTCACGTAGCGTTCTCCGAAGGAGCTGCCATGGGAACCGGCGGGGACATGTGGAGCGATCCGCTCCGGCAGTACGAGGACGAGCTCGAACTGGCGGGCAGGCTCAGGCGGCGGCTCGACGCGGCCCTGACCGAGTGCCCCGCCTGCTACGCCACGGTGATGGCGATGTTCGACTGGTGGCAGGCGGCAGGCACGTCGGTCCCCGCCGACAGGCTCTATCCGCAGGCGGCGCGGCGCATGGCCGCGCTGCGGCCGCATCCGGCGCTGACCCGAGAAGAGTTCGCCGAGGCGCTGGACGAGGCGTGCACCGAACCGGCGCTGCTGGTCCCCGACGGCCCGGGGCGCTACGCGCTCGCCGACCAGGTCGGCCGGGTGCTGCTGCCGGCGCTGCCGACGGCCGACGAGGGCGCCGAGCGCCTGGCGCGGGTGACACCGCTGGAGGCGGTGGCGATCGGCAAGACGGCGTGGTACGCCCGGCGCGGCGACAGGGAGCTGGCCCGGCGGGCCTGGCGGCAGGCCGCGCACAGCGACGACGCCGACGCGGCGGCCGTGGCCCGCTGGTACCTGGCCGAGGCGCTGCTGCAGGACGGCGACGTGCCGGCGGCGCGCGCCGCGCTGGAGCGGATCCTGCGCGAGGACCACTTCGCGACCGCGCCGCGGGCGATGCTGGCGCTGGCCGACCTGTGCCGCGAGCAGGCCCCCGACCGGGCGCGCGCCCTGCTGGAGAAGGCGGTCGCCGCGGGCCACCGCGAGGTGACGGCGCGGGCCGCGCACAAGCTGGCGGGGCTGCGCGAACGCCTCGGCGACGAACAGGGCGTCATCGAGGCCATGCGGATCGCCTTCGAGTGGGGGGACGCGCTGACCGCGCCCTACGACGGGCTGGCGCTGGCCGGGCTGCTGCGGCGCGCCGGCGAGACCGGCGAGGCCGAGCGCGTGCTCAAACGGATCATCGCGTGGGACTCGCCGTTCCACACGGCCGACGCCGTGGTGGAGCTGTCGGTGCTGTTCGCGCTGCGGGGCGAGCTGGAGGAGGCCGAGCGGCTGCTGACCGAGGCGATCGAGCGCGAGTACCTGTTCGCGCCGCGGCTGAAGCTCCAGCTGGCCCGGGTGCGGCTGGCGCGCGGCGACGAGGAGGCGGCGCAGGCGCTGCTGGACGAGGCCAGGCGGCATCCGGTCGGGCTGCAGCCGCAGGACATGGCGCAGGCGCACGTCCTGCAGGCGCAGTTCGCAATCGCCCGCGGGGACGACGACGAGGCCGCCCGGCTGTTCGCGGAGGTGCTGCGCAGCCCCGACCCGGTGACCCGCCAGGCCGCCCACCTGATCGCCGTGGCGATCGGGGACGGGATGCGGCCGGGCGGGCCGTGGGCGATACCGGGCGTCGGACCGCTCATGCGGCATCTGATGAACGAGGCCGCCAGCCCGACGCGCGAGTGGGCGGCCTACTGCGCCGGGCTGATCTCCGAGCAGGCCGGGGACGAGGAGGCGGCGGTGTCTGCCTACGTCGGCGCGCTGGCCGGGCGCGCGCCCCGCTACGCCGTGCTGGCGGCGGCCAAGCTCGTCAGGCTCGCCCAGACCGACGCCGAACTGGACCGGTACGTGAACGCCTGCGTCGGGGTGTTCGAGGACGAGGCCGTCGCCGATGTCGCCGAGGAGGGGGTGGCCGAGGCCGTGGTCCCCGCGGCCCGGTTCCTGTGCCGGATCGGACGCGACGACCTCGTCGAGCGGGTGCGCGAGGCGTGCCTCGACCATGTCCAGCGCGGCGGCCCCCAGGCGGCGCAGATCGCCTTCAACCTCGGCGTGGTCGCCAGCGAGGTGTGCGGCGAGGGGCGCTCGGCGCTGGCGCTGTGGGAGCTGGCGGCCGAGCTCGGAGACGCGGAGGTGGCGTCGCGGGCCTGGTACGAGGCCGGCATCGTCCATTCGCAGCGGTTCTCGGCGGTGTCGGCGGCGCGGGCGTTCCAGCGCGTCATCGATATCGGCCATCCCGAGCACGCGCCGCGCGCGGCGCTGGTGCTCGGCGGGCTGGCCGGGCGGTTCCTCGACATGCGCGCCGCGCTCGACGCCTATGAGGCGGCGCTCGATGCGGATGATCCGGCGGTGGCGGTGGAGGCGGCGTTCCATCTCGGGTGCCTGGTGCAGCCGCCGGAGGACGCCGAGGACGCCCTGCACCGGGTGCTCGCCTCCGACGCCGCGACGCCGGAGATGGTCGGGGCCGCGTACGCGCATCTGGGGCGCGTCTACGCCTCGTCCGGCAACCGGCGGCTCGCCCAGCGGTACTGGCGCAAGGGCCGCAACCATCCCGATCCGGCGGTGGCGGCGGCGTTCGCGGTGGCCCGCAAGGCGATCGGCCGCGTCATGACGCCGCGCCGCCGCCGGTGACCGTCAGCCGACGCGGCAGACGATCTCCCCGTGGGTGACGGCGAACCAGCCGTCTTCGGCGCCGGCCCACTCCTGCCAGCCCTGATGGATGCGGTGCAGGTCGTCGCGGGTGGCGTGGCCCCGGGCGACGGCGGTGTCGGCGACCGACGAGCGGAGCATGCGCCCGCCCCACGACTCGCTCCACCACCGGCGCTCCTCGGCAGTGGCGAAGCACCAGCCGGACGCGGTGGCGGTGATGTCGGTCAGGCCGGCCTGCCGGGCCCAGGACACCAGGCGCCGCCCGGCGTCCGGCTCGCCGCCGTTGCCGCGCGCCACCGCGTAGTAGACGGGCAGCCAGGCGGCCATGCCGGGCGGCTCGGGGTACCAGGCCATGGTGCCGAAGTCGGCGTCGCGGGCGGCCACCACGCCGCCGGGCCGGCACACCCGGCGCATCTCGCGCAGCGCGCGCACCGGGTCGGCGAGGTGCTGCAGCACCTGGTGGGCGTGGACGATGTCGAACGTGTCGTCGGGGAAGTCGAGCGCGTAGACGTCGCCGGTCACGAAGGTGACGTTGCCGACCTGGCGTTCGGCGGCGAACCGGCCGGCCTCCCGCACCACCTCCTCGGCGGCGTCCAGCCCGGTGACGTGTCCGGGCGCCACCAGTTCGGCCATGCCGACGGTGATGGTGCCGGGCCCGCAGCCCACGTCGAGCACGCGGGCTCCGGGACGCAGATGCTCCACCAGGTAGGCGGCGGAGTTCTCGACGGTGCGCCACCGGTGGGAGCTCAGCACGGTCGGGTGGTGCCCGTGCGTGTAAGCGCCGGATGCGGACATGGGGCCTCCTGCGTCGTCGGAGGCCCCACCCTAGACCGCTTGCCCAAGTACTGAGAAATGCGTCTTGATATGTGAGATGAGATCAGGCGGCCACCGCCTCCACCAGCGCGTACTCCTCGGGACGGAGCAGGCGGGTGGGGACGAGCACCCGCACGGTGTCGGACCGGTCCGGCATCGGGACGACGACGGGCTCGTCCACCTCGTCGTAGGCGTTGAGCACCTGGCCGGACAGCGTGGTCAGCCAGGGCTCGATCAGGGTTCGTTCGGCGGGGCCGTACAGCCACGGGCGGGTGAGATGGAACGTGCGGGCCGGATCGCTCACTGCCACTTCCCCTTCCTGCTGCCCGGAGGGTCGAGCAAGCCACGCGCCAATGGGCGTCACAGGTGGATACGTACGTCGCAAGCCCAGCGGTTCGACCTGTATTCCCTGCTCACCCGGCGGACACACCTGAAACTAGCGGCCGCCTCCGACATTTGCGCGAACGCGCGTCCGAGCCGTTGACGCTCCGTCAGCGGATGATGGACAGGATGCGGCAGGCGGCGGCGCCGAGCCGCGCGTCGCCCTCCATCCGGGCCCGCGCCACGGCCACGTCGGGGTGGACCATCCGCACGCACAGCCGCCAGGCGGTGCCCGGGTCGAGGCGGACGACGGCGGCGGGCGCGGCCGTGGGCGGCGGGGCCAGCGACCAGCCCGCGGCGGTGGCGGTCGCCGTCCACGCGCCCAGGCCGTCGACACGCATCTGGACCTGCGCGCCCTCGTCCGCCGCGACGTCCCGCAGCGTGTGCGGCAGCGCCCGCATGAAGGTGTCGAGCAGCGGTTCGGGCGGACGCTCGTCCGCCAGGCCCACCGCCAGCCGGATCTGCTGCCGGTGCGTCCAGTACTCGGTGTAGTCGCGGGCGCAGTCCAGCCACAGCGGGGCGGGGTCGGCGCCGGCCCAGGTCACCGGTCGGCTCGACCCGTGCGGGTCGGACCGCTGCCACAGGTCGGCGATCTGCCGTCCGGTCATCTCCAGCGTCTCGATGAGGGAGCGGGTGCTGAGCCGGTCGGCGGCGTCCACCCACTGCTGGTTGGCGCGGTGGATGAACGCCTCGAACCGCTCGCCGGGCTCGGGCGCGCTCCGGGGCCCCTGCTGGCCGTCGCGGTCGTGCGCCAGCCGGCCGTAGTCGTCGCCGAGCAGGTGCGCGGCGACGTCCTTGACCGTCCAGCCGGGCACGGCCTCGCGCGCCCAGTCGGTCGGCTCCAGATCCCGCAGCAGGGTCAGCAGGGCACGCCGTTCGGGCGCGAACAGGTGCCGTGCGTCGATGGGCGGTCCCAGCCAGGAGAAGTCGGTCACGCCTCCGAGTGTTGCGGGTGCGGCCCCGGCGGTGCACGCGCATCGCGGCCGTGTCAGTCCGGGCGGGGCGCCGGGTCGGCGGTGACCGAGCGCAGCAGCGGACGGCTCAGCGCGCTCGCACCGAAGATCCCGGCGAAGCCGAGCGCCGCGAACGCCGACAGCGTCAGCAGGCCGGCGGTCCCGACGCCCATTGCGAACGGCAGCGCGAAGAACATGCCGGTCAGCAGGGAGCCGCCGCCCATGACGACGAGCGGGATGAGCGTCTCCTGGCGGCGCGCCCGGTCCAGCACCGGCAGCGGGGTGCCCGCCAGGCGCAGCATCGCGTAGGTCTGGCGGCGGTCCAGCACGGCGGACGCCCCGGTGATCCCGGCGCTGGTCATCGCGACCAGGAACGACACCGCCAGCACGGCCAGCGCGCCGGTGCGCAGGTCGGCCATCAGGTGGCGGGCGGTCGGGTCGTCGGCCGGAGTGGTGGCGGGCTGTCCGGGCACGACGCCGGTCAGCGCGGTGCGGGCGCGGTCGACGGCGGCCGCGCCGCCGGGCACCGCGGCGGCCACGACGTCGTCGCGCGCCGGCCCGTCGCCCATGTCGGCGCCGTCGTCGGAAGTCTCGGCGTGCCGCACGGTGACCTGCGCCGACATGCCGGCCAGCCGCTCGCGCACCCGCGCGGCCACGGCCGCCGACCGGTCCGGCGGGACGGCCAGTTCCAGCCGGTCCGCCGGCCCGCCGTCCAGGGCGGCCTGCGACGGGTTGAGCAGGCACAGAAAGCCCGCGACGAAGCCGGTCAGCGCGACCCCGGCGACGGTGCGCCAGGCGGCGCGGGGATCGTCGACCAGGCGCCGGCCCGCCAGCAGCCGGGCGGGGCGCCGGGCGGTCGCAACGGTGAGGCGGCCGATCAGCGCCACCACCCACGGCCCCACCAGGTTGATCGCCAGGAAGGCCAGTGCCACGAACACCAGCAGCACGACCAGCCCGGCGCGGCCCATGCCGGTGAGGCTTCCGCCCACCGCGCCGAACCCGGCGAGCACGGCGACGAGCAGCAGCCCGCGCACCGCCCGCAGCGCCGGCGGGGTCTGTCGCCGGGCGACGCCGAGCGGGCTGACCACCACCCGGCGCAGCCCCACGACGGCGCTGATCCCAACGAGCACGGGCACCGCCCCCAGGATCCCGGCCGACCACAACGCGTCCGGCCAGAGGTCTCCGGCGAACCAGCGTCCGCCGCCGATCGTGATCCGGGCCAGCGCAGGGACGGACGCGGCGTACAGCAGGGCCCCGGCGACGGCCCCGGCCACCGCCGTCAGCACCGCCTCGGCGACGGTGATCGCGACGACCTGCCCGGGGGTGGCACCGACCAGGCGCAGCGCGGCCAGCCGCTGGTCGCGGCGGGCGACGGTGAGGCGGGCGGCGGCGCCGCCGAACACCAGCAGCGGCACGACCATCAGCACCGACGCGACGGCGGCGAGCATCTGGTACACCTGCGGCACCGGCGACACCGCCCCGGTGGCGTAGTGGTCGATGCGCTGCGGCGACGCGGCGGTCTCCCTGACGGACCGGTCGTCACGGCCGGCGGTCATCACGGGGTCGCCGGGGGCGCGTCCGACCACGGCGACCAGTTCGCCGGGGTGGACGAGCGCGTCCCGGCCGAGGACGCCGGCCGGCGTCCGGCTCGGGAACCGGGCGGCGAGCTGGTCGGGCGGCAGCCGTCGCATGAGGTCGGCCAGCGCCGGGGACGCCCACACCTCGCCGGGGCGCGGGAAGTGCGGCATGCCGGGCGGCACGGGCACGCGTCCGTCCACCGCGGCCAGGTCGACGACGGTGACGGGCCGACCGCGGACGTAATCGGTGGACAGCGCCTGCACAGCCGTCGCCCTCCCCTCGGACATCCCGGCGGGGTGCCGCCAGGCATCGGCGTCGGCGCGTTGCGCGAAGCCGTGGTTGACACCGGCGGCAAGCAGCAGCAGCCCGGTCGACACGGCCACGGCGGCGAAGGTGAGCAGCGCGCCGAGCATGCCCCGGCGGCCGCCGCCGCGCAGCAGCCGCCAGGCGAGTCCCAGGGTCGCCGGCATCACACCGCTCCCGCGGTCAGCAGGCGGCCGTCCCGGACCTCCACGGTGCGGTCGCACCAGCGCGCCACGTTCGGGTCGTGGGTGACCAAGACGAGCGAGGCGCCGTTGCCCCGCGTGGCGTCGACCAGCAGCCGCATCGTCTCGTGCCCGGTGCGCTGGTCGAGCGCCCCGGTCGGCTCGTCGGCGAACACCACGGCGGGACGCGTCACCAGGGCGCGGGCGATCGCCACCCGCTGCGCCTGCCCGCCGGACAGCTCGCCCGGGCGGCGGTCCTCCATCCCGGCCAGGCCGAGCGGGCCGAACCAGGCGCGGGACGCGGCCACCGCCTCCCGCCGGGGCGTGCCGCCGAGCATGAGCGGCAGCGCGACGTTCTCCACCGCGGGCAGCTCCGGCAGCAGCTGCCCGAACTGGAACACGAACCCGAAGCGGGTGCGGCGCAGCTCGCTGCGGCGCCGCTCGCCGAGGGTGTCCACGCGCTGCCCGAGCAGCAGCACCCGTCCCGCGTCCGGCTTCATGATCCCGGCGAGGCAGTGCAGGAGGGTGGACTTGCCCGAGCCGCTCGGCCCCATGATCGCCACCGTTTCGGCCCGGCCGACCGCCAGGCCGACGCCGTCCAGCGCGACCGTGGCGCCGAAGCGTTTGATCAGGCCCTCCCCGATGAGAACCGGTTCGGTCACGCCGCGGCCTTCCCGTGCCGGGCGGCGCCGCCGTCCTGCGGCCGGGTCCGGCGGCGGTGGCGGACCGAGTCGGCGATCTCGCGGGCGGGCATGACGATGCCGCCGTAGACGACGAACGCCCCGAACGACACCGCCACCGGCAAGTAGATCCAGGTCATCGCGTTCATGCCACCAGCCTGCGAGAAGGGGGCGGTGCACCGCATCGGACCGCGGTCCGGTCCTGGCCGGGCGGTATCGGCCGAATGGTCGATCCGCCCGTACCGCCGAGGTCGTAGCCTGCGTGCCCATGAGGGAACCGGGCGCGGTGCTGGATCGCGTGCACTGGGTGGGCGGCTGCCTGGTGCGTGTCATGGCCGCGGGCATGGGCGGGTTCTTCCTGCTGATCTGCCTGCTCCACATCCGCTCGCACTATGCCCTGATCGACCTGTGGACGATCGGCGCCGCCGCCGTCGTCATGTTCGCGACGCTGCCCGCCCGGTTCACCGCCGGCTGGACGGTGCTCGCGGTGAGCCTGTCGGCGGCGACCACCGCGCTGCTGGCCGTCCATCCCGAGGGCGTCCACCAGCCGAGCGTGCTGGTGGAGGCCACCGCGCTGCTGGTGCTCACGGTGCGGGTGGTGTGGCGCACCGGGCGCGACCGGGTCGTCCCGGCGACCGCGCTGGTGGCCGGGACGGCCATCGCCCGGGTGTCGGTGCTGACACTGGCGTCGGTGGCCCCGCCGCTCGCCATGCTCGTGGTGGCCGCGCCGATGGCCGTGCTGGTGGCCGTCGCCATCGGCATCGGGCTGTACCTGCGGGCGCTGGACGCCCGGCGGGCCCGGGCGGTGCTGCAGGCGCGCCGCGACGAACGCCTCGAACTCGCCCGCGACCTGCACGACTTCGTCGCCCACCACATCACCGGGATCGTCGTGCAGGCGCAGGCCGCCCGGTTCGCGGCGCAGTCGGGGGCGGCGCAGACCCCCGAGCAGCTCGACGCCACCTTCGCCGGAATCGAGAAGGCCGGGACCGAGGCGCTGACGTCGATGCGCCGCATGGTGAGCCTGCTGCGGGACGCCCAGCACACCGATCGCGCGGCGCCGCACGCGGGTGCGCAAGGGGCGCCGGCGGAGACCGGCCGGGACCGGGGGTCCGCCGGACGGCCGGGGCGCGGCGGCTCGGCCACCCGTCCCATCGCGGACCTGAGCCAGGTGGAGGAGCTGGTCGCGGGGTTCACCGACCTGCCCGTCACGCTCACCGTCGACCCCGGCCTGGGCGACCTGCCGCCCGAGATCGCCACGTCGGTGCACCGCATCGTCCAGGAGGCGCTGACCAACACCCGCAAGCACGCGGCGGACGCGACGCAGGTCCGGGTCGAGATCGTCCGGGTGCCGGACGGCATCGAGGTCGGCGTGCGCGACAACGGTCAGGGGCGCGGGCGGCGGCTGCCGTCGAGCGGGTTCGGGCTGGTCGGCCTGGCCGAACGCGTCGAGGCGCTGGGCGGCCGGATGCGCGCGGGGCGCCGCCCCGAGGGCGGCTGGGAACTGGTGGCGGTGCTTCCGTACGCCCAGGTGCTGCGAGAATCGAGCGCGTGACCATCCGCGTACTGATCGCCGACGACCAGGAGATGGTCCGGACCGGATTCCGGATGATCATCGATTCGCAGCCCGACATGCGGGTGGTGGGCGAGGCGGCCGACGGCGCGGCGGCCGTGGCGCAGGCCCGGCGGCTGCGGCCGGACGTGTGCCTGTTCGACATCCGGATGCCCCGGCTGGACGGGCTGGCGGCGACCCGCCTGCTGGCCGGGCCGGACGTCGCCGACCCGCTGCGCGTGGTGATCGTCACGACGTTCGACATGGACGAGTACGTCTACGGGGCGCTGCGCGGCGGCGCGGTCGGGTTCCTGCTGAAGGACAGCGGCCCCGCCCTGCTGGTGGAGGCCGTCCGGGCCGCCGCCAACGGGGAGGCGCTGGTGTCGCCGTCGGTGACGGTGCGGCTGCTGGAGCACCTGGCCGTCCCGCCCGCCGAGCCGCGCCCGCTCCGCGACGGTCTCACCGACCGCGAGCTGGACGTCGTCCGCCTGGTGGCGCGCGGCCGCACCAACGACGAGATCGCCCGGGAGCTGTTCGTGTCGCTGTCGACGGTGAAGACCCACCTGAGCAGCGTCCAGCGCAAGCTGAACGCGCGCAACCGCACCGAGATCGCCGTCTGGGCCTGGGAGTCCGGCCTGATGCGCTGACGCTGCGGGCTGACGCCGGGGCACGACGAGACGGCATACGAACTTTGGAAAGGGAAGGGCGCTGGGACCGGAGTCGCTGAACGGCGTACCGGACGCCGTCCTGGCGCTGTGGCTGGCCACCGCCGCCGGGTGGGCGGTGATCGCCGTGGGACTGCGCCGCGGCCTGGCGGGCACGGCCCGCCGCGCCGCGCTGCTGGCGCACGGCCTGACGCTGCCGGGCCTGGTGTTGGGGGCGTCGATGGCCGGCTTCGGCGCCCTGCACGTCACCGTCGCGGCCGCCGCGCAATGGTGGGCCCTGGCCGCGGTGACCGGGCTGCGGCCCGAGCGGCTCACCCAGCAGGGCGCCCTGCCCCGCCTGGCCGCCTGGCTTGCGCTCACCCTGGTCGCCGCGCTCGCCGGGACGGCGCTGGTCCTGCCGCCGTGACCGGGCGGACCCCGGTGGGCGAACCTCCACCGGGCGGCGTCTGTCAAATCTCCGTAGGATCCGACCAGGAGAGCGCAAAATCCACGGAGGTGGATCATGCCGTGTGCGCTGTGCGGCGACATCATCCCGACGGAGGTCCCCCGGTGCCCGGCCTGCGGCGCCTGGGCCCGGCGCCGCGACTTCCGTGCGATCGGGATGGCCGTGTTCATGCTGCTCGGCTTCAACGCGTTCGTCGCTCTCGGCTGCGGGCTGAGCCTGGCGCGGCTGGCGGATCCGCTGCGGACCGCCACCCACGACACCTACGACCCCGCCGCCACGGCGCGGGCCCTGGCGCCCTACACCGACGTGTTCCTCGTCTGCGCCGTCCTGGCCGGGATCACCGGCCTGCTGTATCTGGCGTGGCTGTGGCGGGCGCGCCGGCAGTCGGCGGGCCCGCACCGGTACCGGCGCGCCTGGGTGCTGCTCGGCTGGGTCACCCCCGTGGTCAACCTGTGGCTGCCGCCGCGGCTCGTGTACGAGGTGTGGGCGGGCAGCCGCCGCCGCATGCGCCCCGCCGAACGGCACTCCGCCGCCGTGGTGGTGGCGGCCTGGTGGGCGTCGGTGCTGTGCGGCGTGGGGCTGGCCCGCGTCTTCTCCGGCGGCAGCGTCCACACGCTGGCCGATGCGCGCTTCTACGTGCACGTGGGCGTCGCCGCGGCCGCCTGCCAGGCCCTCGCCGCCGTGCTGTGCATGGCCACCGTCTTCCACATCACCCGGCTGCAACTGGAGGCCGCCTGAGAAGGGCCTTTTTGGTCAGGCCCCTGATCACAGGGTGGGGCCGGAGCTGCCTCCGCTGGCGTGCCAGAGGCGGGCCGGGGGGCGTTTGACGTCGCCGCCCGCATGGCCGATGTCGGCGTACGGGGACAGGGCGAAGCCGTTGGCGTAGACGATGCGGCGGCCGACCTGGCGGGAGGAGGCGACGTTCCGCCCCTCGCGGGCCATGGCCTCGTGGACGGCGGCGGGTCCGCCGCGCTGCCACGCCTCGTACAGGCCGACCAGGTCCCAGCACGCGTAGGCGGTCAGCGACGCCGGCCGCCGCCCGGCCGGGGCCCGGCGGACGCGGCCGCGCGCCACCAGCAGCCACGAGCTGAACAGGATCGCGGCGCAGCGGTCCTGCACGGACTCGAAGAAGGTGAGGTCCACGGGGCCGGTGGCGTCGTCGAGGGTGGCGAAGATGATCCGCTGGCCGGACCGCACCGCGGGCGTCTGCGTGGCCACCTTGACCCCGGCGACCAGCACGTCGTCGCCGTCCGGGAGGGCGGCCAGCGCGCCGGAGCGGACGACGCCCAGCCCGTCCAGCATCTCGTCGTAGAAGCTCAGCACGTGCCGGCTCACGTCCATGCCGAGGATGTCCAGTTCGGCCTCGACCACCTCGGCGGGCGTCATGTCCGGCAGCTGCCCCACCGGGATGTGCTCGACGACGCCGAGGCCGCCCTCGGCCTGGTCGTGGCCGAGCGGCAGCTGTCCCTCGATCAGCCCGTCGGAGGGACGCGACACCGCCCGGTCCAGCGCCCCGACGCGGCACAGCAGGTCGCGCCGGTTCAGCGCGGCGCGGCGCCCCGCCGGGGCGGGTGCGCCCAGCGCGCGGTCGCCTGCCGGAGCGGTCGGCGCGCCTGCGCCGACGGCCGCGGGCGCGGGGGCCGGGGCGGCGGCCGGGCGCAGGTCGTAGAGGGCGTCGAAGGCCCCGGCGAGGACGAGCCGTTCGGCGGTGGGACGAGACACCCCGGCGCGGTGCCAGAAATCGCCGAGGGAGTCGTAGGGGCGGTGTTCGACGATGCGCGACACCTCGGCCGCGCTGATCCCGCGGACCTCGTTCAGCGGGACGCGGATGCCGTAGCCGCCGGGCCGGCCGCCCTGCCGTCCGCCCGGGCGGACCGGTTCGACGCGCCATTCGGCGGCCGAGCGGTTGACGTCCAGCGGCAGGATCGGGACGCCGAAGTGGCGGGCGTCGTCGAGGATGGCGCGCTTGGGGTACATGCCGGGGTCGTGGGTGAGCACCCCGGCGTAGAACGCGGCCGTGTGGTGGCGTTTCAGCCAGGCCGACTGGTAGGTGGGCAGGGCGAACGAGGCGGCGTGCGCCTTGCAGAACCCGAACGCGCCGAACGCGGTCAGCGTCCGCCAGACCCGTTCGACGACGTCCTCGTCATAGCCGCGGGCCAGGGCCGCCGCGCGGAACCACGCCGCCGCCTCGCGCTGCCCCTCCTGGTCGCCGAGAGCGCGCCGCACCCGCTCGGCCTGCGACAGGCCGCACCCGGTCATGACGTCCAGCACGCGCAGCACCTGCTCGTGGAACACCACCACGCCCTGGTTCTCGCCGAGCGCGCCGGCCAGGTCGGGGTGCGGGAAGGACGGGGCGCGGCGGCCGTGCCGGGCCTCCAGGAACGGCGTGATCATGTCGGAGTTGACCGGTCCGGGCCGGAACAGCGAGATGTCGATGACCAGGTCGTCCAGGTTCCGCGGCTGCAGCTTTCCGAGCAGCTCGCGCTGGCCGGGCGACTCGATCTGGAAGCAGCCGAGCGTGCGGGAGGAGCGGATCAGCTCGTAGGTGGCGGGGTCGTCGCGCGGCACGGCCTCCAGGTCGATCCGGGTGCCCTCGACGCGGGCGATCTCGGCGACCGCGTGCGCCATCGCCGACTGCATCCGCACCCCGATGACGTCGAGCTTGAGCATGCCCATCGCCTCGACGTCGTCCTTGTCGAACTGGCTCATGGGGAAGCCGAGCATGCTGGTCTCGATCGGGCTGCGGTCGCGCAGCGTGCGGTTCGACAGCAGGACGCCGCAGGGGTGCATGGCGATGTGGCGGGGCAGTCCGTCGAGCCGTTCGGCGATGCGGAACAGCACCTCCAGGCGGCCCTGGGAGAGGTTGCTCTGCCGCAGTTCGGGCAGGTCGTGCAGGGCGGCGTGGATCTGGCGGGCGCGGATGTGCGGGAACGCCTTGGCGATGGCGTCGATCTCCTGCGGGGGCAGGCCGATCGCGTTGCCCACGTCGCGGATGGCGCTGCGGGCCCGGTAGGTCTCCATCATCGACACGCACGCGGTGTTGCCGCGGCCGAACCGGTCGAACAGCGCCTCGTAGGCCTCCAGGCGGCGCGCCGACTCCACGTCCAGGTCGATGTCGGGCAGGCCGGGGCGGCTGTCGGCCAGGAACCGCTCCATCAGCAGGTCGTGCCGCAGCGGGTCCAGGTCGCCGATGCCCAGCAGGTAGTTGACCAGGCTGCCGGCGCCAGAACCGCGGATGGCGCAGCGGATGCCGCGGCCGCGGATGAGGGCGGCGGCGTCGGCGACGGTGAGGAAGTAGGCGGCCAGGCCCTTGCGGGCGATGACGCCCAGCTCGTCGGCGAGCCGGTCGGCGGCCCGTGTGGAGCGTTCCAGGCCGCGGCGGGCCAGGCCCTCCCGGCACCGGGCGGCCAGCAGCGCCTGGGCGTCGCCGGCGACGTCGGGCAGGTGCAGGGCGCCCATGCCGAGATCGGCGGGCGAGTCCAGGGCGCAGCGGTCGCCGAGCCGCAGCGTGACGGCCATCAGCTCGTCGGCGGCGTCCGCGCCGCAGGCCAGCTCGGCGACGCGCCGCATCTGCGGGATCGGCTTGAGGTAGGCCTGGCCGGTGGTGTCGTCGAGGTGGCGGCGGTGCAGCGGGGCCGGCCGCCGCGCCGCGTCCAGCACCTGCGCGACGGGGTGGTCGGCCTTGTCCAGGTAGCGGACGGCGTTGCCGAGCACCGCCGGCACCCCGGCCTCCCGGGCCAGGGCGAGCATCCGCGCGGCGCGGAACCCGTCGCCGGGCCCCTGGTGATCGACGATCTCGATGACCGTCTCGGCGGCGGCGCGCCAGGCCGCCAGCCGGGCCGCGGCCAGGTCGCGGTCGCGTTCGGCGACGGCCCGTCCCACGTCGGAGGCGGGGCCGAGCAGCACGACCAGCCCGTC
This sequence comes from Actinomadura sp. NBRC 104425, assembly GCF_030269545.1. GTDB lineage: Bacteria > Actinomycetota > Actinomycetes > Streptosporangiales > Streptosporangiaceae > Spirillospora > Spirillospora keratinilytica. Next base: position 147,502 of record NZ_BSTN01000011.1, on the reverse strand, counting down.
GGCGTGCTCGCCGACCAGCTCGCGGGTGGCGACCGGCCTGGTGCGTTCGCCGCGGGCGTGGGCGGCGCTGACCAGGCGGCACAGCGACGCCCAGCCGCGGGGCCCGTCGGCCAGCACGACGATCCGGTGCGCGGCCTCGGCGTGCGGGTGCCGGCGGCGCGAGGGGCGGGCGCCGGACGCGCACTCCTCCGGGTCGGCGACGGCGAGGTCGACGCCGAGCACCGGCCTGACGCCCGCGTCCCGGCAGGCCAGCATGTGCTTGACCGCGCCGTACAGGCCGTCGCGGTCGGTCAGGGCCAGGGTCCGCATGCCCAGGTCGGCCGCGCGCGCCGCCAGCTCCCGCGGCGGGGCCGTCCCGTACCGGAGGGAGTAGGCGGAGGCGACATGCAGGTGCACGGTGCGCCGCCTTCAGTCCCACACCCGGGACAGCATCCAGTCGCCGGACGCCGCGTCGTAGCGCAGCTCGTACACGCCGATCTCCCGGTCCGGGGTCGCCTCGACCCGCCAGAACTCCCGTTCGCCGGTCACGTCCGCCTCCGGCTGCTGCTCGCGCCACCAGTCCCGTGTCGTGACCCAGTGCTCCAGGATCCGCCGTACGGTGTAGAGCCGCCCCCGCCAGACGAACCGGGCCGGGCGCCCGTCGGACACCCAGACCTCGACCGGGTCGCCGAATACGCGTGTCATTCCCCTCCCCCGCCTGCAGAAAAGCGATGACCGCACGGGGGAAGTCATGCGGTGTGTTCGAACACCTGTTCGCAGCAAGTCTAGGGAGGCCGGGGACCGCCCGGCAAGGCGAAAGCGGGCGGCGAACATCCGGCCACCCGCAGGAAAGCGCAGGTCACAGCGTCAGGCCAGCAGGCGCACCAGCCGGTCGGCGACCGCGGCGACCTGGGTCACCGGGGCGATGCCGCCACCCGCCCACAGATACGACCATCCGTCTGCGGCGGGCGTGGCCACGACCATGGCGCGCCGCCGGGACACCGGGCCCAGCACGCACAGCACCGACTCCTCGGGACCGGCCAGCCGCCAGCGCAGCCCGCGCACCTCGACCTCGTACGCCAGTGCCGCCAGATGATGCCGCCGCACCTCGGCGATCTTCTGCGCGTCGACAACGGACACCGCGATCAGCCGCCTCACCGTAGAAGTGGCCGCCGCCCGGCGACGCTGAGCACTCAGGCGGCGACTTTCGGTAACTGCTCCCAGGATGTCCGGCGACGGAGATCGGCACCGGAGAACCGGGAACTCGGGTCGACTTTTTCCTCCCCCGCCCCGGCGCCGACGGTACGGAACAGAGAGCCACTTCACCCTTACGTTCCGTGACGGCATCCCGCCGTTTCCCACCGGTGCCCTCCCGGCGACCGCGGCGGAGGCGGCCCGTGATAGACCGCTGCCAACACGACGGAACGGCCCGAAGGAGCCCGCCGATGACCGCAGCCGACCCCGCCGGCGGCGACGGCACAGGCAGCGCGCGGCGCCCGGACGCCCCGCCACCGGAGACAGCGCCACCGGAGACGGCGCCACCGGAGACGGCGGCGCCGCACGGCGCCCCGGCGCGCGCGGGGCTGCGCGAGCGCAAGAAGCAGCGCACCCGCATGGCCCTGATCGACGCCGCGCTCGACCTGTTCCTCGCCCAGGGGTACGAGCAGACGACCATCGACGAGATCTCGGCGGCGGTGCAGGTGTCGCAGCGCACGTTCTTCCGCTACTTCGCCGCCAAGGAGGACGTGCTGTTCGGCTACATGAGCGAGTTCGACCACCTCCTGGTGGCGGAGCTGGCGGCCCGTCCCGCCCGCGAGCGGCCGTTCACCGCGCTGCTCGAGGCGCTGCGCGGCCTGCTGCACGCCATCGCCGAGGGCGACCCCGCCGACGCCGCACGGTTCCGCCGGGTCCTGCGGGTCGTGGAGGGGACCCCCGCGCTGGCCGCCGCGCAGATGGCGCGGTTCGCCGCGACCGAGGAGACCCTGGCCGCCGCGATCGCCCGCCGCCAGGGCGTGGACCTGGCTCGCGACATCCGCCCCCGCCTGCTGGTCGCCTTCTTCTCCGGGGCGACGCGCGTGGCCTTCGAAGATTGCGCCCGGCAGGACGTGTGGGACCCGGCCGCCCTCGCGGCGCGGGTGGACGAGATCATCACGGTCGCCCACGACGACCTGCCCGGGTGGATCTGACCACGCCGCACCGGTGCGGGATGATCGTCATGCCCCGGCGCGTTGGGGACGCACACCGAGGACCGGAGAGGACACAACGACATGCGCGCGATCGTCGTCAGCCGCCACGGCGGCCCGGAGGTGCTGGAGCCCGTCGAACGCGAGGACCCCGTCCCGGGCCCCGGCGAGGTGCTCATCGACCTGGCCGCCAGCGGCGTCAACTACATCGACGTGTACTTCCGGACGGGCGCCTACAAGCAGGCGCCCCCGTTCGTGCCGGGCCAGGAGGGCGCGGGCACGGTCGCCGCGGTCGGCGAGGGCGTGACCGGCGTCGCGCCCGGCGACCGCGTGGCCTGGCAGGGCGTGCTCGGCTCCTACGCCCAGCGCGCCGTGGTCCCCGCCGACCGGACCGTCCCGGTGCCCGACGGGCTGAGCCTGGAGGACGCGGCGGCGTCCCTGCTGCAGGGCATGACGGCGCACTACCTGACGCACTCCACCTACGCGGTGAGGCCGGGCGACACGGTGCTGGTGCACGCGGCCGCGGGCGGCATGGGGCTCTTGCTCACGCAGATCGCCAAGCTGCGCGGCGCCCGCGTGATCGGCACGGTGTCGACGCCGGAGAAGGAGCGGCTGGCGCGCGAGGCCGGCGCCGACGAGGTCGTCGGCTACGACGGCTTCGCGGCGCAGGTGCGGCGCCTGACCGGCGGGGAGGGCGTCGCCGCGGTGTACGACGGTGTGGGCGCCGCCACGTTCGACGGCAGCCTGGAGAGCCTGCGCCCGCGCGGGACGCTGGCGCTGTACGGGGCGGCCAGCGGCCAGGTCCCGCCGTTCGACCCGCAGCGCCTCAACGCCGCCGGCTCGCTGTTTTTGACCCGGCCGACCCTCGCGCACTACACCCTCACCCGGGACGAGCTGCTGGAACGCGCCGCGGCCGTGCACGGCTGGATCGCCAGGGGCGAGCTGCGCCTGCACATCGGGGGGCGCTACGACCTTGCCGACGCCCGCCGCGCCCACGAGGATCTTGAGGGCCGCCGTACAACGGGCAAACTTCTGCTGCTTCCGTGAACGGAGCGTCAGTGTGCCCGCATCGCGGGTGAGGCCCCACTAGGGTGGGATTCCGCCAGTTCATGTCGACCTCCAGGACAATGATGACCACGCACGCGGGAGAGAACGCCGATCCCCTGCAGCCCGAGGACCCCCGGGAGCTCGGACCGTACCGGCTGGTCGCCCGGCTCGGCCGTGGCGGTATGGGAACCGTCTTCCTCGGCGAGGACTCTTCGGCGTCCGGCCCCGGCCGCCATGTCGCAGTCAAGGTGATCAACCGCGAGCTCGCCAGCGAGTCGGCGTTTCGCGAGCGGTTCCGGCGCGAGGTGACCGCCGCGCGCCAGGTACGCCGGTTCTGCACCGCGCCGGTGCTGGACGCCGAGCTGGACCGCGATCCGCTGTACGTCGTCACCGAGTACATCGACGGCCCCAGCCTGGAGCGGGCGGTGGCCGAGCGCGGGCCGCTGCCCGGCTCCGACCTGGAGGGCCTTGCGGTCGGGGTGGCGACCGCGCTGGCCGCCATCCACGGCGCGGGCATCGTGCACCGCGACCTCAAGCCGGCGAACGTGCTGCTGTCGGCGACCGGCCCGCGGGTGATCGACTTCGGCATCGCCCGCGCCCTGGACGCGGCCGACGGCCCGACGCGCACCGGGCAGTTCGTCGGCACGCCCAACTACCTGGCGCCCGAGCTGCTGCGCGGCGAGCCGGTCACGGCCGCCTCGGACGTGTTCTCCTGGGGCTGCGTGGTGGCGTTCGCGGGCACCGGGCGCGCCCCGTTCGCGGGCAACACCGTCCCGGAGATCTTCTACCGGGTCGCGCACGAGGCGCCGCGGCTGGACGGGCTCGACCCGGCGCTGCGCGAGCTGGTGGCCGCCACTCTGGACAAGGACCCGGCCAAGCGGCCGTCGGTCGAGGACCTGCTCGGCCGCCTGGTCGGCAACTCCCAGCCCGACCCGGCGCGGCTGGCCGAGACCGTCCAGGCGAGCTGGCACGCCGGGTTCGGCGGGAATGCCGCGACGGCGCCGCCCCGGCCCGGCGACGAGGACACCCGTGAGGACGCCCCGCCCACGCCGCCCCTGCCCGGGCAGCCGGCGCGGCCGGTGTCCTCGCAGCCCCTGTCCGTCCCGCCCCCGCCGCCGACCGCGCCGCCCGCCGCCACGGGGGGCACCCGCCTGCTCGACCGCCGCCCGTCCCGCCGCACGTCGCTCATCGGCGGCGGCGTGGTCGGCGCGGTGCTGGTGGTCGTCCTGCTCGTCTCCGTCTTCCGCGGCGACTCCCCGCCCGACAACACCGCGCCCGTCTTCAGCGACGACTTCAGCAACACCCAGTCCGGTTGGGCGGGCGGCACCTACGTCAGCGGTGAGGGCTACCTGAACGGCCAGTACCGCATGGACACCGACGACTGGAAGAAGAAGCGGGCGCCCAAGGAGAGCGACGTGCCGGGACGGCTGCTGGTCGGCGTCACCTCGACGTCCGTGGAGGCGCAGCCGGACGCCGAGCTCGGCCTCTACTGCCGCGACGCCGGCAACGACACCAACAAGGACACCGGCTACTGGTTCCTGGTCCGCGCCGACGGCAAGGGCGCCTTGATCCGCAAGGTGTCCCCCGACCAGGGCAGGAAGCAGCTCACCGAAGCCGACTCGGCGCCCGGCTGGAAGCCCGGCAAGCGCAACCGGCTGCAGATCGCCTGCGAGGAGCAGGACAAGGGCAAGAAGGTCCACCTGCGGCTGTGGGTCAACGGGAAGCTGGCGCTGGAGTACACCGACGACTCCGCGCCGCTGCCCAACGGCGTCGCGGGGCTGGTCATCCGGCGCGGCGGCAACGCGGCCCAACAGATCACGACCGACTGGGACGACTTCGAGATGGACGAGATCCGCGACTAGCGGCGCGTCCCTCGCCCCGCCCCGGCCCGCGACCGGTGATCGGCTCCGGGCCGTCACCGTACACTCACCGGCATGGCATCCCGCATCAGCGAGCTGGTCATCGACGCCGCCGACCCCGACCGGCTCGCCGCCTTCTGGAGCGAGGTCCTCGGCTACGTCGAGTTCCACCGGGAGGAGGACGGCAGCATCCACATCGGACCGCCCGGGGTGGGCTTCGGCGGCCCGCAGCCCACCCTCGTGCTCAGCCCCAGCGGCGACCCGCGGCCCCGCAAGCTCCGGCTGCACATCGACGTCAGCCCCACCGATCGCGACCAGGACGCCGAGCTGGAGCGGCTGCTCGCGCTCGGCGCCCGGCCGGCCGACGTCGGCCAGACCGGCTCGGAGAGCTGGCACGTGCTGGCCGACCCGGAGGGCAACGAGTTCTGCCTGCTGCGCACCCGGGTCCGGCCCGCGTGACCGGCCGCGGCGGGCGGCCGCCGGGGGCGCCCTACGCGTCGGCGGGGTCCGGCAGGTAGCCGGCCATCCAGCGGGCCAGCTCGGTGAAGATCTGGTCGCGGGCGGGTTTGGCGGACAGCACCAGGTCGTGCAGGCCGCCGTCGATCCGCACCAGCGTGACGTGCCGTCCCAGGCGGGGCGCCCAGCGGGCCATGTGCTCGACGTCCAGGACGGCGTCGGCGCTAGACAGGTCGGCCGCTCCCGGCTTGGGGCGGACGCTGCGGGCCGAGGCCATCACCAGGACGGGCACGTCGATGTCGAGGCCGCGGTGCACCCGCAGCTGCCCACGCCGGACGGCCGCCAGCCACGCGGCCCGCACCGGGAAGCCCTCCAGGGGCTTCCACGCCAGGTCGAAGTCCCATTCGCCGTCGTGGTCGGCGTGGATGCTGCGGGGGTACAGCTCGGAGACGCCGGCGGGCAGCTTCGCCTTGGGGAACCGGGCCCGCAGCGCCCGGGCGAGCCCGGCGCCGAGCTTGCGCAGCAACAGCGGCTCGTTGATGTCCAGGAACGGGCTGTTGAGGAACAGGCCGTCGACCAGGCCCCGGCCGCGCACCCGGTCGGCCCACAGCGCGGCGACCAGCCCGCCGGTGGAGTGGCCGTTGAGCAGCACGGCCCGGTGCCCGTCCTCGTCCCGGATGATGCGGACCGCCGCGTCGATCTCCGGGAAGTACTCGGTGAGGCTCTCGACGTAGTTGGGCGTCTGGTGGGGGCGCAGCGACCGGCCGTACTTGCGCAGGTCCAGGGCGTAGAAGTCGAACCCGCGCTCGACGTAGAAGTCGGCCAGGTGGGTCTGGAAGAAGTAGTCGACGAACCCGTGCACGTAGAGCACGGCGCGGCGGCTGGGGCGCTGGCCGCGGCGCCGGACCAGCGTGGCCACGACCTCGCCTTCGGCGTCGCGGCCCATGGGCAGTTCGATGGCCTCGTACTCCGGCCCCAGCACGTCCGTCGTCGCCTTCATGGGCCCCAGCGTACGGCCGACGCACCCCACCACCAGAACCCCCATTTTCATCACGTCCGAAACATGGGAATCGGCCACTAGGGTATGGGCGTCCCGTTGCCGACCCACCGACAGGAACGACCAGGCATGCCCGAAACCCTGCGGACCGGCCTGCGCCGGCGCCACATGACCATGCTCGCGATCGGCGGCGCCGTGGGAGCGGGCCTGTTCGTGGGCAGCGGAGCGGTGATCAGGACGGCGGGCCCCGCCGCCGTCCTGTCGTACGCCGCAGCCGGGCTGCTGGTGCTGTGCGTGCTGCGCGCGCTGGGCGAGATGGTGGTGGCGCGCCCGGTCGCCGGGTCCCTGGCCGAGTACGCGCGGATGGCGCTCGGCCCCTGGGCGGGCTTCACCATCGGCTGGCTGTACTGGTACCTGTACGTGGTCCTGGTCGGCGCCGAGGCGGTGGCGGGCGCGGCGATCCTCGGCGAGTGGATCCCGCTGCCGCAGTGGACGCTGGCCGCGGCGCTGCTGGTGGTGATGACGGCCGTCAACCTGGTGTCGGTCCGCTCGTTCGGGGAGTTCGAGTTCTGGTTCGCCTCCATCAAGGTGGCGGCCATCCTGGTGTTTCTGGTGCTGGGCGTGCTGTACGCGGCGGGCGCGTGGCCGGACGCGTCCGGCGGCCTGGGCAACCTGACCGGCCACGGCGGGTTCCTGCCGAACGGCCCGGCCTCGGTGTTCGCGGCGATCGTCGCGGTGATGTTCGCGTTCGGCGGCACCGAGATCCCCACGATCGCCGCGGCGGAGAGCCGGGAGCCGGGACGCGCCGTCGCCCGCGCCACCGGCAACGTGCTGTACCGGGTGGCGCTGTTCTACGTGCTGTCCATCCTGCTGGTGGTGACGATCCTGCCGTGGAACGACGCCAGGGTGCTGACCAGCCCGTTCGTCAGCGCCCTGGACCGCATCGGGGTGCCCGCGGCGGGCACGCTCATGCAGGCGGTGATCCTGACCGCGGTGCTGTCGGTGCTGAACTCGGCGATCTACGTCTCGTCCCGGATGCTGTACGTCCTGACCCGCAACGGCGACGCCCCCGCCGCCCTGGTGCGGCTCAACCGGCGCGGCGTGCCGGTGCGGGCGATCCTGCTCGGCACCGTGGCCGCGTGGGGCTCGGTGGTCGCCTCGTACGTCTCGCCGGACGCCGTCTTCAAGTTCCTGATGAACTCGATCGGGGTCATCCTGGCGTTCGTCTACCTGTCCGTCGCGTTCTCGCAGCTTCGCCTGCGCGCCCGGCTGGAGCGCGAGGACCCCGGCAGCCTCACCTACCGGATGTGGGCGCACCCGTACCTGACCTGGCTGGTCGTCGCCGCCCTGGTGGCGGTGCTGGTGTCGATGGCGTTCATGGCCGAGCAGCGGTCGCAGCTGCTGGCCTCCACGGTCAGCCTCGCCGTCGCCGCCGCGGCCTACCCGCTGCGCCGCCGCTACGGCAAGACCCCGCCGGTGTCGCAGGTGACGGCGCCCGCCCACCGGCCGGACACGCCCTTCGCCGGGAACGTGTGAACGCGACGGGGTCCTCCCGCATCTCACAATGTGGGAGGACTCATGCCAACGACTCCGCTCCGGCCCGGTGATCCCGAACGCCTCGGCCCCTACCGCATCGCCGGCAGGCTCGGGCGGGGCGGCATGGGCACCGTCTACCTCGGCGTGACCGGCGCGAGCCGCCGGGTCGCCATCAAGGTCATCAACCCCGAGCTGTCCGACGACGCCGCGTTCCACGAGCGGTTCCGCCGCGAGGTGACCGCCGCGCGCCGGGTGCGCCGGTTCTGCACGGCCGCGGTGCTGGACGCCCGCCTGGACGGCGACCCGCTGTACGTGGTGACCGAGTACGTCGACGGGCCCACCCTCGAACAGGCCGTCGGCGAGCGGGGCCCGCTGCGCGAGGGCGCCCTGGAGGGCCTGGCGGTCAACATCGCCACGGCGCTGGGCGCCATCCACGGCGCCGGGGTGGTGCACCGCGACCTCAAGCCGTCCAACGTGCTGCTGTCCTCCACCGGCCCCCGGGTGATCGACTTCGGCATCGCCCGCGCCCTGGACGCCGCGGAGGGCCCCACCCGCACCGGCCAGTTCGTGGGCACGCCCGCCTACGTCGCGCCCGAGCTGATGCAGGGCGGCGCCCTGACCCCGGCCGCCGACGTCTTCTCCTGGGGCTGCGTGGTCGCCTACGCCGGCACCGGCCACGCCCCGTTCCCGGGCACCAACGTCCACGAGATCATGCACCGCGTCCTGACCGCCCCGCCCGCCGTGGACGCACTGGACCCGGCCCTGCGCCCCCTGGTGAGCCGCGCCCTGGCCAAGGACCCGGCCGACCGCCCCGACACCGCCGCCCTCCTGCGGGAACTGACCGGCCACCCGCCCCTCGCCGCCGCCCCGGCCGCTCCCCCACCCGCACCGCCCCCCGTCCCACAGGTCGAGGCACCGCCGACCCGACACACCCCCTCCCCCGCCAAAGCACCGCCCGCCACGCCACCTCCCGCACCGCCCCCGCCCAGCGAAGAGCGGCCTTCGCCGGAAGGCGCGGCCGAAACGCCGCCACCGCCGCACAGCCCGTCACCCGCCGAAGCACCACTCGCCCAAGACGCCTCCGCGCCACACCCCTCGACCCCGGCGACCACGCCCTCCCGGCCGTCCACGCAAAGCGGATGGCGGCCTTCGCCACAAGACGAGGGCGAGGCGCCGCCGCCCCGGCACAGCCCCTCACACGCCGAAGCAACCTCCCCGCCCACCTGGCCACCCCCCGCGGCCCCGGCAACCGCCCCCTCCGAGGCACCGACGCAGGCGGCCGCCAAGGCAGGGCGCGGTACGCGGCGGCGCGACTGGCTGGTGCGGGCGGGGGCGTTCGCGGTGATCGCCGCCGTGCTGGGCGTCCAGCAGCTGCTGCCCGACGACGGCACGTCCGAGGCGCGCGCCGACGATCCGCCCGAATCGGCGGCGGTGCTGCTGAAGGACGACTTCGACGACCCCCGCAGCGGCTGGCCGAACGGATCCGACGAGTGCGGCGCCTACCGCGACGACGGCTACGTGCTGGACATCGCCCCGCGCGCCGGGGACGCGCAGACCTGCACGGCGTCCGCACAGATGCCGTCGCCGCAGCACTTCCTCGTCGACGTCAAGGTCAGGCTGGCTGCGGGCCCGAGCGGCACCGCCTGGGCCGCGGGCGTGCACCTGCTGGCCGCCAAGGGCGGCGCCGACCGGTACGACGTGCTGCTGCGGCCGGACGGCACGGCCGGGCTGACCAAGGTCGTCGGCGGGAAGAGGACGGAACCGGCCTCCGGCGGGGTCGCCGACTTCGAGCCGGACGACCACAACCGGATGCAGGCCGAACTGGACCTGCGCGGCGGCGCCCCGCGCATCGCGCTGTGGGTCAACGGCGACAGGGTCTTCGACTACACCGACACCCGTGCCCCGCTGCGGCGGGGCACCACCGGGCTCGTGCTGTACGACGCCGGGGCGAGCGAGCGGGTCACGGCGGCGTTCGACGACTTCACCCTGTGCCGGGCCGAGGACTCCTGACCGCCCCGCCTACTCGTCCTCTCCGGCCTCCAGGTCGCCTTCCGTCTCCAGGTACGTCCGGCGGAGCCGGTCCAGGGTCTCGGGGTCGGGGGCGGCCCACAGCCCCCGGTCGGCGGCCTCCAGCAGGCGTTCGGTGATGCCGCGCAGCGCCCACGGGTTGGACTGCTCCATGAACGCGCGGGTCTCGGCGTCGAAGACGTACTCCTGGGCCAGGGTCTGGTACATCCAGTCGTCCACCACCCCGGCGGTCGCGTCGTAGCCGAACAGGTAGTCGACGGTGGCGGCGAGCTCGAACGCGCCCTTGTAGCCGTGCCGCCGCATCGCGGCGATCCACCGGGGGTTGACGACGCGGGCACGGAAGACGCGGCGGGTCTCCTCGGCCAGGGTGCGGGTGCGCACCTGGTCGGGCAGGGCCGAGTCGCCCACATACGCGGCGGGGGCGCGGCCGGTCAGCGAGCGCACCATGGCGACCATGCCGCCGTGGTACTGGAAGTAGTCGTCGGAGTCGACGATGTCGTGCTCGCGGGTGTCCTGGTTCTTGGCGGCGACGGCGATGCGGCGGAACGAGGCCTCCATGTCGGCGCGGGCCTCGCGTCCGTCCAGCCCCCGGCCGTAGGCGTAGCCGCCCCACACCGCGTACACCTCGGCCAGGTCGGAGTCGTCGCGCCAGTTGCGGGCGTCGATGAGCGGCAGCAGGCCCGCGCCGTACGCGCCGGGCTTGGAGCCGAAGATGCGGGTGGTGGCGCGGCGCCAGTCGCCGTGCACGGCACGGTCCGCCAGGGCGTGCCGCCGCACGAAGTTGCGGTCGGCGGGCTCGTCCAGCGCGGCGACGGCGCCGATGGCGTCGTCGAGCAACGCGATGACGTGCGGGAACGCGTCGCGGAAGAACCCGGAGATGCGCAGCGTGACGTCGATGCGGGGGCGTCCCAGCTCCTCCAGCGGGACGACCTCGAAGCCGGTGACGCGGCGGGACGCCTCGTCCCACACCGGTCGGCACCCGATCAGCGCCAGCACCTCGGCGATGTCGTCGCCCTGGGTGCGCATGGCGCTGGTGCCCCACACGGTCAGGCCCACGCTCGCCGGGTAGTCGCCGGTGTCGTCCAGGTGCCGCCGGATCAGCGAGTCGGCCAGCGCGGCGCCGACCTCCCAGGAGTTGCGGGACGGGATCGCCTTGGGGTCGACGGAGTAGAAGTTGCGGCCGGTCGGCAGCACGTTGACCAGCCCTCGGGTGGGCGACCCGGACGGCCCGGCGGGCACGTACCCGCCGGACAGGGCGTGCAGCACCGCGCCGATCTCGTCCCGGGTGGCCGACAGCCGCGGCACCACCTCGGCCGCGGCGAACTCCAGCAGCCGGACGACGGGCCCGATCTCCCGGTCGAGGGCGGCGCGGCACACGGCGGGGGCGTGGGCGGCGTCCCAGTCGCGTTCCTCCATGCCCTCGACCAGGCGGCGGGCGAGGGACTCCAGGACGTCGACGGCGTCGGAGGCGGTGCGCGCGTGCGCCCCGGCGATGTCGGCGTCCACGACCGAGCCGGGCTCGGCGAGCAGCGCCTTCTCGTCCAGGCCGTGCGCGGCGGCGAGCGCGGCGCGCAGGCCCGGCATGGCGCCGGCGACGCCGCCCCACACCTGGGCGGCGCGCAGCACGGCCAGCACCAGGTTGACGCGGGCCGCGCCGAGCGGCTCCTGCCCCAAAACGTGCAGGCCGTCGCGGATCTGCACGTCCTTGACCTCGCACAGGTAGCCGTCGATGTGCAGGATGAAGTCGTCGAACTCGGCCTCGCCGGGCATCTCCTCCCGGCCCAGGTCGTGGTGCAGCTGCGCGGCCTGCACCAGCGTCCAGATCTGGGCGCGCACCGCGGGGAGTTTGGCCGGGTCCAGGTCGGCGACGGTGGCGTACTCGTCCAGCAGCTGCTCCAGCTTGGCCAGGTCGCCGTAGGTCTCGGCGCGCGCCATGGGCGGGACGAGGTGGTCCACGACGGTGGCGTGCCCGCGCCGTTTGGCCTGCGTGCCCTCGCCCGGGTCGTTGACGATGAACGGGTACACCAGCGGCAGGTCGCCCAGCACGGCGTCGGGTGCGCACTCGGCGGACAGGCCGAGCCCCTTGCCGGGCAGCCATTCCAGCGTGCCGTGCTTGCCGAGGTGCACGACCGCGTCGGCGCCGAACTCCTCGTCCAGCCAGCGGTAGGCGGCCAGGTAGTGGTGGGACGGCGGCAGGTCCGGGTCGTGGTAGATCGCCACCGGGTTCTCGCCGAAGCCCCGCGGCGGCTGGATCATCAGCACCGCGTTGCCGAACCGCAGCGACGCCAGGACGATGTCGTCGCCGTCCACGTACAGGTCGCCGGGCGGTTCGCCCCAGTGCTCGCGGACGCGTTCGCGCAGCGGCTCCGGCAGCGCCTCGAAAAAGCGGCGGTAGGCGGCGAGGGGCACCCGTGCCGGGGCGGCGCGCAGCTGGTCCTCGGTGAGCCATTCCACGTCGTGGCCGCCCGCCTCGATCAGCGCGTGGATGAGCGCGTCGCCGCTGTCGGGGTCGCTCCACAGCGTGTCGTCGTCGCCCAGCCGGTAGCCGGCGGCGGCCATGGCGCGCAGCAGCCGCACGGCCGAGGCGGGCGTGTCGAGCCCGACCGCGTTGCCGACCCGCGAGTGCTTGGTGGGGTACGACGACAGCACGATCGCGACGCGTTTGCGGTCGTTCGGCACGTGCCTCAGCCGCGCGTGCCGCACGGCGATCCCGGCGACGCGGGCGGCCCGCTCCTCGTCGGCCACGTACACGGGGACGCCGTCGGGGCCCTCCTCCTTGAACGAGAACGGCACGGAGATCAGGCGCCCGTCGAACTCGGGGATGGCGACCTGCATGGCCGCGTCCATCGGCGACAGCGCCCCGTCCGACTCCTGCCAGGCGGCACGGGGCGTGGTCAGGCACAGGCCCTGCACGACGGGCACGTCCAGCGCGGCCAGCGCCCCGGCGTCCCAGGAGTCCTCGTCACCGCCCGCGACGGCCTGCGAGGCGACCGTCCCGCCCGCCGCCAGCACGGTCGCGACCAGCGCGTCGGCCCTGCCGAGCAGGTCGAGCAGGCCGGTGTCGGCGCCGCGCAGCGAACCGCAGAACACCGGCAGCGCGTTGCCGCCCTTCTCCTCGATCTTCCGGCACAGCACGTCGACGAACGCGGTGTTGCCGGACAGCTCGTGCGCGCGGTAGAAGACGACGCCGACCGTGGGACGGTCCGGGTCGTGCGCGTACGAGCCGTGCACCCCGTACGACGGCATCGCGGCGGGCGGCGCGAAGCCCTCGCCGGTCAGCAGCACGGTGTCCGACAGGAACCGGGCCAGTTCCCGCAGGTTGGCGACGCCGCCCTCGCGCAGGTAGGCCAGCGCCTCGGCGGCCACCCCCGCCGGGACGGTGGACAGGCCCATCAGCTCGGCGTCCGGGTCGGCCTCGCCGCCGAGGAACACCACGGGCGGGCCGCCGCGGCGCCGCAGCCGCTCGACGCCCTCCGGCCAGGTCTTGCGGCCGCCCAGCAGCCGCACGACGACGACGTCGGCGTCCTCGGCGAGCCGTTCGGCCTCCTCGACGGCGAGCCGCACCGGGTTGGCCGTCACGTAGCCGGCGTCGGCCGCGCGGGCGGCGAGCAGTTCGGTGTCGGCGGTGGACAGCAGCAGGACACGCATCGGCAGGGCCTCCTCCGGGGTCCGCGCCCCGGCTCGGTGACGAGGTCGCGACGGCGCGGAGTCTCCTGGCTCCCGGATCGGCGTCGTGGCCTCCGGCCTTCCAGCGCGTGCGCCGTGGCCGTGTGCGGAGGCGGACTCCCCGGTCACAGTTGCGGGACAGCCCCGGATTCGCACCGGGTTCCTCCCCTGCCGTCGGCCGTCATCGTAGCCGTGCCTGAACCGGCGCCCCGAAGCCGCCGTACCTAGGGTGGCAGCGCGGACCGGCCTCCCCCGTGAGCCGGCGTGCGCGACAGTGGTGGGCCGGCTTGCGTATGGGAGGACCTTCTGGTGTCTGTCTTCACGCCTTCCCCTCGGACGGCGCCGCCGGCCGGCGACGCGACGACGGAAGACGCCCCGTCCCGCCTGCGGAGGGCGCTCGCCCTGCTGCGCCGGCACCGGGTCTGGCCGCGGACGCTGACCGTCCTGGCGTTCCTGCTGGTCGCGTTCGCCCTGCTCACGCCGAACCGGCTCGACAAGCTCACCCCGGGCGCGTTCGCCCGCGTGCCGATCGAAGGGGTCCTCGGCGTGGTCGTCGTGCTGGCCCTGCGCGGGCGGGCCCGGCGGATCGCGGCGGGGGCCGGCGGCGCCGTCCTCGGCGCGCTGCTCGTCGTGAAGATCGTCGACATGGGCTTCTACCAGGTGCTGGTGCGGCCGTGGGACCCGGTACTGGACTGGGCGTTCGTCGACGCGGGCCTGGAGTTCTTCACCGGCGAGTACGGCGGGGCCGGTGGTGTCGCGGTGCTGGTCGGGGCGGTGCTGCTGGCCGTCGTCGTGATCGTCGTCGTGGCGCTGGCGGCGGTGCGGCTGGCGGGCGTCGCGGCCCGGCACGACAGCGGGGCGGCCCGCGCCGCCGTGGTGCTGTGGGCGGTGTGGACGGTGGGCACCGTGTTCAGCGTGCACCTGGTCCCCGGGGTGCCGGTGGCGTCGTCCACCACCACCCGGCTCGCCTACAAGCGCGTGCTGGCGGTGCGCAAGGGCCTGCACGACAAGGAGGTATTCGCCCGGCAGGCCGCCGTGGACAACTTCCGCGCCACACCGGGCGACCGGCTGCTGACCGGCCTGCGCGGCAAGGACGTGCTGGTCGCCTTCATCGAGAGCTACGGACGCGACGCCGTCGAGGACCCGGAGTTCTCCGCCCAGGTGGGGGCGGTGCTCGACGCCGGCAGCGAACGCCTGCGCAAGGCCGGGATCGGGGCGCGCAGCGCCTGGCTCACCTCCTCCACGGTGGGCGGGGGAAGCTGGCTGGCCCATGCCACGCTGCTATCCGGCCTGTGGATCAACAACCAGCAGCGGTACCGCAACCTCGTCGCCGGCGACCGGCTGACCCTCAACCGGGCCTTCCACCGGGCGGGCTGGCGGACGGTCGGCCTCATGCCCGCCATCATCCGGGCCTGGCCGGAGGGCCGGTTCTTCGGCTACGACCAGGTCTACGACTACCGGACCCTGGGGTACCAGGGGCCGCGCTGGGCGTACGCCACCATGCCCGACCAGTACGTCCTGTCGTTCTTCCAGCGCAAGGAGCGCGAGGCCCGCGACACACCGGTCATGGCCGAGACCGCGCTGGTGTCCAGCCACGCCCCCTGGGCGGCCATTCCCCGCCTGGTCGACTGGCGGCAGGTCGGCGACGGCTCGGTCTTCAAGGCCCAGGGCGGTGCGGGCCTGGACGCCGACTGGCCGCCCAACGACCGCATCCGGGCCGAGTACCGCAAGTCCATCGAGTACAGCCTGAACACCATGATCTCCTACGCGGAGACCTACGGCGACGACGATCTCGTGCTGGTCTTCCTCGGCGACCACCAGCCCGCCCCGCTGATCACCGGCGAGGACGCGAGCCGAGACGTCCCGATCACCATCGTCGCCCGCGACCCCAAGGTGCTGGACCAGATCTCCACCTGGGGCTGGCAGGACGGCCTCAAACCCGCCCCCCGCTCCCCCGTCTGGAAGATGAGCGACTTCCGCGACCGCTTCCTCACCGCCTTCGGCTCCCAACCCACCACCACCCCGTCCCCCGCCCCCCGCTGATCGCCGACGGCGGCGCACGGCTCAGGCCACCGCTATGAGCGGCGCGAGCCCGGCATCATGCCTTGAAAGACCGGATCAGCGAGCAAGGGAACCACCTCCGGCTCCATCACCTTCGCCGCCCCCGGCGACGCGGCCGCGCGCACCATGGCGTACAGAACGTCGATGAACGGGTGATGCAGCAAGGAATTCATGAGCCGCTCCGCTCGGCGGTGGTCTCCCGCGTCCAGCGCCGCGCGCCGCGCCATGACCATGGCTTCGGTACGGGGCACGGCGTGCTGCCGCCCCATCACCAGATCTCCTCGGTTGAGCCCGAAAACCTCGATCGTGGCCTCACCGCGCCGGTCGCGGGCCCGGTATCGACCGGTGTTGAGAACGAGTCGGAGGTGATCGTAGGGGTCGTCCCGACTCGGGTCGATCAGCAATGCCGTACCGTCCGCCGCCCGCGGGAAAAGGTCGCGTTTCTGGTTGCTGTTGCACATCGAGCAGGCGAGCAGGTGGTTCAGCCAGTCGAACGTACGGAGCGGCGCCTCCTTCAACGGCTCGAAGTGGTCGATCGAGGTACCCAGGCTGTCCCCGCAGTACATGCAGCGTTCGATGCCCGGCGCCATTCCGGCGAGAATCTCGCGCAGTCTCCCGCGTTCTGGCCGCGCCGCATTCCATTCCTTGCGAGCCCGTGAGACATCCGCGCGCACACGCACCAACGTGTCCGTTCGCCGCTCAAGCGCTTCGGCCAGTTCGTCATCGAGCGGCGGCCGTGCCAGCGGGATCACGCTTCGTCTTCAAGCCGCGAGGAGACCTCACGCACTCGTGCGCTCAACGAACTCTGCAACTTCTTGCTCAGCCGTTCGTACTCGGCGAGCTCATCCTCCGACGCCGCACCGTCGAGCACCTTACCCTCGAGGTCGCCGAGCCGCCCGCGCAGCCGCTCCGCCTCCTCCGAGTAAGGCGTTTCCAACCCGAACAGCTCGGACAGCACCGCGTCGTCCCCGCTGCCGTACACGATCCTGCGATACAAGTCCTCATCGACCACCCGCGGCGGCTCCTGCTCGTCGGGCCCCGGCAACCGGATCAGCCCGCCAGGGTCGGCGCTCTGGCAGATGTAGGGGCTGTGCGTGGTCACGATGAACTGGATTTCCGGAAAGTGCGCCTTGAGCCAGTTCCCGATCTTCTTCTGCCAGCTGACATGCAGATGGGCGTCCACCTCGTCAATGAGCACCACACCCGGGTAAGGAAGCGTCGGCACCCCGTCCCGCTCCTCGACCTCAAGGCGCCCATATGCGAGATGCATGCGCCGCACGATATCAACGACGAGCGCACCCACGGTGCGGTATCCGTCGCTCATCCGGCGCAGCGGGAATTCCTGGCCGTCCGCCCGCCTGACCCAGAGCCCCTCGGAGTCGACCTTGCACACCTGGAACCCGTCCGGCAGCAACCCGTCGCCCATCAGCCGAAGCACCGCGTCCAGCACTTCACCAGCGCCGCCCTTGCCCTCAAGCCGAAGAAGATGCTGCCCGATGAGCCAGCTCACTCCTTCTACGAGAGTCGCGTCCTCGTCGAACAGCGTCCGAAACCCTGCTTCTCGTGACGAGTCGAGCTCGCGCACACCGACAACAGGTCGAGAGTGCCGCCGAAATGGCCCATATCCCAAATAAAGCCATCCGCTAGGCCGATTCGACCACGGCCCCTTATCGAGAACTTCCTGGGAACCCCGATAATCCCAGAGAGAAGACTTGATACCCCAGTAAATGACCGCATCGTCGCCCCCCTCCCCAGCATAGGGATCGAAATCTGCCGCACGAATCAGGTGAAGTTCGACCCGAGAATGACGGGACACGTCATCGACACCCCATCCGTTCACCATCGCGAGCGCCCTAGAGTTGAGCGGACCCGCAAGTGCGAGAATGATCGCCTGGAGAAGGGTGCTCTTACCTGAACCGTTGCGTCCGGCCAGGACCGTCCACCCGGCATAGGAGCCGTCCGCTCGCCGCGGGAGGTCCAAATCGACTGCGCGGGGGCCATCGAAGCCGCGCACTCCCTTGATCTCCACCTTGGAGACGTACACCCAGGCCTCCCCCCACTCCGGTCAGACAGCGTGCGTCGCCACTCTAGGGCCCGCCCCAAGACGGCTACAGCGGCAACACTCCTCCGGATCGACGTCACAAGAGAACGCAGCCGAATACCTTGCCCGGCCGGAAGGAGGAGCGTGCGCTTATCTCCGGCCAGGGACCGGCGATAGAACCCCCTCGTCCACAGCCACGCGCGCTACGAGCGAGTCGGGTTGTCGCGGCCATCGGACGCCTGCTGCACACACATCTACTCGCGCGCGAACTGCTGCACCCGATGACGGCGCGGGTGTCACAGCAGGGCGAAGCCGATGGCCTTGCCGGGGCGCGGAGGCGAGCAGACGGTCGTCGGATAGACGGCGCAGCGACCTGCGGTCAGGCCGTGGACCAGCGCGAGACCCCGGCCACCGACGGTCAGGCTTGCGATCACGGCGTCCAGATCATCGTCCGGTTCAGGGACGGCTGCCACGTTCAGCAGTTCGGGGATCCGTCCAAGGGACGGGTCGCAATCCGCGACCTCGCACCACACCGCACGGGAGTCGACGCCCGCGAAGATGATCCGCAGCTCGTACGGGGACTTGGCGTGCTGTACGGCGTTGGCGGCCAACTCCGCGACCACGAGTTCCATATCGGCCACCGTGTCCGCCGACGCACCCGCCCGCGTCAGCGCGTCTCGCACGACGGCCCGAGCCTTGCGTTCCGCGTGCTGAGACGACAGCCGCCACACCCGCGCCCTCCACAGGTCGGATGCCGGCAGAGCCGCCGGATGCTCCGACCACAGCGGGATACGGGCGATCATGACCGCATCGCCTCCGCGATCATGGCGACGGCGTTCGGGTCGGTAACGAGCGCCCACCCGTTCGACCAGAGCCATGCCCACGTTCCGAGCTGAGGAGCGGGCACGCACACCACATACCGGATGCATCCGCTCCCCCCGGTCACCAGGCGCAGCACCTCGGCTCCGGGCGGCCCGACCACCGCCGCCTCGAACGAGTACAGCGCGAGTCTCTCCGCCAACCACGTCAGATGCACCGCCCGCATCGACCGATCAAGCACCCACCCGTCCGCCATATCCCTTCCTCACGCACATCGAAGAATCTCACAGAGAATCACTAAATGATCACTCTGTGTATTACCTTGTGCGTTGACACTTCCACGGACGGCGAGATGGCCGCCACGAGTTGCAAGGCATGCAACAAAGACGTCCGGATAGCGCACATCCGGGCCGCTGACCCCTCGGAGGAGGCTGTCGTGATCAAGAAGGCGGCAACCGCACGTGGCCGGAGCCTCGGCGCCGAACTCCGCGACCTGCGCAAGAAGGTCGATCTCACTACCAGGGCCGCCGCCGCGCGGATCGGCTGGACGCCGTCCATGCTCAACCGCACCGAGAACGGTCTGCGCGCTACGTCCGCCGAGGAGGTCGCCACAATCCTGGGCGCTTATGGCGTGACGGGGGCCGAACGCGAACGCTTGCTCAGTCTGGCCCGGGACGCCGAGACCCCCGGCTGGTGGGAGACCGGCGACTCGATCTACCCGTCACCTCTCAAGGCCTTGATCGGCTTCGAGTCACAGGCCGTACGCATCACCAACATTGAACTGGCGCTGATTCCAGGGCTGCTCCAGATCCCAGAGTATTCCCGCGCGATCATGCGCGCCGCCGCCATACCACCCCTGGAGATCGAGACCCGCGTGGCCACGAGGTTGGGGCGCCAAGCCATCCTGAGCCGTCCCGCTCCGCCGAAACTGATCGCAATCATCGACGAGAGCGCGCTCCGCCGCCCGGTCGGCGGCCCCACGGTGATGGCCGAGCAACTTCGGGTTCTGGCAGGTCTCGCTCAACGCCCGAACATCACGGTGCGCGTGATCCCCTTTCACACTGGAGCCCATGCCGCGCTGGTCGGCGGATTCAGCATCCTCGAGTTCGAACGGGCTCACCCTCTCGTCCACCAGGAGGGCAACCGCTCGCTCAGCTTCATCGACAGCCCCACAGAGGTGGACTCATTTGTTGCAGACGTCGATACTTTGACCAGAACGTCCCTGCCACCTGAGCGATCACTCGAATACATACGGATGATCGCAACCAGCTTTGAAAGATGAGTTCGGGATGCACGTCTCAGCCACCACATGGCGCAAGTCCAGTCACAGCGGCCCCGAGTACAACTGCGTCGAGGCCGCATCGTTCCCCGGCGCAGTGGCCCTGCGCGACTCCAAAGACCCCGACGGCCCCAAGCTCGTACTCGACCCGACGGCCTGGCACATCCTCAACGCGGACATCAAAGCCGGACGATACGACCTCCGGCGATCATCATGACGGCCGCCCGTCCGACCTGGTGCAGGACAGAGCACATCGATCCCGTGTCCAAGCCACGTCTCTGACCGCCACGATCAGCGCAGGTGCAAAGGCATGCTCGACATGATCGTTTAGGTCGCGCACATGCACGCTCCGCCCGTCGCCACACCTCCTTCGCGCTAGCCCAAGCCCGTACGGCGTTGACCGTCCGCCCCCAATGCATGTTCATCACGGCAGGGGCCGCAGCCTACGACAGATGAGGACGACCATGGCTCTCCGCAGCTCCTGGCGTAAGTCGAGCTACAGCGACGAGGAATTCAACTGCGTAGAAGCCGCATCCCTGACCACGGGGATCGCCGTACGGGACTCCAAAGATCCCGACGGCCCCAAGCTCGTACTCGGCTCGGCGGCTTGGCGTGCGCTCAGCACGGACATCAAAGCCGGACGATACGACCTCCGGCGATCATCATGACGGCCGCACATCTTCTCCTGCGCAAGGCAGAGCACATCGGTCCCGCGTTGGAGCCGCCTTCCTGACCAGCCCGGTCATCGCAGGTGCGATGCCCCTGACGGCACCTCGTTGATGTTCGGTGTGATCGCCTGCGCCGAGTGCGCACGCTCCTGCCACTCCGCACTCAAGCGGGCGGTGCGGCAGCTCGGTGAGCAGGCCTCTTGCGCGTCGCACTCTTCTCTTGCTGAATCACGCCGGTTGGCGCCGACCATCCGCCCCCATGCGCGGCGGTGTTCGAGGGACAGCGTCCAGCCCCCGGCGATCCGGAACACGCCGTGCCTTGCCACCCGGATTACCGGTGACAGCACGAGGTGCATCACGAGCCGCTGAGACGCCGGTCGTGCTGGTCTTCCTCGGCGACCACCAGCCCGCCCCGCTGATCACCGGCGAGGACGCGAGCCGAGACGTCCCGATCACCATCGTCGCCCGCGACCCCAAGGTGCTGGACCAGATCTCCGCCTGGGGCTGGCAGGACGGCCTCAAACCCGCCCCCCGCTCCCCCGTCTGGAAGATGAGCGACTTCCGCGACCGCTTCCTCACCGCCTTCGGCTCCCACCCCCAGCCGCACGCCCGCTGACCCCGGCGATTCGGGGCTTTCGTCATGTGCGCTCCGCGCGGCCGTGGGTAGTGCATGCGGCGATAGGGCGGACATTGTGGACGGAGGCACATGAACACGCAACCGATACCGAACACCGACCGGCCGGTCGTCGGGTCGTACACGACCTACGCGGAGGCCCAGCGGGCGGTCGACTTCCTGTCGGACGAGAAGTTCCCGGTGCAGCGGACGGCCATCATCGGCTCCGACCTGAGGATGGTGGAGACCGTCCTCGGGCGTCTCACCAAGGGCCGCGCCGCCCTGGCCGGGGCGGGCAGCGGCGCCTGGTTCGGCCTGCTGATCGGACTGCTGCTGACCCTGTTCACCAGGAACCACGGCGACGTGCCGCCGCTGCTGGTCGGCGGCATCGTCATCGGCGCCGTGTTCGGCGCGATCTTCGGTTTCATCGCGCACGCCTTCACCGGCGGCCGCCGCGACTTCGCCTCCAACAGCCAGATCGTCGCCGCCCGCTACGACGTCGTCGCCGACGCCGAGGTCGCCGAGGAGGCCAAGAACATGCTCATCAAGCTGTCCTGGCGGGAGAGCTGACCGGGCGTCCGCGCCCAGGCGGCGGCGCCGCGCCGGCCGAGGGCGCGCCGGGCTCAGTGCGTCCTCGCGTGCGGACGCGGCGCCTCGGCACCGGGGGCGGGCGCGGTAGAGCGGCGGTCCAGGGCGCCGGACAGCAGGGCGACCGCCAGGCCCGCGACGCCGAGGAGGGCGGCGACCCACAGCGGCGAGGTGTAGCCGTACCCGGCGCTGATGGCCAGGCCCGCCAGGAACGGGCCGACGGCGTTGCCGAGGTTGAACGCGGCGACGTTGGCGGCCGAGGCCAGCGCCTGGGCGCCGACGGCCTTGTCGAGGACACGGGTCTGGAACGCCGGGATGGTGGCCGAGGCGACGACGCCGAACACGGTCAGCGCGGCCACTGCGGCGGCCTTGTGGTGCGCGGCGCCCAGCAGCGCGGCCGACACCAGGATGAGCGCGGTGAGGATCGCGTAGACGCTGGGCATCAGGGCGCGGTCGGCGTAGCGGCCGCCGAGGGGGCCGCCGACGACCATGCCGAGGCCGAGCAGCACCATGACCATGGGGACGGCGCCGGCGGAGAACCCGGTGACGTCGGTCAGCAGGGGCGCGACGTAGGTGACGACGGCCATCACCGGCGCCCAGCCCAGGGCCGTCATGACCAGCGCGAGCCAGACCTGGCGGTCGCGGAAGACGGCCAGTTCCCGGCGCAGGCCGGTGTCGGGCCGCGGGCCGCGCGGGATGAGCGCGGCGATTCCGGCGAACGCCAGCACGCCGACGCCGGTGATGATCCAGAAGGTGGTGCGCCAGCCGAGCTGCTGCCCGACGAACGTGCCGAACGGCACGCCGAGCACGTTGGACAGGCTCAGCCCCAGGAACATCATGGCGATGGCGCTGGCCCGCTTCTCGGGCCGGACGAGGTCGGCGGCGACGACCGTGCCGACGCCCATGTACGCGCCGTGCGCGAAGGACGCGGTGATCCGTCCGGCCATCAGCGCGCCGTAGCCGGGCGCCAGGGCGGACAGCACGTGCGCGGCGACGAACAGCCCCATGAGGCCGAGCAGCATGCCCTTGCGGGGCAGCCGGGCGCCGAGGGCGGTGACCAGCGGGGCGCCGACCACGACGCCGAAGGCGTAGCCGGACACCAGCAGTCCGGCGGTGGGGATCGAGGTGCCGAAGTCGGCGGCCAGGTCGGGCAGCAGACCGGCGATGACGAACTCGGTGGTGCCGATGCCGAAGGCGCCGAGTGCCAGCGCCAGCAGGGCCAGGGGCATGTCCGGTACCCTCCGGTAGGACAGTGGCGTACGCGGGTAATGAGCGCAAGCATTATTTGCATACGCCGGTTATTTGCAGACGCCTGCTATCTCAGCATGCAAGTATCTCTGTCGCAAACGCGAGGAGGGTGAGCCGTGCCACGCCCCGACGAGTCCCGTGCCCAGGGCTGGCGGACGCTCGCCGCGCTCAGCACCCGCATCGAGGACCGCATCGAGCGCGCGCTGCAGGACGAAGTGGGGCTGAGCGTCAACGAGTTCTGCGCGCTGCACCACCTCGGCGAGGGCGAGCCCGTGCGGATGCAGGAGCTGGCGAACCGGCTCGTCCTCAGTCAGAGCGCCACCACGCGCCTGGTGACCCGGCTGGAGAAGCGCGGCCTGATCACCCGCGTGCTGTCGGAGGCGGACCGGCGGGGCATCTGCGCCGAGGCCACCGACGCGGGGCGCGAACTGCACGACGCGGCGGTACCCGTCCACAACCGGGCCCTGGACGAGGCGCTGCGCGAGGCCGCCGAGCTGCCCGAGCTGGCCCCGCTGGTGGACGCCCTGGAGAAGCTGAACATCAAGGTGTAGGCGTCCGGGCGGGCACCGCCTGCGACGCGGGCCCGGGCGCTCAGCGGCGCCGGGCGAGGGCGGTACGGCTGATCTTCCCCGCGGCGGTGCGCGGCAGTTCGGACATGAACGTCACCGAGCGCGGCACCTTGTGCGCGGGCAGGCGGCGCCTGGCCAGCGCGAGCAGCTCGCCGGCCAGGTCGTCCGGCGGAGCCGCGCCCTCGGCCGGCACGACGAACGCCTGCAGCGCGCCCGCCCCGCCCGCCGCACCGACGACGGCGACCTCGACGACCCCCGAGTGCTGCCCGAGCACCCGTTCGACCTCCAGCGGGGAGAACCGGTCGCCCGAGACCGTCACCTGGTCCAGGACGCGCCCGTGGTGGTGCACGAAGCCGTCCGGGTCGACGTGCACCAGGTCGCCGGTGCGCAGCCAGCCGTCCCCGTCCAGCACCTCGGCCGTGCGTTCCGGCTTGCCGAGGTACCCGGCCATCACCGACGGGCCGCGCACGTACAGCGTTCCCGCCCCCACCGCGGGGATGCGGCGGCCGCGGCGGTTCCCGGCGCCGCCCACCGGGTCCCCCGCCGACTCGATCCGGCCGACCGGGCCGCCCGCGGCGCGTTCCACACGCACGTCGATCTCGTAGGGGTCGAGGACGACGCCCAGGGAGCCCCGGCGCCGCCGCGTGACGGTGTTGGAGACGAACGTATGCCCGACCTCGGTGCTGCCCAGCCCGTCCAGCACCGGGCACCCGAAGAACTCCTCGATGCGGTCGGCCAGCGCCGGCAGCAGCGGCTCCCCCGCCGAGGCGGCGGCGCGCAGCGCGGCGAACGCCGACCGCACCGGCGCGGGGTCGGGGGCGTTCACCAGCCGCGCGTACCACGTCGGCGCGGTGAACAGCAGGGTGGGGCGGTGCAGCCGCGCCTGCTCGGCGGCGCCCTCGACGCTCGGCTGGTCGGGCCACAGCACCGACGATGCGCCGCAGAACATGGGGAAGAACACCGTGGCTCCCAGGCCGTACGGGTAGCACGCCTTGGCCAGGGAGAAGATGACGTCGTCGGCGGTGACGCCCAGCGCGCCGAGCCCCATCGCCCGGAAGTAGATCTCCGGATCGGCGTGCCGGTGCACGGCGCCCTTGGGCGCGCCGGTGGTGCCGGAGGTGTACTGGACGTACGCGGCCGCGCCGGGCGCCACCGGCACGGGGTCGGGCACGAACGCGGGCTCGTCCGTCAGATCCTCGGGGGTCAGGACGTGCACGGACGCGAACCGGGCGGCCAGGCCGGCCGGGCACACCACGGCGCTCGGCTCGGCGTCGGACACGACGTAGGCGTGCTGCCGCTCGCTCTGCTCGGGCCCCGTCAGCACGGCGACCGCGCCGAGCCGCAGGGTGCCGAGCAGGGCCGCGACGTATCCGGGCGAGTCGGGGAGCGCGATGAGCACCCGGTGCCCGGGCCGCACCCCGGCGGCGTGCAGGACGCCGGACGCGCGGGCGGCGGCGGCGTGGGCCTGGCCGTGGGTCACCGTCCCGTTGCCGGTACGGAACAGCGGGCGGTCACTCCAGCCGTAGGTCTCCGCCCGTTGAGCGAGCGCGGTGGCGACATTGCCATCCATAGCGGACCTCCGTGGTGCCTAGGGGGCAACACGCGGAGATTACGCCGGGTAGGCACGCGGACACACGTCGTTCGCCACTTTTCGGTCTACCAAACAGCCCCGAATCGGGACATAAACCCGCCGGCGGGGCCGCATCAAGCGGGGAGGACCTCCCACGCGCCGCCGCGCCGCACCAGCAGATCGCACGACAGCATCTGCCCGGGCGGGACGTCCCACGCCGGATCGCCGTCGCCGCGGCGGCCCTCGGCCCACACCTGCCCGACGGCCCAGCGCAGCTTGTCCACCCCGTCGGGGTGGCCGGTGCCGGACGCGACGAACACGTCCCGCGCGGGCGTGGCGACGACCAGGTCGCCCTCCACGTCCTGCGCCAGCTTCTCCAGGAAGCCGTCGTCCAGCAGCAGCCCCGCCTCCAGCCCGCCGAACCGCGACGGGGCGTCGCCCGCGCCCGGCACCGCGCCGAGCGACACCGTGACGGCCCGCACGTCCGGATACCAGCTCAGCGCCAGGTCGGGGCGCCGGTTGCGCAGGTTGACGACGGCGAGGCGGCGCAGGTCCTCCGGCGCGATGCCCAGTTCCGCGCAGTGCCGCCGCGCGATGTGCTCGTACCGCGGGCCGCCCGCGCCGCCGGGCCGGGCCGCGCCGCCGGCGGCCTCCCCGGTCAGCTCCAGCGCGTAGGTGACGTACAGGTCCCCCGCGAGCGGGTCGCGGATCGGCTCCTCCTCGGCGGGCAGCGGGAACTCCAGCTGCACCTCGGCCGGCACCCGGGCCTTCATCAGCGGGACGATGAGACTGGTCCGCGGCTCGGTCACGGGTCGTTTCCTCCTTGGGCCTGCTCGGGCCTGGCGCGGGGCGGCGCGGGTCCGCGCGGGGCCGCGGCACCGGGCGCGCGCCCTCGCGCGATCCGGAATGGATCACCATAGCGCCGCCCGGCGGCCGCGGCCGAATTTCCTGACCTGCCGCGGAGGGTCCGTTGACCCTGCCGTGCGGTCAGCCGCCCTCGGTCAGCGCGCCGCGCAGGACCGGCAGGCGCGGCGGGGCTCCTCCTTCGATGAGCCGCCACACCGCGTCGGTGTCCAGATGCTCCTCCACCAGGTCGCCCACCGCCTCGAACATGGCCTCGCGCCGCGCGGCGAACGACACGTCGGGCGCCGGGGTGAAGTCGCGGCCCGCGCACCGGGCGACGTCGGCCAGGAACGCCCGGCGGAAACCGTCGTTCTCCAGCGCGCCGTGCCAGGTCGTCCCCCACACGGCGCCCACGCGGCAGCCGTCCAGGAACGGCTCGCCGCCCTGCACCTCCACCCGCCCATGGTGGATCTCGTAGGCGCGCACCGGATGCCCGTAGGCGGTGCCGGCGGGACGGGCGAGGGTCTTGTCGGGGGCGAACACCACGCGCGTCGGCAGCAGGCCGAGGCCGGCGACGCGTCCGGCGCCCGACTCGACGTCGTCGTGGATCTCCCGGGCGAGCATCTGGTGGCCGCCGCAGACGCCGAGCACCGGCCGCCCCTCCCGCGCCCGCCGGACGATCTCGTCCGCCATCCCGCGCTCGCGCAGCCACGCCAGGTCCGCGACGGTCGCGCGGGACCCGGGCAGCACCACCAGGTCGGCGTCGGCCAGGTCGCCGGGGCTGGTCGCGTACCGCACCACGACGCCCGGTTCGCAGGCCAGCGCGTCCAGGTCGGTGAAGTTGGAGATGCGCGGGAAGCGCACCACGGCCACGCGCAGTGTCTGCCGCCCGTAGGGGGCGCGCGCGTCGGGACGGGGCGCGTCCAGCGCAAGGCCGTCCTCGGGGTCGATGTGCAGGCCCGGCCGCCAGGGCAGTACGCCCAGCGTCGGCCGCCCGGTCAGCTCCGCCAGCCGCGCCAGCCCGGGTTCCAGCAGCTCGACCGCCCCGCGGAACTTGTTGACGACGAATCCGGCGATCAGCGCCTGGTCGGCGGGGTCCAGCAGCGCCACCGTCCCGTAGAGGGACGCGAACACCCCGCCCCGGTCGATGTCCCCCACGACGATCACCGGCATGCCGGCGGCCCTGGCCAGGCCCATGTTGACGATGTCCCCGGCGCGCAGGTTGATCTCCGCGGGGCTGCCCGCCCCCTCGCACACCACCACGTCGTACTCGGCGCGCAGCTCGGCCAGGCTGTCGAGCACCACCTCGCGCAGCCGCTTCTTGTGCGCCCGGTACTCCAGCGCGTCCACCTCGGCGACGGGACGGCCCAGCACGACCACCTGGCTGCGCCGGTCGCTGCCCGGTTTGAGCAGTACCGGGTTCATCACCGCCCGCGGCTCGACGCCCGCGGCCTGCGCCTGCGCGTACTGCGCCCGGCCGATCTCCGCGCCGTCCGCCGTCACCATCGAGTTCAGCGACATGTTCTGCGCCTTGAACGGCGCGACCTTCACCCCGCGCCGGGCCAGCCAGCGGCACAGCCCCGTGGTGACCAGGCTCTTGCCCGCGTCCGACGTCGTGCCCGCCACCAGCAGCGTTCCGCCGCCCATCAGCGCCTCCTCCCGCCCGCGGCCGCCCGCAGCGCCGCCGCTCCCGCGGCCGCCACGGCGGCCGCCGCCAGGGTGACGGCCCCGGACAGCCGCACGGCCCGGTGGATGTCGCCCGTCTCGGGGGCGCGCCCGTCGCCGAGTTCGGGACGCTCCTCGACCCGCCCCCCGTACACGTTGACGCCGCCGAGCCGCACGCCCAGCGCCCCGGCGAATGCCGCCTCGCAGCGTCCCGCGTTGGGGCTCGGATGCGCCGCCCCGTCGCGGCGCAGCGCCCGCCACGCCCGCCGCGCCCCGCCGCCCGGCGCTGCGCAGGCGACGGCGAGCAGGCCGGTGAGCCGCGCGGGCGCCCAGTTGGCCGCGTCGTCCAGCCGCGCCGACGCCCACCCGAAGCGCAGGTAGCGCGGGTTGCGGTAGCCGACCATCGCGTCCAGCGTGTTGACCGCGCGGTAGGCCAGCAGGCCCGGCACGCCCGCGACGGCTCCCCACACCAGCGGCGCGACGGCCGCGTCGGAGGTGTTCTCCGCCACCGACTCGACCGCGGCGCGCGCCAGCGCCTTGCCATCCATCCCGCCCGGGTCGCGGGCGCACAGGTGCGGCAGCCGCCGCCGCGCCCCGTCCAGGTCGCCGTCCTCCAGCAGGCGCGCCATCCGGCGGCCCTCCCGTCCCAGCGACGTGCCGCCCAGCACGGCCCACGTCGCCGCCGCCGTCACCGCCGCGCGGGCCGCACGGCCCCGCGCCGCCTTCTCCGCGGCGACGCCGATCGCGGCCGCGCCGCCCACCAGGACCGCGCTGAACAGGACGCCGCGCGCACGCGAATCGGCGTAGACGCGCCGCTCCAGCGCCGACGCCGCCCGGCCGAACGCCGCCACCGGATGCCCGCGCCGCGGATCGCCCAGCAGCGCGTCGAGCGCGACGCCGAGCAGCAGTCCCTCAGGCGAACCCCGGCCCACCCATGTCGATGTCATGGAGACATCTCTACGGCATGGCCCTAGCAGAGGTGCGCGTCGAGGTCGTCCCAGTTGCGTTCCAGCCAGTCCTGCGCGCGGCGGATGCGCAGCCCGACGCCGCCCCGCCAGATGCGGGCCCAGCCGCCGCCCAGGTGCTCGGCCCTGAAGCGCATCGCCTCATACGAGCGTTCGAACCGCAGCCGCGCGGCGGGCAGCAGCCGCCGCCTGCCGGCGCGGTCCAGGCCGTAGGCGTCGCAGAACAGCCGCATCCGGGCGCCCACGTTCGCGCCGTACAGCCGGGCGTCCCGGTCGGCGGGGTCGGCGATCGGCGCCCAGTGCCGCAGCGCGGTCACCACGTCGTACAGCCGGGTCGTCGGACGCGCCAGGTCGAAGTCGATGAGCGCGACGGGCTCGCCGCCGCGGAACACCACGTTGTCCGGCGTCACGTCGCAGTGCCCGATGATCTCGGGTTCGTCGTCCAGGGCGGAGACGGCCCGGTCGTCCCAGGGCGCCCCGGGCGGCGGTTCGTAGGAGGCGACCGCGTCGTGGTAGCGCCGCAGCAGCCGCGCCACCCCCGCCAGCGCCTCCCGGGTGGCCGCGTACCAGGGCAGCGGGTGGTGCGGCGTCTCCCCCGGCATCCACGTCAGGATCTCCCGGCCGCGCTCGTCGACGCCCAGCACCCGGGGCGCGCCGTCGAACCCCACGCGCTCCAGATGCCGCAGCAGCCCGTGCACCGCCGGGGTGTGCGGGCCCATGGGGCGGCGCACCGTGTCCCCCACCCGGACGACGCCCTCCGTGACGTCCCCGCCGGAGAGCGGCATCTCCACGTTCACAGCCACGGGGCAAGACCTTAGGCGCTCCCCCGGTTCCGATCAGCAGATCAGCGAATCGTCCAACCGACCGGTCCCGCGCCGCCGCCATGATCACCGCGGCGCGGCGCGTCCGCGCCGAATCGGCTCCGCGGCACTGCGGACGCCGCCTGGGACGCCGCCGCCGCGTGCCGTCCGGCGGCCCGGCCCCGTGGCCCGATCCGGCCGCGCGGCGGCGGTCCGCTCGCCGGGAGCCGCGGCGGCCGTGGAGAACGGCGGTCCGGCCGGTCCGGCACCGCCCAGACCTTGCCCGATGCGGGAAAATGCCTGTCGCACGCAGGTCAGGCTGAGTAGTACCCTCACCTCCGTAGCAGCAGGCCCCGGTAGCTCAGTTGGACAGAGCGGCTGCCTTCTAAGCAGCGGGTCGCGGGTTCGAATCCTGCCCGGGGTGCCAGAACGGCCGGGGCTCCCCCGGCCTTCCCTACACTTTGGGCATGGAGCTCACCGACGCCGTCCGCATGATCATGAGCGAGTCCGCCCGGCATCCCGAGCTGCTGCGGGTCGCGCGGACGTCCTACGACGACCTGTCGTCCGGGCGGCCCGTGCACCACACCGCCCTCAGCGGCATGCTGCGCCAGGCAGCCCGCAAGAACGTGTACCCCGCGCTGCGCGCCC
Organism: Actinomadura sp. NBRC 104425; assembly: GCF_030269545.1. GTDB lineage: Bacteria > Actinomycetota > Actinomycetes > Streptosporangiales > Streptosporangiaceae > Spirillospora > Spirillospora keratinilytica. The sequence goes on along the minus strand of NZ_BSTN01000011.1, from coordinate 117,374 downwards.
GGTACGGCGTCGAGGCGTTCAACGACATGGTCCTCGCGCTGGGGCGGGAGATCGATCGGCAGGCCCCGGCCGTCCGCCGCTGAAACGCCCCCGGCGGCCCGCCGGTGAAAATGCGGCGGCCCTGCCGGACGTCGCCCGGTTCCGAGGCGGTGCGGCACTAGGATGCCTGGCGTGCCGAGACGAGCAGTCCGCCAGGGCCGCCCGGGCGGCGGGTGCGCGGTCTCGCACGCGACCGGCCCGGCATCGCGAAGCGGCCGGTAGATTGCGACCCGGCCCCCTTTTCCGGCTTTTCACGCCGCCCTTAGGCCGGAGCTGGAAAGGTGGTCGTCTCGTGGTGTCGTCGAGCCCGGAGCCAGTGAGGAAACATGCCTGAGGATGACAAGCCCCGGGGCGAACCGGCGGTCAAGGCCAAGCTGCCGCACGCCAAGAACATCCGCAGCCCGGAGTTCACCCCGCACGGCATCAGCGGCGGGCGCGGCCGGGGGCCGCGGCCGTCCGCGCTGACCGCCGCACAGGCCCGCAGGCGGCGCCGCCTGGGCATCGCGGGGACGCTGGCGGCGGTGCTGGCCCTGGCGGGCTTCACGACGTGGTACGTCACCCGCCCCGGCCCGCAGATCGAGGTCACCGGCGCGTTCGGGAAGACGCCCAAGGTCACCATCCCCAAGAACCTTGTCCCCGACGGCGAGCTGAAGGTGACCCAGAAGATCAAGGGCACCGGCACCAAGATCGCCAACGGTGACACCGCCCTGGTCAAGTTCGTCTTCTACCAGTGGGCCAAGGGCACCGGCGACAAGGCCAACGAGAGCACCAGCAAGGAGCTGCAGTCGTCCTTCAAGCTGCCCGCGGGCCAGCAGGTGGTGCCGATGCCGATCGGCAAGACCGAGGTCAAGGGGCTGGACAAGGGCCTGGTCGGGCAGACCGCGGGCAGCCGCGTGGTGCTGCAGGTCCCGCCGAAGGAGGGCTTCGGCGACTCCGCGGCGCAGATGGGGCTCGGCGAGAACGACTCGGTGGTCTTCGTGGTGGACGTCCTCGCCGTGTACCCCAAGAACGCCGAGGCCAAGGGCACCGCCAAGCCGCTGAAGGACAAGGACCTGCCGTCGGTGGGCGCCATGGAGGCGGGCAAGGGACCCAAGCTCACCATTCCCAAGACCGACCCGCCGGAGAAGATGCAGGTCAAGACCCTCATCGAGGGGACCGGCCCGGAGACCACCGAGAACGACACCGTGTTCGTCAACTACAAGGGCGTGATCTGGCGGGACGGCAAGGAGTTCGACAACAGCTGGAGCAAGGGCTCGCCCGCCATGTTCCCGCTCAACACCACCGAGGGCATGAAGGGCTTCTTCAAGGGGCTGCAGGGCCAGAAGGTCGGCAGCCGGGTCCTGCTGGTCCTGCCGCCGGACGAGGGGTACGGCAAGGACGGCAATCCGTCGGCCGGGATCAAGGGCGACGACACCACGGTGTTCGTCGTCGACATCCTCGGCACGGTTCCCAAGTGACCCTCTGGTGAGGCGGCGCGCGACGGCATAGCGCGGCGGACCGCACGGCGCGGAAGGCGCGAACGGCGGGGCACCCCCGGAGGGCGCCCCGCCGTTGCTTTGCCGCCGTCGGTGGAATGTGTCAATGACCACGTCAGGCGGCATCGGACAACCCTCCGCGCCGCTTGATCGTCGTTGTAGTGAGAAAGCCAACGGGAGTGCACACAGTGACCGGCCGTAATCCATCACTCCCCTCCGGTATCGTTTGTAACGAAATCATTACGGGGGGCAAGTGAGCGACACCGACAGGCGCCCGGGGGGCAGCGAGCCCGCCGGGCCGAGCCAGGGCGACCTCGGCGACGACCTCACGGCCGACAGGGCCGGTTCCGCGGACGGTGAAACGCCCCGGGCCGCGGCCGAACGCGAGACACGGGACGACGACGCGGCGGACACGGCCACGTCCCGGTCCGTTCCCGATGACGAAGGCGACGCGGCGTCGACTCCCGGCACCCCGGCGGACGAAGACGACACCGCGTCCGAGCCCGGCGCCGCCGACCCGGGCACCACGGTGGAGCTGAGCGACATCGCCGACACCGGCGACGCGGCGGACGCGGACGCCGGCTCAGGCACGGGCGACGGCCCGGAGGCCGGCACTGCCCCGGACGCGGACAAGGCTCCGAACGCGACAGGCGAGGCCTCGGAGGCGGACACCGCAGCGGAAGCGGACGCCGACTCAGGCACGGGCGATGCTCCGGTCTCCGCCGCAGGACCGGACGCGGGCGAGGGCGCGGAGGAGGGCACCGACTCCGACGCGAGCGACGGCCCCGACGCCGCCGCGGACCCGGCCGCAGGCGAGGGCTCGGACACGGGCACCGCAGCGGAGGCGGGCGCCGCCCAGGACTCCGGCGACGCGGGCGAGGCCGAGCAGAACGCGGGAACGGCCGCCACGACCCCCGACCTCACCGTCATCGACCCGCCCGCGGCCCCGTCCACCGTCACCGACACCAGCGCCGGTGCGGACGCGGACACCACCGCCGACGAAGGCAAGGACACGGACGCGGGTGACCGCGCGGACGCCGCCACCACCGCGGACACGCGCCCCACCGCGGACGCCGACGAGCACGTGGCCGCGAGCGGCGCTGCGGGCACGGAGAAGGCCGCGGACACCGCGACGCCGTCCACCGCCGGCACGAGCGGCACCGAGAAGAACGCGGGGACGGCCGCCACGACCCCCGACCTCACCGTCGTCGACCCGCCCGCGCCTGCGGCCCCGTCCACCGGGGCGGGCGCGGACGGCGCGGTCGCGGCATCCGCCCACACCAACACCGCGTCTGGTTCCGGCGACGGTAAGGACAAGAACGAGACCGGCTCCAAGGGCGTCGGGGATTCTGGGGCCGACAAGACGGCCGCCGCGCAGAAGCAGGAGCCCGCGGCGGCGAAGCCTCCGGCGGACACGACGAAGAAGGCGCGGAAGGGGGGTATGGACGCGAAGAAGAAGCACAAGAAGCCGCGCGGCAAGGCGGCGCGCATCGGGCGGCGGGTGCTCTTCGTGGTGCTGGGCCTCCTCGGCCTGGCCGTCGCCGCGTTCGGTGTGGCGTACCTGCTGACGCCGGTGCCGTCCCCTCAGGAGGAGGCGATCGCGCAGGGGCCGACGTTCCTGTACTCCGACGGCAAGACCCCGATCGCCAAGACCGGGGTGAACCGCGACGCGGTCCGGCTCGACACCATCCCCAAGGGCGTGCGCGACGCGGTGATCGCCGCCGAGAACCGCAGCTTCTACGACGACCCCGGGGTGTCGATCCCGGGCACGCTGCGCGCCTTCTGGTCCACGGTCTCCGGTGAGCAGCTGCAGGGCGGGTCCACCATCACCCAGCAGATGGTCCGCAACTACTACGGCGGCATCGGCAAGGAACGCTCGATCACCCGCAAGCTCAAAGAGATCATGGTGTCGTTGAAGGTGGGCCGGGAGAAGTCCAAGGACTGGATCCTGGAGCAGTACCTCAACACCATCTACTTCGGCCGCGACGCCTACGGCGTACAGGCCGCGGCGCGGGCGTACTACGGCAAGGACGTCGGGCAGCTCACCCCGGCCGAGGGCGCCTACCTGGCGGCGGCGATCCAGCAGCCCAGCAACTTCGCCGACCCGTCGGGGTCCACCCGCGCCTACGCCGAGAACCGCTGGCGCGCCGTGGTGAACAACATGGTCCGCGACGGCGCCGTCTCCTCGGCCGACGCCGCGCGCATGACGTTCCCGCAGCCGATCAAGCAGAAGGTGACCGACGTCCTCGGCGGCCAGAAGGGCTACATGGTCAACATCGCCAAGCGCGAGCTGACCGAGCGGCGCGGCTACACCGAGGACGAGATCAACCGCAGCGGACTGAAGATCACCACGACGTTCGACAAGGAGCTGATGGACGCCGCCCAGCAGGCGGTGCGCGGCAACCTCCCGAAGGGGATGAGCAAGCAGATCCGCACCGGGCTGGTCTCGGTAAACCCCGAGACCGGGCAGGTGGTGGCGTTCTACGGCGGGCGCGGCTATCTGGAGGAGGCGCTCAGCAGCGCGTTCAGCGACTGGGCGCAGGCCGGGTCCGGGTTCAAGCCGATCGTGCTGGCCACCGCGCTCGACAGCGGGCTGAGCCTGAACACCTACGTGGACGGCAGCTCGCCGCAGTACTACAACGGCACCGCGATCCACAACGACGGCAACCGCAGCTACGGCACGATCAACCTGGTCACGTCCACGCAGAACTCGGTCAACACCGCCTACGTCAACCTGGGGCAGAAGGTCGGCCTGGACAAGGTCACCAAGATGGCCGAGAAGATGGGCATCCCCAAGTCGCAGCTGACGGCCAACGGCGCCAACAAGTACCCGACCTTCCCGCTGGGCACGATCTCCGTGCACCCGGTGCAGCAGGCGGGGGTCTACGCGACGTTCGCCGCCGAGGGCGTGCACCGCACCCCGTACGTGGTGAAGTCGGTCACCGACAACACCGGCAAGACCACCCGCTTCTCGGAGAAGGGCGAGCGGGTGTTCAGCGCGCAGGTCGCGCGGGACGCCACGTACGCGATGCAGCGCGTGGTCCAGGCGGGCACCGGCCGCAACGCCCAGCTGGCCGACGGCCGCGACGTGGCGGGCAAGACCGGCACCACCGACGCGGGCCGGGCGATCTGGTTCAACGGGTTCATCCCGCAGCTGGCGACGTCGGTGGCGATGTTCCGCAGCGACGGCAAGCCGCTGAGCATCCCCGGGTACGGGGTGTACGGCGGGCAGCTGCCCGCGCAGATCTGGAACTCCTACGTCACCCGCGCGGTGAACCTCAAGGGCTTCACGCCCAAGGAGTTCGGGTCCCCGTCGATGTCCCCCGGCTCCTACGTGGGCGAGCCGTACGGGCGGCAGAACGACTCGCCGACGACGCGCGGGCAAGGAGGGGTGCGGCAGTCCACGCCGGAACGCGCGGGCCGGCCGTCCAGCAGGCAGCCGGCGGACACCCCCCGGGAAACGACGCCGCAGCAGCCCACCGGCGGCACCGGCAACGGGAACGGCGGTGACGGCGGCTCCGGCGGAAACGACGGCGGGGGCACCGGCGACGGCGGGGGCGACGGCGGCAGCGGCAACACTCCGACCCGCCCGGATTCCTAACCCCGGCCGGCACCCGGCCGGGTGCGCGGCCGCCGCCACGGCCGCCCGTCCGGCGCGGCGTGAACGTGAGGAGGGGCCCGGCGAGCATCTCGCCGGGCCCCTCCGCCGTTCTTTCGCACCGGTCAGTCGCAGGCCGCGCCGATGCGGTCGGGGGCGTCGGTCATCACGGCGTTGAGCTGCGCCGCGTCACCGGAGCCCACGCTCGCGGCGGCGCCGCGCAGGCGGTTCGCCTCGGTCTTGAGCGCGTTCCTCAGCTTCTCGTCCTCGGCCTGGCGGGCCAGGCCGTCGACGCGTCCGGCGAACCGGTCGGTGACCTGCTTCCACTGCGCCGGGTCGTTCGCCGGCACGGCCTGCACCTGGGAGACGTACTGCTGGAACGCCTTCTTGGTGTCGGCGCAGACCTGGCCGCTGTTGCCTCCGGACAGCCCGCAGCCCGTCAGCGTCCCGGCCGCGACGAGCAGCGCAAACCCTTGGGCCAGCCTTCCGGCCGTCCCGTATCGCATCGCACCCTCCCGAGTGATCACCGTCGACATCCGCCTATACTTCCGCACAAGGTCATGAGCGCCAGCGCAAAGCCCCGGCTTGCTGGCCGGCAACCCTTCGTCCGCGATGGGGTGCCCCGGGTGAGGACCCGGCCGGATCGCACACCGCGTCCGGCAAGCGCGGATCCCGCGGACACCTCCCGGGATCCCTGGATCCCGAAGGAGGTCACGCGTATGTCCGCTGCCACGACGTCACCCCGTCCCTTCGCTCTGTCCTCTTGGATGCAGCGAACCGCGTCCGCGCCGACTCGACTTCCGCGGATCGTCGGCGCGGACGCGCCGGTGCCGCTGGAGGACGGGCGCCGCGTCCCGTACGCCAACTTCGACTACGCCGCCAGCGCGCCGTGTCTCGAGGCGGTGCACGACGCCGTCACGCGGGCGCTGCCGTACTACAGCAGCGTGCACCGCGGCGCCGGGTACGCCTCCCAGGTGACCACGGCCGCCTACGAGCGCGCGCGGGAGACCGTGCGGGTCTTCATCGGCGCCTGGGAGCGGGCGTCGGTCGTGTTCACCCGCAACACCACCGACGCGATGAACCTGCTGGCGCACGCGCTGCCGCCCCGCACCACGGTCGTGGTGTTCGAGACCGAGCACCATGCCACGCTGCTGCCGTGGCGGCGGGCGGTGCGGCTGCCCGCGCCGGCGACCCCGGTCGAGGCGGTCGCCGCGGCCGACCGGGCGCTTGCCGCCGCGCCGCAGGGCCCGCGGCTGCTGGTGGTCACGGCGGCGTCCAACGTCACCGGCGAGCTGTGGCCGGTCGCCGAGCTGGCGGAGGTGGCGCGGCGGCGCGGCGCCCGCATCGCCGTGGACGCCGCCCAGTTCGTCCCGCACCGGCCGCTGGACATGACCGCGCTCGGCCTGGACTACGTGGCGTTCTCCGGGCACAAGCTGTACGCGCCGTTCGGGGCGGGCGTGCTGGCGGGGCGGTCCGACTGGCTGCGCGCCGCCGAGCCGTACCTGCGGGGCGGGGGCGCCACCGTGTCGGTGGGCGAGCGCACCCGCTGGGCCGCCGACCCGCAGCAGCGCCACGAGGCGGGCACCCCGAACGTGCTGGGCGCGGTGGCGCTCGCGGCCGCGTGCGAGACGCTGGCCGCCGCCGGGTGGGACGCGCTCGTCGCCGAGGAGGAGCGGCTGCTGGCCCGGCTGCGCCGGGGCCTCGCCCGCGTTCCCGCGGTGCGGGAGCTGAGCTTGTGGGGGGAGCGTCATCCGCGCGTGGGTATCGTGTCCTTCACCGTCGACGGCTGGAACGCGCGGGACGTGGCGCTTAGGCTGTCTGGGGAGTACGGCATCGGCGTCCGGGACGGGAAGTTCTGCGCTCATCCATTCGTACGGCACCTGCTGGCCGACCGGCCGGACGACCGGCCCGACACCCCGCGCGCGGCCGGCGGCGGCGGTTGCGCCGACGCCGCGGCCCCGGCCTCGGCGGTACGCGCCAGCCTGGGCCTGGGGACGACCGACGAACACGTCGACCGGCTGGTGAATGCGCTGAGCGCCATCGGTGCCGTGTGCTGAACCGCGGAAGATGATGCACTTTCGCCCTGTTCGCCCATGTAGCGTAGGCAGGTCCGTACCCGGACCTGAGACGGCGCCGGAGACAGCAGGGACAGCGCGGCATGAAACAGGGGGAGGCGACCGTGGCCGACGCGTGGCGACCCACGTCGGAACTGGAGCGCCGACTGGACGAGACAGTGCGGGCCGGAGACCACGAGGGATACTTCCGCCTGCTCGCCGACAGCGAGCTGGTGATCCCCGTGCCCCCCGAGCTCGTCGACGACGTGCTCGCCGGCCAGGCGCAGCCGACGTGGCCGACCCGGGAGGAGGACGGCCGCACCCACGTGCTGGCCTACACCTCGCCCGACGCGATGCGCGCCTGCCTCGGGCCCGCCTACCAGCACTTCGTGCGGCTGAGGTTCGCCGACCTGGCGCAGAGCTGGCCGCACCCGGGCTGGTGGCTGGCGATCGACGCGCCCGGGCCGGGCGCGGCGGACGCTGCGCCGCCGATCGAGGGGCGGCTGCCCTCCTGGTTCGTCCGGCAGATCGCCGAGGGCGACCCGCGGCCCCCGCGGGTCGGGCGCCGCGTCGCCTCCTCCGCGGCGACCGCGCCCGCCGCTGACACGCCGGCTGCGGACATTCCGGCTGCGGACATTCCGACCGCGGACATTCCGACCGCGGACGCTCTCGCCGTGGACGTGCCGTCGTCGGAGGCGGTCGGCGCGCACACGCCGCCCGCCGACCCGCGTCCCGAACCGGCCGCCGAACCCGAAGGGGCGGCTCCGCACGGGCATGCGGACCGTCCCGCCGCGCCGCTCGGGGACGCCCCGGCTGCGCCCCCCGCGGCGCCCACGCCCTCGGCACCGGGCGCCCCGCAGGGTCCGCCCGCGCCGCCCGCCGCGCCGCCCGTCGAACCGGCGGCCGCCCATCCGGTGGAGCCGCCCGCGCCGATCCCGAACGTCCCGCCCGCGCCGCGCGCCCCGGTCTCCGGGGAGGCCCCGGCCGCGGCTTCGGAGCAGCCCGCGCCGGACGACACCGAGTCCCCCGCGAACGTGCCCGCCCCGGGCGACCGGCTCGTCGCCCGCGCGCCGCAGCGTTCTCCGTCGCCGGACGACACCGTCGTGGACGTGCCCGCGGCCGCGGACGGTCCGCAGGGTGCGGCCGCCGCCGAGCAGCCGGCCGCCGAGTCCGCCCCCTGGGAGGAGCTGCAGGACCAGCATCGCGACCTGCCGCCGCCCCAGGAGCGCCGCTCGGAGTTCCGTCCCGCCAACGACGTGGAACGGGAGCTGCTGCGCGCCGCCGCCGGCAACGACCACGACCTGTTCCTGCAAACGCTGGCCGACGCCGAACTGCTGATGCCCGTCCCGGAAGACATCGACTACTCGCTGCGTCCCGGGCGGCCCGGCTTCCCGTGGCTGGTGCGGGAGGTCGACGGCGCCCCGGTCGTCCCGGTGTTCACCTCGCCCGAACGGCTGATGGAGGCCGCCGAGCCGTTGGTGTTCGGCCGGGAGTTCATCCGCCTGCCGTTCACCACGCTGCTTCGGTACTGGCCCGACCAGAGCCACGCGCTGGCGGTCAACTTCGGGTCCCCGGCGGGCGGCACCGTCGTGGCCCAGCAGCTCCCCGGGCTGGCGCGGTGGGCCGACCAGCGCGCGGCCCGGCGCCTGTCGGAAGACTTCGAACCGCAGAACGACGTCGAGCGCAAGCTGTTGGAGGCCGCGACGCGGCGCGACACCGACGCGTTCTTCAAGATCCTGCTGAGCGCACAGGTGCTGGTGCCCGCCGAACCGGACACGCCGTGGGGCATCACGCCGGACGACCCGGAGTTCCCGTGGGGCCCGGTACGGGTGCACGGCACCGCGTCCGTGCAGGTCTTCACCTCGCTGAGGTGGATGAACGAGGCGCTCGGCTCGTCGCGCTTCGTGATGCCGAGCTTCCTGGACATGGTGTCGGCGTGGCCGGACGCCGAGTGGACCCTCGTACTCAACCCGGGCACGCCCATCGACGCGTCCATGCCGGGCGAGCAGGTCCGCGCCCTCGGCGGCTCCGCCGGCGCCGCGCCGTCCCCGGCCGCGCCGCCCGCCGCCCCGGCTGAGGCCCCCGCCGCCCCGGCCGAGCCCCCTGCCGTCCCGGCCGAGGCCCCTGCCGCATCGGCCGAGGCCCCCGCCCCTCCGGCGGCGCCGCCGCAGGAGACGCCCGCGGCCCCGGCCTCCCCGGCGGCGAGCGACCCCACGGTCACCACCCCGGACATCAGCGAACTCATCTCCGCCGCGTCTTCCCAGGCCGCGCAGCCGCGCGCGGAGGAGCAGCCTCCGTTCGGTGAGCCGCCGCGCCCGGCCGACCTGCCGCAGCCGCCCGAACCGCCGCGCGCCGGGGAAGCCGCGCCCGCTCCGGAGCAGCCGCGTGCCGTCGAGCCGCCGCCGTTCGGCGAACCGCCGCGCACGCCGGAGCAGCCGCTGCCGCCGGAGCCGCAGCACAGCCCCGAACCGCCGCACGGCCCCGACCGGCCGCCGGCGCCCGAGCCGCACGCCGCCGACCCGGCGCAGGGCGCGGCGCCGCGGCCCGCCGAGCCTGCGCAGGCGGCGGGAGCCACGCAGGTCACCTCCCCGATGGGCCTGCCGCCCGCGCCGGAGCCGCCCCAGCAGCCGGGGCCGCGGCCCGTCGAGCCGGTGTCCGCCACCGGGGCGCCCGGCCCCGGGCCGGTATCCGAACACCGTCCGCGGCACTCGGCCGGCGAACCGGAGTTCGAGCCGGGCAACCGCATCGACCAGGAGCTGTACGAGGCGGTGCAGAGCGGCGACTCCGACGCGTTCCTGCGCGTGCTGCTGGCCGCCAACGTCCTGGTGCCGATTCCGCAGGACGCACCGCTGGAGGTCACGCCCGTCCAGCGGGAATTCCGCTGGGAGGCGGCGCTGCGCGGGCCGTCCGCCGTGCAGGTGTTCACCTCGCTGGTGCGGCTTCGGGAGGTGCTGCCGGAGTCGCGGTTCGTGTACGCCGACTTCCGCGAGCTCATCGCCGCCTGGCCGCGGGACGACTGGGCCATGCTGCTCAACCCGGGCACCCGGATCGGCGCTTCGCTGACCGGCGACCAGGTCCGGTCGCTCAGCGAGTGGGCGGTGCGCGTCGGGCTCGTCCAGCCGCGTCCCGAGCCCTCGGCGCCGCCCGCCGCCGGCCCGCTCGACACGGCGCCGCAGTCCTTCGCCTCGCCCCCCGACGCGCCGCCGCAGCCGCAGCAGCCGGAGGCCGCCGCCGAACCGGAGCCCGAACCTCAGCCTTACATGCAGGCGGCCCGTCCGACGGTGCCCGAACCCGACCCCGAGCGGACCGCTCAGCCGGTCATCATGCAGAAGGTCGTCCCGCACGGCCACGTCGGCTGGTACCTCGAACAGGGATACGACCGGGTGGGCGGCTTCGTGCATCCCACCGTGGACGTCGCCGAACTGCAGACGCCGATGCAGCTGTACGAGGCGCTGGGCCTGCTGTACGAGGGGTCGCCGTTCAGTCCGGCGGACGAGGGCGTGTACGTCATCCGCTGGCCCGCCTACTGCCCCGACCTCTACCGCATCCCGTTCGGCGGGCAGACGGAGGAGGAACTGGCCGCCTGGGGCGACTCCGGCTGGGTCATCGAACGGGCGCCGTTCCTCGGCGGCGGGTTCGCGCCGGGCAGCGCGGGCTCGATCCGCGAGTACAAGGTCGACAGCGTGCGCCTTCCCTACGGCGCGGAGATGTACTACCTGGGCATGGACAGATCCGAGCGGTTCGTCGCCATGTACGACCCGGACCAGCTGGCATGGCTGCGGCCCGAGCCCCTGCCGGACGACGGAACCGGCAGTGACAGGACGGAGGCGCCCCGATGATCCGGGACGGGTACGTCGCCCGCTGGCTGGGCCGCGAGTTCGAGGCGGTGCCGGGCGCCGACGGGGACGTGCGGCTCTACACGCCCGAACCCACCGACGGGTTCGAGGAGCTGCGGCCGGGACGGTACCGGCGCGTGGTGCCCGCCTCGGAGATCGAGGACCTGCGGTACGTGCGCACCGTGTGCACGTGGCGCGGCGAGCCGTTCATCGTGGTCGGCGAGCACGAGTCGTGGCTGCGCGTGGAGTACGCGGGCGGCCGCGCGCCGGTCGCCGAACGGCTCGGCCTGGACCGCATCGACCACGGCGTGTGGCAGGCGTGGGCGCCCCGCCACGAAGTCCTCGACGTGCGTGAGGAACTCGTCTGACCTCTCGGTAGTTCGACCGGTAGGCATGCCTCGCCGCGCCGGGGTGCGACAGAGACGTGATATCACGGGCATCGGGGTTGATTTGGATCGCCGATCCGTGTTCGCATGATGCGGAATGCGCGCTTGGGGTGGGCGCTGCCCCGGCGTCACGGCGGTCAACGACGACTAACCGACGGAGGTGCGGGAGCGGTGCTCTCCCGATCGGCAGGTAGTCCGCTCGTCCTGGGGCTCGCCGCCGCGGCCATCCTCGCCGCCGGCACGCCCCCGGTCCTCGCCGCCGATGACGACACCCCGGAACTTGACGTGAAAGTCACCGCGTCCCCCGACACGACAGCGGAGGCGGGCGAGTTCCTCACGCTCAAGGTGACCGTGAAGGCGGAGGACCTTAAGGAGGCGGAGGACCTCAACGTCACGGTCTCATCCGTCACCCGCACACCGAAGGACGACACGATCCTCGAACGGGAGTGCTTCCCGCCGGATTGCACGATCAAGGTCGGGGATGAGCAGCCGACCACGGTCGCCAAGATGACGGCCAAGAAGAGCATCACCGAGAAGACCGACGTCACAGTGAAGGTGCAGGTCGATTCCCCGGACACCGAGGACAAACTGCACGGGACGGGCGAGGAGACGGTGACCTTCACCCCACTCGCGTCGCCTTCGGATCCACCGTCCACCGAGAGCCCCAGCCCTACTCCCACCCCCACGAAGTCGCCGACTTCGTCGCCGGGTAAGGGAAAGGAGTCCTCCGATAACGAGGACAGCAAGGACAAGGACGACGACAACGACAGCGGGTCCGACTCGGGGTCCAGTTCCGGTTCCAGCGGGAGCAGCGGGAGCGGCTCGTCCGGGGCGGGCTACACGCCGCCGTCGCCCAATGCGTCGTTCACGCCGCCCGCGAGCCCGGGAGTGTCGCTGCCGTCGATCGCACCGCCCAGCCCCTCGGTCGCACCCGGGCAGTCGACGCCGACCCCCGAGAGCAGGCTGCGCAACAACAAGGCGCCCGTCGCGCAGGACCTGACGTTCGAGCAGATGGCGAGCACGCAGGTGGCGTGGCTGGCCGCGCTGCTGGCCGCGTTCTCCGTGCTGCTCACGCAGCTGCGGCTGGGACGGCGCCGCGCCGCCCCCGGCGCGGCGGCCACCGCCAGGGGGGCCGCGGCACCGAAGCGTTCGAAGGGCGCCCACCGCAGGCCCCGCCGGGGCGTCTTCGGCAAGTGACGACGCCCCGCAAGAAGGCGGGGTCGCGGGCCCGCCGTCGTTCAGCGCATGAGGGCGTGGCAGGCGATGGCCGCGGCGGCGACCACGTTGAGCGAGTCGACGCCGTTGTCCATGGCGGCGGGGCTCATGGGGATGCAGACGGGCTGGTCGGCCTCGTCCAGCCAGCGTGACGACAGCCCGTCGCCCTCCGAGCCGAGCATGAGCGCGACCCGGTCGGCCCGGTGCCGTGCGGCGGCGGACAGCGCCTTGTCGAGGGGGACGGCCGACTGGTCGGGGGTGAGCGCAAGCAGGGTGAAGCCCGCCGCGCGCAACACCTTCAGGCCGTCGTGCCAGGACGCCATGCGGGCGTAGGGGATGGCGAACACCGCCCCCATCGACACCTTGACGGACCGCCGGTAGAGCGGGTCGGCGCAGCGCGGCGACAGCACCACGGCGTCCACGCCGAGCGCGGCGGCGCAGCGGAAGATGGACCCGACGTTGGCGTGGTCGACCAGGTCCTCCAGCACCAGGACGCGGCGGGCGCCGGTCAGCAGGTCGTCCACGGCGGGCAGGGGCAGCCGCCGCATCGAGGCCAGGGCGCCGCGGTGGACGGGAAAGCCCGCGATGGCCTCGACGGTGGCGTCGTCCGCCACGTACACGGGCGCGTCGGTGCGTTCCAGCACGTCGGCGAGCGGTTCCACCCAGCGCTCGGCCATGAGGAACGAGCGCGCCGGGTATCCGGTGCCGACGGCCCGGCGGATGACCTTCTCCCCCTCGGCGATGAACAGCCCGTGCTCGGCCTCCAGGCTCTTGCGCAGGTTGACGTCGCGCAGCCGCACGTAGTCGGCCAACCGCGGGTCGGCGGGATCGGAGACGGTGACGAACCGGGCCATGTCCCAATTCTGCCGCCTCCGCGCGACGGCGCCGTCACGCACCGCTCCGAACCGTCGGCCCCCGAATTGCTCGACTGGCCGGAATTGGCCATTCCGCCGCGTTCGGTTGGCCGGATCAGGTCACCGCCACAGGTATCCGCGGCATTCGAATATCGGTGATCCATTCGGCGGCGGGACGGATTGCGGCCGGTATGGACGTCCCAAGGCCTAAGGCAGCCGGATCTCGGCGTAGACGGCCCGGTGGTCGCTGCCGGGCAGGTCGTGCACGGTGACGCGGCGGACGGCGCACCGCCGGTCCACCAGCACATGGTCGATGGCCAGCGGGGGACGCGACGACCGAAGCCCCCAGGTCGGGACGAGCCCGGCGCCCGCCCGATCCGCGGCGTCGGCATAGCCGCGTTCGATGAGGCGGCGCAGCGAGGCATGGTCGAGCGTGGCGTTGAAGTCGCCCGCGAGGATCCGCACCGAACCCGTTCCGCCGGACTGTGCCGCGGCGGCGGGCAGTTCGGCGAGGTCGTGGCGCCACTGGCGGAACGCTGCGGCCGTCAGGGGCGGCAGCGGATGCACGGCGGTGACCGTGATGCGGCGGCCTCCGGGGAGGGTGATCTCGGCCTGCGGGGTGGCCGTCGACATGCCCGCAGGCGACGGCAGCGCCCGCAGCGAATGGCGCGAGTAGATGCCGGAACCGGTACCGCCTTGGCGGGCGTCCACCACCGAGTGGGGCAGCAGGCGTGTCAGCCCGGCCCGTTCCAGGCGGTCGCGCGCCTCGGGCGTGAGTTCCTGCAGACTGAGCACGTCGACGCCGGAGCGGCGGACGAGGTCGACGATCCGGGCGGGAGCGGCCTGGCCGAACAGCAGGTTGGCGGTCAGCACCCGGACGACCGGCCCCCGGGCGGCGGAGTCGCCCCCTGCCACGGCGCGCGGCAGCACGGCCAGTGCCAGGGCGGTCGCGACGACGGTCGCCGCGACCGCCGCCCACCAGCGGCGCAGCACCAGCGCGACCAGCACCGGCAGCGGTGCGGCCGCCGCCGCGTACGGTGTGAAGGCCAGCAGCTGGGAGGACGGCGCGCCCAGACCGGGCAGCCTGTCGCCCCCGGCGTACCGGAGCGCGGCCCACAGCCCCCACGCGGTGACGCCCGCCCAGGCTGCGACGGCGCCCACGCGACCGGCGGTGTTCGGCGACGGCGCCGGCCGCCGCATCCTCGACTCGCCCAACGATCCCCCGATGGCCGTCCCTACCGGCAGTGCCCCTGCACACTAGGGACGATCAAAGGTGCGCTCAGGGTTGCCGGTGCCCGGAATCGTGCCGGATGCGCATGGCGACCGTTCGGCCGACGTGACGACAGTCAACCGGTCGTACGCTCATGACCTGCGAAAGTAACAATATTGAACCTTTTGTAACATCACCCTCGTACTACTACAGTGCCGGGGAACATCGGTGGGTTTCTGGTGAATCGAGGACAGCCGTGACCGGACGTCATCACGATGATCTCCCCGAGTGGCCTCGGGGCGACGATGGGATCGACCCGTCCAGGCCGGTCTTCGGTCCGGCGAACGACGGTTCCGCCGACTGGTTCGCCCCGCGTCAGCAGCAGGCGCCGCAGGCGGGACCGGGCGCGCCGCCCGGCGACCCGGCCTCCGGCGCGGCGCCGGGAGCCTCCGCGGGCGGCGCGGAGACCTCCGACTGGTTCACGCCGCGGCAGACCGGTGAGCAGCCGGTGTTCGGCGCGGGCGGGTTCGGCGGCGCGTCCGACGCGGGCGGTCACGGACTCGGGCGGTCGTCGGCGTCCTCCGACACGTACGGTTCCCCTGCACCGGAGCCGCACGCGGGGTCCGGGGGCGGGCCCGCGTCACCCACCGGCGCGCAGCCGCCCGCCGCGGCCCCGGCGTACGGCCGGTACGAGTCGATCCGCAGTTCGGACGGCGGTCCGGCCGGCTACCCGAGCGGCGGTTCCGGCTCGGGCGGTTACGGCGTCTCCGATTCAGGCGGCTACGGTGCCTCCGGTTCCGGTGGTTACGGTTCCGGTGGTTACGGTTCCGGCGGTTACGGTTCCGGCGGCTACGGTTCCGGCGGCTACGGAAGCGGCGGTTCGGGCGGCCACGCGAGCAGCGGCCCGAGCGGCCCCGGTGCCCCCGGCGGCGGGTCCGGCGGTGACGGCGGTTCGGGCGGTTACGGCGGCGGCGAGTACGACGGCCGGCGGCGCAAGAAGCGGCGCAGCGCCGGCGCGCTGATCGGGCCGATGGCCGGGGCGGTCGGGCTGGCGCTGCTGCTCGGCGTCGGCGTGTACGCGTTCGCGGAGGTCAGCGGCGGCTGCGACGACGACGATGCGCTCGTTCTGGACGTGGCGGTGTCCGCCGACATCCAGCCCGCCGTGGTGAAGGCCGCGCAGCGCTTCAACGACGCCCGGCACAAGGTGGACGGCAAGTGCGCGCAGGCCAGGGTCGCCAAGGCCGAGCCGTCGTCGGTCACTCCGCTGCTGTCGGGGCAGGCGGTGCCGACGGCCACCAACCGGCGCCCCGACGTGTGGATCCCCGACACCTCGCTGTGGACGTCGCTGGTCCGCTCGTCCGACAAGGGCAAGGACGCCGTTCCGGCGACGGCGGGCACGTCGCTGGCGAGCAGCCCGATCGTGGTGGGCATGCCGCGCACGCTGGCGACGAAGCTGCGCAAGCAGGGCATCACGTCCAACCCGTCCTGGGACAACCTGCTGAACGCCGCGGGCGGCACACCCGGCGGCGCGGTGACCAAGAACCAGGTGATCCCGGCCGGCACGGTGCGGCTGCTGGTGCCGGACCCGACGCGCAACGGCGCCGGGATGGGCGCCCTGATGGTGACCGACACCCTGCTGACCAACGACCCCAACCGCAACTCGATCTTCACCGGGATCGTGCGCACGGTGCGCGAGAGCATGGTGGCGACCGTGCAGGCGCAGTTCACCCGCTTCCGCAAGGGCAGTACCGGCCGGCAGCCGATCTCGCTGTCGTCCGAGCAGGCCCTGTACGCGTTCAACCGGACCAGCCCCGCCGAGCCCGCGGTGGCGATGTACCCGGTCGAGGGCACGCTGTCGCTGGACTACCCGTTCACCGTCGTCACCCGCGACGCCGCCGAGCGCAAGGCGGCGAAGCTGCTGGAGCGGGAGCTGACCGGCGACAAGTCCCGGCAGGAGATGCAGGAGCTGGGCTTCCGCACCCCGGACGGCAAGGCCCCCTCCGGGTTCGGTTCGAGCGTCGGGACGAGCACGGCGCGTCCCCGCAAGCTGCCCACGCCGAAGGACTCGGACGTTGCGCGGGTCATGCAGGCGTGGTCGAAGCTGACGCTGGGCCTGCGCATCCTCACCGTCATCGACGTGTCGGGCTCGATGGCCGAGAAGGTCGGCGGCAACACCACCCGGCTGCAGGCCGTCGCGCAGCTGTCGCAGGGCGGGCTCAGCATGATGTCGGACGACACCGAGCTCGGCACGTGGGTGTTCTCCACCAAGCTCAACGGCGACCAGGACTGGCGGGAGATCGTGTCGATCGGCCCGCTCGGCGAGCGGGTGGGGTCCAGCACCCGCCGCAACCTGGTGCTGTCGAACCTGGGGCGGATCCAGCCGCGCGGCGACACCGGCCTCTACGACACGGTGCTGGCCGCGTACAAGATGATGAACAAGACCTACAAGCCCGAGTTCGGCAACTCGATCCTGCTGCTGACCGACGGCAAGAACGACGACAGCGACGGGCCGACGCTCAAGCAGACCCTGTCCCAGCTGAAGTCGATGGTCGATCCGAACAAGCCGATCCAGGTCAACATGATCGGCTTCGGTCCGGGCACCGACCGCAACGAGCTGGAGCAGATCGCCTCGCTCACCAACGGCGACGTCGAGGTGGCGCAGACCCCGCAGGAGATCTCCAAGATCTTCCTGAAGATGCTGTCGCGCCGCATCTCCGACTGAGCCGGAGCGCGACGTGCGACGCCCGGCGGACGGACGAGCTCCGTTCGCCGGGCGTCCGGCTTTTCGGGGGCCTCGCCCCGCGTGCCCTTCGCCGCGCCCGCCCGCACGGGAGGGGCGTCGCCGCACGTCAGGGGACGTGCGGAGCGGCTGGGACGGGGGCGCGGAGCCGAGCCGGAAGAGGTTCGGCGGATTTTTCGAGATTTGTTCGTCGCAGGTGTCAACCGGGGGCGGGGGTCGGCCGTCACACATACGGAGGCCCGACGGGGAGCGGGGCCGTCGGGCCTCCAACCTTCCCCCCGCGTCCCGTGGCGGGGCCGGACCCACGAGGTTCCGGGGGAGAGCACGGCACGGCTCGCAAGGAGAGCAGTCACGGCCCGTCCGGTGGTCGCGGTGCCGACGTCTCAGTTCGCGGGAGGATGCGTGTCCCCTTGGCCCAGTCTCGATCGCGGGGACGATCTCAGGCTCGCCCGGTTCCTGGCCGCCGCCGACGACGGCGCCCCCGAGGACGGCACCGCGCAGGACGACGGCGCGCAGGGCGGCCCGCGCCCCCTTGATCCGATCGAGGCCCTCGCGCAGGTGGTCGACCGCTACGCGGCGCGCCTCTACGACTACGCCCACGCGCTGGTGCGCGACCAGGAGACGGCCGCGCGGGCGCTGCACGACGCCTTCCTGCAGGCGTATGCGCACGCCGGGGTGCTGCGCGAACCGGTCCGGTTCCGGTCCTGGCTGTACGCCCTGGTCCGCAACGAGTGCCTGCGCCGCCGCGCCGAACCGGACTTCCCCGCCGAGCGCCGCGAGGCGCCCGAGGTGGAGGACGTGTTCCTGGACGCGCCGGAGCGGGCGCAGCGCATCGAGAGCCGCAAGCTCGTGCACGGCGCGCTGGCGGGCCTGCGCGGCGCCGAACGCGAGGCCCTCGACCTGCTGCTGCGGCACGGCCTGGAGGCGGCGGAGGTCGGCGCGGTGCTGGGCATGGACGCCCGGCAGGCCGCCGATCTGACCGGTGCGGCGCGGCAGCGGCTGGACGACGCGCTGGCCGCCGCCCTGGTCGCCCGCGAGGGGCGGGAGGCGTGCCCGCAGGCGGCGGAGCTGACCGCGGACGCCGACCCGGATCAGCCGCCGACGCCCGCCCTCGCCCGCCGGCTGCTGAAGCACATCTCGCACTGTGCGACGTGCACCGAGCTGCGCTACCGGCGGGTGTCGACGGTGCGGCTGCTGCAGGTGCTGCCGGTGGCGCTGCTGCCGTCGGAGCTGCCCTCCCGGGTCATGGCGACCGCGACCGCGCCGGGGGCGGCCGACGCCCTGGCCGCGGCGGCCGAGCGCGCCGAGCCGTTCGACGCCCGGGGCTGGCCGGTGCCGGTGGCGCGGCTGCGCGGACGCGCCGCGCACGGCCGCCGTCCGGTGCCCGGGCCGCTGCCTGTCGCGGCCGCGGCGGCGGGGCTGCTGCTGATCGCCACCGGCGCGTTCATCCTGCTGCCGCTCGAATCCGGCCAGCGCACCGGGGCGGTCCCGGGGAGCACCGCGGCGCCGGATCCGTCCACGTCCGGCGCGTCCGCCGAGCCGTCGTCCGAACCCTCGGACGAGCCGTCGCCGAGCGGGTCGCCGTCGCCCACGCCGTCCGCGACGCCCACCACGCCGACGCCCAGCCCGTCGCGGTCGTCGGCGAGCCCGACGCCGCGCGCGTCGGCGCGGCCGTCGCGCCGCGCGCCCTCGCCCAGCCGCGTGGCGGCCGGGCGCCTGGCGGTCACCGGCTGCGCGATCCCCGCGGAGCAGCTGTCGTGCGCGGTGCCGGTACGGGCGGTGGGCGGGCCCGTCACCTGGGCGGTCATCGGCACGTCGGGAGGGGTGAGCGCCTCTGGCGGCGGGCGGCTGCTCGGCGGCGGCACGGCAAGCGTGACGGCGTCGCGTCCGTCCGACTGCCCGCCCGGAACCCACTCGGGCAGCGTGCGGTTCGCCCCCTCGGGCACGGCCACCGTGACCTGGACCTGCCCGGAGGTGCCGGAGGACGACGCCCCGGAGGGCAACGACCCGGCCGTGGAGGGCTGAGGTCGCGTTCTCCAGCGGCCCCGGGCGCGGCCTGAGCGATCATCTCGCCGTGACGAGACTCAGATCACAGCACGTGCGAAAACCGCCCGTCCACGTGGCGAAACGACCACGGAGCGTGCCGCCTTACGTCCCTTGAGTCCCGTATGGCTCTGAAATCTCCCGAATTTGATGGCAGGATCTGGCACCCAGAGTCGGCCGACCCGGCGTCGGGGCTCGCTTGCGGGGATGTTCGGATCATCGAGCACGGGAGGATCGTCGTGGCCGCTGGGCCTGCACAGGGGCGCTTCGATGACCCCCGGCTGGCGGAATCACTGCGGGTCGGGGACGTCATCGCGCTGTCGGAGGTGTACGACGCCTACGCGCCCCTGCTGTTCGACTACTGCCACGGTCTGCTGCGGGACCGCGTCGAGGCGGCGGGGGCCCTGCGCAACGTCATGGTCTCGGCGCGCGAGCACGTCGGCGGGCTGCAGACGCCCGAGCGGCTGCGCGGCTGGCTGTACGCCCTGGCCCGCAAGGAGTCGCTGCGCCGCCGCGACAACCCGTCCCGGCACGTCGGGCAGGAGGCGGCCGAGGTCGACGACGGAGAGCTGAGCGAGGAGCAGTTCAAACGCCGCGAGGAGCGGCGGATGCTGGCGCTCAGCGCGCTGGCCGCGCTCAGCGGGCGCCAGCGCGAGGCGATCGACCTGGTGGCCCGGCACGAGCTGGACGCGGTGGACCTGGCGGGCGTGTTCGGCGAGTCCCCCGAGGAGACGGCCGTGCTGCTCGGCGAGGCCGAGACCACGCTGGAGGCGGCCGTGCACGCCGCGCTGGTGGCCCGCAACCACTGGGAGGACTGCCCCAGCCTGTCGGCGCTGACCGAGACCTGGCCGCTGTCGAGGCAGTCGGCCCGCTCGGTGATGCGGCATGTGGCCGGCTGCCCCACCTGCGGCGAGCGGGACACCCCGCGGCTGCCCGCCGACCGGCTGCTGGCCGTGCTGCCGGTCGCGGCGCTGCCCGCCGACCTGCGGCTGGACGTGCTGGGCGCGGCGACCGACCCGGAACGGGCCGACAACCGGCGCGCCATCGCCGCCTGGGCCGAGCCGTTCGACGAGCGGGGCTGGCCGCTGCCCTACCAGCGCGCCGCCTCGCGCGCCCGCGAACGCCAGTCGTCGCGGCGCAAGGGTCCGGTCCTCGCCGCGCTCGCCGCGGTGGTCGCGGCCGTGGTGCTGATCGGCGGGTCGGTCGCGGCCTTCACCGGCGGCGATTCCGACTCCCCGGACTCCGCGAGCGCCCTGCCCAGCGGCAACTCCTCGGCCTCGACCGGAGTGGACCCGTCGCAGTCGCAAGGCGCCCCCTCCGCCAAGGCCAGCGCGACGGTCACCAGCTCGTCGCCGTCGCCGACCAGCAGCAGCGCCGGCCCGTCGGCGTCCGCGACCCCGTCGAAGTCGCCGACGCACGCGGCGTCGGCGACCCCCAGCCGCACCAGGACCCCCGCGTCCCGGTCCCCGGAGCCCGACCGCCCCCGCACGCCCCAGCAGGGACGGCTGGCGGCCACCGGATGCGACATGGGCCGGGACGACGCCTGCACCGTCACCGTCAGGGCCGTCGGCGGACCGGTGGACTGGGCGGTCACCGGCACGTCCGGCGAGCTGTCGGCAAGCGGCTCCGGCCACCTGGAGGCCGGCGAGTCGGCGAGCGTGCGGGTGTCGCACACCAACGATTGGTGCTGGAGCGAGAAGACGGGCTCGGTGTCGTTCTCCCCGAGCGCCACCGCCTCGGTCACGTACTGCTGACGCCCGCGCCGCGTCCCGCCGTCCACCAGGAGGAGGCCGCCTACCAGGGCGAGCCGGAGTCCAGGATGCGGTGGGCGCGGGAGACCAGGATCGGCACGGCGTCGCCGATCTGGTCGAACCCCTCTCCCACGGTGGCGTTCTGCAGGAACCGGGCGTGGATGCCCTCCAGGATGACCGCGAGCTTGAAGCACGCGAACGCCACGTAGAAGTCGATGTCGGCCAGGTCGAACCCGGTCAGCGCGGCGTACCGCTCGGTGAACTCGCGGCGCGTGACGAACCCGGGCGCCGTGGTGACGGACGCGCCGACCGGCAGCCGCTCGCTGTCGGGGTCGTCGGCCTGCGCCCAGTACACGAGCGTGAGCCCCAGGTCGGACAGCGGGTCGCCCAGGGTCGACATCTCCCAGTCGACGACGGCGGCGATCCGCGGGGCCGGCTCCAGCCGCACCAGCGCGTTGTCCAGCCGGAAGTCGCCGTGCACGAGGGCGGCGCGCCCGCGGTCCGGGAGCCGTTCGGCCAGCCGCGCGGCCAGGCGGTCGTACTCGGGGACGTCGTGGACGGCTCCGGCGGCGCGGACGGCCTCCTGCGAGGCGTCCCACTGCTTGCCCCAGCGCCGCAGCTGCCGCGCCATGTACCCGTCGGGGCGGCCGAAGTCGCCCAGGCCCACCGCGTCCACGTCCACCGTGTGGATCGCGGCCAGCGCCTCGACGAGCCGCTCGCTGAGCCCCGCGGCCTGCTCCGGGGTGAGCCCGTCGGCGTCCTCGGCCTCGCGCAGCACCCGTCCCGCCACGTGGTCCATCAGGTAGAACGGGGCGCCGATGACGCTCTCGTCGTCGCAGAAGGCCAGCGTCGCCGGCACCGGCACGTCGGTGCGGGGCCCGAGTGCCGACAGCACCCGGTACTCGCGGGCCATGTCGTGCGCGGTCGGCAGGACGTGGCCGAGGGGCGGTCTGCGCAGCACCACCTGCCGCCCGGTGCCCGGGCCGCCGTTCCCTGCGCCGTCCAGGGCGATCCGGTAGGTGAGGTTGGACCTCCCCCCGGAGATGAGGTCGACGGCGGTGATCCGCCCGCTGCCGGGGAGCGCTTGCGCCAGCCAGCCGGCCAGGCGGGGGACGTCGATGCCGGGGACCCCGGCCGGAAGTTCAGCGTCAACGGTCATGACGCCCTATTAGAACGCGGCTCGGTGCGCGGTGTGAACCCCACCCCCGCCCAAGCGGGCGCCGCCGTCCGCAGGCGCGCGCGGCGGTAGGCGACGCTCGGCGGAAGGTAAATCTCCGGCCACTTCCGGCCGTTTGCGCGGAAGAAATTCTCATACCCTGGGAACGCCAGTTTGCTCCGTGGTGACCGGCTCGTCACCGGGGCCCGCTCTGGCCAGTATGTACGAAACCGTAACAGGAGGTGGATATGTCAGTGCGGAAGGGTACTGATCCGGATCAATAACATCGGATCCCGGCGATCCGGATCCGCACCGCGGCAGCCCGCCGCGGCGGTCCGGGCTCCCGCCGCCCGACCCGGACGACAGGTAGAGGGACTAGACCAATCTTGGGCCACTCCGCCCGATTGGGGGGGACGCACCGTGGCAGACGCATGGCTGCCAGGAGCCGGACGCATGCCGGCACGACTCGACGGCGGCGCGCTGGGGGGAGGTGCTCCCCGCGTGGTATGGCTCACCAGCGAGTCCGACCCGCGTCTGGTGTCGGCCAGGTCGGTGGCGGCCGACCTGGCCCGCGAGGCGCGGCCCGCGCACCTGGTGTGGAACCCCGGCTCCGGCGAGGTGGTGCAGCAGGTCCCCATCGTCCGGGCCGCCCGGGCGCTCACCGGCCGCGCCGGCCGTGAGGGGCGGATCTGCGCCCAGATCATGGTGGTCGGCCAGGCCCGGGAGCCGTTCACCACCGGCCTGCTCGCAGGGCTCGAAGAGATCATGCGCTGGCTGGACGCCTGGGGCGTGCCCCGCCGGTGGCCCGCCGGCCCGCCGCTGCCGTCCCCGCAGTCGTACCACTCCGGCCGCTCCCGCCGCGACTGGGCCCGCGGCGGCCACTACGGCGGCTCCCAGGTGCCCGACACCTCCCGCCCCGATCCGGGCGCCATCGACATCCACCGCGTCACCGGGCCGGACGCCCCGATCACCGCCGTCCCGCACCCGCGCGCCGCGCCCGGCTCCGAGCCGGCGGACCTGCCCCCGGCGGGCACCCGCATCGCCGCGCACCGGCCGGGCGAGCCCGTGCCCGCCTCCCTGCACGCGGCCGAGCCCCTGCGTCCGACCGAGACGCTGCGCGGGTCCGACCCGGCGCGGACGTCCGACCCCCTGCACCGGCCGGGCCACACCCGCGAAACCCTGCCCGCTCTGGTCGCGCACGTCGCAGCGGTCGAGCCCGTGGCCGGACGCGGCCCCGGCCCGGCGGGCTGCGACGACGTGCCCGCTACGCCCGCACCCGCGCCCGCCGCCGCGCCGCTGCCCTCCCCCGGGCACCCGCAGCCGGCGGCCGTTCCGCAAGCTCCCGAACCAGCGAGCATGCGGTCCTGAGCTCGGCCGCGGACGCCGCGGCGCCGTAGCCGATCACCAGCCCGGACACGCGGACCGGGCCGGCGTGGTGGCGGTCGAGCGTGTCCAGCAGCACGCCCCGGCGCGCCGCCTCGGCCGCCACCCGCGCCGTCTCGTGCTCCGGCAGCTCCACCACCAGGTGCAGCCCGGCGGTGTCGCCGTGCAGCCGCAGCCCGGCCAGCGCCTCGACGGCCGCCGCACGGCGCCGGGCGTACTCGGCGCGCATCCGCCGCACGTGCCGGTCCAGGTCGCCGCGTTCCAGCAGCAGCCGCATCGCCTCCTGCGGGACGACGGCGGTGCGGTCGTTCAGCCCGTCGCGGCGCGCGGCGACCGCCTCCACCAGCTCGGGGCGCGCCACCAGCCAGCCGACCCCCATGTCCGCGGTCAGCATCTTCGTGGCGGTGCCGAGGTAGACGACCACGTCGGGATCCAGCCCGTACAGGGCGGGCAGCGGCGCCACGTCGTAGCGGAACTCGCCGTCGTAGTCGTCCTCGGCGACGAGCGCGCCCGTCCGCCGCGCCCAGGCCAGCAGCGCCTGCCGGCGCGGCACCGGCAGCACCCCGCCCAGCGGGTACTGGTGCGACGGCGTGGTGTAAACCAGGCGCAGGCCGTCGGGGAGCGCGTCGACGAGCAGCCCGTGCTCGTCCACCGGACACGGCACGAGTTCGGCCCCGCGCGCGGCCAGCACGTTGCGTGCCTTGATGTACCCGGGCTCCTCCACGCCGACGCGGTCGCCGGGGCGCAGCACCGTCGCGGCCAGCAGATCCAGCCCGTTGGTGACGCCCCGCGTGACCAGCAGGCGGCTCGGCGGGCAGGCCACGCCCCTGCTGCGGCGGACGTAGTCGGCCAGCGCGGCGCGCAGACCGGGCAGCCCGCGCGGGTCGGGACGCGTCGCGGGCGGCACGCCGGCGGCAAGCCGCCACGCGCGCCGCCAGGCGGGGGTGTCCAGCGCGCCGACCCACGGCACCCCGGGCCGCAGGTCCGTCACGCCCTGCTCCGTGCGCTCCCAGCCGGTCTCAGCGCCGGTCTCGAACGGCACGGGCGCCGCCGCGCCCCTCGGCGGCGCGATGTCGGTGACGTAGGTGCCGGAGCCGTGCCGCCCCTCCAGCCACCCCTCGGCGTACAGCTGCTCGTAGGCCTGTGTCACCACCGTCCGGCTGACCCCCAGCTCCGCCGCGAGCGCCCGCGTGGACGGCAGCCGCTCCCCGGCCGCCACCCGCCCCTCGCTCATCGCCGACCGCAGCTGCCCCGCCAGCTGGACGCTCATCGGCTCGGGCACGGAACGGTCCACCGTCAGCGGCAGGGTCGGTCGGGTCGGCAAAGTGGTCTCCCGCGATCGCTGTCAAGTGGCTCTACAGGCCAGGCCACTTCCTTCCTACCGTACGGAGCCATGAGCACAACGCCCCTGTCCCCTACCGACCGCACCGCCCTCCGCCGCAACCGCGCGCGGGCCCGTACCGAACGCTCCGCGCTGTACGAGATCCTGGACGAGGGCCTCATCTGCCACCTCGGCGTCGTGGTGGACGGCACCCCGCGCGTGATCCCCACCGCCTACGGGCGCGTCGACGACACCCTGTACGTCCACGGCTCCACGGGCGCCGCCAGCCTGCGCGCCGCCCCGTCCCAGGAGATCTGCGTCACCGTCACCCTCCTGGACGGCATCGTGCTGGCCCGCGCCCTGTTCCACCACTCGGTGAACTACCGCAGCGCCATCGTGTACGGCGTGCCGCGGACCGTCACCGACCCCGACGAGAAGCTCGCGGGCCTGCGCGCCGTCACCGAACGGCTCGCCCCGGGCCAGTGGGACACCGCCCGCCGCCCCACCCCCAAAGAGATGGCCGCCACCTCCGTGCTCGCCCTCCCCCTGGAGGAGGCCTCGGTCAAGATGCGCGAGGGCGGCCCGAACGACGACGACGAGGACTACGCCCTGGACGTGTGGGCCGGGGTGCTGCCCGTCCGCCGCACCTTCGGCGAACCCGTGCCGGACGCCCGGCTGCGCCCCGGAATCCCCGTGCCGCCCCACATCGCCGACCGCGCGTAGAAAGTCCCCGCCGCCCGCCGGGGTCTGGTTGATCATTGCCGCTGGTCGTGTACCGCCACCGAGCGTCATACCCTGGCTGCGTGTACGTGTTGGTGAAGCCCGGAACTGCGGCCGGCGACGGCGCGTCCGGCGGGCTCCACGGGCCGGACGCCCGCCCGCCGGAGTGGACTCACCACGGAGTCATCGCAGGTGAGAGGGCATGAAGTGAACGAGCGTCTCGTCTGGATAGATTGCGAGATGACAGGTCTCGACCTGCGCAGCGACGCGCTGATCGAGATTGCCGCGCTGGTGACCGACAGCGAGCTCACCATCCTCGACGAGGGGATCGATGTGGTGATCAAGCCTCCGGAGGAGGCGCTCGCCGGGATGTCGCAGGTGGTGCGCGACATGCACACCACGTCCGGGCTGCTGGACCTGCTGCCCGGCGGGGTCACCCTCGCCGAGGCCGAGGAGGCCGTGCTCGGCTATATCCGCAGGCACGTCCGCGACGCCAAGAAGGCGCCGCTGTGCGGCAACTCCATCGCCACCGACCGCTCGTTCCTCGCCCGTGACATGCCCGCCCTGGACGCCCACCTGCACTACCGCATGGTGGACGTCTCCAGCATCAAGGAACTGACGCGCCGCTGGTACCCCCGCGTCTACTTCGCCAGCCCGGAGAAGAAGGGCGGCCACCGCGCGCTGGCCGACATCACCGAGAGCATCCAGGAGCTGCGCTACTACCGCGCCACCGTCTTCGTGCCCCAGCCCGGCCCCGACTCCGAGACGGCCCGGGCCCTGGCGGCCGAGATCGCCGCCCCCTCGGCATCCGGCTGAGTCCGGCCGACGAAACCCTGTGGCGAACCACCCGCCCGGAACCGCTACACTTTCTTCAGCCGGGATGCGCTCCCGGCCGCGGTGGGTGTAGCTCAGTCGGCAGAGCACCAGGTTGTGGTCCTGGGTGTCGGGGGTTCAAGTCCCCTCACTCACCCCACGAGAAGGGCCCGGCCGCCGAGGCGGCCGGGCCCTTGCCGTTGCCTCGCAACCCCCCGTACCTTGACCAGGCTCGTTGGCTCTTGATGATCGGCCGGTTATGCTCCGACCCTATAAATGACAATGACACCCCAAGGGCGACCGCCGGAGACGGGATGAGTGTCGACGAAACGGCCCCGCTGCGCGTACTGGTGGTGGACGGCAACCCCCACGAGCGCGCGGAGGTGGTCGCACTGCTGTCCGACAGCGAGGAACTCCAGGTCATCGCGGAGACCGGGGACGGCGGCGACGCCGCCCGCCTGGCCGAGGAACTGCGCCCCGACCTCATTCTGCTGGACGCGTCCGCCGCCCGCCAGGCGGCCCTCCTCAGCCGCTCCTCCCGCGTCTTCGTGCTGGCCTCCCCCGACGACCAGGGCGCGGTGGAGGCCGCCATCCGCAACGGCGCCTCCGGCCACCTGGTCCGCGGCTCCTTCACCGTCCGCGACGTGATCCGCGGCGTCCGCGACGCCAACCGCGTCAGCCTGGGCCTGTCCGCCCGCGAGGCCGAGGTCATGGACCTCATCGCCAGCGGCCGCTCCAACGGCGAGATCGCCCGCCAGCTCTTCCTCAGCGAGAAGACCGTCAAGAACCACGTCAACCGCATCTACTCCAAGCTCGGCGTCAGCTCCCGCGCCACCGCCATCGCCCTGTGGCGCGGCATCGTGAGCGTCATGCCGGCGAAGGAGTAATCGATTCGCACTGGTGCGCCGGTCCTGCTAACCTTCTGGGTGTCGCCGGGGAGGGCAACCTCCCGGAGGGGGGCAACTCCCAACGACAAGCGCCGTTAGCTCAATTGGCAGAGCAGCGGACTCTTAATCCGCGGGTTCGGGGTTCAAGTCCCTGACGGCGCACCCGCCGCACGGTGGGCGTTCGCGAAAAACGTCGCGAACGCCCACCGTTGTTTATGTACCGGCAATTCGGCCGTCTTGGACGCGGAAGCGACCAGACCGATGGCTGCCCGTGTGCCCGTGGAACCGCCCGTCCGTGGTGACGGCATCGCGGCGGATCCGTTCGCGGCTGTGCGCCGCCTCATGCATGAACGCCGCGTCCGCACGACTGATCCTGCTTGGGAACTTCATTTCCACCCGGTCGCCGACACGGTATGCGTCCCGGGCCGTTGCTCAGGGCGGTCGGGTAGACCGGCGTCCATTCCAGACCGCTGGACCGGAGTGTCCGCTCGGCTGCTTCCTTGTCGGCGTGGTCATCGCGCAGGAGGGCCGGATGGCAGGCCCGAGCCGTGCAGGTCGAGTAGGCCGAATTGCTCCTGGGTTGTACGCGAGTACCGTGATGCCACGTTTCCGCAGGCCAGGAGAGTCCGCCTGGGAGCGGACGGTGAGGATGTCGCGGAGTTTCGAGGCGGCATGGGCGCGCATGCCGGCACCGAACCGGGACGCGGGCGGGTGGGCGAAAGTCTCGGGTTCAAGCGACTTGGGCGCCAGGGGAATCACCGACGGGTCATGGGTGTCGCCGGTCGTAAAGATCACCCGTGCGTTGTCGGCGAGACGCGGCTCCCGAGACGGGCCGGCAGGCAGTGGGCGAGGAGATTCACGCCGAAGGCGGTCTCGAAGCCATCGGTCGTGCGTCCGCCCGCGTACCTGGACAGGGTGGCGGCAGTGAGGACCAGCGCGTCGATGGGCGTCCCGCCGAGCCGGGAGGCCACTGCGGCGGCGAACTCGCGGACGCCGCCGAGCGAGGCGAGATCCAGCGGGAGCGTCTCGACGCCGGCGGGCACGGTGCGTCCGATGCCGCGAGCGCCCACGATGACCAGGACGCCGGGCCGGCGGGCGATCTCCTGCACCGCGGCGGCACCGCTGCCGAAGGTGGCGCCGGTCATCACGACCACGCGCGCATCATCGGGGGTGAGTTCGTCGGTCATCCAGTGTCCCCTTGGCCGTCGGTCGGCGGATCCGCGTCACCTGCGGGGCTCGTCCACGGCGGTCAGGACGCACGCCTTGCCGATGGTCAGCACCACGCACGCATCACCACTGTCCTGACACTCTGCATCTTGGTCACCGCCGACGAGTACACCGCGATCAGCACACCGCCCGTTCCGGTAGAGGGGGAAGCGGGCGACCATCGGCGAAGTGCCGTGGTTTGAGGTTGGGACTGCCGGGGTGACCGGATTATGGTCTGCACCTTTCCCCTACTCGGTTTCTTTCCCACACAGGTCACACGCCGTTTCCGTGAGTGAACAGCCGGAGAGGTCCTGAGCGGCTGCACAGGGGCTGGTCGTGATCTGAAAGAACCGCCAGTACGCCGACACATGGCGGACCGGGTGCGGGCCGATCAATTCCCACTCATCGACGAACGCGGCGATCTTCTATTGCCTCAGAGTGGAAACGGGAAACGCCGGTATCGCCTTGCCCGCCGGCCTGCGGCCCCGCAGTCTTACTGGCGGTGACCCGGCTGTTCGGACAGGCAGTGACGGAGGTTGACGTGGTCCAGCAGCCCACTGACTTCGGAACGGAACTTCGACGACGGCGTCTGGCGGCCGACATGACGCTGACCGGTCTGGCCCAGCGGGTGCATTACAGCAAGGCCCAGCTGAGCAAGGTCGAGCGGGGACTGAAGAGGCCCAGCCGCCAGCTGGCCCTGCTCTGCGACACAGAGCTCGCCGCCGAAGGAGAGCTGGCCGCCCTGGTACCCGCATGCCCGTCCGAAACCGAAGAGACCGCAGAGGCAGATGGTGATGAGGAGGTGTGGCTGATGCAGTTGTCCTCGGAAGGCCAGAGCTGGTTCCGGCCCCTGAGTCGGAGACAGGCGGTCGCCACCGGTGCGGCGTCCCTTGCGGGTTTGAGCATCGGCCTGCCGGCCGTTTCCGCGAACGTCGAGGACACGACGCTCGCCGGGACGTTCCGGGCCCTGTTCGACCAATACCGAAAGCTCGGCCAGGCCACCGGCCCGGGGCTGCTGCTTCCCGTGCTCATCGCACAGACCCATGCCCTCCAGGAGCTGTCCAAGAACGCCGGTGCGCAAACGCGCCAGGAGTTGCTGCGGCTCGCGTCCCGCTACGCCGAATACGTCGGCTGGCTGGTGCAGGAGAGCGGCGACGAGCAGGGCGCGCTGTGGTGGACCCGGCGTGCCGTCGACCTCGCCGAGGCGGGCGGCGATCACCATCTCACCGCCTACGCGCTGGTCCGGCGGGCGGACGTCACGCTCTACCGCGACGACTCCGAGCAGACGATCGGGCTGGCCCGGCAGGCGCAGAAGGGCGATGCGCCGCCGCGGATCCGCGGCCTGGCCGCCCAGCGGGAGGCCCAGGGGCACGCCCTCGCCGGCGACCACCGCTCGTGCATGCGGAGCCTGGAGCGGGCCCGCGCACTGCTCGAACGCCAGGCGGACGACTCGGGCGCCCCGGTCATCGGCAGTACGAACCTGCCCGATTCGGCCGAGATGGTCAGGGGGTGGTGCCTGTACGACCTGGGACGGCCGCGTGCCGCCGCGCAGGTCCTCGAAGCGCAGCTTGCCCAGGTGCCCGAACACGCCGTGCGTGTGCGCGTCCGCTTCGGTGTGCGGCGCGCGCTCGCCCACGCGGCGGACGGTGAGATCGACCACGCGTGCGAGCTCACCCGCGAGCTGCTGCCGTCTTTCACCACGATCGGCTCGGCGACCGTCGCCACCGATCTTCGCGCTCTCGCGCGCCTGCTGTCCCGCCACTCCAGGAACCGGTCGGTGCGCGCGCTGGCCCCTGAACTCGGCACCGCCCTACGAACCGCCACCCACGGCTGAGGAGACCACGATGCAGGAAGTGTTCATCAACTACCGCACCGGCGACGGAGACGAGGCCGCCACGATACTGGAGCAGGGCCTGACCTTGCGGTTCGGCAAGGAGCGCGTCTTCCGCGCCACCACGTCCATCCGGCCCGGTGAGACGTACCCGGAGAGGCTGCTCAACGCCGTGCGCGGCAGCGCGGTCCTGCTTGCCGTCATGGGCCCCGGTTGGGCCCGCGACCCCCGGCTCCGCGACGAGAACGACTGGGTGCGTCGGGAGATCTTGGAAGCCTTCGACGCGAACATCAGGGTCGTCCCCGTGCTCAAGGGCCGCACGACCGAACGCCTGAAGGCGGCCGAGCTGCCGGCCGAGCTGGCGCGTCTGGCCGATATCCAGTCCTTCCGGCTGGAGCCGCGCGACAGCGAGATGGACATCAGGCGCATCGGTGATTTCCTCTCCGACGTCGTCCCGGCGCTCAGGAAAGCGGACCGGCGGGCCTCCTCGTCCGCCGACACCGGCTCCGTGCACAACACGGCCCGCGGCACCCGCGGGACGGTGGTGCAGAGCGGTCACATCGAAGGCGACGTCGGCACCGTCGTCAAGAACAACCAGGGCCCGGTGCACACCGGGAGAGGCGACATCAACCAGAACACGCAGCACTTCTCCGGGGACGGGGCGACGTACATCCAGGGCGACAACCACGGCGGTGTCAACAACCAGTTCGGCCGGACGCGCAGAGACGAGGGGGAGTGGTGAGCGACTCGTTCGAGACGCACGCGTCCGGTGTCCAGGGGGACATGCACACGGGAAGCGGAGACATCACCAAGACCTACCACTACTCCTACTACCTGCTGCAGTCCGACTCCCCCAGGCACTCTCCCCGGATGCAACCCGCGGACGAGCTGCGATGGTTGCGACGGCGCTTCGTCGAGCCGGCGGGCCTGGGCAGGGCACGCGACGTCCTGGAGGCCACCCGCACCGTGTTCCTCGCCGGGCCACCGGGCAGCGGCAGGATCACCGCCGCGAAGATGCTCCTGTGGGAGTTGCGGGACGGTGGGAGGCGGATCCACGAGCTGGTGCTCCAGGACGAGGCACCGCACATCGACCACGGTCACGTCGGTGACGGCGAGCTGGTGTGGCTGGACCTGTCCGAGACCACCGGGACGCGCTGGGACGACGTCCAGGTCGAACTGTCTCCGCTACGCGCGACAGTGCAGCAGCGTGAAGCGCATCTCGTCGTCGTCCTGCCGGACAGGCCCCATCATCTCGCTTCGACTCTGGCCGATTACCGCGTCGAGATCCAACGCCCGGCCGTCGACGCGGTCCTGTCCCGCTACCTGCAGGTGGAAGAGATTCCCCGACCGGATCCGCTTCCCCCGCTGCGTTTCCTGGACGCGGACCGGAAGATGGAGGACGTCGGCAAATATGTCGGGCTGATCCGCCGGGCCCGGGAAGAGAACCGCGACGGCGGCTTCCCGGTCTGGTGCGAGGCCGCCCTGCAGGCGCTGTCCGGCCAGACCGAGGACGTGGCCGCGCAGGTCATCGGGCTCTCCGCGGGACCGCAGCGCGCACTGCTGCTCGCCGTCGCCATGCTGCACGAAGCACACCCCGACGTGATCCACCAGGCCGGCGCCGAACTCCTCGACGCTGTCGGACATTCGGGTGAGGACATCTCCGTTCTCGAGCGCGTCCCGTTGGACCGAAGACTCAAGGAGATCGGCGCGGAGATCGATTCTTCGCACCGCGTCCGGTTTCAAAAGTTCGATTACGACAGGGCGCTCAGGTCATACTTCTGGACCCATATGCCGGACCTGCGCGACCCCCTGCAAAGTTGGGTGAAGCAGGCCGTCGACTCGGTCGAGTTCCTTTCCGAACGAAGCAAACTGGTCGAGCGGTTCACCGAGCAGTGCCTGAACGAGCGATACCGGTCGAGGCTGGTGTCCCTGGTCACGGAGTGGACCGCACATCCCACGTCGGCCGGCAAGATGGAAGCGGCCGCCCTGGTGGTACGGCGCGGCCTCCGGGACGAGCGGCAGGGCCGGTTCTTCCGCCGGCAGATATACGAATGGTCCTGCAGGGACACCCTCTCCGAACGGCTCGCCGAAGTGATCATTGTGGCGTGCCGTGACGAGATGATGGCGAGGCATCCCGACGAGGCCCTCGTCCGGCTGCACCACGTCGCGAGGCGAGAACGCGGAACGTACGCCCGCGAGACACTGGTCGAGTTGGTCGGCAATGCGCCTCGCCTCCGCCGGCAGATGCTGGCCCGTCTCACCGACCCGAGATCCACACCGGGCAAATGGCAGCGCGACATCGATCTGTTCCTGGAACTCGCCGACCCCGTGGCGCTCACCGAACCCGGGCACCGCGAACACGCCCCCATAGCCGAAAGCACCGTACGCCGGCAGTTGGCCATGTGCTGGTCGCTCGTCTTCGCGCAGCGCCCCCATGAAGCGTGGACACCGACCGTGCGGCGGTGGTTGGACGTCGCCGCCGCGGACGAACGGCATCGGCGGCTACTCCTCGACGTCATCGTACGGGGAGGAGAGGAACAGGCCGGCGTTCTGGCCCGGCTTTACGCGATGACGCGCGAGCGGCAGGCGTGGGCACCGCTCGGCGACGTGGTCTATCAGGGCATCAAGTCCGTCTGGGCGGCCCGGAACGCATGACTCAGGTGAACGGACGGAGAACCCCTATGAGCACCGGTCGCAGCACCGTGACGCTGTATTCGGCGGTCGCCGGCGGAGCGATCCTCGTCGGAGTGGTCCTCTTCGCTCCCTGGCCGCTGTGGATTTCGCTCGCGCCCGCGGCCGTTCTCGGGGCCGGGCTGCTTTTCGTGACGAGGTCGCCCGGGCGGCGGCTGGACATGCCCCCGCGGCCGAATCCCGTGTTCGGAGAGGAATTCAGCGCGACGGAGGGCGCCAAAAGAAGGCGCGTCACCGACGTCCAACTGCCCACCAGCCTGCCCGACTATGCCTTCCTCTTCTCCGCTACGGTGGTCTGGAAAACAACTTCGGTCGTCACAGACGAATCCGCGTTCAACCTCGAAGCCCTCGCGGTCGACGCCGTGCTGCAGCGCGCACGCAAGATAACCGAGCGTCGGGATCCGAGCCACGCCTCGCTCGTGCGGCACGAACTGGCCGGCGCGCTCGGAGAAATGCGGACGGACGCGACAGGGCGCCTCCGGGCGATGGCCGAGTCCGTCCAACTCGTTCTTCCCGCCCGCGACCAGGAGCGGCTGGACAAGCTCGCCGCGGTCCGCAAAGAAGAGGCCGTCTGGGAGCACGAGCGCAAATACGAGCTGAACAAGCGCGAGTACCTCGGCGAAGACGTACTCAAGACCCCCGGCAGCGCCGTGGTCTGGTGGCTCGCCAGGAACGACGACCAAGTGGAGAAGACGGTCAGGGACATCGGTCTTCTCGCGCAGCTGTCGTCGGCCGCCAACAACACGAACGTGCCGGAGGAGTTCCACTCGTTCATCTCGACCCTGGCCGCACCGAACGGCCATGCCGGCCCGAACGGCTCGGCTGCGGCTTTTCCGCCGTCGCATGAGGCGTCCCCTGGCGACCTGGTTGAAGCTTTCCTCCAGGCGGTATCGCCCGACGGGGACGACCCCCGGCGCCGCCTGATCGGTCGGCAGGTGGCCGAGTGGGTCGCCGAGCGCGGATGGCATGACCTGGCCGAGGAACTGTCCCGCCGGTACGACCCGCCGGCCGACCCCGATCCCGCGGAAGAGGCAGATGATGGAAGCTGAACTTGCCGCGCTGGCGAGCAGCGGAGCAACCGCACTCGTCGGGCTGATGGTCTCCGACTCCTGGGCGCAGATCAAGGACGGATTCGCACGATTGCTTGCCCGACTCGCTCCTGCCGAGGAGCCGCTGGAGGAGTTGGAGACATCGCGGATCGAACTTGTGACCGCCCATCTCGCGCACGACGCCACGAAAGCGGCCACCATCGAAAGCCATTGGCGCGCCAGGCTGGAACTCCTCCTTCGTACGGACGAAGCAGCCGCAGACGAGCTACGGCGTCTTCTCGCCGCATCAACGCGGCACCCTGGACACTCCATCTCCAACGTCAACACCGGGGATGCGCAGTGCGGCTCGATAATCCAAGCCGGCTACATATCAGGAGCAACTTTCCACAACCCACCACCACCCGGCGAGCACCACAACGACCAAGACCCCCACCTCCGATGAAGCGCCCGACCGCATCCCCCTCCGGATCCAGGTGCGGTAGGCGTCCGGGCTGCCCGCGCCGCCGCCGGAGTCGCTGCCGCAGTCGGGGCCCGGGAGTTTGTAAACGACCAACATCGGTATGGCGCCGGCCTGCTCGCCGCCGCCGACGTAGCGCGACACCGCCGCGGTGATGTCGCCGTCCCAGTCACCGAATCGGTCGGCGCAGCCGGACGGACCGCGGGCGTATCGGTACCGCTCGGCCACGTCTTTCTCGGCCCCTGCAACTGACCGACGGCGACAGTAGCCGGTCGGCGGCCACCCGGTTGGTGGAGATCAGGGGGGCGTCCGGAACCAACGCGTGCTCACCACGCTCCCGCAGTGCCCTGTCGGGCTGCGGGGCGCGGGCCGCCAGCGGATCCACCGCCTCGGCCGCATACCTCCAACGCCTGCACCCCGAACCCCACCCCGACCTGCGCGTACGGCTCAACGGCGCGCAGGTGCACCGGCACCAGCAGCGCCTGGCCACCACAGGTCAGCGCCGCCTGCGGGCCCCGGTCCCTGTATCGGTCGAGGCGTGTTGACGGTAGGCGGGCCGGGCGGCGGCATGCGGGCGGCAGCGCACCTGCGCGTACGGCTCACCGGCGCGCAGGTGCACCGGCACCAGCAGCACCTGGCCACCACAGGTCAGCGCCCGCCTGCGGGCCCCGGTCCCTGTATCGGTCGGGGCGTGTTGACGGTAGGCGGGCGGGGCGGCGGCGTGAGGGCAGCCGGTGGGCGGCCGTCTTGCCGCCCGATGCCGTCGTCACGGTCGTTTACTGCGAGGCAGCGATTCCACCAAGGCACGGCGCCCCTTTTCTCAAGCGATGCGGTCTGCACGTCGCTGGGGCACCCGGCGGCCATTCCGCCGGCCAGGGGCGTCCGACGGCTCTTATCGGCCGTCGGACGCCCCTGGCTTGATTGTCACCGATTTTTGACGACGACGAAGCGGCGCCGGTCCGGCCTCTCAGGAGGCGTCGACCGGCGGGGTGCCGTGGGTGTGGAAGGACTCGATGGTCTTCAGGCCCCAGGCCTGGCCCTTCGCGCGTTCCGCCTCGGTCCAGGTGATGGTCTTCCAGTCGGGGGCGAGCACGAGACGGGCCACCGGGTTGCAGAATTCGATGCGGTTTCCGCCGGGCTCGTAGACGTAGAGGAAGAAGGTCTGCTGGATGGCGTGCTTGTGGGGGCCGGTCTCGATGAACACGCCCTTGTCGAGGCAGATGTCGGCGGCGCGGAGGATGTCCTCGCGGGTGTCGGTCGCGAACGCGATGTGGTGGAGGCGCCCGTGGCTGCCGGTCAGGTCCCGGGTGTAGACGAGGTCGTAGGACTTGTTGGTGAAGGTCAGCCAGCGGGCGGCGATCGTCCCGGAGTCGAGGCGGATCTGCTCGGTGACGTGGCCGCCGAGGACGTCGCGGACGAACTCGCTGCTGCCCTCGACCTCGGCGGCGAGGAAGTTGACGTGGTCGAGCCGCCGGACGCACACGCCGCGCGCCGGGTAGGCCTGGGCCTGGTTCTTCAGCGACGGCGCGAGCTCCTGCGGCGCCTCGTACCACTCGCTCTCCCAGTAGAGCTCCAGCTCGTGGCCGTCGGGGTCGCGGAAGACGTAGGTGGCGCCGATGCCCGGGTCGCCGTCACGCCAGCCGATGCCGAGCTCGGCCTCCTCGATCGCCTTGACCCTGCGGTCGAGCGCCTCGGCGCTGGAGACGCGCAGGGCGACGCGCCGGAGACCGGAGGTGCGGTGGGCGGTGAGTTTGAGGGTGTGCCGCTCGTAGTCGTCCCAGGTGCGCAGGTAGACCGAGTCGCCCTCGACGCCGACCTCGGTCATCCCCATCACCTCGGTGAAGAACCACAGGCTCTTCTCCGGCTCGGGGGTGAGCAGCTCTACGTTCCCGACGTGGGCGATCTCGTGTGCCGGGGCCATCGGAACCTCCTTAGGACGGTTGGGGGCTGGGGTCAGGCATGGCGGGGGTGGACACGTCCGTCGAACAGTTTGCGGGCCGTGCGGACCAGGCTCGACCGGCGAACCGTCGGGCGCTCCGGTGGTCCGTCGAGTTCGACCAGGACCTCGAGACGTCCGGTGGGGTGCTCGATGGCCATCGGTGCGCCGGGGGCGGGGAGGGCCGCCAGATCGTGGCCGACGGCACCCTCGATGACCAGGGCGGTGGCGACGGTGACGGCGCCGAGCACCCCGATCGAGTCGTGGACCCGCAGCGGGATGAACGTCCGGGTGGAGATGACGCCGCCGTCGCGGGCGGGTGCGACGAGCGTCGTCTTGGGGACCGAGGCGTTCGAGACGTCGCCGAGCCCCATGAGCCGTCCGGCCTGAAGCCGCAGGGACTGGATCCGGTCGCGCAGGTCCTCGTCGGCGGCGAGGTCGGCGACGCTCTCGTGGCCGGTCAGTCCGAACGCCGACGCCTCCGCGACGACGACGGGCATGCCGTTGTCGATGCAGGTGACCTCGATGCCGTCGATGACGTCGCGGATCCGGCCGGTCGGCAGGAGCGCGCCGGTGGCCGAGCCCTCGGTGTCGGCGAAGTCCAGGTAGATCGGGGAGGCGGTGCCGGGGACGCCGGAGATCGCGGTGTCCCCGGCGTAGCGGACCCGCCCGCCGGGGGTGGCGAAGGTCGCGACGGCGACGCTGTCGGAGTTGACCATCCTGATCCGGACGGTCGTCTCGGGGTCGCCGGCCTTCACCAGTCCCTGCTCGACGGCGAACGGGCCGACGCCGGCGAGGAGGTTGCCGCAGTTCTGCTTGTCGGACACGGCGGCCTCGTCGACCGCGACCTGCAGGAACAGGTAGTCGACGTCGACGTCGGGCCGCTGCGAGACCGAGACGACCGCGACCTTGCTGGTGAGGGGGTGGGCGCCGCCGATCCCGTCGATCTGGCGGGGGTCGGGGCTGCCCATGATGCGCAGCAGCAGGTCGTCCCGTTCGGCGGGGTCGGCGGGCAGGTCCTCGGCGAGGAAGTAGGCGCCCTTGGAGGTGCCGCCGCGCATCAGCGTGCAGGGAATTGCGCTCATGAGGGGTCCCATTCGGCGTAGGGGACGTACTCGATCCCCAAGTCGGCGACCTTGTCGCGCATCCCGTACCGGTCGAGACCGAGCTGGCCCTCGCGGAAGGCCCGGCGGGTGGCCTCCTCCTTGGCCGCGCGCGCCTCGGCGGCGGCCAGCGCGGAGTCGACGGCCTCGCGGGCGACGACCATGACGCCGTCGTCGTCGGCCAGGATCGCGTCGCCCGGCCGGATCACCTGGCCGCCGATCGTGATCGGCACGTTGACCGAGCCGGGCGTGGCTTTGACGGTGCCCTGGGCGCTGACCGCAGCCGACCACACGGGAAAGCCCATGGCGTGCAGTTCGGCGGTGTCGCGCACCCCGGCGTTGATGACCAGGCCGCGCACGCCCCGGTACTGCAGGGCGGTGGCGAACAGCTCCCCGAACATCCCGTCGGTGGACGGCGAGGTAGTGGTGACGACCAGGATGTCGCCGGGTGCGCACTGCTCGACCGCGACATGGATCATCAGGTTGTCGCCCGGCCACGACAGGACCGTGACGGCCGTCCCTCCGATCCGCGAGCCCAGGTGCGTGGGCCGCAGATGCGGGCCGAGGAACCCCTCCCGGCCGATCGCCTCGTGGACGGTCGCGACCCCGTGTGCGGCCAGGGCGTCCACGGTCTTCAGATCGGCCCGGGGCGGGCCGGTGACCACGACGGGCTTCATGCCAGCACCGTGGTGGTCTGCGGGTAGAGGCGGACGAACGCCTCGGCCATCGTCGTGTGGGGCAGGCCCAGGTTCGGGCCGGCGTTGCGCTTGAGCTGGACGCCGCGCCGCCTGGCCAGGTCGGTGTAGTACTCCCACATGTGCACCTGGGCCGGCAGGCACTCCATGGCCTTGCGCTTGCGGTCGAACACCTCGGTGATGTCGAGCAGCACGTCGGGCCGGAAGTCGCACTGCTCGGGCTGATGCGGTTCGAAGAAGAAGACCGGCGGGGCGCCCAGCGGCTCGCCGGGAGCGTCGTAGCCGATCGCCTGGGCGAGGATGCGCGCCTGAAGCGCCATGCGGGCGGCGGCCGGGTGGTCTCCGTTGTAGGGGTCGGACAGCGTGTGGGTGAGCACCACCGCCGGCTCGACCTCGCGGTACACATGGACCAGCCGGTCGACCAGCTCCTGCGACTCCACCAGCGGATAGTCGCCGGCGTCGAAGAACTCGATCTCGGCGCCCAGCTCGGCGGCGGCGGCCTCCGCCTCGGCGCGCCGGATCTGCTTGATTTCCTCGAGCTTCTTGCCCTCGCGCCACGCCTTGGCCGACTCGCCCCGCTCGCCGTAGCTGAGGCAGACCACCTTGACGCGTTCGCCTCGCGACGCCGACAACGCGATCGCGCCCCCGGCCCGCCAGACGAAGTCCCCGGCGTGGGCGCTCACGACGAGCATCGGCCCGGCGCCCGTGTTCTCAGCAGCCATGAATCTCCTCGATCGCAGTGGATGGTTTCATCCTGACCTATGTTGCACGAAATTGTCAACAATCGTTCCGAAGATTCGGCCCATCCGGGAGCGGATCGGACGCGCGGTGCGTGAGCGCTCTCAGGCGCACTCTCCGGCGGCGGCGCCCGGCAGACCCAGAAAACCCCGCGCCGGCCAACGGCGTCGGCCGGTCAGGGCACGAGGCGCGGGGCAGGAGGCGAGGATCCCGCCCGCCGGAGTGATATCCGACACATGCGTCGGAACAATCGTCGACAATGCGCGGTAACGGCACTCAAAGCCGGATGCCCGGAAAAGCTCTGCGGGCTTGCCAGGGTCTCGCGGCGACCGGAATCAGATGCCGCGGAGCGCTTCGATGACGCTGACCAGGTGGCGGCGGGCGGCCCGCTCGGCCCCCTCGGCGGAGTGGGCGCAGATCTCGTCGATCATCGCCAGATGCTCGGCCAGGGACACCTGCGGGCGCCCGGGCACGAGCGCGAGCCGGAACTGGTGCCGGACGTTCTGGGCGCGCAGGCGCTCCAGCAGGTCCGCGGCCGTGGCCTGGCGGCTGATCTCGCGGATGCGGCGGTGCAGGGTCTGGTTGAGCTCGGAGTACTCCAGCACATGCCCGTTGGCGACGGCCGCCCGCATCGACTCCCCGAGCCCGCGCAGTTCGACGATTTCGGCGTCGGTGACGTTCTCGGCGGCCTTGGCCGCGCACAGCCCCTCGAGGACCATCCGCACCTCGGAGATCTCGATGGCCTCGGCGAGCGTCACCGCCCGGACCCGCGCGCCCCGGTTCTGCTCCCGCTCGACCAGACCCTCTTTGGTCAGCTCGAACAGAGCCGCGCGCACACTGCTGCGGCTGGCCCCGAACTGGCGCGACAGATCGGCCTCGACGAGCCGCTGGTTGGGGGCGAAGTCACCGTTGACGATCGCCTCCCGGATCGCCGCGGTGATGTCGAGGCCGACCCCGTCATCCAGTTCCGTCACCTTTCTCCCTCCCACGCTCGGATCTTATCGCGCCCTCGACGATCGTTGACGATCCTGTGGACGATGCGAGCTGCTCGAGCCAGCCGCGGCTGGCGTCGCTGATCCGGGACGGCACGCCCAGCTCGGCGAGCAGCTGCGACGCCGCCCGCATCTCCTCGGCCCGCCGGACGGCGTGCTTGACGCTGCCCTCCTCCAGCCTGCGGGCGAGCGAGGCGTCCGCCCCCGCCAGTTCGGCGGCGATGTTGTCGCGCAGCCAGTCCTCCAGCCCCGCCTCGCGGGCGGCGTGCAGCGCCTCGGTGACGGCCGCGGCCATCCCCTTGAAGAACACGCTGCGCAGCAGCTTGCGCGCCGCGGCCTCCCCCGCGTCGCCGTCCAGGACGGTCACCGAGGCGCCGAGCGGCCGCAGCAGTTCGGCGGCTCGGGCGGCCGCCGGACCCGAGGCGAGCATGGGGGTGCGCAGCCCCTTGCCGGGCACCGGCGCCATCAACGCGACGTCGGCGAAGCGCGGTCCGGCGCGCTCGGCCAGGGCGCGCTTCAGGCCGGGCGAACCGGTGTTGAGATCGGCCCAGACCGCGTCGGCCGCGAGGCCGGGCAGCCCCGCCCGCAGCGCGTCCTCGGCGTCGTGGGCGCTGTTCACGCTGAGCACGAGGTCGGCGCCGACGGCGGCGTCGGCCTCGTCGGCGCAGGCGCGGATCCCGGGGCCGGGCCGGACGGCGGGATCGTAGCCGCGCACGTGCGCGCCCGCCGCGAGCAGGTCCCGGGCGATCTCGCCGCCCGCCTCGCCCAGCCCCAGAACGGCGACCGTGAGAGTCCTGTCCGTCATCGGGCGACCTTTCCGATCGTGCTGGGGCGCTCGCCGTCCTTGGCCTGCTGGACCAGCCGGTACACCTCGGCGCGCAGCTCGGCGAAGCGCGGCAGCGACCGGGTGCCGAGCTGGTCGCGCTCCGCGGGCAGGTCGATGGCGACGTCGGCCAGCACCTCGGTCGGCGAGGACGACAGCACGATCACGCGTTCGGCCAGGTAGACCGACTCGTCGATGTCGTGGGTGATGAACAGTACCGTGACGCCGAGGCGCTTCCACAGCGAGCGGACCAGGTCTTCGAGCTCCGCGCGGGTCTGCGCGTCGACGGCCGCGAACGGCTCGTCCATGAGCAGGATGTGCGGTTCGTAGGCGACGGCCCTGGCGATCGCCACCCGCTGCTGCATGCCTCCCGACAGCTGCCAGGGGTGGGCGTCGGCGGCGTCGGAGAGCCCGACGGCGGCCAGGGCCTCCCGCACGAGGCGCTGCCGCTCGGCCTTCGGGACCTTCTTCTCCTTGAGCGGCAGCTCGATGTTCTGCCGGACCGTCATCCACGGGAACAGGCTGCGCCCGTACTCCTGGAAGACGACGGCCATGCCGGGCGGCGGCCCGGTCACGGCCCTGCCCTCCAGCAGCACTTCGCCCGAGGTGCTGTCCAGCAGCCCCGCGACGCACTTGAGCAGGGTGGTCTTGCCCGCCCCCGAGGGCCCGACGACGCAGACGAGCTCACCCGCCTTGACCTTGAACGTCAGGTCGCCGACCGCCTCGACGGTGCGGCCCCGCCCCTGGAAGACCTTCTTCAGGTGGCGGACCTCGAGCATGGTGCCGGTGTCGGCCGTGGTCATGGTCATGTCAACCCTCTCGCTGGGCTCGGCGGAGCCCGGTGTACCAGCGCAGCACGCGCGCCTCGGCCAGGTGGAAGAGCGCCGACAGCGCGACGCCGATGACGCCGAGCAGGATGACCCCGGTCCACATCTGGGGGATCGCGAACGTCCGCTGGAACTGGATGATGGTGAAGCCGACGCCCTCGCTGGCGGCGAACATCTCGCTGATCACCATGAGGATGATGCCCACCGACAGCGCCTGCCGGGCCCCCGCGGCGATCTGGGGGCTCGCCCCGGGCAGCACGAGATGCACCAGGCGGGAGCCGCGCCGCAGCCGGTAGGAGCGGGCGGTGTCGCGCAGCACCTCGTCCAGGGCGCGGACGCCCTCGACGGTGTTGAGCAGCACCGGCCACACGCAGCCGGTGACGATCACCAGGATCTTCATGCCGTCGCCGATGCCGGCGAACAGCATGAGGATCGGGACGAGCACCGGCGGCGGGATCGCCCGGAAGAACTCCAGCACCGGTTCCAGGACCGCGCGCAGCGTCCGGGACGATCCGATCGCGACGCCCGCGCCGATCCCCAGCACGAGCGCCAGGAGGTACCCGGCGACCAGCCGCAGGAGGCTGGGCAGGACGTCGCTGGTGAGCCGGCCGTGGAACCAGGTGTCGTCGAACGTGCCGACGATCGTACGCAGCGGCGGCCAGAAGTAGTCGGTGCTGCCTTCGGTGGCCGTCCACCAGACGGCGACGAGCAGCGCGGGCACCGCCAGCAGCCGGACGACGGATTTGAGTGCGCTCATACGGCGGCCTCCGTGCGGATCGAGGGGTGCCAGCGCAGGGCCCGCCGCTCCACGGCGCGCGCGACGACGTTCACCGCGACCCCGATCAGGCCGACGACGATGATCAGGGCGTACATCGCGGACACCGCGTTGGAGTTCTGCGCGACCGCGATCTGCCTGCCGAGGCCGGGCGAGCCGATGACCAGCTCACCGGTGATCTCCAGGATCAGCGCGACGGCGGCGCCGAGCCGAAACCCGGTCATCACATACGGCAGGGCGGTCGGCCAGATCACGGTCCGGGCGGCCGTCAGCAGGCGGAAGCGGTAGGAGCGGGCGGTGTCGCGGGCGACCGGGTCGACGTCCCGGACGCCGTACAGCACCTGGACGAGCACCTGCCAGAACGAGGCGTACACCACCAGGAGCAGGGTGGAGCGCGGTTCGGTGCCGTACAGCAGCACCGCCAGCGGGATCAGCGCGACCGACGGGATCGGCCGCAGGAACTCGATCGTGGAGTTCAACGCGGCCTGCAGCAGCGGGACCCAGCCGATGACCACGCCGAGCACGACACCGGCGACCATCGCGATCGCCAGCCCGATCGCCCAGCCGCGCAGCGTCTCGCCCAGCGCCTGCCAGAACTCCCCCGCCGCGGCCTGGTCGGCGAGCGCCGACAGCATGCTGCTGACCGGGGGCAGGTAGCGGCGTTCGACCAGGCCCGACCTGGGGACCAGTTCGCCGAGGACGATGAGCCCCGCCAGGCCCAGGCCCCCGAGGAGCCAGGCCGGGGCGGGGCCGTTGCGACGACCCGTCATGGCAGCAGCGCCGAGACGTCGGGGGCCTTGGTGAGCAGGCCGTCCTGGACGGCGAGGTCGGCCAGCGTCTGGAGGCTGTCCTTGTTCACCTGCGCCGGGTAGTCCGGGAGCGTCAGCTCCTGGAGGACGGAGTTGTCGATCTTGGTGTAGCTCGGCAGGGCCTTGCGGACCGCCTCGGGGTGCGCCGCGGAGTACTGCAGCGACTTCTGCATCGCCGCGGTGAAGCGCTTGACGATGTCCGACTTGGTGGACGCGGTCTTCTGGGAGGTGAAGTAGCCGGCGATCGTCAGCTTCGGCGCGGTGTCGACGTAATTGGAGGCGATCAGGCGCCCGCCGGCCTTGAGCGCGGTCGACAGGAACGGCTCGACCACCTGGATGGCGTCCACGTTGCCCTTGTCGAGCGCGGCCCCCATGTCAGGGAAGGCCAGCTCGGTGAACTTGACACCCTTGGGGTCGCCGCCGGCCTTTCTGACCGATGC
Source organism: Actinomadura sp. NBRC 104425 (assembly GCF_030269545.1). Lineage (GTDB taxonomy): Bacteria > Actinomycetota > Actinomycetes > Streptosporangiales > Streptosporangiaceae > Spirillospora > Spirillospora keratinilytica. The sequence goes on along the minus strand of NZ_BSTN01000011.1, from coordinate 73,521 downwards.
CCGGACGGTCGTGTCGTTGATGTTGTTCAGCGTGTTGACCGCGACCTTCTTGCCGGCCAGGTCCTTGGCGCTTTTGATCGGGCTGTCCTTCTTGACGACGATGCCGCCGAAGTCCTTGCCCGCGGCGCCGGTCGAGCCGACCCCGGACGAGACGACCTTGAGCGGCAGGCCCTTGGACTTGGCGACCATCAGCGAGACGAAGTTGCTGAACCCGATGTCCACCTGACCGGCCACCACCGCCGGCACGATCGCCGCCCCGCCCTGCGCGGTGACGACGTCCGGCTTGAGGTTCTGCTCCTTGAAGAAGCCCTGCTGGATCCCGACGTAGACGGGCGCGACATCCACGATCGGAATCACGCTGACCTTCACCTCGGCGAGACCGCCGCTCGCCGCGTCATCGCTCGAGCTCCCTCCTCCACAGGAGCTGAGGAGCAGGACGGCGGCTGCGGCCAGGGCCGCACGGACTCTGATCATGTGATCTCCAAACGTCCCGGAGGGGGTGAGCGGGAACGCTGACCTCCACACTGTGCCCGAGACGGTACAAATCCGCTTACATAATTGTCAACGATTTGACCTGCAATCTTTGGCTGCTGCGTCCCCGGGCGTCCTGGTGCCGTTGTCCTGGCGGTCAGGGGGTTCGGTGAGTTCGACGGCAGACGGCCCGGCACGTCCCCGGGAGAGGTGCCGGACGGGTCCGGTTCGGCGAACACCCGATCGGGACGGGCGCCGAGCGGCGGCCCGCATCGCGTGGCAGAGCGCGCCGTCGGGCACGGCGCGGACCACGGGCCGTGCGGGAGCGGCGCTGTCGGCCACGGACCGGCGCGCAACGGGCGGGCTTCATGTGCGAGGGGCGCTGCTGGACGGGCAGCGAGTCGATGCAGCCGATCGGCAGGAAGAGAGGGCTGCTCAACCGGGGCCTGAGCGGGCAGGCGGCGGAGCGGATGGGGCGCGTCAGCCGGTGACGAGTTGTGACAGGAGGCGCGCGGCGCGGGTGACGGCGGCCGCCGCGCCCTCGACGTCGAGCTCCTCGGTGGAGACCACGCCGACGCTGCGTTCGATCACGGTGCCCGGTTCCACGTCGGCGGGCACGCCGATGCCCGCCGAAACGCCGACCGCACCCTTCTGCAGTTCGCCTCTGGTCACGCAGTAGCCGTCGCGGCGGGCCCGCCGGACGGACTCGGGGTCGCGCGGGCTCTCCGGCCGCATCGCCAGGATCGCGATGCCGGACGCCCCCTGCGTCAGCGGGTGCCTGCTGCCCACCCGGTAGCCGACCCTCAGCACGGCCTCCCGCGGTTCGGCCACCATGACCGCGACGCAGGCGTCGCCCTCCGCGGCGGCGATGAAGGCGGTCGCGCGGGTCCGTTCGGCCAGTTCCTCCAGCACGGGGCGGGCACCGCGCATGAAATGCGGCTCGAACCGGGAGGCCAGCACCGCGGCGCCGAGGCCGAGCCGGATGCGGCCGTCGGCGGCGCGCGCGACGAGCGAGTGGGCCTCCAGCGTGGCCACGATGCGGTAGCAGATGGCGCGGTGGACGCCCAGCTCCTTGGCCAGTTCCGCCACCGAGATGCCCGCCGGGCTCCGCGACACGACGTCCAAGGCGCGCAGACCGCGATCGAGCGTCTGCAGCGTGCTCATCCCACTCCTCGTCCCCATGGATCGCCTCAGATGATCGCACAGCGGTCTTGCCGAACGCCGTCCGCACCGTGCCGCGTGCGCCCGCACCGCCGGCGCTCCCGCACGGCGCCTGGACGGCCCCGCGGCGGAACGGCTCTTGACCTGCCAATGTGATGCAGCTTACCCTGCACGAACTCGCTTATCGCACATAAGTGTTCGATAAAAGTAAAAGCGCTGTTCAGAGAGGTGCGAGGAGAACATATGGGCTCGGTCTCATCCCCCGCAGCCGATGCGTCGAAGGGCGCCGCGGCCGCCTTCGGCGCGGGCGCGGGAGGCTGCCCGGTCGACCACTCCCGGCTGGACCGGCTGGATCCGACCGGACGGCCCGTCTCCGCCGACGCGGCCGCCTTCGATCCGTTCGGCGAGGCGTACCTGCGGGACCCGGCGGGCGCGCTGCGGTGGGCGAGGGACGAGGAGCCGGTCTTCTACAGTCCGGTCCTGGGCTACTGGGTGGTCACCCGCTACGAGGACGTCAAGGCGGTCTTCCGCGACAACATCACCTTCTCGCCGTCCATCGCCCTGGAGAAGATCACCCCGTTCTCCGACGAGGCGAACGCGGTGCTGAAGGCGCACGGGTACGCGATGGACCGCACCCTGGTCAACGAGGACGAGCCCGCCCACATGCTGCGCCGCCGGGCGCTGCAGGAGCCGTTCACCCCCGAGAAGCTCGCCCACCACGAGCCGATCGTGCGGCGTCTCGTCCGCGAGCACGTCGACCGGATCATCGACGCGGGCCGGGCCGACCTCGTCGCCGAGATGCTGTACGAGGTGCCGCTGACCGTCGCGCTGCACTTCCTCGGCGTGCCCGAGGAGGACATGGCCACGCTGCGCCGCTACTCGGTCGCGCACACCCTCAACACCTGGGGGCGGCCCTCACCCGAGGAGCAGATGGCCGTCGCCGAGTCGGTCGGCAAGTTCTGGCAGTACTCCGGCGAGGTCCTGGACAAGATGCGCCGGGCCCCCTCGATGCCCGGGTGGATGCCGTACGGGATCCGGCTGCAGCCTGAGATGCCCGACGTCATCACCGACTCCTACCTGCACTCGATGATGATGGCCGGCATCGTGGCCGCGCACGAGACCACCGCGCTCGCCACGACCAACGCGCTGCGGCTGCTGCTGGAGAACCGCGCCCAGTGGGAGGAGATCTGCGCCGACCAGGGCCTCATCCCGGCCGCGGTGGAGGAGTGCCTGCGCTTCTCCGGCCCGATCGTGGCGTGGCGGCGGATCGCCACGGCCGACACCGAGATCGGCGGCGTGCCCATCCCCGAGGGCGCCAAGCTGCTGATCGTCCAGGCCTCGGCCAACCACGACGAGCGGCACTTCGACGACCCCGACGAGCTGGACATCCGCCGTGACAACGCCGGCCGGCACCTGTCGTTCGGCTACGGCTCCCACCAGTGCCTGGGCAAGCACCTGGCCCGGATGGAGATGCAGATCATCCTGGAGGAGTTCACCACGCGCCTGCCGCACTTGCGGCTCGTCCCCGACCAGGAGTTCACCTACCTGCCCAACACCTCCTTCCGCGGCCCCGAGCACCTGTGGGTGGAATGGGATCCCGAGCGCAACCCCGAACGCGCCGACCCGGCGATCCTGGACCGCCGGCGGCCGGTGCGGCTGCGCGGACCGGCCGGTCGCGCCGCCGCCCGCACCGTGGCCGTGCGCCGCATCGAACGGGAGGCGGACGACATCGTGCGGATCACGCTGGCCGACCCGCGCGGCAGGCCCCTGCCGAAGTGGTCGCCCGGCTCGCACGTGGACCTGGAGTTCGGCGAGTTCTCCCGCCAGTACTCCCTGTGCGGCGACCCCGACGACCGGTCCTGCTACCAGATCGCGGTGCGCCGGGACGCCGATGGCCGCGGCGGCTCCCGCTACCTGCACGAACGCCTGGCCGTCGGCGACGTGCTGCGCATGCGCGGGCCCCGCAACCACTTCCGGCTGGACCCGGACGCGCGGCGCTACGTGTTCATCGCCGGCGGCATCGGCATCACCCCGATCATCGCGATGGCCGACCACGCCCGCCGCACCGGCCGCGACTACGAGATCCACTACTGCGGCCGGTCGAGCGGTGCGATGGCCTGCCTCGACCGGCTCGTCCGCGACCACGGCGACCGGCTCACCGTGTACCGGTCCGCCGAGGGCGTCCGGCTGGACGTCGGCGCGCTGCTGGCCGAGCCGGCGGAGGGCACCCTGATCTACGCGTGCGGCCCGCGGCGGCTGCTCGACGCGCTCGGCGAGGCGACCCGGCACTGGCCCGAGGAAGCGCTGCGCATCGAGCACTTCACGTCCGACGTGGGCGCGCTCGACCCGGACAAGGAGCACGCCTTCGACGTGCACCTGGCCGAGTCCGGCGGCACCGTCCGCGTCCCCGCCGACCAGACCGTGCTCGCGGCCCTGCGCGCCGCCGGCGTCGAGGTGCCCAGCGACTGCGAGGAAGGGCTGTGCGGCACCTGCGAGGTCCCCGTCGTGGACGGCGAGGTCGACCACCGCGACCTGGTGCTGACCAAGGCCGAGCGGGCACGCGGCGACCGGATGATGACGTGCTGCTCACGCGCCTGCGGCAAGGCGCTCACACTCCGTATTTGACGCGCGGCGGCTTGGCTCCGGGGGGCGAGGAGCAGGCCTCGGAGATCGAAAGGAAAACCCATGGCATCGGATGCGGCACGCACCCGCACGGCAGGCACCGGCATTGGCCGCCAAGCCCCCGCCCGCGGGTTCCCCCGCCTGCTGGCGGGCAGCATGGCCGGCGCGGTCCTCGAATGGTACGACTTCGCCATCTACGGCGTGATGGCGGCGACGGTGCTCGGGCCGCTGTTCTTCCCGGGCGGCAACGCCTTCGTCAAGCTCCTGCTGGCCCTGGCCACCCAGGGGATCGGCTTCTTCGCCCGGCCGCTCGGCGGCATCGTGTTCGGGCACCTCGGCGACAGGTTCGGCCGCAAGCCGATGCTGGTGGCGACGTTCCTGATGCTGGGCGCCGCCACCACGTCGATCGGCCTGCTGCCCAGCTACCACGACGTCGGTATCACCGCGACGATCCTGCTCGTCGTGCTGCGCCTGGTGCAGGGGTTCGCGCTCGGCGGCGAGTTCGGCGCGGCCGTGCTGCTGGTCAGCGAGTACGGCTCCCCCAGGCGCCGCGGGTTCTGGACGTCCTGGCCGCAGGCCGGCGCCCCGGCCGGCACCGTGCTGGCGGCCGCCGTGATCACCGTGCTGGGCATGTCCATGAGCGACGCCGACTTCGAGTCCTGGGGCTGGCGGATCGCGTTCCTGGCCGCCGCGCCGCTGCTGGTCATCGGGTTCATGATCCGCCGGGGCCTGGAGGAGTCGCCGGTGTTCCGCCAGGCGCAGCTCGCGGCCGAGGGGCGGCGGAAGGCGGCGGCCGGGGCGCACGCCGAGCGGTCCAGCATCCTGCAGGCGCTGTCGCGGCCGCGGGCCGTGCTGCACGGCCTCGGCATGCGGCTCGGCGAGAACATCGCGTTCTACATCTACACGGTGTTCGTCATCGCCTACGCCACCAAGTACCACGGTTTCGACCGCGGAGACGTGACACTGGTGGTCACCTTCGCGTCGGTGTTCCAGTTCGTCGGGATGATCGCAGGTGGCGCCTGGTCGGACCGGGTCGGCCGCAAGGTCGCGATGCTGGTGCCGTCGGCGGTGCTGGTGGTCTGGGCGCCGGTGTTCTTCTGGCTGGTGCATTTCGAGAGCCTGCCGCTGCTGTGGGTCGGTGTCTGCGTCGGCGCGTTCTTCCACGGCATGCTCGCCGGACCGGAGGCCGCCTGGATCGCCGAGCTGTTCCCGACCCGGTACCGCTACGCCGGTTCCTCGCTGGTGTTCCAGGGGTCCTCGATCATCGCCGGCGCGCCCGCCCCGTTCATCGCGGTGTGGCTGATCGACGGCTTCGGGGTCGGGATGGTCGTCGGCTACCTGGTGCTCACCACGGCGATCACCTTCGTCGCGGTGATCACAAGCTGGGAGACCAAGGGCGTGGACCTGGATCGGGTCGGCTGATCCACGTCCGCCGGGACCGCCCCGGCGTCGTCCGGCAGGGCGGCGCCGGGGACGGCCCGCGTCTCGCCCGGCGCGGGCGGCACGGCGCCTGCCGGTGCGCTCGGCGCCGGAGTCCGCTGCCCCGTGGATCCGGCGCCTGAAGCAGCGTATTCGCCGGCCGCCGGTTGGCGTATATCACACGTTTCCTGCTGGTTTCGGCGGAGTGAATGATCTACGTTTCGTCGTGGAGTGTTGCGCCGCCACACGCGCCCGCCGCGCCTGTGCCCGGTAGAGCGGAGACGATTGATGCAGGCCCATGCGTCCCCTCACGACGACCGTGAGAAGACGGTGGCGACGGAGGATCTGTTCTTCTCCACCACCGACCGGCGCGGAGTGATCGAGCAGTGCAACTGCGTGTTCGTCCGGATCTCCGGCTACTCGCGGGACGAGCTCGCCGGGAAGCCGCACAACATCGTCCGCCACCCGGACATGCCCGGCGGCGCCTTCCGGTGGATCTGGGACAGGCTGGCGGCCGGCCGCTCCGCGGGCGCCTACGTCAAGAACCGGGCCAAGGACGGCAGCGCCTACTGGGTGTTCGCGGTGCTGAGCCCGGTCCCAAGCGGCTACCTGTCGGTTCGCATGGCCCCGCGCGGCCCGCTGTTCGACGTGGTCAGGCAGGTGTACGCGGAGGCGGTCGCAGCGGAGCGGGAGGCGGTGCGGACCCGCGGGACGGGGCGCCGCGACGCCGCCGGGTTGGGACTGGCCGCCATCGAGACGGCGCTGGGGCGGCACGGCTTCGCCTCCCTCGACGCATTCGCGCTCGACGCGCTGCCCGCGGAGGTCTCCGCCCGCCGCCATCTGGTGACGACGGCCTTCGCCAGGCCCGCCCACGGGGTGATCGGCGAAGTCCTGGGCGGCGCCGGCGCCCTGGACGAACTGCTCGGCGGACTCGTCGACCGGCTGACCGCCTACCAGAACCTGTGCGACCGGCTGGCGGCGACGTCCTCGACCGTCCTCGACATCACCGAGCGGCTCGCCGGTTCGGTGGCCGCCGCGCAGCACGCATCGGAACTGGTCGCCGACTCCGCGCCGACCCTGGCGAACGTCGCCCGCGTGATGGCCGCGCCGATGGGCGACGCCGGCGCGGCGCTCTCCCGGCTGGGCGCCCGCCTCGGCCGGCTGCGCACCGACGTGGCGGAACTGCGGTTCCGGATCTCGCTGGCGAGGGTCTACAACGACATGGTCGCCGCGTTCGCCGCCGAGGTCATCGACAATGCGGCGCCGCCGGACTCGCTGCACGCGGTGCCCCTGCTGTGCCACGCCGCGCAGGCCGGGTTCCTGGAGATGTCGGAGCAGGTCCGGCGGGTGAACGAGGAGCTGCGCCAGTCCGCGGACCTGGTCGCGGAGGCCGGCGAGCTGCTGGAGACGTTCCGCCGGTTCCTCGGCCAGTGGCGCAATCTGGTGTTCCGGTCCCGGTCCGACTCGTCGCTGCGGGACGAACTCGCCACGATCGACGCCGAGATCACCGCGAGCTGGGACTGGATGGACATGCTCCGCTCGCTGGGACGGGAGTACCGGTCCGCGGTCATCCCGTTCGACGCCGGCCTGCTGGGCGCCCATCTGGACAAGATGCGCGGCGCCCTGGGCACCTCCGCGCCCCTGTCCACCGGGTGACCGGCAACCGCCGCGCCGCCCGCCGCGCGGGCGTGCGGCGGCGTGCGTAGTCGGCCGGCCCGGCAAGGAGGGCCGCCGGACGGCCCGGCCGTGCGCTGCTGCGAACACCCCCGTCCGCGCGAACGGCGGCGCGGTTCGGTGATCGGTGCCGCAGCGTTTCATCTCCCCGGCCCCGGCTTCGGCCCGGCGCGGTGGGGTATGGCGCGACCTGGGGGTTCGGTGCGGTGGTGGCGAATCCGGCGGCGTCTCGCCGACCCGGCCCGGCGTCGCACCATGGCATGCGGTGGACGGCGTCGATCCCGGCGGCGGCCAGAGTCCTCCGCGGCATGACGCAGGCCCGAGCGGACCGCGCCCGCGTTCTTGAAAGGAATCGAGCATGCAAGCGATCACCGTGCGAGACCGTGACGCCGGTGTCGGCGGGCTCACCTTGTGCGACATGCCCTACCCCCATGCGGCGGAGAACGACGTCGTCGTGCGCGTGCACGCCGCGGGCTTCACTCCCGGAGAACTCGACTGGCCGAGCACGTGGTGCGATCGCACGGGCCGCGACCGGACGCCCAGCATTCCCGGGCACGAGCTGTCCGGAGTCGTGGTCGAACTGGGCTATGGAACCACCGGCCTCACCGAGGGCCAGCGGGTGTTCGGACTGGCCGACTGGGCCCGCAACGGTTCCCTGGCCGAATACACCGCGGTGGAGGCCCGCAACCTGGCTCCCCTCCCCGCCGACATCGACCACACCGTCGCCGCCGCGCTGCCCATCTCCGGGCTGACCGCATGGCAGGGACTGTTCGACCACGCCCGCCTCACGACCGGGCAGACCGTTCTCGTCCACGGCGCCGCGGGCGGCGTCGGCTCGATCGCCGTCCAGCTCGCGCGAGCTGCGGGCGCCCGCGTGATCGGCACCGGCCGGGCCGAGGACCGCGATGTCGTGCTCGGCCTCGGCGCGCAGGCCTTCATCGATCTGGACGCCGACGATCCGCGGCGCGCCGGCGAGGTGGACGTGGTGTTCGACGTCATCGGCGGCGACGTCCTCGTGCGATCGACGGAGCTGGTGCGCCCGGGCGGCAGCGTCGTCTCCGTCGCCATGCCGCCCACCGTGCAGCCCAAGGACGGGCGAGCCGTCTTCTTCGTCGTCGAACCCGACCGCGCCCGGCTGGCCGAGCTCGCCCGGTGTCTGCGGGCCGGACGCCTCAACCCCATCATCGGCGCCGTGCGACCGCTCTCCGAGACACCCTCCGCGTTCGCCCGCCACCGCCGCACGCCCGGAAAAACGATCATCAAGGTCGCCGACGAACACGAGCCCGTCCCGTGACAACAGGTCGGGTCAAGGGTGTTGACAGGGGGCCGCTCGGACGGAAGGGCGGTCAGCCGATCATGGCCACGTCGCGCGCGGGCTGTCCCCCGTACGAGCTACTTGCAAATGTCCACCGGACGGTGACGATTCGAGGGCCTTCGACTCCGTAGCGTTCCCTCAAGCCGCGGCACTCCGGTCGCGGAATCCGGAGAGGGGATGCTCATGAGACTGGTCTGGCAGCTCCTGGCCGTCGTGGTGGTCGCGATGGCCGGCAGCCAGTGCTTCGCCGCCGTGGAGGGCAATCCGTGGCTTGAGCTGGCCACCGGCCTTGTGACGGCCGTGCTCGCGTTGCTGGTCTACGGATGGGTGGTGCGGCGGACCGAGCGCCGCCCGGTCGCGGAAGTGGCCCGGAAGGGGGCCGGAGGCGCGCTGGGCGTCGGAGTCCTGATCGGGGTCGCGCTGTTCGGGGCCGTCATCGCCAACATCGCCTTCCTCGGCCACTACAAGGTGGACGGGCTGGGGTCGCCGACGGGCGCGGTGGGGTTGTTCGGCTTCATGGCCGCCGCCGCCGTGACCGAGGAGCTGATCTTCCGCGGCGTCCTGTTCCGGATCATCGAGGAGCGCATCGGCACGTGGATCTCGTTGGCGCTGACCGCTGTGCTGTTCGGCCTGTCGCACCTGACCAACCCGCACGCCAGCCTGTGGGGCGCGATCGCCATCGCGATCGAGGCGGGCGGCATGCTCGCCGCCGCCTACGCCGCCACCCGCAACCTGTGGCTGCCGATCGGCCTGCACTTCGGCTGGAACTTCGCCGAGGCCGGCATCTTCAGCACCGAGGTCTCCGGCAACGGCACCTCGCAGGGGCTGCTGGACGCCGCGACGTCCGGCCCGAAGCTGATCAGCGGCGGGGATTTCGGCCCGGAGGGCAGCGTCTACTCGATCCTGTTCTGCGCGCTGGCGACGGTCGTGTTCCTGTGGCTGGCCCGTCGGCGCGGCAACCTGGTGCCCCTCCGCCGCCGCACCGCCCCCGCCGCGGCCGCCGGGCTGCAGCAGGTCTGACCCCGTGGTTTCCCGTGGACGACGGCGCCTGGGCGGTGTTCGACAAGCCGGACACCGCCCAGGCTGGGGGCGCTGGGCGAGCCGCTGATCAGTGCCGGGGGTGGCGCAGGACCGCGACGGCGCGGGGTGCCAGTTCGACGGTCTCGACGGGCTCGGCCGGGTCTGCCAGAAGGTCGGGGGCGGGTTCCGTGAGGCGGACGGAGGCGGGCTCGGCGCCGTGGTTGAGCAGGAACAGGTAGCGGTGCTCCGGGCCGTGACGCACGACGGCCTGGACACCCGGGGGCAGGCCGGGCAGGACGGGGCGGACACCGGCGTCCGCGCGGGCGCGGTCCATGAGCCGACGCATGGCCGCCGGGGCGGGGCGGGTGGCCAGGTACCAGGCGACGCCGTCGCCGTATGCGTGCCGGGTGACGGCCGGGCGGCCGGCGAGCGGCCCCTCGGTGAAGGTGGCGACGGGCCGGGCGCCCTCCACGTCGATCCACTCGGACCACAGGGCGGCCTCGTGGCGTTCGCCGCCCATGTCGATGTGCGTGGGCCCGTCCAGAGGCCAGAACTCCTCGACGTGCAGGCCGAGCACCTCGCGCAGGGGCGCCGGATAGCCGCCCGGGTGGACGCGTTCGGACTCGTCCACGATGCCGGAGAAGAACGACACGAGCAGGTGCCCGCCGCCTGCGACGTACCGGGTGAGGCGGGCGCCGACGTCGCCGGTCATCAGGTACAGGTTGGGGACGACCACCAGCCGGTACGCCGTCAGGTCGGCGGTCGGCGGGACGACGTCGCAGGTCACGTGGGCGTCGAAGAGGGGCGCGTAGTGGGCGCGGTGGGCGTCCAGCAGGTCGATGGGGGCGGGGTGGGCGTCGCCTTCGACGGCGCGCCAGCTGTCCCAGTCGTGCAGGATCGCCACGTCGGCGCGGACGCGGGTGCCCGCGAGCTCGGGGACGGCCGCCAGTTCGGCGCCCAGGGCGCGGACCTCCCGGTGGGTGCGGGTGCCGGGGCCGCCGTGCGGGACCATCGCGGAGTGGAACTTCTCGGCGCCGCCGGCGGCCTGGCGCCACTGGAAGAACAGCACGGCGTCGGCGCCCTGCGCGACGGCCTGCCAGCACCACAGGCGCATGAGGCCGGGCGGTTTGGGGGCGTTGCGCGGACGCCAGTTGACCGCGCTCGGCGCGTTCTCCATCAGCAGCCACGGCCGGCCCGAGCCCGCGGAGCGGACCAGGTCGTAGGCGAACGCGGCGTCGACGTGCGCGCGGGGGTCGTAGGGGTCGGGGTAGCTGTCGAGGCTGACGACGTCCTGTTCGGCGGCCCACCGGAAGGAGTCGATCGGCTTGTGCACCAGGCCGGTGAAGTTGGTGGTGACCGGCACGTCCGGCGAGTGCCTGCGAACGGCGTCGCGTTCGCTCAGGTAGCAGGCGAGGATCGCGTCGTCGCTGAACCGTTCGAAGTCCAGCCGGTGCGCCGGGTTCACGAACGTGGGCGTGGTGCGGGGCGGGTTGATCTCCTCCCAGTCGTCGTAGCGCTGCGACCAGAACGCCGTGGACCAGGCCCGGTTGAGCGCGTCGATGTCGCCGTAGCGGTCGCGCAGCCAGCGCCGGAAGTCGGCGGCCGACACCTCGCAGTAGCACTGGCGGACGTGGCAGCCGTACTCGTTGCCGATGTGCCAGAGCCGCAGCGCGGGATGGCCGGCGTAGCGGCGCGCCACCTGCTCGGCGAGGCGGCGGGCGTGCTCGCGGTAGACGGGGCTGGACGGGCAGTAGTGCTGGCGCGCGCCCGGCCACAGTCTGGTGCCGTCGGCGCGGACGGGCAGCACCTCGGGGTGCAGTCGCGACAGCCAGGGCGGCGGGGACGCGGTCATGGTGGCCAGGCAGGCGCCGATGCCGTGGTCGGCCAGGTTGTCCATGACCCGGTCGAACCAGCCGAAGTCGTACTCGCCGGGCCGCGGTTCGACGCTCGCCCAGGCGAACACGCCCACCGTGACCAGCGTGACGCCGGCCTCGGCCATCAGCTTCATGTCCTCGGCCCAGACGGAGGGCGGCCACTGCTCGGGGTTGTAGTCGCCGCCGAACATGATCGTCATGTGATGTCCTCCATGCGCAGCCACAGGCCGAGCCGGGACGCCGGCGTCCGTTCGCCCGCCCGGACCCGCTCCAGTTCCGCCGGTGACAGCGCGCGCCGGTAGACGCGCACGTCGTCGATGGTGCCGTGGAACCGGTCGGCGCCGTCGAGGCGCTGCCCGATGTGGATGCCGTCCACGCCGAACTCCTTGCCCTCGGTGACCGAGCCGGGCGGGACCTCGGCCGAGGCGACCTCGGTGCCGTCGATCCACAGGCCGAGGCGTCCGTCGGCCCGGCGCAGGGCGGCATGGTGCCACTGCCCGTCGTTGTAGGCGCCCGCCGACTGTACGGTGATGTTGAACCGGTCCACCATGATCAGCGCGCGGATGCGGCCTGCGGCGGGTTCGGCGCGCAGCCACACCTGCGGGGTGGTGCCGCTGCCGGTCCGGTAGGCCCACAGGAGGGCGTGCGACCCGGTGGTGTCGGTGTAGCGGAACCAGGTCGTCATGGTGAAGTCGCCGCCGCCGACGTCGATGGACCGGTCGAACGGCACCTCGACGCGGTCGTCCACGCCGTCGAGGGCCAGGCCGTTGCCGAAGCGGCCCGGTGCCGTGGACGCTCCGCCCCTGACGTAGGCGTCGTTGCGGTTGGGCGAGGAGTCCGGGGTCTTGGGGCCGGGGGCGGGCGGGCCGGGGATGCCGGGCGGGGTGCCGTTGGGGGTGGCCAGGTAGGCCTCGTTGAAGCGGGCCCAGCGGATGGTCTCGTAGGGCGAGGAGGTGCCCGCCTCGTAGTAGAGGCCGATCTCGTCGTCGCCGAGTTTCACCATGTCGGAGTAGGCCGACGGGCCCCACCAGAAGACCTTGCCCTTGGTCCAGGGCTGCCAGGTGCGGCCCTCGTCGTAGGAGGAGCGTACCGCCATGACCTCCCGCGCCACGGGGTGCGCCGGGGACGACACCAGGATGCGGTTGGTGGCGTCGCCCTCGTCGCGGGCGTGCAGGCGCAGCGTGGACGCCTGCACGTCCGGCATGGGCAGGTCGAGGGTGCGGAAGGGGCGGTCGAACGTCTCGCCGCCGTCGCTGCTCACCGCGTAGGCGCGGTGCCCGGGGGCGGTGCCGCGTTCGCGGGCGAGCGCGTAGATCTTCCCGTCGGTGCGTTCGACGACGGTGACCTCCTGGGCGATCACCGTGCCGTCGTCGAAGGCGCTCTGGGCGCCGACGTGCCAGGTCAGGCCGCCGTCGTCGCTGTAGAGCAGGTGGGTTCCGTAGACGTGCGGGCCGCCGGCGCGGTCGTAGCTTTCGTAGTTGGCGCCGACGACGAGCCGTCCGGCGTGCGGGCCGCGGGTGAGCTGGATGCCGTGCATCGGGCCCGTGGCGTACCAGAAGTTCCACTCGGGCCGTTTGCCCTCGGTCATCTCGCGGAGCGCCGACCAGGTGGCGCCGTTGTCGTCGCTGATCTGCACGTACGGGTCGCGGTCGCAGCCGTCGGGGCAGGGGTCGGGCCCGTTGTGGGTGCTCACCAGGACGACGCGTCCGGGGTGCCGCCGGTCGACGATCGGCACCGGGTTGCCGTGGGTGGAGCCGTTGCCCTCGGAGACCACCTGGAGCGGGCCCCAGGTGCGTCCGCCGTCGGACGAGCGGCGCAGTACCAGGTCGATGTCGCCGTCGTCGCCGCAGTCGGCGACGCGTCCCTCGGCGAAGGCGAGGACGGTGCCGTCCGTTGCGCGGACGACCGCCGGGATGCGGAAGCAGGCGTAACCGAAGTCCCCCTGTTCGAACAGGACCTGCTCGTCGATGTACGGGCGGGCCGCCGAGGCGGCGGCGTGCGGCGCCGGGGCGGCGGCGAGCGCGCCCAGCAGCGAGACGGCGAGCATCGCCCTCGCGGTCGCGGACGTCATGGGTGCCCTCCGGGGTGGTCGAGGAGCGTCCGGGACATCCCATGTTGGACGTCCTACATCTCATCCGGCAAGAGCCGAATCGTGGTCGGATCGGACGCCGCCGGGCCCTTGACCGGGCGGAGAAACCGACCCTAGCCTCACAATCCCAAGACGTAGGACGTCCGATGTCCCTTGTCCGAAGGATGAGACTCCGCATCCGCCCGCCCACCCCCAGGAGGCATCGTGAGCCCGTCGGACCCCACGCCCGACCTCGGCCGCCGGGACTTTCTGCGCTACACCGGAACGCTCGGCGCCGCCGCGGCCGTCACCGCGACGCTGTCGGCGTGCGGCGGCCCGGCCTCGACCGGGTCGAGCGGCGCCGGCAAGGACAAAGACCTGATCACCGCGGTGATCGGTTACGGCAACGACCAGAGCTGGGACCCGACCATGACCGCGTCGGCGTTCTCGATGGCGGCCAACAACCACATCTACGAGGGCCTGGTCGACACCGACCCGATCACCCGCGCGCCCTATCCGGCGCTGGCCACCGCGCTGCCCGCCGACACCTCCGCGACCACCTGGCGGTTCGAGCTGCGGCCCGGCGCCAAGTGGCACGACGGCAAGCCCGTCACCGTGGACGACGTGCTGTTCACCTTCGAGGCCATCCTGGACGACAAGGCCAAGCGGCTGACCTACTCCTTCTTCGCCACCTGGCTGAAGGAGGTCCGCCGAGCCGGCGACAACGCCGTCGAGCTGGTGCTGAAGTTCCCCTTCCCGGACGCGCTGCCCCGGCTGACCATCGCCAAGATCATGCCGCGGCACGTGTTCGGCGCGCCGGGCGGCTGGGACGCGGCGGCCAAGGGCAAGGCGGTCGGCTCGGGCCCGTTCCGGATGACCGCGCACAACCCCAAGTCCAACACCTCCTTCGAGGCGTTCCCCGACTACAACGGGCCGCGCAAGCCGCTGGTCAAGAAGATGAACTGGCTGTCGATCGTGGAGGCGCCGGCCCGGGTCGCCAAGATCTCCGGCAGCGCCGCCGAGGCGCAGATCGCCGACAACGTGCCGTTCGCCAACATCGACCAGCTGCGCCGCGCCGGGCTGCGGGTCGAGGGCGGCAAGGGCATGAACCACATGTTCCTGATGTTCAACACCAAGCAGAAGCCGTTCGACGACGTCCGGGTGCGCCAGGCGCTGCTGTACGCCATCGACACCAAGACGATGATCAACGTGGGGCTGAAGGGCCACGGCACCCCGGCGACCAGCTTCCTCAACGAGCAGCACCCCTCGTACGCCCGCGCCAAGACCGTCTACTCCTACGACCCGGCCAAGGCCAGGGCGCTGCTCGCCGAGGCCGGGGTGACGAACCTGGCCGTCAAGCTGATGGCGGTCAACCTGAGCTGGATCACCGAGTGCCTGCCCACGATCGCCAACTCGTGGTCGGCGATCGGCGTCCGCACCACGCTGGAGCCGCAGGACACCAGCGCGCTGTTCACCAAGATGGACCAGTCGCAGTCCTACCAGGTGGTGGCGGCCGCCTCGAACCCCAACCAGTTCGGCCTCGACGCCGACCTGATCATGCGCTACAACTACACCTCCGGCGGCACCTGGATGAAGTACACCGGATGGGACGGCACCGCCGAGGCCAAGGACCTGTTCGCCAAGATGGACGCGGCCACCCGCGAACCCGACCCGGCCAAGAAGCTGGCGCTCACCCGCGCCTACATCGACATCATCGCCGAGCAGGCCGTGCTCTACCCGGTGGTGCACACCGAGCTGATGACCGCCTGGGACCCCAAGAAGATCACCGGGGTGCGGGCCCAGGCGTACCCGGGCGTCAACCTGCTGCAGGCGCGCCGGCTGTGACGGCCCCATCCCCGATCCCTGCTGTCTTCGAGGTCCGAGGGGGTGCGCGGTGGCGATCGTCGTCCGCATGCTCGTGCAGCGCACGCTGCTGCTGATACCGCTGCTGCTGGGCGTCAGCCTGCTGGTGTTCATCGTGATGCGGTTCTCCGACAGCAAGCCGGAGTACGCCTACTTCCAGGGGGCCAACCCCACGCAGGAGCAGATCCGCGCGTTCCAGGAGCAGAACGGCCTGCTCGATCCGCTGCCAGTGCGCTACGCGCGGTTCGTGGGCGACCTGGTCCGGGGCGACATGGGCACCAGCGTGCTCACCAAGGCGCCGGTGCGCGACTCGGTGCTCACCGCGCTGCCGCTGACGCTCCAGCTCACCCTGTACGGGGTGCTCATCGCGGTGGTGCTGTCGCTGCTGCTCGGCGTCACCGCGGCGCTGTTTCGGGACCGCTGGCCCGACCAGGCGATCCGGCTGGTGTCGCTGTTCGGGGTGGCCGCGCCGGCGTTCTGGCTGGCGCTGCTGATGATCCAGTACCTGGCGGTCGATCTCGGCTGGTTTCCGACCGGCGGCTACATCAACCCGGCCGACGGCGTCGGCGGCTGGCTGCGTTCGCTGACCCTGCCGGCGTTCGCGCTGTCGCTGCCCGTGGCCGCCTACCTGACCCGCGTCATCCGCACCTCGATGGTCGAGGAGCTCGACCGGGACTACGTGCGCACCGCCATCGGCAGCGGGCTGCCGCCGATCGCCGTGGTCGGACGCAACGTGCTGCGCAACGCGCTGATCACCCCGCTGACCGTGCTGGGCCTGCGGGTCGGCTACCTGCTCGGCGGCGCGGTGGTCATCGAGACGATCTTCGCGCTGCCCGGCATGGGGCAACTGATGATCAACGGGGTGCGCAACGGCGACCCCGCCGTGGTGCAGGGCGTGGTGCTGACCATCGCGACCGGCTTCGTCGTGCTGAACCTCGTCATCGACATCCTCTACCTGCTGGTCAACCCCCGTCTCAGGAGCGCCTCATGATGCGCCGCGGCCTCGCCAGGCGGCTGTCCCGGGGCGACGTCGCGTTCCGGCGGCTGAACACGGCCTCCTGGATCGCGCTCGGCATCGTCGTGGTGATCGCCGCGGCCGCCGTCCTCGCCCCGCTGCTGACCCCGCACTCCCCCTACACCCAGGAGGCCGTCGGCGGCGGCCCCAGCGCCCGGCACTGGATGGGCCTGGACAGCGCCAACCGCGACATCTTCACCCGGCTGCTGTACGGGGCCCGCTGGTCGCTGATCATCGGTCTGGCCGCGACGGCGCTGGCACTGGCGGCCGGCTCGGTGGTCGGCGCCGTCGCCGCGACGTCCCGCAGGTGGGTGGACGAGACGGCCATGCGCACGCTCGACGTCATCATGGCCTTCCCCGGCATCGCCCTGGCCGCCGTGCTGGTGGCCGTGTTCGGCGGCAGCGTCCCGGTGCTGGTGGCGACGATCGCGTTTCTGAACATGCCGTCGGTGGCGCGGGTGGTGCGCGCGAACGTGCTGGCCCAGTACGGCGAGGACTACGTCGCCGCCGAACGCGTCATCGGCGCCCGCGCCCCGCACATCCTCATCAGGCACGTGGCGGTGAACTGCGCCGCGCCGATCCTGGTGTTCTGCACGGTGATGGTCGCCGACGCGATCGTGTTCGAGGCGTCGCTGTCGTTCATCGGCGCGGGCGTGCGGCCGCCGGACCCGTCCTGGGGGAACGTCATCGCCGACGGCCGGAACATGGTCCTGGTGGGCGGCTGGTGGGCCACCCTGTTCCCCGGCCTGCTCATCCTGGTCACGGTGCTGGCGCTCAACGTCCTGGCCGAGGGCATCTCCGACGCCTGGGCCGCCCCCGCCGAACGCCGGGACGCCCCCGCCGCCGAGCCGGAGGCGGACCGGCGGCCCGCACCCGTCCCCGACCGGGGCGAGGACGTGCCGCCGGCCGGTCTGCGGGAAGCGGCGCGCCGTCTCGCCGAACGCGCCCGCCCGCTGCCCGAGGGCGACCCGGTGCTGAGCGTGCGGAACCTGACCGTGTCGATCCCGGGCCGCCACGACGATGCGGACGACGCCGTGAACATCGTCGACGGGGTGAGCTTCGACGTCCGCCCCGGCGAGGTGCTCGGCCTGGTCGGCGAGTCCGGCAGCGGCAAGTCGCTCACCGCGCTCACGGTCATGGGGCTGCAGCCGCGCCGGGCGCGCGTCGTGGGCGAGATCGTCTTCGCCGGGCGCGACCTGCTCGCCCTGCCCTGGTCGGCGCGGCGCAGGCTGCTCGGCCACGAGATGGCGATGGTGTACCAGGACGCGCTGTCCTCGCTGAACCCGGCGATGACCGTGCGGGCGCAACTCAAGCAGCTCGTCCGGCGCGGCGGCCGGCGGACCCCGGCCCAGCTGCTGGAGCTGGTGGGCCTGGATCCGGCGCGGACCCTGCGCGCCTACCCGCACGAGCTGTCGGGCGGGCAGCGGCAGCGGGTGCTGATCGCGATGGCGCTGTCCCGCGACCCCAAGCTGATCATCGCCGACGAGCCGACCACCGCGCTGGACGTGACCGTCCAGGCCCAGGTCATCGGGCTGCTGCTGCGGCTGCGCGCGGAACTGGGCTTCGCGCTGGTCCTGGTCTCGCACGACCTGGCGCTGGTGGCGGACGTGACCGACCGGGTCATGGTGATGTACGGCGGGCGGATCGTGGAGACCGGCGCCACCCCCGCCGTGGTCGGCGCGCCCGCCCACCACTACGCCCGCGGTCTGCTGGGCTCGGTGCTGTCGCTGGAGGCCGGCGAAGAACGCCTCGCCCAGATCCCCGGCGTGGTGCCCTCCCCCGCCGCATTCCCCCGCGGCTGCCGCTTCGCCGACCGCTGCGCGATGGCCACGGACGTGTGCTGGACCGACGAGCCCGTCCTGCGCGACCGCGGCACGGACCACGCGGTGGCCTGCCACCATCCCGCCGGGTCCGCCCAGGAGCCCGTGGCCGCGCCCGCCGCCCCTAAGGAGCCGCGATGACCGCCCGCCAGGGACTCCCCGAGCGGCCCGACGCCGGGCCGCTCGCCGAACTCGCCGACGTCCACGTGCTGTACCGGGCGCGCTCGGGCGGCCTGCTCTCCCGCGACCGCGTCCACGCCCTCACCGGGGTGGACCTCGCCGTCGCGCCGGGCGAGACCGTGGGCGTCGTCGGCGAGTCCGGATGCGGCAAGTCCACCCTGGCCAGGGTCCTGGTCGGTCTGGAGCGGCCCACCGCGGGCACGGTCCGCTTCGACGGCCGCGACATCTGGTCCATGCCCGCCCGGGAGCGCCGCGCCGCGATCGGGTCGGACATCGGCATGGTCTTCCAGGACCCTGCCACCGCGCTCAACCGCCGCCTGCCCGTCCGCACGGTGCTGCGCGACCCGCTCGACGTGCACGGCCGGGGCACCCCGCGCGAACGCGACGACCGCGTCCGCGAACTGCTCTCCCTGGTCGGCCTGCCCGCCACCCGCCGACCTGCTGCCGAGCCAGATCTCCGGGGGCCAGCGCCAGCGGGTGGCGATCGCCCGCGCGCTCGCGCTGCGCCCCCGCCTGCTGGTGGCCGACGAGCCCACCAGCGCCCTGGACGTCTCCGTCCGCGCGCAGATCCTCAACCTGCTGCTGGACCTGCGCAGCCGGCTGGGGCTGGCCATGGTGTTCGTCTCCCACGACATCAAGACGGTGCGCCGGATGAGCGACCGGGTCGTCACCATGTACCTCGGGCGGATCGTGGAGGAGGCCGCGGCGGACGCGGTGCCCGCCCGCGCCCGGCACCCCTACACGCGGGCGCTGTTCTCCGCCGCGCCCGGCCTGCTGTCGCCCATCGACCCGATCCCGCTGGAGGGGCCGGTGCCGTCGGCGACCCGGCCGCCGTCCGGCTGCCCGTTCCGCACCCGGTGCTGGCGGGCCGACGACGCGTGCGCCGCCGAGATGCCCGCCCCGCACCGCGACGGGGGCCACCTCTTCCGCTGCCACCACCCGGTGCCCAAGGGCGCGACCGACCTCGAACTGATCGACCAAGCACAGGAGCGTTCATGACCATCGCCACCGCGGCGTCCGGCGTCATCCCCCCGGTGTGCACGCCTCTCACCCCCGCCCACGAGGTCGATACCGCCTCCCTCACGCGCCTGGTGGACCATTTGCTGGACGGCGGCGTCGACGGCCTGTTCGTCCTGGGCAGCTCCTCGGAGGCCGCCTTCCTGCCCGACGGGCATCGCCGCACCGTGCTCGACACCGTCATCGGCCATGTCGCCGGGCGGGTCCCGGTCCTGGCCGGTGTCATCGACATGACCACGCCGCGCGTCCTGGACCACGTCCGCACGGCGGTGGCCGCGGGCGCCGACGGCCTCGTCGCCACCGCCCCGTTCTACACGCTCACCTCCCCCGCCGAGATCGCCGTGCACTTCCGGACGATCGCCGACCGCGCGGGCGTGCCCGTCTACGCCTATGACCTGCCGGTCTCCGTGCACACCAAGCTGGACGCCGGCCTGGTGCTGGACCTGGCCACCGAGGGCGTGCTCGCCGGCATCAAGGACTCCAGCGGCAACGAGGCCGCGCTGCGCGAGGTGCTGCTGGGCCGCCGCGACCGCGGCATCACATCGTTCTCGGTGCTCACCGGGTCGGAGCTCACCGTGGACACCGCGCTGTGGATGGGCGCGGACGGCGTCGTGCCCGGCCTGGGCAACATCGACCCGCACGGCTACACGCGGCTCTTCCAGGCCGCCGCCAAGGGCGACTGGGCCGCGGCCCGCAACGAGCAGGAACGCCTGTTCCGCCTCTACGACCTGGTCAAGGTCGCCCGGGGGCGGATGGGCGGCGGCTCGTCGGCGCTGGGCGCCTTCAAGGCGGCGCTGCATCTGCGGGGTGTCATCGACCACCCCACGACCGCGCCTCCGCAGATCCCCCTCAACGACGAGGAGACCGCGCGGGTGGCCGAGTACCTGTCCGGGGCCGGGCTCCTGTGACACCGGCGCGGCCGCGCCCCGCCGCAGGTCAACGCCGCCGCAGGTCGGCGCCGCCGCGGGCCGGTGGCGGCGCGGGTCAGCGGCGGCGCGCGGCCTTCTCCACCCGGCTGTCGATGTTGCGGAAGTGGCGGGCCAGGGCCTGCTCGGCCCCCTCCACGTCGTGCCGCCGCAGCGCCGTCACGATCGCCCGGTGCCGGCGCACCGTGCCGATCGGCGAGGGGTCGTGGTTCCAGCCGCGGACCTGGGCGACCCGGTCGAAGACGTTCCAGAACACCCGCAGCAGCTGCGGGACGAGGGTGTTGCCGAGCGACCGGTAGAGCAGCTCGTGGAACTCGCGGTCCTCGTCGGGGAACGGCTCGCCCGCGCGCGCCTTGGCGTCCATCTTGCGCACGGCGGCGTCGAGCGCGGCGAGGTCCTCGTCGGGGATGGTGGCCGCCACCCGCCGGATCAGGCCGGCCTCCAGCGCCTCCCGCACCTCCAGGATCTCGCCGAGGGCCCGCACGTCGTTCTCCGAGCCCTGCAGGGTGCGGAAGGTGAGCCCGTCCGCCAGCGGCGTGAGCGACAGCTTGCCCACGTACGTCCCGTGCCCGTGCCTGACCTCGACGATGTCGAGCGCCCGCAGCGCCTTCAGCGCCTCGCGCACCGAATTGCGGCTGACCCCCAGGTCGTCCATCAGGTCGTTCTCGGTCGGCAGCGGATCGCCCGAGCGCAGGCCCCGGTCGAGGATCAACTGCATGATCTCCTGCTGGAGCAGCTCTCCCGTGCGCCGGGCGAGAACGCGCCGCCCCGGCCTCTCCGTCATGCATCCATCGTACTTGACATAGGACATCCAACGTCGGATGTTCCGACTCGGCGTGGGAAATGCCCGTCGGCGGGGCCGGGTGAGCGCCCGTAACGGCACGCCGCCCCGTCGTGCACCATGGAGGGATGACTCAGGCCGTTGCGGAAGACCTCGCCCCCGCGCCGGACGTCTCCGGCCGCCTGGCGGTGCTGGCCGATTACGTCGCCGACGGCGACGTGGTGGTGCTGAGCGGGGCGGGGCTGTCCACCGAGTCCGGCATCCCGGACTACCGCGGGGAGACCGGGCGTCGGCGGCGGGCCACCCCGATGACGTACCAGACGTTCACCGGCAGCGCCGAGGCGCGGCAGCGGTACTGGGCGCGCAGCTTCCTGGGCTGGCGGCACATCGCCGGCGCCCGGCCGAACGCCGGCCACCGCGCGGTCGCCGAGCTGCAGCGCCGGGGCCTGATCGCCGGAATCATCACCCAGAACGTCGACGGCCTGCACCAGGCCGGCGGGGCGCGCGACGTGATCGAGCTGCACGGCGGCCTGGACCGGGTGGTGTGCCTGCGATGCGGCCGCCGCACGCCCCGGCGGCTGCTGGACGAGCGCCTGCTCGCGGCCAACCCCGGCTGGGACGCCCGGGTCGACGCGATCAACCCCGACGGCGACGCCGTGCTGGCGGACGAGCAGATCCGCGCGTTCCGCGTGGTGGACTGCGCCGACTGCGGCGGCGTGCTCAAGCCCGACGTGGTGTTCTTCGGCGAGAACGTGCCGCCGGACCGGGTCCGCGAGTGCTACGAGCTGACCGGGCGGGCGGGGCTGCTGCTGGTGCTCGGCTCGTCGCTGGCGGTCATGTCCGGCCTGCGGTTCGTCCGCCGCGCCCACCGGCACGGCATTCCGGTGGCGATCGTCAACCGGGGGCCGACCCGCGGCGACGCCCACGCCTTCCTCACGCTGGACGCCCCGCTCGGCCCGACGCTGACCGCTCTGGCCGCCGCGCTCTGACGCCCCGCCGTCCGACCGGGCGATGGCGCCCCGGCGCCGCGCCGCCGGACCGGCCCGCACGGGTGCCCGGTGCGCCGCTCGGCGCGGCCGGACACCCGCGCGGCGGTCACTCCCGGGTCGCCGCCAGGCCGGTGGCGGGGACGCGGCCCATCAGCACGCCCAGGCTCTCCGTCAGCTCCGCGACCTTCTCCACGTCGTCGCCGCAGAGCGCCTGGTCGCCGTCGCACAGGGCGATCGAGGGATCGGGATGGACGTCGATGATGAGCCCGTCGGCGCCGGCGGCGACGGCCGCGCGGGCGAGCGGCAGGACCAGGTCGCGGCGCCCGCCCGAGTGGGACGGGTCGACGATGACGGGCAGGTGCGACAGCCGGTGCACGACCGGGACCGCGCTGACGTCGAGGGTGTTGCGGGTGGCCGTCTCGAAGGTGCGGATGCCGCGTTCGCACAGCACGATGTCGAGGTTGCCGCGCTGGGCGATGTACTCGGCGGCCATCAGCCACTCCTTGATGGTGGCGCTCATGCCGCGCTTGAGCAGGACCGGCCTGGACGCCGCGCCCACCGCCCGCAGCAGGGAGAAGTTCTGCATGTTGCGGGTGCCGATCTGCAGCATGTCGGCGTATTCGGCGACCAGCTCGACGTCGTGGGCGTCGACCACCTCGGTCACCACCGGCATGCCGGTCTCCGCGCGCACATCCGCCAGGATCTTCAGCCCCTCCGCGCCGAGGCCCTGGAAGGCGTACGGGGAGGTGCGCGGCTTGTACGCGCCGCCGCGCAGCAGGCTCGCGCCCGCCGCCTTCGCCATCTGCGCCGCCTGCAGGGTCTGCTCGGGGGTCTCCACCGCGCACGGGCCCGCGATCACGGTCAGGAAGCCGGGGCCGATGGGCACGCCGCCGACCTCGATGACCGACCGTTCGGGGTGGTGCTCCCTGCTGACGAGCTTGTACTCGGCCGAGATGCGGACCACGTCGGCCACTCCGCGCCGGTTGCGCAGGCTCAGCATGCCGATCCGGGTGTGGTCGCCGACCACGCCGACGATGGTGCGGGAGACACCGCGGCTGACGAAGGCCTGCGCCCCCGACGCCCGGACGATCTCGACCACCCGCTCCAGATCCGCCTCGGTGGCGTCGGGAGACATGACAACGACCATGGCGCCTGCTCCCTCCGCTCAGCCCCGGCCCGCCGGGCCGGCCGCCCGCGGGCGGCCCGCCGCCGCGTCCAGGGACCGGGCGGTGCCGCCACCGCCGCCGTGGAAGCTTCGCGGGCGTTTCACCGCCCTTTCCATATCGCCGGCGAATAACTCACCGTGTTCTGCCGACCGAATACGCATCGGACACCTCCGTCATGACATCGTCGTCCGGTTCGGCCAACCCACTCTAACGGCGTGCGCCGCCGTTTCGTCCAACCGCGTGTTGCTGCAGTTGGACACCGGCGAAGCCGGGTATCGCGGGAAACGCGAGCACTCCCCGGACATTGCACCGACGGGAAGGAGCAGGCCGCCTCGTCTTTCCATCGAGAAAAGGCGTTGACGGCCCGTCGGCCGCGAATCCGGGGAGCCTTCTCGCGCGGCGGCGGTCACAACGGATACGGCCCGAAACGGCCCCAGGCCACCGCGACGGACATGATCAGCAGGACGGCGGTGAGGGCGACGCCCGGCGGTTCCCGGCGGCCGGCGTGGACGGTCGCCGCGAGCAGCATGACGACGGCGAGGCCGGTGGCCGCCAGCGGTGTCAGCACGGTGGCGACGCCCAGTGCACCCGGCAGGAGCAGGCCCGCGACGGCGGCCAGTTCGGCCGCCCCGGTGAACCGCAGGGTCGCGGGCGAGAAGCCCTGCAGCGCGGGCAGGCGCCGGACGAGCTCGCCGTTTCGCCGGAAGGCCTTCATGGCACCGGCGCGCAGGAACACCGCGGCGAGCACGGCCTGCAGGTTCCACAGCAGGACGTTCATGCCGGACGGAGTCGCGCTCGGCGGGACACGGGCGGCGACAGGGCGGGCGCGGTCATCGGACCGTCAGGACGATCTTGCCGTCCACGCTCTGGCCGACGAGCCGTTCGGCGGCGTCGGCGATGTCGGTCCACGGCAGGACGTCGTCGACCGGCGGGCGCAGCCGGCCTTCGGCGACGAGCCCGACGAGCAGCCTGAGCATCGGCGAGCAGTCCGCGGTCATGAAGTTGCCGAGCCACAGGCCCTGCAGGCGCGCCCCGGGCGTGCGGTAGAAGTCGACGGGGTCGAAGGCGGCGGGCCGGCCGCTTCCGTTGCCGAAGCTGACGCAGACGCCGTTCGGTGCCAGCGCGGCCAGGGCGGTGGCGAGGAAGTCACCGCCGACGCCGTCGAGGATGACGTCGTAGCCGCCGGCCTGGCGCGCCTCGGCCATGGTGGTGAACACGGTCGGCGCGGCGATGCCGTCCTCGCGGAGCCGCTTGGGCAGGTCGGGGCGGCGGCTGACGGCGAACACCCGCGCCCCGGCGAGGTCGGCCAGCCGGCAGGCGTACCGGCCCACGCCGCCGGCGGCACCGGTGACCAGCACCCGGCGCCCCAGCAGCGGCCCCGCCGACTGCAGGGAGGCCAGCGCGGTGACGGCGGCGACGGGCAGGGCCGCCGCCTCGACGGCGCCGACGCCGTCGGGGATCTCAGCGATCATGGATGCGGAGGCGGTGACGTACTCGGCCCAGGAGCCCTGCGGAAGGAACCCGTAGACCCGGGTCCCCGCGGGCGGCGTGCTGCCGTCGCTCGCGGCCTGCTCGACCACGCCGGCGAAGTCCCATCCGGGCACGTAGGCGTCGGTCGCCTCCATCGCCCGGCGGATCTCCCCTGCGTTCAGGGAGAACGCCTCGACCTTGATCAAGGCTTGGTCGGGCGCGGGTGCGGGCCGCGGCGCCTCGGACAGGTGCAGGCGCGGGGTCGCCGCGGGATCGGTGATGACGACGCGCATGGCGGCGCTCCGTTCTCGAACTAGTTTCGGTAACGACGGTTTCCGTTATAGCGCCGCGAAATACGGAAGTCAACGTTTCCGTTAAACTGGCCGGGTGAGCGAGCACAAGTCCCGCGGCCGCCCCCGCGACCCCGCCGTCGACCAGGCGGTGCTGCGCGAGACGCTGGCCCTGCTCGACACCCGCGGGTACGACGGCCTGCGCGTCGCCGACGTCGCCCGCAACGCCGGGGTCGGGCTCGGCTCCCTCTACCGGCGCTGGCCGAACAAGTACGCCCTGGTGGTCGACGCGCTGCGGGCAGCGGCCGCGGCGCGCGAGGTGGAGCCCACCGACGATCCGGTGGCGGACCTGCTGACCGGTCTGGTGAACCTCGCCGAGGGGCTCGGCCACCGCGGCGCACCGCTGCTGGCGGTCCTGCTGACCGATCCCGGCTCCGAGCTGGCGGCCGCCGTCCGCGAGGCCAAGGTCGAGCCCGTCCGGGCGGCCACCCGCGAGCGCCTGCGCCGGGTGATCGGCCCGGTGCCCGACCTGCAGGCGCGGGCCGACGCGGGGCAGGCGCTGGTGCTCCTGCACCTGATGCTGCACGGCGTCCCGCCCGACGAGACGCGGATGCGCGAGGAGATCCTCCCCGTCATGATCGGCCGCCCGGCCGACTGAGCCCGCCGCCCCGGTCGGCGCGGCACCGTGCGGCCAGGGCGGAGGCCGGGCGTGCTCGCCGCCTGCTCCGCCGCGGCGGTGTCAGTTCGGCGCAGTCGTCTGCCCCGCGCGCGGACTCCACTCGCAATCGCCGGCAGACGGCCTCCGGCCACCGGAATCAGCCCCTGGCACGGGCCTCACGTCATGGGGCCGTGCGGGCAGGGGGAGGCGGCCGGGCGCCCTCAGGTCGTCGAAAGGGCCCGGCCATGCGCGGAGGGGATCAGCCCTCCGCCCAGCCGTGCTTGACCGCCAGATCGGTCATGACACGGCGCACCTGCAGGATCTGCTGGCCGGTCAGCGTCGCCGCACCGGCGAGCAGCGCCTCGGTGATCTCGTGCGTGATCTCGGCGATGGACAGCACGTCGCACACGTCGTCGTCCGCGTCGTGCTCGCGGGACCCGCCGAACGGCGCAGGCACCCGGGTCGGCGCCGGACGTTCGACGGTCTGCACGGCGAACGCCTTCAACCCCCGCTCTCCCTCGGTGACCTCGAAGGTCACCGCGGTGCCGGGGGTGAACAGGGCCTTGTCCTCAAGCAGCTCGTTGGCATGGACGAAGACGTCCTCGCCACCGCCGTCGGGCGCGATGAACCCGTAGCCGCGGGCGTCATCGAACCTGATGATCTTTCCAGACCTCGCCACTGAAACCTCCCACCAACAACACGTGGCCGCCGGGCGGCCGCTGACCGGCCGCCCACGCCGCCGCCGGCCGGCCTCTCCTCCGTCGGGACGCCCGCCCGCCTCCAGCATGTCACCCGGAGGCCGGCGGCGGGGCGGACAGGGCCGACGCGTCGCGGTCACGGCGCGGAGAGCAAGGGCTTGCCTGGACCGTCCGACCGGTTTTCTGTGGGGGGGTTCAGAAGAGGAACGCGAACAGGATGCCGCCGACGACGTGCCCGATGACGGTCACGGTCGCCAGCAGGACGAGCAGGACCTTGGCGGCGGGCTGGTCGAACTGGCTGCGCTTGTCCCTGCGCGGCGGCAGCTCCGCCTGACGCCGGGCGATGCGCACCTCCAGAGGTTCTCTGCGGAACACGCGTCCTCCATCGCCGCCCTGACAGTTGATGCAACAGTATTGCAAGGCGTTCGCCCTGATCGAACCGCCCGCCCGCCGGGCGCCCGGCCGCAGGCGTCAGGAGGCCGGGCGCGTGCCGTGGAGGACGAGCGCAGGCCGCCGCGGCCGCTGCATGCGCCGGGCGGCTGAGCTCGCGTGCGGGCAGTCGGGGGACGTGCGGTGCAGCGGGCGGACGACGGGGTCGCCGTTGGCCTGGATGGCCAGGCTGACCAGGGACTCCAGGAGGAACAGGTCGCCGTCGGTGTCGAGGTGCACCTGGACCCAGTCGCCGTCCGGGCACAGGTCCACGCGGCCGGAGGCGGCGAGGGTCGCGCTGAGACGGTGGATGACCCGCCGGGTGAGGAACACCTCCGCCAGGT
This sequence comes from Actinomadura sp. NBRC 104425, assembly GCF_030269545.1. GTDB lineage: Bacteria > Actinomycetota > Actinomycetes > Streptosporangiales > Streptosporangiaceae > Spirillospora > Spirillospora keratinilytica. Next base: position 46,251 of record NZ_BSTN01000011.1, on the reverse strand, counting down.
CCCGGTGGTGGAAGTGGACGATCTGCAGGCCCCGCAGGGCCAGCGCGCGGCCGGGCGGGCAGTCGGCGCGGCACACCCTGAGCGGCCAGTTCCGGAATCGGGCCATCGCCAGATCGGCGTACGAAACGGAGCGGTGGCTGAGTCCTCGGCTCATGCCCTCAGCGTGGCGGATCGGCCGGCCGGATGGCGGATCGTCCCATGTCCTAGTGGGTTCCACGGGTTCCTGGTAACTTCCCGGAAGCCCGCGGCACCTCCGGGAAGCTTCCTGGACGGGACCGATGTTCGTACAAAAGGGGACGAGAACGCGAACATCCGAACAACTCCATGATCCGTCCCCGGTCCGGACCGCATCATGGAGGGCCGCCCCCGTGAGGGGCGCCTGTACGGGGCGACGCGGGAGATGGACGGAGCGCGGGCGTTGGACTCCTATCTCGACCGGAAGGCGGACTTCACCCGTGATCTGGTCGACCGTCTGGGCGGGGCCGACCCCACCTCGCTGGCGCGGCGCACGGGGCTGCTGGAGGAGACGGTCCGAGCGGTGCTGGCCGGGGACGGCGAGCTGGCGTCGTGGGAGGTCGTCAGCGCGTGCCTGGCCGCGGCGGGCGTCGAGGGCGGCGACGTGGCGGCGGTGCGCGAGCGGTGGGCGGCGGCCGAGCAGGCGATGTGGCAGGAGCGGGGCGACGACCTGCGCGCCGCGTTCGAGCGCAACCGCAACGGCAAGCCCGCCAGGCTGGTCGAGAGCCACCGGCCGAAGACCCCGTGGCGGCGGCTGGTCTCGCGGCACCCCGTGACGTTCGAGCCGTGGGCCATGCCGACGTTCGGCGGCGTCCGCGAGCTGCCCGATCCGGCGACGGCCGGCGACATCCGGGACTTCTACCGGCTGCTGGCGGGGCTGCGGGAGTGGGCTGGCTCGCCCCGGCAGTCGGAGATCGAAAAGCGTTCGTGGGGCACGCTGCCGGACGCCACGATCAGCGCGATGCTGCAGAAGGACCGCTGGCGCACCACCAGCGACCGGGAACGCGTCCGGGTCGGCTACTTCGCGATGGCGTGCGGGCTGCCCGAGGCGGAGGTGGCGCGCTGGGTCGAGGCCTACGAGCGGCTCCGGCACGTGGCACCGCCGGACGACCTGGCCCGCGCCCGCGCCGAGGCGGCCGACCTGCGGCGCCGACTGGCCGCCGCCGAGGCCGAGGCGCAGGACCTGCGCGCCCGCCTGGCTGCGGCGGAGAGCCGGCCGGATCCGCTGCCCGCCCCGCCGCCGGCCCCGCCGCCGGCCCCGCCGCCGGCCGGGGGCGCGCGGCCCGGCCGCCGGTGGTGGGACCCGCGCGAGCGGCGGTCGCTGACGGCGGCCGTCGCCGCGCTGCTGTTCGCGGGCGGTGTCGGAGCCGGGCGGGCCATGGGCGCGGGCGGCGACGCGGTGGAGCGTTCCTTCTGCTTCAGCGGCACGCTGCACCTGGTGGGCTCCACCGCCTTCGAGAAGACGGCCGACACGATCCGCCGAGGCTATGAGGCCCTGTGCGAGGACGCGCGGATCGAGGTGGAGGCCATCGGCTCCAACGAGGGGGTGCGCGCGCTGACCCCCGAGAACGCGGCCTCGACGATCGCCATGCACGACGGGCACCTCAAACCCGACTCCGACGAGATCCGCACGCGCGGGTTCCGCGGCTTCCCGGTCACGCTGGTCGCCTTCGCCGTCGTCGTTCACAAGGACGCGAACGTGACCGGCCTGACCGTGTCCAAGCTGCGGTCCATCTACAGCGACGACGGCCCGACCAGCTGGAACCGGTTCCGGGGCGGGGCCGACGTGCCGATCCGCATGGTCAGCCGGACCGAGGGCTCGGGCACCCGGACGATCTTCGAGGAGCAGGTGCTGCGGCAGCCGGAGCCGGAGCTGTCGTCCCGCGACTGCCACCGCAAGGACGAGATCCGCGCGGCCGCCCGGGTGATCCGCTGCGAGCGCAGCAGCCAGGGCCAGGTGCTGGAGACCGTCAACCGGCTGCCCGGCGCGATCGGCTATGCCGAGTTGCACGTCGCCGCCGACACCCGCCGCTATCCGAACGTGCGGATCCTCGCCTTGGACGGCCGGAGGGCGGACGCCGCCTCCGCCGCGGCGAACCGCTACCCGTTCGTCGCGCCCGAGGTCTTCTACACCTACGGGGCGCCGCCGAACCGCAGCCCCGCCTCGGCGTTCCTGACGTTCATGGCGAGCGACCAGGCGCGCAGGCTCCTCCAGCAGGCGGGCGCCACCCCCTGCGTCTCGCGGGACACGCTCGTGTCCGCGCCGTGCCAGGCGACCTGAGCGCGGCACAGCGGACGACCTCCCGGTTCTCCGGCGGGACACGGCCTTCGAGCGGTTCGACAGCGCCGCCGGGCGGCTGGCATCATCACGCGCATGGCCGAGCTGCCCGGCGACCTGACCGCCGCACTGGACGAGGCTCTGCGCGGGGCCGACTCGGCGGCGTTGAGCAGGTCGGTCCGCAAGCTCATCCACCGGTACCGCGACGGGTTCGACCCCGCCCGGCGCATGGTGCTCGGCTCCGCAGCCGACGTGGCCGCGTACGCCGCGTACCGGATGCCCGCCACCTACGCCGCAGTGGTCGCCGCGCTGGAGCGCAGCGCGGAGCTGATGCCCGGTTTCTCCCCCCGCACGCATGTGGACGTCGGCGCAGGCACCGGGGCGGCGGTCTGGGCCGCCGCCGAGGTGTGGCCGTCCCTGGAGGAGACCACCGCGCTGGAGCAGGCGCCCGAGGCGATCTCCTTCGGGCGGCGGCTGGCCGAGCGGGCGGACTCGCCCGCGGTGCGGGACGCGCGCTGGCGGCGGACGGTGATCGCCGGGCCGGTGCGCAAGCCCGACGCCGACCTGGTCACCATGGCGTACGTGCTCGGCGAGCTGCCGCCGCAGGTGCGGGCGGACGCGGTGCGCTCGCTGGCGGCCGGAAGCGAGCTGGTCGTCCTGGTCGAGCCGGGCACCCCCGCGGGCTACGAGCGCATCGTGGAGGCCCGCGGCCTGCTCGTCGAGCTGGGGCTGTCGGTGGTGGCGCCGTGCCCGCACGACCGCGCCTGCCCCATCCCCCGGGGCGAGGACTGGTGCCATTTCGCCGAACGGCTGAACAGGACGGCCCTGCACCGCAGGATCAAGGTCGGCACCCTGGGGTTCGAGGACGAGAAGTTCTGCTATGTCGCGGCGGCCAGGGGCGGCAGGTCGCGGGCCGCCGGGCGGGTCGTGCGGCGCCCCGTCCAGCGCAAGGGCCTGGTGTCGCTGCGGCTGTGCACGGACGCGGACGGGATGATGGACGCCACGGTCACCAAGCGGCACGGCGAGGTCTACCGGGCGGCCCGCAAGGCCGAGTGGGGAGATGCCTGGCCGCCGGTGCCGCAGGACCGAAGCTGACCGGCCCGTCCGGGCGTCCCGATCAGAGGACGTGCTCGGCGCGCACGTGCCGCACCAGCGTGGTCATCTTCAGCACGGGAAGCTCGCAGACGTGGCAGACCCACACCCCGCTCGGAACCGAGACGCCGTGCGCCGCGGCGTCGTCGCGGGCGCAGGCGAGATGGTAGGCGCGGACCATCCGCCGCCAGTATCGTGCCGCGATTGACATCGCTCCTCCGTCAGATGCCGTGCTCGGGACAAAACCCAAGGGTATGGCACGAATAGAGGAGCCTTTGACCCCGGCTTGGCGTCCGGCCCGCGGGGCCTTGCGGGCGCGAGTCAGGCCGGGGCCTGCCGGCGGTCGGCGGGAGCCCCGTCCCGGTCGGCCGGCACCCGCGGCCCCGAGGGCCGGCCGGCGGCGGCGAGGGCTCCCGCCTGGTCCGGCAGGCGGATCACTGCCCGATCCTGACTCCCGGCTGGCCGTAGGGGTACTCCAGCGGCCGGTGAGGCCGGCGGCCGGTGAGGCCGGCCGCGGCGCGGACCTTGCCCATCGGGAGGATCGTCCTGCCGAAGGTGTCCTCCATCAGCATGGCCGCCGCCGCGTACAGGGCGAGGGCGGAGGAGATGACGAACAGCCAGCCGCCGATGCGCACCGGCCAGGCGGCGCCGGACCAGAAGCCGGCCGCGGTGAACGCGGCCCCCACCGACAGCACGATCAGCAGCGCCGCCATCCCCATGTTGCGGCCGAGCGCCGCCAGCGCGGTCAGCCCGGTGATCACGCAGAGGGCCACGAACCAGAACCCGAAGGGGGCGTTGGCCGAGCCGATCACGGGGGTCAGCACCGCGGGGTAGGAGCCCATGGCGGCGAGCATGTACAGCAGGCCGAACCCCAGCCAGAACGCGCCCCAGGTGCCGTGCACGGCGGTGGCGATGCCGTCGCGCGCCCGGTAGGACCACATTCCGGCGAGCAACTGCGCGAGCCCGCCGAACATGAGCACGAACGGGAACAGGACCAGGGGCGTCAGGTTGGTGCCGTACCAGCCCGCCATCCAGGCGCCCACCATCATCAGGGCGGCGGCGAGGCCGAACAGTCCCAGGATGGAGGGGGCCGCCACCGGCTGCAGGAAGACGCGGGTGCGGTCCTCCCAGACGGCGTGCTCCTCGGTGAACTCCTCCGGCGCGCGGCGTTCGCCGACCGGTACGCCATGGCGAGCGGGTTCTCTCTCATGTGTCATGGCCCCTCCTCTAATCGGAGATGCAGGGCATTTTCGGTTTATCCGAAGAACGCCCCGATAAACCTGCCGCACGCCGCCCGCTCCCCTCTCCCCGGCCCCGCCTTCCGAGCTCCTGCGCCCCCTCTACACGAGGCCCGATCAGCGGCGACTGATAGGCAATGACAGGTCAACCATGAAAACGTCACGTATTCCCAAGAACAAGTAAAGCAAAGTGCCTTGCGCTCCTTTTATCAGGCGACACCCGGGATTGGCGTCATCGCCGTATCCGCACGCGCCGAGAGCATCCGGCATCACGCCGACCGCGGCGGCCTTTCCCGTCCCGCCGCGGACGTGCCGCGGGGACGGGGCAACGCGGTGGGCCACCGGCCCGCGCTGGTCACGGGGTGGTGCGCTCGCGCGAGGTGCGGGCGCGGAGCCTCCCCTGGCCGAGGTGGGGGTGGTGCAGGTCGAAGGCCGGACGTTCGGAGCGGATGGCGGGGATGGCCGCGAAGTTGTGCCGCGGAATCGGGCAGGAGGTGGCCCATTCCAGCGAGTTGCCGTAGCCCCACGGGTCGTCGGCGTCGACGCGCGGCGCCCTGCGGGCGGTGTGCCAGACGTTGTAGAGGAACAGCAGGATGGACAGCCCCAGCAGCGCCGCCCCGGCCGAGGAGACCAGGTTGAGGGCGGTGAACTCGTCGGCGTAGTCGGGGTAGCGGCGCGGCATGCCTGCGGCTCCGAGCCAGTGCTGGACGAGGAAGGTCGTGTGGAAGCCGACGAACAGCATCCAGAACTGGATCTTCGACAGCCGTTCGTCCAGCATCCTTCCCGTCATCTTGGGCCACCAGAAGGCGAACCCGGCGAACATCGCGAACACCACGGTGCCGAACAGCACGTAGTGGAAGTGCGCCACCACGAAGTAGGAGTCGTTGAGCTGGAAGTCCAGCGGCGGCGACCCGAGGATGACCCCGGTCAGGCCGCCGAACAGGAAGGTGACCAGGAACCCGATCGACCACAGCATCGGCGACCTGAAATCCAGCTGCCCGCGCCACAGCGTGCCGGTCCAGTTGAAGAACTTGATCCCGGTGGGGACGGCGATGAGGAAGGTCAGGAAGGAGAAGAACGGCAGCAGTACCCGCCCGGTGACGAACATGTGGTGCGCCCACACCGTCATCGACAGGCCGGTGATGGCGATGCTGGCGAACACCATGCCGACGTAGCCGAACAGGGGCTTGCGGGCGAAGACCGGGATGACCTCGGTGAGGATGCCGAAGAACGGCAGCGCGACGATGTAGACCTCCGGGTGCCCGAAGAACCAGAACAGGTGCTGCCACAGCAGCGCGCCGCCGGTCCCGGGGTCGTAGATGTGCGTGCCGAGGTTGCGATCGGTCCACAGCGCGGCCAGCGCGGCCGCCAGCACGGGGAACGCCAGGATGACCAGGATCGAGGTGAACAGCACGTTCCAGGTGAAGATCGGCATCCGGAACATGGTCATGCCCGGCGCGCGCATCCCCGCGATGGTGGTGATGAAGTTGACCGCGCCCAGGATCGTGCCGACCCCGGACATGAGCAGCCCGGCGATCCACAGGTCGCCGCCGGTCTCGGGGGAGTAGGTGTCCAGGGTCAGCGGCGCGTAGGCGTACCAGCCGAAGCTCGCGGCGCCCTGGGCGGTCGCGAATCCGCCGACGGCGATGAGCCCGCCGCACAGGAACAGCCAGAAGCTGAACGCGTTGAGCCGGGGGAAGGCCACGTCCGGCGAGCCGATCTGCAGCGGCATGATCACGTTGGCGAACCCGGCGAACAGCGGGGTGGCGAAGAAGAACATCATGATCGTGCCGTGCATGGTGACCAGCTGGTTGTACTGCTCGGCGCGCGTCACCTGCAGTCCGGGGTGCACCAGCTCCCCGCGGATCAGCATCGCCATCAGCCCGGCCACCAGGAAGAAGCAGAACGAGGCGACGAGGTACAGGTAGCCGACCTTCTTGTGGTCGGTGGTGGTCAGCCAGTCCACCACCCGGCCGCGCGGGGTGGGCGCGGCGGGCGGCGGCGTGGTCTCGGCCCGGTCGCGTACGTCGGTCACAGGGTGCCTCGCTCGTCCGATGGGCGGCCCGGCGGCACGGAGACGGCCCGGCGGCCGGCGGGTCGCGCGGTCAACACGGTCTCGTCCCGGAGCGGGCGGCGGGCCGCGCCTCGTGCGCGGGCACGTCCGCAGCGGACGTGCCGGTGCGCGGCGAGCAGGGATGGCGTGCGGCCAGGACGACCACCATGGCGACCAGGAACACCGCCACCGCGGCGACCGACGCCGCCACGGCCACCGCGACCCGCGGCGGACGCCATGACACGGCCGCCCCGTCCGCGCCGGTGAAGGTTCTCAGCCGCCGGGCCAGATCCGGATCGTCGCGTTCCAACTCCGCGTCGATCCGCCTCAGCACGGTCCGCTCCTCGCCTGGCAGTCCCATCCCCGTCCACCTCTCGGCGCACGGCCGCAGCGGCCACCGGTCACGCCCCCTCCGTGAGCGCCTGCGCTGCTCGGGGCGGCAGGCAGGACGTACCCGGACATCGGACACCGATCCGCTAGCGGCGCCAAAAGGCCGGTACCGAGGTCCCCAAGGTCGGTCCGGCCGGGGCATGGCGCCTCGGGGTCGGCGGGACCTTCGTCCCTGGGCGAGCGGCAGAGGCCCGCCGAGACTGGAGGCCGGCCGCGCGGACCACGCGGCCGCGGTCGGCGGGACGGGTGGGGGTTTGCGTGATGCGGCGCGAGGACACATCGACGGCCCTTGCAGAGGGCCTGTCGTCGGCGGACGCGGCGCTGCGGCTGCGCCGTGACGGGCCGAACGTCCTGCCGTCGCGTCCGCCGGTGCCCGCGTGGCGGCGGGTGCTGTCCCAGCTGCGCGACCCGCTGATCCTGGTGCTGCTGGCGGCGGCCGCGCTGACCCTCGCCACCGGCGACTGGACCGACATGGCCGTGATCCTGCTGGTGGTCGTGGTGAACACCGCGGTCGGGGTGGGCCAGGAGATCCGCGCCGACCGGGCGATCAGCGCGCTGTCCGATCTGACCGCGCCGACCGCGCGGGTGGTCCGGGACGGGACGCAGCTGCAGATCCCCGCAGCCGACGTCGTGGTCGGCGACCTGCTCGTGCTGGCCGAGGGCGACATCGTCGCGGCCGACGCCGCGGTCGTGGAGGCGGCGGCGCTGACGGTGGACGAGTCCGCCCTGACCGGGGAGTCGGTCCCGGTGCACAAGACGGCGACGGGCGCTCTCGGCGGCACCGTCCCCGAGGACGCGGCGGTGTCGGCGGGCACGGTGGTGGTCAAGGGCCGGGGGCGCGCCGTGGTCACCGCGACGGGAGCGGCGAGCACGACGGGGCGGATCGCGGCGATGCTGGGCGACGGTGCCGGCCTGACACCGCTGCAGCGGCGTCTGGCCGGTGTCGGCCGGATGCTGGCCGGTGTCGCGGTCTTCCTGTGCGCGGTCGTGCTGGCGCTCGGGCTGGTGCGGGGGCAGCCGGTCGAGCTGATGGTGGTCACCGCGATCAGCCTGGTGGTGGCGGCCGTCCCCGAATCGCTGCCCGCCGTGGTGACGCTCGGCCTGGCCCTGGGCGCCCGCCGGATGGCCGCGCGGAACGCCCTGATCAGGGGGCTGTCGGCGGTGGAGACGCTGGGGTCGGTCACGGTGCTGGCCACCGACAAGACCGGCACGCTCACCGAGGGCCGGACGGTCGCGCGCCGCCTGTGGACGCCGGCCGCGGAGGCCGCCGTGACCGGCTCCGGCTACTCCCCGGACGGCCGGATCGAGGTGGACGGCCGCACGCTCGACGCCCCCGACCCGTACGGGATGACCGAGCTGCTGACGGCCGCGGTGCTGTGCAACGACGCGCGGCTGTCGCCTCCCGGGGACGCGGGCGGGGAGTGGACGGCGCTGGGCGACCCGACCGAGGCCGCTTTGCTCGCCGCGGCCGCCAAGCTCGGCATCGACCGCCGCGAGCTGCACGAACGCTGCCCGCGGGTGGCCGAACGGCCCTTCGACAGCGACCGCAAGCGCATGACCACCGTGCACCGGCTGCCGAGCGGGGGTTTCCGCGTCGTCTGCAAGGGGGCGCCGGAGGCGATGCTCGGCGGGGCGGTTCTGGAGGACGACCAGGGGCTGGTGGCCCGCGCCGCCGCCCGCGCCGACGAACTGGCCCGCGACGGTTTCCGGGTGCTCGCGGTCGCCGCGGCCACCCGGCCGTCCGCCCCGGGCCCCGGCGAGGACCTGGAGCGGGGCCTGCGCCTGCTCGGCCTGGTGGCGATCGTCGACCCGCCCCGCGCGGCGGCCGCCGGGACCATCGCCGCCTGCCGCCGCGCGGGGATCCGGCCGGTGCTCATCACCGGCGACCATCCCGGCACCGCCCGCGCCATCGCCGCCGAGCTGGGCGTCATCGGCCCGGACGACCCGGTGGCCGACTGCCGCGCCCCGCACGCGGCCGCCGAACCCGGCACGTCGGTGTTCGCCCGCGCCACCCCGGCGCAGAAGCTGGACATCATCCAGGCCATGCGCGAGCGCGGCGAGGTGGTCGCGATGACCGGGGACGGGGTGAACGACGGGCCCGCGCTGCGCCGCGCCGACATCGGCGTGGCCATGGGGCGGCGCGGCACCGAGGTCGCCCGCCAGGCCGCCGACCTGGTGCTGGCCGACGACGACCTGCGCACCGTGGCCGCCGCGACCGAGGAGGGCCGCCGCGTCTACGGCAACATCCGGCGCTTTTTGGTCTACGGGCTGTCCGGCGGCGCCGCGGAGATCGCGGTCATGCTGCTCGGGCCCGCCTTCGGGCCGGCGCTGCCGCTGCTGCCCGCGCAGATCCTGTGGATCAACCTGCTCACCCACGGGCTGCCGGGCGTCGCCCTGGGCGGCGAGCCCGTCGAGCGCGGCGCCATGGACCGGCCGCCGCGCCCGCCTTCGGAGACCATCATGGGCGCGGGGCTGTGGCAGCGCGTGCTGCGCGTCGCGTTCGTGCTCACCGCCGTCACCCTGGGGGTGGCGGCTTGGGCGTACCACACCGGGCGCCCCTGGCAGAGCATGGCGTTCCTCGCCCTCGGCGCCACGCAGCTCGCGGCGGCGATCGGGTCGCGATCCCGGCCGGGGTCCCGCAGCAATCCGATGCTGCTCGCCGCCGTCGCGGCCGCCCTGGGACTGCAGCTGGCCGGGCTCTACCTGCCCCCGCTGCGCGGGCTGCTCGGCACCGAACCGCTGACCGCCGGGCAGCTGGGGGCCGTGCTGGGGCTGTCGGTCCTCGGCTACGCCGCCGTGCGCCTCGACCGCATCCTGCATCCACCGAAACGATAGGAAAGCACCATTAGCGGCCGTTCATCCGGATTCGTCAGGTGAATCTCATCCGCCGCTGACCGGAATCTGACTTTCTTCTCCTTACGCTCGACGCTATGGGGGACCCTGAGCGGGCACGGATCCTGGTGGTCGACGACGACCCGGCGGTACGCTCCGCACTCGACCACGTCCTGCGGTTCCACGGCTACGAGGTCGCCCTGGCCGGGGACGGCATCGAGGCGCTGGCCGCCCTGGAGGACGGCCGCCCCGACGCCGTCGTCCTGGACGTGATGCTGCCCGGCCTCGACGGCTTCGGCGCATGCCGGATGATGCGCGGCCGCGGCCACGACATGCCGGTGCTGATGCTCACCGCGCGCACCGAGGTCGCCGACCGGGTGGCCGGGCTGGACGCGGGCGCCGACGACTACCTGTGCAAGCCGTTCGCGCTGGAGGAGCTGCTGGCCCGGCTGCGCGCCCTGATCCGCCGCGCGCGCAGCGAGGTCACCGGCGGCGACGGGGAGGTGCTGCGGTTCGCCGACCTGGCCATGAACGTGGCGACCCGCGAGGTGTGGCGGGGGATGCGCCGGCTGACGCTGTCGCCCACCGAGTTCACCCTGCTGGAGATGCTGCTGCGGCGTCCGCGGCGGGTGCTGGAGCGCGGCTGGCTGCAGGAGGAGGTCTGGGGCTGCGACTTCGGCCGCAACTCCAACTCGCTGCACGTGTACATCGGGTACCTGCGGCGCAAGACCGAGGAGGGCGGCGAGCCCCGGCTGATCCAGACGGTGCGCGGCGTCGGCTACACGCTGCGCGAAAGCCCGCTGTGACCCGGGGCCGCCCGTCACCGGTGCGTGGTGGGCTGCGCCGCCGGTCCGCCCCGGTCCGCGCTGCCGTTGCCGAGCACGTGCGGGGACGCGGCGCCGGCGCCCAGGTCGATGACCTGGTCGGGACGCGGCGCCAGGTGCGGGTCATGGGTGATCAGGATGGTGGTGCGGCCCTCCATGAGGCGGCGCAGCGGAGCCAGGATGCGGCGGGCGGCGGCCTCGTCCAGGCCGGTGGTCGGCTCGTCCAGGATCACAACCGGGGTGTTGCGGATCATCGCGCGGGCGATCGCGATGCGCTGCCGCTGCCCGCCCGACAGCAGCCGCCCGCGCTGCCCCACCGGCGTGTCGTAGCCCTGCGGCAGGGCGGTGATGAAGTCGTGCGCGCCGGCCGCCTTCGCCGCCGCCACGACGTCGGCGTCGCTCGCGCCGGGCCGCCCGTAGGCGATGTTGTCGCGGACCGTCCCGGAGAACAGCAGGCTCTCCTGCGCCAGCAGGGTGACGCTCGCGCGCAGGGCGTGCAGGGTCAGGTCGCAGATGGGCACGCCGTCCAGGCGGATGCCGCCCGCGATCGGGTCGTGGAAGCGCAGCAGCAGCTTGGCGATCGTGGACTTGCCGCTGCCGCTCGGGCCGGTCACCAGCACCAGGTCGCCGGGGCGGGTCCGGAACGTCAGCCCGTCCAGCACCGTCCGGCCGGTGCCCGGATAGCCGAAGGTGACGGCGTCGAAGGCGACATGGCCCCGCGCCGCCGGCCGCGGCCGCGCGGACGGCCGGTCGGTGATCTCGGGCCGGGTGTCGAACACCTGCATGACGCGGTCCGCGCCCGCCGCCGCCTCGCCCGCGGTGAGCGCCAGCCGTCCCAGCGACTGGATCTGCGGGTACAGGTAGCCCAAATACGCGGCGAACGCCAGCAGCCCGCCCAGCGTGAGGCGGTCGCGCGACAGCTCCCAGGCGCCCATGCCGAGCACCACCAGCACGCACACCGTCTCCAGCACTTCGATCAGCGGCCCGTAGGACGCCGTCAGCCGCGCCTCGGCCATCTTGGCGGCCATCCAGCGGCGCCCCTCGCGGTGCAGCCGGGACGCCTCGGCGGCCTGCCGGTTGCAGGACTGCACCAGCGCCTGGTTGGCCAGGCCCTCCTCGACGATGCTGTTCATCACGCCGTTGCTGGCGCGCTCGCGGGCCGCCGCCGCGTGCAGCCGCGCCGCGAACACCTTGGCCGTGACGACGAACAGCGGCACCAGCGCGCACGCCACCAGAGCCAGGTCCCACCGCACGTAGAGCGCCGCACCGGCGAAGAACACGACGCTGACCAGCGCCGTCACCGCCTGCACCAGGCCGGAGGCCACCAGTTCCTCGATCGCCTCGATGTCGTCGGTGAGCCGGGCCATCAGGTCGCCGAGGCGGCGCCGGTCGAAGAAGTCGGGCGACATCCGCTGGATGTGGGCGAACACCCCGTCGCGCAGCCGCAGCAGGAACCGCTCCCCCGCCAGCGCCGTGGTGTACTCGCCGCCGAAGCTCACCAGCCCGGCCGCCAGAGCCAGCGCCAGCCAGGACAGCGCGGGCCGCCAGAACGCGTCCAGGTCCCGGGCCGCCAGCGCCTTGTCGGTGATGACGCCGAACAGCCAGATCGCGGCGACCTCGCACACCGCCGCGGCGACCGCGCAGACACCGCTGAACAGCAGCAAGCGGCGGTCGCCCCGCGTGTAGGGCCAGAAACGCCGGAACGCGGCCGCCACCGACCGCACCTCGTCGGAAACCGTCAGCAGCGGCACGCTTCCCTCCCTCCCGCGCATGAGAAGAGCCCGGCGGGCCGTTCACCCGCCCGGCTCTGCTCAGGTCAGCCGTTCACCCGTGCGGCCGGCCTAGTACCAGTACCACCGGTGCCTGCGGTAGAACCGGCGCCGCCGCCGGTAGAACCTGCGGTACCTGCGGTAACGCGGTCTCGGCCATGGCTGCCCTCCGCCAGCCCCCGGGACAATCTTCTGGAAGCTCATGCGAGAACCCCCGTTCTTTGTCGTCCGGCCTTTCGGCCCTGACACAAAAGAACGAAACCAGCCATTCCTATGACCCCGCTATGGCCGATCTATAAGCGCTCTGAAAGGAAGCTAAGAATGTGCTGAAAGTCGGCCGGCGGGGCGGGCGGCGATCGGCCGATCATCCCTGCCGCGCGGGTTGCCGCGGCGCGGCGGGCCCGGCGGCGAGTGTAATGGCCGCCGGTTCGGGGAGGACGCGGGCGACGGCGGGGAGGGGGCATGGACCAGTCGGACGTGATCATCGTCGGTGCGGGGGCGGCCGGCCTGTCACTGGCCCACCGCCTCGCCGGGGCGGACGGCCCCGGGGCGCCGCCCGCGGTGACGCTCGTGGACGCGCTCGACCAGGCGTTGCGCCCGCCCGAGCGCACCTGGTGCTTCTGGGAGGAGGGCGACGGCGAGTTCGAGGACGCCGTCACCGCGTCCTGGCGGCGGCTGCGCGTGGTGGGTCGGGACGGCACCGGGAGCGTGCACCGGCCGGCGCCCTACCGCTACAAGATGATCCGCTCGACCGCCTTCCGGGAGCTGGTGGAACGCAGGCTCGCCCGGCACGCCGGGGTGCGGACGGTGCACGCCGACGTCGACACGGTGCGCGACGTCCGCGGCGGCGCCGAGGTCTCCGGCACCGCGGAAGGCGGGCGGCGGGTGACGCTGCGGGCCCGCTGGGTGTTCGACTCGCGTCCGCCGCGTGATCTGCCGCGGGCCCGCAGCACCCTGCTGCAGCACTTCCGCGGCTGGTTCCTGCGCACCGACGCGCCCGTCTTCGACCCCGACGTCGCCCTGCTGATGGACTTCCGCACCCCGCAGCCGCGCCACGGGGTCTCGTTCGGATACGTGCTCCCGACCGGCCCGGACGAGGCGCTGGTGGAGTACACCGAGTTCTCCCCCGCCCCGTTGACCCGGGACGCCTACGAGCGGCGGCTGCGGCACTACACGCGCGAAGTGCTGCGTCTGGGGTCCGTGCAGGTCCACGGGTGCGAGCAAGGCGTGATCCCCATGACCGACGCGGTCTTCCCGCGCCGGGTGGGGCGTTCGGTGTTCCGCATCGGCACGGCCGGGGGTGCGACGCGTCCCGCCACCGGCTACACGTTCGCCGCGATCCAACGGCAGTGCCGGGCCATCGCCGCCGCCTGCCGGCGCGGGGCCGTGCCCGTGCCGCCCGCACCGTACTCGGCGCGCGCTCGCGCGATGGACGCGGTGCTGCTGAGGCTCCTGCTGCGGGAGCGGGTCGACGGCGCGCGGTTCTTCACCGGCCTGTTCGAGAACACGCCGACGGCGCGTCTGCTGCGGTTCCTGGACGGCGGCACCCGCCTGTGGGAGGACATCGCGATCGGCTTGCGCACCCCGGTGCTGCCCATGCTGCGCACCGCTTGCGAGGTTCCGCTGCTGCCCCGCAGGGACCGTCCCGCCCGTCCCGCCCCGGTGTCCGCGGCGGACCGCCGGGCGGTGCGGTCGTGAACCGCCGGCCCGGCCGGGACAGGCGCGCGGAACCGGTTCCCGCGCCCGGCGGACGCGCCCGGTTCGACGGCGACGCGCCCGCCGTCGCGGTGGTCGGCGGGGGCATCGCGGGAACGGCGGCCGCGACCGTGCTCGCCGAACGCGGCGCGCGGGTCACGCTGTACGAGCGGGAGCCGGTGCTCGGCGGGCGGCTGGCCGGGTGGCCGGTGACACTGGCCGACGGCTCCCGCGCCACCATGACCCGCGGGTTCCACGCGTTCTTCCGCCAGTACTACAACCTGCGCGGGCTGCTGCGCCGGGTGGACGGGGATCTCGGCATGCTGGCGGGCCTGCCGGACTATCCGCTCCTGCACGGCGACGGCCGGTCCGACCGGTTCGCCCGGGTGCCGCGGACTCCGCCGTGGAACGCGCTGGGCTTCGTGGCGCTCAGCCCCAGCTTCCGCTGGCGGGACCTGGCCCGCTTGAACCTGGCGGCGGCCGGTCCCCTGCTGGATGTGCGCGTCCCGGACATCTACGAACGGCTCGACGGCACCGGCGCCGCGCGGTACCTGGCCGCGGTGGGTTTTCCCGAGGCGGCCCGGCGGCTGGCGTTCGAGGTGTTCTCCCGCAGCTTCTTCGCCGACCCGGACCGGCTGTCGGCCGCCGAGCTGGCGTTGATGTTCCACGTCTACTTCCTCGGGTCGGCCGAGGGGCTGCTGTTCGACGTCGTCCGCGAACCGTTCCCGCAGGCGCTGTGGGACCCGCTGGCCGCCTACCTGGCCACACGGGGGGTGCGGCTGCTCACCGGCACTCCCGTGGAGCGGATCGGGCCGCGGGCCGGCGGCGGCGCCGACGTGGTGGCCGAGGGCGACTTCGGCCGCTACGACGCGGTGGTGCTCGCGCTGGACGTCAACGGGCTGCGCGGCATGATCGCGCGCTCGCCGGATCTGGGCGACCCGGCGTGGCGGGCGCGCGTTCAGCGGCTGCGCGCCGCGCCGCCGTTCCTGGTGTCGCGGCTGTGGCTGGACCGCCCGCCGCACGCCCGTCGGCCCGCCTTCCTGGCCACCGGCGGTTTCCCGACGCTCGACAATGTCAGCGTGCTGGACCGCTGGGAGGGCGAGGCGGCGCGCTGGGCCGTCCGCACCGGCGGTTCGGTCGTGGAACTGCACGCCTACGCGCTGCCCGCGTCCTGCGACCGGCGCGCCGAACAGGAGCGGCTCGTGGCGCAGTTGCATCGCGTCTACCCGGAGACGCGCGGCGTGCGGATCGTCGACGTCCGGCACCTGTGGCGGGAGGACTGCCCGCTGTTCGCCGCGGGCGGCCACCGCGACAGGCCGATGGTGCGCACACCGCACCCGGACGTGGTGCTGGCGGGCGACCTGGTCCGCACGGACCTGCCGGTGGCGCTGATGGAGCGCGCCGCGACCAGCGGTTTCCTGGCCGCCAACGCGCTGCTGGCCCGCTGGGGCGTCCGGGGGCAGCCGCTGTGGACGGTGCCGCGGGCCGGCCGCTCGCGGATACTGCGCGCGGTCGCCGCCCTGGCCGCACGGACCCGCGCCGGACGCGACCCGGACCGGTCGGCCTCGCCTCACCCGGGGAACCGGCCGGACGCGCGCAACTGCCAGCGGCGTTCGGCGTAGGCGAGGTCGTCGCGCCACAGCCGCCCGGCGGTCTGCCGCATCAGGGGGCGCAGCAGCGGCGCCATCGCGCGGGCGACCGCGAACCCCGGCCGGTCGGAGACGGCCAGGACCGCCTCCACGACGGCGGTCCGCGGCGCGCCGTCCGGGCCCGGCCCGAGCGGCGTGGCGTGCGTCTCCACCGCCGACGTGCGGCCTTCCCCGTCGAGGATGCGCATGACGACCGTGCGGGGTCCGGGGGCGGTGAACCGGGCCCGGACGGGGACGACGGCGCGGCCCGCCACCTTGAACGACACGTCCACGAGGAAGCAGTCGTCCTCCTCCGCCCCGCCGGCCGGGCGCTGCGCCGGCGCCCGCCGCACCGTCAGATCGACGAACGAGTACGGGTGCAGCCAGCCGCCGTGCCAGGGGTCGAGCCGGTTGGCGATCACGTCCTCCGGTTCGCAGGCGCCCTCGGCGTCGAACACCGCCTCGATGCGGCGCTTTGCATCCGGCCTGTCCGGCACGACGGGACGCTCCAGCGGCGGCTCGCCGCCGACCTCGTCGAGCCGCACCCAGGCCAGCACGCCGTCGTCGTAGGCGGGGTAGGGCTCCCAGCCCGCGTAGGGGGTGCCGTCCAGGGCGAGCCCGTGCCAGTGGCACACGACCGCGCCGCACACGACGCGGGCGTCCCGCAGCGGGGCGCCCAGATGCGGGCAGGTGCCGGCGCCCGCCTGCAGCAGCCCGTCGCGGCCGCGCCACGCGATGACCTCCAGCCCGGCGACCGTCCGCGCGTAGGGGCGCCCGCCGCGCCCGATGTCCCGGCTGGCGCCCAGCACGTACCAGTTGCCGGACGGCCGGGCGGCGGCCCGTTTCAGCGCCGCCGCGATGATCGACGGCCGGGCGTCCCGCCAGGTGGGCCGCTGGTCCTGCCAGCGCACGGGACGCCGCAGCCGCAGCGGCAACAGCGGCCGGCGCGGGGCGGTCACCGCGGGACCTCCGGCGCCGTATCCCCCCGGCTGGGCGCGCGGGTGCGCAGCCGGGCGGCCGCCGCCCGCGCGGCGCCGCCGAGCGCCACCGCCGCCCGCCGCCCGCGCGGCACGACGGCCCGCCGGTGCAGCACCGCGTACCCGTCCGCCTCGATGACGCGCAGGATGTCGCGGTACAGGACGTAGGCGGTGCGGATGCACGGCCGCGAGACGGGGTCGAGCATGTCCAGGCCCGGCGCGGCCTGGCGGTACACGCCTTCGGCCAGGTCGGCGGCGGCGCGCAGCGCGGAGCGGATGCGGGGGTCGGGGCGGCCGGTGTCGCGGCTCCAGCGCAGCAGCTCCCGGTCGACCCCGTGCGCGTCCAGCAGGTCCTCGGGCAGGTAGACGCGGCCACGGTCGAGGTCCTCGCCGACGTCCCGCAGGAAGTTGGTGAGCTGGAAGGCGATGCCGAGCGCCGCCGCGTGCGGAGCCGCCTCCTCCCGCGGCGTCACCGTGCCGAGCACCGGCAGCATCTGCAGGCCGATGACGGCGGCGGAGCCGTACATGTAGACCTCCAGGTCGGCGTAGGTGGCGTAGCGGGTGACCTCCAGGTCGCTGCGCATGGAGGCCAGGAAGTCCAGGAAGTACCGGTGGTCGATGTCGTAGACCGCCGCCGTGTGCGCCAGGGCGCGCACGACGGGTTCGGCGCTGGTGCCGTCGCGCAGCCCGGCCACCAGCTGCTCCTCCAGGGCGTGCAGGGCTTCGGCGCGCCGCCGCGGCGTGACGTCGCGGTCGAGGTCGTCGACGATGTCGTCGGCCCAGCGGGCGAACCCGTACAGCGCGTGGACGGCGGGACGGCGCGCCGCGGGCAGCAGCCGGGTGGCCAGGAAGTAGGTGCGGCCGTGCCGCGCGTTGAGCCTCCTGCAGCGCGCGTAGGCCCTGCGCAGGGCCGGATCGGTGATGCCCGCCGCGTCCAGTTCCCGCCGGGTCATGGCATCCGCCTCCCGCGGCGCGGCCGGACGAGGCGGGCGGCGGCCAGTTTCCCGGAGATGAGCACGGTGGGCACGCCGACGCCGGGTGTGGTGCCGCAGCCCGCCAGGACCGCATTGCCGACGCCCCGCACACGGTTGCGCGGCCGGAACGGGCCGGTCTGCGTGAAGGTGTGGGCGACCGAGAACGGCGTGCCCGCCGCATGGCCCAGCGCCGTCCAGTCGGCCGGGGTGACCAGCCGTTCGCTTTCGATGGAGGCGTCCAGGCCGTGCAGGCCGCGGCGCTCCAGCTCCGCCACCAGCGCGTCGCGGTAGCGCGGGCCCAGGACGCGCCACTCGCGGGCGCTGGGGCCGACGGCGGTGTTGGGGCAGGGCGCGAGGATGTACAGCAGCTGCCTGCCCCCGGGCGCCAGCGCGGGGTCGCTCGCGGTGGGGCGGGTGACCAGCAGCGACGGGTCGCTCATCACCCGGCCGGTGCGGATGATCTCGCGGAACGTGCGTTTCCAGGCCTCGCCGAAGAAGATCGTGTGGTGTCCGAGCCGCGGCCAGGTGCGGGCGGTGACCGCGTGTAGCACGACCGCCGACGGCGAGTGGCGCAGCGGCAGCACGCGCCGCGGCGTGCGGCCCAGCAGGCGGTAGGCGGCCGGCAGCTCCACGGTGAGCACGACCGCGTCGCAGGGGATGCGGCCGCCTGCGCGGGTGCGCACGGCGGTCACGCGGTCGCCGCACCGGTCCAGGGCGGTGACCTCGCACCCCCAGCGGAACTCGCCGCCCGCGTCGGCCGCGGCGTCTGCCATGGCCCGTGTCAGGGCGTGCATGCCGCCGCGCGGGAAGTACACCCCGGCCACGGTGTCCATGTAGGCGATGACGGCGTAGGCGGCCAGGGCCCGGTGGGGCGGCACCCCCGCGTACAGGGCCTGGAAGGTGAACGCGCGGCGCAGCCGTTCGTCCGGCAGGAACCGGCGGACGCGCGCGTCCAGGCGGCCGAATCCCCCCAGGGCCGCCAGCCTGGCCAGGTCGGGGGTGAGCAGTTGCAGCAGGGAGTCGAAGTCGGCGTCGATGAACCGGCGCATCTGCACGCCGTACAGGTCGCTCAGCCAGGTCCGCAGCCGCCGGTACCCCGCGGCCGCACCGGGGCCGGCGAACCGCCGCACCTCCTCCTCCATCGCCTCGGCGCGGGTGTGCACGTCCAGGGCCGACCCGTCGGGGTACACCATGCGGTACGCCGGATGCAGTTCGAGCAGCTCCACCCGGTCGGCGAGCCGGTCGCCGACGGCGCGGAACGCCTCGTCGGCCAGGTGCGGCATGGTCAGCACGGTGGCGCCGCCGTCGGCGCGGCACCCGCCCAGGTCGAGCCGTCCGGCCCGGCCGCCCGGCTCGCCGGAGCGCTCCACCACCGTGACCCGGCACCCCGCCCCCAGCAGGTGCAGCGCGGCCGACAGCCCGGACAGCCCGGCCCCGACGACCACCACATGGTCCGGCATCGGCGCCCTCCCTGTCCTGTCCGGCGGACGACGTCCCCTGCCGCAGCCGTCCGAACCGCACCGCCGCCCGCGGATTCCGCCAAGATTTCTTGGCTTCTCCCCGGGCGGGTCGGGACGCGTTCATGGCAGGAGCCCGCCGTTCTTTTTGCGGTCGGCGGGGCGGGCGCCGGTCAGGTCAGGCGCCGGGTGCGGCTGAGGACCCGCCGGGCGACCACGACCAGGACCAGGAACGCGCCGCTGACCACCTGTCTGACGTGCCGGGGTGGGACGAGGGGGCGGGGCGGGCGGCGCGCCGCGGCGCCGCCCGCCCGCGGTCAGGGGCCGGTCAGCCGCAGTCGACGGGGGTCTCGTCGATCACGGACCGGTTGGCGGCCCGGATCCGGTCGACGTCGGGTTTGACCACCGCGCGGTCATAGGTGATGAGCCCGTTCAACTCGGTCTCGACGTCGGTGGTCTGGGTGTAGATCGCAGCGCTGAGCCCGTTGCAGGTGCGCAGCCTGCGCAGTTCCTCGCTCATCCCGGCGTACCGGTCGGTGAGCGACTCGGGGTCGGGCTCGACCGCATAGCCCCAGCCGCCGCCGGACCAGGTGTGGCCGATGACGGGCAGTCCGAGCCCGCCGTACTCGCCGAGCACCGAGGCGCGGGTGGCGGACGGGGCGGCCGGCGTGCCGGGGCCCGGGTAGATGTGGTAGTCGACGACGTCGCCGTTGCCGCCGTCGACGGCGCCGCAGCAGTTGACGCCGCTCATGTTGTCCACCAGGCGGGACGGGTCCCAGCTCTTGACCAGGTCGGCGATGCGGGCCTGGTCGTACTGGCCCCAGCCCTCGTTGAACGGCACCCACATCACGATGGACGGGAAGTTGCGGTGCTGGTCCACCAGGGCGCGCAGCTCGGTCTCGAACTGGGTGCGCTCGGCGGCGTCGGACGACCCGAACATCGACGGCATGTCCTGCCACACCAGCAGCCCGATGCGGTCGGCGTGGGCGTACCAGCGGTCCGGCTCCACCTTGACGTGCTTGCGGACGGTGTTGAAGCCGAGCCGCTTGGTCTCCTCCAGGTCGTAGCGCAGCGCCTCGTCGGTCGGCGCGGTGTAGATGCCGTCCGGCCAGAAGCCCTGGTCGAGCGGGCCCATCTGGAACAGCGGCTCGCCGTTGAGCAGGATTCGGTTGACGCCGCCGACCTGCTTGACCTCGACGGTGCGCATGCCGAAGTAGCTGCCGGTCCGGTCGAGGGTGCGGCCGCGGGCGTCGACCAGGGCGACGTCCAGGTCGTACAGGAACGGCCGGTCGGGCGACCACAGTTTCGGGTCGGGCACCGGCACGCGCAGTTCGGTGCCGGGGGCGCCGGTGGCGCGGCCGACCACGCGGCGGCCGTCGCGGGCGGTGACGACGGCGCGGGCGCCGTCCGGGGCGTTCTGCGCCTGGACGGTGACGCGCAGCGCCTCCCCCGCGACGTCGGGGGTGCTGTTCAGCCCGGTGATGTGGGCGGGCGCGACCGGCTCGATCCACACCGTCTGCCAGATGCCCGACGCCGGGGTGTACCAGATGCCGCTGGGCGTCTTGCGCTGCTTGCCGACGGCCTGGCCGTCCAGGTCGGTGGGGTCGTACACGCCGACGATGAGCTCCTGCGGGCCGCGTCCCGGCTTGAGGGCGTCGGTCACGTCCACGCTGATCCGGTCGTAGCCGCCCTTGTGCACGGCGACGCGCTTGCCGTTGACGTAGACCGTGGCCTCCCAGTCGACGGCGTCCAGGTGCAGCAGCAGCCGCTGCCCGTTGCGGCCCTTGTTCACCTGCCAGCCGGCCGGGACGGTGAACGTGCGGCGGTACCACATGCGCTCCTCGGACCGCTGGATGCCCGACAGCGCCGACTCGACCGGGTACGGCACGACGATCCGCTCGCCGAGGGTGCGGCCGAACGGGGGCGCCTCGCCCTGGCTCGCGGAGGCGAACTGCCAGGTGCCGTTCAGGCTCTGCCAGCGGTCGCGGGTGAGCTGCGGGCGCGGGTACTCGGGCAGCGGGTTGCGCGGGTCAACGTCGTCGGCCCACCGCGTCTTGATGGTGTAGTCGGACCGGTTCCACGCCAGGGCGTACTTGAACGCCTCGACTGCGGTTCCGTCGGCGGTGGTGACGCCGCCGGCGCCGTCGTAGGCTACGCGCACGCCGTTGCCGGCCTGCTTGGGGATCGCGTGGGCGAGCTTGAGGCGCAGCGCGGAGCTGTCGGCGGAGTCGCGGGCGGCGGACTCGACGGGCCAGGGGGTGCCGCCGACGGTCACGGTGAAGTGCTCGTGCGCGTCGGCGGGCGGGGCGGCCAGGGGCTCGTCGAAGCCGAGCCGCACGGTGTCGCCGGACGCGCTCACCTCGGCCGCCGGCCCCGGCGGGTCGAAGCCGTCGGGGAGGGTGAAGGCGGTGGCGGGCACGATCTGCTTGGGCTGGGACGGGCTCTGCCAGCTCAGCCGCAGGTTGGAGCCGCCGTAGTGCTCGAAGTACTCGATCTTGAAGTCGTACTCGGTGCCGGCCTGCAGGTCGATCGGCGCGCCGGTCTTCTCCTGGTCCCAGGTGTCGGTCCAGTTGTCGATGACCAGGCGGCCGTCGATCCACAGCCGGAAGCCGTTGTCGCCGATCATCGAGAACGTGTACGGCTCGGAGTGGGCGGGCTTGATCTTGCCGGTCCAGCGCACCGTGACGTCGTCGCTCTGGCCGGTGAGCTGCTGGAAGGCGCCCTCCAGGTCGGACATCTCGATGTTGGGGTCGACGACGGTCGCCTTGAGCTCGTGGAAGTCGAACTTGCCGGCGCCGGAGCTGACGTAGTAGTCGCCCCGCAGGCCCTGGCGCGTCTCGTCCTGGGCGGCGTCCGGGGCGGCGTCCGGGGCGGCGGCGGAGGCCGGGAGCGCCGCGACGCACTGCCAGACGAGCGCGGCGAACAGGGCCACCAGGAGCACGGGTCGGGGTCTGGTCCGGGGACGGGGTCTCTTCGCGTTCATCCGGGGATCCTCGTGTGCAGGGGGCGGGTGGATCGGGGACGGACGGATCTCGGGACCGATCGAAGGAACAGATATGAACCCTTGGCCGATCTCCACCAAACATCGAATGATCGACTCGGTCAAGACATCTCGGTCACTTCCGATCTAAAGCGATCGCATTCTGACCCGATCCGGCCGTCTCCCGCGCGGCCGGGCACCGTCCGGCCTGACTGACTACGATCGGAATCGGTCGGATCGTTTCGGGGCGCCGAGCGAGGTCGGGAGACAGTGAGCGAGAACCAGGGACCGGCGGACGCGCGCAGACCGGTGTTCGCCGCCGAACGCCGCAGGCGCATCCTGGAGCTGGTCCGGGCCAACGGCGCGCTGTCGCTGCGCCAGCTCGCCGAGGCGGTGCAGTCGTCGGAGGTCACCGTCCGCCGCGACGTGCGGGCGCTGGAGGCCGACGGGCTGCTCAACCGGCACCACGGCGGCGCCTCGCTGCCCGGCGCGCTGTCGCGCGAGCCCACCTACCTGCAGAAGGCGCAGGTCGCCGCCGCCGAGAAGGCCGCCATCGCCGACCTGGCCGCCGCGCTGGTGGAGGACGGCGACGCGATCGTCGTCGGCCCCGGCACCACCACCCTCGCCCTGGCGCAGCGCCTCACCTCCCGCACCGAGCTCGCCGTCGTCACCAACTCGCTGCTGGTGGCGCAGGCCCTGGCCGGTTCGCCGCGGATCGAGGTCATGGTCACCGGCGGCCTCCTGCGCGGCGCCACCCAGGCGCTGGTCGGCAGCGAGGCCGAGCGGGCGCTGGCCGGGCTGCGGGTCCGCCGGGCGTTCATCTCCGGCAACGGGCTGACCGCCGAGCGCGGGCTGTCCACCCCGAACCTGCAGGTCGCCAGCGCCGACCGCGCCCTGGCCGCGGCGGCCGAGGAGGTCGTGGTGCTGGCCGACCACACCAAGATCGGTGTGGACACGATGGTGCAGACCGTCCCCGCCGACCGCATCGACCATCTGGTCACCGACGAGCAGGCGGCGCAGGAGGAGCTGGACGAGCTGACCGCCCGGGGCGTCCGGTTGCACGTGGCTCGACTCTGACCGGTTCGGATCGCCTGTGACCGAACTTGCCAGGACGCCGGCCTGCTGCCCCGGATGAGCGTGGCCCGCAACCTGTTCCTCGGCCGCGAGCCCCCGCACCCGCCTCGGGCTGATCGACACCGCCCGCATGAAAGCCCGCGCGCGGGAGGTCCTCGCCCGCTACGGGGTGACCGCCGACGTCCGCCGCCCTCTCGGCGCGCTGCCCGCGGGCGCGCGCAGGCTCGTCGCGCCGGCCCGCGCCTGCTCCCTCGGGGCGCGGGTGGTCGTCCTGGACGAGCCCGCCGCCTCGATGGAACCGGCCGAGGCCGCCGCGCTGCGCCGCACCATCGCCGCGCTGCGCCGCACCATCGCCGCGCTGCGCCGCACCATCGCCGCGCTGCGCGCCGAGGGCCGCGCGGTGGTCTACGTCGGCCACCGGCTGCGGGACCCGCTGGACGAACCGGCCGTCGAAGGCCTGGCCGTCCTGCTCGTCTCCTCCGACCCGCGCGAACTGGCGGAGGGCTCCGACCGCGTCGTGCTGATGCGCGACGGCACCGTCGCCGCCGAACCGGCCGGCCCGCAGATCACCGAGCGGACCATCATGACCGCCCTGGCCGGCAACCGCCGCCCCTGTAGGCGCCCGCGGCCGCCTCGCCTGCGTTCGGCGATCTGCGAATCGCGGGAAAAGAGGGGTTGCGCGGATGGCGGGGCGGACGGATGATGCGCCCGATGCGCCTGGCGATGTTAGCGCTAACATCGATCTTGGAAGGGGTGTCGGATGTCCTCCTCCGTCAGCCGCCGCCGTTTCCTGGAGGCCGCAGGGGCCGTGGCCGTCGCCTCCGTCGCCGTCTCCGCCGCCGGACGCTCGCCCGCGCGGGCGGCGGCCGCCCCGGTCGGGGAGTCGGCGCACCCCTTCGACTTCGGCCAGGTGCGGCTGACCGCGAGCCGGTGGGCGGACAACCAGAACCGCACGCTGGCCTACCTGCGGTTCGTCGACGTGGACCGGCTGCTGTACAACTTCCGGGCCAACCACGGGCTGTCCACCGGCGGCGCCGCCCCCAACGGGGGGTGGGACGCGCCGACGTTCCCGTTCCGCTCCCACGTGCAGGGCCACTTCCTGACGGCGTGGGCGCAGGCGTACGCCGTCACCGGGGACACCACCTGCCGCGACAAGGCGAACCACATGGTGGCGGAGCTGGCCAAGTGCCAGGCCAACAACGCCGCCGTCGGGTTCGGCAGCGGGTACCTGTGCGGGTTCCCCGAATCCGAGTTCGACGCGCTGGAGGCGCGGACGCTGTCCAACGGCAACGTGCCGTACTACGTCATCCACAAGACCCTGACTGGACTGCTGGACGTGTGGCGCCTGCTGGGCAACACGCAGGCCCGTGACGTCCTGCTGGGCCTGGCGGGCTGGGTCGACCGGCGCACCGGGCGGCTGAGCAGCCGGCAGATGCAGGCCGTGCTGGAGACGGAGTTCGGCGGCATGAACGCCGTGCTGACCGACCTGTACCTGCAGACCGGCGACGCGCGGTGGCTCACCGCCGCCCGGCGGTTCGACCACGCGGCGGTGTTCGACCCGCTGGCGGCGAACCAGGACCGGCTCAACGGCCTGCACGCCAACACCCAGGTGCCCAAGTGGATCGGCGCCGCGCGCGAGTACAAGGCGACCGGCGACACCCGCTACCGGGACATCGCGGTCAACGCCTGGAACATCTGCGTGGACGCGCACACCTACGTCATCGGCGGCAACAGCCAGGCCGAGCACTTCCGCCCGCCCAACGCCATCGCCGGCTACCTGACGCAGGACACCTGCGAGAGCTGCAACACCTTCAACATGCTGAAGCTCACCCGGGAGCTGTTCACGCTGGATCCCGACCACGCCGCCCTGTTCGACTTCTACGAGCGGGCGTGGCTGAACCAGATGATCGGCCAGCAGAACCCGGCCGACGGCCACGGGCACGTCACCTACTTCACGCCGCTCAACCCGGGAGGCCGCCGCGGGGTGGGCCCGGCGTGGGGCGGCGGCACCTGGAGCACCGACTACGACTCCTTCTGGTGCTGCCAGGGCACGGGCCTGGAGATGCACACCAGCCTGATGGACGGCGTCTACTTCCACAGCGGCACCACGCTGATCGTGAACATGTTCGTGCCGTCGGTGCTCGACTGGTCGCAGCGCGGGATCACGGTCACGCAGACCACGTCGTACCCGGTCAGCGACACCACGACGCTGCGGGTCACCGGCAACGTCGGCGGCACGTGGGCGATGCGCATCCGCATCCCGAGCTGGACCAGCGGCGCCACCATCAGCGTCAACGGCGTGGCGCAGAACATCACGGCCACGCCCGGCAGCTACGCCACCCTCACCCGCTCGTGGACGTCCGGCGACACGGTGACGGTCCGCCTGCCCATGCGGGTGGTCATGCGGGCGGCCAACGACAACGCCGACGTCGCGGCGGTGACCTACGGCCCGGTGGTGCTGTCGGGGAACTACGGGAACACCGCGCTCGGCTCCCTGCCGTCGCTGGACACCTCCTCGATCACCCGCACCGGTGGCGGTTCGCTCGCCTTCACCGCCACCGCCGACGGCGCCACGGTCGATCTCGGCCCGTTCTACGACGCGCACGGCCACAACTACACCGTCTACTGGAACATCGGGCAGGCCGGCGGCACCGTCCGGCTCGTCAACGCGGGCAGCGGACTGGTGCTGGGCATCCAGGACATGTCCACGGCCGACGGCGCACGCGCCTTGCAGTGGTACGACTCGGGCACCGCCGACCACGACTGGGAAGTGGTCAACGACGGTGACGCCGTCCGGCTCCGCAACGCCCACAGCGGCAAGGTGCTCGGCGTCCAGGACATGTCCACCGCCGACGGCGCGACCGTCCTGCAGTGGTCGGACAACGGCACCGCCGACCACAGGTGGACGCTGCTCGACCAGGGCGACGGGACGTACAAGATCCGCAACGTGCACAGCGGCAGGCTGCTCGGCATCCAGGACGACTCGACCGCCGTCGGCGCGTTCGCGGTGCAGGACTCCGACGACGGCAGCGCCGACAACCGCTGGCGCATCGTGCGCAACAGCTGATCAGCAGGTCTCTCGGTAGGGGACGTCGGGGATGTGCGTCTCCCACTCGTCTCGGGTGAGCTGCCCGGACTTGCCGCACAGTTTGCGGATCAGGCGGGCGGGGGCGGTGGCGTAGGTGTGGAAGCGGCCCATCTTGTCGACGGACACCAGCGCCGAGCCGTCCGGGGTGAACGTGGTGGCGACGACCTCGTCGACCGGGCCGGTGAGCGGCACGCCGAGCTGGGCGCGGGCCCGGCCGTCCCACAGCTTGATCTGGTAGTTGGGAGAGACCTGGTGCGCGGTGGCGAACAGGCGCCCGTCCGGGGAGACGGAGGCCGTCTCGTTCGACGGGATCACCTTGCCGATGCGCAGGTCGTCCCCGCTCTGCTTCAACGTCCGGGCGTCCCACCTGCGGATATAGGGCCGGTAGAGGCTCGGCTGGCTGATCAGCGTGGTGCCGTCATCGGTCTGGGCGTCGGCCTGCAGCGCCGCCGAGCCGCGGGTGAGGACCCGCCCGGAGGGGAACGCCACCCGGCCGAAGAACGGCGCGGCGACCAGGGACTTGCCGTCGGGAGCGAATAGGATCTTGGCGCCGCCGTCGTAGCCGAGCCGGGCCCGCGTCTGGAAGATCCGGCGCGGGCCGGTGAGGTCCCAGAACGCCAGTGCGTTGTCGCCGTTGGGCATGACGGTCTCGATCGCGAGCGACCGCTCGTCCGGTGAGAACGCGAACTCCTGCAACGCCCCGCTGACCTGGCCCGGGTCGAGGGGGCTGGTCACGACGGCGATCTTGGCGCCTCGCTTCACGTCCCAGATGCCGATGCGGTTTTTCGGAGAGGCCGACGGCGAGCAGCCGGCCGGTGCGGCTCAACTCCATCCCGCTGACCGTCAGGGAGTCGTCGCCGAACGCGGAGACGGGGATGGCGGCGCGCATGGTCCGCCCCGGCACCGACCAGATGTGGATGGTGCGCGCCTGAGCCAGCGCCAGGGTGGAGCGGTCGCCGCTCACCGCCGAGTGCTGGTAAAGGGCCGTGCCGGTCGGGGCGGGGGTCTTGGTGTAGACACTGATGTCGAAGGACCGGACGGTGCCGTCGTTCCCGACGCAGCGGAGCCGGGAGCCGTCGGCGGTGAAGGGCAGGCCGGTGTCGGCGAGGCACTCGCTGTAGGACAGCGAGTACCGCATCACCGGCGTCGTCTGGAGTGTTCCGGTGTCCCAGACGACGGCGCCCTGGGCGAGGAACCGGCCGTCGGGGCTGAAGCGCAGCGGATAGGCGGAGATCTTGTCGCCGCCGGACAGGCCCGTGCCGTATCCCGCGGCCCGGTCGTACACCCGGATCCGGCCGTCCTTGACGCGCACCGCGGCGCGCCGCCCGTCCGGGCTGAACGTCGCCGCGCCCGTGGCCTCGGCGGCCTTCAGCCCGAGGCCGGTGACGGGGATCTTCTTCATGGTGGCCGTGTCGTACCAGGTGAACGGCTCGTCGGAGTCCAGGGCGGGCACCGAGAGGACCTTCTCGTCGGGCGAGAAGGAGGTCGCGGTCAGCAGGAAGTCGCTCCCCGAACCGGTCAGCTCGAGCAGAACGCGTCCGGAGCGGGTGTCCCAGACGGTCAGTCGCGCCCGGTCCTGCCGGTCGAGCTCCTCCACCGCCAGGAAGGTGCCCGCCCGGCTGAGCGCCACCCACGGCCGGTTCTTGCGCACCGCGCTGCGGTAGCGGCCGCGCGGGCGGCCCGTCGCCGTGTCCACCAGCCGGGTGAACGCGCCCGTCCTCCCACACCAGGATTCCGGCCTCGGTGAAGGCGCGGAGCGCCTCCTCCACGCCCGGCACGTCGGGGAACTCGTCCCGGCGGGCGGTGCGCACCGTGTCCTCGGCACGTTCCCCGGGTGCGACCAGCCGCAGGAACACCTGTGGGGCGGCCTCCTGCGCCGCACCACCCAGGCCGGCGTAGACCGATTCGGCGACCTCGGCCCGTGACGGCCCGACCGGTCCGAACGGGTCGCGGGCGATCAGGCCCTTCACCGCCTCGGCCACATCCACGCCGCCGGCCAGGCCCAACAGCAGTTCTTCGGAGCCCGGCCGGTCCTCGGCCCGTTTCGCCAGCGCCCCTCGCACCAGGGAGCGCAGCGGCTCGTCCAGCATCGACACGTCGGGCTCGTGCTCGGCGACCTGCCGCTGGATGAGCGGGACGGTCGCGCCGTCGAACGCATGCCGTCCGGTCGCGGCGAACAGCACGACCGCTCCCCAGCCCCACACGTCCACCGCGGCGTCACCGCGCTCACCGCGGTAGCGCTCCGGCGGCATGTACCGCAGCGTGCCCTTGACCAGGCCGGAGGTGGTGGACTGCGGCTCGATCCGGGCGATGCCGAAGTCGATCAGCCGGGCGCCGTCCGGCCCCAACAGGATGTTCTCCGGTTTCAGATCGCGGTGCACCACCCCGGCGCGGTGCACGGCCACCAGCGCCGCCGCCACACCGATCGCCAGCCGCCGCAGCTCCTTCGGCCCGAACGGCCCGCCCTCCTCGACGGCCTGACGCAGGTTGGGCCCCGGCACGTATTCGCTGGCGATGTACGGGACCGGGCCGTCGAGATCCTCGCACAGCACTTTGGCGGTGCAGAACGGCGCGACTTTCCGCCAGGCCTGCACCTCTTTGCGGAGCATTTCCCGTTCGGTGGCGCCGACGCCGTGCAGCGCTTTGACCGCCACCCGCTCGCCGTCGGGGCCGTACCCCTCGTACACGACGCCCTGGCCGCCCGCTCCCAGCCTTCCATCCAGGTAGAACGCGCCCAACTGCCGTGGATCTCCGGGGAGGAGCGGGGTCGCCAAGGCCGGAGCCTCTCGTCGCGGTTCCCGAATGTCGGTCGAATAGACGCCGATGTCTACAGGCGAGTTCGGCGATGCGCGATCACCGGGAACCGGGAATGCCCGGCAGGGGGCGCGGGTTGTCGCCGACATGACGACGATTGGCTTGATCGGAAGCGGCAACATCGGCGGCACGGTGGCCCGGCTGGCCGTGGCCGCGGGCTATGACGTGGTGCTCAGCAATTCGCGCGGCCCCGAGACGTTGAAGGACCTGGTCGCCGAGCTCGGGCCGCGCGCCCGCGCCGCGACCCCCGGTGAGGCGGCGCAGGCCGGCGACCTCGTCGTGGTGACGATCCCGCTGCGGGCGTACCGGGACGTTCCCGTCGAACCGCTCGCGGGCAAGATCGTGATCGACACCAACAACTACTACCCGGAGCGGGACGGCCGGTTCCCCGAACTGGACGACGAATCGACCACCACCAGCGAGCTGCTGCAGGCGCACCTGCCGCAGTCCAAGGTCGTCAAGGGGTTCAACAACATCTTCTTCAAGCACCTGCTCGCGCTGGCGCGTCCGGCGGGGTCTCCCGACCGCACCGCGCTGCCGATCGCCGGTGACGACGCCGACGCCAAGGCCGCGGTGACCGAGTTCTTCGACGCGATCGGCTACGACGCGGTCGATGTCGGTCCGCTCGCCGAGGGGTGGCGTTTCCAGCGCGACACGACCGCCTACGCGGCCCTCTACGCCGGTGACGGCCCGGACGGCTGGGACAACCCGGTTCCGGTGGACGCCGCCAAGCTGCGCGAAGCCCTGGCCGCCGCCCGCCGGTACGCCGAGATGAACCAGGCCTGACGTCTCAGCCGAGGGCGACGATGGGCGGCGGGTAGTCGAGCGAGCGGCGTACCGTGTCGGGGAGCGTCCACGGGTGGTGGATGTGCGGGGCGGGGACGGCGGCGAGTTCGGGGACGTGGGTATGGACGTAGGCGCCGGTCGGGTCGTGCTTGGCCGCCTGTCGCAGCGGGTTCATGACCCGGTTGGGGCGGGTGTCGTTGCCGGTCCCGGCGACCCACTGCCAGTTGCCCGCGTTGTCGGCGATGTCGCCGTCGATGAGCCAGTCGCCGAAGTGGGCCAGGCCCTCCCGCCAGTCCACGCCGAGGTTCCTGGTGAGGAAGGACGCGGTGATCAGGCGGGCCCGGTTGTGCATGAAGCCCTCGCGGTGCAGCTGGCGCATGCCCGCGTCGACGATGGGGACGCCGGTCATGCCGTTGCACCAGGCGTCCAGCGCGTCCCGCTCCCGGTTCCAGCGCCGCGCGCGGGGACGGTAGTCGCGGCGGGGCAGGTCCGGGAAGGCCGCGGCCACCTGGTGGTGGAAGTCGCGCCAGGCGAGCTGCCGCCGGTAGGCCCCGCCGGTGGCGCCGGCCAGCTCCAGGGGTGAGACGCACCCGAACTTCAAATACGGGCTGAGCCGCGAGGTGCGGTCGGCGGCCAGGTCGTCGTGGGCCTGCTCGTAGGCGGCGGCGTCGCCGCGCAGCCACGCCGCCATGCGCTCCCGTCCCGCGTGCTCGCCTCCCCGCGGCAGGTCGGGCGACAGCGGCCCGGTGGTCAGGTCGCGCAGGTCCGGCAGCTGCCCGGGTTCGACGCCGTCGGGCAGCCGGATCCTCGCCGGCGGGTCGGCGACCGGGCGCCACCGGGCCGCCTCCCAGGCCCGCCAGTACGGGCTGAACACGTGGTAGTGGTCGCCGCCGGCCGGGGCCAGCTCCCCTGGCGGCACCACCGTGACGCCCGGGTGCGCCGACACCTCGAGGGGGAGTTCCCGCAACGCCGCCAGCCGCCGCGTTCCGAACGCCGACCGCTCGTCGGCGAGCGTCACCGCGCGGGCGCCGGTCTCGTCGGCGATCCGGGCGACGTGCGCGACGGGATCGCCGCGGCGCACCACCAGGTCGCCGCCGCGGCCGCGCAGCGATCCGCGCAGGTCGTCGAGGGCGTCGAGGAGGAACCGGACCCGGTTGGGCGCGGCGAACCGGCCGCCCAGGATGGCGTCGTCGAACACGAACAGCGGCACCACCCGGTCGGCCCGGCACGCCGCCGCCAGCGCGGGGTTGTCCCGCACCCGCAGGTCGCGGGTGAACAGCATGATCGAAACGCTCATCGCGACATCCCCCTGTCCGTGTGAGCCGTCCCGTCAGCAGCGGACCTCACGGCACCCCTTCCCGCCCCGGCGGCCCGCGCACCTCGCGGCCGCGCCGGGCGGGTCAAGGTTTCAGCAGGTGGGCGGAGGTCTGCTGGGTGGCCAGGACGGTGGCGCCGAACGCCTCGGCGCGGTCGCCGAGGCTTCCGGCGGCCACGGTGACCGCGTGCCCGATCGCCGGGGGCAGCCGGCGGGTCAGCTCGTCGCGGACGCCGTCCAGCAGCAGCCGCCCGACCGCGGCGACCTCCCCGCCGATCACCACGAGGCGGGGTTCGAGCACCGCGCAGACGCCCGCCAGCGCCTGGCCGATCATGCGGCCCGCGTCGGACACCACCCGCCGCGCCCCCGGATCCCCGGCGGCCAGCAGCGCCACCAGGTCGGCGATGGTGGTGTCCGGCCCGCGGATGTGGGAGAACGCCGAAGTCAGCGCGCGGGCCCCGACGACCGTCTCCAGGCAGCCGCGGTTCCCGCAGCGGCACACGTATCCGCCGTCGACCACGGGTACGTGGCCGAGTTCGCCCGCCGTGCCGGTGGCGCCCTCGTAGAGCCGCCCGTCCAGGATCAGCCCGGCGCCGACGCCGTCGGCCAGCATCACGTAGATCATGTCGTGCACGCCGCGCGCCGCCCCGAACGTCCACTCGGCCAGGGCGCCCAGGTTCGCGTCGTTGCCGACGTGCACGGGGAGGCCGACGCGGTCCCGCAGCCGGGCGGCGATGTCGACGTCTGTCCAGGCGGCCGGCATGGACGGGGTGCTCGGCGCGGACGACCGCGACCGGACGGGCGCCGACACCGCCACGCCCATGCCGAACACGCGGCCCAGGCCGCGGCCCTCGGTCGCGACCAGGTCGAGGGCGGTCTCGGCGACGAAGTCCAGCGCCCGACCGGGCCGGCGGTCGACGTCGAACCCGCGGCGGCGCTCGCCGAGGACGCCGCCGGACAGGTCGGCCAGCAGCACGCGGATGTCGGTGTGCCGCAGGTGGACGCCGAGCACGCCGCCGCCCTCGGGGTTGAGCGACAGCGGGGTGGCGGGGCGGCCGCCCCGCGAGCCGGTGGGCGGGCCGGACGCGGCCGCCTCGCTCAGCACGCCCTCGGCCAGCAGGTCGGCGACGAGGCTGGAGACGGTGGTGCGGGACAGGCCGGTCGCGCGGGCGATGCCGACCCGGCTGATCCGGCCGTGCCGCCGGACGGTCTCCAGGACCAGCAGCCGGTTGCGCGACCGCAGCGAGGCAAGGGAGCCCGGCGAGTCGACCATGACCGCACCATAACCACTTTCTCCTGACTCCGTATTAACTGTGGCCGCATCCGGCCCGTTTCGTCCTTGACGCTGATTAACTGCGATTCCTACAGTTCAGCAAAGTCAGCGGCCGGGCGGACGGCCCGGTTTCCCACCCCTTTGGAGTTGGCGTGCGCACACGAGCGTCCGCGCCGAGTAAAGACGGCACGGTTTTCCGCAGGCGGTTTTCCGGCAAAGGGGTCGTCGGCCTCACGGCCGCGTCGGCGGCCGCGGCACTGGCCCTCACCGCGTGCGGGGGCGATTCCGGTGACGACGAGGGCGGTTCCGGCGCCGCCCGGGGCAAGGTGGGCGTGATCCTGCCCGACACCACGTCCTCGGTCCGCTGGGAGAACTTCGACCGGCCCTACCTGGAGCAGGCGTTCAAGGCGGCCGGCATCGAGTACGACATCCAGAACGCCGAGGGCGACACCCAGCGGTTCCAGACCATCGCCGACCAGATGATCACCAATGGCGTGACGGTCCTGGCCGTCAGCGGGCTCGACTCCGATTCGGCCGCGGCCGTGCAGCGCAAGGCGCAGCAGCAGGGTGTCAAGACGATCGACTACGACCGGCTCACCCTGGGCGGCGTCGCCGACTACTACGTCTCGTTCGACAACGTCAAGGTCGGCGAGGAAATGGGCAAGGGCCTGCAGAAGTGCCTGGGCGACAAGGACGCCGACATCGTCTATCTGAACGGCGCGCCGACCGACAACAACGCGACGCTGTTCGCGCAGGGCGCCCACAACATCCTCGACAAGGTCCCCACCTACACGAAGGTCGCCGAGCAGGCGGTGCCGGACTGGGACAACCAGCAGGCCGCGACCATTTTCGAGCAGATGTGGACGCAGCGGCGCGGCGACATCGACGGGGTGCTGGCCGCCAACGACGGCCTGGGCAACGCGGCCATCTCGATCCTGAAGAAGAACCGCGCCGCCGGGAAGGTGCCGGTGACCGGCCAGGACGGCACCCTTGAGGGGCTGCAGAACATCCTGGACGGCAACCAGTGCATGACGGTCTACAAGCCGGTCAAGCAGGAGGCCGACGCGGCGGCCAAACTGGCGGTCGCGCTGATCAAGGGCGAGAAGGCCGACACCAACGGCACGGTGAACGACCCGCAGGGCAAGCGCAACGTGCCGTCGGTCCTGCTGACCCCGATCGGCGTCGACAAGAACAACGTCAAGCGCGTCGTGGACGACGGGTTCGTCAAGAAGGAGGACCTCTGCAAGGGCGCCTACGCCGCCAAGTGCAAGGAAGCCGGAATCCAGTAGGCGCGCCCGCGGCGGAGGACGGCCCGGGCGCCCCGGCGGCGGTGCCGGACTGATCGGCATGCCGAACGCGCGCCGCGCGGTGCTCGACGCCGTCGCCGCCGGGCCGTCTCGCTGCGCACCGTCCACGCAACGGCCGACCGGGGCGCCCCCCTAAGCCGAGCGCAGGGCCCGCAGGGACTGCTTCACCGACGACAGGGTCGTGAAGACGGCGGTGGGTTCGTAGCCGCAGTGGGCCATGCAGTTGGCGCAGCGCGGGTCGCGGCCCCGGCCGTAGGAGTCCCAGTCGGTGTCCTCCAGCAGCTCACGGTAGGTCCGGGCGTAGCCGTCCGCCATCAGGTAGCAGGGGCGCTGCCAGCCGAACAGCGAGTACGACGGGATCGCCCACGCGGTGCACGGGAAGTCGACCTTGCCTTCCAGGAAGTCGAGGAACAGGGGCGAGTGGTTGAGGCGCCACCGTTTGCGGTTGCCGCCGGCGAACGCCTTGCGGAACAGCTCCCGGGTCTCCCGGACGCCGAGGAAGTGGTCCTGGTCGGGCGCCTTCTCGTAGGCGTAGCCCGGCGAGATCATCATCTGGTCGACGCCGAGCTCGTCGTTGAGGTAGTCGAGCACCTCGATGACGGTGCGCGGGGTGTCGGTGTTGAAGAACGTGGTGTTGGTCGTGACGCGGAACCCGCGGCGGCGGCACTCGCGGACGGCGGCGACCGCCTGGTCGAACACGCCGTCCTTGCAGACCGACGCGTCGTGGCGGTCGCGCAGCCCGTCGATGTGCACGGCCCACGCGAAGTACGGCGACGGCCGGAACAGGTCGATCTTCTTGGGGATCAGCAGCGCGTTGGTGCACAGGAACACATACCTGCGCATCCGCACCAGCTCCTCGACCAGCTCGCCGATCTGCGGGTGCATCAGCGGCTCGCCGCCCGCGATGGACACCATGGGCGCGCCGCACTCGCGGACGGCGGCGACGGCCTCCTCGACGGGCATGCGCCGTTTCAGCACGTCGGCCGGATGCTGGATCTTCCCGCATCCGGCGCAGGCCAGGTTGCAGGCGAACAGCGGCTCCAGTTCCAGCAGCAGCGGGAACCTGTCCCGGCCGCGGATCCTGTTGCGCAGGATGTGCGCGCCAATGCGCAGGCTCTGGCGAAGCGGCATGCCCATCAGGACCGCACCTCCTTGGGCAGGGTGAACTCGGTGGTCTCGACGGTCACCGCGTGCTCCTCCACCTCGACCGGGCCCAGGCCGCGCAGGGCGTCCACGACCGCGCCGACCATCGCCGGCGGCGCCGAGGCGCCCGCGGTGACGCCGACGACGCGGGCCGCGGCGAGCCGGTCCAGCGGCACGTCGGCGGGCCCGTCGACGAGCAGCGCCGGGGTCCCGCCGCGTTCGGCCACCTCGACCAGGCGGCGGGAGTTGGAGGAGTTGCGCGACCCGACCACCAGCAGCAGGTCGGCGTCGCGGGCGACGGCGTGGACGGCGCGCTGCCGGTTGGAGGTGGCGTAGCAGATGTCGTCGGTGCGCGGCCCCCGGGCGTCGGGGAAGCGGCGGGTGATGGCGCGGGCGATCTCCTCGGCCTCCTCCACCGCCAGCGTGGTCTGCATGAGGTAGGACACGGGCCGGCCGGCGGGCAGCCGCGCCACATCCTCGGCCGTCTCCACCAGGACGGACGCGTCGGGCGCCTCGCCGAGGGTGCCCTCGACCTCCTCGTGCCCGGCGTGGCCGATGAGGGCCACCAGGTCGCCGCGGGCGGCCGACCGCCGCGCCTCGGCGTGCACCTTGGCCACCAGCGGGCAGGTCGCGTCGATGACCCGCAGCCCGGCGCGGTCCGCCTCGGCGCGCACCTCGGGCGCCACCCCGTGCGCGGAGAAGACCACGACGGCTCCGGCGGGCACCTCGGCGAGGTCGTCGACGAAGACCGCGCCGCGCCGCCTCAGGTCCGCCACCACGTGCACGTTGTGGACGATCTGCTTGCGCACGTACACCGGCGGGCCGTGCTCGGCCAGCGCGCGCTTCACGATCTCGATGGCGCGTTCCACGCCCGCGCAGAACGACCGCGGCGAGGCGAGCAGGACGCGGCGCGGGCCGACGGCCGCGCCCCAGCGCGCCAGCGCCGGGCCGACCGTCCGCAGCCGGCGCAGCGCGGCCAGCCCGCCGGTGAGGGTGGCGGGGCTCAGCAGCGGGCGGTCGGGGGTGTCCACGATCGCGCGGACGACGGCGTACGGGCGTCCCGCCGCCGCGGCGGCCAGCGGGGCGGACTCCATGTCCACCGCCAGCGCCCCGGTGGCGGCGAGCGCGGCGCGTTCGCCGCGGCCGAGCACGACGTGGTCGCTGGTCAGCAGCGGGCCGCAGTGCACGGGCGCGCCGCCGCGTTCCAGCAGCCCGGCGAGCAGTTCCGCCGACGGGCAGGGGACGGCGCCGTCCGGGCCGCGGATCTCGGTCGCGACGACCAGGCTGCCGGGCCGGATCCGCGGGTCCAGCGCTCCGGCGAACCCGGTCACGGCGAGCGCGTCGAAGCCCGGCAGCCGCGCGGCGGCCCGGTACGCCCGGTGCGGTCCGGCGCCGACCGTGACGACGCGCAGGCCCGGATGGTCGACGGCGCGCGCTTCGATGCCCAGGGCCGCGCACACCACGAGTCGCGTCGTGTCCTCGCGGGAAGTCACGGCCTCGCCTCCTCCAGGTAGCGGCCCAGGGCGCTCACCGGGAACACCAGCCGGTACAGGTGGTAGTTGATGTAGAAGTCGCCGGGGAAGCCGGTGCCGGTGTAGTGGTCCTCGTCCCAGGTGCCGTCGTCGCGCTGGTGCCGGACGAGCCAGCCGACGCCGCGGTCCACGGCGGCGGAGCGTTCACCGGCGGCCAGCAGGGCGATCAGGGCCCAGGCCGTCTGGGACGGGGTGGACACGCCCCGGCCGATCCACCCGGGGTCGTCGTAGGAGCGCAGGTCCTCGCCCCACCCGCCGTCGGGGTTCTGGTGCGCTTCCAGCCAGGCGACGGCGCGGCGGATCGGCGGTTTGTCGCAGCGGACGCCGGCGGCGACGAGCGCGGGCACCACGCTGCCGGTCCCGTAGACGTGGTTGGCGCCCCAGCGTCCGAACCAGGAGCCGTCCGGTTCCTGGGCGTTGAGCAGCCACACCACCGCCCGCCGCACCACCCGCGACCCGGCCAGGCCCTCCCCGCACAAGGCCTCGACGACGTGCGCGGTCACGTCGGCCGACGGCGGGTCGATCACCGCGCCGAAGTCGCAGAACGGCAGGCGGGTGCACAGGGCGCGGGTGTTGTCGGCGTCGAAGGCGCCGTAGCCGCCGTCGCGCGAGGCCATGCCGGTCAGCCAGCGCACGGCCCGTCTGATCGCCGGTCCGGCGTCGGGGTGGGCGGTGCGGCGCAGCGCCAGGATCGCCTCGGCGGTGTCGTCGGCGTCGGGGTAGACGTCGTTGTCGAACTCGAAGGCCCAGCCGCCGGGCGGCAGGAAGGGCCGCCGCACCGACCAGTCCCCCGGCCCTTTGACCTCCTCGTCCAGCACCCAGGCGGCGGCGCGCAGCAGCGCGGGATGGTCGGCGGGCAGGCCCGCGTCGGCCAGGGCGGTGACGGCCAGCACCGTGTCCCACATCGGGGACTGGCAGGCCTCCAGGCGGCGGCCCTTGTCGTCGCGGATGGTGAACCGGTCAAGGCCGTCGAGGCCGCGCCGCATGACCGGGTGCTTCAGGTCGTAGCCGAGCAGGTGCAGCGCCATCAGCGAGTACACCCACGGCGGCTGGATACCGCCCCACGACCCGTCGGCCTCCTGACGGGCGATGATCCACTCGGCGGCGCGGCGCAGCGCGGCGGTGCGCAGGGCCCGCACCGGCCGCCTCTGGTAGACGTGCAGGGCACGGTCCAGTGCGTCGAACGCGTGCCCCCAGGCGTCCCGGGGGCGGCGCGGTCGTCGTCCGGTGCGCAGTTCGGGCAGGTCGAACGGCAGCGGCCGGACGGGCCGCAGCGCACCCACGACGGTCAGCGGGACGATCGTCTGCCGCGCCCAGCACGCCCAGTCGTAGACGTTCAGCGGGAACCACGACGGCAGGAACACCATCTCGGGCGGCATGACCGGCAGCTCGTCCCAGGGCCACTGCCCGAACAGCGCCAGCCAGATGCGGGTGAACACCCGGCTCGCCTCGATGCCGCCGGCGTCGCGCACGTAGGCGGCGGCGCGGCGCATGTGGTCGGCTTCCGCCGGGTCCCCGGCCAGCCGCAGCGCCACGTACGCCTCGATGGTGGTGGACAGGTCGGGCGGGCCGTCGTGGAAGTTGGCCCATGTGCCGTCGGCGCGCTGCTGGGAGCGGATCCAGCGGGCCGCCTCGGCGGTGTCGCCGGCGGTGCGGATGCCGAGGAACTCGCGCAAAAGCAGGTCTTCGGCGTCCATGGTGACGTTGGTCTGCAGTTCGCCCTTCCACCAGCCCTCGGGCGACTGCAGGGCGAGCAGGTGGTCGCGGGCCCGGTGCAGGGCGGCCGCCACCTCCTCGGTGCGCGGCGCGGCCGTGCGGGCCGCTGTCGTGCCGGTGTGCGTCATGCCGGTGTGCGTCGTGCCGGTCGTGGTCGCTTGGGTCGGGGTCATGTCGCCATCCGTTCCAGGTGGTCCCCAGTGGTCGGTCAGTGGTCGCGGGCTGTGACGAAGCGGGCCAGGTCGCGCAGCTCGGCGCGGACGGCGGCGTCCATCCGCACCCGCGCCAGCCGCGCCTCGGCCCGTTCCAGGCGCTGCGCGGCCTGCGCCTGGGCCCAAGCCCGGCCGCCCGCCGCCTCGATCAGCCGGGCCGTCTCGCGCAGTTCCTCTTCGGGCCGCGGCGCCGGACGCGCGTACAGCTCGGCGAGCCGCCGCGACTCGGCGGTCCCGGCGGCCAGCGCGGCCACCACGGGCAGGGACTTCTTGCGGGCCCGCAGGTCGGACAGGACGGGCTTGCCGGTGGTGTCCGGGCTGCCCCAGATGCCGAGCAGGTCGTCCACGAGCTGGAACGCCAGGCCCAGCTCGGCGCCGAACCCGTCGAGCGCGTCGACCAGCGCCGGCGGCGCCCCGGCGAGCGTGGCGCCGATCGCGCAGGAGCAGGCCAGCAGCGCGCCGGTCTTGTCGGCCGCCATGGCCAGGCACTCCTCCAGCGACACGTCGGTGCGGGACTCGAAGTCCAGGTCGCGGGCCTGCCCGGCGATGAGCCGCCGGGTGGCCGCGGTGAGCACGCGCGCCGCCCGCTGCGCCGCCGGGTTGTCCTCGTCCAGCAGCAGCTCGACCGCGACGGTCATCAGCGCATCACCGCCGAGGATGGCGGCGGCCGGGCCGAACACCGTCCAGGCGGCGGGCCGGTGCCGGCGGGTGCGGTCGCCGTCCATGATGTCGTCGTGCAGCAGCGAGAAGGCGTGCACCAGCTCGACCGCGACGGCGCCGGGCAGGGCCGTCTCGGGCGCCGCGCCGGCGGCGCGGGCCGACAGCAGCGCCAGCGCCGGCCGCAGCGCCTTGCCGCCGCCCCCGGCGGCGAGCCTGCCGTCGGCGTCGACCCAGCCGAGGTGGTAGGCGGTGACGCGGCGGGTCAGCGGGTCGAGCCGTTCCAGCGCCGCGCGCATCGCCTCGTCGACCAGCACGCGCCCGGCGGCGGTGGCGAGGGGGACGCCGGTCATCGCGCGTCCACCCCCTCGCGCCGACCGAGCAGGTGGCGGCGGACGAGACGGGCGGCGGTCAGGCCGCTGCGCACGGCTCCCTCCATCGTGTCGGGCCAGCCGGTGTCGGTCCACGCGCCGGCCAGGAACACGCCCGGCAACCTCGTCTCGGCGGCGGGCCGCAGCGCGCCGCTGCCCGGGGCCTGCCGGAACGTGGCGCAGCGTTCCCGGGTGACGAAGAAGTCGGCGACCCGGGCCCGCCGGGCGGCGGGGAACAGGCGTTCCAGGGCGGGGACGAACACCGCGCGCAGCTCCGCCGCCGGCACGTCGATCCACCGGTCGGCCGCCGACACCGACACCGCCAGGTACTGGCCGCGGTCCAGGCCGCCCACGGCGGTGCGGTCGAACACCCACTGCACGGGCGAGCCCACCGCCGCGGCGAACGGCAGGTCCGTCACCCTGGTGTCGTAGACGACGTGCACGTTGACGATCGGGCTGGCGCCCAGGCCGGACCAGCGCTCCCGGTCGGGGCACGCCTCGTCCGGCACGATCCCGGCGGCCGCCGAGTGCGGCACCGCCACCACGACGGCGTCGGCGGCGACCGGCACGCCGTCCACCACCAGCTTCGGCCCGGCCAGCACCGCCTCGGCCTTCGCCCGCAACCGCACCCGCCCGCCGGCGCGTTGCAGGCGCCGCAGCGCGGACGCGCCGTGCAGCTCGCCGAGCGGCACGGCGGCCACGCCGATGTCGGCGGCGTCGGCCCGGCCGAGCAGCGCGGTGCGGCACACCATCGCGGCGGAGTCGAGCGCGGCGTCGTCCAGCCCGATGTTGAGCGCGGCGGTGACGAACAGCTCCCACAGCGCCTCGCGCGGCCGCCGCCGCTGGCCGTGCGCGGCCAGCCAGGCGCCCATGCCGAGCCGGTCGAGCCGGGGATCGCCGGGGTCGAGGCGGTTCAAGGCGAGCGCCGCGCGTACGGCGCGCAGCCGGTCGGACGGCGTCAGCAGCCCGTACCCGGCCAGCGCGGGCAGCATGTGCAGCGGCCCGGGCAGCCGGCCCCGCCGCAGCCGCCCCGCGGCGCCGTCCGGGGTGAGGACGGTGACGTCGAACCGGTCCTGGACGCGCACCCGGTTGTGCACGCCCAGCCTGCGCAGCAGCCCCTGGTAGGCCGTGCAGCAGCGCAGGAACACGTGCTGCCCGTTGTCGACGGTCAGGCCGTCGCGGCGGAACGAGCAGGTGGCGCCGCCGAGCCGGGGCCGCGCCTCGTAGATCGTCGTGCGCAGCCCCGCCTCCTGCAGCGCCAGCGCCGCGCTGATCCCGGCCAGGCCGCCGCCCACCACGGCGACGTGCGCGTCCTCCTCCGCCGCGCCCATCACCGCACCATCCACAGCGACCGCAGCGCCACGACGGCCTTCTCCCACGGCGGCAGCGACACATGGCCGTTCAGCGCGGCGAGCGGGTCGGCCGCGATGCGCGCCAGCAGCCGCCGGTAGATGTCGGCCATCGCCGAGGCGCAGGCGCCGCTGCGCGGGTCCAGCATCGGGATCAGCCGCAACCCGGTGTCGTACCACTCGCTGGCCCGCGCCGCCTCGAAGCGCATGAGCGCCACCAGCCGGGACGGCGGGTCGGTGAACCGGCCGGACGCGTCGCGCTGCAGCGAGCAGCCGAACCGGGCCAGGTCCTCGCCGGGCAGGTAGACGCGGCCGCGCAGGGCGTCCTCGCGCACGTCCCGCAGGATGTTGGTCAGCTGCAGCGCCACGCCGAGCGCGTCGGCCAGCGGCTCGGCGGCGCGCAGGTCCGCGGCGCCGAACACGCCGAGCGACAGCCGCCCGATCGTCCCGGCGACGCGGCGGCAGTAGGCCAGCAGGTCGTCGAAGGTCTCGTAGGCGGCGCCGCGCACGTCGGCCTCGCAGCCGTCGACCAGCTCGGCGAACGCCTCCAGCGGGATCGGGTAGCGCCGCGCCGCGTCGGCCATCGCCACGAACACCGGGTCGGTCGGCCTGCTGTCCAGGTCGCTGATCTGCTTGCGGGTGGCGACGAGCGCGGCCAGCCGCTTGTCGGCGGGCATGGCGTCGTCGTCGCCGAAGTCGTCGATGCGGCGCGCCAGCGCGTACACCGCGCTTAACGCCCGCCGCTTGGGCGGCGGCAGCAGCCTGATTCCGTACGAGAAGTTCCTCGCCCGCGAGCGGACCACCTGCTCGCAGTACCGGTAGCCGTCGGACGGATCCACTGGTCATCTCCTTCCGAGCATCCGTGACCACTCGATCAGCAGCCGTGTTCTCGCGGGGCGCGGCGGATCCGCGAGGACGTCGTAGCCGCGGTGGTGCAGGGCCGCCAGGGCGGCGCGCCCGCCCGCGATGTATCCGGCCACCGCGAGCCGCGCGAACCCCGGCAGCCGCACCCCGTCGGCGCCGTCGCGCCCCGTCGGCCGCGCGGCGCCGTCCCGCCCCATCGGCCGCGTCGCCGCGGTCGGGCCGCCGACCAGCGCCGATCCCTCGTCGAGCAGGCGGCGCGCCCGCGCGGCCTGCAGCGCGATCACGCCGCGCAGCCGGGTGGGCGTGGCGGCCAGGGTCAGGTCCCGCTCGACGCAGCCGAACCGGCGCAGGTCCGCCTCCGGCAGGTAGATCCGCCCCCGCCGGTAGTCCTCGGCGACGTCCTGGCAGTGCTCGATGATCTGCAGGGCGGTGCAGACGCGGTCGGACAGGGCGATCCGGTCCGGGGTGACCGCGTCGAACACGTGCAGCACGACGCGGCCGACCGGATCGGCCGACAGCGCGCAGTAGGCCACCAGTTCGTCGAACGTCTCGTACCGGGTGACGGCCTGGTCCTGCCGGCCGGCCTCGATCAGGCGGCGCAGCGGCTCGGCGGGCACCCGGCAGTCGCGCACCGTCGCGGCCAGCGCGGCCAGCGGCGGCAGTTCGGGCGCGCCGCGCTCGTACAGGCGGCGCAGGTCGGTCTCCACCTCGTCGAGCAGCGCCTTGCGCTCCCGCGGCGGCGCCCGGTCCCCGATGTCGTCGACGAAGCGGGCGTACCGGTACACCGCCAGAAGGTGCATGCGATGGCGGGCGGGCAGCAATCGCGTGGCGACCGGGAAATTCTCCCGGCGCACGTATTCGTCCAGTGTCCGTGGACCTGCTGCCGGATCCCACGCCTGCGCGTTCGCGGACATGTCCTCCCTTCGGTGTCCGGCCGACCAAGCCGCCAGGGCCAGGCCAGTTGCACGCCAGGCCACCAGGCCGGTCACCACGACCGGGGTGCGACGGGATTGGCAACGAACAACCCGCCCGCCACTTCCAGCAGCAGTCATGCCCGTTCGCCCGCCAATCGCCGCCCCTTCTTTGGAAAAGCGGACGGAGGGTGTCGGGAATGTTTTCGGCGACGCGGCAAATAGGCCGTCAGACGCGTTCTCCGAATCGTCCCGCCAGGGTCCGGTAAAGCCCGGGGGCGGCGGCCCGGACGGCGACCGGCAGCCGCAGCCAGCCGGGCACGTGCACCTCGGCCGACCCGGCGGCGACCGCCCGCACGGCGGCCTCGGCGACCTGCTCGGGCGGCAGCGGCCGCGGGCGGCGCCGCGCGTACGGAGCGCCGCG
This sequence comes from Actinomadura sp. NBRC 104425, assembly GCF_030269545.1. GTDB lineage: Bacteria > Actinomycetota > Actinomycetes > Streptosporangiales > Streptosporangiaceae > Spirillospora > Spirillospora keratinilytica. The sequence goes on along the minus strand of NZ_BSTN01000011.1, from coordinate 3,213 downwards.
CCGCTCGAAGAACCCGGTGTCGACCACGCCGGGGACCAGCACGCCGACGGTGACGCCGGTGCCGCGCAGCTCCAGGCGCAGGCTCTCGGCGAAGGCGTCCAGCCCGCCCTTGGCGGCGGCGTAGACGGCCTCGCCCGCCACGCCCACCCGCCCGGCGATCGAGGTGACGAACAGCAGCCGCCCGCCGCCGCGCGCCAGCATCTGCGGCAGCAGCACCCTGGTCAGGATGATCGGCGCCGCGAGATCGACCGCCAGCAGGTGGGCGGCGGCGCCCTCCGGCATGTCGGTGAACCGGCCGGCCCACCCGGCCCCGGCGTTGAGCACCAGGACGTCCACCCGCCCGGCCCGCCGCAGCGCCTCCTCGGCCAGCCACCGCGCCTGCGCCGGGTCGGCCAGGTCGGCGGCGATCGGAACGCCGCCGGTGGCGCGGGCCGTCTCCGCCAGCCGCCGCTCGTCGCGGCCGTGCACGACCAGGCGGGCGCCGTCGCGCGCCAGGGCGACCGCGATCGCCCGGCCAAGGCCCGCCGACGCGCCCGTGACCAGCGCGGTCCTCCCCCGCGCCGACTGCCGCCGCCGGAACACCATTCCCGCAGCCTACGAGGTCCCGGCGGGGCGTTTCGAGCATGCCGCGCGGCCGGCGGGGAAGCACGTCGCTGTGGACGTCCCGCCCGCCGGACGCGCCGTCTCGGGGATCCCATGGGGACCGGCGAACGGCTGAACAGCCCCGCCTTCCGCCGCCTGCTGGCAGGGCAGACGGTCTCCTCGTTCGGCGACTGGATGGGCACGCTCGCCCTGATGTACCTGGTGCTGGAGCTCAGCGGCTCCACCACGGCGGTGGGCGGCGTGCTGGTCCTGCGGCTGCTGCCGTCGGCGCTGGGCGCGCCGCTGGCGGCCCGCGTGGTGACCCGGTGGCGGCGCCGCAGCGTGATGATGACCTCGGACCTGGTCCGCGCGGGGATGGCGTTCGCCCTGCCGGTCGTGCCGTCGCTGTGGTGGGTGTACGCGTGGGCGTTCGCCATCGAGGTCGTCGGCCTGATGTTCCTGCCCGCCCGGGACGCGGCCGTGCCCGTCATCGTCGCAGGCCGCCGCGGCACCCCCGACCGGGGCACGTTGCAGCTGGCCAACGGCATCACGATGGCCACGTCCTACGGCATGATCCCGGTGGGCGCGGGGGCGTTCGGCGCGCTGCTGTTCCTGTCGGATGTGCTCGGCTGGACCGGCCACGGACGCTTCGTCGCGGTGTTCTGGCTGGACGCGGTCACCTACCTGGTGTCGTTCGTCGCGGTGCGCGGCCTGCCCGACCTCGGGCCGCGGCGCGGCGAACGGCGGCCCGCCGGCGGCGCCGTCCGGCCGGGGGCGGGGCTGCTGGCCGCGCTGCGGATGCCGGTGATGGCGGCGGTGCTGCCCGCGGTGGCGGTCGTCTCGCTGGGGCTGGGCTCGCTGTTCTCGGTCGGCATCCCGTTCGTGCGGGACGTGCTGCGCGCCGGCCCCGTCGGGTTCGGCGCCCTGGTGGCGCTGTTCGGCGTCGGCGCGCTGCTCGGCCTGCTCGCCGCCCGCCGGTACGGGCGGCGCGATTTGATCGGGCAGGTCCGGGTGGCCACCGCGGCGCAGGGCCTGGTGGTCATCGCGATGGGTGCGCTGGCGTCGCCGGCCTGGGCGTACCCCGGCGCGGTGCTGTTCGGGGCCGCCGCCACCGGCGCGCTGGTCGGCGCGATCACCCACCTGCAGGAGAACCTGGACGGCGCCGCCCGCACGCTCGGGCTGACCGCCTTCCATGCGGTGCTGCGGTGCGGCCTGGCCACGGCCGCGCTGGTGGCCGGCGCCGCCGACGACCTGCTCGCCCGGACGCGCCCGCCGCCGTTCGGCATCTCTCCGGCCGGCCTGGTGCTGATCGTGTCGGGGGCCGTGGTGTGCTGCGGCACCCTCCTCATCAGGCGCCCGGCCGGCCGGGACCGCCCGGTGGCGCCCACCGGCCGCACGGTCTGAGCCGCCCTGCGTTCAGGGGGACGGCGGCCGGACGTCCGCCCGGGCGGAGGCGGGCACCGGCGCGCCGCCCCGTGCCCTGCCCCGCCTGCGCAGCTCCCGGGCCAGGCGGGCGGCCACGCCGCGGGCCGACTCCAGCTCGTTGCCCAGCTGGTCGGCCAGCTCGCGCAACCGCCGCACCTCCGCCCGCAGCGCCTCGGTCTCGCGGCGCAGGTTGAGGATGTGCCGGACGCCCGCGAGGTTGACGCCCTCGTCCCGCGACAGCCGCTGGATCTCCTGCAGCGTCCTCATGTCGCGCATCGAGTAGCGCCGGTTGCGGCTGCCCGCGCGCACCGGCGTCACCAGGCCCATCCGCTCGTAGGCGCGCAGCGTCTGGGGGTGCAGTCCGGACAGCTGCGCCGCGACCGAAATGACGTAGACGGGCGTGTCGTCGTCGATGGGCGTGCTCATCGGATGCCGCCTAGCGCGCGTCCTCGGCCTTGCCGTCGTCCACGATCTCGGCGTCGACGACGTCGCCATCGTCCTGCGGGGCCTGCCGTTGCTCACCGGACGCGCCCTGATTCTGGGCGTAGATGGCGGCGCCCATCTTCTGGCTGACCTGCGCGAGCTTCTCGGAGCTGGCGCGGATGGCGTCGACGTCGTCGCCCTCGAGGTTCTTCTTGACCTCGGCGATGGCCTCCTCGACCTCCTTCTTGACGTCCTCGGGCACCTTGTCGGTGTTCTCCTTGAGGAACTTCTCGGTCGAGTAGGCCAGCGTCTCGGCCTGGTTGCGGGTCTCGGCCTGCTCCTTGCGCCTGCGGTCCTCCTCCGCGTACTGCTCGGCCTCCCGCATCATCCGCTCGATGTCCTCCTTGGGCAGGGCCGAGCCGCCGGTGATCGTGACCGACTGCTGCTTGCCCGTGCCCAGGTCCTTGGCCGAGACGTTGACGATGCCGTTGGCGTCGATGTCGAAGGTGACCTCGATCTGCGGCACGCCGCGCGGCGCCGGCGGAATCCCGTCGAGGGTGAACGTGCCGAGCTTCTTGTTGTGGGCCGCGATCTCCCGCTCGCCCTGGAACACCTGGATGCCGACCGACGGCTGGTTGTCACTGGCCGTCGAGAAGACCTCCGACCGCTTGGTCGGGATGGTGGTGTTCCGCTCGATGATCTTGGTGAAGATGCCGCCCTTGGTCTCGATCCCCAGGCTCAGCGGCGTGACGTCCAGCAGCAGGACGTCCTTCACCTCGCCCT
>NZ_BSTN01000010.1 GCF_030269545.1 Actinomadura sp. NBRC 104425 | reverse complement strand
CGACCGCACCGCGATCATCCGCCTCGTCGGCGCCGTGCTGATGGAGCAGACCGACGAGTGGACCGAGGGCCGCCGCTACATGGGCCTGGAGTTCCTCGCCAAAGCCAGACTGCGAGTGATTGACGGCAGCCCTTGCGGGGACGAGACCGACCAGCAGGCGATCACTGCTTAACCGGCAGAAACAGGATCACGCGGAGGCCGACTCATACACCACTCCGCTGGACGTGACCGGCCGGGGTCCGTCCCTCGGCCACTGGCCAAGGCAAAGTCGTCTGGGCCCTCATGGCGCCCATCTGAGAGCAGGCCGACGACTGCTCGTGGTTTCGAACCGCCGCCGCCAGTTCCACCAGCGAACCGGTACCTCGGACGAACCAGTACTTCGTTGGCTCGGCATCGGCGAGGGGAAGGCGGGCGTGTGGAAGGCCGCCAACATCGGGGCGGCCATGGCGGACGGCTACGCGGATCCGGCCTCGCCCCTGCCGGGGCGCGTGGATGCGTTGATCACCCTGCTCAAGGATCTGTTCGACGGCATCGAGCCGGTCGGCCACACTGCGCAAGCCCGAGTTCGCGGGTGCGTTGATCTCCCGGCGGCTGCCGGCCCCCTCGGTGGACATCGGTGCCGCGGTGGCGGGACTGCCGCGCTCGGCCTGCGTATGCGCGCCGGTGTCCGTGGCGCCGTGACGGTTCAGCGGGCGAGGCGGGTGCGGACGAGCAGGTTGTGGAGGGCGCGGTGGGCGGTGGGCTTGGTCGGGAGGGAGGAGCGGTCGCGTTCTTCCTCCAGGCGTTGGGTGAGGGATTTGACGTCGTCGGCGAGGCGGGCGCGGGCGGGCGCGTCGGACGGGAGGGCGCCGTGCTCGGCGGCGCGCTTGGCCTCGATCAGGTCGGGGAGGTACGGCGGGCCGTATTCGGGGGCGAGTTCGTTCAGGTCGGCGACGATCGTGCCGGTGCGCATCAGGTGTATTCCGGTGAGCAGGACGCGGAACGTGTAGAGAAGAGGCTTGAGGCGGCCCGTCTTCTCGAAGAGCGTCCATTGGTTGCGGCCGAAGCCCAGGTAGTGGTGGGCGTGGGCCGAGGTGACCAGGTCCGGTAGGAGGGCCAGGAGTTCTTCGTGCACTGGGGACGTCGCCACGATCAGCGGTGAGGCGACCTGTTCGAGCACGTAGCCGTTGCGGTTCAGCAGCATGCGGCAGAACTTGGCGAGGTCGTGGGTGACCAGGTCGGCCTCGACGCCGTTCTGGTCCCACGTCCAGGTGACGGTCTCCTGCCCCGTCTCCAGGCCGACGACCTCGGGGAGCGGCAGCAGGTGGACGCCGCGCAGGTCGATGTCGGAGTCGACGGACGGAAAGCCGTACAGGTGGGCGCCGCTGACGGTGACGAACGCGCGCGGGTACGGGTGGCCTTGATCCAGGTGCTCGGCCATGCCCTCGGGAAGGTTCATGCGACCTCTCTGCGTCGTACGGAGAGCAGGAACTTTTCGATGCGGGCGCGGTCGGGCTCGGCGGGGAGCGGAGTGCCGGCGAGGGCCTGGTCCATGTCGGCGGCCAGCTCGGCGCGCCAGGCGGCGATGTCGTCCCATGGCATCTCGCCGCGGCGGACGGCGAGCAGCGCGGCGCGGTACTCGCCGACGTCGACGAGCGGTTCGCCGTGCCGGACCAGGTGGCGCCCGCTGATCAGAAGGCGGAGCAGGTGCATCACGTGTTTCCAGCGCGGCTCGCCCCGGTTGCGCAGGTCGCCCTCCAGCTTGCGGAACTGGCTTTCGGCGTACCGCAGAAACGTGCGATGCGCCCGCAGGGAGAGGAACGCGTCGCGGAGGCCGCGCAGCTCCTCGCCGACGGGGGTGACGCGCTCGACGAGCGGCGACCACAGGCACTCCAGGACGGTCGGGTTGGCGTCCAGCGCCAGGAGGCAGAACCGCTCGAGCTCCCAGGAGAACTGTTCGGGCCCGGGCCCGTCCACGTGCGTGGGCGGCTTGTCGAAGCGCCAGAACAGCGGCGTCGGCGCCACGTAGACGCCGCGCCGGTCCACGTCGCTGCCGTCGACCGCCAGCCCGTAGGCGCGCGAGCCCACGACCACCGAGAGAATCGTGTGGTCGCGCACCAGCCGCACACCGAGATCGTCCACAGGGCGAGCTTGGCCGAAGGCGGCAGGCGATGCCAAACCGATATCGGCCGACGCCGGTCACGGGCCTCCCGGAAGACGCGGCGGCATGGTCAGGTGAGGCATGCGTGTCGGTACCTGGGCGGGCCTCGTGCTCGCGGTGGGGGTTCTCGCGGGATGCAGCGGCGAGTCGGACTCCCCACCTGTCGCTTCATCCCACGTCGCGTCGCCTCCGGTGGCCTCCACGCCCGCGGCGGCGACGACCGCCCCCGGGGCGCCGGACGCGAACACCTTCCGGGGGTGCCTGCAGCAGCAGGGCATACGGCTGCCCGAGGACGAGAACAACAGCGGCGGCGAGGAGCGGATGCGCACGGCCATCGAATCCTGTGCGTCGCTGCTCACCCCGGGAGAGGCCGTCCGGATCCGGGTGGTGAAGGACAGCGCGTTCCAGAAGTGCCTGGCAGGCCACGGGGTGAAACTGCCCGCCCCCGGCCAGTGGCTGAGCATCAACCGCGGTGAGGACCGGGTCATGGACGCGGCCCTCACGCGGTGCTGACGCTCAGAGGTCGGCGGTTCACGTGGATGGCAGGGCGGTCAACCGGCGGTGGCCGTCGGACGCCCCTGCAGGACCTGGCCCGCGGGTCGTAGTCGCCGCCGATGACGTTGCACGCCGTGACGTGGAACCAGGCCGTGACCCAGGTTCCGGCCACCTGGAGCGCATGGGGCAGATCATGCGGGCCGGTGGCGGCCGACGCCTCCGCCGGGCCGCGCGACTGACCGCACGGCCGATCGCGCGACCTGTCGCCGGAAATGCGAGCGGGGAGGGGCGCGGCCCATGCCCCGCGCCCCTCCCCGCGGCCCCCGGGGGGAGGCCGGGCTCAGCGCAGGGGAGGTACTGCCCGCTGAGCCAACCCGAGGGCGTACTCCGGCCACCACTCGCCGGCGGCCGGGTCGGCCGACCCGTATTCGGGGTCGGCGGGGCCGGGGGTGCCGCGGGTGCACTGCCCGTCGGACTCGCCGGGCCGCTTCACCCACAGGAAGGCGTCCACCAGCCCGTTGCCGGTGCGGGTCGTGGGCCGCGCGCCCAGGCCGCGGCCGGGCGGGTTGCACCACTCCTGCGGGTCGGTGTACTTGCCGGGCGGGGCGGTCCACGGCCCCTGCCCGTTGCGGCTGGTGTCGATCACGAAGTGGGTGAGCCGGCGCGGGTCGGCGGGCTCGGCGGCCAGGTCGTCCGGCGTGCAGGACGCCGCGCCCGTGCGCTGCCGGAACCGGATGCACTTGGCGACGTCGGTGCCGTAGGACACCAGTTCGGCGTCGGCGCGGTAGTTGGAGACGTTGAGGAAGAACCCGTCGGCCTTGGCGATGCCGCCGCGCAGCAGGCGGCTGACGATGCCGGGCTGGGCGCGCGGCTCCCCGTACCCGGCGTCGTAGTCGTTGATGGACTGCCAGGCCGAGTGGCCGGCGTCGATGTAGACGCCGGTGCGCGGCAGCCGGGTGAAGGTGTCCACCGCGTGGCGGATCTCGCGGAACCGCTGCTCGACCAGTGCCATGTCCTCCGGCTGCCCGGTGGTTCCGCCGCCGCCCTCGTTGCACCACGGTTCGCTGGACAGCAGCGCCAGGCCGTCCGGTTCGACGATCACCACGGCCTCGCCGCCGCCGATGCCCTCGGCGAACGCCCTGATCCACGCGCGGTAGGCCTGCTCGTTCGGGGCGCCGCCCGCCGAGTACTGGGAGCAGTCGCGGCCCGGCACGTAGTAGGCGACCAGGACGGGCACCGATTTCTGCCGGGCGGCGTCGCGCATCGTGGCGCGGACGGACCTGCGCACCTCGTCGGGTGTTCCACCGGTGAACCACACCGCCTGGGAGATGTGCGACAGGGCGCGCATGTACGCCGCGTCCTGGGTGCGGCCTTCGCTCGCCCACACCTTGGCCTGCCGCCCGGCGTTGGTGTCGGGCTCGACGTAGAAGCGGACGGGGCCGTCCAGCGGGTTGCCCGCGCGGGCGGCGTGACCGGCGGCGGTCGCCGCGGTCGTGACGTGCCGCGCAGGCGGCACCGTGGCCTGCGCGGGCGCGCCCGTGCCCGTCACCACCGCGCCCGCGACCGCGGCGAGCGCCACCGCGGCGGGGCCGATGCGTGCTCTCATGCGTGCTCCTCGAAGCTCCTCGGCTTGGGAGCGCTCCCATATCCCGAGAGTTCCGGTCCGCGCGGCGCCTGTCAACCGCCGACCGCCGGTGTGCGCACGCCCGCACGGCCACAGCCAGGACTTACTTACGCAACGTGATGGGAGCGCTCCCACACGTCGCGGACCAGCAAGTTTTCGCGAACGTAACGGTTATGTTGCGACCCATTGACAGTGACGTGGAGCACAGTCTTTCCTTCGTGGGAGCGCTCCCACAGCCGATTCACGAACGAGAGGGGTCCCCCAATGAGGGCCACCACGCGCCGCGTCCCCGGCGGCAGGGGACTGAAAACGGGCCTGGCCGCCGTGCTCGCCGGGATTCTCGCCGCCACCTCCGCCTGCGGAGGCGGGGACGACGACAACGGCTCGTCCGGCGGCACGATCGAGCTCACCGTCGACGTCTTCGGCGAGTTCGGCTACGAGGGGCTGTACAAGCAGTACGAGGCGTCCCACCCCAACATCAAGATCCGGCAGCGCAAGGTCGCCGAGCTCGACCAGTTCAAGCCGCGCCTGCAGCAGTGGATGGCCACCGGCAGCGGCGCCGGCGACGTGGTCGCGCTGGAGGAGGGCATCCTGCCCACCTACATGCAGCAGGCCAACCGCTTCGTCAACCTGTTCGACTACGGCGGCGCGTCGCTGGAGAAGAACTTCCTGCCCTGGAAGTGGAAGATGGGCATCACCGCCGACGGCAAGCAGCTGGTCGGCCTCGGCACCGACATCGGCCCCATGGGCATGTGCTACCGCAAGGACCTGTTCAAGCAGGCCGGGCTGCCCACGGACCGCGACGAGGTGTCCAACCTGTGGCCGGACTGGAACAGCTTCCTGGAGACGGGCAAGAAGTTCCAGGCGAAGGTGCCCAAGACCAAGTGGCTGGACGGGCCGACCGCCATCTGGCGCACCACCGTGTCGCAGGAGGGCGGCAGGACCGTCGGCTACACCTACTTCGACAACAACGACAACCTGGTGTTCAGCTCCAACCCGGCGGTCAAGACGGCATTCGACACCACGCTGCGCTTCCAGACCGAGAACCTGACCGCCAACATGCGGATCTTCACGCCCGAGTGGCAGACCGCCCTCAAGCGCGACACCTTCGCCACGCTGCCCTGTCCCGCCTGGATGCTCGGCGGCATCGAGGAGTTCTCCGGCGACTACGGCAAGGGCAAGTGGGACGTGGCCAAGCTGCCCGGCGGCGCCGGCGTGTGGGGCGGCTCCTGGCTGGCGGTGCCCAAGCAGTCCAAGCACCCCAAGGAGGCCGCCGAGCTGGCCAAGTTCCTGACCAGCCCGCAGGGCCAGCTGGCCGCGTTCAAGGACAAGAACACCTTCCCGTCCTCGCCGCAGGCCCAGCAGGACCCGGCGGTGACCGGCAAGACCAACCCCTACTTCGGGGACGCGCCGATCGGCAAGATCTTCAGCGAGATGGCCGGCGCGGTCAAGCCGCTGCACCTCGGCCCGAAGAACGAGGACGTGCGTGAGGACGTCGAGGACGTCCTCCTCGGCGTCGGCCAGGGCCAGATCAAGGCGTCCGACGCCTGGAACCGCGCCGTCGAAGCCGCCACCAGGGCGGCACGGTAACGCCCGCGCCTCCCGGGAGCCGTGACGGGCCGGAGATCCCGGACCGCGTCCGGCCCCCGGGAGCGTGCAGGCCCAGGGGCCGCGGCGGCGGCGCAGCAGACGACCGCCCCACCCGCCGCCGCCGCTTCCCCCGGCCCCCGTCCGGCGCCCGCCTCCCCGCGGGAAGGCGGGCGCCACACCGACGCGTCGCAGGCGCGCCGCATCATCCGAACCTCCCCGACGCCCAGAAAGGACGTTTTCATGAGCGTCGACGTGCGCCCGGCCAGTTCCGGGCGCAACCGGGCGGGCCGAGCGCAGCGGTCCGCTCCGCCCGGCGCGCCCCGCCGCGGCTGGCGGACCCGTCTCGCGCGGCTCGACATGCGGGCCTCGCCCTACCTGTTCATCTCGCCCTTCTACATCGTCTTCCTGATCTTCGGCGCGTTCCCGCTGGTCTTCACCGTCTGGGTGTCCCTGCACGACTGGGAGCTGGCCTCGGGCCTGCGGGAGTTCACCGGGCTGCAGAACTACCGGGAGCTGCTCGGCGACGAGGCGTTCTGGCGCTCGGTCGTCAACACGATCGGGATCTTCTTCATGTCCACCGTGCCGCAGCTGCTGCTGGCGCTGTGGGTGGCCAACCTGCTGAACCGGCGGCTGCGCGCCAGCACGTTCTACCGCATCGGCATGGTCGCCCCGATGGTGACCTCGACCGCGGCGGTGGCGATCGTGTTCGCCCAGCTGTTCGCCCGCGACTACGGCATGGTCAACTGGCTGCTCGGCCAGGTCGGCGTGGACCCGATCGACTGGCAGGCGTCGCGCGGCTGGTCCTGGGTGGCGATCTCGGCGATGGTCGACTGGCGGTGGACCGGCTACAACGCGCTGATCTACCTGGCCGCCATGCAGGCCATCCCCAAGGACCTGTACGAGGCGGCGGCCATCGACGGCGCCTCCCGGGTGCGCCAGTTCTGGCAGATCACCGTTCCGATGCTGCGGCCCACGATCCTCTTCACCGTCATCATCTCCACGATCGGCGGCCTGCAGCTGTTCACCGAGCCGGTGCTGTTCGGCAGCGGCCGGATGGACGGCGGCCCGGTGCACCAGTACCAGACCGTCGCCATGTACATGTTCGACAACGCGTTCCGTAGCGACGCCTACGGCTACGGCGCGGCGATCGCCTGGATGCTCTTCCTGATGATCATCGTCTTCTCGCTGCTCAACTTCCTGTTCGTCCGGCGTGCGGGAGGGGCGCGATGACCGCCGTGCTGTCGCGACCGGGCCGCTCCGGCGGCGCGCGGCGCCGCGCCGGGCGGCTGCGCGGGCTGTGGGACGCCAGCCCGCTGACCTACATCACGCTGATCGCCGCGCTGGCGCTGTCGATCTTCCCGATCTACTGGATGATCATCGTCGCGACCCGCGGCAACGAGGTGGTCGGCGCCGTGCCGCCGCCGATGACGCCGGGCGGCAACTTCGGCGACAACGTGGGCCGCCTGTTCGACAACCCCGACGCCTACTTCGCCAAGGGCCTGGTCAACTCGGCGATCGTGTCGTCGTGCGTCACGGTCTCCACGGTGTTCTTCGCCTCGCTGGCCGGGTTCGCCTTCGCCAAGCTGCGCTTCCGCGGCAAGAACGCGCTGCTGCTAGTGATCATCGCGACCATGATGATCCCGGTGCAGATGGGCATCATCCCGCTCTACATGATCATGGTGGAGCTGGGCTGGCAGAACCGGCTGCAGGCGGTCATCGTGCCGTTCCTGGTCACCGGGTTCGGCGTGTTCATGATGCGCCAGTACGCCGACCAGGCCGTGCCGGACGAGCTGATCGAGGCCGCCCGGGTGGACGGCTGCACCACCTTCGGCCTGTACTGGCGGGTCGTGCTGCCGGCGCTGCGGCCCGCGGCGGGCGTGCTGGGCCTGTTCACGTTCATGCAGACCTGGAACGAGTTCATGTGGCCGCTGGCGGTGCTCAACCCCGAGAACCCGACCGTCCAGCTGTCCATCAACAACCTGGCGAACGCCTACTTCAAGGACTACACGCTGATGTTCGCCGGGACGACGCTGGCCATCCTTCCGCTGCTCATCGTCTTCATCCTGTTCGGCCGCCAGATCATCGGCGGAATCATGGAAGGTGCGATCAAGGCGTGACCTCCGTACAGCACAGCTCCGAGCCCGCGCCCGCCGTCGCGTTCCCCGCGGGGTTCCGCTGGGGCGCCGCCACCGCGGCGTACCAGATCGAGGGCGCCGCCGCCGAGGACGGCCGCGGGCCGTCCATCTGGGACACCTTCTGCCGCACGCCCGGCAAGGTGCTGGGCGGCGACACCGGCGACGTGGCGGTCGACCACTACCACCGGTTCCGCGAGGACGTGGCGCTCATGGCCGAACTGGGCCTGACCGCCTACCGGTTCTCGGTGTCCTGGCCGCGCGTGCAGCCGTCCGGCGCCGGGCCGCTCAACCCCGCGGGCCTGGACTTCTACCGCCGCCTGGTGGACGCCCTGCTGGAGGCGGGCATCGAGCCGTGGCCGACGCTCTACCACTGGGACCTGCCGCAGCCGCTGGAGGACGCCGGCGGCTGGCCCGAGCGCGACACCGCGCACCGGTTCGCCGACTACGCCGGGGAGGTGCACGCGGCGCTCGGCGACCGGGTGTCGCAGTGGATGACGATCAACGAGCCGTGGTGCGCGGCGTTCCTGGGGTACGCCTCGGGAGAGCATGCGCCCGGTCGAAGGGAGCCGGCCGCCGCGCTGCGCGCCGCGCACCACCTGATGCTCGGGCACGGCCTGGCGGTCGAGGCGATGCGCGCCCGCCGCCCGCAGAACCGGTTCGGCGCCGCCGTCAACCTGTACGCCGTCTCTCCGGCGACGCAGTCGGAGGCCGACCTGGACGCGGCGCGCCGCATCGACGGCATGCAGAACCGGCTCTTCCTGGACCCGCTGCTGCGCGGCTCCTACCCGGCCGACGTGCTGGCCGACCTGGAGGGGCACGACTTCGACGCGTGCGTGCGGGACGGCGACCTGGCGGTGATCAACCAGCGGCTCGACCAGCTCGGCGTCAACTACTACTCCCGGTTCACCGTGGCGGGCACCCCGGGCGAGGCCACCCAGGCGGCGACGTCGCCGTTCTCCGGCCACTCCCCCTGGGTGGGCAGCGAGTTCGTGCGGTTCGTCGACGGCGGCCGCCCGGTCACCGGCATGGGCTGGGAGATCGACGAGACCGGCCTGCACGAGCTGCTGGTGCGGCTGCACCGCGAGTACCCGCCGGTCGCGCTGTACGTCACCGAGAACGGCGCGGGCTACGACGAGCCCCCCAACGGCGACCTGCCCCTCAACGACACCGACCGCATCGCCTACCTGGAGGCGCACCTGCGCGCCTGCCACGACGCCATCGCCGAGGGCGTGCCCCTGCGCGGCTATTTCACCTGGTCGCTTCTGGATAATTTCGAGTGGGCATGGGGGTACTCCAAGCGCTTCGGGCTGGTGCACGTCGACTACGCCACCCAGCGCCGGGTGCCCAAGGAGAGCGCACGCTGGTACTCGCGGGTGATCCGGCAGGGCGGACTGCCGGACCACCGCTGACGGCGTCGCACGCGACGAAGGGGCCGGAACAGATGCGGGAGACCAGGGTGCCCGGACGGGCACCGGACACCGGGTTCATGCGGGGGCTCGGACGCAGGCTCGTACGTGGGCCCGGCGCGGCCGCGCGGACGGCGGGGCGCCCATGGCGGTGAGACGCCCGTCGGACCGGCCCACCCTGGAGGAGGTCGCCGCGCGGGCCGGGGTCGGGCGGGGCACCGTGTCGCGGGTCATCAACGGCTCGCCGCGGGTGAGCCGCCGGGCCCGCGAGGCGGTGCTGCGCGCGATCGACGAGCTGGGATACGTGCCGAACCGGGCGGCCCGCACCCTGGTGACCCGGCGGACCGACACGGTGGCGCTGGTGGTGGCCGAGTCCGAGCTGCGGGTGTTCGACGAGCCGTTCTTCGCCGGAATCACCCGCGGCATCAGCTCGGAGCTGAACGCCACCGGGCTGCAGCTGCTGCTGGCGCTGGCGCAGTCCCCCGACGAGTACGCCCGGCTGGAGCAGTACCTGACCGGGCAGCACGTCGACGGGGTGCTGCTGACCTCGCTGCACGCCGACGACCCGCTGCCGGCCAAGCTGGAGGCCAACGGGGTGCCGACCGTGCTGGGCGGGCGGCCCCCGGGCCTGTCCCCGGTCAGCTACGTCGACGTCGACAACCGCGACGGCGCCCGCCGCGCCGTGCAGTACCTGCTGGACCAGGGGCGGCGGCGCATCGCCACCGTCGCCGGGCCGCAGGACATGGGCGTGGGCATCGACCGGCTGGCCGGGTACCGGGAGGCGCTGGCCGAGGCGGGCCTGCCGGAGCTGGTGGTGTACGGCGACTTCAGCGAGGCCAGCGGGGTCGCCGCCGCCGAGGAGCTGCTGGAGATCGCCCCGGACCTGGACGCGGTGTTCGCCGCCGACGACCCGATGGCGCTGGGCGCCATGCGGGTGCTGAAGAAGCGCGGGCGCCGCATCCCCGAGGACGTGGCGGTGATCGGCTTCGAGGACTCGGCCAGCGCCCCGGTGGCCGATCCCCCGCTGACCACCGTCCACCAGTCGGTGGAGGAGATGGGCCGCAGCATGGCGCGGCTGCTGGTGTCGCGGATCCGGGGCGAGGCCGTGGCCGAGCCGGTGGTGATCCTGCAGACCCATCTGGTGCTGCGCGAGTCGGCGTGAGTGCGCCGCGCGCCCCCGGGGCGCGCGGCCACCTGCGCGAACCCGCGAGTCACACTGGACAAAGTGGTGTACATCACGGTGTACTTGCGGGTACCTCGGTCCGTGCGGCGGGCGCCGTATCGCATGCGCAAGGGCGCCGTCGGTGAGGGGGCACGGCCGGACCACCCGAGGAGGGCGCGGTGCGCCGCGCCCATGACCCCCGACCCTAGGTGCAGCGATGGCCTCAGTCACCCTCGAATCGGTGAGCAAGGTCTATCCGGGCGGGGTGCGTGCGGTGCGCGACCTGAGCCTGCATGTCCGCGACGGGGAGCTGCTGGTGCTGCTCGGCCCGTCCGGCTGCGGCAAGTCGACGATCCTGCGCATCATCGCCGGTCTGGAGCAGCCCAGCAGCGGCGAGCTGTGGCTGGACGACCGGCCGGCCACCGACCTGCCGCCGCGCGAGCGCAACGTGGCGATGGTGTTCCAGAACGGCGCGCTGTACCCGCACCGCAGCATCCACGGCAATCTGGCGTTCCCGCTGGAGCTGGCGGGCGAGGACCCGGCCGAGATCCGGGCCAAGGTGGTCGAGCTGTCGCGCGCCCTGAAGATCGACCAGACGCTGGACCGGCTGCCCGGCAGCCTGTCGGGCGGGCAGCGGCAGCGGGTGGCGATGGGCCGGGCGATCATCCGCGAGCCGTCGGTGTTCCTGATGGACGAGCCGCTGTCCAACCTGGACGCGGCGCTGCGCACCGACCTGCGGCTGGAGATCGGCGCGCTGGTGCGCGGCCTCGGCGTGACCACCGTGTACGTCACCCACGACCAGGTGGAGGCGCTGACGCTGGCCGACCGGATCGCGGTGCTGCGCGACGGGCGCCTGGAGGACCTCGGCACACCCACCCAGGTGTACGAGGACCCCGCCACCGCGTTCACCGCCGCGTTCCTGGGCGCCCCGCAGATCAACCTGCTCACCGGGATCGTCTACGCGCAGCTGGGCGAGGGCAGCGTCACCATCGACCTGGGCGGCCAGGAGCTGCGGCTGCCGTGGACCGATCCGCGGGTGGAGCATCTGGCGCGCCACCACGGCATGCCGATCGTGGTGGGGGTGCGCGCCGACGCGCTGTGGCCCGTGGACGGGCCGGACGGGGGCGCCGGGCTGTCGGGGCGGCTGCGCGCGCTGGAGTACCACGGGCACGAGTGGCTGGCGCATGTGGAGACGGACGTTCCGGTGGTCGACCGCGACCTGCTCGGCGCGGAGCGGCCGGCGCAGGACGCGGCCCCGCGTACCGAGCCGGCGGTGCTGGACCGGGTCCGTGCGCTGCTGCGGCTGGGGAACCGCCGCGGCGAGCCCGAGCCGGCGTCCGACCACGTGGGCGCGCACCGCCGGTCGGACCTGGTGGTGCGGCTGAGGTCCGGGCACGGGCAGCAGGTCGGGGCGCCGGTGCGGCTGGCGCTGGACGTGTCGCGGGCGCTGTTCTTCGGCCAGGACGGCCGCCGCATCGACCCCGTCCAACGCTGAGCCGGGGGCCGCCCCGGGGCGGACGTGGAAGGGCGCCGCGGGCCGCTGCGGAGAGGGGTCACCGTCGCTAACGGGCCGCGGCGCCCGGCTTTGGGGCCGCCGGTTGTTCTAGGCGGTGGTGCAGGTGGTGCCGTTGAGGGTGAACGCGGTGGGCGCGGGCGTCTGACCGTCGTGGGTGCCGTTGAACCCGATGGAGGTGGACGCGCCGGGGGCGAGCGTGCCGTTCCAGGAGGCGTTCACGGCGGTGACGGTCGTCCCGGACTGCGACCACTGGGCGCTCCAGCCCTGGCTCACACGCTGCCCGGCGGGCAGGTCGAACGTCAGGGTCCACCCGTTGATGGCGGTGGAGCCGGTGTTGGTGATGGTGACGGCCGCGGTGAAGCCGGTGTTCCACTGGGCGGTGACCGCGTAGGAGACCTTGCAGGACGCCGCCGGGTCGGGGTCGCCGCCGCCGGGGGTGCCGCCCAGGGCCACACGCAGCGCGTCGTAGGCGGGCTTGGGCTGCAGGTTCTCGTCCCATGGCAGCGCGGCGCCCTCTCCGGGGAACACGCTGGGGATCCAGGAGTACTTGTCGGTGTAGTCCCAGATGGTGATGCCGACGCAGCGGGACACGGCCAGGCACGCCTTGGTCACGTCGGAGTACCAGGTGGCCTGGGTGGCGAGCTTGGTGCTGTCGGCGGGCAGCTGCATGCGGATGTCGAGCTCGGTGATGGCCACGTCCAGGCCGAGGTCGGCGAAGCGCTGCAGGTTCTCCTGCATGCGGGACGGGAAGCCGTACTGCAGCGCCAGATGCCCTTGGAATCCGACGCCGTCGATGGGCACGCCCTGGTCCAGGAGCGATGTGACGAGCCGGTACATGCCGTCGCTCTTGGCGCCGATCCCGTCGATGTTGTAGTCGTTGATGTAGAGCTTGGCGTCGGGGTCGGCGGCGCGGGCGGCGCGGAAGGCGTCGGCGATGTAGCTCTCCCCCAGCGTGCGGGAGAAGACGGTGTCGCGGAGGGTGCCGTCCTCGTTCAGCGGCTCGTTCACCACGTCCCAGTGCACGACCTTGCCCTTGTAGTGGGACGCGACGGTGGTGACGTGGTTCTGCAGGATGGACCGCAGCTCTTCGGCGGAGAAGTTGCCGCCCGACACCCAGCTCGGCAGCTGGCTGTGCCACACCAGCGTGTGCCCGCGCACCTGCTGCCCGTTGCGCTGGGCGAGGTCCACGATGGCGTCGCCGCCGCTGAAGTCGAACTGCCCCCGCTGCGGTTCGGTGGCGTCCCACTTCATCGAGTTGCCGGGGGTGATGGAGGAGAACTCGCTGCTGAGGATGGACACGTACGCGGCGTCGCTGAGCTCGGGATTGTCGGTGGCCGACCCGAAGTAGCGGTTCTTGGCGGCGGCGAGCTCGCCGAGCGTGGGCTCGGCGGCCTTCTCGACAGGCGCTGCGGCAGGCGCTGCGACGGGCGCCGCGGCAGGTGCCGCGGCCGCCGGCGGCGCGGGCGCGACGGCCGCGGCGGCGGCGAGCAGGCCGGCGGCGACGGCCGGCGCTGGACGGAACCTCATCGGCATGACCCTCCTCGGATGAACGGGGTGCGAACCGGTCCCGGCCCTGGGAGCGCTCCCACACCGCGCCGAAGGTACCCCGCCCCCGTACGGCCCGGAAGACGGTCTTTCACATCTCTCACAGATATTTCCGGGCGGCGCGGCAACCTTCCGCCCCCGCCCCGGCGACTTGCAGGTGGAACGACGAACCGGGGGCTCCGCCCATCGCTCCCGGCGTTCCGCCTGCCCGCCCCGTCGGCCCCTGGGGCGGGCAGTTCGGCTTCTAGGGTGCTGACCTATGCGGCATCTGGGAGACTTCGGCGGGCTGGTGGAGCTGGCGGGACGGCGGCGTGCGCTGTGGCCCCGCCCCGACGCGTCCCTGCGCGCCCGCCTCGACGAGTCGCTGGGCATGCCCCCGTACGGCGACGACGCCGGCGTGCGCACCGAGCGCGCCTGGTCGGCCGGCGGGATCGACGGCCAGGAGCTGTCGTGGTCGCCCGGGTTCGGGCCGCGCACCCGCGCCTGGCTGCTGCGCCCGGCCGGCGCGCGGGGGCCGCTGCCGGGCGTGCTGGCGCTGCACTGCCACGCCGGGATGAAGTACTGGGGCAAGGAGAAGATCGCCGACGGCCCGTCCGGCGGGACGCCGCCCGAGATCCGCGCGCTGCGCGAGGAGATCTACGGCGGCCGGGCGTTCGCGGCGGAGCTGGCGCGGCGCGGCTTCGCGGTGCTGTGCCACGACGTGTTCCTGTGGGGCAGCCGCCGCTTCCCGCTGGAGACGATGCCCGAACGCGTCCGCGCCCTCGCCGACGACCTGCGCGAACTCGCCGAACGGCGGGGCGGGTCGATGAGCGGGCCGCGGTACTACGACACCGCCGCGCGCCACCACGAGCCGGTCGTCGCCAAGTACTGCAACCTGCTGGGCACGTCCCTGCTCGGCCTGATCGCCCGCGAGGACCTCATCGCGGCGCGCGTGCTGGCCGGGCTGCCCGGCGTGCGGGCGGACGCGCTCGGCTGCATCGGCCTGTCGGGCGGCGGCCTGCGCGCGGGGATGCTGCACGCGCTGTGCCCTCAGGTGCGGGCGTCGGTGGTGGTGGCGATGATGGCCTCGCTGCCGGACATGCTGGGCGAGCACGTGGACGCCCATTCGTGGGTGTCGTGGCCGCCCGGCCTTGCGGCGGTGGGCGACTGGCCCGACATCGTGGCGCTCGGCGCCCCGTCCCCCCTGCTGGTGCTGTACGGGGAGCGCGACCCGCTGTTCCCTCCCGAGGGCATGCGGCATGCGGACGCCCGGCTGCGCCGGTCGTACCGGGCGGCCGGGCGTCCGGACGCCTACACCGGGGCGTTCCACCCGGTGGGCCACGTCTTCGACGCGGCGATGCAGGAGCAGGCGTTCGAATGGCTGTCGTCGGTGCTGTCCCCCGCCCCGGGCCGGTGACGCGGCCGGGGCGTCAGCGCCCTCGCGTCAGTCGCCCCCCCCCGCATCAGGTGCCCCCGCCTCAGTCGCCCTTGCGCTGGCGGTACTTGGCCTCGGCCTCGGTGAACTTCTTGGCCAGCTCGTCCAGGAACGCCTGCGGCGTCAGCTGCCCGAGCAGCACCTTCTGGAACTGCGGCTCGGCCTCCGACTTGGTCATGGCGTTGAACTCGGGCAGGTAGTACGGCAGCTGGACCAGCTTGGTCTTGGGGTCGTTGGTCGCCTTGATCGCGTTCTCCAGGGTGGGGTTCTCCTTGATCCACGGCTCGGCCGCCGACTCGGTGTTGGCCGGGATCTGCCCCTGCTCGCGGCTCCAGTAGGAGGACATCTCCCGGGACGAGACGAACTCGGCGAACCTCCAGGCGGCGTCCTTGTGCTTGCTGGATTTGAACACCGCCGTCCCGCCGATCGGGTTGGAGATCACCACCCGGGTCCCGTCGGGCAGCGCGGGGATCGGCAGGCCGGCGAACTTGCCCTCCCCCAGCGCCTTCTTGTGGTCGCCGTAGGAGCCGAGGTTGTGCTGCATCATGCCGATCGTGCCGCCGTCGAACTGGGCGGTCATCTTGATGTAGTCGTTGTTGACGTCGGCGCTCGGGGTGTACTTCTTGTACAGCGCGACGGTCTTCTGCAGCGCGGCGACGTTGCGCGGGTCGTTGATGGTGGCCTTGCCCTGCGCGTCGAAGATCTGGGTGATGCCGGACTGGGCGTAGATGAACTCCAGCACCTGCGCGATCGACCCGGCGCCGCCGCGGATGGTGTAGCCGTAGCGGTTCTTGCCGGCGTCGGTGAGCCGCTCGGCCGCGGTGTAGAAGTCGTCCCAGGTCTCCGGCGGCTTGAGGCCCTTCTCCTTGAACCAGTCGGGCCGGTACCACAGCACGCCCATGTTGGCGTTGCTGGGCAGCTCGTACAGCTTGCCGTCCGGCCCGGCCTGCTTGATGAGCTGCAGGAAGGTGCTGTTGAGCTTGCCGTTGAGCGGGCTTGCGGCCAGCCGCCCGTCCAGCGGCTCCAGCGCGCCCTGGCCGGCCACCGAGGCCAGCAGCGCGGTGGTCATGCCGACAGAGTCCGGCAGCCCGCCGGCGGCGATGGCGGTGTCGATCTTCTGCTGCACCTGGGCGATGGGGATGCCGACGTACTTGACCTTGATCGTGGGGTTGCGCTTTTCGAACTCGGCGATGGTGTGCTGCCACCGGGGGGTGTTGGCGGCGCTGGCGTTGGTGTCCCAGTAGGTGATCGTGACGGTGCCGCCGGACGACCCGGAGCCGCCGCCGCACGCGCCGAGCAGCAGCGCGCCGCCCGCCATGAGCGCGGTGGCCGCCAGCGGCACTCTCGCCAGGAAGGTTCCGCGTCCCGGCTCGCGACCGCGTCGAGTCATCGTCGTTCCTGCCCTTCTCATGTGGGGTGGGATCGTCATGAGTGGTCCTCTCCGTCGACGTGGAAGCCCTCGAAGTCGGCGTGGCCTGCGGCCGGGCCCGGGCCGGGCGGGGCGGCCGCGAACAGGCCGAGGGTGGCGCCGACCCACAGCGCCCCGGTCGCGGTGAACGGGCCGCCGAACGGCCGGGGCCCGGTCCCCGCGTCGGCGGTGAAGCGGCACTCGGCTCCGGCGCCCACGTGCACGGCCAGCCGGACCGGGCGCCCCGGGTCGGGCAGCGGGCGCCGCGGGGCCGCGTCCCGCTCCGGGCCGTCCGGGCGGGCGACGCGGTACACCAGGTCCACTCCCGCGGCGGTGCGTTCCAGGCCGATCCAGGCGTAGGCGTCGCCGAGCACCGTCAACCCGGCGCGGGCGCCCGGCTCGCCGGCGGTCAGGGTGAGGTCGGTGGCGGCGGTGAAGGTCTGCGCGGGCAGCCGCTGGCCGAGCACGCCGGGCAGGCGGCGCAGGTCGCCGGCGTCGGCGCTGCGCACGCAGGCCAGGCGGAGCCCGCCGCCGGGCGCCCGCCCGGTCCACGCCGGGTCGGGCACGCCCTGCCAGGTCCACTGCGGGCCGAACCGCCCGCCGGCGAAGTCGTCGCCGGCTGCGGGGGCCGCGGGCGGCTGGCCCGCCACGGGTTTGCGGTGCCGCCGGACGGGCGTGCCGTGCACGCCGATCTCGGGCCAGCCGTCCGCGCGCCACCGCATGGGCTGCAGGTGGACGACGCGGCCGTAGGCGCCCCGGTCCTGGAAGTGCAGGAACCAGTGCCCGCCGTCGGGGGCGTCCACCCAGGCGCCCTGGTGCGGGCCGTTGACGTCGCTGTCGCCCTGCTCCAGGACGACGCGGTGCTCGTAGGGCCCGAAGACGCCGGGCGCGCGGAAGGCGTACTGCCAGCCGGTGGCCACTCCCCCGGCGGGCGCGAAGATCCAGTAGTGGCCGCCGTGCCGGTACAGCTTGGGGCCCTCCAGGGTGCGGCAGCCGGGGATCTCGTCGCCGTCCACGACGACCGTGCCCTCGTCCAGCAGCCGGGTGGCGTCCGGGCTCATCCGGTGCAGGGTGAGCCGGTTGTTGAACCCGGCGCGGCTCTTGGCCCAGGCGTGCACCAGGTAGGCCGAGCCGTCCTCGTCCCACAGCGGGCAGGGGTCGATGAGGCCGCGTCCGGGCTTGAGCAGGCGCGGCCGCGTCCACGGCCCGGCGGGGTCGGCGGCGGTGACGACGTAGATCCCGCGGTCGGGGTCCGGGTAGAAGATCCAGAACCGGCCGGCGTGGTGGCGCAGCGCCGGCGCCCACACGCCGTGGCCCCGGCGCGGTGCCGCGTACGCCTCGGCCGGCTCGGGCTCGGGCAGCGCGTGCCCGATGATCGTCCAGTTGACCAGGTCGCGGGAGTGCAGCACGGGCAGGCCCGGCACGCGGTGGAAGCTGGAGGCGGTCAGGTAGTAGTCGCGGCCGACGCGGATCGCGTCGGGGTCGGACCAGTCGGCGTTCAGCACCGGGTTGCGGTACGTGCCGTCGCCCAGGTCGGCGGTCCACTGCAGCCGGGCCGCCGAGCCGGGCGCGTTCACCGAGCCGGGCGTGTTCACCGAGCCGGGCACAGGGCCTCCCGCAGCTTGCCGATCTCGGCGTCGGACAGGTGCCCGTCGGCGACGACCGTCACGATGCGCCGGGCCACGGAGCCGCCCGGGGGCACCTGGAGGGAGCGCTCCCAGGCCAGCGAGGACCCCACCCCCGGGTACTCGGCGACCCGCACGAACCACGGGTCGGCGGCGGTGGCGGCGTCGGCGGGCAGGAACGCCAGCGTCCAGGCGCGGCCGTCGGGTGCGGTGCCGGTCAGCGCCAGCCAGTCGGCGCGGGCGCCGTGCACGGCCTGCTCGCCCTCGGCGTGCGGCGTGCGCACCCGCAGGCCGGCGGACGCGCCGGGCGCCCGCCAGAAGAACCCGCCGTACCCGGCGCCGGGCCGCCCGTTGGTGGCGGGGCTGCCGATCCGCAGCGGCCCGCGGGTGGCGTTGGTGAGCGTGAACGCCACGTCCAGCGCCCAGTGGTCGCCCGCCGCGACCGCGCGCACGTCCCGCCGCTCCCGCAGGGCGGCCTCGCCGTCGGCGCCGATCCAGGCGAGCGTCTCGGTGAAGGCGCCGGCGGCGCGGCCCGCCCAGCTCAGGTGCCGCTGCACGCCGTGGTTGTCCAGCCAGGTCGGGCCGCGGCCGCGGACGAACGTGCGGCCGCCCCAGAAGTTGCGCCCGCCGACGTCGGGCACCGCGATGCTGACGCCGAGGTGGTGCCGGTGGTCGGCGGGCGTCAGCTCGGTGACCTCGGTCCCGGCGAAGGTGCGCACCGGGTGGAAGTAGGGGCGGGGCGACAGGGCCGCCGGCAGGTCCGGCCGGGTCACGTACTCGGCGACCACGCGTCCCGCGCAGGTCAGCTCCACCGGTCCGGCGGTCATCCGGGCACCTCCTCGCGGACCGCCCACGGCGCGCCCAGCTCCGAGAACAGGGCGAGGCGTTCGGCGCTGGCCGCGACCAGCGCCTCGACGCCGGGCAGCTCGCGCCGCTGCTGCCCGTCCGCGGTGGTGACGCGCTGCCGCCCGTCGGGGATGGGCAGCGGGTCCGGCGCGGTGCGCACGGCGTCCAGCACCCGCATGAACGCGGCGGTGCGCTCCGGCGGGACGAGCAGCTCGGCGTCGCCGCGCACGTGGGCGAGCAGGTTGTCCAGCAGGTCGGTGCGCGGGTGGACGGAGACGATCGGGTCGCGGCCGGGCCGTTCCAGGCGCACCTCGTCGCGGGTGTAGGTGAGCGCGATGCGCCCCTTTTCGCCGTGCACGATGAGGTACGGCTCGGTGCGCTTGGGCGCGCACAGCGTCGCCGCGACCGTGACGACCGTGCCGCGCGCGGTGCGCAGCCGCAGGCAGGAGGTGTCGTCGCTCTCGATCGGGAAGGCGTGGAACAGCTCCAGCTCGATGCCCGCGACGTCGCCGGGGCCCTCGCTGCCGTCCACCGCCAGGGCGGTGGCCACGGCGTGCGCGAACGGGTTGGTCAGCGCGCCGTCGACCACGTCGGTGCCGCCAGCGCGCCGCCGCCCGGCCCACGGGGCGCGGGCGAAGTAGGCGGACGTGCGCAGCCACGCCCCGGCGGCGCCGATCCCCCGCACCCGGCCGACCGCCCCGTCGGCGATCAGGGTGCACACCGCGGGAATCGCCGCGGAGCCCAGGCTCTGGAAGCCGATCTGGCAGGCGCGTCCGGCGTCCCGCACCCCGGCGGCGATGCGTTCGAAGTCGGCGTAGGTGGCGGCGGGCGGCTTCTCCAGCAGGACGTGCGCGCCGCGCGCCACCGCCGCCAGCGTCAGCTCCGCGTGGGTGGGGATGGGCGTGGCGACGATGACGACCTCGGCGCCGGTGCGGTCGATCAGCGCGGGCAGGTCGGGCGACTGCTCCGGCGCCGGGTCGAACCCGGCGAGCGCCGCCTCGTCCACCGGCCGCAGGTCGCAGACGCCGGCGAGGCGTGCCGTCCCGGCGGCGGCCGCCCGGCGCAGGTTGTCCAGGTGCCAGCGCCCGTGCCCGTGGGCGCCGACCAGGATGACGCCCGTCATGACACGCGGCCCGCTCCGGCCCGGGCGCGCACCAGGCCCGGGACGGCTGGGGCGGGGTCGATGCGGCCGTGCAGGGTGGGCGTCCAGCCGACGTCGCCCGACAGGTCGGGGTCGTTGGCGGCGTTGTAGGCGGCCAGGGCGTCGACGGGCCGGTTCCCCACGTAGGTGCCCTCGGCGTGGATCGCGGTCCCGCCCCAGTTGTAGATGATCTTCTCGGCGGGGGTGCCGGCGCTGAAGTGGTTGTTCTGCGCGTAGATCGCCGACTCCTTGCCCGCGCCCCACGCGTACAGCGACTGCGGCGACCACACGTAGGAGTTGTTGTAGACGTGCACCCGCCCGTACCGCACCCGCGGCACCCGCTGGATCAGGCCGCGGAACTCGTTGTGGTGCAGGGTGACGCGCAGCTTGCCGCGGTCGCCGGTGGCGCTGTCGCTGTTGCCCCACAGCAGCGACTTGTCATGGTCGGCGAACTTCGACCAGGAGACGGTCACCAGGTCGCTGCCGTTCACCACGTCGAGCAGGCCGTCGTGGTGCAGCCAGACCTTGCCGAAGTACTTGGGCTCGGCCGAGTCGGGGCGGTCGCCGTCGCCGAGGGTGACGTGGTCCACCCACACGTGCCGGGAGCCGGAGACGGTGATGTTGTCGAACTCGGTCTTCCAGTCCGCCCCCGACCAGCCGGGGAAGCAGTCGTAGGCGTCCTGCACGTCCAGGTTGCGGATGATGACGTTCTCGGCGTCCTGCACCATCAGGTTGATGCCGGTCAGCCGCGCGCCCTTGCCCACGCCGACGATCGTGGTGTTGGAGCCGACGCGGACGACGACGTCCTTGCGCTGGTTGTCGGTGGAGCGCTTGCGGGCCTCCTCCAGCGGCCCGGACGCGGGCCCGCTCCAGTGCGCCGGGTCGAACGCCTCCAGGTAGGCGTCGAGGCTGTATTCGGGGTCGGCGTAGGCGTCGCAGTCGTCGCCGCCCTTCAGGTGGCCCCGCACGTACACGATCTTCGGGGTGTCGCCGGCGACGGCGGCGGCCAGTTCCTGCCGGGTGCGGACGGTGACGACGTTCTCGGGGGCGGCCGCGGCGCCGCCGGTGGTGCCGCCCTCGGCGGCCGCCCACCCGTCGTTCGGCGCGAGCGTCTGGCGGCCCAGGTCGGTGCGGTGCCCCCCGCCCTGGGAGACGGCGCCCTGGGAGACGGCGGCCTGGGAGGCGGTGCGGGACGTGGCGGCGTGGGCGGCCGGCGCGGCGAGGGCGCTGCCGATGACGCTGCCGATGGTCAAGGCGGACGTGACGACCGTCGCGGTGAGCTTCACGAGTTTCCTCCGTCGTCGTCGAGCCGGGAGCTTTTCAGCAGGTCCGCGTCGAAGCGCAGCCCGAGTCCGGGGCCGTCGCCGGGACGCAGCAGGCCGTCGTCCCCGATCCGCACGGGCGGCGGGGCGGCGGTGTCGAGCAGGCCGAGCGCGGCGAACGAGGCGTCCTCCACGTCCTCGACCATCGCGGGCAGCGGCAGGCAGCACGCCAGCTGCCCGGACAGCTCGGGCAGCAGGTGCGGATGGACCGGCACGCTGAAGGCGCGGGCCAGCTCGGCGATGCGCAGGAACGGGGTGACGCCGCCGACCCGCACCACATTGGGCTGCAGGATGTCGCAGGCGCCCGCGGTGAGCAGGTCGCGGAACTGCCAGGGGGTGTGGGTGTTCTCGCCGAGCGCGATCGGCACGCCGGGCGCGCCCTCGCGCAGCCGCGCGTACCCCTGCACGTCGTCGGCGGGCAGCGGCTCCTCGATCCAGTACGGGTCGTGCGGTCGGAACGCCTCGATGGCGCGCAGCGCGCGGGGCAGGTCCCACAGCTGGTTGGCGTCCAGCATGAGCCGCACGCCGGGGCCGATGACGCGGCGGACGGCGGCGACGCGGGCGACGTCCTCGTCCAGATCCGCCAGCCCGACCTTGATCTTCACGGCGGTCAGGCCCCGCCCGACCCAGCGCCGGGCCTGGTCGGCCAGCTCGTCCACCGTGTAGTGGCGGTTGACGCCGCTGCCGTAGACGGGGGCGGCGTCGCGGCGGCGGCCGACCGCCTCGACCAGGCCGGCCGGGGCGTGCAGGTCCCACAGCGCCAGGTCGACGGCGGCCAGCGCGATCGTGGTCAGCCCGCCGCGCCCCGCCTCGTGCAGGTGCCACCACAGCCGGTCGTAGGCGACGGCCGGATGCGCGGGCAGGCCGATCGCCGCGTCGCGGATGTCGGACTCCAGCAGGGCGTGCGCGGCGCGCCCGCCGACGTTGGGCGCCCAGGTGAACCCGGTGCCGGCCCGCCCGTCGTCGGTGATGACGCGGGTGACGACCAGGTGGATGTGCGTGGTGTCCGGTCCCCACGGCCGCACCAGCGGGATCCGGTGGACGCTGCTGCGCACCTCCGCGATGACGCTCATGAGCCCGCCCCCACCAGCGCGAGCCCGGTCTTGACCAAGCGGGCCAGCTCGTCCAGGTGCTCGGGCGCGGGTTCGACCAGCGGCGGCCGCACCGCGCCGGCGTCCAGGCCGCGCAGCCGCACGCCCGCCTTGACCAGCGACACCGCGTAGCCGGGGACGCGGCTGCGCAGCTCCACCAGCGGCGTGTAGAACTCGGCGAGCAGCCGTTCGGCCAGTTCGGGGTCGTCGTGCTGGGCGCGCTGGTAGGCGGCGGCGACCTCGGGCACGAACCCGAACGCCGCCGAGGAGTACAGCTCGACGCCGATCGCCCGGTAGGCGGGCTGGGTCAGCTCGGCGGTCGGCAGCCCGTTGAAGAACGTGAAGTCGGGGCCGATCTCGCGGCGCACCGCCCGCACGATGCGCGCCATCCGGTCGATGTCGCCGACGCCGTCCTTCAGGCCCGCCACGCCCGGCACGCGGGCCAGCTCCACGGCGGTGTCCGGGTCGAGCACGACCCCGCCGCGCTGGTACACGATCACCGGGATGCCGGCGGCCCGCGCGACCGCCTCGACGTAGGCGCGCAGCCCGTGCCGCGGCCCCTGGGCCAGGTACGGCGGCATGAGCAGCAGCCCGTCGGCGCCGGCCGCCGCCGCGGCCCGGGCCTGGTCGAGGGCGGCGCCGAGCGGTCCGCCCGCCCCGGCGACCACCGGAGCGGCCCCGCCGGCGACCCGCACCGCCGTGCGCACCGCGCGGTCGTGCTCGGCGGGCGACAGCGACGGGAACTCGCCCGTCCCGCACGCGACGAACACCCCGCCGGGCCCGTGCGCGAGCCCGGCGCGCAGGTGCTCGGCGAGCACGGCCTCGTCCAGCGCGCCGTCCGCGCCGAACGGCGTCACCGGGAAGAACAGCACTCCCTGCAGCCGCATGTCATACCTCCGTGGACAGTTCGGTGCGCCAGCTGCGCTTGGGCCGCCAGCCGAGCAGCGCCTCGGCCTTGGCGGAGGAGAACGCGGGGGCGGTGCCGGCCAGAGCCGCGCAGTGCGGAGCCGCGGCGGGCAGGTGCCGGGGCAGCAGTTCGGCGAGCGGCTCGCGGGCCAGCGCGTCGGCCGCCCCGGCGAAGAACACCTCGCCGTTGGCCAGCGTGGGCAGCCCGTCCAGCAGGCACCGGACGAACTCGGCCGCGTCCCGCGCGTCGATGTAGTTGAACAGCGACATCCCGCCCAGTTCGGGGCGGTCGAGGCGTTCGTCGATGCGGTGGCCGCTCTGCGTCGGCGCGCCGTGCCACTCCTCGGGCGCCACCACGAAGCAGGGCCGCAGCGCCGCGTACCGGACGCGGTCGCCGTCAGCGGCGGCGAACATCCGCATGGTGTGCTCGGCGGCCAGCTTGGACAGGCTGTAGGCGTTCCACGGCGCCACCGGGTGCTCCTCGTCGAGCGGCAGGTACGACGGCGCCCACCCGTGCGGGGCGCCGTACCCGATGACGGTCGGGCTGCTGGCCAGCACGACGCGCTCCACGTCGCCGCAGTGCGACGCCGCCTCGCACACGTTGAACGCCAGCTGCGTGTTGACCCGGTAGGTGTAGGCGTCGGTGCGGCTGAACGGCGTGGCGATCGCGGCCAGGTGCACCACCGCCCGGGGCCGGAACCGCGCCATCGCCTCGAACGCCTCGCCGAGGTCGGTGAGGTCGGCGGGCAGCACGGCGGCCGCGTCGGCCGGGGTGCCGGGCGCCGGGTCCACGCCGATCACCTCGTGCCCCGCCTCGGCCAATGCCGTCACCACGCTGCGTCCCAGCCGCCCGGCGCTGCCGGTGACCAGGATCCGCGTCCCCGGCTCCAGCGCGCTCTCGGCGATCGCCGCCGTCGTGTTCTCGCTCACCGCTTCCCCTCGCACGCTCATCCCTTCACCGCGCCCGCGCTCAGCCCCTGGACGAGGTAGCGCTGGATGACCGCGAACACCAGCACGACGGGCAGGGCCGCCACCACGCCGCCGGCGGCCAGCGCGCCGAAGTCGGCGCCGTACTCGCCGATCATGTAGTTGAGGCCGACGGGGACGGTGTACTTCTCCTGCTCGCTGAGGAACATGAGCGCGAACAGGAAGTTGTTCCAGGAGTGGATGAAGGCGAACGAGCCGACCGCCACCAGGCCGGGCCGCAGCAGCGGCAGCACCACGGTGAGGAAGCCGCGCAGCCGCGAGCAGCCGTCCACCCAGGCGGCCTCCTCCAGCTCCACCGGCACGTTGCGGACGAACCCGCTGATCAGGATGAGCGACAGCGGCAGCTGGAACACCGTCTCGGCGATCACCAGGCTCCACAGCGAGTTGACCAGCTGCAGCTCCCGGAAGATCTCGAACAGCGGGATCAGCATCATGGCGCCGGGGATGAACTGGGTGCACAGCATGGCCACCAGGAACAGCGTCCTGCCGCGGAACCGGTAGCGGGCCAGCGCGTACCCGCCGGCCAGCGCGATCACCGTGGTGGTGATCAGCGCGACCACCCCGACCTTGAGGCTGTTTTGGAAGTAGACGCCGAACCCGACGCTGTTCCACACGGTGCTGAAGTGCTCGAACGTCAGCGGCCAGGGCAGGAAGCCGGTCCGGCCCGCCGGGCGGAAGGCGTACAGCAGCATCCAGTAGAACGGGATCAGCGTGAACGCCAGGTACAGGCCGAGCGGGAGGTAGATCTCCCACTTGCGCGGGCCGCCCGCGCCACCGCGCCGCCCGCGCCGGGCGGGGCGGCGCCGGGCCGGCTCGTCCGGCCCGCCGTCCGCCGGGGACGCCGCCGGGGCGCCGGCCGCGCGCTCGTCGTCCAGGGTCATGGTGGGACGGCGGCTCAAGACCGCTCACCTCCGAACTTGCTGAGGCGCAGGTAGAGGATGGAGAAGAACAGCAGGATCAGGAACGCCGCCGTGGTCAGCGCCGATCCGTAGCCGAACTCGTGCGCGACCGTCGCCTTCTGCGCCACGTACAGCGGCAGCGTGGTGGTCTGGTGCGCCGGGCCGCCGCCGGTGAGCGTGTAGAGCAGGTCGACGTTGTTGAACTCCCACACCGCCCGCAGCAGGGTCGCCAGGATGATGGCGTCCTTGAGGTGCGGCAGCGTGATGTGCCAGAACCGGCGCAGCCGGGTGGCGCCGTCCACCGACGCCGCCTCGTACAGGTCCTTGGGGATGCTCTGCAGGTCGGCCAGCAGGAGGATGGCGAAGAACGGCACCCCGCGCCACAGCTCGGTGAGCACGGCGGCGGGGAAGACGCTGCCGGTGTCCGACAGCGGCGACGAGCCGTGCTCGACCAGGCCGAGGTCGGCCAGGTACGGGGTGAAGCCGGTGGTCGGGCTGTAGAGCAGGATCCAGATGCTGGTGGTGAGCACGCCGGAGATGGCCCACGGGGAGAACACCAGCGCCCGCGCCAGCGCGCGGCCGACGAACGTCTCGTTCACCAGCAGCGCCAGCGCCAGCCCGAGCACCAGCTGGAAGCCGACGGTCGCGGCGACCCACTCGGCGGAGAAGCCGAGGCTCTGCCAGAACAGGTCGTCGCCGAGCATGTCGCGGAAGTTGCCGAGCCCGGCGAACCCGTTGTCCCACGGCTTGGTGATGTTGTAGCGCTGCAGGCTGTAGTAGAAGACGCCGGCCACCGGATAGACCAGGAAGCCCAGCATCAGCAGCACCGACGGTGTGATCAGCAGGTACGGGGTGCGCGGCCCGCGGGCGGGCCGGCGGCGCCGTCTGCGCCGGGGCTGCGGGGTGCCGCGCCCGGCCGTGGTCGCCTCGGCGATGGCCACGAGCGCCTCCTTACGGGTCGGTCGTTCGGGTCGTCGGGTTCGGTGGGACGGGTCGGGGGCCGGGGTGCGGGGTCGGGGCGGGGACGCGCAGGCGGGCACTGAAAGCGCTTACCGCCGGTATGTGCGCCTCCGCCCGCCCCGAGCCGCAAGGGGGGCGGGTCGCCCGGGGGTGTGCCACCGGTCACACAGCAACCGGTTGCAGAAACATTCGCGTCATCCGAGCGAAACGTCAAGGGGTCGGCGTGACCCAGATGCGTCACGCCTGACAAAACGCAGACGGACCGGGCCGATCCCGGAGGACGCCCCGCGATCTCCCCCCGTCGGCGCGGTTGACGGAGCTGCAATCGTTTGCATTAATGAGGCGTTCCAACGCCCAGGAAGGGGAGAGCGTGGCCGTAACGATCCGGGACGTCGCGCGTGCCAGCGGCGTTCACGTCTCCACGGTGTCGCGCACCTTCTCGGCCCCCCACCTGGTCAACGCCGAGACGCGCAACCGCGTGCTGGCGGTGGCCGAGCAGCTGGGCTACCGGCCCAACCGCGCGGCGCGCGGGCTGACCACGGGCCGCACCCACAACCTCGGCCTGATCGTCGCCGACATCGCCAACCCGTTCTTCCCGCCGCTGATCAAGGCCGCCCAGGCGCACGCCCGCGCCCGCGACTACCACGTGTTCGTCGCCGACACCGACGAGGACCCGCGGGTGGAGGAGGAGCTCATCCGGGCGTTCACCAAACAGGTGGACGGGGTGCTGCTGTGCGCGCCGCGGCTGGGCGACCGGACTTTGGCCAAGCTCCGCCGCCAGGTGCCGTTCGTCCTGGTCAACCGGCGATTGGACGGGCTGCCCGCGGTGCTGATGGACGTCGGGCACGGCGCCCGGCTGGCGGTCGAGCACCTGGCCGGACTCGGCCACCGGCGGCTGGCGCTGCTGTCCGGGCCGGAGGGGTCGTGGAACAGCCGGCGCATCCGCGAGTCCGCGGCCGACGCCGCCGCGGCGGCCGGCGCCGAGCTGACCGTGATCGGCCCGAACTCCCCCACCGAGCAGGGCGGGCAGATCGCCGCGCCCGAGGTGGCGCGCGCCGCGGTCACCGGCGTGCTCGCCTACAACGACCTGGTCGCGATCGGGCTGGTCGAGGGGCTGGCCGAGCTGGGCGTGCGGGTGCCCGACGACGTCAGCGTGGTCGGCGTCGACGACATCATGCAGGCCCGGCTGAACCGGCCCAAGCTGACCACGGTGGCGATGCCGACGGTCGCCGCCGGCCGCACCGCCGTGGACATGCTGCTGCAGCTGGTCGGCACCGAGGAGCCGGGGCCCGCCGCGCTGACCGTCCTGGAGACCACGCTCGTCGTCCGCGAGTCCACCGCGGCGGCCCCCGTCGAGGAACGGCCCGCCCGCCTGCCATCCGGTGAGGTCACATGAACGAGGAGAGGTTCGGCGTGCTGCCCGACGGCACGCCCGTGCACCGCTACACGCTGACGGGCGGCGCCCTGCGCGTGCGCGTTCTGACATACGGCTGCGTCGTGCAGACCCTGGAGGCGCCCGACCGCGACGGCGCCCCGGCCAACGTCGTCCTCGGCTGCGCGACGCTGGACGACTACGTCACGCGCAGCCGCTACTTCGGCGCCGTGGTGGGGCGCTACGGCAACCGCATCGCGGGCGGCCGGTTCCGGCTGGACGGCCGGGAGTACACGCTGCCGCGCAACAACGGCGCCAACAGCCTGCACGGCGGCGAGCAGGGGTTCGACAAGCGCGTGTGGGACGTCGCCGACGCCGGCGACAGCTCGATCGTCCTCACCTACGTCAGCCCCGACGGCGAGCAGGGCTACCCGGGGACGCTGCGCGCCACCGTCACCTACACCGTTTCCGACGACGCGCTGCGCATCGACTACCACGCCACCACCGACCGCCCGACCGTGGTGAACCTGACCAACCACTCCTATTTCAATCTCGCCGGGGAGGGCTCCGGCACGGTGTACGACCAGCGGCTCGCCATCGACGCCGACCGCTACCTGCCGGTGGACGCGAACCAGATCCCGCTCGGCGAGCCGGCCCCGGTCGCGGGCACCCCGTTCGACTTCACCAAGCCGCAGCCGATCGGCGCCCGGATCCGCCAGACGCATCCGCAGCTGCTGGTCGGCAAGGGCTACGACCACACGTTCGTGCTGAACGGCGGCGAGGTCGCCGCCCGCGCCGAGGACCCGCGGTCCGGCCGCGTGATGGAGGTGCTGACCAGCGAGCCCGGCGTGCAGTTCTACTCGGGCAACTTCCTGGACGGCTCGCACATCGGCACCGGCGGCCTGGCCTACCGGCAGGGCGACGCGTTCTGCCTGGAGACGCAGCACTTCCCCGACTCCCCCAACCAGCCGTCGTTCCCGTCCACGGTGCTGCGGCCCGGCGAGGAGTACCGCTCCACCACCACCTTCCGCTTCAGCACGCTCCCGGACTGAGCGCCGCCGCGGCCGAGCACGCGCACCCCCGTGTCCACCGATCGGTTGACACGGGGATGACCGACGCGCCGATCCCGCGGCGGCCGCCGCGGGAAGACGCTTGAGTCATGACGGACACAGCGGTGCGGGTGCGCGGACTGCGCAAGCGGTACGGGGACGTCGACGCGGTGAAGGGCGTCGACCTGGACATCAGGCGCGGCGAGGTGTTCGCGCTGCTCGGCCCGAACGGGGCGGGCAAGAGCACCACCGTCGAGATCCTGGAGGGGCACCGGCAGCGCACGGCCGGCGAGGTGTCCGTGCTCGGCGCCGACCCCGCCAAGGCGGGCCGCGGCTGGCGGGCCCGCATCGGGATCGTCCCGCAGACCTCGAACGAGGACCCCCAGCTGACCGTGCGGGAGATGGTGCGGCACTTCGCCGCCTACTACCCGCGGCCCCGCGACCCGGACGAGGTGATCGAGGCGGTGGGGCTGGCCGAGCAGGCGACACGGCGGGTCGGGCGGCTGTCCGGCGGGCAGCGCCGCAGGGTCGATGTCGCGCTCGGCATCATCGGCCGGCCGGAGCTGCTGTTTTTGGACGAGCCGACGACGGGGTTCGACCCCGACGCCCGCCGCCGGTTCTGGGACCTGATCCAGGGCCTGGCCGGCGACGGCACCACGATCCTGCTGACCACCCACTACCTGGACGAGGCCGAGGCGCTGGCCGACCGGGTCGGCGTGATCGCCGCCGGCCGGGTCGTCGCGGTGGACACCCCCGGGCGGCTGGGCGGGCGCGCCACGGCCTCCGCGCGGGTGAGCTGGCGGGGGCCGGAGGGCCCGCAGCGCATCGACACCGACTCCCCCACCCAGGTGGTGGCGGAGCTGAGCCAGCGGTTCGGCGGCGAGGTGCCCGAGCTGACCGTGACCCGGCCGTCCCTGGAAGACGTCTACCTGTCCATGATCGGAGCGACGAAATGACCCTCGCCCTCAAGCTGGGCTTGGCGCGCGGCGCCTTGGAGCTGAAGACGTTCGTGCGGGAGCGGGAGGCCGTGGTGTTCTCCTTCGGCCTGCCGATCGTGCTGCTGCTGATCTTCGGCACGATCTTCGAGGGCGAGGTGGGCGACACGGGCGTGGACTTCCGCCAGTACTTCGCCGCCGGGATCATCGCCGGCGGCATCATGTCCACCACGTTCATCAGCCTGGGCATCAGCATCGCCAACGAGCGCGACGACGGCACCCTCAAGCGGCTGTACGGCACGCCGATGCCGAGGGCGTCCTACTTCATCGGCAAGACGGTCTCGGCGCTGGTGCTGTCGGTGGCCGAGACGGCGGTGCTCTTCGCGGTCGGCGGCGCGCTGCTCGGCCTGGAGCCGCCCGCGACGCCGCAGCGGTGGTTCACGTTCGGGTGGGTGTTCGTGCTCGGCGTGGCGGCGTGCACGCTGCTGGGGATCGCGGTGAGCAGCGTCCCGCGGTCGGGGCGCAGCGCCGCAGCGGTGCTCAACCTGCCCTATCTTGTGCTGCAGTTCATCTCCGGGGTGTTCTTCGTGTTCGGGGACCTGCCCTCCGGCGTGCAGCAGGTCGGCGCGCTGTTCCCGCTCAAGTGGATGTGCCAGGGGCTGCGGTCCGCGCTGCTGCCCGACGTGCTGCTCGCGGCCGAGCCCGCCCGCTCCTGGGAGCACGGCAGGATCGCCCTGGTGCTGGCGGCCTGGTGCATCGGAGGGTTGGTGCTGTGCCTGACGACGTTCCGCTGGAAGCGGCGCCACGAGCGGTGACCCGCGAGCCCGACGCGTGGCGGTGGGGCGTGGGGCGCTGGGAGGCGTACTTCGCGCTCGTGCTGGTCTCCACGGTCATCTACGTGCTGGCCGGGGGCGAGGCGTGGAAGCGCGACGCGGTCGCGGCGGTGCTGCTGGTCGCGCTGGCGCCGTGGTACCTGCTGCTGGGGCGGCGGTCCGCCGACCGGGCGGCCCCGCCCCCGGCGACCCTGGCCTACCTGACAGGGGCGGTCGTGCTGTCGGGGGCCGCGTCGATCGCGGCCCCGGAGAGCTCCCTGGTGCTGTTCGCGCTGTGCCCGCAGGCGTTCATGATGCTGGACTGGCGCGGCGCGATGCTGACGGTGCTGGCCCTCAACGCCACGCCGGCGCTGCGGTTCCTGTGGGAGTCCACGACGGTCGGTGCGGTGGTGTCGTTCGCCCTGTGGGCCGCGGTGACCATGGGCTTCTCGGCGTTCTTCGGGTTCTGGGTGGACCGGATCATCCGGCAGAGCCGCGAGCGCGCGGAGCTGATCGCCGAGCTGCGCGCCACCCAGGCGGAGCTGGCCGCGGCCAACCGCCGGGCGGGCGCGATGGCCGAGCGGGAGCGGCTGGCGGCCGAGATCCACGACACGCTGGCGCAGGGCTTCACCAGCATCCTGATGCTGCTGCAGGCCGCCGACTCCCATCTCGACCAGGACCCGCAGCAGGCGCGGCGGCAGATCTCGCTCGCGGCCAGCACCGCCCGGGAGAACCTGGCCGAGGCGCGGGCGCTGGTCGCCGCGCTGCCGCCGGCGGGGCTGGAGTCGTCGTCGCTGGAGGAGGCCCTGGAGCGGCTGGCGGAGCGGGTCGGCGAGGAGATGGGGATACCGGTGGAGTTCACGACGTCGGGGCCGCCCCGGCGGCCGGCCGCGGGCGCCGAGGTGGTGCTGCTGCGGGCCGCGCAGGAGGCGACGGCCAACATCCGCAAGCACGCCTGGGCCGGGCGCGTGTCGGTGCGGCTGGCCTACGGCGGCGACACGGCGGTGCTGGAGGTCCGCGACGACGGCGCGGGGTTCGATCCGGACGCCGCCGCCGCGGCGGGCCGCGGCTTCGGCCTGCGCGGCATGCGGGAGCGGGTGATGCAGGTCGGCGGGCGGCTGGAGGTGGACAGCGCGCCCGGTGAAGGTACGGTCCTGACCGTGGAGGTGCCGGCATGAACGCGGACGCGATCACCGTGATGCTCGTCGACGACCACCCGGTGGTGCGGGAGGGGCTGCGGGGCATGCTCTCCGCCGAGGACGGCATCGAGGTGGTGGCCGAGGCGGGCGACGCGGCCGAGGCGGTGGCGGCCGTCCGCAGGCACGAGCCCGACGTCGTGCTGATGGACCTGCGGCTGCCCAACGCCGACGGGGTGGAGGCCACGGCGCGGGTGCTCGCGCAACGGCCGGGGACCCGGGTGGTGGTGCTGACCACCTACGAGACCGACCGCGACATCCTGCGCGCCGTGGAGGCGGGCGCCACCGGCTACCTGCTCAAGGACGCCTCCCGGCAGGAGCTGGCGCAGGCGGTGCGGGCGGCGGCGCGCGGCGAGACCGTGCTGGCCCCCTCGGTGGCGGCCAAGCTGGTGACGCGGATGCGCTCGCCGGTCGAGCTGTCGCCGCGCGAGATCGAGGTGCTGCGGCTGGTCGCCCGCGGCCGGACCAACGCCGAGATCGGCCGGGAGCTGTTCATCAGCGCGGCGACGGTCAAGACGCACCTGCTGCGCGCGTACGGCAAGCTCGGCGTCTCCGACCGCACGTCCGCCGTGACGACCGCCCTGGAACGCGGCATCCTCCGCCCCGGCGAGTGACGTCTGACCTTCCGGGCTGGCGGCCGGCGACCGCCTTTACCTGACAGAAGAGACGAGCGGGGCTGTGCTGCTCGCTCCCGAGAGCAGGTCCAGGCCGAGCGGGGTCAAGGTGTGCAGGACCGCGCTGCCGTTGCGCTGCGTGGTGACCAGCCCGGCCTCGCGCAGGACGGCCGTGTGCTGGCTCGCCGAGGCGATCGACGTGCTCGCCCTGCGGCTGAGTTCCGTCGTGGTGCAGCCGTCCTCGATCGACCGCAGGATCGCGGCCCGGGTCCGGCCGATCAGCGCGGCGAGGGGCTTCCCTCCGGAACCGGCGACACGGTCGCGGACGTCCTGGGCGACCGGGTAGACGAGCACGGGTCGCAGTTCGGGATCGACCAGGGTCACGGGGGTGCGGCAGCAGAAGAACGACGGCTGCAATAACAGGCCCCGTCCTCCCAGCACCAGTTCCTGGGAGACCGGGTAGTCGGCCTCCAGGTACGGGGGCTTCCACCGGAACAGCGGGCTGTAGCTGCGCAGCAGTCCCTCGATGCCTCCGTCGGCGAAGGCGCGCATCCGCTTGGTCCTGTCCGCCTCGATGAGTGCGCGCACCCGGGGCCAGTCCGGCTCCAGCACGGTTTCGTGATAGGAGCGCAGTGCCCGTCCCAGCCCCTCGAAGACCCGGATGTCCCCGTCGGCCAGCCCGCGGGTCCACGTCGGCAGCGGACGCTGGGCGCCGAGCAGTTCCAGCTCGGCCCGCAGCCGGGTGCGCGGGGTGGCCAGGACGGACTCGATCCCCTCGTCCAGGGAAGCCGCCGGCCCGGCCGGAGTGAGGAAGTCCGGAAAGTAGGGGGCGTGCGGCGCCAGGGTCATCAGCGGCCGAATCCAGGGACGCAGCTTGCCGCGGATTTCTCGGCGCCAGCCGTCGAACAGCAGTGCGCCTTCACGGTTCTGCAGCAGCTGGACGCTGAGCACGATCTCCCACATGGCGTCGGGACCGGCACGGACGCGCGTCCGGGCAAGATCATCGAAGCTGAAATGAATCCGCAGCATGACGTCCCCGCGAAGTGACCTCAGCCTGCCGTGGCGACTGCACCTTAGGCTCTCCGAGGACACCGGTTCCGACATCCAGGAAAACTCTGAACAGACCCGTATATATCACGACACCCGTTACGGCCTCAGGAAAGAACAAGTCGCTTCCAGGCCCCCGTGCACACCCGGAAACGTCACTCGGCGAAGCCTTCGCCTCACTCTGGGCCCGCCCCGATCCCGCACCTACCGCGGCACCTTCGGATCGACCGATCCGGCATTCCGGTTCCGAAATGACACCGAAGCGACTCAGTCAGAAAACGATGGTCAGGTACGTCATCAATAATCAGCGGGAGCGGCTGCGTGAAGCGCACGACCACAGCGGCTCTGGTTCTCCCCGCCCCCCACTGACGGTCGCATACGAGCCGCATCAACACCGACCGGCCAGTCGCCACGATGATCGGCCGCAAGCCACCGCCCCCGGTCAGCCACCCACCTCACGCACTCGGGAGGCGCCTCGTTCAGGCCGGGCAGTCATGTTCGCCGCATCGCCGGTGAAGTGACTGGTGCGGAACGAACTGCGCGAGCTGTTCCAGCGGATGCTGCCGCCGTCCCCGCCCCCCACCGCAGGGCGGCGCCTCTCCGGACCTGCCGCACCTGTTGACGAGCGTCGCACGGAGTGCGGACGGGCGGCCCGCGCCGCCTTGGTCGCGTCGGCGGTTTCGGGTGGACGCTGATGACGAATCCGCCCGACGGCCACGTCCACGTGCAGCGGGACGTCGATGCCCCCCAGGCGGTCCAGCTCGGCGGCCGGCTCGTCGATCGGGTCGTACCGGCGGGCACTCGCCGAAGTCCGCCGCGCCGGGCCTCCTGCGGCCGCCCGCCGCCGGTCCCCGCGGCAGGCGGCGACTCACATGATCGACGGCTGCTACAGTCACCTCGTGACCGGCCGTGCTCCCCTCCAGATGCGCCAGATCGTGCGGCCGCAGCAGATCGGCGACGACCTGACCCGCGAACTGATCGACTGCTGGGTGACCGTCAGCAACGCCGGCGGCGCCGTCGGTTTCCCGTTCCCGCCCGTCACCGCCGCCGAGATCGCCCCGGTCGCCGAGCAGCTCATCGCCGGCCTCGATGGCATGCGCAGCCGACTGGTCCTGGCCATGGCCGACGGCGTCCTGGCGGGCTGGCTCAACATCCGCCGCGACCCGCACCCGCTGGTGGCGCACTGGGGAACCCTGCACCATGTCCAGTCTCACCCCGCCTACCGAGGCCGCGGTGTCGGGACGGCGCTCATGCGCCATGCCCGGCGGGTGGCCCGGGACGAGATGGGCCTGGAGCAGCTGCATCTCGCCGCCCGGTCGGGCATGGGACTGGAGGAGTTCTACGGTCGGCTCGGCTACAAGGAGATCGGCCGCCGCCAAGGCGCCTACCGGCTGGGGCCCGGCGACGACCGCGACGAGGTTCTCATGGCCCTCGCCCCGCTGTGACCGGTGATCGCCCGGGCCTGACTGGGGAGTGATCCCGCCGCCCGGCCGGGCCGGGCGTTCTCGCAAGGACGTCGCGCACTGCGGAGGCACCGGCGGAACCGCTCGCAGCCGGAAAAGCCGTGGCCGCCGGAAGGCGGGGCCGGATGTACCTTCCGGCGGCCACGGGGCCGGGGTGGCCGGGAATGAGGGTCAGGTGAGGTCGTAGACGTCGAGGCGGCCGCACATGCCGAGGCGGCGGTCGCCGGGGGCGGGGGCCGGGCGGTGGTGCAGTTCGGCGTCGCGGAGGTGGGTGAGGTCCCCCGCGCGCAGGGCGGCGAGGTGGTCGCCGGTGCGTTCGGCGGACGCCAGGGCGCCCGTGCGCCAGCGGCGCTCCCACTCGTCGAACCGGTCGGACTTGAGGCGGACGGCGGCGGCGTAGAAGTCGTCCAGGGCCGTCCGGTCGCCGGACTCCAGCCGGCGGCGCAGGTCGCAGAACCCCTCGACGGCCAGGTCGCGGCGGCGCCGGGCCGCCTCCTCGCCGGCGGCGTGCACGTGGGCGCCGTCGGCGAGCGCGGCGGCCTCGTCGTAGGCGGACCGGTCGGCGAGCACCTCGGCGGGGAAGGTGAACACCGCGTCGCCCGCCTCGGGCAGGCCGCTGTTCTGCATGACGACGACGATGCGCAGGCCGCCGTCGTTGACGGCCCGGTGGATGGTGCCGGGGGTGAACCACACGACGGTGCCCGGGGTCAGCGGCGTCTCGGTGAAGCCCTTGTGGTTGAGGGTCTGCACGCGTCCGGCGCCGCCGACCACCACGTACGACTCGGCGCACGTCAGGTGGACGTGCGGGGAGCCGCCGCACAGCCCGTCCGCCGCGGCCCAGTCGTAGACGCTCAGCCCGGAGACCCCGACGCCGCCGGGATAGGTGCTCACCATGTCTGTTCCCTCGCGTGTGCCTCGATGCGGTCGCGGTCCCATGCAGTGTCGGCGATCACGATCCGATGTGCGAGGTCCAGGGTGTCCCCCGGGTCGAGGACCACTTCGTCGTGGAAGGCGAACGACGGGTTGACGGCGGGGAACGGGTTCGACCGCACGAACCAGCGGGTGCGCGCCCCGGGCGGGTCCACGAACAGCAGCGTGGAGGCGCGGTCCACCTCGTCGTGCCGGCCGACGAAGGCCAGCCACGGGCCCGGTTCGCCCATCATCGCCTCGCCGCCCCGGCCGCCGGACGCGACGATCTCACCGCCGGTGAACGAGCGGGGGCCGCGCCAGAAGAACCCGGTGTATCCGGCCAGTTCGCGTCCGTTGGTGGTGGGGCTGCCGAAGACGAGCGGGGCGTCGCGGACGTTGCGCAGGGAGGTGAGGAAGGTGAGCGTCCACGCGCCGTCGGCCACGTCGTGGACGGTCAGGGTGCGGTTCTCGTCGATCCAATGGGCGCCGCCCTGGGTGTGCCAGGTGAGGCGTTCGGCGATGCGCACCCGGTCGCCGTCGGCGGTGACCTCGGTGAACTCCTCGTGCCGCATGGTGCCGACGTTGGGCAGGTCCACGTAGCCCTTGCCGCGGACGTAGCTGCCGCCGCCCCAGAAGTTCTCCCCCGACACGTGCGACGCGGTCATCTGGATGCCCTTGTGCCAGCGGTGGTCGTAGGGGCGGTAGGCGGTGACCACGTCACCGGCCAGGGTGCGCACCGGGTGCAGGTAGGGTTTGGGACCCTCGAACGGGTCCATGACGGGCCGGAAGACGTAGCGCAGAAGTTCCACGTCTCCCGCCAGGACGGACAGCGCGTCGGCCGAGTGCTCCAGCTTCACGGCAATGCCTCCCGTCGTCACGGCACCGCCTCCGCCGCCGAGGGCGCCCAGCCCGGCACGTCGCCGTGCAGGCGGTGGTAGAAGGGGTCGTCGGGGGTGAGCTCGTCGCGGGTGACGGGCCGCGCGGTGAACGCCGACTTGTACAGGCCGGTGACGAACTCCAGGGTCCGGCGGCCGCCGGGGCCGCTGGTGGGCGGGCGTTCGCCGCGTTCGTAGCAGTCGAGCAGGGCGCTGAGCTGCGCCAGGTGCGAGCTGGGCACCTCGGCGCCGGGGGCCGTCCAGGCGGCGGCGGTCTCGGCGGGCACGTGCGGCGCCGGGGTGTAGACCCAGTCGCCGTCGCCGTACCCGTACAGGTGCCGCAGCTCGACGGTGGCGTCGGTGAAGTCGAAGCGCAGGTAGCTCTCCTCACGCGGCGACAGGACGCTGTTGAGCACCGTCGCCATGGCGCCCGACGCGAACCGCACCATGGCCGCGGACACGTCCTCGGTCTCCACGCGGCGGTCCAGGCGGCCCGCCATGGCGCGTATCTCGGCCCAGTCGCCGAGGACCTCGAGCATGAGGTCCATCTGGTGGACGCCGTGGCCGAGGGTGGGGCCGCCGCCCTCGGTGTCCCACCGGCCGCGCCACGGGACGTCGAAGTAGTCGTGGTCGCGGTACCAGGCGGTGACGCACTGGGCGACGAGGGGGCGGCCCAGCGCGCCGGCGTCGACGAGGCCGGCCAGCCGCCGCGCGCCCGACCCGAACCGGTGCTGGTAGACGATGGCCGCGTACGGGCCGTCCGGCCCCTCCGCCGCGGTGATCTCGTCGTACTCGGCCAGCGACAGGCACGGCGGTTTCTCGCACAGCACCCACGCGCCGGCGCGCAGGCAGGCGACCGCCTGGGCGGCGTGCGCGAACGGCGGGGTGCAGATGTGCACCAGGTCGGGCCGGGCCTCCTCCAGCATCCGGTCGAGGTCGGTGTAGGCGGCCGGGATGTCGTGCTCGGCGCAGAAGGCGGCGACCCGGGGGGCGTCCACGTCCATGGCCGCGACGACCTCGGTGCGGGCGCGTTCGGCGCGCAGCGCGGGCATGTGGCAGATGCGCGCGATGCCGCCCGCCCCGGCGATCGCGACCCTGATCCTGCGGCCGCCGCTCACCGGATCACCACGGTGGTGAGGGAGCGCGGGGCCAGCTGGACCGACAGGCGGCCGGCCTTGACGGCGGCGACGTCGGCGGGGGCCAGCGAGCGGGCCGCGTCGGTGACGTAGCCGGCGGCGCGGCGGGCGGACTGGTCGAGGGCCAGGTCGGCGCGGGTGGCGGCGCCGGTGTTGAGCAGTTCCACCACGCGCGAGCCGTCGGCGTTGCGGAACGCGGTGATCTTCACCGCGGGGTCGGCGACCGCGGCCTGCACGCGGTGCGCGCCGGGGCGGATGAACCGGCTGTAGGCGGCCATCGCCCACAGCCGCTTGGACACCCGGTAGGAGTCGGCCCCGTCGGCGAGCTGGATGAACGCGCGCGTGGCGCCGAGGGACGCGCCGAGCCAGTACACGTATCCGTTGGCGTTGCCGCTGGTCAGGGTGTGGTGGATGTCCTCGGCGACGGTCATGCCGTCATAGCCGCTGCCGTCGTCCCAGTTCTCGTTCCAGGTGTCGCCGTTGGGCGACCACTCCGACATCCAGGTGTGCTTGGCGGTGGGCATCGGCTCGTCGGCGGCGCTGGAGTAGCGGTGCCCGGTGTACGTGGTGATCCACTTGCGCGCCTGCGGGTCGGCTTCGATCGCCCTGGTGTAGTCGATCTGGCCCATCCATCCGGTGTGCTCGCAGCAGATCACGCCGAGGCCGGCCCTCCGGGCGATCGGGCCGAGGATCTTGGTGAACTCGACCGCCTGGGCGGGGGTGAACCGCATGGACGCGTAGGTGGCGGTGTAGTCGGGTTCGTTGGTGAAGGCCAGGTCGCTGATGCGGATGCCCTCCTGCCTGTAGAACCTGGCGTACTGGACGAGGTAGTTGGCGTAGGCGGCGCGCCAGTCGCCGCTCGCGCAGTTCGTTCCGGACAGGCCGCACAGGGTGCCGCCGTTGGCGTCGTCGCCGTTGTCCTTCATGTAGGCGGGGGCGCTCCAGGCGTTGGCGTAGAACCGCTTCACGCCGTACTTGGCGGCCTCCTTGGCCAGCCACACCTGCCCGCCGTCGTCGCCGTCCCACACGTAGCGGGGCGGCGCGTCGGGGCCGCCGGGGTCGACCGGCTGGATCGACTTCATGTGGTCGTAGACGTCGTCGGCGGACGAGCCGATGCCCAGCCGCAGGATCGACAGGCCGGCGCCCTTGTCCCTGCCGAACAGCAGGTCCAGCACCTGGCGGCTGTTGGCCGGGGACAGGCCGCGGGCGCCGCGGATCAGGGCCGCCCGCTGGAACGCCTGGGAGACGCCGAATCCGTCGATCGGCTGCAGCCGCGCCGAGAAGCGGACGCTCCCCGCGGTGTCGGCCGCATGGGCGGGGACGGCGGTCGCGGCGCCCAGGCAGACGGCGGCCGCGACCAGGGTGGCGAGGCGGCGCGCACGCCCGGTCGGCAGGCGCCGGGCGGTCGGGTCCGTTCGTTCGGCCATCGCAGGTTCAGCCTTTCGTCGCACCGGCGGTCAGGCCGCCGATCAGCTGGCGTTCGGCAACGGTGTAGAAGGCCAGCGCGGGCGCCATGGCGAGCACCACGTAGGCCAGGATGCGGGCTGTGTCCTGGGCGTACTGCCCCTGGAACTGCTGGACGCCGACGGGAATGGTCCACCAGTCCGGCTGGGTGAACACCAGCAGCGGGAGGAAGAAGTTGTTCCAGCTCGTCACGATCGCCAGCACCGAGACGGTGGCGAGCGCGGGCCGGGCCATCGGCAGCAGGATCCGCCAGAAGAACCCGAAGGCGGAGCAGCCGTCGATGATGGCGGCCTCCTCCAGCTCCGCGGGCACGTTGCGGAAGAAGCCGCGCAGCACGATGACCGTCATCGGCAGGCCGAAGGCGGCCTGCGGCAGGATCACGCCGAGCGGGTTGTCCAGCAGCCCGAAGGTCCGCAGCAGGATGAACAGCGGCAGGATCGCCACCGCGAACGGGAACATCAGCCCGATCGCGAACAGCGTGAACACCACCTCCCGGCCGCGGAAGGCGAAGCGCGCGAACACGTACGCCGCCAGCGCCGACACCGCGACCGTCACCAGCATCGTGGCCAGCGCGATCACCGTGCTGTTGGCGACCTGCCGCCAGAACGTCCCGGAGGCCAGCAGCTCGGTGTAGTTGGCGGTGACCCACTGCCTGGGCAGGCCGAACGGGTTGCCGGACAGCTCGCTGGTGCTCTTGAAGCCCGACACCAGCGCGTACAGCAGCGGGACGACGATCATCGCCCCGACCACCCAGATGATCGCGTGCATGGACAGCCCGCGCAGCCGGGACCGCAGCCGCACGGCGCTGGACGGTGCGGTGGTCGGGGTCATCGGCGGCCTCGCATGCTGGTGACGGCGCCCTCCAGGTCGCGGCGCAGCACGTAGCGCTGGTAGAAGAGGGCGAACACGAAACTGATCAGGAACATCACGACGCTGATCGCGCTGGCGTAGCCGACCTGGTAGCGCTTGAAGCCGAACTGGAACATCGTCACCGCCATGGTCTCCGAGGAGTGCACCGGCCCGCCCGCGGTGGTCACCCAGATCAGGTCGAACAGCTGGATCGCACCGATCACCGACAGGAACGCGCTGATCCGGATGGTGGGGCCGAGCAGCGGCAGGGTGACGTACCGGAACCGCTGCCAGGCGCCCGCGCCGTCGATCGAGGCGGCCTCCAGCACGTCCTTGGGGATGCTCTGCAGGCCGGCCAGGTAGAGGATCATGTGGAAGCCGAAGTACTTCCACGTCATCACCAGGAACACCGTGGGCAGCACGGTGGAGGACGAGGCGAACCAGCCGATGCCGAGGCCGCCCAGCCCGACCGCGTCCATGATGTGGTCGGCCAGCCCGCTGTCCGGAGCGAAGATCATGGTGAACAGCACACCGGTGATGACCTCCGACAGGACGTAGGGCGCGAAGAACAGCAGCCGGTAGAACGCCCGGCCGCGCAGCCGCTGGTTGAGCAGCACGGCCATGGCCAGCGCGAACGGCAGCTGCACGCAGACCGACAGCGCGATGAGGACGAACCCGCGCCACAGGTCGCCGAGGAACACCTCGTCCTGGAACAGCCGGACGAAGTTGTCCAGGCCGACGAACTCGTCCGGCCAGCCGAACCCGCCCCAGCGGAACAGGCTGGTGTAAAGGGCGAAGACGACCGGCAGCAGGACCAGCGCGGCGAACAGCACCAGCGCGGGCAGCAGGAACGCCGCGATCGTCGCCCGCTCGCGCAGGCGCCGCCGGCTGCGTGCGGCGCGGCGGTGCCGGGCGGGCGCCGACGCCGCGTCCCGGCCGGGTGCGGACTTGCGGACCGAGACGGCCATCGGCTCGCTCACTGCCCCTTGGCGGCCTGCGTGACGGCCTGCGCGACCTGCTCGGGCGCGGCCTTGCCGGCGATGAGGGCGGCGACCTGGTCGTTGACCTCCTGGCCGACGGCGGGCGGGAACGCCTGGTCGAAGAACTGCTGGAAGCCGGTCGCCTTGTTGAGGGTCTCCCAAACCGTCCGCAGGTTGGGGTCTGTGAGCGCGCTCTCGGCGCCCTTGGCGATCGGCAGGTAGCCGCCGGACGCGACGCGCTTGCGGTCGTTGTCCACCGAGGCGAAGAACTTCAGGAAGTCGATGGCGATGTCGGGGCCGTCGCGGCCGACGGCGTTGCCGCCCCCGCCGCCGAACACCTCGGTCACCGCGCCGCTGCCGCCCTCCACGGCGGGGAACGGGAAGAAGCCGAGGTCGTCGCCGATGCCCTCGCCCATGTCCCTCTGCACGCTGGGCGCCCACTGGCCCATCAGCTCCATGGCCGTCTTGCCGTTGCCCATCTGCGCGGCCTGCCCGTCGGTCGACGAGTAGCTG
Organism: Actinomadura sp. NBRC 104425; assembly: GCF_030269545.1. GTDB lineage: Bacteria > Actinomycetota > Actinomycetes > Streptosporangiales > Streptosporangiaceae > Spirillospora > Spirillospora keratinilytica. Next base: position 203,416 of record NZ_BSTN01000010.1, on the reverse strand, counting down.
GCGCCGAGGAAGCCGTTCTGGAACGGCTGCAGGTCGACCAGCTCCTTCAGGTGCCGTCCGGCCTGCACGAACGGATCGGTCGTGAAGTCGTTGGTCTTGCTGGCCTCCTGCACGGCGGCCACTCCCCCGACGCGGATGGCCAGGTACGCCCAGTAGTAGTGGCCGGGCCACTTCTCCTTGCCCCCGAGCGCGATCGGGGTGATGCCGGCCGCCTTGAGCTTGCGGACGTCCTCCAGGAACTCGGCCCAGGTCGCGGGCGGCTTGTCGATCTTGGCCTTGTCGAAGTGCGCCTTGTTGTACCAGAACCCGACCATGCCGATGTCGTAGGGAATGGCGTAGGTCTTGCCGTCGAACTCGTACGCCTGCCGCGCGATCGGCGACAGGTTCCCGATCCAGGGCTTGACGTCGTCGGTGATGTCCCGCACCAGCCCCGCGTCGACCTGCTGCTTGAGCACGCCGCCGCCCCAGGTGTGGAAGAGGTCCGGCAGCTTCCCGGAGGCGGTCTGCGCGGTCATCTTCGACTTGTAGGCGTCGTTCTCCATCGGGTTCTGCTTGATGGTCACGCCCGGGTGCGCGGCCTGGTACTCCTTCACGGCCTGCGGCCACAGCGTCTTGCCGGGGTCGGTGGTGGCGATGTTCCACCATTCGATGGTCTTGCCGGACGAGCCGTCGGAGCCGCCGCAGGCGCTGAGCAGGGGGGCGGACAGTCCGGCGAGTCCGGCCGCGGCCAGGAACGTGCGACGCGAAAGGGGTGCGGTGCCCATCGGAGTCCTCCTGGGCTCGGGGTGGGTCGGGTTCGCGGTCTGGTGCGACGGGCGGGTCGGGACGGACGAGCCCGGCGACTCGCCACCACCCGTCTTCGAAACTTTTCGAAAATCTGCGGTAGGTGTTGTTGCCGTGGAACTCTAAGAAAGCCCCCTCTTGCGGTCAAGGCCTCATTCAGACCCCAGCGACAAACGTGTTAATGGGGCTATCGACTTCCGAAAGATTGCGATACTGTTCGCAATCGTTCATCGGGGAGGAGCGTCCATGTCCGACCAGCCGTCCCGTCCGACCCTCGCGCTGATCGCGTCGGAGGCCGGGGTGTCCCCCGCCACGGTCTCCAAGGTGCTCAACGGCCGCACCGACGTGGCGCCGGCGACCCGCGAGCGGGTCGAGGAGCTGCTGCGCTCGCACAACTACGCCGGGCCGGGCGGCGGGCGGCGCGCCCGCCGGTCCGGGCTGATCGACCTGGTGCTGGCCGGGCTGGACAGCCCGTGGGCGGTGGAGATCCTGCGCGGCGTGGAGGCCGAGTGCGCCGAACGCGGCATCGGCGTGGTGGTCTCCCTGGTGCGCGACGACGACGCCCGCCCGCCGAGCTGGCAGAACCTGCCCGTGCTGCACCACAGCGACGGGGTGATCCTGGTGACCTCCCGGATGACCCGCCAGCAGCGCCGCCAGCTGGAGCGCGCCGGGGTCGGACTGGTGCTGGTCGACCCGGTCAACCTGCCCGACCCCGACATCGCCAGCGTCGGCGCGACCAACTGGGCGGGCGGCCTGGCCGCGACCGAGCACCTGCTGGAGCTCGGCCACCGCCGGATCGCGATGATCGGCGGCCCGGCCGACATGCTGTGCACCCAGGCCCGGGTGGACGGCTACCGCACCGCGCTGGAGCGCGCGGGCGTCCCGGTCGACCGGGAGCTGATCCGCTACGGCGACTTCCGGCACCGCGGCGGCTTCGCGCGCACCCGCGAGCTGCTGGCGCTGCCGGACCGGCCGACCGCCGTCTTCGCGGGCAGCGACGAGCAGGCCATGGGCGCCTACGAGGCCGCCCGCCAGGCCGGGCTGCGCATCCCCGAGGATTTCAGCGTGGTCGGCTTCGACGACCTGCCGACCTGCGAATGGATGTCGCCGCCGCTGACCACCGTCCGCCAGCCGCTGGAGGAGATGGGCCGCACCGCCGCGAGCACGCTGCTGCAGCTGCTGGACGGGCGCCCGCTGCTCAGCCCGCGCGTGGAGCTGGCCACCGAGCTGCGCGTGCGGCACTCCACCGCCCCGCCCCCGACCGCCTGACCGCGCAGTGGCGACCGGCCGGCCGCCCGCCGCCTGCGCGGACCCCGTCCCCCCGCCCGTCCCCCGCCCGTCCGACGCGTTCGACCGCCGCCGTTCGAGCGCTTCCACCGACCGTCCCCGACCGCCGCAGCCCGCACCGGCGCGCCCGCGGGCACCGGCGCGCCCCCTGCATCCTGGAGGACTCATGACCGAAGCGCTGCCGCAGCACGCGCCCGTAGCCGACCCCCCGTGGCGCGACCCCCGGCTGCCGGTCGCCGAACGCGTCGCCGACCTGCTGGCCCGGATGACCGTGGAGGAGAAGGCCGGCCAGCTCGGCTCGTTCTGGGCGCAGGCCGCCGAGCCCGGGGAGCCGGTGGCGCCGCGCGAGGACGACGCCGACGAGCCCATGCCCGGCGACCGGGCCCTGGCGCTGCACGAGCAGGCCCGCTGGGGCCTGGGGCACCTGACCCGGGTGTTCGGCACCGCCCCGGTCGCCCCGGCCGAGGGCGCCGCGAGACTGCGCGAGCTGCAGCGCGTGGTCCGCTCCGCCAACCGGTTCGCTCTGCCCGCCATCGCGCACGAGGAGTGCCTGACCGGCTTCATGACCTGGCGGGCCACCGTGTTCCCCAGCCCGCCGGCGTGGGGCGCGAGCTTCGACCCCGGGCTGGTCGGCGAGATGGCCGCCGCCATCGCGGCGTCCCTGCGGCGCGCCGGCGTCCACCAGGGGCTCGCGCCGGTGCTGGACGTGGTGCGCGACGCCCGATGGGGCCGGACCGAGGAGTGCATCGGCGAGGACCCGTACCTCGTCGGCATCATCGGCGCCGCGTACGTGCGGGGCCTGGAGAGCGGCGGCATCGTCGCGACGCTCAAGCACTTCGTCGGCTATTCGGCGTCGCGGGACGCGCGCAACATGGCGCCCACCGCCGCCGGGCCGCGCGAGGTCGCCGACGTGCTGCTGGAACCGTTCGTCATGGCGCTGCGCGAGGGCGGCCCCCGGTCGGTCATGCCGTCCTACACCGACGTCGACGGTGATCCGGTCTCGGGCAGCGAACGGCTGCTGACCCGGGTGCTGCGCGAGGAGCTGGGGTTCACCGGCGTGGTGGTGTCCGACTACTTCGCGGTGTCGTTCCTGCAGTCGCGGCACGGGGTGGCCGGGTCCCGGCGGGAGGCGGCGGCGCGCGCGCTGGCCGCCGGCGTCGACGTGGAGCTGCCGTCGTCGCGCTGCTACGGCGAGCCGCTGGTGGAGGCGGTGCGCAGCGGCGACGTCCCCGAGGAGCTGCTCGACCGGGCCGCGGCGCGCGTCCTGACGCTCAAGGCGGAGCTCGGCCTGCTGGACGGGCCCGAAGACGGCGGGCCGGCGGACGGGGGCGGGAACGGGGATGCGGACGGGGCGCCCGTGTTCGACCCGCCCGCGCACCGCGAGCTGGCGCGGCGGCTGGCCGAGGAGTCGATCGTCCTGCTGGCCGACGACGGGACGCTGCCGCTGCGCCCGGACGCGCGGACCGCCCTGGTCGGGCCGCTGGCCGACGAGCGGTACGGGATGATGGGCTGCTACGCCTTCCCCAACCACGTCGGCCGCTTCGACCCGGACCTCCCGCTGGGCGTGGAGTTCCCGACGCTGGCCGACGCGCTGCGCGGCGAGTTCGCCGACCTGCGGGTCGTGCCGGGCGGCGACGTGCTGGGCGCCGGAGACGGCGACATCGCCGCGGCCGTCGCCGCAGCCCGCGAGGCCGAGGTGTGCGTGCTGGCGCTCGGCGACCGGTCCGGGCTGTTCGGGCGCGGCACCTCCGGCGAGGGCTGCGACGCCGAGACGCTGGCGCTGCCGGGCCGCCAGGCCGAGCTCGCCGAGGCCGTCCTGGCCACGGGGACGCCCACCGTCGTGGTGATGCTGTCGGGGCGCCCCTACGCGCTGGGCGCCGTCGCGGATCGGGCGGCGGCGGTCGTGCAGGCGTTCTTCCCCGGGCAGGAGGGCGGCGCGGCCCTGGCGGCGGTCCTGACCGGGCGGGCCGAGCCCCGGGGGCGGCTCCCGGTGAGCATGCCGCGCAGGCCGTACGGCACCCCGGTGGTGTACCTGCGGTCCCGCCTGGACTCCCCGCACCCGTGGAGCACGGTGGACTCCACGCCGCTGTTCCCGTTCGGGCACGGGCTGAGCTGGACGACGTTCGCCTATGAGGAGCTGACCGTCGACCCGGTGGCGGCGACCGACGGGTCGGTACGGGTCCGCGCGGTGGTCCGCAACGTCGGGGAGCGGGCCGGCACGGAGGTCGTCCAGCTGTACCTGGCCGACCCGGTGTCGTCGGTGGTCCGGCCCGTGCGCTGGCTGGCCGGCTGGGCGAAGACGCGCATCGAGCCGGGGCGGGCCGTACGGGTGGAGTTCACCGTGCACGCCGACCGCACCTCGTTCACCGGGGGCGATTTGACGCGCATCGTCGAGCCGGGGGTCGTGGAGGTGCTGGTGGGGCGTTCCAGTGAGGACCTTCCGCTGCGGGGCTCGTTCACCCTGGAGGGGCCGCGGCGCGTGCTCGGCGCCGACCGCGTGCTGACCGTCCCGGTGGAGGTGACGCCGCTGTGAGCACGCTCAGGAGGTTCCGCAACCCGATCCTGCCGGGGATGTACCCCGACCCGTCGGTCTGCCGGGTGGGCGGCGACTTCTACCTGGTGACGTCCACGTTCGAGTGGTTCCCGGGCCTGCCGGTGTTCCACAGCCGCGACCTGGTGCACTGGCGGCAGCTCGGGCATGTGCTGGACCGGCCGTCGCAGCTCGACCTGGACGGGATCCGCCCGTCGGCCGGGCTGTACGCGCCGACGATCCGCCACCACGACGGCACGTTCTACGTGGTGTGCACGCTGGTGGACGGCCCGGGCCACTTCGTGGTGACCGCGACCGATCCGGCCGGGCCGTGGTCGGAGCCCGTCTGGCTGGAGGGCGCGGGGATCGACCCGTCGCTGTTCTTCGACGACGACGGGCGGGCGTGGTTCACCGAGACCCGGCCGACGTCGGCCGTGCGGCCGGACAGCGGGTGCCGGATCCTGCTGCGGGAGTTCGACCCCGCCGCGCTGCGCACGACCGGGCCCGAGCATGTGATCTGGGAGGGCGCGGCCAGGAACGCGGTCTGGCCGGAGGCGCCCCACCTCTACAAGATCGACGGGCGGTATCTGCTGGTGACGGCCGAGGGCGGCACCTTCCACGACCACGCGGTGGTGGTCGCGCGCGCCGACTCCGTCACCGGCCCCTATGAGGGCGACCCGCGCAACCCCGTGCTGACGCACCGGCACCTGGGGCGGGACCACCCGATCGTGGGGACGGGCCATGCCGACCTGGTCGACACCCCCGACGGGCAGTGGTGGATGGTGCTGCTGGCCTGGCGCCCCTACGGCGGCTACTACTGCAACCTGGGCCGCGAGACGTTCCTGACGCCCGTCCGGTGGGAGGACGGCTGGCCCGTGGCGGGGCCGGTGGAGGCCGTCCACGACGCGCCCTCGCTGCCGGAGCACCGCTGGCCCGCCGTCCCGGCATGCGACCACTTCGACGCCCCGGAGCTGGCGCCGTACTGGAACATGCTGCGCACCCCCCGCGAACGGTGGTGGAGCCTGACCGACCGCCCCGGGCACCTGCGGTTGCGGCTGCGCCCCCACACGCTCGCCGACCTGGCCAACCCGTCGTTCGTCGGGCGGCGGCAGCAGCACATGGACTTCGCCGCGTACGCGGCCATGGAGTTCACGCCCGAACGCGAAGGAGAGCAGGCGGGCATCGCGCTCGTGCTCAACCACGACTTCCACGTGCTGCTGGCGTCCACCGCGCACGGGCTGCGGCTCGTGCGCCGCGAGCGGGGCCGGGACACGGTGCTGGCCGTGCACGCCTCCGTCCCCGACCGGCTCTGGCTGGGGTTCGAGGCGCACGGGCAGGAGTACCGGGCGCGCTTCGCCACCCGGCCCGGGGCCTGGGAGCCCCTCGGCGAACCGTTCGACGGGCGGTTCCTCAACACCCAGACGGCGGGCGGGTTCACCGGCGTGTACGTCGGCATGTTCGCCTCCGGCCCCGACACCGGACGGTTCGCCGACTTCGACTGGTTCGAGTACTCGGCGCTCAGCGGCGCTGCAGGGCGGTGAGGCGCTCGGCCGCCGCCAGCACCGCCTTGGCCAGGTCGGGCAGCCGGTCGTCGCCGAAGCGCACGGCCGGGCCCTGCAGCGCGACGGCCGCGAACGCCCGTCCCGCCGAGTCGCGGACGGGCGCGGCCACCGCGCGCACCCCGACGATCCGCTCCTCGTCGTTGACGGCGTAGCCGCGCTCGCGGACGCGCGCGAGGTCGGCGGCCAGCTCCGCGCGGGTGGTGAGCGTGGCGGGGGTGAAGCGGCGGAACGGCTCCGGCATCGCCACGCGCCCGTCGTCGAAAGCCAGCAGCGCCTTGCCCATCGCGCACACGTGGATCGGGTTGCGCGCGCCCGGCTCCTGGTCGTACCGCAGCGGGTGCACCGACGGCAGGTGCAGCAGCACGGCCACCTCGTCGCCCACCCGCACGCCCAGGCTGACCGCCTCGCCGGTCTCGTCGCGCAGCGCGGTCAGCTCGGGCTGCAGCAGCGTGGTGCCCATCCGCTCCAGCGCCAGCCGGCCGAGGATCGCGGCGGTGGGGCCCAGGTGGTAGCGCTCGGTGCGGGGGTCGCGGCCCAGCATCCCGGACGCGTGCAGGGCGCGGACGATGCGGTGCGCGGTGCTCACCGTCAGCCCGAGCCTGCCCGCGATCTCGGTGGGGGTCTGCTCGGCCGCGCCCTCGAACGACCGCAGCACGGCGATGGCCCGGTCCACCGACTGCGTCCCGCTGCGCGCGGCCCCGGTCATGCCGGCCCTGGTTCGGGCCGCTCGACCTCCGCCCACAGACTGGGCAGGTTGACGACGATGCCCTCCTGGGTGCTGCGGGCGATCACCACGACCGCCTCCTCGTCCGGCGAGGGGTTCTCCTCGCGGTGCGGGACGTAGGGCGGGACGAACACGTAGTCGCCGGGCTCGGTCTCGACCCGCACCTCGGCGTCGCCGTCGGCGAACACGAAGACCGGGTGCCCGGACACCACGTAGATCGCGGTCTCGGCCTCGCCGTGGTGGTGGTCGCCGGAGTTGGTGGCCGGAGCGACGTGGGTGCGGCCCATCCACAGCCGCCGGGAGCCGACCGTCTTGCCGGAGACGGCCTCGAAGCGGCGCATGCCGGACGTCTGCGCGGTGTCGGTCCCCAGCTCGGCGCCGCGGATGTGCTCGATCCGGCCGTGCCAGGCCGCCGTGCCGCGGGCCCGTACGTCCGTTTCGATGTCCTTCGTCACGGTCCCATCCTCGCATTCTTTAGAATCTTGACCTGTTTAGTAGAGATTACTACAGTGCGGAATAGATCATCCACGATGTGGTGACAGGGGTGACCGAAGGGCGACTCGCCCGGGGAGGACGGCGATGACGGTCGAGTTCATCGGCATGATCCGGACTGCGGACACGTCCGAGATCAGGCCGCGGCGGGGTCCGGCGATCGACCCCGACTACACCGCCCGGTTCGCGCGGGCCCACGAGGAGGCCGGGTTCGACCGGGTGCTGATCGGCTACCACTCCTGGGACGCCGACGGGTTCTCGGTCGCGGCGTACGCGGCCGCGCACACCGAGCGGCTGGGCCTGCTGCTGGCGCACCGGCCCGGGTTCGTGGCCCCCACGCTGGCCGCGCGCAAACTGGCCACCCTCGACCAGTTCACCGGCGGGCGGCTGGCCCTGCACGTGATCAGCGGCGCCAGCGAGACCGAGCAGCGCCGCGACGGCGACTACGCCGACAAGCCCGCCCGCTACCGGCGCACCGACGAGTACCTGGACATCGTCAAGCGGGTCTGGGCCGCCGACGAGCCGATCGACCACGAGGGCGAGTTCTACCGGTTCCAGGGTGCCCGCTCCGATGTCAAACCGGTGCACGGCAGGCTGCCGATCTACTTCGGCGGATCGTCGGCCGACGCCTACCGGGTCGGCGGCAGGCACGCCGACGTGTACGCGCTGTGGGGCGAGCCGCTCGCCGAGACCGCCGAGCAGATCAGGGCGGTGCGCGAGTCGGCGGCGAGCCACGGCCGCGACCCGGACGAGGTGCGCTTCTCGGTGTCGTTCCGGCCGATCCTCGCAGACACCGACGAGCAGGCGTGGGAACGCGCGCACCGCATCCTGGAGACGATCAACTCCCGGACGTCGCCGGACGGCGCGATGCTCGCCTTCCCTGCGAACGAACGCGGTGTCGGCTCGCAGCGGCTGCTGGCCGCCGCCGAGAAGGGCGAACGGCACGACCGCGCGCTGTGGACCGCCACGGCCAAGGCCACCGGGGCGGCGGGCAACTCCACCGCGCTGGTCGGCAGCCCCGAAACGGTCGCCCAGGCGCTGCTCGACTACGTCGACATCGGTGTCACCACGCTGCTGATCCGCGGTTACGAGCCGCTGGAGGACGCCGTCGACTACGGGCGGCGGCTCATCCCCTTGGTCCGCGCCGAGCTGGAGCGCCGCGACCGGACCGCCGCGACCGCCGCCCGCTGAGATCGGGAGAGGTCCATGTCGCACCGGTTTTCCCGCCGTGCCGTGTCCCGGCTGGTCGCGCCGCTGCTCGCGGTGGCGCTCGTCTGCGCCGCCGCGGCGTGCTCCGCCGGCGACGACCGCGTCACCCTGCGCGTGGGCGACCAGACCGGCATGACCGAGTCGCGGCTGAAGGCGGCCGGGCTGCTCGACGACGTGCCCTACCGGATCGAGTGGTCGCAGTTCCCGGCCGCGCTGCCGCTGCACGAGGCGCTGCGGGCGGGCGCGGTGGACATCGGCGGGGCGGCCGACTCGCCCACCGTGGCCGCCATCGCCGGCGGCTCGAAGATCAAGGCCGTCGCGGCCTGGAGCAACGGCGGCACCGGCACCTACATCCTCGTCCCCCGCGACAGCACGATCCGCACCGTCGCGGACCTCAAGGGCAAGCGGGTCTCCCCCACCACCCGCGGCAGCGTCGCCCACTACCTGCTGCTCGGCGCGCTCAAACAGGCCGGGCTGAAGCCGGACGACGTGCAGATGAACTTCCTGGCGCCCGCCGACGCCAACGCCGCGTTCTCCACCGGGCGGCTCGACGCGTGGGTGACGTGGGGCGTGTTCGCCGCACGGGCGCGCGGGCAGCAGGGCGCCCGGGTCCTGCTCGGCGGGCAGGGCATCAACGCGGGCCTGAATGTGCTCAGCGCCACCGACGCCGCGCTCGGCGACCCTGAGAAGGTCAAGGCGATGGCCGACTTCGCCGACCGCGTCGACAAGGGCTTCGCCTGGGGCAGGCGCAATCCGTCCGCCTACACCGACTGGTTCGCGAAGTTCGCCGGGCAGCCCAGGTCGGTGGCCGCGCAGGTGCAGCCGGAGGACGCGGCCTACCGGCGCATCCCGATGGACGACGCGTTCGCCGCCGAGCTGCAGAAGACCCACGACACCTGGGTCGAGGTCGGCCTGTTCACCGGCCGCCACGACTTGCGGCGCTTCGTCTACCGGGGGTTGGGCGAGCGATGAGCCGGTTCCCCCACCGCACCGTCTCGTGGCTGGCGCCGCTGGCGTTGCTGGCGCTGTGGGAGGGCGCCGCCCGCGGCGGACTGCTGTCCGACCAGGTGCTGCCCGCACCCAGCACCGTCGTGGCGACCGCCGCCGACCTCACCGCCGACGGCGAGCTGCCCCGGCACCTGCTGGCCAGCCTGCGGCGCGCCGCGACCGGCTTCGCCCTCGGCGCCGCCGCCGGGCTGGGCCTGGGCGTGCTGGTCGGCCTGTCCCGCATCGCCGAGTCCCTGATCGACCGCAGCGTGCAGATGGTGCGGGCCGTCCCGTTCCTGGCCGTGCTGCCGCTGGTGATCGTGTGGTTCGGGGTCGGCGAGGGCGGGAAGGTCTTCTTGATCGCGCTCGGCACCGGTTTCCCCCTCTACCTCAACACCGTCCTCGGCATCCGGCAGATCGACCCCAAGCTGCTGGAGATGAGCCGGGTCGTCGGGCAGGGCCGGCTGGAGCGGGTCCGGTGGGTGATCCTGCCGGGCGCGCTGCCGTCCATCCTCGGCGGGCTGCGGCTGGCGCTGACCCACGCCTGGCTGGCCCTGGTCATCGCCGAGACGATCGGCGCCACCGAGGGCATCGGCTTCATGGCCACCAACGCCCGCGAGTTCCTGCAGGTCGACGTGATCGTGCTGGTCGTCCTGCTCTACGCGCTGATCGGCATCACCTGCGACCTGCTGGCCCGGTTCCTGGAGCGGCGCCTGCTCTCCTGGCACGCCTCCTACGCCCCCGGCTCCCCGTGACCCCCGACCCCGCCTTCCGGCCTTGGAGTCGATCGTGACAGAGTCGATCGTGACAGACCATCTCCTCTCCCGGCGTTCGCTGCTGGCCGCCACCGGGCTCGGCGCGGCCGCCGCGCTCGCCGGCTGCTCGTCCGCGGGCGGTGCGACGGACGGCGGATCCGCCGACACGGTGCGGCTGACGCACGGCCCCATCTCCGTCCCCAAGATCCGCGGCGAGCTCGACCGCGCGCTGCAGCGGCGGGGCCTCAAGGTCCGCTGGATCGGCCCCTTCCCCAACCACGCCCCCACCCTGCAGGCCGTGGCGACCGGCACCGCCGACTTCAGCTTCGGCGGCAGCAGCACCCCCGCCGACCAGGCCATACTCTCGGGCGCGGACGTGGTGTACGTGGCGTGGGCGACGACCTGGCCGCGCACCACCGCGATCCTGGTCCGGCCGTCGTCGGGCATCGCGAAGGTCGCCGACCTCGCCGGCCGGACGGTCGCCGTCAACAAGGCCGGGCTCGGCGAGTTCCTGCTGGTGGCGGCGCTGGAGAAGTACCAGGTGCCGCGCGAGCGCGTGAAGATGCTCTACATGAACCCGACCGAGGCGGCGTCGGCGTTCGCCTCCGGGAAGATCGACGCCTGGGCGATCTGGGAGGGCTTCCGGGAGATCGCCGAGGTCCGGTACGGCGCCCGGGCGATCTTCGTGGAGGGCGACGAGCTGGACCGGCAGATCGACTTCCGCACCTATCTGGTCCGCCGCGACTACGCCCGCGAGCACCCCGACATCGTCCGCGCCGTCATCGCGGCCTACCAGGCCGACCAGGAATGGCAGAACGCCCATTTCCGGGAGGCGATCGAGCTCGGCAACGGCGTGTCCAAGTACCCGCAGGAGGTCATCGACCGGCTCGTGCAGCACCGCACCACCCAGAAGCTGCGGCTGATGGACGACGAGGGCATCGAGCAGCTGCAGTACGGCGCCGACTGGTTGGCCGAACGCGGCATCCTCTCCGACCGCATCAAGATCGCCGACCACGCGGTGAAGCTGTGACCGCCCCCGCGGCCGCGCCCGGCGGCGCCGAGGTGCAGATCCGGGGCCTGACCCGCGTGTTCGGCGACCGCACCGTGCTGACCGGGCTGGACCTGGACATCCGCCGGGGCGAGTTCGTCGCGCTCATCGGGCACAGCGGATGCGGCAAGACCACGCTGCTGCGGCTGCTGGCCGGCCTGGACCGGCCCGACGGCGGCACCGTGCGCGTCCCGCCCGCCCGCATGGTCGTCTTCCAGGAGCACCGGCTGCTGCCGTGGCGGCGGGTGTGGCGCAACGTGGCGATCGGGCTGCGCGGCAAGGACGCCCGCGCCGCCGCCGTGCGCGCGCTGGCCGAGGTCGGGCTCGCCGACCACGTGGACTCCTGGCCGCGCACCCTGTCGGGCGGTGAGGCGCAGCGGGTCGCGCTCGCCCGCGCCCTGGTGCGCGAGCCGCAGCTGCTGCTGCTGGACGAGCCGTTCGCCGCGCTCGACGCGCTCACCAGGATCAAGATGCACGCACTGGTCCGGCGGCTGATCGCCCGGCAGCGCCCGGCGGTGCTGCTGGTCACCCACGACGTGGACGAGGCGATCCTGCTCGCCGACCGCGTCGTGGCCATGCGCGGCGGCCGGCTGGCCGCCGAGCATCCGGTGCCCGCCGAGGCGACCCGGCGCGGCTCCCCCGAGTTCGCGCGGCTGCGCGCCGCGCTGCTGGCCGAACTCGGCGTCGAAGAGGCCGCCGACGACGTCACCGTGCCATGACCTGGACGACGACGACATCGCATTGGGGCGCCCACCGGGTGCGGCCCGTGCCGGGCGGCGGCCTGCAGGTCGCGCCGCACCCGGCCGACCCGGCGCCGTCGCCGCTGCTCGGCAACGTCCCCGGGGCGCTGCGGCATCCGACGCGGGTGGCGGCGCCGGCGGTCCGGCGCGGCTGGCTGGAGCGCGGGCCGGGCCCGTCGGCCGGACGGGGCCGCGAGCCGTTCGTCGAGGTGAGCTGGGAACGCGCGCTCGACCTGGTCGCGGGCGAGCTGGAGCGCGTGCGCCGCGGGCACGGCAACGAGGCGATCTTCGGCGGCTCCTACGGATGGGCCAGCGCGGGGCGCTTCCACCACGCGCAGAGCCAGCTGCACCGGTTCCTCAACACGATCGGCGGCTACACCGCCTCGCGCGGCTCCTACAGCCTCGGCGCCTCGCTGGTCGTGCTGCCGCATCTGGTGGGGGACGCCGACGCGGTGCTGCGCCGGGGCTCGTCCTGGCCGACGATCCTCGAGCACACACGGCTGCTGGTGGCGTTCGGCGGGCTGCCCGCCAAGAACGTCGGCGTGACGCCGGGCGGTGTGACCCGGCACACCACGGCGGCGGCGCTGGCCGCGCTGATCCCGGCGGGCGTCGAGATCGCGCTGGTCAGCCCGCTGCGCGACGACGCACCCGCGGGCGCCCGCTGGTACCCGGTCCGGCCCGGCACCGACGTGGCGCTCATGCTCGGCCTGGCGCACACGCTGCTCGCCGAGGACCGGCACGACCGCGCGTTCCTCGACCGCTACTGCGCCGGCTTCGACGAGTTCGCCGCCTACCTGCGCGGCGCGTCCGGCGACGGCACGGCCAAGGACGCCGACTGGGCCGCGGCGATCTGCGGCATCCCGGCCGGCGACATCCGCGACCTGGCCCGCCGCATGGCGGCGACGCGGACGCTCGTCACCGTGAGCTGGTCGCTGCAGCGCATCGAGCACGGCGAGCAGCCGGTGTGGGCGGGGCTGGCGCTGGCGGCGATGCTCGGGCAGATCGGCCTGCCGGGCGGCGGGTTCGGGCACGGCCACGGCTCGATCGGCGACGCCGGCGCCACCGGCCCCGACCTGCGCCTGCCCTACCTGCCCCAGGGCGTCAACCCGGTGTCGGCGTTCATCCCGGTCGCCCGCGTCGCCGACATGCTGCTGCACCCCGGCGCCCGGTACGACTACGACGGCCGGCGGCTGACCTACCCGGACGTCCGGCTCGTCTACTGGGCGGGCGGCAACCCCTTCCACCACCACCAGGATCTGGCCCGGCTGCGCCGCGCGTTCGCCCGCCCCGACACGATCGTCGTGCACGAGACGCACTGGACGGCCACCGCCCGCCACGCCGACATCGTCCTGCCGGCCACCACCGCGCTGGAACGCGACGACATCGGCGGCGGCCGCCGCGACACCCACCTGATCGCCATGCGGCGGGCCGTCGCGCCCGTCGGCCGGGCCCGCGACGATTACGCGATCTTCGCCGGCCTGGCCGAGCGGCTCGGCGTCCGCCGGGCGTTCACCGAGGGACGCGACACCCGGGCCTGGCTGGAGCACATCTACGGCGTCTGGCGCGACCGGCTGCGCGCGCAGGGCCACGACGTCCCCGAGTTCGCGCGGTTCTGGGAGCAGGGCGAGTACGAACTGCCGCCCGGCCCCTCGCACACCACCCTGTTCGCCGGGTTCCGCGCCGACCCCGACGCGCACCCGCTGCCGACGCCGAGCGGGCGCATCCAGATCACCTCGCCGACCGTCGCCGGCTTCGGCCTGCCCGACTGCCCCGGGCACCCCGCCTGGCTGCCGCCCGCCGAGCGGCCCGACGCCGCGCATCCGCTGCTGCTGATCGCCAACCAGCCCGCCACCCGCCTGCACAGCCAGGGCGACATGGGCGCCACCAGCCAGGCCGCCAAGGTCGCCGGGCGCGAACCGCTGCGCATCCACCCCGACGACGCGGCGCCGCGCGGCATCGCCGACGGCGACGTGGTGCGGGTGTACAACGACCGGGGCGCGTGCCTGGCCGGGGCCGTGCTCAGCGACGCGCTGCGGCCCGGCGTCGTCCAGCTGCCGACCGGCGCCTGGTTCGACCCGGTCGACGACCCCGAGCGGCCCGGCCGGGTGCTGTGCGTGCACGGCAACCCCAACGTCCTCACCGCCGACCGTCCCACCTCGCGGCTGGCGCAGGGCTGCACCGGCCAGCACGCGGCCGTGCAGGTCGAGCGGTACCGCGGCGCGCCGCCGCCGCTGCGCTGCACCTCGCCGCCGCCCATCTTCCGTCCCAGGAGTGAACCATGACCATCGCATTGGCCGACGTGCTGCCCGGCATCGCCGCGCGGGCGGCCGAACACGACCGCGACGGCTCGTTCCCGCACGAGGCGTTCGCCGACCTGCACAAGGCCGGGGTGCTCAACCTGACCGTCCCGGCGGAGCTCGGCGGGGGCGGCGCGACGCTGGCCGAGGCCGTCGAGGTCGTCGGCGCGGTCGGCGCGGCCGACCCGGCGGTGGCGCTCGTGCTGGCGATGCACCTGATCAACCACGCCGTGCTGCGCGCGCCGGACTGCCCGTGGCCCGCGGAGGTGCGGCGGCGGGTGCAGCGCAGTTCGCTGGACGGCGTTGCGCTGATCAACGCGCTGCGCGTCGAACCCGACCTCGGCACGCCCGCGCGCGGCGGGCTGCCCGCCACCGTGGCCGCACGCGGCGGCGACGGCTGGACGCTGCGCGGCCACAAGATCTACTCCACCGGTGCGCCCGGGCTGAGCTGGCTGCTGGTGTGGGCCCGCACCGACGATCCGCGGCCCCGCGTCGGCTCCTTCCTGGTGCCCGCGGACGCGCCCGGCATCCGCATCGAACCCACCTGGGACCACCTGGGCATGCGCGCCACCCGCAGCGACGACGTGATCCTGGACGGCGTGCCGGTCCCGGCCGACCACGCGGTGGACGTCAGGCCCGCCGAGGAGCAGCCGCCCCGCCCCGGCGGCGCGTTCCCGGCGTGGAACGCACTGCTGATCAGCGCGATCTACGACGGGGTGGCGCGCGCCGCCCGTGACTGGCTGGTGGGCTACCTCAACGAGCGCACCCCCGCCAACCTGGGCCGGCCGCTGGCCACGCTGCCGCGCTTCCAGGCCGCCGTCGGCCGGATCGAGGCGCTGCTGTCCGCCAACCGCACCCTGCTGGCCGCCGCCGCCCGCGACGAGCGCGACGCCGGCGGCGCCGCGCTGGTCAAGCACACCGTCACCGGCAACGCCGTGCGGGCCGTGGAGACCGGGCTGACGCTGATCGGCAATCCCGGCCTGTCGCGGCGCAACCCGATCGAGCGGCATTACCGCGACGTGCTGTGCGCGCGGATCCACACCCCGCAGGACGACACCATCCTGACCGGGGCGGGGACCGCCGCCCTGGCCCGCTGAGCGTCCCCGCGCCGGCCGGGCGGTGCGCCGGGCCGCGCGGGACGGCGTGAAAGATTCCGCCGGGCGGGCGTTTTCCTTGACCACGTCGAAGCGCTTCGACCACCCTCCGGGGGCAACCGCGTCACGAGGAGGCCCCCGATGCGAGGAGACCGACGCAGACCCCGCAGCCCCCGCCGCGCGGCGGCGCTGCTGGCCGCGCTGGCGCTGAGCGCCGCGCCGCTGGCCGCTCCCGCCGCGCTCCCCGCGGCGGCCGCCGCCGAGACCTACACGTGGCGGAACGTGCAGATCGCGGGCGGCGGGTTCGTCCCGGGCATCGTCTTCAGCCGCAAGGAGCGCAACCTGATCTACGCCCGCACCGACATCGGCGGCGCCTACCGCTGGGACCAGTCGTCCCGGCGCTGGATCCCGCTGCTGGACTGGGTGGGCTGGGACCGGTGGGGCTACAACGGCGTGGTGAGCCTGGCCGCCGACCCCGTGGACGCCGACCGCGTCTATGTCGCCGCCGGGATGTACACCAACAGCTGGGACCCCAACAACGGCGCGATCCTGCGCTCCTCCGA
Source organism: Actinomadura sp. NBRC 104425 (assembly GCF_030269545.1). GTDB lineage: Bacteria > Actinomycetota > Actinomycetes > Streptosporangiales > Streptosporangiaceae > Spirillospora > Spirillospora keratinilytica. The sequence continues at coordinate 187,345 of NZ_BSTN01000010.1, read as the reverse complement.
CCGGGGCGCCACCTGGCAGGTCACGCCGCTGCCGTTCAAGCTCGGCGGCAACATGCCCGGACGCGGCATGGGCGAACGGCTCGCCGTCGACCCCAACGACAACCGCGTGCTCTACCTCGGCGCCCCCGAGGGCAACGGGCTGTGGCGCAGCACCGACCGGGGCGCGACCTGGTCGAAGGTGTCCAGCTTCCCCAACCCCGGCAACTACAGCGACGACCCGTCCGACCCCAACGGGTACGGCAGCCACCGGCCCGGCGTGGTGTGGGTGACGTTCGACGAGAGCACCGGCACCTCGGGCAGCCCCACCCGCACCATCTACGTCGGCGTCGCCGACAAGGACAACACCGTCTACCGCAGCACCGACGCGGGCGCCACCTGGGAGCGCGTCCCCGGGCAGCCGACCGGCTACATCGCGCACAAGGGCGTGCTGGACGCGGCCGGGCACGCCCTCTACATCGCCACGTCCGACACCGCGGGCCCCTACAGCGGCGCCAAGGGCGACGTGTGGAAGTTCGACACCCAGACCTCGGCGTGGACCCGGATCAGCCCGGTCCCGTCGACCAGCTCGGACGCCTACTTCGGCTACAGCGGCCTGACCGTCGACCGGCAGCGCCCCGGCACCCTCATGGTCGCCACGCAGATCTCCTGGTGGCCCGACGTCATCTTCTTCCGCAGCACCGACGGCGGCCAGACCTGGACGCGCATCTGGGACTGGACGAGCTACCCCAACCGCAGCTTCCGCTACACGATGGACATCTCGTCGGTGCCGTGGCTGACGTTCGGCACCAACCCGTCGCCGCCCGAGGTCACCCCGAAGCTCGGCTGGATGACCGAGTCGCTGGAGATCGACCCGTTCGACTCCAACCGGATGATGTACGGGACGGGCGCCACCATCTACGGCACCGAGGACCTGACCCGGTGGGACTCCGGCGGCCAGATCACCATCCGGCCCATGGTGGCGGGGCTGGAGGAGACCGCCGTCCTGGACCTGGTCAGCCCGCCGTCCGGGGCGCCGCTGGTCAGCGCCCTCGGCGACATCGGCGGCTTCCGGCACGACGACCTGGGCACCGTGCCGTCGACCATGTTCGTGCGGCCGAACTTCACCAGCACCACCAGCCTCGACTACGCCGAGAACAACCCGTCGGTGATGGTGCGGGCGGGCGACTTCACCGACTCCGACCGGCCGAACGACTCCCACGTCGCCTTCTCCACCGACGGCGGTGCGAACTGGTGGCAGGCCGCCGAGCCGGGCGGCGTCAACAAGGGCGGCACGGTCGCGGCGGCCGCCGACGGCAGCCGGTTCGTGTGGGCGCCGGGCGACAGCGGCCAGCCGGTGGTGTACTCGGTGGGCTTCGGCAACTCCTGGTCGCAGTCGTCGGGCGTGCCGGCCAACGCCGTCGTCGAGTCCGACCGGGTCAACCCGCAGAAGTTCTACGCGTTCTCGGGCGGCCGCTTCTACGTCAGCACCGACGGCGGCCAGTCGTTCACCGCCACCGCCGCGTCCGGGCTTCCGTCGTCGGCGAAGTTCAAGGCCGTCCCCGGCCGCGAAGGCGACATCTGGCTGGCCGGTGACAGCGGCCTGTACCACTCCACCGACTCGGGCGCCTCGTTCACCAGGGTCTCGGCGGTGACCAAGGCCGTGAACATCGGCTTCGGCAAGGCCGCGCCGGGCCGCTCGTACCAGGCGCTGTACCTGGTCGGCACGGTCGGCGGCGTCACGGGCGTCTTCCGCTCCGACGACACCGGCGCCACCTGGGTGCGCGTCAACGACGACCAGCACCAGTACGGCAACATGGGCGAGGCACTGACCGGCGACCCCCGCGTCTACGGCCGCGTCTACCTGGGCACCAACGGCCGCGGCATCGTCTACGGCGACACCTCCGGCTGACCGGCCGACCGACCGGCGCCGCCCCGGCCCGATCGCCCTCCCCCGGCGCGGCCGCGGACGATCAGCGACGCCACCGGGCACCCCCGGAGGCGTCGCTCACCGCATCGGGGGAAAGCTGGATCTGGTACCACAGATCGCGTGATCGAGGGAGATCCATGAACACGGCAACGGGCGGGGGCGGCGGCGCCGTCCTGGAGGAGCTGGACCGCGAGGAGTGCCTGCGGCTGATCACGCCGGGCGGCGTCGGCCGGGTCGCCTTCAACGACGGCGAGGGCCCCGCCGTGATCCCGGTGAACTACGTCGTCGAGGACGGCACGGTGGTGTTCCGCACCGATCTGACCAGCCGCCTCAGCCAGGCGCTGAGCACCGCGCTGGAGGGCGCGCAGGTGCGGATCGCCTTCGAGGTCGACCGGTTCGACGAGGCGCGGCACGAGGGCTGGAGCGTGCTGCTGCGCGGGGGCGCCCGGCAGCTGTCGGAGGACGAGTCCGCCGGCGCCGCGCCCGTGGAGCCGTGGCCGGGCGGCGAGCGGGGCGCGCACATCCGGATGGTCCCGGCGGAGATCAGCGGCCGCCGCGTCCACCACTGATCCGCGGGCCCGCCGGGCCGCATCGAAAACGCGACGGGCGGGGGCCGCGCGGCCCCCGCCCGTCTCACCCCCTCGGGTGGTTCAGGGCGTCACTCGTTGAACAGGCTCCCGTAGTCGGCCATCGCCATCGCCACGTCGGCCTGGGCCCAGAAGCGGTGGTAGTTGAACACCGGCGCCGTGGAGCTCGCGCCCGTGGCGTACGCCCACACGCGCTGGTAGTCGGGGTCGTTCTGGTAGAAGGACCGGATGGACATGAACGTGGAGCTGGAGTTGATCGGGTCGCCGTTGGGCATCGTGCCGGTCCAGCCCGCGGGCACGTACACCGGGTCGGCGACGCGCTTGTAGTCGGCCTTGGTCTCCGGCACCGACACGCCCTTGGCGTCCTGGTGCCGCCACAGCGCGTCCAGCAGGTCCTTGGCGGTCTGCTTGGCCTGCGCGTGGCCCGCCTTGGCCGCGTAGTAGGACAGCGCCCTGGCCAGCGCCGCGGTCACGCCGACGTCCTGGGTGCGGTCGACGACGGTGACGTGCAGCCCGGTGTTGGCGGGCGGCATGCCGCTGGTGCTGGACCAGTCGGCGTCCGGCTGCCCCTCCCACCGCAGCGTGGAGGGGATCTGGTAGTCGCCGGTCGACGGGTCGGCCGTGGTGTTGTCCAGCACCCAGCCGACCCACTTGTCCAGGATGGTCTTGGCGTCGGCGCTGCCGGTGACGTAGTAGTACTCGGCGACGCGCTCCATCGACCACGCCTGGAACCCGAACCACTGGTTGCTGGGCGGGTCGTGGTAGACGGGCTGCCAGTCGTAGGCCATCCCGAAGAACTTGGTCAGGCCGGACGGCGGGGTGCTGTAGCTGCCGTCCCAGCTGTTGGTCACGCCCCCGGCGATGCCGCCCTCGGCCGACTGCAGCCACTTGTACAGCTGCAGCTGCCGGGTGAGGCTGGTCGACCAGTCCGTCTTGGCCGTCGCACCCTTGGGCTCCAGGGCCGGGTCGTTGACCAGGGCGTAGGCCGCCATCGGGTTCTGGTAGCCGAAGTGGGACGCGCCGTCGCCGATGCGCCAGGCCCAGCCCGCGCTGGTGTCCAGCGCGCCGCCCCAGGCGTAGTACCACGACAGCAGGTAGTGGGCGCTGTCCTTGCCGGAGCCGCCCGGGCAGGTCGACGCCGGGTAGCAGTTGCCGATCTTCTTGAAGTACTTGTCGAAGAAGGAGTACCTCAGGTAGTCGCCCAGCTTCCCGGCCTTGGCCACCGTGGCGGACACGTCGCCGCCCTTGTTCTGCGCCTTGGCCCACACGTCGGCCCAGTACGCGGCCTGCACCGCGCGCGCGTCGGCGTCGGGGGCGTTGGTGAACTTCCACTGCCGGGCGTAGCTGGCGTCCCCGGTGAACAGGTCCAGGTAGCCGTTGGGACCGCCGTACTTGAACGCGTCGCAGGTGGGCTGCGGGATCGTCTCGAACACCGACTCCTGCGAGCCGCGCTGGTAGGTGTTGATGTAGGACGGGCCGTCGGCGGACGGCCCCTCCTCGCAACCGCCGCCGGGGGTGTTGCCGTAGCCGTAGACGTTGTCGACGTCCTGCAACCAGTGCATGCCGTAGATGTCGTCGGTGCCGTAGGCCGACTTCAGCTCGCCGGCGATCGGGTCCTGCCCGACCGGGATGCTGCTGTCCAGCTGGGCCGGGTAGCTGCTCGGGTCGGGGTGCTCGGGCGCGTAGGTGGCGGGCTTGCCCGCCTGGTAGAAGGAGTTGGTCGGCTGGTCGGCGTGGGTGGGGATCATGTACTTCTCCATCAGCGCCCACGCGGCGTTGAACGGCGCCCAGTTCTGGGTCACCCTGCCGTACATCGCCTCCAGCCAGATCAGGTAGCTGTACGCCTCGGAGGTCGTCTCGTGCCCGTGGTCGGGGGCCTCCACCATGAAGGTCTCCACCGAGTGGTACGGGATGCCCTCGGGGCTGAAGTACCCGTTCGCCGGGTCCTTGATCTTGTTGTACTGGTCGAGGAAGCGCTGCTGGTAGACACCGCCGCCGGCGTCGACCTGGGTGACGGTGACCTCGGCCGGGGCGTAGCCGGTGGCCGTCGAGGTGAACGTGGCCGCTCCGGTGCCGGTGTCGGCGGCGCTGATCTCCACGTTCTGCGCGGTGGACCAGTTCTGCGGGGTGAAGGTGAGCTGCCCGCCGGCGGTGACGCTCAGCGCGCTGTTCCCGGACGTGCGGGTCGTGGTGACGGTGACGTTGGATGCCGGCGCCCTGGACAGCTTGACACCGTAGGTGACCTTGCCGCCCTGGGTGACCGTGAGCGTGGTCGGGCCGGCGACGATGCTCGCCTCGTCGGTCACCGTGATGCCGACCGGTGCCGACTCGGCGGTCGCGCCGGTGCTGTCGGTGACCTTGGCGTAGAGCGAGTAGTCGCCCGCCTCGGTCGGCGTCCAGTCCAGCGTGTACGGCGCGGTGGTGTCACCGGGCGCCAGCAGGCCGTCCTGGCTGTAGAACTCGACCTTGCTCACCGTGGCGCCGGTCCCGGCGGTGGCGGTGGCCGCCAGCGGAACGGAGGCGCCCACCGAGTAGGTGGCGCCGGCGGCCGGGCTGGTCAGCGTGACGGTCGGCGCGGCGGCGGTGTCGTTGCAGCGGGTGCCGTTGAGGAAGAACGCGGTCGGGTCGGCGTTGCTGCCGGAGTAGGTGAACTGGGCGCCCACGTTGACCGTCGCGCCGGAGGCCAGCGAGCCGTTCCAGGCGGCGTTCTGCACGCTGACCTGCTGCCCGGTCTGCGACCAGGTGCCGTTCCATCCGCTGGTCAGCCGCTGGTCGCCGGTATAGGAGTAGGTCAGCTCCCAGCCGGACAGGGCGTCGCCGGTGTTGGTGATGTCGATGCTGACGGTGAAGCCGTTGCCCCAGTCGTTCTTGGTGTACACCACCTTGCAGCCCGCGGCGGCCTGCGCCGGCGCCGCCACGGCGGTGAGCAGGCCGCCGAGCAGCACCAGCACGGCGCCCACCGCGGTGAACGGGCGCCTTCGGTCGCGCCATCGCAATCGTCGTCTCACAGGGGTTCCTTTCGGGCAGGGCGGAGCCCGCCGCCGGCGCGGCGGCGCCGGCGGCGTGCGCACTCGTGGTGAGCGGGGTCGGACGGGCGCCGGTACGGCGCCGACGGGGGCGGACTCCGCCGGGCCCGGGCGGGGCGGCGGGGAGTCCCCCCGCTAGGCGGAATCTCGGACGATCAGCTTGGTCTTGAGCACGACGCCGCGGTCGGTCAGGCCCTTGCCGGCCATGCAGGCGCGCAGCTCGCGCACGCAGCGGGCGCCGAGGTCCTCGATCGGCTGGCGGACGGTGGTCAGCCGGGGCCGCACCCGCTGGGCGATCGGCGCGTCGTCGAACCCGACGACCGCGACGTCGTCGGGCACCCGGCGGCCGGCGCGGCGCAGCGCCCGCAGCGCGCCCACCGCCATGGGGTCGGATGCGCACAGCACGGCGTCCAGATCGGGGCGGCGGTCCAGCAGCCGGTTCATGGCGTGCTCGCCGGACAGCTGGCCGAAGTCGCCGCGGCCGATCAGGCCGGTGGTGTCCAGGCCCGCCTCCTCGGCGGCGGCCCGGTAGCCGGCGAGCCGGTCCACGCCCGCGGCCATGTCGGACGGCCCGGCGATGGTGGCCACCGCGCGCCGCCCGGAGGCGGCCAGGTGCCGCACGGCCGCGCGGGCGCCGCCGCGGTTGTCGGCGTCCACGTACGGCAGCGGCACGTCGGTGAGCGGCCGCCCGGCCAGCACGACCGGGGCGCCGGCGGCGGCGTGCACCAGCGCCGCCGGATGGTCCCGGTGCGAGCTGATCAGCAGCACTCCGGCGGCGTGGCCGCCGCGCAGGTACTCGGCGGTGCTGCGCCACTCCTCCGGCCGTCCGGCCATGAGGATCACCAGCGGGGCGCGGCCGTCCAGCTCGCGCTTGACGCCCCACAGCACCCGGGCGAAGAACGGGTCGGCGAAGACGCGGGCGCTGTCCTCGCAGAAGACCACGGCGACGGCGCCGGAGGTGCGGGGCTCGCGGGAGGCGGGGCGGCGGCGCACGTAGCCGAGCCGCTGCACCGCCTCCTCGACCTGCATGCGCGCGGTGCGGCTGACCCGGGTGGAGCCGCTGAGCACGCGCGAGGCGGTGGCGGGGGAGACACCGGCGAGCTCGGCGACGTGGGCCAGGGTGGGGGTTCGGCCGTCGGCCGGGGGGCAGGCCGGGCCGGCGGACGGTTCGGTGATCGTCACGCGTGCACTCCCTTCGGATTCCCGGCCCGCGGGGGTGGCGGCCGGGAGGGGCGGGGGGTGTAGTGGGAGCGCTCCCAAGAATCCGTTCGCCGGTCAGCGCTGTCAAGGGAAATGTGGCAATCAGGTTAAGGCCCGATTTCCGTCCCATTGCCGATCTTGATGATCGGCTTGCGGATCGGCGCTGATCAGCCGGAATGCGCCGCACACCCGTTCCGGGTCGCCGTGAAAGCCGTGAAAGGCCGTGGAAGAACGCTTCTCGCCGCGCCGCCCCCGGTTTAGGTTCGGCGTCGAAATCGAACGTGTGGGAGCGCTCCCATCACGGCATGAGGAGGTCGGATGCGGGCACGGCCGACCAGCCCCGCAACGAGCCCCGCGGCGAGTCCCCCGACGCGCCCCCCGACGAGCCCCGCGGCGGGCCGCGTGCTCAAGGCGCTCGCGGCGCTGGCCGGGGCGTCGGCGGTCGCGCTGGCGGTGGCCGCCGCGTGCACCGGCGGCGACGGCCACCGGCACCACGGCCGGCACGGCGGGTCCGCGGCGCGCTTCCCGCACGACGCGGCCACGCTGCTGGCCGCCGGCGCCGGCAACCTGGAGGGCTCGGCGTCGTTCCGGCTCACCATGCGGGTGGCCATGCCCGGCGGCGACGGCCGCACCGCCCCCCGGATGGACATGACCGGAGTGTGGGACGCCAGGCGGCCCGCGGGCCGCATGGACGGCGTCCTGCGCGACGCCCGCGTCACCGTGCTGTCGATCGGCGGCACCGAGTACGTCTCGCTGCCGCCCGAACTGCGCCGCCGGACCGGCCGCAGCTGGCTGCGGGCGGCCCGCGGCACCCGCACCTTCGCCGGGTTCTCCGACGTGCACCGCGTCGCGATGGTCCTGCGCGCCGCGGCGCGTCCCGCCGCCTCCGGCACGCCGGGCGGCATCTGGCACGTGCGGGGCGAGATCGACCGGGACGCGGCGCTCAAGGCGAGCCCGGAGCCGGCCTGGCAGGAGTTCGTGCGGCTGCTGCCGTCCCGCACCGGCTTCGACCTGTGGACCGACGACGCCGGACGGCCCGGCCGGGTGCGGCTCACCCTGCCCGCCGATGGGCAGGCCGGGGCCGGATCCGCCGGGACGTCGGGGAAGAAGGCGTCCCGGGCCGAGAAGGCCGAGACCGTGCACGGGACGGTCGAGCTGTCGGCGTTCGGCGCCCGGCCCCAGGTCACCGAGCCGACGGCCGCGGAGATCCTCACCTCCCTTCCCGAGGAGACCAGGTGACGGCGCCCGCGGCCGTCCCGGGGACCGCGCCGCGCGCACCGCGTCCGGCGGTCCGCCCGGGCGCACCGGGCGGACCGCCAGGCCATCGTCCGCCCGGACCGCGTCGCTCCCACTACGGACGGCCGGCGGCGGCCGTGGCCTTTGACTCTGTGTCGTCCCACCCACCCAGAAAGGTTGCCGAACACCGATGACCCGCCCCTGTACGCCCATCCCCCGCCCCCGAGGAGGAGCCCGATGAGATGGACCGCGCGCCGCGGTGTCGCCTCCGGAGCCGCAGCGCTGCTGCTGGCCTCCGGTGCGGTCGCCGTGGCCAACACCCAGGCCGCCGCCGCCGCGGGCTGCAAGGTGTCCTACACGGTCAACGACTGGGGCACCGGCTTCACCGCGAACGTGGAGATCACCAACCTGGGCGACCCGCTGAGCAGCTGGACGCTGGAGTGGGACTTCTCCGGTAACCAGCGCATCACCGGCAGCTGGAACAGCAGCTACACCCAGTCCGGGCAGCACGCCACGCTGAGGAACGCCTCCTACAACGGGTCCCTGGCGACCGGCGCCACGGTCACGCCCGGCTTCCAGGCGGTCTACTCGGGCACCAACGAGATACCGACCGAGTTCACGCTGAACGGCACCGCCTGCACCGGCTCGACCACACCGACCGACCCGACGGACCCGACCGACCCGCCGACGGACCCGCCGGCCGGCGACCGGGTCGACAACCCGTACGCGGGCGCCAAGGTCTATGTGAACCCCGACTGGGCGGCCAAGGCCAACGCCGAGCCCGGCGGCAGCCGCATCTCCAACCAGCCCACCGGCGTGTGGATGGACCGCCGGGCCGCGATCACCGGCACGTCCGGCGCCCGCGGCCTGCGCGCCCACCTCGACACCGCGCTGGAGCAGGGCGCCGACCTCATCCAGGTGGTCGTCTACGACCTGCCCGGCCGCGACTGCGCCGCGCTGGCGTCCAACGGCGAGCTCGGCCCCGACGACCTGGACACCTACAAGACCGAGTTCATCGACCCGATCGCGGAGATATTCGCAGACCCCAAGTACGCGAGCCTGCGGATCGTCACGGTCGTCGAGATCGACTCGCTGCCCAACCTGATCACCAACGTGTCGCCGCGGCCGACCGCCACCGAGAACTGCGACCGGATGAAGGCCAACGGCAACTACGAGAAGGGCATCGCCTACGCCCTGCAGAAGTTCGGCGCCATCCCGAACGTCTACAACTACCTCGACATCGGCCACCACGGCTGGCTCGGCTGGGACGACAACTTCGGCCCGACGGCCGAGCTGCTCGCCCAGGTCGCCCGCGACTCGGGCTCGATGTCGAACGTGCACGGGTTCATCACCAACACCGCCAACTACGGCGTGCTGACCGAGCCCTACTTCTCCATCAACGACACCGTCGGCGGCAGGTCGGTGCGCGAGTCCACGTGGGTGGACTGGAACCGCTACGTCGACGAGCAGTCCTACGCGCTGGCCATGCGGCAGCGGCTCATCCAGGCCGGCTTCGACGGCGGCATCGGCATGCTGATCGACACATCCCGCAACGGGTGGGGCGGCTCGAACCGCCCGACCGGCCCGGGCCCGCAGACCGACGTGAACGCCTACGTCGACGGCGGGCGCCTGGACCGCCGCATCCACGTGGGCAACTGGTGCAACCAGTCGGGCGCCGGCCTCGGCGAGCGCCCGAAGGCGGCCCCGGTGGCCGGGATCGACGCCTACGTGTGGATGAAGCCGCCGGGCGAGTCCGACGGCTCCAGCACCGAGATCCCCAACGACGAGGGCAAGGGCTTCGACCGGATGTGCGACCCCACGTACGAGGGCAACGCGCGCAACAACTACAACATGTCCGGTGCGCTGCCCGACGCCCCTCTGTCCGGGCACTGGTTCTCCGCCCAGTTCCAGGAGCTGATGCGCAACGCCTACCCGCCGCTCGACTGACCCGGTGAGCGCCTGACCGAGGGCCCGACGCGTGCGACGCGTCGGGCCCTTCGCGTCCGCCGCCGGTGGATGGCGCGTCGCCGGTCCCGGCGAGCCGCACGATTCAGTCCGCCGTCGGTCTTGTCGGCGGTGCCGCCCTCCCCCGCGCCGGGCGCCGCGGCCGACTCGACCGGATGGCCGGGCAGGTGCCCGCGCGCCGTGTCACGGACGTTGCGCCCGCACCGTGCCGCCGTCCGTCAGCCGGGGGCACCGACGCCGCGCAGGAGGGTGTCGACGATGCGGGTGGCGAGCGCGTCGATGTCGCTGTCGGAGGCGGCGCGGGTGTCGGAGGCGGTGCCGCCGTGAGTGACCTCGCCGACGAGCGCGTAGTAGCAGCGGCGCGCCCACTGCGGGTCGACGTCGGCGCGCAGCAGGCCCTCGGCGCGGGCGCGCCGGAAAGAGCGGTCGCAGCGCTCGACCACGTCGGCGTGCACGCGGGCGATCTCGGGGTTGGCCGAGGCGGCGGCCCGGGCCATCGCGTAGTTCCAGTCGAGCTTGATGCGCAGCACGTTGGCGGTGACCCGGTGCAGCACGACCAGCGGCGGCGCGGTGTCGGAGATGTCGACCTCGCCTCGCCGCTGGCGGCGAGCATCGCCGGCGCCGACGTGGCCATCGACGGCGGCGCCTGGAAGACCGCCTGCCCCGGCCGGCGCCCCGGGCATGTCCCCCTGGCAGGGGCGTGCCCCCTCGCCGCGATGGCGAGGGGGCACGCCTGGGCGGGGTCAGATCTTGCCGACGCCGGCGCCCGCGGTGACCGTGGCCTTGACGTTGGCCGCGTTCTCAGCGGTGTAGGAGTACGGGATCGCCGCCACCGAACCGGGGTTGCGGGTGACGATCGAACCCGAGTTCACCAGGTAGTTGCCAGACGCGCGGATGTTGCCCTCGGGCGAGGAGCCCTCCTGGATGGAGGTGGGCCGGCTGACGTTCTCGAAGTAGTTGTTCTCGACGAACACGCCCGCGTTCGTGGTGGACGCGGCGCCGTAGCTGCCGATGTTGCTGTAGTAGTTGTTCAGCACGTGCACCGGGTTGGCGAACCGCACCCGCGGGTGCCGCTGGTTGGTTCCCTGGAACCAGTTGTGCACGTAGGTGACCCGCAGGTGGCCCTGGTCCTGGGAGCCGTTGTCGTCGGAGTGGCCGACCAGCGAGGTCTTGTCGTGGTCGTGGAAGCGGTTCCACGACACGGTGATGAAGTCCGACCCGCGCTTGATGTCGACCAGGCCGTCGCTGGCGTCCGACAGGTCGTTGTGGTCGATCCAGATGTTGGTCGAGCCGTCCTGCACGTTGATGGCGTCGTCCCCGGCGCCGGTGAACGTCAGGTTGCGGATGATGACGTTGCGGACGCCGTCGATGTCCAGGCCGCCGCCGGTGATGCGGCCGTTGGTGCCCACACCGATGATCGTCTTGTCGGATGCCACGTCCTGCATGCCCGACAGCGAGATGGTGCCGTTCACCTGGATGACGTACCGGCCGGACGCCTGGGCGTACTGCAGGAACTGCGAGGCGTTGGTGACGGTCACCGTGGTGCCGCCGGCGCCGCCGGTGGTGCCGCCGTTCTGGGATGCGTAGCCGACGGGGCTGCTCTCCGCGGCGACGGCGACGGGCGCGGCGTCCTGCTGCGCCTCGGCCGAACCGTAGGAGCCGGTGGCCACGGTGACGCCCGCGGCGACGACGGCCGCGGCGGCGAGACCGAGCACGGTCCTTGCCTTGGGATACGTCATGGGAATACCTCCTTGGAGCGGGATGCTCAGCGGACGTAGACGGAGGGCTGAGCAGGGGCGGACATGCGGTCGCCGATGAAGAAGCTCGGGTGCGGCGGCTGGTTGTAGGCGGTGTTCTGCCAGGCCAGCGCGACGCGGTACTGGGTGTCGTGCTGCAGGGTGTAGATTTTGCGGTCGGTCACGTCCCGGGTGGTGTAGATGCGCAGCCGGGTGTTGTCGGTGGTGCGCCAGACGACCTCCTCGCGCCAGTCGCCGAACAGGTCGCCGGACAGCGACGGGGTGGCCTTGGTGCCGTTGTTGGACGCCACGCCCGCCCCCGTCAGCAGGCGGGTGTCGGCGTCGGGGCCGTACTTGTCGATGTGGGTGCCGTCCAGCAGCTCGCGCACCGGGTCGGCGTCCCACCACACCAGGAAGTTGATCGACGAGGGCTTGCGGCCGGCGTTGTTGCCGGTGACGCTGCGCAGGTTCGAGTCGGCCGCCGACCAGAACTCCGCGCCGAGCCGCCCGTTCCAAATGTCCCCGGCCACGCCGCGGCCGTTGTCGCAGCACGCGGGCGTCGACCACAGGATCTGGCCGGTGCGGGCGTCGGCGTACCAGGACGACGGCTTGGAGGAGTCCTCGTCGACCTTGAAGTACTCAAGGCCCGGACGCGCCGGGTCGAAGTCGCCGAGGTGGGCGGCGTCGCCGTGGCCGTTCCTGGTGGTCCACAGGCCGTAGCCGTTGTCGTCGACCGCCATCGCGCCGTAGACGATCTCGTCGCGGCCGTCTCCGTCGACGTCCCCCACGGCCAGCGAGTGGTTGCCCTGGCCGTCGTAGCCCTTGCCGACGTTGGTGGAGCTGTTGGTGTCGAACGTCCAGCGGCGGGTGAAGTGCCCGTCGCGCCAGTCCCAGGCCGCGATGACCGTGCGGGTGTAGTAGCCGCGGGCCATGATGAGGCTGGGCCGGGAACCGTCGAGGTAGGCGGTGCCCGCCAGGAAGCGGTCCACGCGGTTGCCGTAGGAGTCGCCCCACGACGAGACGTCGCCGCGCGGCGGGACGTAGTCGACGGTCTGCATGGCCGCGCCGGTCTGCCCGTTGAACATGGTGAGGTACTCGGGCCCGGACAGGATGTAGCCGCTTGAGTTGCGGTAGTCGGCGGACGCGTCGCCGATGACGCGGCCGGTGCCGTCCACGGTGCCGTCGGCGGTCTTCATCGCCACCTCGGCCTTGCCGTCGCCGTCGTAGTCGTACACCTGGAACTGGGTGTAGTGGGCACCGGCGCGGATGTTGCGGCCCAGGTCGATGCGCCACAGGCGGGTGCCGTCGAGGCGGTAGGCGTCGATGTACACCGGGTCGGTGAAACCGGACTGGGAGTTGTCCTTGGAGTTGGCGGGGTCCCACTTGAGGACGATCTCCTGCCGCCCGTCGCCGTCCAGGTCGCCGACGCTGGCGTCGTTGGCGCTGTAGGTGGACGACGGCGGCTGGATCGGCACGTCGAGGTAGCCGTCGCCGAACCGCAGCGACGTCTCCGACGCCGGCCCCTCGACACCGTTCACCACCGGCCGCACCGTGTAGGTCGCGTCGGCGGCGGCCCCCGCGTCGTAGTAGTTGGTGGAGTCGGTGACCGTCGCGATCCGCGTGGAACCCCGGTACAGGTTGAAGGTGGTCTCCACCGGGTCGGTGCCGAGCAGCCGCCACCCCACGTAGTTGCCGTTGCCGGAGCGGACGCTGATCAGCCCCCGGTCGAGGTCCTCGACCTGCCTCGCCGCGGCGGCGCGCGGGTCCGGACGGACCTCGGTCCCGCCGGGCACCGCCACGGCGGTGGCGGCGGCCGCCGCGGCGGCCAGGGCGATCGATGTCAGCGGGGTGGCGACGCGACTGCGGGCGTGCCGTCCGCGGGGTGGACGAGTCACGGCTCCTCCCTTGCGGTGGCCCCGGGCGGCGCTCGCGCCGCCCTGTGGGAAAGGGCTTTCCCGAAGGTAGTCCCCGAGCCGCCGTACGCACCCGCCGTTTTCACGCTTCTTTCACGACCACCCCGCCGACCTGCCCGAACGCCCGAAATTTTTCGATCCGCGCACCGCAAGGCACGGGGACGCGCGCCTTTGACCGCGCGACGGCGCCTCCGGAGCAGGAAGGGGGGTGAGGGCCGAACACGGCCCTCACCCCCCTTTGCGGTTACAGCGGGCGGGGGCGGGTGGTGATGCCGCCGCAGCCGATCTCGCTGGCGATCGCCGGGCCGCCGCCGGAGGCGGACAGGGCCTCCAGGCGCAGGTAGCGGGCGGTCGCCGGGCGGAAGGTCACCTGTTTGAGGGTGTGGTCGGGCGCCCAGTCGCCCCGGGCGACGGGGCGGAAGGTCCGGCCGTCGGCGCTGACGGCGATCCGGTAGGACGTGATGTTCCCGTCGGTGCGGAAGTCCTCCAGGACGAAGTCCGTGCGGGTGTCCTGCCGCGGCAGGTAGGTCAGCACGTCGATACCGGAGTACACGCGGCCCAGGTCGAGGGTCACCGACTGCGGGGCCGTCCCGCTGGGCGCGGCGTCCGACGTCCACAGCGTCTGGTCGGCCTGGCCGTTCCAGCCGAAGTCGCTGTGGCCGTCCACGGCCAGGGCGGCGTCACCGCTGGTGGCGGTGGCCGCCACGGGGGTGAGCGGATGCGTCACCACGTCGGGCTGCGGCGGGAGGGGCCGGCGGGTCCGGTCGGGACGCCAGCGCCTGCCCACCTCGCGCAGGGTCTGCACGACGGTGTCGTCCAGCAGGCCGCGGGGGTTCGGCGGGCAGTTGAGGATGAAGGTGCAGTACCGGGGTTCGAGCACCTTGAGGTGGCCGTCGACGATCTCGTCGGCGCTCAGCAGGTTCCCCGGCGTCGACGGGTGCCAGAACCAGCCCGCCGGGGCGATCGTCTGCCCCTGCGAGGCGGCGTAGCCGTTGCCGGGCGGGCAGAACACGCCGCCCTTGGTCTCCTCGACGAACAGCACCTCCGAATGCCACGGCACGCTCAGCCCGTTCAGGTCGAGGACCAGGCAGTCGGGCTGCAGCGCCGCCACGTGTTCGCGGATCTCGTGGAACGGCACCGACCGGTGGCCGAACGCCCAGTGCCAGGCCCATCCGTCGAAGATCAGCAGCGGGATGGGTCCGTACCCGGTGAGCAGCTCGGTGAGCTGGTCCTTGACGAACTCGATCGCCTCGCGGGTGATGGGCGGGCGGTCGTCGAACCCGGCGGGCCCGACGCCGTTCGTGCGGTCCCAGATGGAGAAGTACAGGCACGGGGCCAGGCCGCGCGAGCGGAACGCCCGCACGTACTCGCCGACGATGTCGCGTCCCCGGGCCGGGCTGGACGCCACCGAGTAGTCGGTGTGCCGGGACGGCCACAGGCAGAAGCCGTCGTGGTGCTTGGCGGTGAGCACGCCGAACTTCATGCCGGCGGCCTTGGCCGCGTCCGCCCACTGGCCGCAGTCCAGGTCGGCGGGGTCGAAGGTCTGCGGGTCCCGGTCGGGCTCCACCCATTCGGCGTCGTGGTAGGTGCCCATGTTGAAGTGCAGGAACATGCCGAAGCGCCAGTCGACGAACCGCTTCTGCAGGGCGTAGCGGTTGCCGTGCGCCGGCGGCGCCGCCCCGGCGGCGGGGGCGCCGCCGAGCAGCGCGGCCGCCCCGGCGGTGGCGGCGGCCGCGCCCAGGAGGCCGCGGCGGCCGATCAGGTGCGTCATGAGGTCCTCCCGGGCGAGGGGACGTCGGAGACGTGGACGCCGCCGCGGTGGACGGCCACGGCGTTCAGGCTGACCGGGCCGACCGCGGCGCGGCCTTCGGCGACCACGGCGAGGGCCAGCGTGTTGTCGCCGTCCTGGCGCAGGATCCCGGCGGGCAGGGTGAAGTCGCGCTGCGGTCCCCCGCTGACGTACTCGCCGAGGTTCCAGCCGTTCAGGTAGATCAGCACGCGGTGGGCGGCGCCGCTGCCGCCGCCGAAGCGCAGCGTGAGCGGCACGTCGTGGCCCTCGGGCAGGTCGAGCCGGAACCCGGTGCGGTACCAGGTCACTCCCGCGTCGACCTCGCGGGCGGCCGGGGACGCCGGCGTCCACGAGCGGTCGGGGTAGCCGGGCAGGTGCCGGCCGGTGCGCTCGCCGTACAGGCCGCCGTTGTTGAGCGGGCCGCGCACCCGGTCGGTGCCGGACGCGCCCTGGATCTTCCAGGTGATCGGGCCGGACGCGCCGGTCACCGACGCGCCGACCAGCCCGCGCGGCTGCTTGTGCCGCACGTCGTCGGCCGTCCAGTCGTCGTTGTGGCCCATGTTCTCCACCAGGACCGACAGCACGGCCGTCTGGCCCTTCTTCAGCAGCCCGGAGGGGATGGCGAAGTTCCCCGGACCGGGGTCGGGGTTGACTGGGGCGTCGGAGTCCTTCTGCTCGCCGCCCGCCGCCGAGCCCAGGTAGCGGCCGTTCAGCCACACCTGGTAGATGCCGCCCTTGCCGGTGATCGCGTTCAGCCGGACCTCGCTCTCCTCGCCGGTGGCGGTGAAGCGGCCCCGGTACCAGACGTGGCCGTGGTGGAAGCCGTAGTCGTCGGCGTACAGGACGGGCAGGGTCTTCGGCTTGATCGGGCTGACGGTGGTGGTGCGGTCGGCGACCGTCCAGTCCCGGTCGTCGAAGCCGGGCCGGGCCTCGGGCGCCCCGGTCGCGGTGCGCCAGCCGGTGAGCTCGGGCAGCCGCACCCGGGCGGGGCCGGGGACGCGGCCGGTGAGCGTGCCGGCGGCGGTGCGCCGGGCCGCGACGGGCGCGCCGTTGACGGTCATGCGGGCGGCGCCGGAGAAGACCTCGATGTCGGAGGCCTCGTCGGTGTCGGCGCGCAGGTGGACGGTGTCGCCGGTGACGCGGGCGGACCGCACCAGCGAGCCGCCGTGCACCAGGACGTTGCCGTCCTTCCAGAACTCGGCGGCCTCGGCGTCGGTGCCGAGCAGGAGCAGCAGCGGCCGCCGTCCCCCGCCGGTGACCAGCACGCGGGCCAGGCCCCGGTGGGTGTAGTCCAGCCGCAGGTTCCCCTTGCCGTCGTAGCTCGCGCGGACGTCGCCGTCCAGCACCTTGACGGTCGGCTTGGACGTGTAGCGCAGCACGGTCATGCCGGGGACTCCCTCGGTGCCGTACAGCACGGCGACGTCGCGTCCGTCCGCGGCGGTGTGGGTGAGCAGTTCGGAGCTGGAGACCGCCAGCCGCTGGCCGCCCATGTCGTACCCGGCCACCAGGATCTTGGCGTCGCGGCCCTTCACCCGCACCGGGACCTTGTAGGTGCCGTCGGGCGCGTTCCAGGTGAGGTCGGCGGAGGCGTCGGCGTCGGTCGTGCGGTCGGGGTGCCGGACGAGCACGAACTGGGTGCGCGTGTCGGGGTTGGCCCGGGCCTCGGTGTGCACGGCCTCGTCGCTGGACGCCGGCGCGGCCGCCGGGTCGGTCTTGGTCAGCGGGGCGACCGTGGTGGCGAACAGGCCCTGCCGTTTGAACTCGTCGTACTTGCCGGTGAGCTGCCGGTTCTCGGTGATGGCGGCGCCGTAGTCGTAGGAGGTGTACACGTCGTTGGGCTGGGCGAGCCGGCCCCAGTTGGTGCCGCCGAACGACATGTAGTAGCCGAACATCGTCGCGCCCGAGGCGATGAGGTTCGACTTGTAGTACACCTTCATGAAGTTCGGGCCGGTCAACTGGCGGCAGCCTTCGTAACCGGCCTTGTTGCCGTCGATCGCCCCGGCCTGGTACTCGGCGGCGTACACGGGGGCGTCGTCGCTGAGCCGTTCGGTAACGCCTTCACCCCAGGTGCCCCACACGTCGGGTTCGCGGCACTCGAACGCCTGCGGGTAGTCGTCCACGCCGGGGATCTGCACGGCTCCCTGCCCGGACGCCCAGGTCGGCGTCCACGACGCGTCGCAGCACTGGTTGTGGGTGATGGGCACGTCGATGCCGGCGGCCCGCGCCTGCTTCTGGATGTCCTCCATGTAGGCGGGGTCGGTGTTGGCGGCGTACTCGTTCTCGGCGTTGTAGGCGATCACCGAGCCGCCGCGGGTGACCTGGTGCCGGGCGATGATCGGGTTGATGTGCGCCAGCCACTCGCGGTAGGCGCGGGTGTAGCCGGGGTCGCTGGAGCGGGCGCGTCCCGGCACGTTCTTCAGCCACGCGGGGAACCCGCCGCCGGTGGTCTCGGCGTTGATGTACGGACCCGGGCGCGCCACCACGTACAGCCCGAGCTCCTCGGTCATCCGCAGCAGCCGGTCCACGTCGCGGACGCCGGTGAAGTCGTACACGCCGGGCGCGGGCGAGTGGTAGCCCCAGTGGAAGTACAGGGACACGCCGTTGAACCCGGCGGCCTTGATCTTCTCCAGCACGTCCCGCCACAGGTCGGGGCTGGGCAGGCGGAAGTAGTGGAACTCGCCGCCCCACAGCAGCACGCGCCTGCCGTCGACCTTCAGCGAGTACCGGTCGTAGGTGACGCGGTGGGCGGTCTTTGCGGCGGGGGCGGCGGTGGTGTCGGCGGCGGCGCCGGTGGGCGCCCAGAGCCCGGCCGCCGCGGCGGCGGCGGCCAGCAGCACGGTCAGTTTTCGGGGGTTTCCTGGCATGGCGGTGTCCTTCCAGGAGGGGGATTGGCCAGGAGGAGGCCGGGCGGCGCCCCAGCCGGGACCGGGGCGCCGCCCGGCCGGGGGTTACCTGGTGAAGGAGAAGGAGCTCAGCCGCACGTCGCCGTCGGACACCAGGTAGACGTCCTGGCGTCCGGCGGCGCCGGAGATCGGCGCGGTGAGGTCGCGGTAGGCGTACTTGTCGCCGGTGGAGGGGACGGTGATCGTGCCGACCTTGCGCCCCTTCGGGCCGCCGAGCCGGACCTCGACCGTCGCGTCGCCCGCGGCCTCGCGCGCGGCCCGCACCTTGATCCCCGTCACGCCGCGGCCGAGGTCGGCGCCGGCGAAGGAGATCCAGGTGCCGGAGCCGGCGCCGACCGCGTCGCCGCGCACCTTGGTCTCGTCGACCAGTTCGGCGCCGTTCTGGTCGTCGAAGTCGGCGGCGCGGGTCGCCTTGGTCAGGTCGCGGGCGGGGACGGTCTCGCCGCTCACCTTCAGCGCGGCGCGCTGCCGGATGTCGGCCGACGACGAGCCGATGAGCAGGTCGTGCACGGCGTTCTCGACGGTCCACTTGTTGCGGGTGACGTCCCAGTGGGCCAGGTCGGCGGCGCGCAGGGTGAAGGTGACCGTCGTGGTCTGGCCGGGCGCCAGCCGCACCTTCTTAAAGCCGCGCAGCTGCCTGACCGGCTGCTTCACCCGCGAGGTCCGCTGGTGGGTGTAGAGCTGGACGACCTCGTCGGCGGTGATCCGGCCGGTGTTGGTGACCGGGACGCTCACCTTCACCGTGCCGCCGGCGGCCACCGAGTGCGCGCTGAGCCTGGGCGTGCCGTACCGGAACGAGGCGTACGACAGCCCGTGCCCGAACGGGTAGAGCGGCTTGCCCTTGAAGTACAGGTACGTGCGGTCGCTCTTGACGATGTCGTAGTCGAGGATGTCCGGCAGGTCGGACTCGGACCGGTACCAGGTCTGCGGCAGCTTCCCGGACGGGCTGGTGTCGCCGAACAGCACCGAGGCCAGGGCGTTGCCGGTCTCGGCGCCCGCGTGGCTGGTCCACAGCAGCGCCGGGACGTTGTCCTGCTCCCAGTTCAGCGTGGTGGGGTAGCTGTTCTCCACCACCACGACCGTGTTGGGGTTGGCCTTGCGCACGGCCTTGATCAGCTCGGACTGGGCCCCGGCCAGCGCCATGGAGGTGCGGTCGTGGGCCTCCCGGCCGTTGATGAACGGCATGCTGCCGACGACCACGACGGCGGCGTCGGCGCCGGTGGCGGCCTTGACCGCCTCGTCCACGCCGCTGCGCAGCACCTCGCGGGTGAAGCGGGCGGCCTCGGCCTTGGTGCCGAGCGTCAGGCGCCCGTCGGCTGCGGCCTTGAGGTAGGTCTTGTCGGGCTCGGCCCAGCCCTCGTCCTTCTCGTAGCCGGCGTAGCGGACCAGGTACGTCCCGTCGTCCTGCTGCTCCAGGTCGAACATCTGCTGGACGAACCAGCCGTTCGGCTGGGCCTGGTCGTTTTTGAAGTAGTCGGTCCAGGAGTTGTTGTTGGCCGGGTCGCTCCACCGGCCGACGACCTTGCCGTTGGCGGCGTTGCGCAGGGTGAGCTTGCCCTGGCCCCAGTCGAACACGTCGAACTGGGCGGTGGCGTCGGCGGTGGTGGCGCCCAGCCGGAGGAAGTCGCCCTCGGCCGCGCCGCCGCCGGTGATGTAGCGGCCGGTGGCGGTGTCCTTGAGCGCGACGCGGTCGGCGGCCTCGGTGCCCGCGACGGTGCCCTTGCTCCCCAGGCGGTTCTTGATGCCGTCCAGCGGGGTCACCCGGTAGGGCAGGGCGCCGGAGTACCAGTCGGTGTACAGGGTGTCGGCGAGCGGGCCGACGACGGCGACCTTCTCGGTGCGGTCGGCGTTCAGCGGCAGCGTCTTGCCCTGGTTCTTCAGCAGGACCATCTGCTCGGTGGCCGCCTGCCGGGCCAGGGTGCGGTGCGCGGTGCTGTCGACGGCCTCCTTGCCGATCTTGCCGTAGGGGCCGCCGTCCGGGTCGAACTCGCCGAGCCGCACCCGCAGTGTGAGGATGTTCCGCACGGCCCGGTCCACGTCGGACTCGGCCAGCAGGCCCTTGGACAGCGCCTCCTTGACGGCGTTGACGGTGTTGGCCGAGTTGGTGTCGTCGGCGGTGAAGCTGTCCACACCCGCCTTGAGGGTGGCGGCGTCGGCCTCGGCCAGGGTGCCGTAGTACTGCTGGGAGCCGACCAGGTTGTTCGGGGCGCCCGCGTCGGTGACGTTGAACAGCGGCTTGGTGGCCCACGTGCGCACCAGGTCGTTGACGTCCGAGGTGACCGTGGCGGGCCGCCCGTTGATGAGGTTGTAGGCCGTCATGACGCCGGTCGCCGCGTCGGCCTGCAGCGGCGTCTTGAACGGGACCTCGTCGTACTCCTTCTTCACCCGGGGGCGCAGGCTGGAGTTGGTCTGGTCGCGGCGGACCTCGTTGTTGTTGGCCATGTAGTGCTTGAGCACCGGCGCTGCCTTGAGGTACTCGCCGTCGTCGCCCTGGATGCCCTTGCCGTACGCGGTGGCCAGGGCGCCGGTGAGCAGGGGGTCCTCGGAGTAGCCCTCCTCGTTGCGGCCCCAGCGCGGATCGCGCAGCAGGTTCACCACCGGCGCCCACAACTGCAGGCCCCAGACGTCGGAGTTCTCCTTGTTGTAGCCGCGGGCCTCGTCGCCGACCGCCGACCCGATCTTCTTCAGCAGGTCGGGGTTCCAGGTGGCGCCCAGGCCCACCGACTGCGGGAAGACGGTCGCGGTGGCGGTGCGCACCGCGCCGCCCGCGTTGACATCGGTGGACCAGGCCAGCCCGTGCAGGGCCTCGGTGCCGGTCTTGAACCGCTTGATGCCCAGCCGCGGGATGGCCGGCTGGTACTGGTGCAGCAGCGACACCTTCTCGTCCAGCGTCAGCCGCTTGAGCAGGTCCTCGACCCGCGCGTCCACCGGCAGGCGGGGGTCGCGGAACGGCAGGGTGTCGCGCGCGGCCGCCGGTGCGGCGGTCAGCCCCACCGAGGTGACGGCGGCCAGGGCCGCGGCGGCCACGGGGATCAGCGGCCGCCGGAAGCGGCCGGGCGAACGGGTGCGTCTGGACGACCTTGGACGGGTGATCGGCACCACGCCTCCTCGATTCGTGCGACGATCAGGAAATTCGGCCCCATCCCCCGATAGGTGCTGTCTGCAGTTGTCCGTTGCGTACGCGCCTTTCGACTTCCGGGCCCGGCGGCGCCGCCCGCGCCGTTCGCGGCGAAATCGAAGCGCTTCGATCAACCGGCTGGATTGGCTTTTTGTCGGTGTCCTCCTTCGGACGGTCGGTCGGATCGGATGGTCGGCGGGGCGGGAGATGTCGGTCAGGACGGCACGGGCGCGGGCCCGCTGCTGGCCCGCGCGGTCAGCCGGGGCGGCACCAGGGTGGCGGCGGGCACCGGACCGCCCTCCAGCTTGGTCATGAGCAGCTCGACCGCCTGCCGCCCCACCTCCTCGGCCGGGACGGTGACGGACGTCAGCGGCCGTTCGGCGCGCTCGGCCACCTCGTCGGGGCAGATGGCCACCACCGACAGATCGCCGGGGATGCTCCGGCCGGCGGCGCGGAACGCCCGCACCAGCGGTTCGACGACCGGCTCGTTGTGCACCACCACCGCGGTCGGCGCGTGCTCGTCGGCCAGCAGCCGGGCGGCCATCGCGCGGGCGGCCTCGGCGGTGGACTCACACGGGTGCAGCACGCCGGTCAGGCCGTACTCGGCCACCGCCGCGCGGAAGCCCTCGGCGACGCGCTCGGCGTAGCCGGTGCGCCGCCGGTAGACCTCCGGCGGCGAGCCGACCAGCGCCACCGACCGGTGCCCCAGCTCGGCCAGGTGCCGCACGCACGCCTCGGCGGCGGCGCGGAAGTCCAGGTCGATGCAGGTCAGGCCGGACGCGTCGGCCGGGAACCCGATGAGCACGCTGGGCCGGTCCAGGGTACGCAGCAGCGGGACGCGCGGATCGTCCATCTGCACGTCCATCACGATCAGCGCGTCCACCATCGCGCTGTCGGCCACCCGGCGCAGCCCGTCCACGCCCTCCTCCTGGGTGAGCAGCAGCACATCGTGGTCGTGCCGCCGCGCGGTGGTGACCGCGGCGACCGCGAACTGCATGACCACGGGCACGTGGATGCCGCTGCGCAGCGGGATCATCAGGGCCACCACGTTCGACCGGCTGCTGGCCAGCGCGCGGGCGCCCGCGTGCGGCCGGTAGCCGAGCTCGCGGATGCTGGCCAGCACCCGCTCCCGGGTCTCGGCCGAGATCGAGCGCTTGCCGCTCAGCACGTAGGACACCGTGCTCGGGGACACCCCGGCATGGCGCGCCACGTCGGTGATCTTTACCACGTGCCGTCCCATCCTGCGGACATGTGAAGCGATTCGATTGTGCAGAGGATAGCGGCGCCTACGGCGGCTCCGGCCCGCCCGGCCGCGGCCCGGTCACGGGGCGGCGGCCGGGACGCCGCCCGCCGCGATGAGGTCCCGGTACCAGTGGGCGCTGTCCTTCCAAGTCCGGCGGCCGGTCGGGTAGTCGACGCGGATCAGGCCGAACCGCTTGGAGTAGCCGTAGGCCCACTCGAAGTTGTCCAGCAGCGACCAGGCGAAGTAGCCGCGCACGTCGGCCCCGGCGTCCATGGCGGCGCGCACCGCGGCGATGTGGTCGCGCAGGTAGGCGATGCGGCGGTCGTCGCGGACCCGGCCGCCCGAGTCCACCTCGTCGTCGAACGCGGCGCCGTTCTCGGTGACCACCAGCGGCACCCCGGGGTGGTCGCGGTGCAGCCGCAGCAGCATCTCGGTCAGCCCGGTGGCGTCGATCGGCCAGCCCATCGCGGTGTACGGGCCCGGCTGGCGCGGGAACTCCACGTCGTCGCAGCCGACGAAGGGGCTGGCGGCGCCGTCGCGGTGGCCGTCGGCGGTCTCGCGCGGGGACGTGCCGTCCCACCGCCGCACCCGGGTGGGGCTGTAGTAGTTGACGCCGAGCATGTCCAGCGGCGCCGCGGCGGTCTTCTCGTCGCCGTCGCGGACGAACGACCAGTCGGTGAGCGCCGCGGTGTCCTCCAGCAGGTCGTCCGGGTAGCCGCCGCCGAGCATCGGGCCGAGGAAGATGCGGTTGGCGACCGCGTCCACCTTCCGCACCGCCTCCGGCTCGCCGCGCAGGTGGTGCAGGTTGAGGGTGACCGAATGCCGCGCCGACGGCGCCACCACCTCGCGCAGCGCCCGGTTGGCCAGGCCGTGCGCCAGGTTGAGGTGGTGCGCGGCCTTCAGCGCGTCCACCGGGTCGGTGCGGCCCGGCGCGTGCACGCCGGAGGCGTAGCCGAGGAACGCCGAGCACCACGGCTCGTTCAGCGTCGTCCAGGTGTGGACGCGGTCGCCGAGCGCCTGGCCGACGCGGGTCGCGTACTCGGCGAAGCGGTGGGCGGTGTCGCGCAGCGGCCAGCCGCCCGCGTCCTCCAGCTCCTGGGGCAGGTCCCAGTGGTAGAGGGTGACGACGGGCGCGATGCCGCGCTCCAGCAGCTCGTCCACCAGGCGCGAGTAGAAGTCCATGCCGATCGGGTTGAACCGGCCTTCGGGCAGCACCCGCGACCAGGAGATGGAGAAGCGGTACGCCCTCAGGCCCAGCTCGGCCATGGCCGCCACGTCCTCGCGCCACCGGTGGTAGTGGTCGGTGGCCACGTCGCCGGTGTCGCCGTTCAGCACGCGGCCCGGGGTGTGGCTGAAGGTGTCCCAGATGGACGGCGTGCGGCCGTCCTCGCCGGCGGCGCCCTCGATCTGGTACGACGCGGTGGCCGCGCCCCACAGGAAGTCGTCGGGGAAGGTCATCGGTCCTCCAGGGTGATGGCGATCTGCGGGCCGTCGGCGCGTACCAGGGTGCCGTGCGGATGCTCGTCGACCGTGCCGCCCTCCACGCGGGCGACGGAGTCGACGCCGGCCAGTAGCACGTTCCACGGCTTGCCGGCGCCGCCGGCGAACTCGGCCGCCACCCGGACCGCCGCGCCGTCCCGGGAGGTGGTGAACGACGCGGCGGTCCCCCCGCCGGACGGGGCGGGGATCTCGGTGGTGGCGCGGGCGCCGTCGGCGAGCTCGTACACCCGCAGCGTCACGCCGTCGGCGTGGTCGTAGTCGGGCCGGTCGTCCACGGCCCCCTCGGGGATCACGGCGCCGGGCCGCACCAGCAGCGGCAGGCTGTCGAAGCCGTGGCGTTCGCGCACCCAGCGTCCGCCGTGCACCCTCTCGCCCGTCAGGTAGTGCGTCCACACGCCCTCGGGCACGTAGTAGGCGACCTGGCCGTCGGCGGAGAAGACCGGCGCCACGAGCAGGTCGTCACCCAGCATGTACTGCCGCTCCAGGTGGGTGCAGGCCGGGTCGTCGGGGAACTCCACCACCATCGCGCGCATCATCGGCAGGCCCTCGCCGTACGCCTGCCGCGCCGCGCCCGCCAGGTAGGGCATCAGCCGCATCTTCAGCCGGGTGAAGTGGCGCAGGACGTCCACCGACTCCTCGTCGAACAGCCACGGCACCCGGTAGGAGTGGCTGCCGTGCAGGCGGCTGTGCGACGACAGCAGCCCGAACGCGATCCACCGCTTGAACAGGGCGGGGTCGGGCGTGCCCTCGAAGCCGCCGATGTCGTGGCTCCAGTACCCGAACCCGGACATGCCCAGCGACAGGCCGCCGCGCAGGCTCTCCGCCATCGCCTCGAACGTCGACTCGCAGTCGCCGCCCCAGTGCACCGGGAAGCGCTGCCCGCCCGCCGTGGCGGACCGGGCGAACACCACCGCCTCGCCCTCGCCCCGCCGCTTGCGCAGCAGCTCGAAGACGGTCTGGTTGTACAGGTAGGTGTAGTAGTTGTGGGCGCGCTCGGGGTCGGAGCCGTCGTAGAACACCGCGTCGGTGGGGATGCGCTCGCCGAAGTCGGTCTTGAAGCAGTCCACACCCATGTCCAGCAGCGCGTCCAGCTTGGCGGCGTACCACTCGCGCGCCTCGGGGTTGGTGAAGTCGACGACCGCGCAGCCCGGCTGCCACTTGTCCCACTGCCACACGTCCCCGTTGGGCCGCTTCAGCAGGTAGCCGCGCGCCTTGCCCTCCTCGAACAGCGGGGACCGCTGCCCGATGTAGGGGTTGATCCACACGCAGATCCGCAGCCCGCGCTCCTTCAGCCGGCGCAGCATGCCCGGCGGGTCGGGGAACACCCGCGGGTCCCACTGGAAGTCGCACCACTGGAACTCGCGCATCCAGAAGCAGTCGAAGTGGAACACGCTGAGCGGCAGGTCCCGCTGCGCCATGCCCTCGATGAACGAGGTGACGGTCTCCTCGTCGTAGGAGGTGGTGAACGAGGTGGACAGCCACAGCCCGAACGACCAGTCCGGCACGCGCGCCGGGCGGCCGGTCAGCGCCGTGTACTTGCGCAGGATCTCCCGCGGCGTCGGCCCGTAGATCAGGTAGTAGCGCATCGACTGGCCCTCGACGCTGAACTGCGCACGGGCCACCGCCTCCGACGCCACCTCGAACGACACCCGGCCCGGGTGGTCCACGAACACCCCGTACCCGGCGTTGGTCAGGAAGAACGGCACGTTCTTGTACGCCTGCTCGCTGGCGGTGCCGCCGTCGGCGTTCCAGATGTCCACCGACTGGCCGTTCTTGACCAGCGGCCCGAACCGCTCCCCGAGCCCGTAGACGTAGTGGTCGACGCCGAGGTCGAGCTGCTCGCGCACGTAGTGGCGGCCCTCGTCGGTGTCGATGATCGCCATGGCCTTGAAGCCGCTGCCGGTCAGGCGCCGCCCGCCGGCCGAAAAGTCCACCCGCCACTCGTCGCCGCGCGCCACCCGCACCGTCAGGTCGCCGGAGGTGAGGGACACCGCGTCGTCGTCCACGGCCACCGCCGCGTCGACGTCGGGGTCGGCGGCCACCTCGAACTCCGGACGCGGCGGCCGCACCCCGGCGAAGTGGGTGACGGTGACGCCGACGACGTCCCGCATGGGCGAGGAGCAGGTCAGCGTGACCACGGGGCCCTTGAGCAGATCGCCGCGGTGCCGGATGCGCTGCACGGGGGCGTGCACGGTGAACGAGCCCGTCCCGGCGTCGACGTCGAGCACCTCCGCCGGGTAGGACGCGTGCACGCCCTCGCGCATCATCCAGTAGCCGTCGGTGAACTTCATTTGATGGCTCCAGCCGTGAGTCCGCGCGACAACGTGCGCTGGAAGATCAGAAAGAAGACGACGGTCGGGATCAGCCCGAGCAGGGCCGCGGCGCTGGACATGGTGGCGTCCATCAGCCGCTGCCCGTGCAGCACGCCGAGCGCGACCGAGACCGTCTGATTGTCGTTGGACTGCAGGAAGACCATGGGGATGAGGAACTCGTTCCAGGTCCAGATGAAGAAGAACACCAGCAGGACCGACAGGGTGGGCCGCACCACCGGCACCACCACCCGCCACAGGATCTGCCAGCGGCCCGCGCCGTCGATCCGGGCCGCCTCCAGCAGCGGCCGCGGGAACGTCGACAGCACCGACGACAGCAGGTAGGTGCCGAACGCGCTCTGGATGACGGTGAACACGATGATCACGCCGAGCCGGGTGTCGTACAGCCCGAACTGCTTGGACAGGTAGAACAGCGGGTAGACCAGCGCCTCCTGCGGCAGCGTGTTGGCCATCAGCAGCACCACCAGCACCCACATGCGGCCCTTGACCCGGCCGATGCCGAGCGCGTAGGCGTTCAGCACCGACAGCAGCACCGCGCCGACCGCGACCGACCCGCTGATCAGGGCGCTGTTGAACAGCACCCGCCCGAAGTCGACGCGCTCCCAGAAGTCCCGCACACCCTGCAGGTACAGGCCCTCGGGCGGCGCCAGCGGCCCGTTGGCGGAGTACTCGGCCGGCGACTTCAGCGCGTTGAACACCACCACCACGAACGGGATCAGCATGATCGCGGCGAGCGCCGTCATGCCGACGAGCACGGCGTACGCCGACGGGCCGCGCCGGCGCCGCCGCCGCGTCCGCCGCGCGGAACGGCGCCGTTCCCCGGCCGGTGCCCCGGCGGTGCGCGTGGTCAACGTCGTCACCGCTCCTCCCCCAGGTCACGTCCCTGCATCCGCAGGAACACCACGGTCAGCGCCAGGATGATCAGCGTGAGCACGGTGGAGATGGCCGAGCCGTAGCCGACCTCGGTGCGCTCGAAGAAGCTGACGTAGGAGTAGTAGGACGGCACGTTGGTCGCGCCGCCCGGGCCGCCCTTGGTCAGCACGAAAATGTGCGCGAACGCCTTGAGCGCGGCGATCGTCGTCCACAGCAGCACCACGAAGATCTCCGGGCGGATCTGCGGCAGCGTGACGTGCCGGAACCGCCGGGCCCAGGTGGCGCCGTCGATCTCGGCCGCCTCGTACAGGGACGGGTCCACCCGCTGCAGCCCGGACATGAACACCACCAGCGGGAACCCGATCTGCACCCACACCATCACGGCCATGACCGTCCACAGCGCGGTGCCCGGGTCGCCGAGCCAGTCGTGCGCCAGACCGCCCAGGCCGACCGCGTCCAGCAGCTCGTTCACCGCGCCGCTCTCGGGGTTGAGCAGCCAGCTCCACACGATCCCGGCGATGACGACCGGCAGCACCTGCGGCAGGTAGATGCAGGCGCGCAGCACGCTGGCGGTGCGCGGCCCGAAGTGCCGGTCGATCAGGTCGGTGAGCACGGCGGCCAGCACCAGCCCGATCGCGGTCGGCACGATCGCCATGCCCACGATGACCAGGACGTTGTTTCGGAACGACGCCCAGAAGTCGCCGTCGCCGGCCAGCTCGGTGTAGTTGTCCAGGCCGATCCAGCGCGGCGTGCCGATGCCCTCCCACTCGGTGAAGCTGGTGTAGAGGTTCATGACGAACGGCACGCCGATGACGGCGATGAACAGCAGCACCCCGGGGACGAGGTAGGGCAGGTAGGCCAGGCGGCCGTCGCGGTTGCGGGCGGCCGCCTGCTTGGCAGTGCGCTCGGTCACTTCGGCACGCCGCTGTCGTAGTCCTTCTGCAGGTCACCCAGGACCGAGCTGGGCGAGCTGCCGTTCATCAGCTTCTGCCCGGCCGACACCCACTTGTCGTAGAAGCCCGGCACGGGCCAGTCCGGGTAGTACGCCAGCCCGTTGTTCTTGGCCAGCCGGTCGAAGTTCTCGATGAGCTTCTTGGCCTTCGGCTCGGTGATCGCCGCCGGGTCGGCCGCGACCGGCACGCCGCCCGCGTTGCCCAGGGCGTTCTGGATGTTCTTCTTCATCGTGATGTCGATGAAGTCGTAGGCCAGCTTCTTGTTCTTGGAGCCCTTGGGGACCACCCACAGGTTGCCGCCGGAGCCGGCCGTCATCGTGCCGCCCGGCCAGAGCATGGTGTCCCAGTCGAACTTGGCCTCCTTGAGCACCCGGCCGAACCACCAGGTGCCGGAGAACATCATCGGGAACTTGCCCTGGATGAACGCCACGCCGGCGTCCTCGGCCTTCAGGCTGACCGAGTTCTTGGCGATGTAGCCCTTCTTCACCCAGTCGGCGAACGTGGTCGCCCCGGCCGTCCACGCCTGGTCGGTCAGGTTCGCCTTGCCGGTGTACCGCTGGTAGGCCTGCACCCAGTTCGGGTCGGCCTTGTCGAGGGCGAGCTGGTAGATGAAGTGCTGCGCCATGACCTCGGCGCCGGCGTTGGTGAACGGCGTGACGCCCTTGGCGACGAACTGGTCCATCGCCTTGATCAGCTCGTCGTAGGTGGTCGGCACCTTCACGCCGTGCTTGTCGAACAGCTCCTTGTTGTAGTAGATGAGCGTGTACTCGGCGTAGTTGGGGATGCCGTACCACTTGTCGCCGCCCATGACGCCCTTGGCGTCGTACTTGGACGTGACGGCGATGTTCGGGCTGAGCATCTTGTCCCAGCCGCGCTTGGCGACCTCGGCGGACATGTCGTCCAGCAGCCCCTGCTTGGACAGCAGCCCGGCGGTGGCGTTGCCCTTGTTGTACTCCAGGATGTCGGGCGCGTCGTTGGAGTTGAGCACCATCGGCGCCGTCTTCTGGATCTGCTCGAAGCCCTTCTCCTCGAACTTGACCTTGACACCGGGGTGGGTCGCCTCGAACTCCTTGATGGCCTGGTTCCAGGCCACGCCCATGGCGCTGTCGGGCGACTCGTAGTGCCACAGCCGCAGCTCGTTGGGGTTGGACTCGCCGCCTCCGCCGCCGCACGCGGTCAGCGCCAGCGACCCCGCGGCGAGCGCGGCCAGCAGCGCCGTGCCCCTGCCTGGTCTGTTCATCGGTGCTCCTCCGGGGTGGGAACTCGCTGTCCCCGCGCCGGGCGACGCAAGCGTTCCGGTCGCGGACGGGCCGCCGGTCGCCGGTCGTGTCGGCGCGGGTGTCGAGAGGGGTGTCGAAGCGCTTCGATTGTGTGGGATCGTAGACCCAGGTGACCTGGCACACAATAGGGAAATCTGGAAAGTTCTCTCACACCCGAGCTGACCGGGGGTTTCATATGGGAGCGCTCCCAGCAGCGGCGGCCCGGCCCCGTTCCGGCGGCCGCGGCGGCGGCCCGCTGTTACCCTCGGACGCCCCGGAAGCCAGGGATGATCCGCACAAGTCGCCCCGAAGGCGGTGGCGGCCGTGCCGCAGCGATCGCGGGAGCGCTCCTGATGAGGTCCACCGACGACACGTTCGACCCGGCGTCCGACGACCTGGCATGCGGCGACCTGGCATGCGGCGACCTGGCATGCGGTGACCCGCCATCCGGCGACCCGCCGGAGGCCGAGCGGGACGAGGAGGCGTACCGCCGGGAGTTCCGGCGGTTCTTCGAGCTGCACCACCGCGACCTGGCCCGGCTGGCGCACCTGATGCTCGGCGACCCGGACTCGGCCGACGACCTGGCCGCCGACGCCCTGGCCGCCGCCTGGCACCGCTGGGACCGGGTGCGCAGCTCCGAGCATCCGCTGGCCTACGTCCGCCGTATCGTGCTGAACATGTGCCACAGCCGCATCCGCGCCCTGGTGCGCGAGCGGGACCGGCTGGCGGCGCTCGGCGCGAGCGTGCAGGAGCACGCCGACACGCCGGACGTGCCCGCCGTGCTGGACGTGCGCGCCGCCCTGCAGCGGCTGCCCGAGCGCAAGCGCGCCTGCGTGGTGCTGCGGTTCGCCTTCGACCTGTCGGAGAAGGAGACCGCGCGGGTGCTGGGCATCACGGTCGGCACCGTCAAGAGCCAGACCTCCAAGGGCATCGCCGAGCTGCAGCGCGCGCTCGGCGACCCGGAGCGGCCGCGCGCGGAGCGCCGGGGCGACGAGGGCCGCGGCGCCGGGCCGCAGCCGGGCGCGAACGCCCGCCGGGAGGACAGACGGCTCGCGGACGTGCATCCTGGGGAGGACGGGCCCGCGGACGCAGGCGACGGCGGGCGCTCCGGCGGCGCGCGGCGGGGCGGCGGCCGCTCCGGCGGGGCGCAGTGGCGGCGCGGCGCGGTCGGCGTCCTGCTCGGTGCGGTCCGGGCGGGTGAGCGGCCGCAGGAGGGCGCGTGATGGGGGGCCGAGACAACGATCCCGAGCACACCGAGGAGTCCCTGGCCCGGCTGCGGGACTGGCTGCACGCCGAGGCCGAACGGCACGAGCCCGACCGCGACCGCATCTGGGCGCGGATCGAGGCCGCCATGGACCGCCCCACCGAGACGATCACGGCGGGCGGCGCGCACCCCGGCGATGCCGGCGGGCACGGGCTCGCGGACGGCGCCGACCGCGAGGACGGGCGGCGCGGCGGCCGGCACGCGGCCGAGCCGCCGCACGACGCCAAGCGGCGCTGGCTGCGCGCGGGCGTGGCGTCCCTGGCCACGGCGAGTGTCGTCGGCCTGACCTCGGGGGTGTTCTGGGGGTTCACCGAAGGGGACACCGGCCCCGCGCTGCCGCTGGCCGGGCGCAGCAGCGACCAGCCCGGGTCGCCCGGCGGCACCGGCTCCGCCGCGCCGACCGGCGGCACGCCGACGGACGGCACCGCGTCGGCGGCGCCGTCCCCACCGGGCGAAAGCGAGTCGTCGCCGCCGCCCCGGCGCTCCCCGTCCGTCGACGCCGGACGCACCGCCCGCCCCGCCAAGTCACCGTTCACGGCGAGCGGCGCCGTGGACTCGGCGAGCAACGAGCACTGGGCGCAGAACAACGTCGTGCTGCGCGTGCACGAACCGCTGCACGCGCTGACGGTCACCATCCGGGTGAAGCTCGGCGAACGCGTGTCGTCGGCGGGCTCGTGGCTGTCGCTGCCCAACGGCGACTTCCGCTCGTCCGTCAAGACGACGCTGGACGCCATCGTCTACACGTGGACGCTGCTGCCCGGACGCACCGTGGAGCCGGGCTCGTACACCTTGGCGGCCCAGTACAACCGGACCGCCGCCCACGATCCGGGCGAGGACGTCTACTCGGTGCGGGCGGCCGTGCGGGACGGCCCGTCCGCCCCCGCCGAGGGCCACTTCTGACCCGTCCGGCGGTCCCGTGCGGCGAGCAGGGGACGCTCGCGGTGCCTGGCTGGGGTGCGCGCATCACCTCCGCTCGGAAAGCGCTTGCCCTCGACGGTAGGCACTCCGTGCGTCCGCGTCAACACAATCGAGGAGTTCTCCGGAACCGCGGCAACCCCCCGGACCGCCCAGGCGACTATGGCGGTGAAGGCCCCCCGCACCGGCGCCCCACACACCCTGCCCCGGTCCGGGGGGCCTGCCAACGTTCAGTCCCCTGCGAGACGGGCCGCGTACCGGATGCCGCCCAGAAGGTGGGCGCGGAACTCCGGCTCGGCGAACGACTCGGCGGTGTGGCCGAGCGCGGTGTAGAAGCAGCGGCCGTCGCCGACGTCGTGGCACCAGGCGAGCGGATGCGGCTCCCCCATGCCGGCGCCCTCGTAGCTGGACTCGTCCACGGTCAGCAGCACCCGGACGCGTGCGCTCGGAGCGGACGCGAAGTCGTACCACTCGTCGGTGCGCGTCCACGTCCGCCCCAGGTGGGCCGTGGCGGGATGGTCGCGGTCCTGGACGAGCACCGTGGCGGGCTGCACGTGCGGGTGGCGCGCGAACCGCGCCCCCACCAGCTCGCCGTAGAAGGGCCAGTCGTACTCGGCATCGGCGGCGGCGTGCACGCCCGCGAAGCCGCCCCCGCCCCGCACATAGGACTCCAGCGCCCGCCGGTGCGCGTCGGTGAAGAGCTCCCCCGTGGTGCTGAGGAACACCAGCGCCCGGTAGCGGACCAGGATGTCGGGGGAGAACAACACGGTGTCGTCGGTGACGTCCACCATGAAATCGTGGTCGGCGCCCAGCTCGCGGACGGCCTCGGCCCCCGCGGGGATGGAGGCGTGGCGGTAGCCGGCGGTCCTGGTGAACACGAGCACCCTGGGCATGGCCGCTCCGTCACCGCCCGGACCGGCAGGTGCGGCCGTTGAGCGTGAACCGGCCGGGGCGTCCGTTGCCGCCGTCCCGACGGCCGATGAACCCGAACTCCACGGCGCCGCGCGGCGGGATGGTGCGGTTCCAGTCGGCCGCGGTGACCTCCACCTCGGCGCCCTGCTGGCGCTGCGCGCCGTTCCACAGCTGGGCGACCTGCTGCCCGTCGGGGAACGACCAGGCCAGCCGCCATCCGTCGATCGGCGCGTCGGCCAGATTGGTGACGCGCACCCGCGCCTGGAAGCCGTCCGGCCACTCGCCGACGACGTCGTAGGCCACGGCGCACGCGCCCGGCCCGGACGACGGCGCGCCGCCACCGGGCGCCGACCCGCTGTCGGAGGACCCGGAGGGCAGCGCGACGAGCAGCACGGCGAGCAGGCCGAGCGCGCCCGCCGCGCCGCCGGCGACGAGCAGCAGTCTGCGGGTGCCGCCGCCGGGAGGCGGCTCGGGCGGCGGGCCGGGGTCGTCCAGGACGCGCGTGTCGTGGTCGCGCGCCGGGCCGTGCGGCGGCGCGGCGCCCGTGCCGGCGACGGCGCCGCGGGGGATTCCGGCGGCCGCGCGCAGCACCGCGGCGACCTCGGCCGCCGCCGGCCGCGCCTCGGGTCGCTCCTGCACGCACCGCCGCCACACGTGCTCGACCTGCTCCGGCGCGTCCGGGGCCTCGCCGCCCAGGCACTCGCGGAGCACGACGCCCAGGGAGTACACGTCGGCGGCGGGGGTGGGGGCGGCGCCGTCCAGCAGTTCGGGCGCGACGTAGTCGGGGGTGCCGAGCACCGGGCCGGCGCCGCCGGGGCGCCCTCCGGCGGGGGCGGTGAACGCGATGCCGAAGTCGAGGATCTTGGCGCCGGTCGCGGTCAGCAGCACGTTGCCGGGCTTGACGTCCCGGTGGACCACGCCCGCGGCGTGCGCGGCGGCCAGCGCGTCCGCCAGCTGCGCGCCCAGCACCGCGGCCTCCCGCCACGGCAGCGGGCCGCGGGCCAGGCGCGCCGCCAGGGTCTCGCCGTCCAGCAGCTCCATCACCACGTACGGCAGGCGCTCGCCGTCCGGCAGCTCGGCCTCGCCGTAGTCGTGGACGCCGGTGATGTGCGGGTGGGTCAGGGCCGCGGCGGCCTTGGCCTCCTCGTGCAGCCGCGGGGTCAGCTCCCGCGGCCAGCCGTCGCGCGGCAGCTTGACCGCCACCGGCCGGTCGAGGACCAGGTCGACGGCGCGCCACACCGTCGCCATGCCGCCCGATCCGACGGGCGCCACCAGCTGGTAGCGCCCGCCCAGGCGGCCCCCGGGGATCTGCGACATGCCTGGCAGCTTATTCGGCCGGTCCCCGGGGGCGCGTGTCCTCCGCTCCGGGGTCGGGGCTAGGAGGTCATGCAGTGGGTGTCCAGGTCGCTGACGGCGCTGGACGTCTTGGCGGTGAAACCGAACGTGGTGGACGCACCGACCGCCAGCGAACCGTTCCAGGAGGCGTTGACGACCTCCACGTCCGCGCCGGTCTGGGTGTAGGTGCCGCTCCACAGGCCGTCGACGGTGGCGCCGTCGGCGAAGGTCCAGTGCACCCGCCAGCCGTTGATCGGCACGGTGCCGGAGTTGGTGACCGTCACCTCGCCCTGGAACCCGCCGTCCCAGGTGCTCACCGTGCGGAACGAGGCGGTGCACACCGCGCCGGGCTGCTGCGTGGGCGTGTCGGTGGGCGTGGCGGTGGGCGATGTCGTGGGACCGCTGCCCGGGCCGACGCCGGTGACCTCGCCGTTGCCGCCGTCGAACACCACGTCGGAGCAGCCGTAGAACGTCTCCTGGCTGTCGGAGCGCTGCCACACCGAGTAGATGATGTGCCGGCCGCTCTTGCCTGACGGAAGCCGCGCGTTCCAGTAGTAGTAGGCGCTCTCGCTGCCCGGCGAGCCGACGCTCGGCGGGTCGGTGACCTCGTCGAACGGCTGCTCCTCGAGGTCGTCCCAGGTCAGCGGGCGCGTCGGGCTCCAGCTGTCCTTGGTGATGTAGGACCGGAAGGTGCCCGGGTGCGCGGCCCACTTGTTGTAGCGCATCTGGATCTGCGCGCCGGACGTCAGGTGCGTGACCGGCCAGTCGTCGCGCGCCAGGTCGAAGCCGCTGAAGTCGTACACCTTCGCGTCGGCGCTGCACAGCTTGCCGTCGGGGATGAAGCCGCGCATGCGCCCGGCGCCGTCCGAGCGCAGCACCGCGAACCAGTTGTAGAGCGAGTTGGCGCCGCTCTGCGCGACCGCGGCCGCGCACGCGGGGTTGTTGGGCACGATCTGGCCGGTCGAGCTCAGCCCGTCCTTCCAGCACAGGTACGTGCGGCTCCCCGGCATCATCATCGCGCCGTGCGCCGACGCCGGGGCGGCCGTCAGCACGGTTCCGAACACGGCCGCCGCCGCTGCGAGCGCCCCTCCGGCGAGCACCGCCCGCCGCCGCTGCCTCATCGAAACGCCTCCGTTCCTCCGCCCCCTGGTCGTGGCCTGCGGCCGCCGCCGGACCTGCGGCGGCCCTCGCGCTGGAACGTAACCGGAGGCGACGGGTCGGATGAACGGACCTTTCACGCTTTCACGGGTTCACTAGACTGTTTCGAAAGCGCTTTCCACCTGGCGGGGGTCAGATGGTCACACTGGAGGACGTGGCGCGGCACGCGGGGGTCTCCCTCGCCACCGCCTCGCGGGTGCTCAACGGCAGCAACCGGCGGGTGGGAGCCGCCCTCCGGCAGCGCGTGGAGCTGGCGGCGGCCGAGCTGGGCTACGAGCCGGACGTCACCGCGCAGGCGCTGGCCCGGGGGTCCAGCAACGTCATCGGGCTGGTCGTGCACGCGCTGACCGACCCCTACTTCGCGGCGCTGGCCGAGGGCGCCATGCGCGCCGCCGACCGGCACGGGCTGACGGTGATGGTCGGCACCACGCACCGCGATCCGGAGCGCGAGATCGCGGTGGTGTCCACGCTGCGGGTGCAGCGGGTCCGCGCGATCGTGCTGGCGGGCTCGCGCACCAGCGACGAGACGATCACCAAGCGGCTGACCGCGGAGCTGACCCGCTACCGCGACGCCGGGGGCCGGGTGGCGTGCGTCGGCCAGGACCTGCTGGGCGTCGACACCGTCGCCCCCGCCAACCGGGAGGGCGCGGCGGCCCTGGCCCGGTCGCTGGCCGGCCTCGGGCACCGCCGCTTCGCCGTGCTGGCCGGCCCGCCCGGGCTGCTCACCGCCGCCGACCGCACCGCGGGGTTCACCGCCGCGCTGGCCGATCTCGGGCTGCCCGCGCCCCGCGTGCTGCACGGCGACTTCGACCGCGACGGCGGCTACGCGGCCGCGGTCGAGCTGGCCGGTTCCGGCCTGGACGAGGTGTCCTGCGTGTTCGCCGTCAACGACGTCATGGCGCTGGGGGCCCTGGCGGCGCTGCGCGACCGCGGCGTGGACGTTCCCGGTGACGTGTCGGTGGCCGGCTTCGACGACATCGCCACCCTCCGCGACCTGGTGCCCGCCCTGACCACCGTGCGCCTGCCCCTGGCGGAGATGGGGGAACGGGCGCTCGACCTGGCCTTGTCCGACACCTCCGAGCCCGCCATCGAGCCGGTCGCCGCCGAGGTCGTCCTGCGCGCCAGCACCCGCCGGGTGTGAATCGGACCCGCGGGCCGGGAGCCGCGACGACCGGTCGGCGGGGCTTCGAGCGTCCTTTCGGGGCCCCCGGCCCGCGGGCAGCGCGGGCCGGGGGCTGGGGGCGCCGCGGCCGTGCGGCCGCGGGGAGGGGGGATCAGGGGTAGTTGGGGTTGTTGGCGTCCGGGATCTGGATGCTGATCGGCAGGTCCCCTTCCGACAGGTAGAGCAGGATGCCCAGGCGCAGGATCTCGTCGAAGGCCCAGTAGGCCTTCTGCACGACGCCCGGCGCCTTTTCGAGCGACAGCAGCCCCTCCCGGATGGCGATGAAGGGCTCCCAGGCCGTCTCGAAGATCGGGTCCCACAGCGGATCCCGGGGGATCTTCAGCCAGTCGGCGATCTGGTCGCCGAGCACGTAGCGGGTGAGCGCGCCGAGGACCGGCTTGGTGACGAGGCCGAAGTCGAGCTGGGCGCCCAGGTTCAGCAGCATGTCGGCCAGCTTGATGCCCTCGGGCGTGGGCGCCAGCAGGGGGTCCAGCACCTGCTTGGCCTGGGCGTTGGCCTCGTCCCAAGACTTGGGGATGTACTCGTCCTTGATGCCGAGCATGTGCGCGGCCACCTGCCAGGAGTGCAGGAACGCCTCGGACTCGGCCTCGGGGATCGGCACCTTCCACTTCTTCAGGTTCTGCATGACGGTCGTGGGCAGGCTGTGCCAGGTGACCATCATGTCCCGCTGGCTGATCGGGATCTCCTCGTCGGCGACCTTCGTCCAGTGCGGGGACTGCGGCAGCAGGTGGCGCACGCCCGCATGCGCGAGGCGGGTCTTGACGCAGGTCACGATCATCTCGCCGTCGGGCTTGTAGGCGTTGGACGTGCCGATGTCGTACCCGAGCTTGGCGGTCTTGGTGATGCGGTCCTTCATGTCCGCACCGCCCTTGGAGTAGTAGACCGCGCGCGCCTCCCGGGGGATGACCGTGCTCATCATCCCGCTGGCGAAGCCGTAGGTCACGCCGAGGTACAGGCCCCGCTTCTCGTTGAACTGGTAGGCGGTGGCGAGCTTGTCCTCGTCGGCCCACGACGGCACCTTCCGGGCCTCTTCCATGAAGTCCCGCAGGTCCGCCGGCAGCCCGCTGGGCAGCGGCTGGCCGTTCTTGGTCCACTGCTTCAGCAGCTTGTTGACCTTGGGCACGTCGCCCCGGTCGATCAGCGAGGCGACCAGGTCGTCGGCCTCCGGGTCCCAGACCCACCGCGGGTCGGCGCCCTCTCCCGCGCCCGCCACCGAGCCCTTGGGCGACCACGTCCACAGTGAGCTCGCCTGGGCGGGCGTCGCGACGCTCAGCGCGCCGAGCGCGCCCAGCGTCCCGCCCGCCATCAGCACGTTGCGCCTGCTGGGTTTCTCCATGTCCTGCTCCTCCTCGGGGCCGAGAGCACCGCTCATTCTGATACGGTGATACATGGCTCGTATCTGCGTATCATCAACGGCACGTCTAATACAGCACACTGTGGCGGCCGCCACAAGACCCGAACCTGAACGACCGAACATGAACAGGGCCGCCGAGGGTGAGGCAGAATCAGGCGAGCCGGGAGGAGCCCATGGAACCTGCGCTGTCCGCCCTGATGACGGCCTCGGGCACGGAGTCGCTGCTCGAACGCGCCTACAGCGACGCCGTCGAGCAGGTCGACGACATGGACGAGACCAGCACCCAGATACTCGACGCGGCCTATGAGCTGTTCTGCCGGATGGGCGTGCAGCGCTCCACCATGGAGGACGTGGCCCGCAGGGCGGGGGTGTCGCGGATCACCGTCTACCGCCGGTTCGCCACCAAGAACGCGCTGGTCGAGCATGTCGTGCGGCGCGAGTTCCGCCGGTACTTCGACCAGTTCCTGCGCGACATCAAGCAGGCCGAGACCGTCGCCGACCGGGTCGTGCTGGGCTTCGTCAGCTCGCTGCGCGCCATCCGCGGCAACCCGCTGATCGGCGGTCTGATCGAGACCGAGCCCGACCTGCTCGTGCCGTCGATGATCAGCGACGGGGGGCGCACCCTCGCCACCGTGCGGCAGTTCGTCGCGGGCCAGCTGCGCCAGGAGCAGCGCGCGGGCAACGTGCGCGCCGACCTGGACACCGACCTGGTGGCCGAGATGATGGTCCGGATCTCCGCCTCGTTCCTGGGCATCCCCAGCCACCTCGTCGACCTCGACGACGACGAGCAGCTGGCCATGGTGGCCCGGCGGTTCCTGGTGCCCATGCTGGAGGCGCCGCCTCCCCCGGCCGAGCCCGGATAGCCCGCCGGCCTTCCGGCGTCGGGGGACGGCCGGCGCCGCGCGGCGGGGCGCGGCACCGGCCGCCGGGGTTCAGCCGAGGAAGGGGGCGACCAGCGCGGCGAAGCGCTCCTTCATCGTCGCCAGCACCGCGTCCGGGTCGGCGGCCCAGACGTCGGCGTTGAAGATCTCGACCTCGACGTCGCCGTCGTAGCCGGTTGCGGCGACGGCCCGCGTCAGCGGGGCGAAGTCGATGACGCCGTCGCCCATCATGGCGCGGCCCAGCAGCACGTCCTGCGGGAGCGGGTGCAGCTGGTCGCACACCTGGTAGGTGGCGACGCGGCCCTCCGCGCCCGCGCGGGCGATCTGGTCGTAGACCTCCGGGTCCCACCAGATGTGGAAGGTGTCGACCACGACCCCGACCCGGTCGGCCTGGTGCGGGGCCGCCAGGTCGAGCGCCTGCTTCAGCGTGGACAGCACCGCGCGGTCGGCGCAGTACATCGGGTGCAGCGGCTCCAGCGCCAGGCGGACGCCGCGTTCGGCGGCGTAGGGCGCCAGGACCTCCAGCGCCTCGGCCACGCGCGCGCGGGCGGCGCCCAGGTCGCGGGAGATGCCGTCGCCCAGCGCCTCCCCCGGCACCACGCCGGGCAGGCCGCCGACCACCAGCACCAGGCAGGCGGCGCCGAGCTCGGCGGCCTCGTCGATGGCGCGGCGGTTGTCGTCCAGCCCGGAGCCCCCGGTCAGGAAGCCGCCCCGGCACAGCGACGAGACGCGCAGCCCCGCGTCGCGCACGAGCTTGGCGGTGGCGGCCAGGCCGTGCTCGGCGACGGGCTCGCGCCACAGCCCGATGGCCTCGATGCCGTGGCGCCGGCAGCCGTCCACGGCCTCGGGCACCGACCAGCGCCGGGTCGTCCACTGGTTCAGCGACAGCCTGCTCATGCCCTGCCTCCCGTCCGCCTCCGCGGCGCCGTGCCGCGCCCTGCGTCCTGGCTCCCGCGCCGCTGCGGCCCGCTCACTGGTCCACTCCGTGCACGGCCAGCAGCGCGCGCATGCGGCGGACGGCCAGCTCGGGGTCGGGCAGCAGGCCCGCGGCGTCGGCCAGCCGGAACACCTCGGCCAGATGGACCACCGAGCGGGCGCTCTGCGCGCCGTTCACCATCGTGAACGCCTCCTGGTGCCCGGCAAGCCAGGCCAGGAACACGATGCCGGTCTTGTAGTGGTAGGTGGGCGTCTCGAAGATCTTGCGGGACAGCGGCACGGTCGGCGCGAAGATCTCGTCGTAGGCGGCGACGTCGCCCGCGTCCAGCGCGTGCAGGGCGGCGGCGGCCGCGGGCGCGATCGCGTCGAAGATGCCCAGCAGCGCGTCGCTGCCGGACGCGATCAGGTCGGGGTAGTTGAAGTCGTCGCCGGTGTAGAGGCGGACGCCGGCGGGCAGCCCCGCGCGGATCTCGATCTCCCGGTCGGCGTCCAGCAGGGACACCTTGACGCCGTCGATCCGGGACGCGTGCGCGCGCACCAGGTCGAGGAAGTGGCCGACGGCCTTGTCCAGGTCGTCCGAGCCCCAGTAGCCCGCCAGGTTGGGGTCGAACATCTCCCCCAGCCAGTGCAGGATGACCGGGCGGTCGGCCTGCTCCAGCAGCCGGCCGTAGACGGCGTGGTAGTCCTCGGGGCGGCCGCGGGCGATCCGGGCGAGCTGGCGGCTGGCCATGATGATCACCCCGGCGCCGGCGTCCCGGACGACCTCGATCTGCTCCTCGTAGGCGGCGGCGACGTCGTCCAGGGTGGCCGCGTCGGGCCGGTGGTCGGTGCCCGCGCCGCAGGCCACCAGCTCCGCCGGGTCGCCGTGCGCCGCGGCCTCGGCGGCGCTGCGGCGGATCAGCTCGCGGGTGGCGGCCCAGTCCAGGCCCATGTTGCGCTGGGCGGTGTCCATCGCGTCGGCCACGCGCAGGCCCAGCGACCACAGGTGCCGGCGGAAGCGCAGCGTCGCGTCCCAGTCCACGGTCGCGGGGACGCCGGGGCCGTTGTCGGCGCGCGGGTCGGCCACGACGTGCCCGGCGGCGTAGGCGATGCGCGACGTCGGCGGACCGGACGGCGTCCGCCAGGCGCGCGGCTCGCCCGGGGTGTACCGCTCCAGGCCTCCGTCCGCGGTCGGCAGTTTCAGCTCGCGCATGCTCGTCCTCCGCTCGCTTCCGGGGCGCCGGGGAGCCGGCGCCCTCCCCTCTCGCTGCGGGCGCCGGGGCGCCCGTGCGGCTGGCTCATCGGGCTCACTTCCCGCCGAGGTCGATCGGGTCCAGCTCGACGCGGCGCCCCTCGGCGGACGACAGCAGGCCCGCCTCGGCGAGCTGCACGCCGCGCGCGCCGGCCGCGAAGTCGTGCGGGAACGGGGCGTCCTCGACGACGTGCCGGACGAACATCTCCCACTGCACCTTGAAGCCGTTGTCGAAGTCCTCGTTGTCGGGGACCTCCTGCCACTGGTCGCGGAACTTCTCGGTGGCGGGCAGGTCGGGGTTCCACACCGGCTTGGGCGTCATCGCGCGGTGCTGGACGCGGCAGCGGCGCAGCCCCGCGACGGCGCTGCCCTCGGTGCCGTCCACCTGGAACTCCACCAGCTCGTCGCGGAACACCCGGGTGGTCCACGACGAGTTGATCTGCGCGATGATCCCGCCGTCCAGCTCGAAGATGCCGTACGCGGCGTCGTCGGCGGTGGCGTCGTAGGGCGAGCGGTTCTCGTCCCAGCGGCGCGGCACGTGGGTGACCGCGCGGGCGGTCACCGCCGCCACGCGGCCGAACAGGTTCTCCAGCACGTAGTGCCAGTGCGGGAACATGTCGAGCACGATGCCGCCGCCGTCCTCGGCCCGGTAGTTCCAGCTGGGGCGCTGCGCCTCCTGCCAGTCGCCCTCGAACACCCAGTAGCCGAACTCGCCGCGCACCGACAGCACGCGGCCGAAGAAACCGCCGTCCACCAGCCGCTTGAGCTTGCGCAGCCCCGGCAGGAACAGCTTGTCCTGCACGACGCCGTTCTTGACGCCGGCCGCCCGCGCCGCCTTGGCCAGGGTGATGGCGTCCTCGAGGGAGTCGGCGGTGGGCTTCTCGGCGTAGACGTGCTTGCCCGCCTCGATCGCCCGGGTGACCGCGCCGACCCGGGCGGACGTGACCTGGGCGTCGAAGTAGATCTCGGTCTCGGGGTCGGCGAGGGCGGCGTCCAGGTCGGTGGTCCAGTCGGCGATGCCGTGCCGTTCGGCCAGCTCGCGCAGCTTGCCGGCGTTGCGGCCGACCAGGACCGGGCGCAGGTGGACCCGGCCGCCGCCGGCGAGCGGGACGCCGCCCGCCTCGTTGATCGCCAGAACGGAGCGCAGCAGGTGCTGGCGGTAGCCCATGCGGCCGGTCACGCCGTTCATCACCACGCCGAGGGTGCGTACGGTCATCGTTCTCCTTGGAGGCGGACGAAAATGGAGTAAGCGCTTTCCCGCACCCTAGGCCGGAAAGCGCTTACTCTCAAGTGTCCTGGTCAGCGCACCCCGTAGAGGTGTTCGAGCGCCAGTTGGTCCAGCCGCTCGAACGCCGCGCCGCGCGCCGCCAGGGCCTCCACGTCCGGGGTGAACTCGCGCACCGACCGCCAGTCCTCGCCCTCGGCCAGCGTCGGGACGGCCAGCTGGTCCACCCGCGCCGCCCGCAGCGCCTCCTGCACCTCGGGGTCGGCCCGGAACGCCCGCACCTTCTCCCGAAGGATCAGCCAGTTGCGCATGCAGCCGCGCGCCGACTCCCACACGCCCTCGTCGTCCTCGGTGCGCGGCGGCTTGAAGTCGAAGTGGATCGGCCCGTCGTAGTCGCTGCCATCGATGAGATCGACCACCCAGAACGCGCCGCGCGCGTTGCCGGCGCCGAACCGCAGGTCCTGGTCGTAGCGCGGGCCGTTCTGCCCGTTCAGGTCGATGTGGAACAGCTTGCCGTGCCACAACGCCTGGGCCAGCCCGTGCGTGTAGTTCAGCCCGGCCATCTCCTCGTGCCCGACCTCGGGGTTGAGGCCGACCAGCTCGGAGTGCTCCAGCTCCTCGATGAACGCCAGCGCGTGCCCGACGGTCGGCAGCAGGATGTCGCCGCGCGGCTCGTTGGGCTTGGGCTCGATCGCGAACCGCAGGTCGTAGCCCTTGTCCAGGACGTAGGCGCCGAGGATGTCGAACGCCTCCTTGTAACGGTCCAGCGCGGTCCGCACGTCCTTGGCCGCCCCGGACTCGGCGCCTTCCCGGCCGCCCCAGCACACGTACACCTTGGCGCCCAGCTCGGCGGCCAGGTCGATGTTGTCCATGACCTTGCGCAGCGCGAACCGGCGCACGTCGCGGTCGTTGGCGGTGAACGCCCCGTCCTTGAAGATCGGGTGGCTGAACAGGTTGGTGGTCGCCGTCGTCACCACCAGGCCGGTCTCGTCCAGCGCCTTGCGGAACGCGCCGATGCGCTCGTCGCGCTCGGCCGCGGTCGCCTCGAACGCGAACACGTCGTTGTCGTGGAAGTTGACGCCGTACGCGCCGATCTCGGCCAGCTTGCGCACGGCCCGTTCGGCGGGCATCGGCGCCCGCGTCCCGGGGCCGAACACGTCGACGCCCTGCCAGCCGACCGTCCATATCCCGAACGAGAACTTGTCCTCCGGGCGCGGTGTGTAGCGGTCCTCGGTCACGTTTTCCTCCTCTGTGCGTTGCGGTGGTTCACCAGGTCGCGGTGGCGTCGCGCAGCGCGCCGTAGCGGGCCCGGACGGCCTCGGCGGCCGCCGCGTCGCCGGGTGCGGCCTCGTGCTCGGTGGCGGGACGGTCCGGCCAGGCGGGCGGCTCGGGCGTCCCCGCCAGCGCCCAGGCGGCCTGCCGGGCGGCGCCGAGCGCCACGTACTCGGCCGGTTCGGGGACGGTGACGGGCGCGCCGAGGATCGCCGGCGCCAGCGCCCGCACCGCCGCCGAGCGCGCGCCGCCGCCGATCAGCAGCATGCGCCGCGGCGTCACGCCCTGCGCGGCCAGGTGGCCGACGGCGTCGGCCAGCGAGCACAGCAGCGCCTCGACGGCCGCCCGCGCGATGTTCCCCCGGGTGGCGTTGGACGTGGTCAGCCCGGACAGCACGCCGGTGGCGTCCGGGCGGTCGG
Organism: Actinomadura sp. NBRC 104425; assembly: GCF_030269545.1. Taxonomy (GTDB): domain Bacteria; phylum Actinomycetota; class Actinomycetes; order Streptosporangiales; family Streptosporangiaceae; genus Spirillospora; species Spirillospora keratinilytica. The sequence continues at coordinate 143,723 of NZ_BSTN01000010.1, read as the reverse complement.
GGGTGCGCTCGCCGTCCAGGTACGGCAGCAGGGTCAGCCCGCCCGCCCCCGGCTCGGCCGCCAGCGCCAGGCGCGACAGCTCGTCCAGGTCGGCGCCCACCATGGCGGCGGCCGAGGTCAGGATGCGCGCGGCGTTCAGCGTGCACACCAGCGGCAGGAACCGCCCGGTCGCGTCGGCGAACCCGGCGACCAGCCCGGACGGGTCCGCGGCGGGTCGGTCGGCGACCGCGTACGCCGTGCCGGACGTGCCGATCGACAGCACCACGTCGCCCTCGCGCAGGCCGAGGCCGAGCGCGGCGCCCATGTTGTCGCCGGTGCCGGGGGCGATGCGCGCGCCCCAGGCGGTCTCGCCGACCGCCTCGCCCGGCGCCGCCACCCGCGGCAGGCCGGGCTCGTGGCCGAGCGCCGCCGCCGCGATCTCCGGCAGGTAGCGGCCCTCGGCGGGCGACCAGTACCCGGTGCCGGACGCGTCGCCGCGGTCGGTGACGTGCTCGGCGGCGCCGAGCCTCCAGGTCAGCCAGTCGTGCGGGAGCAGCACGGCGGCGGTGCGGGCGGCGTTGTCCGGCTCGTGCTCGGCCATCCAGCGCAGCTTGGTGACGGTGAACGAGGCGACCGGCACCGATCCCGTCCGCTCGGCCCAGGTCTTGGCGCCGCCCAGCTCGTCGACCAGCGCGCGGGCCTGCGGCGCCGAGCGGGTGTCGTTCCACAGCAGGGCGGGGCGGACCACCTCACCGCCCTCGTCCAGCGCCACCATGCCGTGCTGCTGCGCGGCCACGGCCACGGCGTCGGCGCGTTCCAGCAGCGCGCGGGCTTGGTCGAGGGCCTGGCTCCAGTGCCGCGGGTGGCATTCGGTACCGTCCGGGTGGGGCGCGGAGATCTGGTCGACGATCGCACCGTCCTCCGCCCGGCAGAGGACGACCTTCGTGGACTGGGTGGAGGAGTCGATCCCGGCGACGAGCATGGTCCTCCTCGGAGGGGTTCCGCGAAAGCTTTCGGCGGTCGGTCCGAAGAACTTTCGAAGCGCTTCGACTGCGTGCAGCCTACGACGCCTGTGACCGTCGGCACAACGGACGGTCACCCCGGCCCCTGGTCGCGCGACGCGCCCGACCCGGTCATCCCGCACCCCGAAGGCGGATGCTGCAAGCGGACGACGAGCCTGCCGCAGGCCGCGTTCCCCGCGCCCGGCCGGACGGTCGCACAGACGCCTGGGAACCGCGGTCGGGTCGCAGGCGGCACGGCACCGTCCCGATGTTCTCCCGCCGTCCGGTGATTGTCACGGCAGTCGCTCCGTGAAGCCCTGCGGGATTCACGGAGCGACCGTCCGGATGATCCGAAGTGTTTTTCTATCGGGGAGTGCTCTTGCTCTCGGCACCCTGGGCGAACAGGGCGCGGAAGGTGATGGGGCCGACCTCGCCGTCGGCGTCGATTTCCTTTCGGGTCTGGAAGTTCTTGACGGCCGTCGCGGTCTTCGGCCCGAAGATGCCGTCCACCGCGAGGGCGGCGCCGAGCTGGTTGAGCGAGTACTGCAGCCCCTTGACCAGCTGGGCGCGGGTGTCACCCTGGCGGGCGATGCCGTGGTCGGTGCGCAGTGTCACCCAGGTCTCGTCGTTGACCGTTCCGGTGCCCACGAGCTCGCGGTCGGCCTGGTACTTGCGGACGGTGGTGACCAGGGCGTCGTCGAAGACATCCGCCCCGGAAGCGCCGGGCGTGCAGGCGGTGCGGTAGATCTGGGCGAGGAAGCAGCGCACCGCCGCCACCCGGTAGCCTTTGTCTCCCTTCTTCAGCGTCACCCAGGGCTGGGCCTCGATGGCGGCGAGGATGCGCCGGTCGGTGTCGGCGCCGTCGGCGTGGGCGGCGGCCGTCCAGCCTCCGGCGGCGAGGACGAAAACGGCGGCGGCCAGGGACACCACCGCGCGCAATACGGTCTTCATTCAGCCTCCTCTTCTGAAATCACTGACCGTCTTGCCATTGAGGACGCGGCATTGCGGCGGATGGTTTTCACGGAATTCAAAAGATTTGCCGGACGGGTGCCATTGACGCGTGATCACGGAAATCGGTTTACGCGGATCATTCAAACATCGAAACCGATTCCGGCCAGTATCGCGGCGGCGGGCCGGCGGACGCCGTCGCGGTGACCGGCGCCCGGTGGCCGCGGCCGACCGGTATCGGCGGGCCGGCGCGCAGGTCGGCCTCCCTCAGGCGGTGCCGTGGGGGGCGTAGTTCATGACGTGGTCGTGCAGCATGCGCGGGGCGTCGGGGTCCTGCCGGCGGAACGCCTCGATCAGGGCGGCGTGCTCGGCGGACTTGGAGTAGATCTCGGTCTCGTGCAGGCGCAGCGACAGCGTCGTCCACAGCTCGATGCCGAGCGACTCCCACACCGACATCAGCAGCCGGTTGCCCGACGACTCCACCACCACGCGGTGGAAGCCGATGCTCAGCCGGATCTGCGCGTCCAGGTCGCCGGCCTCGGCGGCCTCGGCCAGGCGCGCGTTCTCCTTCTCCAGCACGTCCAGCCGGTCGGCCAGGCGGGGCAGGGCCAGCTCGACGGCGGTGCGCTCCAGACCGGCCCGCACGGGGAAGATCTCCACCATGTCGCGCTCGGTGAACGGGCGCACCCGGGCGCCCCGGTTGGGCAGCGACTCGATCAGCCGCAGCGCCTCCAGCTGGCGCAGCGCCTCCCGCACCGGACCCTGGCTGACGCCCAGCTCCGCGGCGATGCGCCGCTCGACGATCCGCTCGCCGGGCTGCCAGCGGCCGGCGCTGATCCCCTCGACGATGAACTCGCGGATCTGGTCGGCCAGCCCCGTGCGCCGCAGCGCCGGGCCCGGGGTCGCGGTGGACGGTGGGTTCACGTAGGCAATGGTAGATGGGCAGGTGGTCCAGACCTTTCGGCCGCCCGGGCGAACGCCCCAGGGAGATGAGGCGGTTCGCCCCGTTTTGGCATAGAAAATCGCGGGAGTGGCCGCCACGGAGGCCGTTGCGCGTGATAGTCGTCACCGAAGGCGCGTCCCCGCCGGCGGCGGTTCCGGCGCGCCGACGGAGCGGGCCGGCCGTCCGGCGCCCCCCGGGGGCGTCCGCGCTGGTCCGCGGACGTTCCCGGGGTCCCCTTTCGGACAATGTGGCGGTATGATCGATCATTGATCAATGATGATCGGTGAAGCGCCGCGGCGACCCCGCGGCACGCTCCCCGACGGAGGTAGAACGCCGATGGCTGAGACCACCAAGGCCACCCGCTCCCGGCGGACACGCGGTGCCGCGAGGCAGGACACGGGCGCGTCCGGCGCCGAGTCCGAGGCCGCCGCCCGGGACGCGGACGCCGGCCCCGCAGGCGCCGAGAATGCGCAGGCGCCCGCGGGCACCGCCGGCGGCGCGGACGCCGACGCCGAGACCCTGGTCGCCTACTACCGGCAGATGCTGCTCATCCGCCGGTTCGAGGAGCGCGCCGCCCGCGCCTACACCCAGGCCAAGATCGGTGGCTACTGCCACCTCAACCTGGGCGAGGAGGCCACCATCGTCGGGCTGATGGCGGCGCTGCGTCCCACCGACTACCTGTTCACCAACTACCGCGAGCACGGCTACGCCCTGGCCAAGGGCATCGACGCGCGCAGCGTCATGGCCGAGCTGTACGGGCGCTCCACCGGCGTGTCCAAGGGGTGGGGCGGCTCGATGCACATGTTCGACGTCAAGACGCGGCTGCTCGGCGGGTACGGCATCGTCGGCGGGCAGCTCCCGCTGGCCACCGGCGCCGCGCTGGCGGTGTCGTACAAGGGCGGCGACGAGGTCGTCATGTGCCATATGGGCGACGGCACCGCCGCGATCGGCGCGTTCCACGAGTCGCTGAACATCGCCGCGCTGTGGAACCTCCCGGTGGTCTTCGTCGTGATCAACAACGGGCTCGGCATGGGCACGACCGTGGACAGGTCGGCCGCCGAGCCCGAGCTGTGGCGGCGCGGCGCCGCGTACCGGATGGAGTCGGCCCGCGTCGACGGCACCGACGTGCTGGCCGTCCGCGAGGCCGCCCGGACCGCCGTCGAGCGCGCCCGCACCGAGAGCAAGCCCTACCTGCTGGAGGCGACCAGCCCGCGGCTGCGCGGCCACTCGGTCGTCGACCCGGCCCGCTACCGCTCCGCCGAGGAGAAGGAGGCCCTCAAGGCCGCCGACCCCCTCGCCGCGATGGCGCTGCGGCTGGAGGAGGCCGGGATCCTGGACGCCGAGGCGCGCGACAAGCTCGACGCCGAGGTCACCGCCGAAATCGAGGACGCCGCCGCGTTCGCCGACGACAGCCCGCACCCGGACGTGTCCACGCTGTTCGACTACACCTACGCCACGCCCGTCCCTAGCGAGCTGCGCCGCCTGCCCGCCGACCCCGTGTTCCGCTCCTGAGGAGACCCGACCGATGGCAACCGTCACCTACCGCCAGGCCCTCCGGGACACGCTGCGCGCGGAGATGCTCCGCGACGAGAACGTGTTCCTGATGGGCGAGGAGATCGGCGTCTTCGAGGGCTCCTACAAGATCACCGAGGGGCTGCTCAAGGAGTTCGGGGAGCGCCGGGTGCGCGACACCCCGATCGCCGAGGAGGGCTTCGTCGGCGCCGCGATCGGCGCGGCCATGCTCGGCCTGCGGCCGGTCGTGGAGATCATGACGATCAACTTCTCGCTGCTGGCACTGGACCAGATCGTCAACCACGCCGCCAAGATCTACGGGATGTTCGGCGGCCAGTGCAGCGTGCCGCTGGTCATCCGCACCCCGGGCGGCGGCGGTCAGCAGCTCGGCGCCACCCACTCGCAGAACGTGGAGCTGTACTACTCGTTCGTCCCGGGCCTGAAGGTGGTCGCGCCCAGCACGCCGCTGGAGGCGTCGGCCATGCTCAAGGCCGCGATCCGCGACGACGACCCGGTGCTGTTCCTGGAGAACCTGGCCCTCTACAACACCAAGGGCGAGGTGCCCGACGACATCGCCGAGGTGGAGCCCGCCCAGATCGGCCGGGCCGCGGTGACCCGCCCGGGCACCGACATCACCATCATCGGCTACTCGCGGATGGCGCATGTGGCGCTGGAGGTCGCCGAGCGGCTGGCCGCCGACGGGATCTCCGCCGAGGTCGTAGACCTGCGCAGCCTGCGGCCGCTGGACCGGGAGACGATCGTGGCGTCGGTGCGCCGCACCGGCTGCGCGGTGATCGCCGAGGACGACTGGCTGACCTACGGCATCGGCGCCGAGATCGCCGCGACCATCCAGGAGGGCGCCTTCGACTGGCTGGACGCCCCCGTGCGGCGGGTGGCGATGGCCGAGGTGCCGCTCCCCTACGCCAAGCCGCTGGAGCTGGCCGCGCTGCCGTCGGCCGACTCCCTCGTCACCGCCGTCCGCGACACGCTGCGCGCGACCGGCCGCCTGTCCCTGGAGACCGCTCGATGACCGACATCCTCATGCCGCGCCTGTCCGACACCATGGAGGAGGGCGTGATCAGCTCCTGGCACAAAAAGCCGGGAGACCAGATCGCCGTCGGCGACGTCCTGTGCGACATCGAGACCGACAAAGCGATCATGGAGTACGAGGCGTACGAGGCCGGCGTGCTCGAGAAGATCCTGGTCGAGGAGGGGCAGACCGCCGCGATCGGTGCGCCGATCGCCGTGCTCGCCCCGGCCGGCGCCCCGGTCGGCGGTTCGTCCGGCGGTTCGTCCGGCGCCCCGGCCCCCGCCACCGAGCCCGCGCCCGAACCCGAGCCCGAGCCCGAGCAGCCCGCCGCCGCGGCCGAGCCGGAGCCGGCGGCCGAGCAGCCCGCCGCCGCGCCGGCGCCCGCGCGCGCGGAGGCCCCGGCGGCCGCGTCCAAGCGTCCGCCGTCGTCGCCGCTGGCGCGCAGGCTGGCGCGCGACCACGGCATCGACCTGGCCACGCTGACGGGCAGCGGCCCGGGCGGGCGGATCGTCCGCGCCGACATCGAGGCAGCGATACGCGCGGGCGCGCCCGCGCAGGCCCCGGCGCAGCAGGCGCCCGCCCAGCAGGCCGCCCCGGCGGCCGCGCCGCAGGCGGCGCCCGCCCCGCCGCAGGCCGGCGAGGACGTCGAGGTCGTCCCGCTCAACCGGTTCCGCAAGGTCGCCGCCCGCAGGCTCACCGAGAGCAAGCGCAACGCCCCGCACTTCTACCTCAACCGCGAGGTGGACGCGGCCAAGCTGGTGGAGTTCCGCGCCACGCTGAACGAGGCGCTGGCCCCCGCCAAGGTCAGCCTCAACGACCTGGTGGTGAAGGCGTGCGCCACCGCGCTGCGCGCGTTCCCCGAGGTGAACGTGTCGTTCACCGAGGAGAACCTGCTGCGGCACAAGCGGGTGCACATCGGCGTCGCGGTCGCGGTGGACGACGGCCTGGTGGTCCCGGTGATCCGGGACGCCGACCGCAAGAGCGTCTCGCAGATCGGCGCCGAGACCCGCGAGCTGGCCGGGCGGGCCCGCGAGGGCAGGCTGACCCCGCAGGAGATGAGCGGCGGCACGTTCAGCATCAGCAACCTGGGCATGTTCGGCGTGGACAGTTTCTCGGCCGTCATCAACCCGCCGGAGGCCGCGATCCTGGCGGTCGGCGCGGTGCGCGACGAGCCGGTGGTGCGCGACGGACAGGTCGTGCCGGGCAAGCGCATGGCGGTGACGCTGTCGGTGGACCACCGCGCCTGCGACGGCGCGACCGGCGCCCGATTCCTCGCCCGCCTGGTCGAGCTGCTGGAGAACCCGCTGCTGATCGTCGCCTGACGGATTCGCACGAGAGGATCGCCTGACCCCCGGAAGCCGAGGGGTCAGGCGATCCTCGTTTCCGGGACGGCCGCGGCACGCCTCCCGAGCGTCACCCGCGTGCCGGCACCGTCCCGGAGCCCGTGTCGCGGCGGGTCAGCCGACCGCGCAGCTCACCGACGGCCAGTTCCAGTTGCCGTTGTGCATGATGGTGAAGCCGAAGGTGTTGCCGCTGCCGTTGGGCCGCATCGTCATCACATTGCCGGTGGAGTCCCAGGTCGGTGACCCGTTCCAGGTCGCGATGATCTTCTGCGGGTACTGGACGCGGACCGTGACGACCCAGTTGTTCGTCCCCGACACCGTGACCGAGAGGTTGAAGCGGTCGTTCCACTGCTGGCCGGGGGTGATCGTCGCGGTGCAGCTCTCCCCGGGCTGGCCGCCGGTGCCGCCGTTCAGGGCCGCCAGCACGGCGTCGTAGGCGGGCTTTTTGTTGTAGTTGCTGTCGAACAGCAGCGGGGTCCCGCTGGCGCGCCAGGAGTAGTGGTCGGGGATGCCCCACACGGTGATGCCGGTGCAGCGGGACACCGCCAGGCACGCCTGCACGACCCTGCGGTAGTTGTCGGCCTGGGCGCTGCCGGACCCCTCGATGTCCAGCTCGGTGATCTGCACGTCCACTCCCAGCGCCGCGAACTGCTCGATGTTCTGCTGGTAGTTGGACGGCACCGGGGACTGGGCGTTGAAGTGCGACTGCAGGCCCACGCAGTCGATCGGCACGCCGCGCGCCTTGAAGTCGCGGACCATGTTGTAGACGGCCCGGGTCTTGGCGGCGTTGGCGTCGTCGATGTTGTAGTCGTTGTAGCAGAGTTTGGCGTTCGGGTCGGCGGCGCGGGCGGTGCGGAACGCCTCCTCGATGTAGCCGTCGCCGAGGCGCTGCTGGAAGACCGACTGGCGGCGGGCGCCGCTGCCGCCGTCCTGGAACGCCTCGTTCACCACATCCCAGGAATGGATCTTGCCGCGGTAGTGGCCCATCACCTGGTTGATGTGGTTGTTCATCGCCGAGCGCACGTCGCTCGCCGACGGCAGGCCGCTCACCCAGCCGGGCAGCTGCGAATGCCACACCAGCGTGTGCCCGCGGATTTTCATGCCGCGGCTCTGCGCGTGGTCGACGATGCGGTCGGCGTTGCCGAAGGAGAACGACCCGCGGGACGGCTCGGTGGCGTCCCATTTCATCTCGTTCTCGGGGGTGACGGAGGTGAACTCGCGGTCGAGCACGGTGACGTACTGCGACTCGCCGAGGTGACCCGCGGCGACCGCGGCGCCGAAGTAGCGGCCGGTCTGCGCGGCCGCCTCGCCGAGTGTGCTCGCCGCCGCGTCGGCCGGCGGTGACACCGCGGCCGCGACGCCCATCGCGACGACGCCCGCGGCGCCCGTCGCGAGCGCCTTCCGAATGACGCCTCTGAGCATGTGCGATCCCTTCTGGAACAGGGTGGGGCGGGAACACCCGGGCTCCTCAGCGGACCGGCCCTGCCCGGGGAGGCTCATTGTGAAATCCTCCCGGAATGGCGTCAACACGGCCGTGCAACCTTTCAGCCCATTGTCCGCGCAAAGCGCCGTCACGCTGGCTCACATTACTCCGGAAAGAAGTCTCCGAAACTTTCGAGAATCGGCGAAAGTTTCGGAGTCGTCGAAACTTTCGCGGGCGGGCGAAACTTTCGGTTCCGTGCGAATGCCCCCGCGCCGCAGCCGGGACGAGGGGGCATTCGCGCGATCGGATCGGTCAGGAGACGGGGCGCAGCTGCCATTGCTGGCAGGCGTTGTCCAGCCAGGACCACTGGCGGACATCGGTGCCGTCGGCGGTGCCGCAGTTCGCCACGTCCAGGACCTTGCCGCTGTTGGCGTTGGCGATGCGGACCCAGCCGCCCTCGGCCGTGGAGATCGGGCGGAACCGCTGGCAGGCGTTGTCCAGCCAGGACCACTGGCGGACATCGGTGCCGTCGGCGGTGCCGCAGTTCGCCACGTCGAGCACCTTGCCGCTGGCGACGTTGACCAGGCGGCTGGTGTCATCGCCGAGGTCCTCCCAGCGCCAGCGCTGGGAGGCGGAGCCGTTGCACGTCCACTGGCGGACGTCGGCGCCGTCGGCGGACGAGCCGTCCGCCAGGTCCAGGCACTTGCCGCTGTTGCGGTTGACGATGGTGTACGCGGTGGGCGTGGCGGCGGTCTCGCCGGACGGGCCGTCCAGCGTGGTGCCCGTCGCGACCGGCGTGCCGAGGTCGGGGGTGCCGTCGGCGTTCCAGCCGATCTTCTGGGCGCGGGTGGTGCGGCCGTTGTCGCAGCCGCCGGACGCCGAGGAGTTGGCGTGGTAGACGATCCACGTCTCGGTGCCGTCCGGCGAGGTGAAGAAGCCGTTGTGCCCGGGGGCGTAGACTCCCGCGGAGTCATTGCGCTGGAAGACGGGCTGCGGATTCTTCGTCCACGACGACGCGCTCAGCGGGTCGCCGCCGTTGTAGGTGAGCCGGCCGAGTTTGTAGTCGGGTCCCCAGCAGGCGCTGGCCGAGTAGATGACGAAGGTCCGGCCGCCGCGCTGGAGCGCCACCGGCGCCTCGTTGACGGCGCCGCTCTGCACCTCCCAGTCGTATTCGGGCGAGGAGATGAGCGAGAACGGCCCCGACACGGTGTACGGGTTGGACATCGGCGCGATGACCAGGCTCTGCGCGCTGCCGTTGATGAAGCCGCTGCCGAGCAGGTAGAGGCGTCCGTTCAGGCGCAGCAGGCTCGCGTCGATGAGCCACCCGTTCAGGCCGAGGTTGGAGCCGGTGAGCATGGTGCGGTACCGGTACGGGCCCATGGGGTCGGTGCCGACGCTCTCCAGCACGTACGTGCGCTGCGAGTCGCAGCACGGCTCGCCGACCGCGCCCGCCGAGTAGTACAGGTACCACCGGCCGTCGACGAAATGCAGTTCGGGCGCCCAGAAATTGGTGCCGCGGGAGGCGGTCGTGTCCGACCAGACCTGGACGCTCGGCGCGGTGGCCAGGCCCGCCAGCGTGGGCGAGCGGCGCATCTGCAGTTCGCCGGTGAACGTGGTCGTGATCAGGTAGTAGTTCCCGTCGTGCCGGACGATCCAGGGGTCGGCGCCCTTCACGCTTTTGATGGGATTGGTGAACGGGCGTCCCGGGGCGGCCGAGGCGGGTGCGGCGAAGAACGCCGACAGCAGCACCAGCACGGCGGCCAGGATCAGCCAATGGCGTTTCATCGTCGTTCCTATTCGAGCCGGAAGGTCGCGTCGGCGCGGCCGAGGTCGTCGCCGGCCGCGGTGATCCGGAGCTGGAAGTACTGGTGCCGCAGGTACTCGCCCGGCCGGTTCACCGATTCGAAGGAGACGGCCTGCGCGTCGGCCAGCCCGGCGCGCTGCCGGAAGGAGGCGTCGGCGGCGAACGCGGCGGACCCGTCGTTCTTCTCCAGCCGCACCTCGGCGCCCTGGTGGCGCAGGAAGTAGCCGGGGTCGTCGGCCGATTCCAGCGCGACCGTCCCGGTCCCGGTCAGGCCGGGCACGATCCTGAACTGGGACGCCGGCAGGTCGTCGGTTCCGGATTCCAGCACGACCTGCGAGTCGCGGTGCCGGATGTGGTGCTCCGGGTAGTTGTGGGCGGCCAGGCGGTACGGGGTGGCGCCGTCGCTCACCGGAATCCCGAAATTGGGGCTGCCGTCGGCGTTCCAGTAGATCTTCTGCACCCGGGTGCGGCGGTTCGGGTCGTCCAGCGGGTCGCCGGAGATGTCCTTGTAGTTGCGGTCGTGGTACACGAGCAGGTCGCTGAGCCCGTCCTCGGACGTGGTGAAGGAGTTGTGCCCCGGACCGTACTGGCCGGTGGCGTCGTTGCTGGTGAACACCGGCTGCGGATTCTTGGTCCAGGACGCCGGGTCCAGCAGGTCGGCGGACGACGGCGCGGACAGCAGGCCCATGCAGTAATTGCTGTCGGTGGCGCTGGCCGAGAACGTCATCCACACCCGGCCGTTGCGTTCGATGACCGCCGGGCCCTCGTTCACCTTGAACCCGCGGGTCTCCCAGTCGTAGGTGGGCGTCGACAGCAGCGCGGGCTGCCCGCTGATGGTCCACGGATTGGCCATCTTGGCGATGTAGATGCCGGAGTTGATGTCACTTCCCGGCGGCTGCTGCGCCCACACCAGATAGCGCGTTCCGCGGTGCGTGAACGTGGTCGCGTCCAGGGAGAAGGTGTCCCACGGGGTGACGATGCGCCCCTTTTCCTGCCATGTCCCGGTGAACGGGTCGGACGCCGCGTTCTCCAGCACGTACATGCGTATCCGCCAGACGTCCTCGGCGCTTCCGGCGGCGAAGTAGACGTACCAGCGGCCGTCGATGAAGTGGATTTCCGGCGCCCAGATGTGAGCGCCCATCTCACCGGTCGCGTGCTTGGTCCAGATCACCTTTTCCGACGCCGTCGCCAGCCCCTGGATGGTCCTGGAACGGCGCAGGATGATGCGGTCGTACTCGGGTACGGTCGCGGTGTAGTAATAGTAGCCGTCGGTGTGTTTGAAGACGTGCGGGTCGGCCCGCTGCTCCACCAGCGGATTGGTGTACCGGACCCCCGGGGTCGCCGCCGCGGCGGCTTTTTGCGCGGCGGTCGCGGGAACGGCGCCGAGCGCGCCGGCCAACAGCACGAAAAGCACGAGGGGAATGATTCTGCGCACGGAAAAGAACTCCGGCATCGCGGAACTCCTCAGGTCACGGCCTGACGGATCCGGCACTTCGCGAAATGCCACAGGAAAGCGCTTGCCGCGACTGTAGACGCCCATTCCTCCCCCGTCAACGCCCGTCCCGACGATCCCGCAGCCGCCGCCGCGCGGCCCCGGAGGCGCGGCAGCGAGGGTCCCCGCCCCGCGCCGCCCCCGTCGACTCACCGCCGGGCGCGGCGGGTGGACGGCGGGAGGCTTGCGTGATGGGCTCGTGCGCGGGGCCTGCCGCGCGCGGTGGGCGGCCGGGACGGCGGGGCGCGGGCGGGGTCCGCCGCCGCCCCGGGTCGGGATGTTGGCGCTATCAGGGGTTTTTTCAGGGGTATTGACAGCACGTTTCGTTAGCGCAAACATTCGGGGCACGCCGACGTGAAGGAGGTCACGTGACCGCCGCCACACCCCCGCCCGCCCGGCCCCGCGCCGCGGTGATGGAGGACGTGGCCGCCCTTGCGGGCGTGTCGGCCATGACGGTCTCGCGGGTGCTCAACTCCCCCGAGAAGGTGCGGCCGCAGACCCGCGCCAGGGTGCTCGCCGCCATGCGGGAGCTGGACTACCGGCCCAACTCCGCCGCCCGCGTGCTGGCCACCGGCCGGTCCGGGGTGCTGGGCGTGGTCAGCTTCGACACCACCCTGTACGGGCCGGCGTCCATGCTCTACAGCATCGAGCGGGCCGCCCGCGCCGCCGACTACTCGGTCAACATCGCCAGCCTGAGCACGCTGACCCCGCGCGCCATCGAGGACGGGGTGGAGCGGCTGCGCGGGCAGTCGGTGGACGGCGTGGTGATCATCGCGCCGCACCAGTCGGCGGCCGAGGGGCTGCGGCGGCTGCCGCCGGACTTCCCGGTCGTCGTGGTCGGCGTGGGCGACGACGTGCCGGCGCCGGTGGCGGTGGTCGACCACCGGGCGGGCGCGGCCCGGGTGGTGCGGCACCTGCTCAGCCTCGGCCACCAGACGGTGTGGCACATCGCCGGGCCGACCGACTGGATCGACGGCAGCGCGCGCGTCGACGGCTGGCGCGCGGTGCTGACCGAGCACGGCCGGGAGGTCCCCGAGCCGCTGAGCGGCGACTGGAGCGCCCGGTCCGGCTACGAGCAGGGCCGCCGGCTGGCCGCCGACCCGGACGTGACCGCGGTGTTCGCCGCCAACGACCCGATGGCGCTCGGCCTGCTGCGCGCGCTGCGCGAGGCGGGCCGGCGCGTCCCCGAGGAGGTGAGCGTGGTGGGCTTCGACGACGTGCCGGAGGCGCCCTACTTCGCACCCCCGCTGACCAGCGTCCGCCAGCCGTTCGGCGAGGTGGGGCGGCACGCGTTCCAGCTGCTGCTGGAGCGCATCGACGGGACCCCGCCGCCGGAGGGCGCGGGCTTCCCGCGCCGCACCGTGGAGCCCGAGCTGGTGGTGCGGGAGAGCACCGCCGCGCCGCCGGGGCGCTGACCAGGAACGACGCGACACAAGGGGAGATCGGTGCCAGGCATAATGTTAGCGCTACCACCAACAAGCGCTTGACCAAGATCGCCGCGAACAGGAAGACAGGCCGTGCGCATCACCAAGATCGAGACCCATGTCGTGGGCACCCCGTGGCGGAACCTGACCTTCGTGACCGTCCACACCGACGAGGGCCTCACCGGAGTGGGCGAGACCCGCATGCTCGGGCATACCGACGCCCTGCTGGGCTACCTGGCCGAGGCCGAACGCCGGCACATCGTCGGCACCGACCCCTTCGACCGGGAGGACCTGGTCCACCGGATGAAGTACGGCGACTTCGGCCGGGCCGGCGAGATCGTGATGTCCGGCATCGCCTGCATCGAGATGGCGTGCTGGGACATCGTCGGCAAGGCCCTCGGCCAGCCGGTCTGGCGGCTGCTGGGCGGGAAGGTCCGCGACCGCGTCAAGGCGTACGCCAACGGCTGGTACACCGTGGACCGCTCCCCCGACGAGTTCCACGCCGCCGCCAAGAAGGTCGTCGAGCGCGGCTACCGGGCGCTCAAGCTCGACCCGTTCGGCGCCGGCCGCATGGAACTCGACCACGAGGAGACGATGCGGTCGATCGCGCTGGTGGAGGCGGTGCGCGACGCCGTCGGTCCCGACTGCGAACTGCTGGTGGAGATGCACGGCCGCTTCTCCCCCGCGACCGCGATCCGGCTGGCCGAGCTGCTGGAGCCGTACGCGCCGAGCTGGCTGGAGGAGCCCGTCCCGCCGGAGAACCTCAAGGCCCTGGCCAAGGTCTCCGCGCACACCGGGCTGCCGATCGCCACCGGCGAGCGCATCCACGACCGGTTCGAGTTCCGGGAGCTGTTCGAGCGGCAGGCGGCCGACATCGTGCAACCGGACGTCGGCCACTTCGGCGGCATCGCCGAGGTGCGCAAGCTGGCCGCCGCCGCCGAGACGCACTACGTGCAGGTCGCGCCGCACAACGTGGGCGGGCCGGTGCTCACCGCGGCGACCCTGCAGCTGGGCGTGTGCGTGCCCAACTTCAAGATCCTGGAGCATTTCAACGACTTCGCCGACGCCCCGATCAAGAAGGTCGCGGCCGGCGCGCCGGAGGTGGTCGACGGCTACTTCGCGCTGCCGGAGCGGCCCGGGCTGGGCGTCGAGCTCGACCTGGACGCGGTCGCCGAGTTCCCCCGCCAGAACGCCGACTTCGACCTGTTCGCCGAGGACTGGCACCTGCGCCGGGGCACCGGCCCCGACTCGCAGAAGGCGCGCTCATGAGCAGATCACTGGTGGTCGAGGAACCACGCCGCTCGCGCCTGGTCGTCGCAGACGTGCCCGAGCCCGGACCGGGCGAGGCGCTGGTCCGGGTGGCCGCCGCCGGGCTGTGCGGCAGCGACCGCGAGCTGTTCGAGGGCGCCCGCCCGGCCGGCTTCTGCACCTACCCGATCGTCCCGGGCCACGAGTGGTCGGGCACGGTCGCCGGGGTCGGCCCCGACGTGGACGAGGCGCTGGTCGGCGCCCGGGTCGTCGGCGAGGGGTTCCGCGGCTGCCTGGTGTGCGGGCCGTGCCGCAACGGCGCGCCCAACCTGTGCGCCTCCGGCTACGACGAGACCGGGTTCACCCGCCCGGGCGCGTTCGCCGACCACCTGCTGGTGCCGGCGCGGCTGCTGCACGTGCTGGCGCCCGGCGCCGACCTGCGCGCCGCGGCCCTGCTGGAGCCGGCCGCGGTGATCGCCGCGGCGGTGCGGCATGCGGCGCTGCGGCCCGGCGAGACGGCCGCGGTGGTCGGCGCCGGCACGCTCGGCATGCTGGCGCTGCAGCTGCTGGCGGCCGCGTCCCCGGCCCGGCTGGCGGCGATCGACCCGCGCACCGAGCGCGGCGAGCCCGCGCTGGCGGCGGGCGCCACCGTCTTCCACCGGCCGGGCGAGGCCGCCGAGGAGTCCTTCGACGTGGTCGTGGAGACGGCGGGCGCACCCGGCACCGGGCACGCGGCGGTGGCGCTGGCCCGCCGCGGCGGGCGGGTGGTCGTCACCGGCATCCCCGGCGACCCGTCCGACGCCGTGCCGACCGCGCTGCTGGTCACCCGCGCGCTCACCCTGCACACGGTGTTCGGCGCGGGCCCGGCCGACTGGGCGTACGCGGTGCGCGCGTTCGACAGCGGCGTGCTGCGGCCCGCCGGCCTGATCACCCACGAGCTGCCGCTGGCCGACTTCGAGAAGGCGCTCGCGCTGAGCGCGTCGCCCAGCGCCGGCAAGGTGCTGCTCCGCCCCGACGCAGGATGACGCCCCCGAATGACACGTCCGATGTCCGCTTTCGAGTACTAGCAGAGGTGACTCCCCTGATGGACGGACCCGACGCCCGCCCGCGGCTGCCCGGCGAGCACGCGCTCGGCGAGCTGGGATTCCCGCCGCGTCCCGAGACCGCGCCGGGCTCGGCCCGCGCCTTCCCCGACGGCGGCACCTGGCGCACCGAGCTGCCGTCGTGCGAGGGCCCGGCCGTGCTGGCGGCGGTGCTGGAGGAGAGCGAGCGCCTGGACGTGCCGCTGCACCGCATCAGCCAGGGGTCGGGCGTGTGGATGCTGACCGACGCCGAGATCTCCGAGATGGTCGCCGCCTGCCGCGAACGGGACATCGAGCTGTGCCTGTTCCTCGGCCCGCGCGGCTCGTGGGAGCCGGGCGGCGGGTCGCGCACCTACCCGACGGCGGGGCCGCGCGCCCGGGGCCGCGACCAGCTCGCCCAGTGCGTGGAGGAGGCCGAGCGGGCCGTCGCGCTCGGCGTGCCGTCGCTGCTGGTCGCCGACGAGGGCGTGCTGTGGACGCTGCACCGCATGCGCGCCGCCGGCCGGCTGCCCGCCGACGTCACGTTCAAGGTGTCGGCGCTGGTCGGGCCGGTGAACCCGGCGTCCTACCAGGTGTGGGAGCACCTGGGCGCCGACTCGGTCAACGTGCCCAGCGACCTGACGCTCGCGCAGATCGCCGAGATCCGCGCGGTCAGCGCCGCGCCCATGGACTTCTACGTCGAGGCGCCCGACGACCTCGGCGGATTCGTCCGCCTGTACGACGCGGCGGAGCTGATCCGCTGCGGCGCCCCCATCTACCTGAAGTTCGGGCTGCGCAACGCCGCCCCGATCTACCCGGTCGGCCGCCACCTGCGGCAGCTGGCGGTGGACAGCGGCCGCGAGCGGGTGCGGCGCGGCCGCCTGGTCCTGGACACCCTCGCCCGGCTCGGCGCCGACGGCGGGATGTCGCCGCCCGGCTCCCGGGACCCGGGGCCGCTGGAGCGGTTCCCGGCCGCCGGCGCCGCCGCACCGCTCACCGCCCCCTGAACCACCGCTCTCCGACGCACCGAACCCCCCTGACCCACCGAGCCCCCTCCCCATCCCCGAGCACCGCCCCCGCGCATCCGGCGCGAGCGGGCGGCCCCCACCCCGGAGGAGTAACCCATGAGAATCGGGCGCATCGCTACGGTCCTCTCCGCCTTCGCCCTCACCGCGTCGCTGACCGCTTGCGGGTCCAGCGAGAAGACGATCGACAAGGAGGCCAGGTCCGCCGACAACTCCGGCGCGCTGATCGGCGTCACCATGCCGACCCGCTCGTCCGAGCGCTGGATCGCCGACGGCGACAACCTCAAGAAAGGGCTGGAGAAGCTCGGCTACAAGGTGGACCTGCAGTACGCCGAGGACAACATCCCCACGCAGGTCAACCAGCTGGAGAACCAGATCACCAAGGGCGCCAAGCTGCTGATCATCGCCTCCATCGACGGCACCACGCTGACCACCCAGCTGCAGCAGGCCGCCGACAACGGCATCAAGGTGATCGCCTACGACCGGCTGATCCGCAACAGCCCGAACGTCGACTACTACGCCACGTTCGACAACTACAAGGTCGGCGTGCAGCAGGCGACCTCGCTGCTGGTGGGGCTGAAGGTCAAGAACGCCGACGGCTCGGAGGGCTCCGCCAAGGGGCCGTTCAACATCGAGCTGTTCGCAGGCTCGCCCGACGACAACAACGCCACGTTCTTCTACAACGGCGCGATGTCGGTGCTCAAGCCGTACATCGACAAGGGCGTGCTGAAGGTCAAGAGCGGCCAGACCGACTTCAAGACCATCGCGATCCTGCGCTGGGACCCGGCCACCGCGCAGAAGCGCATGGAGGACCTGCTCACCAACGCCTACCGCGACGGGTCGAAGGTGCACGGCGTGCTGTCGCCGTACGACGGGCTGTCCATCGGCATCCTGTCGGCCCTCAAGAGCAACGGCTACGGCACCGCCGGCCAGCCGTACCCGATCGTGACCGGGCAGGACGCCGAGGTCGCCTCGGTCAAGTCGATCCTGGCCGGCGAGCAGTACTCCACGATCTTCAAGGACACCCGCAAGCTGGCGGACGCGACCGTGAAGATGGCCGACACCGTGCTCAAGGGCGGCAAGCCGACGGTCAACAACACCAAGGACTACGACAACGGCAACAAGGTCGTGCCGTCCCAGCTGCTGGAGCCGGTCATCGTCACCAAGGACAACGTCAAGACGGCGCTGATCGATACGGGCTACTACACCGCGGACAAAGTCGGCCTGAAGTGACCGGCGCGACCGACAGGAATCCGACATGACCGACGACATCCTCCGGATGCAGGGCATCACCAAGCGGTTCCCCGG
The DNA here is from genome assembly GCF_030269545.1 of Actinomadura sp. NBRC 104425. Taxonomy (GTDB): domain Bacteria; phylum Actinomycetota; class Actinomycetes; order Streptosporangiales; family Streptosporangiaceae; genus Spirillospora; species Spirillospora keratinilytica. The sequence goes on along the minus strand of NZ_BSTN01000010.1, from coordinate 126,182 downwards.
CGTCAACGCCCTGACCGGCGTCGATCTGACGGTGCGGCGCGGTGAGATCCACGCGATCTGCGGGGAGAACGGCGCGGGCAAGTCCACGCTGATGAAGGTGCTGTCGGGGGTGTACCCGCACGGTTCGTACGACGGGGAGATCTTCTTCGACGGCGAGCCGTGCCGGTTCTCCGGCATCCGCGACAGCGAGGAGCGCGGCATCGTCATCATCCACCAGGAGCTGGCGCTGTGCCCGCAGCTGTCCATCGCCGAGAACATCTTCCTCGGCAACGAGCGCGCCCGCCGGCGCGGCCTGCTCGGCGGGTTCATCGACTGGAACCACACCAACCACGAGGCCGCACAGCTGCTGGAGCGGGTGGGGCTGCCGGAGAACCCGGTCACCCCGATCGCCGACCTCGGCGTGGGCAAGCAGCAGCTCGTCGAGATCGCCAAGGCGCTGTCCAAGAAGGTCAAGCTGCTGATCCTGGACGAGCCCACGGCAGCGCTCAACGACGAGGACTCCGCGCACCTGCTGGACCTGGTGCGCGGCCTGCGCGACGACGGCATCACCAGCGTGATCATCTCGCACAAGCTCAACGAGGTGCTGGCGATCGCCGACTCGATCAGCATCCTGCGCGACGGACGCATGATCGAGACGCTGGACGCCAAGGCCGACGACGTCACCGAGGACCGGATCATCACCGGGATGGTGGGCCGCGACCTGGAGCACCGCTACCCGCCGCGGGAGCCGCGGATCGGGGCGGAGGTGCTGCGGATCGAGGACTGGACGGTGCACAGCCCGTCCCAGCACGACCGCAAGGTGGTGGACGGGGCGTCGCTGACGCTGCGCCGCGGCGAGATCGTCGGGCTGGCCGGGCTGATGGGCGCGGGCCGCACCGAGCTGGCGATGAGCGTGTTCGGCCGCTCGTACGGGGTCGGCACGTCCGGGCGCGTGCTGAAGGACGGCCGGCCGATCGACGTGCACACGGTGCAGGACGCCATCCGGCACGGCATCGCCTACGCCACCGAGGACCGCAAGCGCTACGGGCTCAACCTGATCGAGGACATCAAGCGCAACATCTCGGCCGCGGGGCTGTCGCGGCTGGCCACCCGCGGCTGGGTGGACGGCAACGAGGAGTACCGGGTCGCCGACGAGTTCCGCGCGAGCCTGAACATCAAGGCGCCGGACGTCGGCGCGGTCACCGGCAAGCTCAGCGGCGGCAACCAGCAGAAGGTCGTGCTGTCCAAGTGGATCTTCACCGATCCGGACGTGCTGATCCTGGACGAGCCGACCCGCGGCATCGACGTGGGCGCCAAGTACGAGATCTATTCGATCATCAACCGGCTGGCCGGGGAGGGGAAGGCGATCCTGCTGATCTCCTCCGAGCTGCCCGAGCTGCTGGGCATGTGCGACCGCATCTACACGATGTCGGCGGGCCGGATCACCGGCGAGGTGCCGCGCGCGGAGGCCACCCAGGAACGCCTCATGTACCTGATGACCAAGGACAAGGAACAGGAGAAGGTTCGATGAGCGGGAGGCGTTCATGAGTCGTACCGCGTCCGCGAGCGCCGACGCCGGCGCGACCGCGAGCAAGACCGCCCCGGCGTCGTCCGGGCCGGGCAACGGCAGGTCGCTGTCCCAGCTGACGATCAACGTCCGGCAGAGCGGCATCTACATCGCCTTCGCCCTGATCGTCGTGCTGTTCACGGTGCTGACCGGCGGGGACCTGCTGCAGCCGCAGAACATCTCCAACATCATCGTGCAGAACTCCTACATCCTGATCCTGGCGATCGGGATGATCTTGATCATCATCTCCGGGCACATCGACCTGTCGGTGGGGTCGGTGGTCGGCGTGACCGGCGGTATCGCCGCGGTGCTGATGGTCAACCACGATGTGGCCTGGCCGCTGGCGCTGCTGCTGACGCTGGCCGCGGGCGCCGCGATCGGGGCCTGGCAGGGCTACTGGATCGCCTACTTCGGCATCCCGTCGTTCATCGTGACGCTGGCGGGGATGCTGCTGTTCCGCGCGCTGACCCTGACCGTGCTGGGCAACCAGGGCATCGGCCCGTTCCCCGACGAGGTGCGCACGCTGTCCAACGGGTTCACCGAGGGCTACCTCGGCAACATCGGGCTCGGCGTGCTGGGCGGCGCGGACCTGTTCAGCCTGCTGGTCGGGATCGCCGTCGTCGCCGGGCTGGCGGTGGCGCAGTGGCGCACCCGCGCCGCGCGCCTGGGCTACCGGCAGACGGTCGACCCGCTCCCGGTGTTCGTGCTGAAGATCGCCGCCGCCGGTGTGCTGATCATGGCGGTGACGGTGCAGCTGGCCCGCTTCCACAACCTGCCCTGGGTGCTGGTGCTGCTGGCGGCGCTGGTGCTGGGCTACACGATCCTGACCAACCGGACGGTGTTCGGCCGCCGCATCTACGCGGTGGGCGGCAATCTGCAGGCGGCGCAGCTGTCCGGCGTCAAGGTCAAGTCGATCGTGTTCTGGCTGTTCGTGAACATGGGCGTGCTGTCCGCGCTGGCCGGGGTGATCTTCGCCGGGCGGCTCAACCAGGCGGGCCCGACCGCGGGCAACACCTTCGAGCTGGACGCGATCGCGGCGGCGTTCATCGGCGGCGCGGCCGTGCAGGGCGGCGTCGGCAAGGTGGTCGGCGCGATCACCGGCGGCCTGATCATGGGTGTGATCAACAACGGGATGTCGCTGATGGGCGCGCCGAGCGAGCGGGTGATGCTCGTCAAGGGCCTGGTGCTGCTGGCGGCCGTCGCGTTCGACGTGTGGACCAAGCGCCGCTCCGGCAGCCCGCTGCTGCGCTAGCCGCGCCCGCGCGGCGCCGCCGGGGCCGCGGCGCCGGATCCATGTCCTCGGGGGGTCAACGCATCACCTGAGAGGAGAATCATGAGATTCCTACCGCCCCTCACGGGAGCCGCACTGCTGGTCGCCGCCATGGTGGCGGCGACGGGACCGGCGTCGGCGTCCCCCGGCGCCGCCGCCCCCGCGCACACCGCCCCGAAGATCGCCAAGGAGCCGTTCGGAACGCTGCCGGACGGCACCGCGGTCGAGCGGTACACGCTGTCCAACGGCCGCGGCATGACCGTGCGGGTGCTGACCTACGGCGGGATCGTCCAGTCGCTGGAGGTGCCGGACCGGCGCGGCCGCACCGGCAACGTCGCCCTGGGCTTCAGCAGCCTGGCAGGCTACCTCTCGCCGACGTACCAGGACGAGAACCCCTACTTCGGCGCCATCATCGGCCGGTACGGCAACCGCATCGGCAAGGCCCGCTTCACCCTCGACGGCAAGACCTACCGGCTCAGCGCCAACGACGGGGAGAACAGCCTGCACGGCGGCGACAAGGGCTTCGACGAGAAGGTCTGGAAGGCCGAACCCTCCCGCGACGGCGACGAGGTGTCGCTGCGGCTGTCCTACACCAGCAAGGACGGCGAGGAGGGCTACCCGGGCACGCTGGAGACCACCGTCACCTACACCGTCACGCCCAAGAACGAGCTGCGCATCGGCTACCGGGCCACGACCGACGCGCCCACCGTCGTCAACCTGACCAACCACACCTACTTCAACCTGGCGGGCGAGGGCTCCGGCAGCATCCTCGACCACAAGCTGCAGATCAACGCCTCCCGGTACACGCCGGTCGACTCGACGCTGATCCCCACCGGGGAGCTGGCGTCGGTGCGCGGCACCCCGTTCGACTTCACCCGCCCGCACACGATCGGCGAGCGCATCCGCGACGGCCACCCGCAGCTGGTGATCGGCCGCGGCTACGACCACAACTTCGTCCTGGACGGCCGGGGGCTGCGCAACGCCGCCCGCGTCACCGAGCCGCGGTCCGGCCGGGTCATGGACGTGCGCACCACCGAGCCGGGCCTGCAGTTCTACTCCGGTAACTTCCTGACCGGGCGCCTGGTCGGCACCGGTGGCAGCGCCTACCGGCAGGGCGACGGCTTCTGCCTGGAGACGCAGCACTTCCCGGACTCGCCCAACCAGCCGCAGTTCCCGTCCACGGTGCTGCGGCCCGGCCAGACCTACGACACCACCACCGTCTACGCCTTCTCCACCCTATGACCGACGTCGAGATCGCCCTCGCCCGGCGCGCCGCGCTGGGCGAGGGCCCCACCTGGGACACCGCCGCGGACCGCCTGCTGTGGGTGGACATCCTCGCCTCCGAGGTGCACACCTACGACCCGTCCACCGGCACGGACACCGTCCGGCCCACCCCGCAGCACGTCGGCGCCGCCAAACCGCGCGCCTCCGGCGGCCTGGTCGTCAACCTGCGCGACGGCATCGGCCTGTACGCGCCGGACGGCTCGTTCCGCTGGCTGGCCGAGTGGCCCGAGGAGGGCCGCCGGGGCAACGACGCCGCCGTCGCCCCCGACGGCGTGCTGTGGGCGGGCACCATGCGCTACGACGAGGCCCCCGGCGGGGGGCGCCTGCGCCGGGTGACGCCCGAGGGCAAGGTCACCACCGTCCTGAACGACGTGACCGTCAGCAACGGCCTCGCCTGGAGCCCCGACGGGCGCCTGATGTACTACGTGGACACGCCGACGCGCCGCATCGACGTGTTCGAGGGCGACGACCGCCGCGTGTTCACCCGCGTCCCCGGTCTGCCCGACGGCCTGACCGTGGACGCGGACGGGTGCGTGTGGGTGGCGCTGTGGGGCGGCGGCCGCGTCCTGCGCTACACCCCCGCCGGGGAGCTGGACCGCACCGTCGAGGTGCCCGCCCGCCAGACGACGGCGTGCGCGTTCGGCGGCCCGCACCTGCGCGACCTGTACATCACCACCGCCGCGACGGGTGCGCCCGACGACGACGCCCACGCCGGTTCGCTGTTCGTCCTGCCCGACGCGGGCCAGGGCCTGCCCAGCCCGGCCTTCCCCGCCTAGCCGCACAGTGCGGGCGCCGCCGGTTCCGCGCGGCGCCCGGGGGCGGGTCAGGGGAGCCAGGCGATGGTGGTGACGCGGAACTCGCGGATGTCGTCCAGGACGACGTACTCGTAGATCACCGGCTGGCCCGGCACGGTCGCGCTGTAGGCCACGGCGTCGCCGTCCATGCAGTGCCCCGGCGGCGGCCGTCCGGCGTCGATGGCGGCGCCGCCGCGCCGGGCGAGCTCCTTGAAGTGCTCGACCACCGAGTCGTGCAGCGGGGTCGGCATCGCCTCGATCTCCCCCGCGGCGTCCTCGGTGCAGAAGACGGTCCAGCCGCGCCGGGGCGCGGTCACCGTTCGGATTCGCCGCGCGGCTCCGGCAGCGGTACGAGGTTGCGCCCCGCCACCCCGTCGGCGTAGCGGCGCCGGCGGCCGGGCACCTGGTCGAGGACGGCGTCCAGCCACCAGCGCTCCAGCACGCCGTCCAGCTCGGACCCCTGCTCGGCGGTCAGCACCTCGCCGTAGAACCTGGCGCGTTTCTCCCTGGTCAGCGCCTCGCCGATGGCCTTGATCGTGCGCGGGACCGGCCGCACCCGCCCGGCACCGCCGGGCCCCTCAGGCTGTGCGCTCATGCCACTCCCGTCTCACAGTGCGTCTCGTGGCGTCCCGTCTCCCCCGAGACGCTACAGCAGCGCGCCGACATCGTCTCCCATCCGGTATCAGCCGGCGGCCCGGCCGCTCAACGCGCCGCGCCGACCGCGGCCGCATCCCCGCCGGTCACGGCCCGGCCAGGGGCCGCTCAGGGGTGGTCGGGAACGACGCGCAGCGGCGGCCGGTCCTCCAGGCGCGGGTCGGCGTGCCCGCCGAGGACGGTGAACCACGCGGTGAACTCGTCCTCCTTCACCCGCGCGGCGAACCGGCGGTACTCGACTCCGGCCGGCGTGGGGTGATGGCAGATGACCTCGTCGTACACCCGGTCGGAGGCGGCGAACACCAGGTCGGCGTGGGAGTCGGCCAGGGCGCGCCGGACGGGCGGGGCGTCGATGAGCCGGGCGGCGTGGATCAGGGCGCGGCCGCTGACGCCCTGTTCGTCCCGGTACACCGGGCCGATGTGCAGGGCGCTCCGCAGCTGGATGCGGGCGGCGGGGCTGGCGCACTTGTTGTACCGCCGGATCTCCAGGTGCTGCCAGATCGGCAGGCTCTCGGCGAGGGCGAGGACGGGGACGGTGGGCGGGAGCACGGCCAGCACGCCGTCGCCGTGGTCCTGCCGGTAGTAGACGGTGTGCGGCACGGCGGCGCGGTCGAGGGCGCCGAAGACGATCTGGTAGAGCCCGCGCCGCACGGCCTGCTGGATGTCGGCGTCGCGGTCGGGGCGGCCGAAGCCCGCCACATCGAAAAACAAAATAGGGCAATACGTGCCGGACATATCGACCTCGCGCCGGTATTCCGGGAATTTCGGGAAAGTCATGGGGTCGACCTCCTGCCAGCGAGAGTGCACCTGGGGCGGGCGGGGCGCCGCGTCCGGGCCGGTCCGCCGGTCCTGACCCGTTCCGCCAGGCGCAGCGGCACCGGAGGCGGTGACGCTGACGTTGACGACGTTGACGACGCTGACGACGACGCTGACGACGACGTTGACGACGACGCTGACGGACCTTGGTCCGCCGGGTCTCGTGAAGACGGCCTTGCGGCGGTGCGCGGGTCCGGTGCGCCGCACGGCCGCCGGATTGGGCCCGCGGTGGCGGGTCGCACCCGGCTTCTGGTTTCGGTCAGGACGTCTGGGGGGTCGCCCGAGCCTGATCTCGCCGTTGAATACGACGCTAGCCCGCCGTTCCGCGGGAGAGCAGCGCAATCCCCTTACAGATCCGGACGTGCTTCCCCGAATATGGACGCCGTTATCCGCAGATAACGGTGCGGCGACGGGCGCCGCATGCGTTCCACATGATCTCCCGCAATTCTACTTATTTGTACACATTCGACCTGCCGGACGAGTTGTTCGCACCGACTCCGCACTCTCCCGGTTATCCTCGCTGGCAGGTAATGTTTCCCGGACTTTCCCAAAGATCGGGGAATCCGGGAGGGGTCGGGAGGTGCTGGCGGCCGTGCCCAGGCCGAAACGGGAGATCAAACCGTCGACGGTGCGTTTCATCGCGATGCTGCGCGCCCTCGACCTGGCGGTGGACTCCCACGGCGTGTCGCATGCGGAACTGGAGCGGCGGCTGTGCGACTGGCTGGTGCAGGGCCGGCAGGCCGAGGCGCGGCTTCGGGAGAACCCGGGAGATGCCGACCGGGAGCGCCTGACCGCCCTGGTCGCCCGCAAGAACGACGTCGAGCACAGCGGTCTGGCCCGCGCCGACGGCCACCGGGCCAAGGCGGGCGGGCAGCGGATCGGCGAGCTGGTCTCCGGGAAGTTCCCGGCGGGTAAGGTGCCGCCGCGGCGCCGCGTCGAGGTGTGCGTCGCCGTGCTCCTGGAGTTCCTGGCGGAGAACGATCCGGACGGCTTCGCCGACGGCGAGTACGGGACCCGCGGGGCGTGGCTGGAATGGTGGCGGCAGGCCGCCCAGGGGCAGGAGCCCGACATCGGCGAGGGGAAGCTGCACGTCTGGGGCTATCTGGACACCGCGCTGGAGCAGCTGCGCGACATCGGAGTCCACGTCGGCGCGGGCGTGCGGGCCGAGGAGCCCGCGTCCGCCGGCATCTCCGGCCTGCTGGCCGAACGCGACCAGGCGCTGGCCCGGGCGCGGCAGGCCGAGAAGCTGCTGGACGAGGCCACGGCCAGGGCCGACGCCGCCGAAGCCCGCGCCGACGCCGCCACCGCCAAAGCCGAGGAGGCAACCGCCAAAGCCGAAGAGGCCGCGACCAGGGCGCAGGAGGAGGCGCGGGAACGGGAGCGGGCGCAGCACCAGCGGGACGAGGCGCACCACCGCGCCGACCGGCTGCGGAAAAGGGCGGCGGCCCTGGCCCTGCCCCTGGCCGCTCTCGCGGCGTGCGCGGGCATCGCGGTCGACCGGCTGCTGCTCGCCGGTCGGCCGACCCGCACGGTGGAGTTCACCGTGCCCGCCCAGGAGGTCACCGCGTCCCAGCAGCCGGTGTTCACCCTCAGCGGGGGCCTGCCCGCGGGCTCGGACTGGACGCTGCGCATCCGGCTCGCCGTGACCCCCACCGACCCGTTCTCGGGCTGCACGTTCGAGATGCAGATCACCGCGCACGCCGAGGCCGACGGGCGGCGGCTGCCCTCGTTCACCTCCCATCCCGGGCAGAAGGACATCACCCAGGTGGTGCACCTCGGCCGGCTCGGCAGCCGGGGGGTGCGCCTGGTCGTCACCCGCCTGGCCGTCAATCCCCCGTCGTGCACGGTTCGCCTGGACCCGTCGGGGTCGCGGGCGACGGCACCCGGCTGAACGAGGACCCCGATGCCATACCGCCCTGCCGTCCGCCTGGCAGCCGTCGCCGCGCTGCCGTCCCTGGCCGCTGCCGCGTGCTGCCACGGCGCCTCCGAGCCCGCGCCGGGGCCGTCCCTCGAGCGGCTGTACGCGATGGACCGGGCCCTGCGCGTCGGCATCAAGGCCGACCAGCCGGGCATCGGGCTGTGCAACGCGGCGGGCAGCAAGTGCACCGGGCTCGACGTCGACATCGCGATCGAGATCGCCAAGGCACTGCGCGTCGAGCCGGTCTTCCAGCCCGTCGTCTCCGGCAACCGCGAGCGGCTGCTGCAGAACCGCGCCGTCGATCTGGTGATCGCCAGCTACTCCATAAGCGAGGCCCGGCTGAAGGTGATCGACTTCGCCGGGCCCTACCTGATCTCGGCGCAGGACACCCTGGTCCGCTCCGGCGACAAGAGCATCACGGAGGTGGACGACCTCAAAGACAAGATCACCTGCGGGGCGAAGGGCTCCAGCTCGCCGCTGCGGCTGGCCATCCGGTTCGGCGATCCCCGGGACACCGGCAGCGCCTGGGCCAGGCGGCACCTGCGGCTCGTCGACGGCTTCGGCGACTGCCTCCCGCTGCTGCTGGACGGCACCGTCGACGCGGTGTCCACCGACGAGTCGATCCTGGCCGGGTTCGCCGCCGACTCCCGCTACAAGGGCAAGGTGCGGCTGCTCCACAAGCCGTTCTCCAGCCACCGCGAGAAGTACGGCATCGGCATGCGCAAGGGCGATCCGGTCGACCGCGCGTTGATCAACCGGACGCTGAACGAGATGATCCGGGACGGCCGCTGGGCGCGCATCGTCACCAAGAATCTCCGCCCCGCCGCGCCCCACCTCCTGGCTCCCGAGAACCGCCCCACCCCGCCCGTCGAGTGAATGCCCCGCCGGCTGTGCCCGTGTTCGGTCTCGCATGCGTCCGGCCGGGCCCCGGGGTGGGGTCCGGCCGGACGTTCGGCGCGGATCAGTTCAGGGTTCCGGTGCGAGCCTCCTTCTGGGTCAGGGGGCGAAGGATCGTGGTGTAGGTGTAGTCGCGGTCAGGGCGCACCTGGTACTCGGGGCGCACCGGGTTGGGGGTGTCGCCCACGCCCGTGACGGCGTGGTCGACGTGCAGGGTGTTCCACCCCGGGTTGCGTTGGAGGGCGAACGGGTACAGGGCGCGGTCCAGGTCGTCGTACGGGGTGACGCTGACCTCCAGGTCGCCGCCCACCAGCAGCCCCGCGCGGCCGTCGGACAGCATGGCCCAGCGCACGTCGTCGTGGTTGCCGTGGTCCTGGGGCCGGTAGTAGTCGACGTACTGCTCGTCCACCGTGGACGACCACACGCCCATGGGGGTGCCGTCCTTGCGGTCGTTGTAGTTCTCCACGGGGCCGCGTCCGTACCAGGCGAAGCGCTCGAAGCGTTCGGGCGTCTTCACCGTGTAGCCGACGCGGGCCAGGTACGGCAGGGTGCGCGCGTCGCCCTGCGGGCTGACGTGGTGGGTCAGCTCGATCTGGCCGGAGCCGTCCACCGTGTAGGTGGTCGTCTGGTCGAACCAGGCGTTGTAGCCGGGCGCCTGGACGCGGCTGGCGATCTCCACCGTGGCCGTGGCGCCGGGCGTCGCGGTGACGGACGTCGGCGTCGTGACGAGGCGGTCGAGGCCCGCGCGGCGCCAGTTCTCGCCCTCGGCGTTGCCCCACGTGTAGGTCTCGTTGCTGATCGGGGGGCGCCACACGTCCAGTTCGGGGCCCTTCTCGACGAGCTCGACGCCCTTGTAGCGCATCGAGGTGAGGGTGCCCTCGGACTTGTCGAAGACGTACCGGAAGTCGCGTCCGGTGACGATGACCTCCTTGTCGTTCTCGGTGGTGCGGACGGTGCCGGTGGCGGGCCTGCGGACGTTCGGCACCTTCGTCCCGCCCGCCGGGAACTGGCCGAACCCGACGACGTGGCCGGACCGCGCGTACCACTGGCGGTCCTTGAGGACGGCCTCGACGGTCAGCCACCGCTCGGCGCCGGACGGGTTGGCGGGCGGCGGCGGGACGGCCACCTGCGTAGAGCCGCCCGGGTCGAGCCGCAGCGGCGCGCTGCCGGAGCGCAGCACCCGGTCGCCCTCGGTGTAGCGCCAGCGCAGCTCCAGGTCGGAGGTGCCGGCGAAGACCCGCTCGCTGGCCACGGTGACGGTCTCGCCGGAGCGGGTGACGCGGATCGGCGAGTGCACCCAGGCCAGCTGGGCGGTCTCGGGCTGGACGTACCGGTCGGAGCCGACCAGGCCGTCGACGCCCGACAGGCTCTGCCCGTTGGACAGGAACGTGCCGTCGGTGTCGAACCGGTCGAAGTCGAGCGCCAGCGCCGCGTCCTGCTTGGGGTCGGCGCCGGAGGCCAGTTCCCCGGCGGTCAGGGCGCGGGGGTAGACGCGGACCTGGTCGATGGTGCCCTTGGCGAACCGGCCGTGGTCGTTGTCCTGCATGGTCTCGGGGTTGCGGGCGATGTTCAGGTCGGCCGACGACCAGTCGATCTCCCCGCTGAACGGGACCTGCGCGGCCTCGCGTCCGTCCACGTAGAGGCGGACGGCGGTGCCGTCGTAGGTGCCGGTGACGCGGTGCCAGCGGTCGTACCAGTCGGCGGGGACGGGCGCGCGGACGGTGCGCCACGTGCCGCTGTGCACGAAGAACTCCAGGGTGTTCTCGTCGCTCATCTTCAGCGCCCACTGGTGGTCGCCCTTGGCGATCATCGTGAAGTCGCCGGTCCACGGCCGCACCGGCTTGACCCACGCGTCGAGGGTGACGGCCTTGCCGGTGATGTCGAGCCGGCGGTCCCGGTAGACCTCGACGAAGTCGTCCAGACCGGAGAAGTAAAGCGCTTTCCCCTCATGCCCGTCGACGACCTCCGGGATCCCCTGGAGCCAGCTCTTGATCTTGTTTCCGGAGGAGTCGGGCGTGGTGGTCAGGGGGTGCCGCATGTTGGCCTCCGCCCAGTCCCAGATGAAGCCGCCCTGCACCTGCGGGTACTTGCGGACGACCTCCCAGAACTCGCGGAAGTTGCCGAGGCTGTTGCCCATCGCGTGGGCGTACTCCCCCATGATGATCGGCTTGGTGGTGGAGTTCGCCTGCTGCTCCAGCCGCGCCGGGGTCGGGTAGCGCGGCCCCCACACGTGCGCGTACGGCGCGTCGCCGTCGGGCGAGTTGGACTGGTGGTACAGCGGCCGCGTCGGGTCGGTCGCGGTCGCGTACTCGGCCATCTTGGTGTGCGCGGCGCCGAGCCCGGCCTCATTGCCGGTGTCCCACATCAGCACGCTGGGGTGGTTCTTGTCGCGGGCGAGCAACGCCTGGAAGCGGTCGGCGAACGCCTTCTGCCATTCGGGCCGGTCGGCCAGGCAGTCGTTGGGCGCGACCCGGTCGCAGTTCTCCCAGTTGTGGGTCTCGATGTCGACCTCGTCGTCGATCCAGAGGCCGCGCCGGTCGGCCAGGTCGTACAGGTACGGGTCGGACGGGTAGTGCGCGGTGCGGATCGCGTTGATGTTGAGCCGCTTCATCAGCGCGACGTCGGAGTCCATCCGCTCGCGGGTCTGGTGGCGCCCGGTGTCGGGGTCGGTCTCGGGGCGGTTGACGCCCTTGATGAGGATCCGCTTGCCGTTGACCAGCAGCTGCCGGTCCTTGACCTCGATCTCGCGGAAGCCGATCGTCTCGCTGGTGGTATGCGTGACGCGGCCGTCCGGCCCGGCCAGTTCGAGGACGAGCGTGTAGAGGTTCGGTGTCTCGTCGGTCCACTTGGCGGGGTCGGCGACGTTCGCGCTGAGCTTGACCGTCGCAGTGCCGCCGGCGACCGTCGTCGTGCCGGAGAAGGTCTGCACGCGGCGGCCCTTGGGATCGACGAGGGTGGCCTTGACGGTGTGGTTCCCCTGCTCGCCCTGCTTGCTGGCGAGCGTCACCACGGCGTTGAGGGTGGCGTTGCGGTACGAGGCGTCCAGGTCGGTGGTGATGTAGGCGTCGCGCACGTAGGTCTTGGGCGTGGAGTAGACCCACACCGACCGGAAGATGCCGCTGTAGCGCCACTGGTCGACGTCCTCCAGGTACGACCCGGAGCTCCAGCGGTGCACCTGGACGGCGACGGTGTTGGCGCCCTTGCGCACGTAGTCGGTGACGTCGAACTCGGCGGGCGTGTAGCCGCCCTGGTCGTAGCCGACGTACCGGCCGTTCACCCACAGCAGGTACGCGCTGGTGACGCCCTCGAACCGCAGGAAGACGCGGCGCCCGTCCCAACTGGAGGGAATGTCGAAGCGCTTCACATACGCACCCGTCGGATTGACGTCCTTGGGCGCGCGGGGCGGGTCGTCCGGCACCATCTCGGTGGGGATGTTGCGGAAGATCGGATGGTCGAGCCGGTCGCTCTGCCAGGTGTGCGGCACCTGCACCTTGGTCCAGCCGGAGGTGTCGTACCCCTCGCGGTAGAAGCCCTCGGGGACCTCGGCGGGGCGCTCGGCCATGGCGAGGCGCCACTCCCCGTCGAGGGAGCGCTCCCATTTCGAGCCGCGGGAGGCGATGGCGTCCTCGCGGTCGTCGTAGGGGTGCAGCACCGAGTGCGGGGGCTCCTGCCCCTCGCCGGTCATCTCGGGGTCGTCGAGATAGGTGTAGACGTCGGACGGCGGCCCGGACGGCGCGCTGTGCGCGGCGGCCGGGACGGCCGCCAGCCCGGTGGCGGCGAGCACGGCGGCCAGGACGAACACAAGCCGGGAGCGGATGCGGATACCCAGGGGTGGGGGCATGGGTCGCGGTGCCTCCTCTGGCGGTCCGGGCGCAGCCCCCTGACAACGCCCGAAACGGCGTTCTGACGGATGAGGTGAAGTCCCCGTTCTGGGACGCTAAGCGCCGCAAGTGATCTCGTCAATGAACGCGGCCGAGTGTGGCGAAAGGCGCCAGAGATATCAGCGGGACGTGGCGGTTTTCGCCAGCCGCCCCCTTTGCGCCCCCACCCCTGCTCTTGAAAAGGACATACCAAAAATGGGCGGGCCGGAATTCGGCTGGCCGCCGCGGGAGAGGCTCGCGCCGACGCGATCGCGGGCCGGGCGGACCGCGCCGAAACCGATCCGCCCTGTCACCGAGTGCAGCCGCCCTCGCTGCGCGCCGCGGACCTCGGGCGTCGACGCCGTCCAAGGCACGGGCACCACCGCCACCGGCGAGAAGGCGGCCGCCGCCTGGCCGCCCTCGTACGCTGCGCCGCGCGCTCGCGGCGGCGGCCTGGCCGGACGGCGCCTTCCGGCCAGGGGCGGCGGGCCGGTGTCCGCCAGGGCGGCGCGGCTGAGCGGAAGGGCCGGTCGGGGCCGGGCGGCCCCGACCGGCGCGCTCCCTCCGGACCCGGTCGGCGCGGGCTCAGTCGCGGCCGACCGAGATGACGACGCGGCGGTTCTCGGCGCGGCCGCGCGGGTTGTCGGAGCCGTCGGCGTTGGTGTTGGGCGCGACGGGCTTGGTCTCCCCGTAACCGGTGATCTTCAGCCGGGAGCGGGCGATGCCGCCGCGGGTGGCCAGCCAGTCGGCGACGGCCTGGGCGCGGCGCCGCGACAGATCCAGGTTGGCGGCCTCGTCGCCCTTGGCGTCGGTGTGCCCGTCCACCCGGACCGCCGCGTCCGACGGCGCCTCCTTCTTGATCGAGGCGGCCACCTTGGCCAGTTCGGCCGCCGCCTGCGGCCTGATGTCGGCCTTGCCGAACTCGAACAGCACGTCGGCGTCCATGCGGTAGGCCACCTGGTTCTTGTCCTCGAGGACCTCGGTGCGTCCGACCATGCGGCCGCGCAGGCTCGCACCGGGGAACGAGACGCCCGGCACCGACACGCCGGGGACGCTGACGCTGGGCACCGTCACGCTGGGGATGCACTCGCCGTCGTCGTTGCAGGCCCGCGGCCGGTACAGGGAACCCCGGTAAAGAGAACCCCGGTACAGGGAGCCGCGGTAGAGGGAGCTGCGGTAGACGCCGGCGACGTATCCGCCTTCGGGCCCCGGCTTCTCCTGGCACACCTCGGGGACGGACACGCCGTTTTTGTAGACGGCCTCGTGCCGCACGGCCTCATGGCGCACGGGCTCCAGGTGGATGCCGCCCGCGTTGACGCCGGGGATCTCCACCGCCGGGATCTCCACGGCGGGGATCATGGTCGGCGGGATCGTCACGGCGCCCAGGCAGCCGCCCGGCGCCTCCTGCACGGTCACGCACTGCGCGGGGACGCGCTGCGCGGGGATGTTCACGCCCGGGATCGTCACCGCCGGGATCACCTGGCCGCCGACGCGGGCCTCGGGGATGTGCACCGGCTCGCTGCGCACGGCGGGGATCTCGACCGCCGGGATGAGCTTGCCGCCGCGCGGGCAGCTCTTCGGCTCGGGGGTCCCCGCCCCCGGCGCGGCCGCGGGCGCCGCGCTCGAGGAGGGTCGGGACGAGGCGGCGCCGCCCGCCTTCTTGTCGGAGTCCTCGCCCCCGCTGCCCCCGCATCCCGCGCCGACCAGAGACACCAACCCCATCATCGCCACAAGAGTCCGCTTCCTCACGAGGCGTGATGGTAGGCCCAAGACCCGACAGACGCGAACACATTAGACACCCCCGCCCGCCGACGGACATCGCCCCCAGATGTCCGCTCTGTTAAGGCGACGTTAGATCTGGGGCTTCGTTGTTGAACGCGGTTCGGCGGATCGGTGACGCTTCGGGGGCCTGCGGTGACGCAGGTCACCCCGTTCCCGTCCCGTGATGCGAGGAGGTGCCCGGTGACGACGACGTTGTCCGGCGGCACGCCGTCCCGGCCCGCCCGGCGCCCGTGGCAGGCGCTGGTCGGCGGTTCGATCGGCAACCTGATCGAATGGTACGACTGGTTCGTCTACTCCAGCTTCGCCGTCTACTTCGCGGCCTCGTTCTTCCCCAAGGGGAACCCGACCGCGCAGCTGCTGAACACGATGGGCATCTTCGCCGTCGGGTTCTTCATGCGCCCGGTGGGCGGCTGGCTGCTGGGGCGCCTCGGCGACCGGCGCGGCCGCAAGGCCGCGCTGACCGCCACGGTCACGCTGATGTCGGTCAGCGCGCTGCTGATCGCCATCGCGCCGACCTATGACGCCGTCGGCTACTTCGGCGCCGCGGTGCTGCTGGTGGCGCGGCTGCTGCAGGGCCTGTCGGTCGGCGGCGAGTACGCGGCCAGCGCCACGTACCTGACCGAGGCGTCGACGCCCGGGCGGCGCGGCTTGTTCTCCAGCTTCCAGTACGTGTCGATGACCGCGGGGCAGCTGTGCGGGCTCGGCCTGCAGATCCTGCTGCAGCGCACCATGTCGGACGACGCGCTGCACTCCTGGGGCTGGCGGATACCGTTCATCGTCGGCGCGGTGGGCGCGGCGGTGGTGTTCTACCTGCGCCGCAACCTGCTGGAGACCGAGGCCTACGAGGCCGAGGAGGAGGCCGCCGCGCCCGCCGAGCGCGGCACGCTGGCCGGCCTGTTCCGGCACCGCCGGGAGTTCGCGCTGGTCATCGCCCTGACCATGGGCGGCACGGTGGCGTACTACACCTACACCACCTACCTCACCAAGTACCTGTCCAACACCGCGGGCATGAGCAAGGACGACGCCACGCTGGTCAGCTTCTGCGCGCTGACGGTGTTCATGTTCCTGCAGCCCGCCGCCGGGGCGCTGTCGGACCGGATCGGCCGCCGGCCGCTGCTGATCACGTTCGGCGTGGGGTCCATGCTGGGCACCGTGCCGATCATGACGGCGCTGCGGAACGTCAGCGGGTTCTGGCCCGCGCTGGCGCTGATGCTGGGCGGCCTGGTGATCGTCACCGGCTACACCTCGATCAACGCGGTGGTCAAGGCCGAGCTGTTCCCCACCCACGTGCGGGCGCTGGGCGTGGCGCTGCCGTACGCGCTGGCCAACGCCATGTTCGGCGGGACCGCCGAGTACGTGGCGCTGTGGTTCAAGCAGGGCGGCATCGAGTCCGGGTTCTACTGGTACGTCTCGGGCTGCGCTGCGGTGTCGCTGGTGGTGTACGCGACGATGCGCGAGACGCGGCACGCCGTGCTGTCGCGCACCGAGCAGGCCCCCGCCGCCGAACTGGCGGGCCGCGGCTGACCTGGCGCGAAGCCGTACCGCGAGCGCCTACCCTTGCTCCGGATGGGGGCAAGGGTAGGTCCGTGCCGGGGTGAGGTGGGCATGCGGGTGCTGTTGGTCGAGGACGACGACCGGCTCGCCGACGCGCTCGGCACGGCGCTGATCGGGCGCGGCCACCGCGTCGAGCGGGTGGTGCGGGCCGACGACGGGTTGCGGCTGAAGGACCGCTGCGACTTCGTCCTGCTGGACCTCGGCCTGCCCGACATGGACGGCCTGGACATGCTGCGGCGGCTGCGCCGGGTGTCGGCCGTGCCGGTCATCGTGATCACCGCGCGCACCGAGGAGCGGGCCGTGCTGCGCGGCCTGCGCGCCGGGGCCGACGACTACCTGGTCAAACCGTTCCGGATCATGGAGCTGCTGGCGCGGATGGACGCGGTGGCACGCCGCTTGGTCCCGCCCGGCCGGTCCCCCGCGCCCGCCGACCCGGCCGCCGCGCCCGAGGTGGTCCAGGTCGGGGACGTGCGGATCGACCTGCGCGCCCGCGAGGTCACCGTGGCCGGCGCCCCGGTCGCCCTGACCCGCCGCGAGTTCGACGTGCTCGCGCTGCTGGCACGCGAGCCGGGCGTGGTGCGCAGCCGCGAGGAGATCCTGGACGCGGTGTGGGGCGACGCGTTCCTGGCCGCGTCCCGGTCGCTGGACGTGCACATCGCCGGGATCCGGTCCAAGACGGGCCGTCCGGGGCTGGTGCGCACGCTGCGCGGCACCGGCTACCGGCTGGGCTCCGGGGACTGATGCGCCGCCGTCTGCTGCTGACCTACCTGGCGCTGATCGGCGGGCTGGTGCTGGCGCTGGCGGTGCCGCTGGGCTGGGCGTACGCCCAGCAGCGCACGGGCGTGCTGCTGCTGGACCGGCGCGCCGACGCCACCCGCCTGGCCGAGCTGACCGACCAGGCCGTCCGCGAGGGCGACACCTCCGTGCTCGACAGCGAGGTGCGCCGGTACGCGACCCTGTACGGGGCGGGCGTGGAGATCCGCGACGCCTCGCGCACCGTGCTGATCCGCTCCGGCGCCGTGGACCCGCCCGACGCCGCGGCGGTGCGGCGCGCCCTGGCCGGGCGCACCACCGAGCGGCTGCCGCTGGTCACCCCGTTCGGCCCGGACCGGGTGGCGGTGGCCGAGCCCGCCGGGCGCGATGCGCAGGTCGTCGGCATGGTGCTGGTGGAGGCGCCGACGGGCGACGCCCGCCGCGACATCGCGATGGTGTGGCTGGCCCTGGCCGCCGCGGCCGCCGCCGCGTTCACCGTCGCCGTGGTGGCGGCGCGGCGGCTGACCCGCTGGACGCTGCGTCCGGTGGCCGAGCTGGACGCCGCCACCGAGGCGATCGCGGCGGGCCGCATGCACGCCCGCGCCGCGGTCGGCGGGCCGGGCCCGTCGGAGCTGCGCCGCCTGGAGGAGCGGTTCAACGCGATGGCCGACGCGGTGTCGGCGGCGCTGGAGCGCCAGCGCGCCTTCGTCGCCGACGCCTCCCACGAGCTGCGCACCCCGCTGGCGGTGCTGTCGCTGCGGCTGGAGAACCTGCAGCCGCACCTGCGCGACACCGGCGCCGACGAGCACCGGCGCGCCCTGGAGGAGGTCGACCGGCTGGGCGCGATGCTGGAGGACCTGCTCACCCTGGCCCGCCTGGAGTCGGGCACGGGCGCGGCGGCCGGGCCGGTGGACCTGGTCGCCGAGCTGGCACCCCGGCTGGACGCCTGGGGCGAGGTCGCCGCGGCCCGCGCCGTCGGCCTGCGCGCCGACCTGCCGGAGCGGCTCACCGCGCACTGCCCGCCCGACACCGCCGGACGCGTCGCCGACATCGCCATCGACAACGCGATCAAGTTCGTGCCGGAGGGCGGGCGGGTCACCGTGTCGCTGGCGGCGTGCGACGGCGCGGCCGTGCTGCGCGTCGCCGACGACGGCCCCGGCCTGGACCCGGGCGAGCTGGCGGCGGCGCGGCGCCGGTTCTGGCGGTCGCCGCGGCACGGCAACGTCGAGGGCAGCGGGCTCGGCCTGGCCATCGCCGACGAGCTGGCCCGCGCGGGCGGCGGCACCCTGGAGCTGCGGCCCGCCGACCCGCACGGCCTGGTCGTCGAGCTGCGGCTGCCGCTCGACGGGTACGGTCAGCCGTAGACGGAGCGGTAGTAGCGGACGGCGCCCGGGTGCAGCGGAACGGTGCCGGTGCCGATCGCGTACCGCTCGTCGAGGTAGCTGCCGGGCACCTCCGGGCCCGGAAGCCGGTCGCGGGCGCGGAACATCACGCGCGTGACCGTCTCGGCCAGGCCGGACGACAGGCCGCGGCGCGCCACCAGGTAGCTCGGCACCCCCACCGTGGGCACCTCCGCGGCCTGCCGGTACGTCCCCGCGGGCACCGACACGCCCACGTACGTGGGGCCGTGCGCGCGGCGCAGCGCCAGGACCAGCCCGTCCAGCGGCACCAGCCGCACCAGCGTGCGGGCGGCCAGGTCGGCGATCGCCTTGGTCGGCACGCCCCCGGACCAGAAGAACGCCTCCACCTCGCCGGCGGCCAGCGCCGCGCACGACTCGGCCAGGCCGAGCCGGACGGCCCGGACGGGGCGCGGCGGCCCGGCCGCGCGCAGCACCCGCTCCCCCAGCACGGCCGTGCCCGACCCCACGGCGCCCAGCGACACGCGGCGTCCCGCCAGGTCGGTGACGCGCCGCACCGGCGAGTCCTCGGCCACCACCAGGTGCGTGTAGTTGAGGTAGATGCGGGCCAGCGCGGTCACCGGCAGGGGCGTGCGGAACGCGCCGCGCCCCGCCACGGCGTCGGCGGCGCTGTCGCTCAGCGCGAGCGCCAGGTCGGCGCGGCCCGCGGCGAGCATCTCCAGGTTCTGCACGCTGGCCGAGGTGGTCAGCACGTGGACGGTCAGGCCGCCGACGCGGCGCCGCAGCTCCTGGGCCAGCCGCCGCGCGAACGGCTCGTACTGCCCGTCGGTGGGACCGCTCGCCAGTACCAGCCGCCGCCGGCCGGCCGAGCCGCCGGAGCGTTGCGAGCAGCCCGCCAGCGCGGCCGCGGCCGCCGCGGCGCCCGTGCGCAGGGCGCCGCGGCGGCTCAAGGCGAAGGCTGCGGGCGGCACCCGCCCACGTTACCGCCGGTAGGTGAGGCCGTAGCCGTACGGGAACAGCGGCTCCTGGCCGTCACCGCGGTTGATCGGCTGCTGGTCGAAGCTGCGCATCCACGTCATCGGCAGTCTGCCGGTGGGCTTGGCGACGCCGAACAGCACGTCGGCGACGCCGCGTCCCTCGGTGCCCGGCAGCCAGGACGCCACCAGCGCGTCCCAGTCCGGCAGGTGCGCGGCGATGTCCAGCGGCCGCCCGGACACCAGCACCACGATCACCGGGACGCCGGAGGCGCGCAGCCGTTCGATCGTCGCCAGGTCCTCGGGGTCCAGGCCCAGGCCGTCGGGCCGGTCGCCCTCGCCCTCGGCGTACGGCAGCTCGCCGACGACGGCGATCGCCGCCTTGTAGGAGCCGTCGATGCCCGTGCCGTCCCGGCTGTAGTCCACGGTGGTGGACCGCCCCACCGTCTGCCGGATGCCCTGCAGGATCGTGGTGCCGGGCGTGATGTTCCCCGGCGAGCCCTGCCAGGTGACCGTCCAGCCGCCGCTCTGGATGCCGATGTCATCGGCGGCCCGGCCCGCCACGAAGATCTTGTTGTGGTCGCGGGCGAGCGGCAGCACCCCGCCGTCGTTCTTCAGCAGCACCTGCGACTCGGCCACGGCGCGGCGGGCCAGCGCGCGGTGCCGTGCGCTGCCGACCGCGCCCAGCAGGCCGCGGTCGGCGTACGGCCGTTCGAACAGGCCCAGCTCGAACTTCTTGGTGAGGATGCGCCGGTTGGCGTCGTCGATGCGGGCCATGGGCACGTGCCCGGCCTGCACCTCGCCGCGCAGCGTGTCGATGAAGCGGCGCCACTCCTGCGGCACCATCACCATGTCGATCCCGGCGTTGATCGCGGTGGCGACCTCCTGCGCGGTGAACCCGGGCTGCCCGTCGATCTGGTCGATGCCGTTCCAGTCGGACACGACGAAGCCGGTGAAGCCGAGCTCCTTCTTCAGCACGTCGGTGATCAGGTAGCGGTGCCCGTGCACCTTCACCCCGTTCCACGAGCTGAAGGAGACCATCACCGAGCCGACGCCGCGCCGCACCGCGGCCCGGAACGGCGGCAGGTGGATCCGGCGCAGCTCGGCCTCGGAGATCTTCGTGTCGCCCTGGTCGTCGCCGCCTTCGGTGCCGCCGTCGCCGACGTAGTGCTTGGCCGTGGCCAGGATCGACGTGCGGCCGTCCAGCCGCCGGCCCTGGAACCCGTCCACGATCACCGACATGGCGGCGGGCAGCTCGGGCACCTCGCCGAACGATTCGTACGTGCGGCCCCAGCGGTCGTCGCGGGCGACGCACAGGCACGGCGCGAACGTCCAGTCGACGCCGGTGGCCGCGACCTCCTCGGCGGTGGCGCGGCCGATCTCGCGCACCAGGCCCGGGTCGCGGGTGGCGCCGAGTCCGATGTTGTGCGGGAAGACCGTCGCACCGACCACGTTGTTGTGGCCGTGCACGGCGTCCACACCGTAGATCATCGGGATGCGTTTGGGGGTGGCCAGCGCGGCGCGCTGGAACCCGTCGTACATGTCCGCCCACGCCTCGGCCGTGTTGGGGGTGGGCGTGGACCCGCCGCCCGACAGCACTGACCCGATGCGGTACCGGGTGATGTCGTCGGCGGTGACGCTGCCGCGTTCGGCCTGCGTCATCTGGCCGATCTTCTCGTCCAGCGTCATGCGGGACAGCAGGTCCTCGACGCGCTCGCGCACGGGCCGCCGCGCGTCGAGGTAGGCGGGGCCCGGTGCGTGCCGCGCGGTCTGCGCCGCGGCCGGGACGGCGGCGGCGCCGGTGAACGCCAGCAGCGCCGCCGCGAACACGGCGGTCTTCGCCCTGCGGCCGGGCAGGGAACGGGACGGGGAACGACTCATCTCGCCTCCGGGGTGGGCCAACAGCTCAGCGG
The DNA here is from genome assembly GCF_030269545.1 of Actinomadura sp. NBRC 104425. Lineage (GTDB taxonomy): Bacteria > Actinomycetota > Actinomycetes > Streptosporangiales > Streptosporangiaceae > Spirillospora > Spirillospora keratinilytica. Next base: position 104,809 of record NZ_BSTN01000010.1, on the reverse strand, counting down.
ACCGTGCGTACCCCTCTCCTCGCCAGCAACTTAAGCTCCGCCAGCCCCGGCGAACAGGCCCCGTCCACTACCGGCCGCCGTCCGAAACGCACGAGCGCGCCCCCCTGAACGGGGGCGCGCTCGTGTGAGCGGAGGGTGCGAGAATCGAACTCGCGCAGGGAGGACCCTGACGACGGCTTAGCAAGCCGCTGCCTTACCGCTCGGCCAACCCTCCGGGAAGTCAGAAACCGCCTGCGCGGGCTCCGGCCGCCAGGCGATGCGCAGATCGGGACGGTGCCGTCACGTCCCGCCGCGTCCGCTGCCAAGACCGGACAGGCCGCGCATCCGGCTACTGTGGCGCCGCATCGCCGTCTCCTTCCGTTCTCGGTCTCGCGTTACGGCATCAGGTTGCCGCAGGTACCGCCGAGCATGCAAGACGTTTTCCGGGCGGCGCGTCCCGGCGGCGCGTCCCGGCGGCGCGTCCCGGCGGCGCGTCCCGGCGGCGCGTCCCGGCGGCGCGGCCGGCCGCCCGCGCCGGTCCGCGATCGTCTCAGCCGGCGGCCTCGCAGGCGTCCCGCAGCGCTCTGAGGGCGTGATAGACGCGGGCCTTGACGACCTCCACGGGAAGCCCGAGCGACGCGGCCGCCTCGTTGACCGACCGCCTGCGGAAGTACGTCTCGGTCAGGATCTCTCGGTGCGCCCACGACAGCGACCGGAACGCCCGCGCCGCGGGCTCGTGCATGGGAGCGGGCGCCGCCTGGCCCGCGCTTTTGCCGGTTCGCAGTGCCACACCCAGAACCTCGCATCTCACACCACCCCCGGCGATCCCCTTATGCCGCACTTAAGGTCCTCTTGCGAATCGGTTCATTCGCCTCACGTCCGGCGGGGTCCGGTGGAGTCGCCCCAGGAGCCGCCCACCTGCACAAACCCGGGAGGGAGAGGCGGCGGACCGTCCGCATGAGTCGAGCCGCGTCGGCCAAGAACGACAAGCGGTGGCTCCCCGGATTGGCTCCCCGCCTCCCCTCCCGCAGGAGGGAGGCACACCATGGTCAAGATCACCGAGACCCGCATGACCGCTGAAATCAACGGATGCGTCATCGCCGAAGCCACCCGCACCGCCGGTGTCTGGCACGCCACCAGGTGGCCGACGCCGCTCACCTACAACCAAGCGATCACGGCCCTTACGATCGCCGAGCTCGTGGCGACGGGGGCCGACGAGGCGGACCCGTGCGTGATGTCGCTCCGAGAGGAGTTGACCGGTGGCTGACCGTCTCACCCGGATCACAACGGTGCTCGCCGTGGGCGCCGATGTGACGCACGGCTGAGCCGCGACGCGACGACGAGGCCCCCGCCCGGTCAAGGTGGACCGGGCGGGGGCCTCCGCATGATCAGGTGTCCTCTACGGGCTTGGTGTCGCGTCGGACCACACGCGTTCGAAGCTCCGAAGGTAGGTGGACGCCATGTCGCCGTCATCGACGTGGCGAACGTGGAGGACAGGAGCATGGGACGCAGGGATGCCGTAGGCGTGGGGGTTGATAAGTAGGTCGTCGTCGGCGCGGTAGATCGAGTTGTAGAGGGTGGTGTCGTGTAGGCGGATCTCGACGTTGTCGAGTTCGCGTAGGGGTTGGTAGAGGACGAGGGCGTTGCGGATCTTGGCGGCGAGCGAGTCGCCTACGCCTTCGTCGGTGCCGCGTTGGGAGATGCGGGGGCCGTCCGGGTTGCCGAGGAGGATGCGGACGGCGACGCCGTTGCGTGCCTTGTCGGCGAGGGTGCCGATGATGCCTTGGTCTTCGGCGAGGAAGAGTCCCGCGTAGGCGAGGATGCCGATTTCACGTCGGGCGCTGGCGAAGTGCTGGTGCCAGACGGCGCGGGGGACGGCCCAGCGGTGCGGGTAGGTGGCGAGGATCTGGGCGCCTGGTGGTTGGGGCAGTGGGCGGGGCGCGCGTACCTGGGGCCAGAGGTCTTCCTCGTCGTGGCCGAGAAGCTTGCACAGGTGTGCTCTGTGCCGGGGGTAGGGGACGCGGCCGGCGAGCCAGCGTCGGACGGTCTTGGGGTCGACGCCGAGTCGTGCGGCCACGTCGTCTTCGGTGAGTTGGGCGTCTTCGAGCGCGCGTCGCAACAGGTCGCTCATCCGTCCTCCCGGATGCACAAGGTAGGAGTGACGCTAACAGAAGACGTCCCTAGACGTCCCTAGGTGTCGGTGGAGAGGTCCCGCAGGTCGAACGAGGCTCTTGGACACGGCCGAGGTGCCGCGCACAGCGGTTCCGTCCCGTCAACGTCCCCCGTTCGTTCCTGATTGGAGGCGTCATGTCCTTCGACCGGCCTCGTGAGTCCGACGCCGTCCCCGACGCGCTGTCCCGCCTGAGCGCGTCAGAGTCGCGGTTGGTCGCCTTGACCGCTCACCTTCACGCGCAGGGCTTCGACGTCAAGCTGACCGACAAGGGGTTGCGCGTGCGCAACCCCAACGCGCCGGGGTGCTGCGACGACAACCCGGTGCTGTCCGACGTGATCAAGTGCCGTCGGCGTACGGAGGACGGCGGACGGCTGTGGTTCTTCAACTCGGCGCGCGAGCCGATCGCCGAAGCCGACCGCCTCGACGACGCGATCATGTGGGTCAAGGGCAGGCTCACGCCGCGCGACGCGGCGGAGGTGCGGGACTGATGGGCCGCCCGGCTGGTCGGCATCGGCGCGTGCGTCGACCGTCACACGCGCGGTCATCGGCCCCTCGCCGCAACACACAGACCGGCATGACGGAGTTGTGGGTTTACGCCTCTCCACCCGACGGCGACCTCGGCCGTCCCGGCACGCCCTGGTCCTCAGAGCCGCGGGGCGGTAAGCATCGGCGGCCGCTCGTGCGACGCATCCTCGGTGCGTTCGTGGACTTCGGGTGACGGGCAGCAGAGTTGACGTAGGGCTCAGAGCGGTTGCTCTGGGCCTTACGTGTGCGTGGCGGGGCATGCGATGACGCAACGGTCGACATGGGGCGCCTACCGCGGCATCGCGGATGTGCTGCGGAGGCGCGTGGAGGACGGCACATACCCGGCGGGGGCGCGATTGCCGGGGGAACACACGCTGAGCCGGGAGTTGGGCGCCACCCGAAACACGGTGCGGCGAGCGTTGGACGTCCTCGAAAGCGAGGGGTTGCTTGTAGCTGTGACTGGCGTCGGCCGGTTCGTACGGGGCGCGACGACCGAAGACACGCGCCCGAAGTACAGCCGTATCGCTGCCGAGTTGCGCGCTCAGATCGAGAGCGGCGCGCTTCCGCCGGGCGCGGTGATGCCGAGCGAGGCGCGGATCTGTGCTCGGTACGGGGTGTCTCGGTTCACCGCGCAGCAGGCGCTTCGGCGGTTGGAAGCCGATGGCCTGGTGAGGTGCGTTCGCGGCAGGGGACGCGTTGTGCTGCCAAGACGTCCCTAGATGATCCTCTGGTGCCCGTGGATGTCCGCGATCTTGCGCGTAGCGTCGGAGTCATGAGCAGCATGGCCACGTGGGCGCGAGAAGTCGCACGTCAGCACCTAGAGAGCGCGCTTCCGCGCCGATGGGCGCACACGCAAGGCGTCGCCCGGCAGGCACGCCGTCTCGCCCCGATCCTCGGCGACCGTGCCGACCTGTTGGAGGCCGCCGCGTGGCTGCACGACGTCGGATATGCGCCCGACCTGGCCGTGACAGGCTTCCACCCGCTGGACGGCGCCCGCTACCTCCGCGACGTCCACAAGGCCGACGACCACCTGTGCCGCCTGGTGGCTCACCACAGCTGCGCGCTGGTAGAGGCACGCGAACGAGGGCTCGCCGACGACCTGGTGGGCGAGTTCGGCGGCGAGCCTCCGGAGCTGACGGAAGCCCTGATCTACTGCGACATGACCACCAGCCCCGACGGCGTGGAGCTGCCGGTAGAGGAGAGGTTGTCGGAGATTCTTTCCCGGTACGGGGACGGGCATCTTGTCGCCCGATCGATCACGACATCGTCGCCGGTCCTGATCGGGGCTGTGCATCGCGTCCAAGAGGCGTTGATGAAACGCGGTTGACCCGTCAGATGATTACGGGCTGTTGGCGGTTCTCTAGGTAGTGGGTGATGCGGAGGCGCATCGAGTGGTCCATCCGGCGGGCGGTGGCTTGGTCGGCGGGGATCCAGAGGACTTCGCGGGATTCGTCGCTTGGGCGGGGCTCGCCGCCGGTGGGGCGGGCGGTGAGGACGATGGAGAACTCTTGGCGGACCTCGTCGTTGCTGGTGTAGTGGATCACGTGCTTGGGGTCTGAGTAGATGCCGACGAGGCCGGTGATCTCGCAGTCGATGCCGGTTTCTTCCTTGGTCTCCCGGACGGCGGCTTGGGCGACGGATTCACCGAGGTCGACGGCGCCGCCGGGGAGGGCCCAGTTGTCGTTGTCGGTGCGGCGGATCATGAGGATGTCGCCGTTGTCGTTGGTGACGACGACGTTGACGGAGGGGACGAGGCTGTTGGCCTTGGGGGCGTTGGGGTCGTCGTAGTAGTCGATCCTGCGGCCCATCGGTTCACTCCCCCGGTTGCAGCGGTCGAGCGCCTTCCCAGACGCGTTCGAAGCTCTCAAGATAGGTGTTGACGATCTCGCCGCCGGGGATTTTGCGCAGGTGCCAGCATGGCGCGTTGGACGCCGGCGCGCCGTAGACGTGCGTGTTGACGAGTATCTGATCGTCGGCGAAGTAGATCGAGTTGTAGAGCACCGTGCTGTGCAGTCGGATTTCGACGTTGTCGAGGCCGCGTAGCGGCTTGTAGAGGACGATGACGTTGCGGATCTTGCTCGCCATCGATTCGCCGATGCCCTCGTCGGCGCCGCGTTCGGCCACCTGGGGCGAGTCCGGGTCGCCCAGCAGGATGCGGACGCGCACGCCTGAGCGTGCCTTGTCGGCGAGGATGCGTTGGGCGCCCGTGTCCTCGGCCAGGAACAGGCCGCTGTAGACGAGGATGCCGATCTCGGACGTGGCGTCGGCGAAGAGTCGTCCCCATGCGTCCCGGGGGACGGCCCAGCGGTGCGGGTAGATGGTGACGATTTCGCTACCCGACGCCGAGGTGACCTGTTCCTTGGTCAGCGCATTCGGCCACAGGTACGTCTCGTCCACGCCGAGACGTGAAGCCACTGCGTAGCGGTGGCGCCGGTAGGGGACGCGGTCCTTGGTGATCCACCGCTCAACGGTCTTGGGGTCCACGCCGATGTGTTCGGCGAGCGCGGCCACGGTGAGACCTTGTTGGAGCAGAGCGGCACGTAGGCGTTCGTTCGGCATGCACCCGTCCGGATCCCGGGACGTCCTAGGACGCGGTCAACCCTACGAGGACGTCATGAACAGGTCCAGTCATGTGGTGAACCCGTCCCGCTGGTCAGGCGCACTCTCGGTCTCGTAAGCGTTCCACCGCCCGAGCCGCCCCCGCCGGACACGGGCCCCTTCGGGAAGGGGTGATCCGCATGATCCTCGTTCTGGCCTCGATCGCCGCCGTGTTCCTGGCCGGTGTCGTCTGCGGAGTCTTCGCCATGGTGGTTCTCGGCATCCACGCCGAGGAACGCCGCATCGGACGTCCCGGCAACGGCCCGAGCGTGACCGGTGCCGCATCCCGCCGACTGCTGTCCACGCAGACGTGCGACGACGTCCCGCACATCCGTGTCAAGGCGGGACGGTGACACCGGTGCGGATGCCGCGCATCATCACCGCGTTCACCTGCGCTTGCGGCGCGCGCATCGACCCCGGAAGCCGCGCGTGCCGCAAGTGCCGTGCCCGCGCCCGATGGAGGCGCCGTAAGCAGGGCTCCCGCGTTCCCGACCTGTGGCTGTGATCAGTTCCCACAACGGAGGGGAGGTGAAGCGTCCGTGACCGTGTCGGTTCCGCTGGTGGCGGTCCTCGGTGTGGCCGTGTGGCTGGCGTGGCGGTACATGGGGTTGCGCGTCTGGCACGCGGCCGTGTGCCTGCTGTGCGGGTTCTTCCTCGCCGCCACCAGCGCGGCCCCCGAGATCCGCCGCCTGGTGGCCGTCCTCGTCAACGCCCTGACCGGCTCCCAGCCGTAGCCGCTTGTGCGAAGGGAGGGATGTGTAGTGCCCAACACCCCCCAGCGTCCCGCCATCGATCTTCAGGAGGTCAGAACCCGCAACCTCGTGGCCCGCGAAATCGTTGCGGCCCTGTCGCAGGCCATGCCCAACCTCGGCAAGCTGTGGCTTCGCCTCAACGCCTCACTTGACGACACGCCCCGCCTCGTCGCCGAGTGGAGCACCGTGCGCCGCAGGCACGCCGACCTTCTCGCCGCTGCCCGCGCCACCCTCACCGCGGCCCGCGACGGCGAACGCGACCCGCTGTGCTACCTGCGCGACGAGCTGAGCGCGCAGGGGCACCTTCCGCCGGACTCGTGGGGGCGGCGATGAGTCAGGCGACCAAGATGCGGCGCCACGCTCACAAGATGCGCCGTCAGGGGATCCAACCGGTGGTCGTCATCGACAAGGACGACCGGTTTCCCGACATCGCCGCCGTGATCATCGGCCGGTTCCTGTGGCGGTACCGGTCCGAACTCGCTCCGGTCTACGTCGTTGTCGCGCTCGCCATCGCCGGGGCGGTTCTGCACGCGACGCACGCCCAGTGGTGGCCGTACATCCTCACCGGCGCCGCGCTCGCCGCGTGGACGCTGGCGATGTTCGGCGAACGGGTCGGCCTGTCCCTGCGCGCCGAACGGTTCTACGCCGCCGCTGTGGCCCTTGGGGGCGGTATGTGGCTCGCCGCCGCCACCGCTCTCGGACTCACCTACGCGCCCCTGCCTCAGCTTCTCCTCATCGGGGGCTTCGTGCTGGCCGTGCCCTGGTGGGCTCATCGGCGACGGCGCGCCAAAGTCCGCGTAGAGCGTCAACTCGCCGCATGGCCGGAGATCGCACACGCGGTCGGGCTCGCGGGTTCGCGTGTGCAGTCCGCCGTAGTGGACGTGTGGGGATGGCGCGCCCGCTTCGCACTCGCACGAGGCCAGACCATCCAAGACGTGATCGCAAGAGTGCCCGCCATCGAATCGGCTCTAGGGACGTTCCGCGGCGCGGTACGCGTGCAACCGACACGCGACGACAAGGCCAACCGCTTCGAGCTGCGCGTACTGGACACCGACCCGCACGCCGACGCCATCCCCTGGCCCGGACCGTCCGTCTCCTCCATCACCGAACCGATCGACCTCGGCCCGTTCGAAGACGCCACCAGCGCACGCGTCCTCTTCCTGCGTCGGCATGCCCTGTTCGGGGGTGTCGCCGGTTCGGGCAAGAGCGGCGGATTGAACGTCCTCATGGGCAACCTCACCGCGTGCCATGACGTCGTGATCTGGGCGGTGGACCTCAAACGCGGCATGGAGTTGCAGCCGTGGGCATCGTGCATCGATCGCCTCGCCACCACCCCCGAACAGGCGCGCGTTCTCCTGCGCAACGCCGTGGCCGTGTTGGAGGCACGCGCGGCATGGCTCGCCGCACGAGGCCGCCGCGTGTGGGAGCCGACGCCGGAACTGCCCGCACTGGTCATCGTCATCGACGAGTACGCCGAACTCGCCGACGAGGCGCCCGACACCACCACCGACACCGACTCGATCGCCCGACGCGGAAGGGCCGTCGCCGTCACGCTCATCGCCGCCACCCAACGCCCCACGCAGAAGGCCATGGGCAAGGGGGCCGTCCGCTCGCAGATGGACGTACGGGTGAGCTTCCGCGTACGCGAACGCAAGGACGTCGATCTCATCCTGGGACAGGGCATGCTCGCCGCCGGCTGGCACGCCCACACCCTCAACGCACCCGGCAAGTTCCTGCTCTCCGCACCCGAACACGACACGCCCCGCCGTGCGCGCGCCTACCTGCTCACCGACGAGGCCGTAGCGGACGCGGCCCACCAGCACGCCACCCGCCGCCCCGCTCTGGACGAGGTGTCCCGGACGGCGATCGAGGAAGCACACGCAGGCATTCACCTGCGCTCCCTCAACGGCCCGGAAGAGCCGCCCAGCGTCACGAACGTCGCCGAACCGGAGAACCGGCCTGAGACGGTTCTGTGGGAGATGCTGAGCCGCGCACCCGACGAGGGCATCCCCGTCTCCCACCTGATCAACGCGACCGGCATGAGCCGCCCGTGGATCTACCAACGGCTCCGCGAACTCGCCGACGACCACCGCGTCACCCAGGTCTCACGCGGCCGGTGGCGCGCCATCACCGAACACGCTCAGTGACTCGTCTACGTCTACGTCTACGTCTCCACGCGCCTGCACGTAAGGGACGGAGACGAGACATAGACGAAGGCGTAGACAATCACCCACCGTCACCAAAGGAGGTGATCTCCACGCCCGACACCACCCGGGACAAGCACACGATCATGCAGGCGTACACCGTCGAACAGGTCGCCGACATCCTCCAGATCGGACGGGACAAGGTCTACTCCCTGATCCGTACCGGCCGCCTCCGCAGCATCAAGATCGGCAAGCTTCGCCGCATCACCGACCGCCACCTCGCCGAGTTCATCGCCTCACTCGAAGACGCCACCCGCTGACGACACCGGGGCGGGTTCGTCTGGCAACAACCGGACGAACCCGCCCGACCCTAGGGACGTCTTGGGACGTCTTGAGCTACCGTCGCAGGTAGGTCGTCACTCGGACGGCGATCAGCCAACGAGGAGGTATCCCTTGGCAAAGATCATGATCGGCAGATACGAAGGGTCGATCTACCGGGAGGGCGACGGCTGGACCGGCGCCATCTCGCTCGGCTTCGGCCCGGACGGCAAGCGCAAGCGGCTCAAGCGGAAGGGGAAGACGAAGACCGAGGTCAAGGACAAGCTCCGGCAGGCCGTGGAAGACCTGGACAAGCGCGTGAAGCCCGATCACAGGTACTCCGTGGAGGACGCCGTCAACGACTTCCTGACGGCATTCGACAAGACCGGCAGCTCACCGGAGACGAAGAAGGCCTACCGGTCGCTCGCCGACCACCAGATCATCCCGTTTCTCGGCCGGATCCGTCTCAAAGACCTCACGGCAGACGACGTAGAGACGTGGCTCAAGGGCCGGACGGAGCACCTCACGTCCTCGTCTCTCGGCATCGTCCACGGCCTGCTCAAGCGATCCATTCGCAGGGCCGCACGTCACGACAAGGTCGCCCGGAACGTCGCCGAACTCGTCGACACACCGGAGGGCAAGTCCGCACGCAAGTCGCGTTCGCTCACCTTGGAGCAGGCCAACGCCGTCCTCGCCGAGGCGGCGAAGAGCGAGCATCGACTCGGCGCGTACGTGACCCTCGCCATCGTCACGGGCCTTCGCACCGAGGAACTCCGCAAGCTCACATGGAGCGCCGTCGACCTCGACTCGGCGACCCTCTACGTACTGCGAGCCGAGCGGCACAGGGGCGAGACCAAGACGCCGCTCAGCCGCAGGGGACTCGGCATCGCCCAACTCGGCGTAGAGGCCCTGCGCGCTCTCAAGAGGCGACAGGCCGCCGAAAAGCTCAAGGCGGGAGACGCCTACAAGGATCGCGATCTCGTCTTCTGCGACGAGTACGGTGCCCCGTACACCGCCCAACAGGTCCGCCGTCACTTCCGCAAGATCCTCGACGCGGCGGGGCTCAAAGGCGCCGATTGGGTGCCCCGTGAGCTGCGCCACACGTTCGTATCGCTCATGAGCGATCACGGTGTACCCGTCGAGAAGATCAGCGTCCTCGTCGGCCACAAGACCACAAGAGTCACAGAGACCGTCTACCGGCACCAGATCCGCCCGGAGATCCGCGACGGCGCCGAGCACATGAACGAGATCTTCCCGGGCAAGGCCGTCAAGTCCGCGTAGCACGCGGCTCCCGGGATGGCTCCCCCGGCCCTTCCGAACGTGAAGCGAACCGCTTAACCAGGAACTTTGAATTCCCGCTCATTGCGCCGCACTTAAGGAACGCCTGAGGCGCGCTTAGCCCGGGCCGACCGGCAGAGCGGCTCTCGGGGGCCTACCTGCCCGAACGTGGGGGGACGGCGCCGGGCCGTCCGGGGGCGTCGTCCGGATCAGTACCCGCTCGGCCGCTGACCTGGGCTTCGACCTTCCTTAAGGCCGTCCGGTGGCGTCCGGCTGCGGTGCCGCCACCTGCTTTGTCAGACCCGGGCTGCATCATCAGACCGCGTCGGCGGCCGATGCATGGGCGCCTCCAGGCGAAGCGGAGAGTCGGCGGTTCCTCGTGGCCTCGATGTCGAAAGGTGCAGAAGGGTGAAGAAGTCGAAGGTTCCCGAAGAAGACCAGTACAAGATTCTGGCTGCGTTTGAAAGGGAACGCGACAACATCATCAAGATGTTCAAGGAGATCTTCGCTTTCCCCTATGTGGAGGAGACCACTATGGTCATGCTGGAGGCGCTGACGGACACCGCCGGGATCGGCTTCGACGTCTATCCCAACTACGAGCCCATGGAGCGGGCACCGCTGACCGAGGCGCACCGGGGATCGAACGTCATCCGCCCGGGGGACATCGTGTCCGGAGGAAGTGTTCCCCTCGGCGAGGTCTTCGACGACGAAGAGCTGCTCTGGAGCGACCGGCTGGACAGCTATCTCTTCGTCGCGGAGAAGCTGCTGGTCAAATGGCTGGGCAAGCGGATGAAGGAGGTCGAGGGGTACGACACCTTTCCGTATCCCATCTGCATATGTTTTGAGGGGGACGAGCCGTACTACTGGGATCTGGCCACGGGCAAGAGACTGCGGGTCTGAGTCTCTCGGCCGCGGCCTGATTTGAACCAGGGCGGCGGTCTGGGAGTCGTAACCCGAGTCAGCCTTCATGCCCACATACCCCTACGGAGAGAACATGACCGAGCCCGATGTGCTGGGCCGCGCGCTGCTCAAGGCGCTCACCGACCGCGGCTACGAGGCGGTCCTCCCGGACGCCGACACCGTCGCCGTCACGCTGCCGGACGGCACGCAGGTCAAAGGCGACATCCGGGAGTGGCGCCGGCACGCCGGGCGCAACTCGATGGCGGCGCTGCCCGGCATCGCCGCCGAGTTCGTCGAGAAGATGGAGCAGGACCTGCGCCGGGCGGCGCAAGCGGACGCGGCGCCCGTCGGCGACCTGCGCGTGCGGATCTACACCGAGGACGCCCTGCCGCAGGAGGTCTGGGACACGCTGGTCGTCCGGCCGCTGGCGCCCGGCCTGCTGGAGTCCGTGGTCGTCGACCTTCCCGACGCCATCTCGCCGTTGCACAAGTCCGCACTGGGCGGCATGACCGCCGACGAGGCGTTCGCACGGGCGCTGGCGCAGTCGGTGGACGGGGAGCCGCACCACATCATGACGCGCGAGCTGTACGGGGTGCCGCTGACGCACATCAGCGGCGAGCACCGCTACGTCGGCGCGCACGTGCACGTGCTGAAGCGCTATGTCGATCCGGCCGCGTCCCCGCACGGGGCGCTGGTGGCCTTCCCGATCCCCGAGCTGCTGCTGGTCCACCCGATCGGGCGCACGCAGATCTTCTCCGCGCTGCATGCCATGCAGGCACTGGCCGCCCGGCACGTGGAGGTCGGCGAGAAGGCGCTCACCCCGCAGGTCTACTGGTGGCGTCCCGGCGCCTACGAGGCGCTGGACGAGGCGGCGGCGCCGGCGGGCGGCGGCGTGCCCGACCTGCGGCCGGTCCGCGCCGAGATCGACGAGGAGAACGCCAAGGTGAGCCTGTACAGCGACGAGGCGTTCGCGGAGCTGGTGCAGCGGCTCCTCGCCGAGCAGGACTAGGGCCTGTCTCGAAGTGTGATGAGTGGCGGCATGTCGCACGCCGGACGCAGTGAGGCATCGCGGCCGCGATCTGCGAACCGGCCGATCAGGCGGGCGGCCGGCGTCGGCGCGGCGTGCGCGGTGGCCGACCACCCGGCTACGGCAGGCTCGCCGTCCGCTACCAGGCCACCGTCCACATCGCCACCATCAACGAACGGCTCTGGCCAACTTTGAAACACGCCCTAGACGGGATCAGCCGAGCGCCTCCTCTTCGTGCAGCAGGAGCAGGGCGTAGGCGGCCACGGTGGCGTCGTCGGTGATCTCGCCCGCCCGGACCAGGCGCTTGAACTCGTCCCGGGTGACGAACCGCTGCCGCATGTCCTGCTCCTCCGGTTCGCGCGCGTGCTCGCCCGGCGTCAGCCCGGTCGCCAGGAACACGTGGACGCCCTGGCTGCTGGTGCCGTGCGAGCTGTGCAGTCGGCCCAGCGGCGTCAGCGTGCCGGCGCGCAGCCCGGTCTCCTCGGCCAGCTCCCGCCGGGCCAGCGCCTCGGGGTCGCCGCCGTGGTCCGGGTGGGAGCCCTGCGGGAAGTTCCACGTGCGCCGCCCGATCGGGTAGCGGTACTCCTCGACCATGTGGAAGCCGTCCCGCTCCGCCGGGATGACCAGGGCGTAGTCGTCCTTCTCGACGACCCCGTAGATGCCGCGCGACCCGTCGGGCCGCTGGACGAGGTCCTCGCGGACGGTCATCCACCGGTTCTCGTAGACCACGCGGGAGGACACCCGGCGCACCGCCGGTTCAGGCGTCATGGCCACCTCGCTGCTGTCGCCGTTTCCATCCCCCCATCATGGACCGGGACGCGCCGCACCGGCGGGCACCGGCATCGCGCGCAGTGCGGGATGATGTGCGTGTGGGCGGGCATACCGGGGCGGCAGGTGGTTGAATCCACGGATATGTGGCAGTCGTCACACCGAGAACGGCCGTGGTTGCGGTGGTACCAGCCCGGGGTGCCGGCCGAACCCGAGATCCCCGACGTCGCCGTGCCGCGCCTGCTGGACGATGCCGCCGCGCGGCATCCGCGGCGGCCCGCCCTGGTCTTCCACGGCGCCCGGATCCGCTACCGGGACCTGCACGAGGCCGTGGACCGGTTCGCCGCCGGGCTGCACCGGCTCGGCGTGCAGCCCGGCGACCGGGTCGCGCTGGTGCTGCCGAACTGCCCGCAGCTGGTCATCGCGTTCTTCGGGGTGCTGCGGCGCGGCGCGATCGCGGTGCCGTACAACCCGCTGTCCACCGCGGAGGAGCTGCGGCACGTGCTGGCCGACTGCGCGCCGCGCGCGGCGGTGGTGCTGGATCGTTCCCTGCCGGCGGTGCGGGCCGCGCGGGACGCCGCGCCGCTGGAGCACCTGATCGTCACCTCGCTCGGGGACGCGCTGCCCCCGGCGGCGCGGGCGGCGCTGCGGCTGCCGCTGCCGGAGGCCCGGCGGTACCGCGCGACCCTCGCGGCCGGGGTTCCCGCGGGGGCGGACGAGGTGCCGTTCGCCGAGCTGCAGCGGCCGGCGGACCGGCGCGTGCGGCAGTTCCGGCTCGACCCGTCGCGGCACCTTGCGGTCATCGCCTACACCGGCGGCGAGGCGCGTCCCATGGGCGCCATGCTCACCCACCGCAACCTGGTCGCCAACGCCTGCCAGCAGCACGCCTGGGACGTGGAGGTGAAAGACGGCGGCGAGGTGACGCTGGCCGTGCTGCCGCTGTTCCACACCTTCGGCATGATCACCTGCCTGGTGGCGCCGGTGCAGAAGGCGGGCTCGGTCGTGCTGCTGCCCCGGTTCGACGACGAGGGGGTGGTGCGGGCGCTGCGCCGGTACCGCCCCACCGTGTTCCCGGGCGTGCCGACGCTGTACGACCAGGTGCTCGACAGCCCCCGGTTCCGGCCGTCCGACCTGGACTCGGTGCGGTTCCTGCTGTCGGGCGGCAGCCCGCTGACCGCCGCGACGCGCCGGCGGCTGGCCGCGCTGGGCCACGCCGACGGGCTGATCCAGGCGTACGGGCAGACGGAGGCGTCGCCCGCGCTGACCGCCAACCCGCTCGGCGGCGGCGCCCGCAACGACACCGTGGGCCTGCCGCTGCCGGGCACCGACGCGGTGATCGTCGACCCCGGTGACCCGACCCGCCCGCTGCCGCCGGGCGAGCCGGGCGAGCTGGTGGCGCGCGGCCCCCAGGTGTTCGCCGGGTACTGGAACCAGCCGCTGGCCACCGCCCGCGTGCTGTCCAAGGGCTGGCTGCGCACCGGCGACACCGCGGTGATGAGCGCGGACGGCTGGATCACCCTGCTGGAGCGCCGCCGGGACACCATCAAGGTCAGCGGATTCAGCGTCTTCCCCGGCGAGGTGGAGCAGGTCCTGCGCCGCCATCCGGCGGTGTTCGACTGCGCGGTCGTCGGCCTGCCGGACGCGCGGCGCGGCGAACGCGTCGTCGCCTACGTCGTCGAGCACCCCGCCTACCCGTTCTCTGCGGAGGAGCTGCGCCGCCACTGCGCGAGGTACCTGTCGCACTACAAGGTGCCGGCCGAGTTCCGGCTCCGCCAGGACCTGCCCCGCAACATGCTGGGCAAGGTCGTCCGCCGCCGGCTGCGCGACGCCGCGGCCGCCGGATGACCCGGCGGTCCCCCGCGCGGGCCGCCCCGGGCGAGTGGTTGACTGGGCGGGTGCGTCCCCCCGTCGACCGTTCCCCCCGTGTCTCGCCCCCGGCGTTGTTCGAGCGGCTCGCCGAGATCGGCCGCGCCCGGTCCGCGGGCGGCGACGCGTCCGTGCTGTACGACCGGCACGGGGTGCTGGTGGTGCGGGTCGGCGACGTGGTCGTCAAGGCGCACCAGGCGGACCGCGACGGCGGGCCGCGGCTGGAGCGGCGGATGCGGGTGGCGGCGTCGCTGCCGGAGCTGCTGCTGCCTCCGCTGGACGGGCCGCTGCGGGTGGACGGCCGGGTGGTGACGGTGTGGCCGTACGGGGAGCCGGTCAGCCCGGACGCGGTGCCGTGGGAGGAGGCCGGCCGGCTGCTGGCCGCGCTGCACACGTGTCCGGTTCCGGCCGACGCGCCGCCGTGGGGGCGTCCCACCCGGGTGGGGCGGCTGGTGCGGCGCCTGCCGGACGGGCCGGAGGCCGCCCAGGTACGCCGGGCGTTCGCCACCCTGCCGTCGTGGATCCGCGCGGGGGAAGACGACGGCGGCGCGGACGGCGGCGCGCCGCAGCGGCTGATCCACGGGGACTGGCATCTGGGGCAGCTGGTGCGCGCCGGGGACGGCTGGCGGCTCATCGACGTGGAGGACCTGGGGCGCGGCGACCCGGTCTGGGACCTGGCGCGGCCCGCGGCGCTGTTCTCGGCGGGCGTGCTGCCGCCCGGCGACTGGGCCCGGTTCCTGCGCGCCTACCGGGAGGCCGGGGGCCCGGCGGTGCCCTCGGACGGCGACCTGTGGCGGGTCCTGGACCTGCCCGCGCGAACTCTGGCGATCCAGATCGCCGCCACATGCGTCATATCCGCGCGGGCGGACGGCCGCCCGCTCGACGGGCCCGAGCGCGCGCTCGTCGACACCTGCGGGCGCATCTGCGAGGCGGGACCAGGAATGACGTAGCGTTCGTGCTGCCCTAGATTTAGCCCACCTGGGGATTGTTACGGAAGGACGATGAGGCGATGCACTGCCCCAAGTGTCACGGCGTGATGCGCACCTACACCCGTAGCGGCGTCCACATCGAGCAATGCGACAACTGCCGTGGGATCTTCCTCGACTACGGGGAGCTGGAGGCGCTCACCCGCCTGGAGGGCCAGGCCCGTCCCGCGCCTCCCGCGGCGCCGGCCGCTCCGGCGTGGGGCGCGCCCGCCCAGGTGCACCATCACCACCACGGCGGCGGGCACTACCACCACGGCGGCCTGTTCCACATGCTGTTCTCGACCTGAGCGGACGTCCCCCGGCGGCGTGCCGACACCCGTGGCATCGGCGCGCCGCCCTGCCGCGCGGCCTGCGGGGACGCCCCGGCCTGCTGTCGGGCGGGGGTCACAGGCGGGGGTCGACGGGTTCGGACTCCAGGGCCAGGACGGCGAACACCGCCTGGTGGATCCGCCACATCGGCTCCCCCGCGGCGAGCCGGTCGAGGGCCTCCACGCCGAGGGCGTGCTCGCGCATCGCCAGCGAGCGCTTGCGGCCGAGCGACCGCCTGCGCAGCCGCTCCAGGGTGTCCGGCTCGGTGTAGTCCGGCCCGTAGATGATCCTCAGATACTCCCGGCCCCGGCACTTGATGCCGGGCTGGATCTTTTTGTCCTGCGGGAGCGGCCCCAGCGGCTTGACGACCATGCCCTCGCCGCCGCGCCCGGTGTACTCCTCCCACCAGGCGGTGACGTCCCGCTCCGACTCCGGCGAGGCCAGGTCGACGACGCGGAACTCGGTGGGCAGCAGCAGTCCGGACGGGTCGGCGTCGGCGAGCCGGGCCGCGACCCGCATGTGCCAGTCGTGCTCGCGGGCGGTGGCGAAGGCGCGACCCTCGCCCGCCAGGATCTGGAACGGCGCCAGCCGCACGCCGTCCAGGCCGTCCACCGTCCAGCAGTAGCGGGCGTAGGCGTCGCGGAACAGCCCGGCGTTGGCGAGCCGCCGGCCGACGCGGTCGCGCAGACCGGCGACGTCCAGGCCGCGCCCGGCCGCCCGGGCGAGCGCGTCGGCGGCGGCCGGCAGGGCGGCCCGGGCGGCCGCGCCGGTCGCCGCGTACTGCGTCCTGATCAGCTCCATGGCCTTTACCGACCAGGGAAGCAGCTCGCAGTCGAGCACCAGCCAGCCGGTCTCCAGCTCGTCCCACAGCCCGGCGGCGCCGATCGCGGTGCGCAGCCGGTCCAGCAGCGCGCCGGTCAGCGCGGGGTCGTTGAAGAACGCCCGTCCGGTGCGGGTGTAGACGGCGCCGGTCGTGCCGTCGTCCACGCCGAACCGGGCGGCGGCCGCCGACGCGTCCCGGCAGACGACCGCGACGGCCCGCGACCCCATGTGCTTCTCCTGGCAGATGACGCGGTCCAGGCCCGCGTCGCGGTAGGCGGCCAGCGCCTCGGCCGGGTGCTCCAGGTAGCCGGGCAGCGCCGAGGTGTCGGCCGGCGCCATCGTCGCAGGCAGGTAGACCAGCCAGCGCGGGTCGATCGCGAACCGGCTCATCACCTCCAGCGCGGTCAGCGCGTTCTCCTCGCGCACGGCGACCCGGCCCATGAGCCGCGTCTCCACGCCGCCCGCGCCGAGCACGTCCTCGATCTTCAGCACCGTGCTCTCGCGGTGCCCGCCCGCGGCGGTGGCGTCCGGGGCGGGCTCCAGCGGGCGCACCGGCTCGTACCAGACCTGCCGCGCCGGACGCGACACCAGCTCCCGTTCGGGGTAGCGCAGCGCGGTCAGCCGCCCGCCGAACACCACGCCGGTGTCCAGGCAGATCGTGTTGTTGACCCATTCGGGCTTCGGCACGGGCGTGTGCCCGTACACGACCATGGCCTTGCCGCGGTAGTCCCTGGCCCACGGGTAGCGCACGGGCAGGCCGTACTCGTCGGTCTCGCCGGTGGTCTCGCCGTACAGCGCGAACGACCGCACCCGCCCGGACGCGCGGCCGTGGTAGGCCTCCTTGAGCCCGGCGTGCGCCACCACGAGACGCCCCTCGTCGAGCACGTAGTGGCTGATCAGGCCGTCCATGAACGCCAGCGCGGCGGCGCGGAAGTCGTCGGGTTCGGCGGCCAGCTGCTCCAGCGACTCGGCGAGCCCGTGCGCGACCCGCACCTTGCGGCCGCGCAGCGCCCGCACCAGCTTGGCCTCGTGGTTGCCGGACACGCACAGGGCCGTGCCGGCCTCGACCATGCCCATGACCAGGCGCAGCACGCCGGGCGTGTCCGGGCCGCGGTCGACCAGGTCGCCGACGAACACGGCGGTGCGGCCGTCCGGGTGGCGGGCGCCGGCGGCCCGGCCGAGCGGGTCGCGCTCGATCTCGTAGCCGAGGTCGCCGAGCAGGTCTTCCAGTTCGGCGCGGCAGCCGTGCACGTCGCCGATGATGTCGAACGGGCCGGTCAGCTCGCGCCTGTCGGTCCAGCCCCGCTCGCGCACGACGGTCGCCGCGTCGATCTCGGCGACGTCGCGCAGCACGTACACGCGCTTGAACTCGCGGCCGATCGTGCGCAGGCCGCGCCGCAGCTCGCGGCGCTGCCGCGGGACGACGTGGTCGGGCAGCCGCCGGTCGGTGCGGGCGGCGTTGCGTTCGACCGCGACCCGCTCGGGCACGTCGAGCACGATCGCCACCGACAGCACGTCGTGCTCCTTGGCGATGCGGACGAGCTGCTCGCGCGCCTTCTGCTGCACGTTGGTGGCGTCCACGACGGTCAGCAGCCCGCGCCGCAGCCGCGTGCGGACGATGTGGTGCAGCAGCTCGAACGCGTCGCCGGTGGCGGACTGGTCGTTCTCGTCGTCGGCGACCACGGCCCGGCAGTAGTCCGACGACACCACCTGGGTGGGCTTGAAGTGCCGGGCCGCGAAGTGCGACTTGCCCGAGCCGGACACGCCGACCAGCACCACCAGCCCCATTTCGGGCACCCTGATCTCGGTCATGCCTGCCCCCCGTCCGTGCCGGGCGCCGCGGCGGGCGCGCCGAGCGTGAACACCGCCATCTGGGTGGGCGCGCCGACCTGCGGGTCGTCGTCGCCCACCGGGACGTACCGCACCCGGTAGCCGTAGGTCTCGGCGACCCGGTCGGCCCAGGAGGCGAATTCGGCGCGCGTCCACTCGAACCGGTGGTCGGGGTGGCGCGCGGCGCCCGGCGCCAGGCCCTCGTAGCGCACGTTGTACTCCACGTTCGGGGTGGTGACGATGACCAGCCGCGGCCGCGCCCCGCCGAACACGACCTGCTCGACGGCGGGCAGCCGGGGCGGGTCGACGTGTTCGATCACCTCCATGAGCACCGCCGCGTCGTAGCCGGCGAACCGCTCGTCGGCGTAGGTGAGCGCGCCCTGGAACACCTCGACGCGCGGTTCGCGGCCGGAGCCGGGCGCGTCGGGCAGGCCGCGGCGCCGCATGATCTGCACGGCGCGGTGCGAGACGTCCACTCCGGCGAGCTTCTCGAAGTGCCGGTCCTGCTTGAGCCGCGCCAGCAGGCGGCCGGTGCCGCAGCCCAGGTCGATGACGCGCCGGGCGCGTTCGGCGCGCAGGGTCTCCAGCACCGCCTGCATCCTGCGCTCGGCCAGCGGCACCGGCGGCGCGGCGACCCCGGCCGCGTCGTCCGGGTCGGGGGCGCCCGGCTCGGCGGCGGTGGGGTCGGCGGCGGGCGGCTCCTCCTCGATCGGGTCGCGGTCGAGGGCGTCCTCGGGGGCGTCGTCGGCGTCGGCGAGCCGGCCCAGCGCGGCCCGCACCAGGCCGCGCCGGCCGCCCAGGTAGCGGCGGGTGATCGCGGCCCGGTCGGGGTGGGCGGCCAGCCAGCCCTCGCCCGCGCGGACGAGCTTGTCGACCTCGTCGGGGGCGATCCAGTAGTGCTTGGCGTCGTCCAGCACGGGCAGCAGCACGTAGAGCTGGTTGAGGGCGTCGGCGAGCCGCATCTCGCCGGTCAGCGTGAGGGACACGTGGCGCGAGTCGCCCCACTCGGGGAAGTCCGGGTCCAGCGGCAGCGGGTCGGCCTCGACGTTCCAGCCGAGCGGCGCAAAGAACCTTTCGGCCCGCTGCGCGCCGCCCCGGCACGGCACGGCGGGCAGCCGGATCTCCAGCGGCAGCGGCCCGGCGGCCAGTTCCGGCCGGTCGTCGCAGCGGCCGCGCATCGCGGTGCGGAACACGTTGGCCATGGCGGACGCCAGCAGGGACGACGCCGCGTAGGGGCGGTCGTTGACGTACTGGCCGAGGGAGAAGTCCGGGGTGCCCTTGCCGCGCGTGCGCACCAGCTTCACCGGGTCGACGTCCAGCAGCAGCGCGGCGGTGCAGCGGTGCTCGCCTGCGTCCGGGTAGAAGACGTGCGCGGTGCCGAAGGACTGCTCGAACGCCTGCACGCGGTCGGGGTGCTTGTGCAGCAGGTAGCCGAGGTCCGTGGCGGGCGGAGCCGTCGTGGTGATGGTCAGAAGCACCGTGCCAGTGTGGCGGACCCGTACCGTGCGGCCCCACAGGTTTTCCGGGTCAGGGCACCGACGGGCCGGTGATGAAGCGGCCCTTGCGGTCGTAGGGCCAGGGGTTGGCGACGCAGCCTTTGAGCCCGAAGATCTGCTGCTGCATGACGGGGGCGGGGCGGCCCTTGCCGGGGCAGGTCGCGTGGCCGTACCCGAGCCGGTGGCCGACCTCATGGTTGATGGTCAGCGCGTGGTAGTCGCCCGGCTTGCCCTTGTAGTAGGGGGTGAGCAGCAGCCAGCGCCGCAGGTTGACCACGACTTCCTTGCCTCCGGCGCAGTTCACCTTGCCCTCGGTGTCCAGGCCGTAGGCGGCGCACAGCTTGTCGGTGGTGCCGGGCGAGGCCAGGCGCACCACGAAGTCGTAGGGGGCGGAGTCCACGCGGCGGAACGACACCCGTTTGGAGGCCGTCCAGCCGCGCGGGTGCGCCAGGATGCGGTCGACCTCGCGGGCGAAGTCGGCGGGGTCCTGCCGGAGGCCGCCCTCCACCTCGACCATGTAGCGCATGAGCCGTCCGCCGCTCCCGAACGTCTTGTTGGAGCCCTTGGGGCGGGTGAACTTGCCGGTGCCGCGTTTGGGGATGTACGTCTCGGTCGAGGGCGTGATGCTGGCCGGGGCCGACGGCTCGGCCTCGATGCGGGCCTTCGTCTCGTCGGCGGAGGGCGAGGCGGCCGTCTTGCGCACCTGGGCGCTGGAGGCGGCGCCGCCCATCGTCCCGCCCTGGAAGACGAACGCGCCGATGCCGGCGATGGCCGCCGCGACCAGCAGCGCGGCCAGGACGCCCAGGGCGATCGCCCCGGCGCGGCGTCGCCGTCCGGCTCCCAGCGACCGTTCGAGCTGTTCGTCGAAGACCGCGGGGACGTCGCGCGCGTCCGGGCCGGCGCCGGGGACGCGGACGTCCGGCGGGGGCGGCGCGCTTGGTGGTCTCGGTGGCTCCATGGCCCGCCCAGGATGCCAGAAAGCATCTGAAATGTTGCCAAATCACGACTTATTGCTGGGCGACAAAACCGGTTTGCGGCCTCCACCCCGGCCCGGCAGACTCGTGCCGCCATGAGCAGACACCCCCGGCGGCAGACCGCCCAGCAGACCGTGGCCATCATCGAGCGCGGCGGCTACACCGCGCCGTCCGGCCGCACCGTGGCCCTCGCCGACCGGATCGACGCCGCGGTGCGCGGCACGGTGCTGTACCGCCCCGCCGAGCTCGACGGGCTGCTCGCCCGGCTGCCGGACGCGGCCGGGGCGGGCGGCGGCACGCGCGTCGAGGTTACCGCGGAGACGACCCTGGCGGCCGCCCGCCGTCTGCACGACAGCGGTCGCACTCCGCTGGCGCTCAACTTCGCGTCCGCCAAGAACCCCGGCGGCGGCTTCCTCAACGGCGCGCACGCCCAGGAGGAGGGGCTGGCCCGCTCGTCGGCGCTGTACGCGTCGCTGACCTCCGCCCGCGAGTACTACGACTTCCACCGGGCCCAGTGCGACCTGCTCTACAGCGACCACATGATCTACTCGCCGGGTGTGCCGGTGTTCCGCGACGATGCCGGGCGGCTGCTGGAGGAGCCGTACGATGTGGCGTTCCTCACCTCGCCGGCGCCCAATCGCGGCGCGATCCGCGACGAGCGGGCGGTTGCGCGGATCCCCGAGGTGCTGCGGCTGCGCGCCCGCAAGATCCTCGCGGTGGCGGCGCACCGCGGCCACCAGCGGCTGGTGCTGGGCGCGTGGGGCTGCGGCGTGTTCCGCAACGACCCGGCCGAGGTCGCCCGGGCGTTCGCCGAGCCGCTGGCCGGCGAGTTCGCCGGCCGGTTCGACCACGTGGTGTTCGCCGTGTTCGACCCGGCCGACGGGGCGCCCCGCCGGGCCGCCTTCGAACGCGTCCTGGCGCCCTTGACCTCCTGACGCCCCCCTGCCTGACGCCCCCTGCCCGACGCCCGCGTCAGGCGCCGGCCGGGCGGGCGGCGACGTAGGACTCCAGGCCGCGGACCAGCAGGTCGAGGCCGAACTCGAAGCGCTCGTCGCCGCCGCCGCTCATCAGCTCCCCGACGTGCCGCACCACGTGGGGGAACCGGTCGGGCGGCAGGCTGGAGAAGTAGTCGCGGACCTGGCCGAGGAACTCCGCCATGTACTCTTCGGCGCTGCCGCCGTGGGCGCGCTGGCGGGCCATGTGCAGCGACGCCTCGTACACGTGGGCCGTGACGTACAGCGAGATCTGGTCGATCGTGAAGGCCGCGATCTGGGGCGGAACTCCCCCCGCCAGCATGATCGACAGCAGTCCCTCGGCGATGCGCATCGCGTTGGGCCCGGTGGGGATGGTGGCCATCGACACGCGGGCGATGTCGGCATGGGCGCTCAGCACCCGGTGCATCTCCCGGGCCGTCTCCCGGAGCTGCTCGCTCCAGCGCGCCGGGTCCGGCTCCGGGATGCGCACCTCCCCCGCGACCCGCTCCCGCATCAGCTCGAACAGCTCCTCCTTGCCCGAGACGTGCGCATAGAGCGAGGCCGGGCCGGTGCCCAGTTCCTGCGCGACGCGGCGCATGCTCACCGCGTCCAGCCCCTCGGCGTCCAGCAGGCGCAGCGCGACGTCGACGATGCGCTCCTGGCTGAGCGGCTGGCGCGGCGGCGCGGCCGGTCTGCGCCTGCTGCGCCACGGCGGCGCGGGCATCTCCGGGGCGCCGGTGTCCGACACGGAACCTCCCGTTTCACGATATGACTTGACTGGCCGCCAACGCGATATATCTTCTCCATCACAGAGAGATGGCGGCCGTCTCTCGTCTCGGTCGAGCACGAACAGCGTATTTGACACGAACACCGTTCCCGACATAGAACGATGTTCGTAAAACGAACAGTGTTCCATGTGCGGGTGGTCCCCCCGCCCCGAACCCCTCTGGAGAATCGATGTCCGACACGGACGCCGCCCCCGCCTACCGGTGGCGCTGGGCGGCCCTGATGGTGATCCTCGCCGGCGAGGTCATGGACATGCTGGACGCGCTGGTCACCGCGATCGCAGCGCCCACCATCCGCGCCGGCCTCGGCGGCTCGGCCGGCACCGTCCAGTGGCTGACCGCCGGCTACACCCTCGCCATGGCGATCGGCCTGATCATCGGCGGGCGGCTCGGCGACCTGTACGGGCGCCGCCGCATGTTCCTGACCGGCGCGGCCGGCTTCACCGCGGCCTCGCTGCTGTGCGGGCTCGCCCAGTCGCCCGGCATGCTGGTCGGCTCGCGCGTCGCCCAGGGCCTGTTCGGCGCGCTGATGCTGCCGCAGGGCCTCGGCATGATCAAGCAGATGTTCCCGCCGAAGGAGGTCGGCACGGCGTTCGCCGCCTTCGGCCCGGTCATGGGGGCGTCGTCGGTGGGCGGTCCGGTGCTGGCGGGCTGGCTGACCGGCGCCGACCTGTTCGGCACCGGCTGGCGGATGATCTTTTTGATCAACCTGCCGCTGGGCCTGGCGGCGGTGCTGGCGGGCCTGCGCTACCTGCCCCGGGACGGCGGCGGGGGCACCGCGCGACTGGACCTGCCCGGCGCGGCGCTGGCGGCGCTCGGCGCGGGCCTGCTGGTCTACCCGGTCGTCCAGGGCCGCGAACTGGACTGGCCCGCCTGGATCTTCGCGCTGCTCGCCCTGTCGGTCGCGGTGTTCGGCGTCTTCGCCTGGTACGAGGCGCGAATCCAGCGGGCCGGCCGCGACCCGCTGGTCATCCCCGGCCTGTTCCGCAAGCGGGGCTTCACCGCCGGGCTGCTGGTCGGCGTCGTGTTCTTCGCCGGCATGACCGGCTTCGGGCTGGTGTTCAGCCTCTACCTGCAGATGGGGCTCGGCTACTCGTCGCTGAAGGCGGGGCTGTCCCAGGTGCCGTGGTCGCTCGGCATCCTCGCCGGGTTCGGCGTCGCGCAGGCCGTGCAGCGGTTCGGACGCGCCGTCATCCACGCCGGCACCGCCGTCATGGCCGCCGGGATCGCCGGCATCGTGCTCACCCTGAACATCGCGGGCACCGGGGTCGGCCCGTGGCAGCTCACCCCCGCCCTGCTCGTCTGCGGTATCGGCATGGGCCTGCTGATGGCCCCGTTCTTCGACATCGTGGTGTCGGGCGTGGAGCCGCACGAGACCGGCTCCGCGGGCGGCACGCTCACCGCCGTGCAGCAGTTCGGCAGCGCGCTCGGCGCCGCCGTGCTGGGCACCGTCTTCTTCGGCCTGCTCGGCGGGCAGGTCGCCGAGCAGGCCGAGCATGCCGCGCCCGCCCTGCGCGACCGGCTGGCCGCCGCCTCCATCCCCGCTCCGCAGCGCGACCGCATCGCCGCCGACCTGCGCGCCTGCGGACGCGACCGCGCCTCGGCCAAGGACGGCGAACAGGTGCCCGCGTCCTGCATGCGGCTGGGACGGGAGTTGGCCGCCGCCGCGTCCGCCGACCCGGCCGCGGCCCCCGCGATCCGCCAGGCGGTCGGCACGGCCGCGGAACGCTCCGCCAAGGAGGGCTTCGGCGACGCGATGACCGCGACGCTGTGGGTCGTGATCGGGATGCTCGGGCTGACGTTCCTGTTGACCTTCCTGCTGCCCCGGCACGCCCGCCCGGACGAGGACGCCGCCGGCACCGCCGACCCCGCCGTCGCGGCGACCGCCTGACACGGGCCGGGCCGCCGTGCCGCCGCGAGGCGGTGCGGCACGGCGGCCCGGGCCGGTACGCGGCGTCAGACCTTGCCGAGGACCTCGGAGGCGATCAGCTCCAGGTGCTCCAGGTCGCTGAGGTCCAGGACCTGCAGATAGACGCACTCGGTGCCGATCTCGGCGAGCCTGCCCAGCTTGTCGACGACCTCGCCGGGCGTGCCGGCCAGGCCGTTCTCGCGCAGCTCCGGCACCTCGCGGCCGATCGCGTCAGCCCGCCGCTTGATCTCCGCCTCGTCGCGGCCGACGCACACCACCTGGGCGGCCGAGTACACCATCGGCTTGTCCCGTCCCGCCTCCCGGCAGGCCGCGCGGACCCGCTCGTAGGCGGCGCCGGTGGCGTCCACCTTGGCGAACGGCACGTTGAACTCGTCGGCGTACCGGGCCGCCAGCCGCGGGGTGCGCTTGGCGCCGAGCCCGCCGAGCAGGATCGGCGGGCCGCCCGCCTGGGCCGGCTTGGGCAGCGCCGGCGAGTCGGTCAGCGCGTAGTGGGCGCCCTCGAAGGAGAAGGTCTCGCCCACGGGCGTCCGCCACAGCCCGGTGATGATCTCCAGCTGCTCCTCCAGCCGGTCGAACCGCTCCTTCATGCTCGGGAACGGGATGCCGTAGGCGGTGTGCTCGGCGTCGAACCAGCCGGTGCCGATGCCGAAGTCCACCCGGCCGCCGCTCATCTGGTCCACCTGGGCCACCGCGATGGCCAGCGGCCCGGGAAGGCGGAAGGTGGCCGCGGTCATCAGCGTGCCCAGCCGGATCCGGGACGTCTCGCGGGCCAGCGCGGCCAGCGTGATCCAGGCGTCGGACGGGCCCGGCTCCCCGCTCACGTCGCCCATCTTCAGGTAGTGGTCCGAGCGGAAGAAGGCGTCGAATCCGAGTTCCTCGGTGGCCTTGGCGACCGACAGCAGTGTCTCGTGGCTCGCCCCCTGCTGGGGCTCGGTGAAGATTCGAAGACGCATGCTGCCATCCTGGTACGGAACTCACCCCGTCCGCGCCATCGGGCCCCGGAATCGTGCCGACACCCGGTCGGCGCGGGCGCGGCGCGGTGGTCACCACGGGGCGCGGCGCGCGGGCAGCACCCTGGTGGCGGCGCCGGCGGCGTTGTCGTGCAGGTCCAGGTCGGTGGTCGACGCGGTGACCTTGACGCTGGAGCGCACCACGGAGCCCGGCCGCGGCCCCCAGCCGGCGCGGCGCGGCATGAGCCTGTAGCGGAGCGTCCTGTTCCCGCCGGGCGCGATCGTCCCGAGGTGGCACATCAGGAAGTGGTCGTGGCGGCGGCAGCCTCCGCGCACCATCCGCACCACGTTCCTGCGGCCGCCCGGCACCCTGGCCGCGACGACGACGCCCCGGGCCGCGGACGGCCCCGCGTTGTGCACCCGCACCAGGTAGGTGATGGGCCGGCCGGAGCGGACCCGGGAAGACGCCCGGTGCAGCACCGACAGGTCGGCGGTCCGGGCGACCCTCACCAGCGGGAACGCGTGGCTGACCGTGGCCGGCCGCCCCCAGGTCACCGTGAGTCGGCCGCCGACCGCCTGGCCCGGCCGGGCCGTCCGGGCGACCCGGGCGGTCAGCACGCCCACGACCGTCTGCCCCGGCCGGAGCGTGCCGAGCCGGCAGGACGCCACGCCGCGGCCGAACGAGCAGTGGCGCTGCCCGGACACGTAGATCAGCGGCCTGGACATCCGCATCCGCAGCACCAGCGGCCCGACCCGCTGGCGGTTCTTGTTGGTCACGGCGAACGGCCAGCTGTAGGTGCGTCCCGGCAGCAGCGGACCCCGCGGCGCGGCCGTGGTGATGACGATCCCCCGGGCCGCCTTGGTCCTGCCGCTGCCGGCCCCCGCGAACGACGGCGCGCCGTACCCGCCGGACGGCCCGGCCGACGTGGCGGTGCCCGTGGGCGGCCAGGCCGACGTGGCGGTGCCCGTGGGCGGCCAGGGCCGCGTCTCGGCCGCGCCCGCGGGCCCGGCCGCCCCGGCGGCCGCCAGCAGCGGCAGCGCGGTGAGCGGTACGACGAGGCCGCGCGCGACGGCGCGCACCCCCACCTTCTCGATCATGATGGTCCCCCCGTGACCCGGCCGATCAGAGCAGGTCAGTTGTAGCGGGGGCCCGAACGCGTTACCAGCGCGGCCGCGGCGTGTCGCACCGGCCGCCGCGTCAACCTTTCGCCAAGTGGCGGCCTGCCCGTCGGACCGGCCGAAGCACCCTGAGATGTGGCTGATTCTCTGCGGACGTCCCATGTGACGAGTTGAATCGACTGCACAACGACTGCTACCGCCACGTGGAGTGAGCATGAGTGTGTTCGGCGTCGACTACGCCTGGGGACGCCCCGGCCCGGCCGCCCTGAAGAAGGCCGGCGCCACGTTCGTGTGCCGGTACCTGTCGCACGACACCTCGGGCAAGAACCTGACCCGGGCCGAGGCCGACCAGCTGTCGCGGGCCGGCCTGTGGCTGGTCGTGGTGTGGGAGACCACCGCGCAGCGGGCGCTGTCGGGCCGCGCGGGCGGCGCCGCCGACGCCCGGGACGCCGCCGAG
This sequence comes from Actinomadura sp. NBRC 104425, assembly GCF_030269545.1. Lineage (GTDB taxonomy): Bacteria > Actinomycetota > Actinomycetes > Streptosporangiales > Streptosporangiaceae > Spirillospora > Spirillospora keratinilytica. Next base: position 77,849 of record NZ_BSTN01000010.1, on the reverse strand, counting down.
CAGGCCGCGGACTGCGGCATGCCCGACGACCGGCCGATCTACTTCGCCGTGGACTTCGACGCGTCCGCGAGCCAGCAGGCCGCCATCAACGCCTACCTCGACGGGGCGGCGTCGGTGATCGGCCGCAACCGGGTCGGCCTGTACGGGGGCTACGGCCCCGTCAAGCGCGCGCTGGATGCGGGCAAGGCCCGCTGGGCGTGGCAGACCTACGCCTGGTCGGGCGGCAAGTGGGACGAGCGCGCCCAGATCCAGCAGTACTCCAACGACCACAAGATCAACGGTGTGAGCGTCGACTACGACCGCGCCATGGCGGACGACTACGGGCAGTGGCGCGTCGGCGTCTCACCCGGCGAGGACGACACCCCCGGATACGTGTCCGTCGGCCTCACCGCCGAGCAGGCGCTCGCCCCCGGCGCGTGGACGACGATCCGGTGGGACAAGGAGTACGCCGACAGCGGGCACCAGCACACAGACGCGGGCGGTCCGAGCCTGCTCAACGGCCCCGCCCGGTACGCCGTCACCGCGTCGGTGCGGCTGCGCGGCGTGCCGGCGGGCACGCGCGTGCAGGCGCGGCTGATCGAGGTGGACGCCGACGACACCGCGCAGTACGACATCGGGCCGGTGCAGGACTTCAGGGCGTCCGGCGGCGACACCTTCGTGCTGTACGGGGTTCCGGCCGACACCGTCAACGACGGCCACCGGGTGCGCTTCCAGGTCGTCCAGCACGGCGACGGCGAGGCCGCCGTGACCGCCGGAAGCGCGAAACTGCTCTACTGGCGCAGGTGAGCAGACGCGATCGTCTGCTCGCGCCGTCAGGGGCGCAACAACCGGTCAGTTCCGGAAAGCCACTGATCATGGAAGGCGCCGGGCGGGCCGGCCGGTCAGCGCCCCTCCGGCTCCCCGTACAGGGCGCGCAGGAAGGCCAGGGCCATCCGGCGCTTGTCCCCCGGATCGGCCCGCAGGGCGGCGAAGTAGGCGCCCAGCTCCTCCAGTTCGCGGAGCGTCACGGCCACCTCGTCCGGCTCGCCCTCCTCGTAGGGGGTCGGCTCGCCGCCCTCGGCGATGCGCACCAGGTCGCCCGGCCGCCACTCCAGCGCCTCCTCGATGGCGGCGCGGGTGCGCGCCTGCGGCCAGCGCTCGGCCGACTCCAGGTTGTAGACGGTCTTGACGGTGACCCCCGCGCGTTCGGCCAGGCGCTCCTGCGTCAGGCCGAGCGCTCCCCGGCGGGCCGCCACGTACTTGGCCACCCGCCCGCGGTCCGGCTCACCCCCCATGCGTCCCAGCATGGCGGAAACATCGGGAACATCCAGTAACAGGACGACGAAGGTTTCCTTGACCATCCTTTCCGCGGATTAACCGGGCGTTCCGGTCCGGTCTGGCCGGGCATGCTCCGCCCATGGAGGCCAAGAACCGTGCGCGCCTGTCGTACAAGGTGGGATACGCCGTCCGCAATCCGCGGCGCATCGTGCCGTACGCGCGCAGACTGGCCCGCGACGCCTGGCTGCGGGCGCGGGCCCGCGACCACGTGAGCTACTACCGGGCCGTGATGCGCTCGGACGCGGCGCGCAGCCCCAACGGCGCGGTCGGCACGCCGTCACCCGAGCACTGGGAGCGTCTCGGCAGGCTCCAGTTCGACTATCTGGCCCGGCACGGGCTGTCCCCCGGCGACCGGATGCTGGAGATCGGCTGCGGCAACCTGCGCGCGGGGCGGCTGTTCGTCCGGTACCTGGAGCCCGGCCACTACTACGGGGTGGACATCTCCCCCGACATACTGCTGGCCGCCCAGGACACCATCGTCCGCGACGGGCTGCAGGACCGCCTCCCGCACCTGACGCTGGTGGGCGACCTGCGCCTGGAGTTCCTGCCCGCGGCGCACTTCACCGTCGTGCACGCTCACAGCGTGTTCTCCCACTGCCCCGTCCAGGTGATCGACGAGTGCCTGGCGAACGTGGGGCGGGTGCTGGCCCCGGGCGGCTTCTTCGACTTCACCTACAACCGCACCGACGGCGAGGAGCACCACGTCCTGCACGAGGACTTCTACTACCGCACGGGCACGCTCGTCGCGCTGGCCGCCCGGCACGGCCTGTCCGCCCGGCCCATGGACGACTGGGCCCGGACCGGCCACCGCCAGTCCAGGCTCCGCCTCACCCACGCCTGACAGAGCCGATTGGATGGGCACCTCCCGGCGGGGTCCGGCCCAACGCCTGACCGACCTCGGGTCTTCAACGGGATGTGCCGGCCTTGGCCGGGAGGTGCTCATGTGTTGAGTTGTTCGATGACGAGGTCGGCGGTCAGGTCGTCGGGTCGCGTGACGACCAGCACTGGGCGGGCTCGCTCATCGGCCGTGTCAGCCGTGTTGTGCCGCCCGCATTGATCTCGCAGGAGATCGGAAGACGACTACCCCTTGTCCAGCACCGCCAGGACCTCCACGTGGCGGGTCATGGGGAAGGCGTCGAAGGCGCGCAGGTTCGCCAGCGTCCAGCCGCGGTCGGCGAAGTAGGCCAGGTCGCGGGCCAGGGTGGCCGGGTCGCACGACACGTAGGCGATCCGGCGGTCGGCCAGGCGGGCGACGTGCTCGACCACCTCGCGGCCCGCCCCGGCGCGGGGCGGGTCCAGTACGACCACGTCGGCGCCCCGCACCCGGGAGCCGCCCCGGTGGTCGCCGCGCTTGGGCTGGGCGCGGTCGGACCCGCCGTCGGCGCGGCCGAACTCCAGCTCGGCGATCACGTCGGCGACCGCGCCGCGCTCGACGGCCACCTGGGGCAGGTCGCGCAGGTTGAACTTGGCGTCGCGGACGGCCTGGGCGTCGGACTCGACGGCCACCACCAGCCCGTCCGGGCCGACGCGTTCGCCGAGAGCGGCGGCGAACAGGCCGGCGCCGCTGTACAGGTCGAGGGCGATCTCCCCGGGGCGGGGCCGCAAAGCGTCCAGCACCGCGTCGGTGAGCACCTGCGCGGCGCCCGGGTGCACCTGCCAGAAGCCGCCGCCGCTGACCTGGAACAGGCGCCCGGACACCTCCTCGCGCACGTACGGGACCGGTTTGCCGGGCTCGGGACGGCCGCGCAGCACCCGGACGGGCACGTCCAGGCGGGGCACGCGCGCCTTCGCGCCGCCGCGGACGACCACCACCCGGTCGCCGGTCGCGGCGGACACCACGCCCTCGACGGACGCGGCGCCGCGCCAGGGCTTGCGCTCGATGCCCATCGCCTCCACCCCGGGGTGGGCGATCAGGCACTCGTCGATCGGCTCGATGTCGTGGGAGCGGTGCCGGTGCAGGCCGACCGCGCCGTCGCGGCGGACGGCGAACTGCACCCGCGTGCGCCAGCCCAGGCCGTCCGGCGCGTGCGGCAGCTCCTCGACGACGACCGTGCGTTCGATGCCCGCCACCCGCCGCAGCTGCTCCGCCACGACGGCGGCCTTGAGGCGGCGCTGCGCGGGCAGCGACACGTGCTGCCAGTCGCAGCCGCCGCAGCGGCCCGGCCCGGCGAACGGGCACGGCGGCTGCACCCGGTCGGGGGACGCCTCCAGGACCTCCACGGCGTCGGCCCGCAGGAACCGCTTGGTGCGCTCGGTCACCCGCGCCCGCACGCGCTCACCGGGCAGGGCGTGCCGAACGAACACCACCCGCCCCTCGTGGCGGGCCACGCAGACGCCGCCGTTGCCGACGCCGCCCACTTCCAGTTCGAGAAGTTCGTCCGCTTCCGGGTCCGTGCCCGGGTCCGCCCCCAGATCAGTCACGCTTGGACACGATACCGCCGCCCGCGTGCATCCCGTCCCTGCGCGGTGCCTCGCGGGCCCGCCGCACCGCCCCCGGGCCGGGCGGCTCCGGACGCCCCTTGAGCCGGTCGGACGAAGCCAGCTGCCACGGCACGCTCGTCACCATCACGCCGGGCACGAACAGCAGCCGCCCCTTCAGCCGCAGCGCGCTCTGATTGTGCAGCAGATGCTCCCACCAGTGGCCCACCACGTACTCGGGCAGGAACACCGTCACCACGTCGCGGGGGCTCTTGCGGCGCACGCTCTTGACATACTCCAGCACCGGCCGGGTGACCTCCCGGTACGGCGAGTCCAGGATCTTCAGCGGGACGGGCAGGTCGAGGGCCTCCCATTCGCCCTGCAGCCGCCGCGCCTCGTCGTGGTCGACGGCCACGGTGACCGCCTCCAGGGTGGAGGGGCGGGTCGCCCGCGCGTACGCCAGCGCCCGCAGTGTCGGCTTGTGCAGCTTGGACACCAGGACGATCGCGTGGTTGCGGGCGGGCAGCGCCACGTCCTCGCCGGTGGGGGTCAGCTCCTCGCGGACCCGGTCGTAGTGCCCCCGGATGCCCTTCATGATCACGAACAGCACCGGCATGGCGATGCACACGATCCACGCGCCGTGCGTGAACTTGGTCAGCAGCACGATCACCAGCACCAGCCCGGTCGTGGAGCCGCCGACCGCGTTGATGATCCGCGAGCGCTTCATGTGCCGCCGCACGGCCGGGTCGGTCTCGGTGACCAGGTGCCGGTTCCAGTGCCGCACCATGCCGATCTGGCCGAGCGTGAACGACACGAACACGCCGACGATGTACAGCTGGATCAGCTTGGTGACCTCGGCGTGGAAGGCGTACACCAGCAGCCCGGCCATGGTCGCCAGGATGATGATGCCGTTGCTGAACGCCAGCCGGTCGCCGCGGGTGTGCAGCTGGCGCGGCAGGTAGCCGTCGCGCGCCAGGATCGAGCCGAGCACCGGGAAGCCGTTGTAGGCGGTGTTGGCGGCCAGGAACAGGATCAGCGCGGTGACCACGGCGATGTAGAAGAACGGCAGCGAGCCGTCGCCGAACACCGCCGAGGCGACCTGGGTGAGGATGGGCTCCTGGATGTAGCCGGGGCCGACCGGACGCCCGTCGCGCAGCAGGTCGGCGGCGGGGTTCTCGGCCACCCGCACGTGCGACTCCAGCGCCAGCACGATCACGCCGCAGAACATGGTGACCGCGATCGTGCCCATCATCAGCAGCGTGGTGGCGGCGTTGCGGCTCTTGGGCTTGCGGAACGCCGGCACCCCGTTGCTGATCGCCTCCACGCCGGTCAGCGCGGCGCAGCCGGACGAGAACGCCCGCAGCAGCAGGAACAGCACGGCGAACCCGGCCAGGTCGCTGTGCTCGGGGCGCACCTGCAGGTCGGCGGTGGGCGCGCGCAGGTGGTCGCCGAGCACGCCCAGCCGGAACAGCCCGTAGGCGACCATGCACAGCACGCCCGCGACGAACGCGTAGGTGGGGATGGCGAAGAACGTTCCAGACTCCCGGACGCCCCGCAGGTTCATCACGGTCAGCAGGGCGATGATGGCCAGCGCGGCGGCGACCGGGTTCTCCCCGATGACCGGGATCGCCGAGCCGATGTTGTCCACCCCCGACGACACCGACACCGCGACGGTCAGCACGTAGTCGACCAGCAGCGCACTGGCCACGGTGAGCCCGGCGTTGGGCCCCAGGTTGACGGTGGCGACCTCGTAGTCGCCGCCGCCGCTGGGGTAGGCGTGGACGTTCTGCCGGTACGAGGCGACGACGACCGCCATCAGCAGGACGATCGCCAGGGCGATCCACGGCCCGTAGGCGTAGAATGACACCCCTGCGACCGCCAGCATCATGAGCAGTTCCTGCGGCGCGTACGCGACCGAGGACAGCGGGTCGCTGGCGAAGATCGGCAATGCGATGCGCTTGGGGAGCAGCTGCTCGTGCAGCTGCGTGCTGCGCAGGGCCCGGCCGACGACCAGCCGCTTGACGAGGTCGGATGCCTTCGACACGGATGAGACTCTAGCCGCCGGTCCCGCACCGTTCGCACCGGCCCGTCCCGGGCGTACCGATGGCTGGAGTTCCGCCCGGTCGGGTAGTACTCGCCTGGGCGGATGTGTAGTTTTGCAGCCCGGCATGGATCGTCCGAGCAGGAGCGATCCTGGGGGTAACCGGAGAAGGAACGGCCGTGCATATCGTGATCATGGGCTGCGGGCGGGTGGGGTCGACGCTCGCCCACATCCTGGAGGACAAGGGCCACTCGGTGGCCATCATCGACCAGAATCCGGAGGCGTTCCGCCGGTTGCGCAGCGGCTTCAAGGGGCGGCGCATCACCGGGTTCGGGTTCGACCGCGACGTGATCGCCGAGGCGGGGATCGAGCAGGCGTCGGCGTTCGTGGCGGTCAGCAGCGGCGACAACTCCAACATCATCTCCGCCCGGGTGGCCAGGGAGACCTTCGGCGTCGACAACGTCGTCGCCCGGATCTACGACCCCCGCCGCGCCGAGGTGTACCAGCGGCTCGGCATCCCGACGGTCGCGACCGTGCGGTGGACGGCCGACCAGATCCTGCGCCGGCTGCTGCCCGAGGGCACCGAGCCGCTGTGGCGGGACCCGACCGGCGAGGTCGTGCTGGCCGAGCTGGACCTCGGCCCCGCCTGGGTCGGCGACAAGGTGGCCGCGCTGGAGGAGGCCGCCCGCACGCGGGTGGCGTTCCTGTCCCGGATGGGCGAGGCGCTGGTGCCCGAGGCCGACACCGTCATCCAGGACGGCGACATCGTGCACATCATGGCCCGCGCCGACGACCTGGAGCGGGTCAACGCGGCGGTGGCCGCGCGCGGTGAGGAGGAGGCCTGATGCGGGTTGCGATCGCCGGAGCCGGGGCGGTGGGCCGCTCCATCGCCCAGGAGCTGCTGGAGAACGGCCACGAGGTGCTGCTGATCGACAAGAGCCCGCGCGCCATCAAGGTGGAGACGGTGCCGCGGGCCGAGTGGCTGCTGGCCGACGCCTGCGAGATCTCCTCGCTGGACGACGCGGCGCTGGAGCGCTGCCAGGTGGTCGTCGCCGCGTCCGGGGACGACAAGGTCAACCTGGTGGTGTCGCTGCTGGCCAAGACCGAGTACGGGGTGCCGCGCGTGGTGGCCCGCATCAACCACCCCAAGAACGAGTGGCTGTTCAACGAGTCGTGGGGCGTGGACGTGGCGGTGTCGACGCCGCGGCTGCTGTCGGCCCTGGTCGAGGAGGCGGTCAGCGTCGGCGACCTGGTCCGGCTGATGACGTTCCGGCAGGGCGAGGCCAACCTGGTCGAGCTGACGCTGCCGGAGGACGCCCCGCTGGGCGGCGAGCGCGTCGGGTCGGTGTCCTGGCCGCGCGACACCGCGCTGGTGGCGATCCTGCGGGAGGGCCGCGTGCTGGTCCCCAGCAGCGACGACACCCTCGAACCGGGCGACGAGCTGATGTTCGTCGCCAGCCAGGACGTCGAGGAGGAGCTCGCCGAACTCCTCGGCGCCCGCTGACCCCGCGCCCTGCGGGCGCCGACCGCCCGCAGGGCGTCACGGGCGCCCCCTGGAAGACATGACGGGCGGTGTTCGGCCCGCGCTTTCCGCGGGCCCCCCTGCTGTCGGCGCCTACGCGGAGGGGCGGGGCGGGGTGAGGGGGGTGCGGCCGCGGGCGAGCACCCAGACCATGGCGGCCAGGGCGGCGACCTGCAGCGGCCAGCCCATCACGATCTTGACGGGGCCCAGCAGGGCGCTCTGGTCGCCGTCGGCCAGGTAGATCGGGTACTGCACGGCCACGCGCAGCACGTTGGGCACCGCCAGCAGCCAGGTCAGCCGGGTGCACAGGCGCACCACGCCCGGGTCGGAGCGCCACCCGGTGGGGTCGCCGGTGACCGAGCCGATGATGAAGCCCACAACCGGCCAGCGCACCGCGATCGAGAAGATCATGCCGACCGCGTAGGCGGCGTTGTACAGGATGCCGGGGACGAACGCGTCCTCGGCCCGGCCCGAGCGCAGCGCGAAGAACGCCGCGATCGCGATGCCCACCAGGCTGTTGAGCACGAACTGCGGGGTGGAGCGCTGCGCGATCCGCACGAGCAGCAGCAGCACCGCCGCACCGACCCCGATGCCCGCGGCCAGCTTGACGTCCTTGCTCGCGACGTAGGCGGTGGTGAAGGCGATGGTGGGCACGGCGGCCTCGATCATGCCGCGGACGCCGCCCAGCGCCTTGGCCAGCTGGGCCCGCACCGCGGCCTCGACCGTGTCGTGCGCGCTGCCCCCGGCGCGCTCGGCGTTCCCACCGCGCTCGGCGCGCTCGGCGTTCTCACCGCGCGCCGTGCCGTCGCCGGTCGCCACCTCGTCGTCCGCGGCCACGCCGCCCCCGTTCGCCTCGCGCTCGTCCACCGGGCCTCCCTCCGCCGCGCCGGCGGTCACGCTGACCCGCGCAGCTCGTAGCGGGGGTTGAACATGACCTTGCGTCCGTCCTGCACGCTCACCAGTCCCTCGGCGCGCAGCCGCCGCCCCGGGTCGATCCCGGCGATCTTGCGGCGGCCCAGCCAGACCAGGTTGATCACGTCGGTGCCGTCGTAGAGCTCGGCCTCCAGGGCCGGAGCCCCGCCACGGGGTCGCAGGGTCACCGTACGTAGCGTACCCGCCACGCAGGCGCGCTTGCGCGCCGCGCAGGCGGTGATGGGGGTGGCGCCCTCCGCTCCGCTGCTCTTCTGCAGCTCTTCGGCCTCCATTTCGGCCTTGCTCGACGTCATGCGGCGCAGGAAGCGTCGCAACCCGCCGCGTCCGCGATCGGACTCGGGGGTTTTGCGCGTCGCGGCCCGTGTATCGGCCGGCACCTCGTCCATGTTGGAAGCGTAAGGCATCCCGGCAAGGACTGCCCGGGACGGCGGAGCGAACGCCGGAAACCGGGGTGACCTGCGACGAGACGGGCGGGCGGGGCCGGTGCCGCGGCGGCGCGGCCCGGTTCCGTCACCCAATCGAGACGCGCGGCTTCGGCGGCCTCCCCCCGACCGGGCCGCGCGGCGTCTAGGTTTTGGTGGCGTCACCCTCCGTAGGACGACCGCTACAGAGGGATGTTCATCGGCAGGTCATGGCAGACGGTACGGGGACAGGATGCTGCGCAGGGGCAACGCACGGACTTGGCGGAACCGGACGGCCGGGGGCGCGGCCGCGACGCTCGCGGCCGCCCTCGCCGCCCTGGCCGCGTGCGGCGGAGGCGGACACGAGGCCGGCGGGGGCGGACGGGGCTCCCGCGCGTCCGGGGCGGCGGCCGCGCCGCCGCCCATCTGGATCACGCCCGGGCACGGGGCGCGCGGGGTGCGGCCCGACCGGCGGATCGTGGTGACCGCGCAGCGCGGCACGCTGCGCCGCGTCGTCGTGCGCGCCGCCGACGGCACCCGCGCGCCCGGCCGCATGTCGCGCGACCGCCGCACCTGGCGCACGCGCTGGACGCTGCGCCCCGGCACCGTCTACACCGTCGACTCCAGCGGCGTCGAAGGGGGCCGCCCCACGTCCGCCACCGCGCGGTTCAGCACACTGCGCCCGCAGGCCGCGTTCGGGATCGCCGACGTGACGCCCCGCGCGGGTGAGACGGTCGGGGTGGGCATGCCGGTCATCGTCGTGTTCGACCGGCCGGTGCTCGACCGCGCGGCGGTGGAACGGTCCCTGGAGCTGCGCATGAGCCGTCCGGTGCCGGGCGCGTGGCGGTGGCTGGACGGCCGCCGGGTGGTGTTCCGGCCGCGCCGGTTCTGGCCCGCCGGGCAGCGGGTGGCGCTGGTGGCGCACACCGCGGGGGTGCGGGCGGCGCCGGGCGTGTACGGCCGGTCCGACCACGCGACCGGGTTCCGCGTGGGCCCGGCCCGGATCAGCACCGTGGACGTGCCGCGGCACCGCATGACCGTGCGGGTGAACGGCCGCACCGTGCGGTCGGCGGGCATCAGCGCGGGCAAGGGCGGGGCGCGCAAGTACACCACCACCAGCGGCGTCCACCTGACCATGGGCAAGGCCGACCCGGTGGTGATGTCATCGGCGTGGATGGGCGTCACCGACCGCAGGGACCCCCGCTACTACCGCAAGACGGTCCGCCACGCGGTGCAGATCTCCTCCAGCGGGGAGTACGTCCACGCCGCGCCGTGGTCGGTGCGCGCCCAGGGGCGGGCGAACGTCAGCCACGGCTGCGTGAACGCGTCCCCGGAGTTCGCCCGCTGGTTCTACGCGCAGTCGCTGCGGGGCGACGTCGTCACCATCCTCGGCACCGACCGGCCGCTGGAGTGGCACAACGGATGGGGGTACTGGCAGCTGCCGTGGTCGGTGTGGCGGGCGGGCAGTGCGCTCAAGCGCCCCGTGCGGCCCTCGCGGCTGTGACGGCGGGGCGGGTCAGCGGGCGGCGCGGGCCTTCTCGATGGCCTGCTCGAACGCCGACAGCGGCTGCGCGCCGAAGAACGGCTCGCCGTTGATCAGGAACGCCGGAGTGCCGGGGACGCCGAGCCGCTGCCCGAAGGCGAAGTCGTCCTCGACGGCGCCGCGCACCTTGCGGTCGCGGCGGTCGGCGTCGAAGCGGGCCAGGTCCAGTCCGGCGCGGCGGGCCACGTCGCGCAGGAACTCGTCATCGATCCGCCCGCTGTTCATGCGGGGCTGCCGCGCGTACAGCGCGTCGTGGAACTGCCAGAACCGGCCCTGCCGGGCCGCCGCGCGGGACGCCACCGCCGCCCGCATGGACTCCTCGCCGAACGTGGGGAAGTCGCGCCAGACCAGCCGGACCACCCCGGTGTCGATGTAGCGGCGGATCAGCTCGGGCTGGGTCCGCCGGGCGAACGTGCCGCATTTGGGGCACTGGAAGTCGCCGAACTCCACGATCGTGACCGGCGCCTTGTCGCTGCCTTTGAACAGGGCGGGGTCGTCGGGCGGCGGGGTGGGCCCGGGCCACGTCACCGTGGGGGTGGGGTGGGGGGTCGGGGACGAGGGCGCCTCCACCTCGGGGATGCCGCCCTGCTCGTCGGCGCGGTCGCCGGACGTGCGGCCGCCGTCGCGGGTCAGCGCGGCGAACGCCATCACCCCCAGCACGACGACCGCGGCGGCGACCGCGGCGGCGGTGCGCGACCGCCCGCCGAACAGGCGGGCGAGCGGGCCGCCGCGCCCCGCGCCGGGCTCGTCGTCCCCACCCGCCTCGATCACGTCCGCGGGTTCGTCACCGCGCTGCGGCACCGCACGCCTCCCTCGCTCCGCACGACCGGTCCGGCCCCAGTCTGGATGATCGCGGCGCTCGGCGCCGTCTCCGCCACGGCGCAGTAGCGTTCGAGGTGTGCAGGCACATGAACTGGCCAGGCCCTTCCCGGTCACGCGGCCGGAGGCCGACGCGCTGGAGGCGGCCCGGATGCTGGCCGAGCGGCGGCTGCCCGGGCTGATCGTGGTGGACGACGACGGGTATCCGGTGGCGGTGCTGCCCGGGTCGCAGATCCTGCGGTTCGTCGTCCCGCACTATGTTCAGGCGGACCCGACGCTGGCCCACGTCTACGACGAGGGCCACGCCGACCGCATGTGCCGGCGACTCGTCGGCCGGAAGGTGCGGGACGTGCTGGTGCCGGAGCGGGCGCCGCGCCTGCCGGTGGTGCCCGGCGACGCGCAGGTGATGGAGATCGCCGCGCTGATGGCCGAGACGCACAGCCCGGTGGTGGCGGTCGTGGACGGCCGGGAGGGCCGGCGGGGCCGCCTGATCGGCGCGATCACCGTGTCCGACCTGCTGGAACGGCTGTTGCCCGCGTCCGCCGCCGCGCCGGACGACTAGCACAGGACGACCGGGCGCAGGACAACAGGGCGGGGACGGGCCCGTGCCCGATGGGCCCGTCCCGCCAGGTCGTGCTCGGCCTCGCCCGGCCCGCGGGCGGCGGGGTCAGCGGACCTCGGTGATCTCCGGGCCGCGTTCGAAGGGATCGAAGGTCTGCACCTTCTCCTCCTCCTGCTCCTGCTGCTCGTCGGCCTCGCTGAACTCCTTGGGGATGCGCAGCTCCAGCAGCTCCCGCGGTGGCATGGGGTGCTCGCCGCGGATCACCACCACGTTGCGCAGCACGTCCTCCAGGACCTGCCACTGCTCCTCGTCCTGCACCGCGGCGCCCTGCACCACGGCCTGCAGGAACCAGCGCGGCCCGTCGATGCCCAGGAAGCGGATCAGCTGCGGCGCCCAGCCCTGGTCGATGAACTCCTGGGGGATCTGCTCGCGCACCTCCTGCGGCATCTCCGCCAGGACCTCCTCGGTCAGCGCGGCGGGCACCATGGCCACCATCTCGGGGCCGAACGGGCCCTCGCCCTCCTGGACCTGGCCGTTGGCCTGCTCCTGGATGTCCTTGGCGGTCTCACGGCGCACGTCGTCCCAGATGCCGCTGCGCTTGGGCGCGGCGAAGGCCTGCAGCTGCATGGCGCTCTCGCCGTGCTGGACCAGCACCGCGACCGGGCGGGCGTCGATCGGGTTGCCCTCCTCGTCGACCTGGGTCGCCTCGAAATTCACCTGGAAGCCCAGCCCCTGCGCCACAGGGACCAGCAGGGACCCGAAGTCCAGCCGCTGCATCTCGGGATAGGAGTCCTGGAAGTCCCACGGTCCGCTGCGGGAGACGGCCTCCTTCTCGGGAGCCTCGGTCTCGGCCTCGGTCTCGGCGTCCGCCGCCTCCGCCCGCTCGTCGGCTGTCCGCTCGGGCTTCTCGGCGGGCTTGTCGTCCCGCCGGCGACGTCCAAAAGCCACGACTCACGCTCCTTCGTTACCGTACCGATTATCCGCGAACCCGCCCGTGGAGCCGAAACCGTCGTTCCCGCGGGCGGACCCGGGAAGCCGGGCGACCTCGTGGAAGACCGCGTGTTCGACCCGCTGCACGACCATCTGGGCGATGCGGTCGCCGCGCCGCAGCCGGACGGTGGCGCGTGGGTCGGTGTTCAGCAGGGTCACCTTGATCTCACCGCGATAGCCGGCATCGACCGTACCCGGTGCGTTCACAATGGTCACCCCCAACCTAGCGCCCAAACCGGAACGCGGGTGAACGAACGCGGCATAGCCGTCTGGCAGCGCGATCGCCATGCCGGTGGGCACCGTCGCGCGCTCGCCGGGGGCCAGTTCCACGTCGACCGCGGTGACCAGGTCGGCGCCGGCGTCTCCGGGATGGGCGTACGCGGGCAGCGGCAGGTCGGGGTCGAGCCGCCGGATGAGCACGTCCACCTTGCTCACGAAGTCTCCTCGCTGGTCGGTCGGGCGCCGCCGGGAACCGTCCGAGCCTATCCAGGGCGGGGCGGTGAACGGTGCCGAGCACGCCGCGCGGCGCCGCCGAAAGGACTTTACCCACAGCCTGTTGACCGCTTCCGGCGGCATTGCACCGTGTGACACTCCGATCGCGTAGTGTCACTTTCGTCGTCTTCCGTAGTCGTGGTCGCGGGAGAGGGGGGCCGCAGTGAGGCGCCAGGTCGCCGTTCACCGGTCGCTCGACGGCGTCCGGGTCCGGCTGTCGGGCCGGCACGACCTGGGCCGCCCGGTGACCTCGGTGGCGCGCATCGCCGTCGCCGACCGCCTGCACGAGTTCTCCGCCGGCACCCGCGCCGACGCGCTGGCCTGGGCCGCGGACATCGGCGTGCGGCGGCTCGACCAGGAGTTCCGCATCCACGGCGGGCGGCTGCGCACCGGCCGCACCGCGATCGGCGACCCGGCCACCGGCATGCGCGAGCCGGTGCTGGCCGCGATATGGGAGGGGCGGCGCCACGCGGTGTTCACGCACCTGTACCACGCGCGCCCGGCCGACGCGGTGGCGTTCTTCGACGCGCTGCGGCTCACCGAGCACGACGACGGGATCACCGCCGTGCCGCGCGGCCGCGCCCGCCGACCCGGGCTCGCGGCGCCGTCCGGTCCGGCGGCCGCCGCGGTCACCGACGCCGTGCTGGTGAAGGAGGTGCCGGGGCTGGGGCTGCTGGAGATCGCCGCGCTGGACGCGCGGACCCGGCGGCGACTGCCGCCGTGGCGGGGCGCGCCGGTCGCGGGCGGCGAGCTGTTCCGCGACACCCTGCCCGGGCAGGGCCCGTACTTCCTGCTGGCACTGCGGGAGCTGCTGGTCACGGTGCTGCCGGAGGAGCATCTGGCCGAGCGGATCCCCGGGCGGCTGGCCGGGCTGGCGGTCGAGGCGGTCCGGTGATGGCCGGGCTTGCGGTCGGGATCGCGGCGGTCGCGGTTCCGCTGGTGCTGGCCGTGTCGCTGTGGGGGCACGCGCGGCGACCCGGGGTGCTCGTCGCGGCGGTGCGGGCGCACGGGGCGGTGCCGGGTCCGCTGGTGCGGCCGGTGGCGGTGCTGGCGGTGGCGGCCGAGGCGGTCACCGGCGCGGGGGCGACGGCGGGGCTGCTTCTGGGCCTGGACGATCTGCTGCGCGCGTGCCTGGCCGTGGCCGCCGTCCTGCTGGGCGTCTACGCGCTGTATGCGGCGCATGTGGCGAGGACGAGCCCGCACCCGGTGCCGTGCGGCTGCGCGGGTGACGCCTCGACGCCGATGACCGGGTGGGTGGCCGTCCGTGCGGGCGTGCCGGCCGTCCTGGCGCTGGCGGGCGCCGTCTGGGGGCCGCCCGCGTCCCGTCCCGCCGCCGAGTCGTTGATCGTCGTCGCCATGGGGGTGGTGCTGGCGGTGCTGCTGTGGTCGCTGCCGTCCGCCCTGGCGCAGGAGCGGGAGAGGAGTTCGGCCGGATGAGTTTCGTAACCAGTGCGCTGCTGGTGACGTGGGCGGTGCTGCTCCTGCTGGCCCTGGTGGTGGCCGGGCTCGTCCGGCAGGTGCACGCCCTGGGCGGGGGCGCCCCGCGCACCGCCCCGCTCGGCCCGGCCCCGGGGTCGCCGGCGCCCGGGTTCGACCGGCTCGGCCCCGGCCTGCTGCTGTTCCTGGACCGCGACTGCGGCGTGTGCGAGGAGGTCCTGGCGGCCGCGGGGGCGCTCGGCCATCCGGTGCGGGCGGTCTTCTCCGGCCCGGCGCCGGACGACGAGGTGCCGGGCGCGGCGGCCGTCCTGTCCGACGAGCACGACGGCCTGTTCGCCGCGTACCGCATCCCCGCCACGCCGTTCGCGGTGCTCGTGGACGGCACCGGGCGCGTGCGGGCCGCCGAGCCCGTGGGCTCGCCAGAGGCCCTGCGCGAGCTGGCGGCGGCGGAGGCGGCGCGGTGATCGGCCCGGAGGACGTGCCGCCGCTGCGCGGGCCCCGCCCGCCCGGTGCCGCGCGCGTCCGCCGCCGCGCACCCGGCGGGCGTCCTCCGCTGCCGGGGCGGCGCGGGCTGCTCGCGGGGCTGGCCGCCGCCGGGGCGACCGCCGGGCTGCACGCGCTCGGCGTGTTCCCGCCCGCCCGGCAGGCGCTGGCCGCCGGTTTCCGCCTGGCCGGCAACTACGACATCTATCCGCGCTGCCCGTCCTACGCGCACGACCACAACTGCTCCCCCGGCTGCGGGCCGAGCCTGGTGTGCCCGTCCTGCTGCCGGACCAGCGGCAGGCACAAGGGCTTCCACAAGTCGGGCGCGTCCGACCCCGGCAGGTACAAACTGCGCCCCAACCAGTGCTACGGCGGCGGGTACGACGGCTGGCTGTGGGCGTACGCCGGCGAGTGCGGCGGCTGCAGCGGCGGCGTCACCTGGCGGTGCCACGACGGCTGGAAGAAGTCCAGGCACGGCAACTGGTACCGGACCATCTGCCGCAAGGCGGTGTCGTGCCGCACCGCGCCCGCCCCGAAGGAGCCGCCCGTCCCCGACGTCGAGTGGGACGACGACCTGGACGGGGTGAAGAAGGCGAAAAAGGTGAAGAAGAAGTGACGGCCGCCCCGGACGCGCCCGCCGCGGCCGGGCGGTTGCGCCGCGCCCTGACCGATCCGCTGCCGCCGGCCGCCGCGCTGGCGCTGCTCGCGGTGGCCGCGGCGGCCAGGGACGCGACCGTCCTGTGCTGGGCGTCGGTGGGTGCGCTGGCCGGATACGCGCTGTCGGGGTCGGTTTGAACGCGTAACAGCGAGTCGGTGCTGTTCTCGCCAGGTTGGCGGGCTCCGGTACGGCAGGGCTGGGTCCTGGCCGTCTTCACCCTCGGGCTCGTGCTCGGGGGCACGCTCAGCGCGGCGGTGCTGTGGCTGCTGTCCGGCCTGGCCGCGCCCGTCCCGCCGCCGGCGCGCACGGCCGCGATCGTGGCGGTCGCGGCCCTGGGCGCGGCCCGCGACCTCGGGCTGGTGCGGCTGCGGCTGCCGCAGAACGCCCGCCAGATCCCGCCGGAGGTGCTCGCCGACCGCCTTCGCGCGGGCGCGCTGCGGTTCGGCTTCGAACTCGGGACCGGCGTGCGCACCTACGTGTCGGCGACCACTCCGTACGTCCTGGCGCTCGGCCTGCTGCTCAGCCGCCCGGGGTCGGCGGCGACGCTGCTGGCCGGGGCCGCCTTCGGTGCGGGCCGCGCCCTCAGCGCCGTCCTGGCCTACCTGTCCCGCTCCCCCGACCGCGCCGCCCTCGTCGGCCGCCGCGTCCCGGTCGTGGTCAAGGGGGCCGCGCTCGCCGCCCTCACCGCCCTCGCGTGGCTGCATCTCGGCTAGGGCGCAGATGCCGGATGGCGGGGAGGGAACCGCCGGGCGGGGCGGGACGTCGGTATGAGCGGGTTTGTTCGCAGGAAGGGCCGGACGTGCACGACATCGCGCGGATCTGGGCGCCGGTCCTGACGCTGCTGTCCGCGCTGGCGACCGCCGACGGCGGGCAGGGCGCGGCGCTGGCGTTCGCGCTGGCCGGACTGCTGCTGGCCGCCGCGGCGACCGCCGCCGTCCGGGTGGAGCCCCGCGTGTCGGCCGCACGGGTCCGCACGGCGCTGCGGGACCGGACGCTGCGCACGGCGTTCCTGCCGCAGCGCGACCCGGACGCGGCGGGACGGCCCCGTCCCCGAGCCCCCGGGGCGGAGATCGCGACCTCGATCCGCTGATCTCCGACTCGTGAAGGGCTTTCACTCATGTTCGTTCTCGACACCGCGGTGGCGCTCGCCCATGACCTGGTGACCGCCATCGCGGACACGCTGGGCTTCCTGGGCGGCGGGCCGTCCGTGGCGGCGGCGATCGTCGTCGTCACCGTGCTCGTCCGGGGGCTGCTCGTGCCGCTGGCCGTCGCGCAGGCGCAAGGAGAGCGGGCCCGCGTCCGGCTGCTGCCCAAGGTCAGGGCGCTGCGGGACAGGCACGGCCGGGACCCGGTGCGGCTGCGCCGCGAACTGCAGGCGCTGTACGCCGCAGAGGGCGTGTCGCCGTTCGCCGGGATCGGGCCGGCGCTGGCGCAGCTGCCGGTGCTGGCCGTGATGTACCGGCTGTTCGTCTCGGCCACCGTCAACGGGCACCAGAACCTGCTTCTGGCGCACACCCTGCTGGGCACGCCGCTCGGCCAGAACTGGATCGGCGTCGTCGGGGGCGCCGGGATCTTCGCGCCGCAGTCGCTGCTGTTCCTCGGGCTGTTCGCGCTGCTGGCGGCGGTGGCGTGGTGGACGTCCCGGCACGCCGAGGGGCCGCTGCGGCTGCTGCCGTTCGGCACGGTCGCGACGGCGGCGTTCCTGCCGCTGGCCGCCGGGGTGTACCTGCTGGCGTCCACGGCCTGGACGGCGGCCGAGCGGGCCGTGCTGCGCCGCCGGATCGCCATGGCTTGACGTCCCCGCCGGGCGCGGCTTCCATGGAAACCGAACATCATTCTGTCAGGGGATGCGGTCATGGCGGCGACCACAGCGCGCACCGAACGCGACATCGACCTGTCGGACCTGGCCTTCTGGGCCCGCCCGCCGCACGAGCGGGAGGCCGCGTTCGCCGCGCTGCGCGCCCGCGAGCATCCGCAGTTCTTCCGCGAGCTGAAGCTGCCGTTCATCCGCAGCGGGCCCGGCTACTACGCGCTGGTGCGGCACGCCGACGTGGTGGCGGCCAGCCGCGCGCCGGAGGTCTTCAGCAGCGAACCCTGCTCCAACAGCATCGCCGACATGCCCGGCTACCTGGCCCGCTACTTCGGCTCGATGATCAACATGGACGACCCGCGGCACGCGCGGCTGCGCCGCATCGTGTCGCGGGCGTTCACCCCCCGCGTCCTGGCCAAGCTGGAAGAGGACCTGCGGGCCGAGGCCGTGCGCATCGTCGACGACGTGCTGGCGGGCGGCCCGGGGGACTTCGTCACCGACGTCGCCGCCCGGCTCCCGGTCCGGGTGATCTGCGACATGATGGGCATCCCCGAGCGGGACCGGCCCATGGTGTACGACCGGACGAACATCATCCTCGGCCTGGGCGATCCGGAGTACGCCGGCGGGATCCGGTTCGTCCGCGACGGCATCACCCGCACCGGCGTCCTGTACGGCCTGACCAAGGTCATGACCGCCGGGTACGAGCTGAACCACCTGGCCATGAAGCTGGCCCGGCGCCGCCGCCGCGACCCCGGTGACGACCTCGTCTCCGCGCTGGTGCAGGCGAACGTCGACGGGGAGGCGCTGACCGACCAGGAGATCGGCTCGTTCTTCATCCTGCTGGTGGTGGCGGGCAACGAGACGACCCGCAACGCCATGACGCACGGGCTCAAGCTGCTCACCGACAACCCCGAGCAGCGGGCCCTGCTGATGGAGGACTTCGAGGGCCGCATCGGCGGCGCGGTGGAGGAGATCGTGCGGATGGCCACCCCGGTCATCCAGTTCCGCCGCACGGTCACCCGCGACTACGAGCTGAACGGGCACCGGTTCCGGACGGGCGACAAGGTGCTGCTGTTCTACAACTCCGCCAACCGCGACGAGACGGTCTTCGAGGACCCGGACGTCTTCGACATCACCCGGTCCCCCAACCCGCACGTCGGCTTCGGCGGGCCGGGGCCGCACTTCTGCCTGGGCGCCAACCTGGCCCGCCGCGAGATGACCGTGATGTTCCGGGAGCTGTTCGGGCGGCTCCCCGGCATCCGCGCCGCCGGGGAGCCGGACCGCCTCTACTCCAACTTCATCAACGGGATCAAGCACCTGCCCTTCACGTACTGAGCACCCGTCGCGTATCCGGCGCCGGGCTCCGGTCAGGGCAGCAGCCCGAGGCGCTCGGCGAGCCGGGAGCGGTGCTCGCGGGGCGCGCCCAGCAGAAGCTCGTCGGTCTTGGCGCGCTTGTAGTACAGGTGCGCGTCGTGCTCCCAGGTGAAGCCGATGCCGCCGTGCAGCAGCAGATGGTCCTTGGCCACCCGGAAGTACGCCGGGCCGACGAAGGTCTGGGCCAGAGCCGCCGCCACGGGCAGCTCCTCGGGGGCGTCGTCGGCCGCCCACGCCGCGTACCGGACGATCGACTCGGCCTGCTCCAGCGTGCAGTGCATGTCGGCCAGCCGGTGCTTGACGCCTTGGAACGACCCGACGTACCGGCCGAACTGCACGCGCAGCTTGGCGTATTCGACGATCGTGTCCAGGCAGCGGCGCATGCCGCCGAGCTGCTCGGCGGCCAGCGCGACCGCGGCCAGGTCCAGCGCGCGCCCGATCGCGGCGTCGGCGTCGGCCGCGGCGATGCGGCGGCCGGGCGTGCCGTCGAGCTCGACGCGGGCCTGCGGGCGGGTGAGGTCCAGCGTGGTCAGCGGCGTCCGCTCCCCGCCCTCGACGGCGAACAGCGCGGTGGCCCCGTCGGCCCGGGCCGGGACGATGATCAGGTCGGCGGCGGCGCCGTCGAGCACGCGCGGCAGGGTGCCGGTCAGCCCCTTCCCGTCCCAGGTCGGCAGCGGCCCGCCGGGCTGCGGGACGGCGAACGCGGCGACCGTCCGGCCGCTTGCGATGTCCGGCAGCAGGTCCTTGGCGGCCTGCTCGTCCCCGGCCGCCAGCAGCACGTTCGCCGCCAGGACGGCCGAGGCGAGGTAGGGGGCGGGGGTGAGCGCCGCGCCCAGCTCCTCCATGACCACGGCGACCTCGGCGTGCCCCGCGCCCGCGCCGCCGTACGCCTCGGGAACGGCCAGCCCGGCCAGGCCGAGCTCGCCGGTCATCCGCCGCCACACGTCCCGGTCGTAGGGCTCGTCGGACTCGGCGACCTCGCGGACGCGCGCCATCGGCGCGGTGTCGGCCAAAAACGCCCGCACCGACGCCGCCAGTTCCCTCTGCTCCTCGGACGGGATCAGCCTCATCGGCCCGCCTCCTTCGCCTGCGTGCCGACCTTCAGCTCGCGGAACGGCACGTCCCGGTCCACCTGCGGCTCGCGCGGCAGCCCCAGCACCCGGTCACCGATGATGTTGCGCATGATCTCGTTGGTGCCACCGCCCAGCGCCATGCCGGGCGCCCACGACAGCGCCCGCGCGATCCTGCCCTCGTCGTGCCCGGCGTAGGCGACCGTCTCCGGGCCGAGGATCTCGCCGGCGCTGTCGGCGGACGACAGCGTCAGCTCGGCCAGCAGCAGCTTGGCGACCGACCCGCGCGCCCCCGGGTCGATGCCGGCCTTGACCTCCTGCGACAGCCGCGCGTTGAACAGGTCGAACGCCCGCTCCCGCACGTACAGGTCGACGAGCCGGTCGCGCACGGCCGGATCGCCCAGCAGCCCCCGCTCGCGCGCCGCCGCCGACATCACGTTGAACGAGGCGGGCCGCTCGGTGCGGGCGGCGCCCATCCCGATGGACACCCGCTCGTGCAGCAGGGTGGTGACGGCCGCCTGCCATCCGCCGTTGACCTCCCCCACCACCCGGTCGGCGGGGACGCGCACGTCGTCGAAGTACACCTCGTTGAAGTGCGCCTCGCCGGTCATGTCGCGCAGCGGCCGGACGGTCACGCCGGGATCGTGCATGTCCACGACGAACATCGTGATGCCGCGGTGCTTGGTGGCGTCCGGGTCGGTCCGCGCGATGAGCAGCCCGAAGTCGGCCTGCCGCGCCACCGACGTCCACACCTTCTGGCCGTTGACCACCCAGCCGTCGCCGTCGCGGACGGCGCGGGTCTGCAGCGACGCCACGTCCGACCCGGCGCCCGGCTCGGAGAACAGCTGGCACCAGATCTCCTCGCCGCGCAGCAGCGGCGGCAGGTAGCGCTTCTTCTGCTCCTCGGTGCCGAGCGACAGGATCGTCGGCCCGCACATGCCGAGGCCGATGCCGAACACCCCGATCGGCAGCGTGAAGTCGCGGGCGGCCTGCTGGAAGGCCCGCTCCTCGGCCGCCGACAGGCCCTGCCCGCCGTACGCGGCGGGCCAGGTGATACCCGAGTACCCGGCGTCGTACAGCCGCGCCATGAACGCGCGGGCCGCGGCCAGGTCCGGTTCGGGCGGCAGGTCGCGGGTGTTGGCCTCCAGCCAGGCTCTCGCCCGGCGGCCGTACTCCTGCAGGTCCGTCACAGGGCGGCTCCTCCCAAGGTTGTCAGCGTCCACTTACGCTAGCGCGCGCCCCACCGGAACGGAACGCCATTCGGTATGCCCCGTGCCATGCGGGCAGGAACCCCTGCCGCGCGGGTCAGGAACCGGTCAGGCGGCGGCCAGGGCGGCGGCGGGCCGCAGTCGGGTGGAGACGCAAGCCGTCGTGCCGTAGCCGCACGCCGGCGCTCCGCGCGTGAATCATCGCCCCGTCCCGGGGGACGCTCCCGATCACGGGACGGGACTTGCCGTGCCCGGCCGGGTGCTTCCGGTAGCGTCGGGGCGAGTCAGGACAACGGGAGGACGAGCATGGCCGAGAAGGGCGACATCGGCTGGCGGATCGTGGCGGGGGCCGCCGCGTTCGCCGGGGGCTTCGCCGCCAGGAAGCTGATCACGCTGGCCTGGAAGAAGACCACCGGCAAGGAGCCGCCGACCAATCCCGAGTCCCCCGAGGTCGCGCTGAGCGAGGCCATCGGCTGGGCCGTGATCATGGGGGTGGGCATGGAGGTGGCCCGGCTGCTGGCCACCCGCGCCGCGGCGCGGCAGTGGGTCAAGGGGACCGGGGAGCTGCCCTCCCACCTGAAGGCGAACACCTGACGGCACCCCTATTGGACAGGGGGTCCAGCGCCCCGCGTATCGTGGTCGGTCCCGCACCGTCGGAAGGGACCGGCCACGATGCCTTTGCTGGAAACGATCAGCTTTCCGTACGAGGACGAACTGCGCGCCGAGCGCCGCAGGATGGTCGACACGATGGCGGACCTGTCGGACGAGGAGTTCCAGTCGGGGCGGACGCTGTGCTCCCGCTGGGCGCCCCGCGACGTCCTCGCCCACGTGATCGCCCTGGACTACCTCCTGGCCTCCTACCTGCCGTACGGCCCGCGCATCAACGCCGCCAACCAGGCCCAGGTGGACCGCGCCCGCCCGCTGTCGCGGGACCGGCTGATGGAGTGGGCCGAGCAGTGGGCCGAGCGCCCCAGCACCACCGGCCGCGCCGGGGCCGCGTTCCTGCTCGGCGACCTCGGCATGCACCACCAGGACGTGCTGCGCGGGCTGGGCCGCGAGCGGACCCTGCCCGACACGGTCGCCACCGCCGTGTTCCGCGAGGGGCTGCAGCTGAGCCTGTGGCTGAACCGCCGCGTGCTGCGCTACCGCGTGGTGCCCACCGACGGGCACCGTCCCGTGGGCCGGGGCCCGGAGGTGCGCGGCACGCGGGAGGCGCTGGGGCTGTGGCTGGCCGGACGCGACTCGGTCAAGGGGGATCTGGAGTTCGCCTGACGGCCCGCGGGTCCGGCCCGGCGCCGACCGGAGCCGGACGGGCCGCGGCGCCTGGCGGTGCGGCGGCCGATGGCGGAAAACCGCCGCGACACGGGCCATGGCCTGCCCGTCCGGTCACCGGCCCTTCTCGGCCGGGCGGGGCGTCAGTCCGCTGACGGGGGCGGAGCGGGCGGCGGGAGCTGCCCGGAGCCGGGCGCGGGCCCGGGCGGAGGCAACTGCCCGGCGGAGTCGTCGCCGACCGCCAGCCGGACGTCGTCGCCGGCCTCCTGCCGGGCGGGGGCGTCCAGCTCGGTCCGCGATGGCGGCACCGGCCGCCCCAACGGCGGCTGGGCGGCGGCATGGCGCCGCAGGTCGGCGCGGACGGCCTCGGCGACGCGCTTGGTGGCGGACCGGTTGAGGGCGGCCCCGGCGGCGGCGCCGGTGAGGAACGGGCCCAGCGTGCTGATGCTGCGGCCGAAGGAGCGCATGAGGCGTTTGCGCAGGGCCGCCTTGGCGGCCGAGCCGAGCGCGTTGGTGAACGACCCGTTCTTGATCTCCAGGGGCGAGAGGCCGCGCTGCTTGCCCCAGGCGGTCAGATACGCCGCGGCCCGCGCGGCGCCCGACCCCTGCGCGCGCACCCCGTACACCTCGTGCAGCTCGGCGATCAGCTTGACCTCGATGGCCGCGACCACGAGCGTCTCGGCGGCCAGCTGCGCGGGGGCCGACAGCAGCAGCGGCGGGGCGGCGAATTCGACCGCGGCCAGCGCCCCGCCGGCCGCGCCCACCGCCGTGGTGGCGTTGCTCGCCACCCGGACCAGGCTGTCGGCCAGCTCCTCGCCCTCCAGCCCGTGGTGGTGGGCGCGCAGGGTCTCCAGGTCGCGGACGGGGATGTGCGGCGCCGCCGCGATCAGCGCGTCGGCCAGCAGCCGGCCGCGTGCCAGGCCCGCGGCGCCCGCCCTGCGCACGCCGCCCGCCAGCAGGTGGGCCAGCCGCGCCAGCAGGCGGCCGCGGGTCTCGCCGTCCATGTTCTCGCCGGCCGACAGACGGCCGATCAGCGTGTCGATCTCGGCGGTGGGGTCGGCGGCGGGCTCGGCGGCGGCCTCGCCCGGCCGGACGAGGGCGCCCTCGCCCGATCCGGCGGCGTCGCCGCCGGGCTCCGGGCCGCCCTGCCGGACCGCGTCGTCCACTGCCGAATCGTCCACTGCCGAATCGTCGTCGCGCGGCGCCCCCTGCGCCGCGCGATCGCCGTCGTGCTTGCGCCCGCGGTCCGCCGTCACCGGCCGCTTCCGCCCATCACGCCGCCGGAGCATCTCAGGCGGCGCACTCGCGGCAGACCGGCTGGCCGTTCTTCTCGCTGGCCAGCTGGCTGCGGTGGTGCACCAGGAAGCACCGGCTGCAGGTGAACTCGTCGGCCTGGCGCGGCACCACCCGGAAGGTGAGCTCCTCGTTCGACAGGTCGGCACCGGGAAGCTCGGCGACCTCGCCGGCGTCCAGGTCCTCGTCGATGATGCTCGCGGCCTTGTCGGCGCGGCGGGCCTGGAGCTCCTGCAGGCTGTCCTCGCCCAGGTCGTCGTCTGTCTTACGCGGGCTGTCGTAGTCGGTCGCCATCTTCTATCTCCATCCCCCTCAGTCCTTTATGCGCCCCGTCGCGCGGATCTAACGCTCGGGGGACTCGTCTTGTGCCCGATCCGGGCGGGAAATTCTGTCACGGGTAGTGACCCCTGACACGCAAGACGCGACCGGTCCCGCCGGTGACACCCGTCACCGGGATCGATCCTCAGGATGTGTGTCGTCGGTCACATGTCCGGCCGGGCGTCACGGCGTTCATCAGTACCGGGACCCTCGGCGAGCCACCCCGCGGCGGCCGGATCATACCTGCCCCGTAGGGCTTGTGCGCACCGGCTGCACCGCGCGGCGCGCGGCCGCGTCCGGCCGCCCGAACCGAAAGCGGCATCTTGATCGGTCCGCAGCGAACCGGAAGCTGCGATGAAACGTCTGACCTAACGCGATATCGTGCCCGCCGAGGTTGGGGCGCGCCGCGTCGCGGACCACCCGGCCGCCGCCGGGAGGGCCGGTACGGGGCCGGCGTTCACCACGCGGCACATCTACTGCGGGTCACTGGAGGGTCAGATGCCGGATGCCGCTCCCCTGGAGCCAGGCGATCCCCGGGCGCTGGGACGGTTCGAGGTCGTCGGGCGCCTCGGCGCGGGCGGCCAGGGGTCGGTCTTCCTAGGCCGCGCCCCGGACGGCGAGTACGTGGCGATCAAGCTGCTGCATTCGTCGATGGCCGGCGATCCGTCCGCGCGGGCCCGGTTCAACCGCGAGGTGTCGGCCGCGCAGCGGGTCGAGCCGTTCTGCACCGCCCGGGTGCTGGAGGCCGACCTGCACGGCGACCAGCCGTACGTGGTCAGCGAGTTCATCGACGGTCCGTCCCTGCACGACGTGGTGGCGCACAACGGGCCGCGCGGGCCCGAGGAGCTGGAGCGGCTGGCGATCGGCACCGCGACCGCGCTGGCCGCCATCCACGAGGCCGGCATCGTGCACCGCGACTTCAAGCCCAACAACGTCATGCTGGCGCCGGACGGCCCGCGGGTGGTCGACTTCGGCATCGCCCGCACCGTCAACTCCCAGGAGAGCGCCGTCACCGCCACCGGCATGGTGGTGGGCACCCCCGGCTACCTGGCGCCCGAGCAGCTCACCGGGGCGCCGCTGACGCCCGCGGTCGACATCTTCGCCTGGGGCGCGACGATGGTGTTCGCGGCCACCGGCCAGTCGCCCTTCGAGGCCGACACGCTGCCGGTGATCATCAACCGGATCCTCAACGACGAGCCCGACCTGTCGGCGCTGCCCGCCGGGCCGCTGCGCGACCTGGTGGGCCGCTGCCTGTCCAAGGACGCGGGGCTGCGCCCCCCGGCGGCCCAGCTGCTGCTGAACCTGCTGGGGCACGTGGGCGCGGCGCCGTCGGGCGCGGGCGCGGGCCGCCAGGACCTGCTGGACCAGGGCACCCGGATCGCCGCGCAGCTGCCGGCGCCGCCGCCGGTGCCGTCCGCGCCGCGGCAGAGCCCGCCGCCGCAGCCGATCACCCCGCCGCCCATGCCGATGAACGCCGGGCCGGGGCACGCGGGGCCGAGCACGCCGCCGCCGCAGCCGATCACCCCGCCGCCGATGCCGATGTACCAGCCGGCGAACGCCGGCCCGGGGGCGGCGCCGCCCAGGCCGCAGGGGCCGGGCGGGCCGGCGTATCCGCCGCCGACCCCGCAGGCGTCGTCCTCGTCGTCCGCACCGGTGGTCATCGGTGTCGGCTGCCTGGTGCTGGTGCTGCTCGCGGTCGTGGTGGTAGTGATCGTGGCGGTGGCGTCCAGCGACGAGGACGATCCGGACCCGTCGCCGACCTACACGCCGACGTACTCGCTGCCGTCGCCGACCTCGTCGGCGTCGATCAGCGCCGAGAACGGCATCACCGGCACCTACACCGGCACCGGGTACCAGCCGGGCGCCGGCACGGGACGCACCACCTTCCAGACCCGGTTCTTCCTGATTCGCAGCGCCGGCAACGCCACCTACACCTACAGCAACGGCTCGAACACCTGCCGGACCCTGCTGTCGCTGCAGCGCAGCCTGAGCACCGACAGCAAGATCGTCTACCGGGAGACGCCCATCAGCGGGCAGTCGGAGACCGAGTGCGCGCCGGGCTACATCACGTTCCAGCCGTCGGCTACCGGCATCTACCTGCGCTGGGAGTGGCGTGAGACGTCCGACACCAGCGACACCGCGGCGGCGTACGGCACCGTGTTCAGGCAGTAGGGCCCCGCGATGGCGGCGATCGCACCGCTGCGTCCGGGCGACCCCGAACGCCTGGGCGCCTACCGGCTGACAGGGCTGCTCGGCGAGGGCGGCCAGGGCTCGGTGTTCCTGGCCGAGGACGACGGCGGCGGGCGCGTGGCGATCAAGCTGCTGCACGCCCGGTTCAGCGGCGACGCCAAGGCCCGCGCCCGGTTCGCCGCCGAACTGGAGGTGGCGCGGCGGGTGTCGCCGTTCTGCACCGCGCGCATCCTGGACGCCGACGTGGAGGGCGACCGGCCCTACATCGTCAGCGAGTACATCGACGGGCCGTCGCTGTCGAAGGTGCTGGCCGACCAGGGGCCGCGTTCGGGCGGCGACCTGGACCGGCTGGCGATCGGGACGATGACCGCGCTGGCCGCCATCCACCAGGCCGGGGTGGTGCACCGCGACTTCAAGCCCGCCAACGTGCTGCTCGCCCCGGACGGGCCGCGCGTGATCGACTTCGGTATCGCCCGGGCGCTGGACGCCACCGGCACCATGTCCAGCACCGCCGTCGGCACCCCCGCCTACATGGCGCCCGAGCAGATCACCGGCGGGCCCATCGGCCCGCAGGCCGACGTGTGGGCGTGGGGCGCCACGATGGTGTACGCCGCGTCCGGCCGTGCCGCGTTCGGCCAGGACTCCATCCCCGCGGTCATGCACCGTATCCTCAACCTGCCGCCGGACCTGGGCGCGCTGACCGAGCCGCTGCGCGGCCTGGTCGCCCGCTGCCTGAGCAAGGATGCGGCCGCGCGGCCGTCGTCGCAGCAGGTGCTGATGCAGCTGCTGACGCTGGCCGGCAGTTCTCCGGCGCCCGCCGCCGGGGCGGACCCCGACGCGCCGACCGCGATGCTCAACCAGGGCGCGGAGGCGGCCGCCGCCGGTACCCGCCTGCACCTGCCGCCGCCGGACTCCGCCCACGCTCCGGGCGGCCCGCAGGCGGCGCCTCAGAACGCACCGGGCGCCTTCGCGCCGCCGGGGCTTCCGCCCGGGTTCCCGCAGTACGCTCCGGCGGCCCCCGGGCAGCAGGCGGCGGACACGCCGGGCGGCGGGTGGACGCCGCCCGTGCCCGGCGCCCATCCCTCCTGGCAGCGCAAGCCGCTGACGACGACGGCGCCGGCCGGTCCGGGCGGCCGTCCCCGGCGGCGCGGCATCAGCGTGCTGACCGCGGGCGGCGCCGCGGCGCTCGCCGCGCTGATCGTCGCCGGGAGCGTGGCCCTCGCGCAGCTCAACCGCGAAGACCGCGGCCAGGGGGCCAAGGAGGGCGGCCAGGTGCGGGTGGCGATGACCGCACCGCAGTCCTCCTCCGGCGAGATCGACCCCGCCCACTCCGCGTTCGGCACCGAGCGCTTCCTCGCCAAGCAGCTGTTCACCGGGCTCACCGAGGTCAAGCAGGACGGCACGAGCCGGCTGCGCATGGCCCGCAGCATCACCCCCGACGACACGTGCCGCCAGTGGAAGATCGAGATCAAGCCGGGCACCACGTTCTCCAACGGGGAACCGGTGGACGCCGAGGCGTTCGCCCGGGGCTGGGCCCGCAACGTCAGCAACGAGATCACCGGGTACCTGCTGGACAACATCAAGGGCTACGCCGCCGTGCTCGGAGGCCGGTCGCAGACCCTGGAGGGCGTTCGGGCCTCGGGCAACACGCTGACCGTAGAGCTCGACAAGGGCGACTGCGAGTTCGACAAGCGCCTGTCCGACCCGGTCTTCTCACCCGTGCCCACGTCCGCGGGCCGGTACGACAACCTCTCCTACAACACCGCACCGATCGGCAACGGCCCGTTCAAGCTGCAGTCCTACGACAAGGACAGCGAGGCGGTGCTGGTCCGCAACGAGCGGTGGGCGTTCGGCAAGACCAAGCTCGACAGCGTGCGGGTGCGGCTGGTCTCGGACACGTCGGGGCTCATGACCCCGTTCACGGCGGGCACGGTCGACTGGGCCGCCGTCGACACCACGACGGGGCGGCCGGCCGGGACCGACCGGAACCTGCGGGTCCGCCCCGCCACGTCCCAGCGGCTGCTGATACCCATCACCGCACGCGGGCCGCTGCGCGACCGCCGGGCGCGCCTGGCCGTCTCGTACGCGCTCGACCGCCAGCAGATCGCGACCACCGCGATGAGCGGGCTCGCCCGCCCGGCGATCGGGCTGGTGTCGCCCGCCATCCCCGGGTTCGACGGGCGCGGCCGCTGCCCGTCGTGCGAGCGCCGGAACACCGACGAGGCCAAGCGCCTGGCCCAGGAGGCGGGAGTGGGTCCGGGCACCGAGGTGAACCTCTACCTCCGCGATGTCGGCGGCTACCGGACCTGGACGCAGCCGGTCGTCCAGCAGCTGGAGCAGGTGCTGGGCTGGAAGGTGACCCTGCGGACCTACTCGGCCACAGACTACCGGGCGTTCACCAGGGCGGTCACCGCGAAGGACGCCCAGGGCCTGATCGCGCTGGGCTGGCAGCCCGACTACCCCTCGGCGTACACGATGCTGCAGCCGCTGCTGGCCGGCGACCAGATCGCCACCGCCGACAACGGCAGGCTCAACTACGCCGGCTGGAAGGACAAGACGTTCGACGCCGATCTGGCCACGTATCTCGCCACCCGCGACGAGGCGAGCCGCACGCGCGTCATGCAGGCCGCCGAGAAGCGCGCCCTGGACGACATGGCCATCATTCCGGTGACGACCGACCTGGAGGCGGCCGTGGTCTCCGACAAGTTCAGCGGTCTCGACCTCGACTACGAGGGGTTCCCGACCGTGGCCACCGCCGCCCGCCGGTAGCCGGCCGCCCCGCCCCGGAGGCGGCCTGGCGCGGCGGGGCGGGGTCAGCCGAGCGGCAGCCGCACGGTGACGATGAGGCCGCCGCCCGAGCGCGGCGCGGCGTACACCGTGCCGCGGTGGGCCAGCACGACCGAGCGCACGATCGACAGCCCCAGCCCGGCGCCCTTGGCCGACTCGACCCGGTCGGAGTTCAGCCTGCGGAACGGCTCGAACAGGCGGTCCACCTCGTAGGCGGGCACGACCGGGCCGGTGTTCTCCACCTGCACGGTGGCGTACCCGTCCAGCACGCCGGTGCGCACCCACACCTCGCCGCCATCGGCGTTGTGCTTGACGGCGTTGTCGACCAGGTTGGACACCAGGTGCTCCAGCAGCACCGGATCGCCCAGCGTGGTGCCGGTGGTCAGCTCGGGGTACACGGTGACGTCGTTGTCGTGCTCGCGCTTGCGGTGCGTCTCCAGCACGGTGGCGGCGACCTCGGCCAGGTTCACCGGGGTGCGGGTGGTGAGCTGGCGTTCGCTGCGGGCCAGCAGCAGCAGTCCCTCGATCAGCCGTTCGTGCCGGGCGTTGGTGGCCAACAGGGTGCGGCCCACCGTCTTCAGGTCGTCGGACGCCTCGGGGTCGCCGAGCGCCACCTCCAGCAGCGTCCGGTTGATCGCCAGGGGGGTGCGCAGCTCGTGCGAGGCGTTGGCGACGAAGCGGCGCTGGGAGTCGAACGCCTGCCCGAGCCGCTCCAGCATCGCGTCGAAGGTGTCGGCCAGCTCCTTGATCTCGTCGTCGGGGCCCTCCAGCGCGATCCGCTCGTGCAGGGTGCTCTCCGACAGGCGCCGCGCGGTCGCGGTCACCTTCTGCAGCGGGCTGAGCGCCCGGTCGGCGACGAAGTAGCCCAGCACCACGGCGATGATCCCGACCCCGGCCAGCGCCACCAGCGACCGGCTGACCAGCCGCTTCATGGTGATCTCCTTGAGCACCTCCGGGTCCAGCGGCCCGGACGGCGTGTAGATCACATAGCCGCGCGGGAACACCGAGTTGAGGATCGAGCCGACCAGGAGGTAGGTCACGAACAGCAGCAGCGCCCCGGCCAGGAAGAACAGCAGCCCGTACAGCACGGTCAGGCGCAGCCGCACGCTCACCCGGCTCGGCAGGGCGCGCAGGTCCGCGCCGAACGACGCGCCGCCGCGGCCTCTGCTCCTGCCGCCGGTCGGCAGCGGATTGGGGCCGGTGGAGCCGTGCCATCCGCCCTGCCCGCTCCCCTGCGGTCCGCCGAAGGCGGCGACGGGACGCGTCGCGGCATGCCGGACGCCGGCGGGCGGCGGAGGGGCGCCGGTCCCGTCCTGGGCTCCGGAGGGCGGGGTCACAGGCGGTACCCCACTCCCGGGACCGTCTCGATGATCGGCGGGTCCCCCAGCTTCTTGCGCAGCGTCATCATCGTGACCCGCACCACGTTGGTGAACGGGTCGATGTGCTCGTCCCATGCCTTCTCCAGCAGCTGCTCGGAGCTGACCACCGCGCCGTCAGCGCTGAGCAGCACCTCCAGCACCGCGAACTCCTTGCGGGTCAGGTCGATCGCGCGGCCGTCGCGCTCCACCTCGCGGCGCGCGGGGTCGAGCTTGATCCCGGCGCGCTCCAGCACCGGCGGCAGCGGGGCGGCGGCGCGCCGCCCGAGGGCCCGTACCCGGGCGATCAGCTCGGCGAACGCGAACGGCTTGGCCAGATAGTCGTCGGCGCCGATGGACAGGCCCTCGACCTTGTCGTCCAGCTCCCCCGCGGCGGTGAGCATGATGATGCGGGCGGGGCAGCGGCGCGCGACCAGCCGCTTGCAGACCTCGTCGCCGTGCACCTTGGGCAGGTCGCGGTCGAGCACGATGACGTCGTAATCGTTGACCTCGGCCCGATCGAGCGCGCCCGCGCCGTCGTAGGCGACGTCCACGGCGAGCGCCTCGCGGCGCAGCCCGGTGGCGATCGCGTCCGCGAGGACCCGCTCGTCCTCGACGACCAGAACACGCACTTCGTCTCCTCCTCCGCCCTCGGCCCGGCAACGGTCCCATGTCGACCGTAAGACGCCGGTAAGTTCCCTGGTCAGCGGCCCGCTGAGGGGTGCGTCAGGTTGCGCTGAAAATTTCATCCCGGAACAGGTTTATTTCAAGCGTAGGTGTGGGTAAGGGGGGCCTGTTCCCGGGAGGAGGTCCATGGGCGAGTTGTCACGTGCGATCCAGCAGCGGCTCGACGACGCGTACGAGTCGCTGCGTCATGCCCGCGCCGTCGGCGACACCTACCTGGCGGACATCCGCCAGGAGGAGATCAAGGAGCTGCGCCGGATCGCGGCGAACCACGACATCGGCCTCGAGCCGTCCCGCTGCGATTAGACCCGCGCGCGGGGAGCGGGGAGCAGTGTGCCCACGGAAAGCATGGGCCAAGGCTCCCCGCTTCATCTCCCAGAGGGACGACCCCCTGGAACCCCCGCACAAGCGGGGAGCAGTGTGCCCACGGAAAGCATGGGCCAAGGCTCCCCGCTTCATCTCCCAGAGGGACGACCCCCTGGAACCCCCGCACAAGCGGGGAGCAATGTGCCCACGAAAAGCACGAGCCAAGGCTCCCCGCTTCATCTCCCAGAGGGACGACCCCCTGGAACCCCCGCACAAGCGGGGAGCAGTATGCCCACGAAAAGCACGAGCCAAGGCTCCCCGCTTCATCTCCCAGAGGGACGACCCCCTGAAACCCCCGCACAAGCGGGGAACACTGTGTGCTCCCCGCTTCTTCTGCAGCGCGCCCGCCGAAAGCGTGCCGCTGCCCGGGCTTTCTGCGCCCAAGGGGACGGCGCGCCGCTGCAGACAGGGCCTGGACGGCCCTGTGACCTCCTGTGAGGCCCTGGCGGGGCTCAGTCGCGGGCGGGGTCCAGCGGGGCCAGCAGGTCGTGCAGCTCCTCCCACAGCCCCGGCGCGGCCGCGATGACCAGTTCCGGGCCCGCGGGGGCGCCGTTCAGGCCGCCGACGCGGCCGCCGGCCTCCCGCACGACCAGCGCGCCCGCGGCGACGTCCCACGCCTGGACGCCGCGCTCGTAGTAGGCGTCCACCCGTCCGGCGGCCAGCGAGCACAGGTCCACACTGCACGAGCCGCCGCGGCGGATGTCGCGCACGTTCGGCAGCACCCCGGTGAGCACCTCGGCCTGGCGGGCGCGGCGCCGCGCCTCGTAGCCGAACCCGGTGGCCACCAGCGCCCGGTTCAGCGGCACCCCGGTGTTGCAGCGCAGCTCGCGGGTGCCGGTGGCGGTGTGCAGCAGGGCGCCGCCGCCGCGCGCCGCCGTGTAGGTCTCGCCGCGGCGCGGCATGTCCACCGCGCCCGCCACGACCTCGCCGTCCACCTCGGCGGCCACGCTGACGCCCCAGTCGGGCAGGTCGTACAGGTAGTTGACGGTGCCGTCGATGGGGTCGATCACCCAGCGGACGGCGCTGCCGCCGGCCCGGGTGCCGCCCTCCTCGCCGAGGAAGCCGTCGTCGGGCCGCTCCGCGCGGATCCGGTCGATGATCAGCTTCTCGGCGGCCCGGTCCATCTGCGTGACCACGTCCGTCGGGCTGGACTTGGTCTGCACCACGTCCGGCCCGCCGGCCGGACGCTTGTCGACCAGCATCCGGCCCGCCTCGCGGGCCACGGCCACCGCCAGTTCGAGCAGCTCCTCGGGCAGGCTGCGCACCCTCATCCCCCTCATCGGTATCTCGTCGTCGCCCGCGGCCGTCAGCGGCCCGCGGCGGCCGCGCCCGCCGACTCGGTGATCAGCTCGCGGGCGAGCGCGGCGAAGCGCGGGTCGAAGCAGGGCGTCCGAACGCGCTCGAAGCGCAGGCCCAGCGCGGCCGCCTTGTCCGCCACCTCGACGTCCAGGTCGTACTTGACCTCCATGTGGTCGGACACGAACCCGATCGGCACGACCGCCACCGCGACGACGCCCTCGCCCGCCAGCTTCTCCAGGTGGTCGCAGATGTCGGGCTCCAGCCACGGCTGGGTGGGCGGGCCGCTGCGGCTCTGGTACACCAGCGCCCACGGGCGGCCGGGCGCGGCCCGCTCGGCGACGGTCGCCGCGACGTCCTCCAGCTCGGCGACGTAGTCCGCGCGGCCGGGCTGCGCCAGCGGCACGCTGTGCGCGGTGAACACCAGGCGGGCGTCCTGCGGCAGCCGCGCCAGGGCGTCGCGCACGCCGTCCACGAACGGGTCGACGAACCCGGGGCGGCGGCAGTACACCGGCAGCTTGTCGATCTGCGGGGCGCCCGGCACCTCCGCGCGCGCGCGGGCGATGTCCTCCAGGTACTGCAGGTGCGAGGAGTAGCCGCTGTAGGCGGAGGTGACGAACGCGGCGGCGCGTCGTACGCCGTCGGCGGCCATCTGGCGGACCGTGTCGGCCAGGTACGGCGTCCAGTTGCGGTTGCCCCAGTAGACGGGCAGGTCGATGGAGTGCGCGGCCAGGTCGGCCTCGATGGCCGCCTTGAGCCTGCGGCACTGCTCGTTGATGGGGCTGACGCCCCCGAACAGGTGGTAGTGCTCGGCGACCTTTTCCAGGCGCTCCCGGGGGACGTTCCGTCCGCGGGTGACGTTCTCCAGGAACGGCATCACGTCGTCGGGTCCCTCGGGTCCGCCGAACGACAACAGGAGCAACGCGTCGTAGTCACTCATGTTCGCTGTCACTTATCGGCTCGCTCCGAACGCGGTCATGGCTCCATCCAACCAGCCGCGTCCGGGTGCCGTGCGCGGCCCCGGGGTGAACGTCCGGCGGCCCCTCGTTGACGGGTCGGGGCCTAGTCGTAGCGCACGGCGTAGGCCTTGGCCAGGTTCAGGACCTTCTGGACGTACCAGTCGGCGTGGTTGTAGGCCCAGATCGCCTGGTAGAGCTGCCGTCCGCCTTTGCCCGCGCCGTGGGCGCACAGGTAGCGGGCGGCGGCGGGGACGGCGTCGTAGGGGTTCATGATGTCGGCCTTGCCGTCGCCGTCCCCGTCCACGCCGTAGGAGCGCCATGTGGACGGCAGGAACTGCATGGGGCCGAGCGCCCCGGCGCTGGAGCGGCCCGCATTGCGGCCGTGGTCGCTCTCCACCTGGCCGATGGCGGCGAGCACCGTCCAGGACAGGCCGGGGCAGCTGCGGGCGGCCTGCTTGTAGAGGTCCAGATAGCTGCCGGGGCGTCCGTTCGCTTCGGAGGGGGTCTGGTAGCGCTGCTCGTGCAGGTTCACCACGTCGGTGTTGCGCCCAAGGATCTTCTTCACCGAGGCCGCGAGTTTCGCCGCGTCCACCCCGGGTGCGTTGACCATGACCGCGACGTTGGGCACCAGGCCCATCTGGGTGCCGGTCTTGCTGTCGACCAGCATGTCGATGCCGGGCAGCCCCAGGGTGCCCGACCCGCCCATCTCCAGTTGCGGAATGGTGCGGGCCACCACCGGGTAGCGGGTGCCGCGGGCGAGGCCGAGCTGGTCGGCCGCCGCGGTGGAGACCACGAACCGGCCGGCGGCCAGCGCCTCCCACAGGTCGTTGCGCTTGGCGGTGCCCGGCGGGGTCCAGGACCGGAACGTCGAGGGGTCGACGGCGAAGGTGTTGATGCCGCGTCCCTGCAGCTGCACCGCCCCGCCCGCGACCGCGATGACGTCCTGCACCCGCTTGAGCCTGCCGATTCTGGCGATCGCGGCCCGGCCGATGGACCCGCTCCGCGACACGGCCAGCACGTCCGGGGGGACGACGCGCCGCAGCGGGGCGACCTGGCGTCCGTCGGCGACGTTGGCGACCGGGCCGCCGGTCGGCGGGGTCTGGGTGCGCGACGCGGCGCTGCGGGACGTGCCGCGTTCGTCGTCGGCACTCAACGCGACGTAGACGCCGCCTCCGAGGTTCCCGGCGCACAGCACGGCGATGCCGGCCACTGCGGCCGTCAGCCCCCGGCGGCGGCCGCGCGGGGGGCGGGGCGCCGCCGCACGGGCCTTCCCGGCCTTCTTCGGCGTGCCCGCCTGCTCGGTGCGTTGCGGCCGGGTGGGGGCGTGCGGGGGTGAGGAGGAAGCCACAACCATTCCCAACGAGAGTCGCTACGGCTTGGTTACAGGTTCTTTGCGGTTGTCACGTTTAGGTAGCGTGATCACGTTCCGACCTCGTGGATCACTGACGGGTCGCGGACGCGGAGCCGCGGTGCGCCACCGCGCGCGTCCGGTGCGACCTCTGGGGCGGAGGGGGTCGAGGTTACCGGGGAGTTCACCCGGACGGGGAGAGGGGACCAGGGTTGGCCAACGCGTACCGGGAGCTGCTCGCCGTTCCCGGGGCCCGCCTGTTCGTCGCCGCGGGCCTGGTGGGGCGGATGTCGATGTCCATGGTGGGGATCGGCGTCGTCCTGCTGGTGGCGGCGGTCACCGGGTCGTACGGCGTCGCGGGCGCGGTGTCGGCGACGATGTCGCTGGCGTACGCGGCCGGCGGACCGGTGAGCGCCCGGTTCGCCGACCGGTACGGCCAGCACCGGGTGCTGGTCCCGCTGGCGCTGGCCAACGCCGCCGGGTTCGCCGCGCTGATCCTGTGCGCCGAGCTCGCGCTGCCCGCCTGGACGCTGTTCCCGGCCGCCGCGCTGGCGGGGGTGACGCAGCCGTCGCTGGGCGCCTGGGTGCGGGCGCGCTGGTCGCACGTGCTGCGGGAGCGGCCCGCCCGGCTGAACACGGCGTTCTCGTTCGAGTCGGTGGTCGACGAGACGATCTTCGTGGTGGGTCCGCTGCTGGTCACGGCGCTGGCCACGGGCGTGCACCCGGCGGCCGGGCTGGCCGCGTCCGCATCGTTCACCCTGGTGGGCTGCCTGGCGCTGGCGGCGCAGCGCGCCACCGAGCCGCCGCCGCGGCCGCGCGAGCAGGCCCGCAGCGGCGCGCTGTTCGGCAATCCGGGGCTCATGGTGCTGGCGCCGGTGTTCCTGATGCTGGGCGTGGTGTTCGCGGCGATCGACGTCACCGGGGTGGCGTTCGCCGAGGAGGAGGGGCACAAGGGGCTGGCCGGGGTGCTGCTGGGGTGCTACGCGCTGGGCAGCGGCACGGCCGCGCTGTGGTACGGGGCGCGGGCGTGGCAGAGCCGGCTGGACCGGCGTTTCCGCGTGGGGCTGGTGCTGCTGGCCGCGGGCCTGGTGCCGCCCGTGCTGGTCGACGACCTGTGGTTGATGATGGCCGTGGTGTTCTTCTCCGGGCTGGCGATCTCTCCGACGGTGATTCCGGGGTACGGGCTGGTGGAGCGGCTGGTGCCGGCGCACCAGCTCACCGAGGGCCTGGCGACGGTGTCGACGCTGATCGGGGTGGGGCTGGCGTTCGGGTCGTCGATCGCGGGCCGGGTCGTGGACGGGCACGGGGCCGGCGCCGCCTTCCTGGTGCCGCTGGGTGCCGCGGTGGCGGCGGCGGCCGTGGGGCTGGCCGGGACGGGGCGGCTGCGCACCGCCGAACAGTAAACATGAACTTTCCTCATGAACAGTGGGACGAGTAGAGTCCTGCCATGTTCCCTGCAAGGTCCCCCTCGAGGTCCCCCGCGAGCACGCAGACCTGGCGGAACTGGGCGGGCAACCAGCGCGCCGTCCCCCAGCGCGTCCTGGCCCCCCGCGACACCGGCGAGGTCGCCGCCGCGGTCCGCGCAGCCGCCGACGAGGGCCGCACGGTCCGGATGATCGGCACCGGCCACTCCTTCACCGGCGCGGCCGTGGCCGAGGGCATCCTGCTGCGCCCCGACCGCCTGAGAGCCGTCCGCTCCGTCGACACCGCCTCCCGGCTGGTCACCGTGGAGGCGGGGCTTCCCCTGCACGCCCTCAACAGGATCCTGGACGAGCACGGGCTCGCCCTGGCCAACATGGGGGACATCCAGCAGCAGACCGTCGCGGGCGCCCTGCAGACCGCCACGCACGGCACCGGCCGGGACGTCGCCGGGCTCGCCTCCCAGGTCGCCGCCCTGGAACTGGTGCTCGCCGACGGCAGCGTGGTCACCTGCTCCCGCGACGAGCGCCCCGACCTGTTCGACGCCGCGCGCGCGGGCGTGGGCGCGCTCGGCATCGTCACCGCCGTCACCTGGCGCACCGTCCCCGGCTTCCTGCTGCGCGCGCAGGAGCAGCCGATGCGCTGGGACGAGGTGCTGGCGCGCACGGACGAGTTCGCCGAGGCCAACGAGCACTTCGAGTTCTACTGGTTCCCGCACACCGACGGGTGCCTGACCAAGCGCAACAACCGCGTCGAGGGCCCGGCCAGGCCCCTGCCGAAACTGCGGTACTGGCTGGACGACCAGTTCCTGTCCAACACCGTGTTCGGGGCGCTCAACCGCGTCACCCACCGCGTGCCGGCCGTCACCCCCCGCCTGAACGCGGTGTCGGCCAGGGCGCTGGGGGCGCGCACCTACACCGACACCTCCTACAAGGTCTTCACCAGCCCGCGCACGGTGCGGTTCAAGGAGCAGGAGTACGCGATCCCCCGCGAGATGCTCCTGCCGACGCTGCGGGAGCTGCGTGCCCTGTTCGACAAGCGGGACTGGCGCATCAGCTTCCCGATCGAGGTGCGCGTGCTGCCGCCCGAGGACGCGTGGCTGTCGATGGCCTACGACCGCCCCACCGCGTTCATCGCCGTGCACGTCTACCACCGCGACCGGCACGAGGAGTACTTCCAGGGCGTCGAGGAGCTGATGACCGCGATCGGCGGCCGCCCCCACTGGGGCAAGCTGCACACCCGCGACGCCGCGTACCTGGAGACGGTCTACCCGCGGTTCGGCGACTTCGTCGCTCTGCGCGACGAGCTCGACCCCGACCGGCGCTTCGCCAACCCCTACACCCGGCGCGTGTTCGGCGACTGATCCAGGCCCGCGGTCAGCGCGGGGTGGAGTCGGGGTCGGCGCCGGAGCCGGTGCCGCCCTGACCGCCGCCGTCCTCCTGGCCGCCGCCGGGCGTGCCTGACGGGGCCTGGGTGGGCGTGCGGGACGGCGCGGGCGTCGTCGGGCGTGACGACGGCTCCTGCGGGACGCTGGTGGAGGGCGTGGGCTCC
The DNA here is from genome assembly GCF_030269545.1 of Actinomadura sp. NBRC 104425. GTDB lineage: Bacteria > Actinomycetota > Actinomycetes > Streptosporangiales > Streptosporangiaceae > Spirillospora > Spirillospora keratinilytica. Next base: position 39,933 of record NZ_BSTN01000010.1, on the reverse strand, counting down.
GGCTCGGTGGACGCCTGCTTCGTGGGGTCGTCGGACGGACCGGCGGAGGGGGCGGACGGGCCGTCGGTGTCCTGCTCGGACGCGGTGGGCGTGGGCGTGACGTCGCCTTCGCCGCCGCCGCTCGCACCGCCGCCGCCGAACACCTGGTCGAGGGTCGTGCCCTTGCCCGCGCTGCCGCCGATCGGCTTGCCGGTCTGCCACTCGTAGACGCTGATGCCGCCCATGACGACGGCGAACACGACCGCCGACGACAGCAGCAGCACCTTCCAGCGCTGCCGGGCCCACTGGAGCGTGGAGTCGAACGCGGTCCGCCACGCGGCGGCACTCGCGGCCTCCTCCCCCGCCTCGCCGGCGAGGGCGCCCGCCACGGCCCGCGTGGCGTCGGCCGGGCCGTGCGGCACCGGGACGTCGACGCGCGTGGCGTTGGGGTCCGACCCGCCCGGCGGGTACAGGGCGCCCGGGTCGAGACGCGTCGCGTTGGGGTCGGAGTGGCGCGCGCCGGGGTCCACGCGTGTGGCGCCGGGGTCGCCGACCAGCGGCGCCCGGTCCGCGGGGCGCATGCCTGCGGGCCAGACCACGGTGCGGGTGGGGTCGGCGCTGGTGGCCTCCCGCGCCGCCTCCTGGGCCGCCTCCCGCGCGGTGTCCCGGCTCTTCTCCTGGAGTTGCTCCTTGCCCTGGTCGAGGTAGTACTTGCAGACCGCGGTGCCGGCCGTGGACGCCACGCTCATGAAGGCCGCGCCGAGGATCGTCCCGTACACCCCCAGGTACGACGCCCCCCAGGCGGCGGCCAGGGTGGCGACACCGCTGGCGATGAGCTGGGTGGTACTGACATCCGGCAGCCGTCGCGGCATCGACGAGCGTCCCCCTAAAACAGGTTGTCCCACACAAATCCGATAAAGTCCCGCAAACCGAAACTAATGGGACTCTGTGCGTGTTCCACACACCGACGTGACGCTCGCAACTGCCGCATCGGCGCGCGACCCGTGCGGCGGGACTGGAGCCACGGGCTCGCATCGGGCACAGTGTGGAAAAGGATCCACAAGAAACCGGCAGGGCGCCCCCGGCCGGACCGCCGCACGGGCAAGCTGGGCCAGGTGCCCTCTTCAGCCTCGTGAAGAGGGCTTCGAGAGCGGCGATGTTCGGACATGCCGGGTACGGTGCTGGCAGCAGGTGTGTCCGAAAGAGAGACTCGGGATTCCGGGGGGAAGGGCACGCATGCGCCCTCAGTGCCGTCAGGAAGGGCAGGAAGGACACGCATGCAGGAGCTGCGCCTCGTCGCGGTCAGCGAGGACGGTACATACCTCGTCCTGGCCACCGCGGGCCGAGGCACCCGGTTCACCCTGCCCGTCGACGATCGGCTGCGTGCAGCGGTCCGTGGGCACTTCTCCCGCCTCGGCCAGTTCGAGATCGAAGTGGAGAGTCCCTTGCGTCCCAAGGAGATCCAGGCTCGCATCCGGTCCGGCGAGACGGCGGAGGAGATCGCAGAGTCCGCCGGGATCCCGGTGGAGCGGGTCCGCTGGTTCGAGGGTCCGGTCCTGCAGGAGCGCGAGTACATGGCGCAGCAGGCCCAGCGGGTCGCGGTGCGCCGGCCCGGCGAGTCCACCCCCGGGCCGCCGCTCGGCGAGACCGTCGAGGAGCGCCTGGGCCGGGGCGGAGTGGACCTCGAGGACGTCGAGTGGGACTCCTGGAAGTGCGAGGACAACACCTGGCGGGTGCGCCTGTCGTTCTTCGAGAACGGCCGTCCGCACGCCGCCGAGTGGGTGTTCGACCCGCGCCGCCGGCACGTGTCGCCGCTGGACGAGGTCGCCGCGCGGCTGACCGCCGTGGACTGGGACGACGAGGACGACTCGCTCGGCGACACCGTCACGCCGCTGGTGCCGCGCCGCCCTGCGATGAAGGTCGTCAGCGATGCGCGCCAGTTCGGCGTCGGCCCGGCGCCGCTGCCCGGCCCGGCGGCCCGCGGCATCCCCGCCGGGTACGAGCCGCCCGCCGAACCGCCGCTGCGGGCCGCGCCGACGCGGATCGTCGAGCCGCGTCCGCAGCCGCTGTCCCTGCCCGAGGCGCCGGTTCCGCCGCCGCGCGTGGAGCCCGCCGCCGCGTCGGCGCCGGACGAGGCCGCCGAGGCGTCCTCCACGCCCGCCCAGGACGCGCCCGACGAGCCGCAGCAGCCGCGCCCGCAGGACGAGGCGGCCGCCGCCGGGGAGGCGCCCGAGGCCGCCGAGCCGGAGCCCGCGCCGCAGGAGCAGCCCGCCGACGGGGCCGGCGAGACAGCGGAGACCGCCGAGGCGTCCGAGCACGCCGACGGCTCCGCGGCCGCCGACGCCGCCGACGCCGCCGACGCCGCCGACACTGACGAGACGAAGGACGAGGCCGCTGAGGCCGAACCGCTGCCCGCCGAAGCCGAGTCCCGGCCCGCCGAGGACGCCGCGGAAGCCGCCGAGAAGGCGGCTCCCGAAGCCGAGGCCGGTGACGGCGGGGCCGAGGCGAAGCAGGCCGAGGAGGCGCCCCAGCCGCACGAGGCCGGCGCGCCGAAGGACGAACCGGAACCGGCGCAGCCCGCCGAGCCCGAGCCTTCCGCCGCGGCCGAGCAGCCGCAGGCCGAGGAGCCCGCCGGCACCCCGGCCGAGCCCCCGGCCACGTCCGCTGCCGAGGCGCCCGCAGAGGCGCCCGCCGCAGCGGCCGAACCGGAACCCGCGGCCGCGCCCCAGGAGCCCGCCGCACCCGCCGCGGCCGCGCCCAAGCCGGCCCCGCCGCAGCGGCCCGCGCACCAGCCCGCGCGCCCCGGGGGCAAGAAGAAGTCGGCGGGACGCACCGCCATGCCCGCCGCCCAGGTGGACAAGCCGGGCACCGGCACCCCCGCGGGCGACGCCCCGGCGCCGCAGCGGCCCGCGCGCAACCGCCGCCGCGCCAAGGGCAAGCGCGCGTCGGTGCCGTCCTGGGACGAGATCATGTTCGGCGCCCGCCGCCCTGACTGAGCGGCCCCGACCCGACTGGGCGGCCCCGCGTCAGCGGTCGGCGGCCGGGCCGTCCTCGAGGAAGGGGGCGACCCACGCGGGGGTGATGCGGGCCGCCAACGCCACGGCGTCGCCGTGCGCCATGTCGGTGGCGGGGCAGGCGCCGTCGCCGGCCCCGACGGCGACGACGAGCGTGGCCAGCCCGAGCCTGCGCTGGAACAGCGTCTGCCGGATCCGCCAGCCCACCACGGCGCCGTGCTCGACGACCACCTGGCGGCGCCGCAGCGACCCCGACCGCACGGTGAGACGGGCCCCGTCCGTGGCGTGCCCCAGCTGCCGGTAGCGGTCCAGGCCCAGCGGTACGCCCAGCAGGGCCAGCACGGCGCAGCCGTAGGCGACCGCGGGCCGCCCCGCCAGCAGCGCCAGCGCCGCCAGCCCGAGCGGGGGCGCCACGGCGCGCACGACGCGTCGGCCGCGTGCCGCGGGCGGATGCCCCACCAGCGGGGCGGGGATGGAGCCGAGCACCCGTTCCGCCAGGTCCGCGGCGAACGGACGCGGGGAGGCGGGCAGCAGCCGGCCGCGGTGCGAGGCGTCCCCCAGACCCGTCACCAGGGCGCCCAGGCGCGCCACCCGGGTGAGCCGTTCGAACAGGTTGTCGGTCAGTTCCACCCCGCGCAGGCGGCGCCGCTCCAGGGAGACGCTGCGGCGCGTGACCAGCCCCCGCCGGGCCACCACCGACCCGTCCCGCTCGTACACGGTGAAGTCCCAGTTGAACAGGGCGAACGCCACCACCGACATGACCGGCATGGCCAGGACGAACAGCACCGCCACGGCGACGACCACGGCCCTGGGCAGGCCGACCACTCCGTGGCCCACGTGCTCCACGCGTTCGCGGGTGATGAGCCCCAGATCGTCCCCGAGGTTGTAGAGCGTTCCCAGGAAGCTTCCCGCCAGCGCGAAAGGCGTCAGCAGGTAGGCGCCGCTCAACGGCGCGTACAGGAACCAGCGGGGACGCATCCGCGCCAGTACGCGCCGCGGCGCGCGCGCCGGCTCCTCCGGGGACGCGGTGGGCGCGGCCAGCAGCAGGCGGCGCAGCCGTTCGGCCTCCTGGCGGGAGACGGCGTTCAGCACGCCCTCTCCCCCGTCGGCGCCCGCGTCGATGTGCACGATGGCCAGTCTCAGCAGCCGGTGCGGGAGCGCCGCGCTGATGTCGACGCCGCGGATGCGGTCGCGCGGGATCGTCTTGACCGAGCGGCCGACGAGGGCCCGGCGCAGCTCCAGGCGGTCGTCGTACAGGGTGTAGGTGAACGTCGCCCAGCCGGCCACGTGCACCAGCAGCCCGAACGCCAGCCCCGCCAGGGTGAAGAAGAACGCCGTGGACAGGCCGCCCACGGCGAGCCCGGCCGCGCCGGCCGCCAGCAGGGCGATCAGTTCGCGGACGGCGCCCACGACGAACGTCAGCGGATGCAGCCGCACCGCACGCGGCCGAGCGGTGGCGGCGGCGTGGTCGCGGTGCTGGTCGCGGGTGGTCACGTCGCGTCGTCGCGCAGGTCGTGCGCCCGGTGGGCGAGCTGTTCGGCCAGTCGCGCCGCCACGTCCGCGGGCAGCCCCGCCACCTCGGACGACCCCGCGTGCGAGGCGGTGTTGATCTCGATGGTGGCCAGGCCCAGCAGCCGTTCGATCCAGCCCTGCTCGGTGTCGACGGTCTGGATGCGGCTCACCGGCACCAGCAGCCACTCGCGGCTGAACCAGCCGGTGCGGGTGTAGACGACGTCGGCGCTGACCTCCCAGCGGTGCACCCGGTAGCGCCACACCGGCGTGACGGCCGTCATGAGCACCCCGGCGGCGACCACTGCGGCGGGCAGCCACCAGGCCCGCTCGCCGAGCCAGCCGAGCAGGCCGTCCCAGCGGCGCCGGCCGTCCCATTCGTCGACGAAGGCGGCCACGCCCCAGGCCAGCCCGGACGCCAGGGCCCACAGCAGGGCGGACTCGATCGCCCAGTGCGCCATGGCGCGGCGCGCCACCCGGTGCGCGGGCGGCCGCAACCGCGGCGGGTGCGGCGTCCCGCCGTCGGGCTCGTGGGTGCGCCGCACCGTCGTCACGCCCCCGAGTTTATGACCCTCGGGCGTCTCACCAGCGCATGTCGCCGGACCGGGCGGCGGGATCCGCGGCCGTGACGGCGATCTCAGCGTTCTGTCAGTGCCTCGTGGGACGGTGGTCCGGGATGCACCGTTGCGCCCGCGTCCTGGCAGAAGCGGCGGGAAGGCTGGGTGCGCGGTGCACCCGGCGGCGTCTGGTCCGTCGTCCGGTTCGTCCCGCCGCCCCGCGGCGGAACGTCCCCCGGACGCCCTTCCCCGGCGAGCCGGTGACCGCCCGATCCGTTGTCCGACCCGCCTATCGGCTGATGAAGGACCGAGGAGTTCCCTCATGACCCACGCCATCCGGGCCGACGGCCTGGTGAAGCGGTTCGGCGACACGCAGGCCCTGGCGGGCGTGTCGTTCACCGTCGAACCCGGCACCGTGCTCGGGGTGCTCGGCCCCAACGGCGCCGGCAAGACCACCACCACCCGGATCCTGGCCACGCTGCTCGAACCCACGGCCGGCACCGCCGAGGTCGGCGGCTACGACGTGGTCCGGCAGGCGCACCAGGTGCGCCGGCTGATCGGCCTGACCGGGCAGTACGCCGCCGTCGACGAGATGCTCACCGGCACCGAGAACCTGGTGCTGATCGGACGGCTGCTGGGCCTGCCGCGCCGCCGGGCCAAAGCGCGCGCCGCCGAGCTGCTGGAGCGCTTCGAGCTGACCGACGCGGCCGAGCGCCCCGTCAAGACCTACTCCGGCGGCATGCGCCGCCGGCTCGACCTGGCCGCCAGCCTGGTGGGGCGGCCGCAGGTGCTGTTCCTGGACGAGCCCACCACCGGCCTGGACCCGCGCAGCCGCGGCGGCCTGTGGGACATCGTGCGCGGCCTGGCCGACGACGGCGTCACCGTGCTGCTGACCACCCAGTACCTGGAGGAGGCCGACCAGCTCGCCGACGACATCATCGTCATCGACCGCGGCACGGTCATCGCGCACGGCAGCTCCGACGAGCTGAAGGCGCAGGCCGGCGGCCAGGTGCTGGAGGTGCGGCCGGTGCACGAGGCCGACCACGTCACCGTGGCGCGGGTGGTGGCCGAGCTGACCGGCGACTCCCCCGAGGTGCGCGACGGGCTGGTGTCGGTCCCGGTCACCGATCCGGCGGTCATGCCCGCGGTGGTGCGCCGCCTGGACGACGCGGGAGTCGCCGTCGGCGAGCTGTCGCTGCGCAAGTCCAGCCTCGACGAGGTGTTCCTCGCCCTGACCGGCCACCGCACCGACGAGCCGGAGCAGACGGCCGCCGAACTGCCCGAGAGCGAAGGAGCCGCCGCATGAGCACCGCCACCGCCGCCGCCGGAGGGCCGGGCCGTCCCGCGCCGACCCGGCGGGTGACCGCCGGCGCCGCCGTCCGCCACATGGCCACGCTGTCCTGGCGGAACCTGGTGCAGATCAAGCACAACCCGATGGAACTGCTGGACCTGTCCATCCAGCCCATCATGTTCGTGCTGCTGTTCGCCTACGTGTTCGGCCCGCCGATGGCGGGCAGCGTCGAGGCCTACCTGCCCATCGTGATCCCCGGCATCATCGCGCAGAACGCCCTGTTCGCCGGGATGACCACCGGCTACGGGCTGAACGTGGACATCACCAAGGGCGTGTACGACCGGTTCCGCAGCCTGCCGATCTCGCGCAGCGCGCCCCTGGTCGGCCGGATCATCGCCGACACCGTCAAGCAGGCGTGGTCGATGCTGGTGCTGCTGGTGGTCGGATTCGCCATCGGCTTCCGGATCGAGACCGGGCCGCTCGGCCTGCTCGCGGCGTTCGGGCTGATTCTGCTGTTCGCGCTGCTGTTCACCTGGATCTCGGTGTACGTGGGGGTCAAGGTCTCCGAGCCGGAGAAGGTGCAGATCTTCGGTTTCACGATCATCTTCCCGTTCACGTTCCTGAGCACCGCGTTCATCCGGCTGTCCCCGGGCACCCCGGACTGGCTGGCGTTCGTGATGCGCAACAACCCGCTGACGCAGCTGGTGGAGGCGATCCGCGGGCTGCTGGTGGGCGGTCCGGTGCTGGCGCACGCCTGGATCGCCGTGGCGTGGGGCCTGGCGTTCATGGTCGTGTTCGCCCCGCTGTCGGTCCGTGAGCTGCGCCGCCGCGCCTGAGCCGCCCCGGCATGCGCACCGCATGTCTCCCGGCGTACGGCTCCCGGGCGGTGCGCGCCCGAGCGCGCCGCCCGGGTCAGGTGCCGGAACGCCCGCCGGGAGGCGGCGTCGGGACGCCGCCGGGGGCGAGCGGGCGCGCGATGCCGAACTCCTCCAGCACGTCGTCGAATGTCCGCCCGCGGCCGCGCCGGTAGGCGGCGGTGTAGGCCGCGTCGCCCAGGGCCGCGCGGGCGGCGCGCTCGGCGGCCAGCGCCTCGGGGAACGACAGGTCGGGCATGCCGCGCAGCGCGTCGGCGGAGCCGATCAGCACAGCGGCGCGTTCGGGGTCGCCGCCGACGAGCGCGACGTGCGCCAGCCCCACCAGCGCGGCGGAGACCGACACGAGGTCGTACGCCTCCGCCCCCTGGCGCACGGCCTGCTCCAGCCGGGGCCGGGCCCGCTCGGCGTCCCCCTCGGCCAGGTCCAGGAACCCCCGGCCGATCAGCACGAGCGCCCGCAGCGAGCCGTACGCGTGCCCGCCCAGCAGCTCCTCGGCGCGGGCCAGGCGCCGCGCCGCCTCCTGCGTCTCCCCCGCGAGGCGCAGCAGCTCGGCCAGCTGCTGCTCGACGAGGCCCGTCCCCTCCCTGACGCCCATGCGCTCGGTGTCGCGGAGGGCGGCCGTCAGCAGCTCCTCGGCGCGGGCGCGGTCGCCGAGCAGGAACAGCTGGCGGGCCAGCGCCAGCGTGGCGTGCAGCCGCATGGCCGTGCCGCCGCCGAGCGCCTCGCTGAGCCTCGTCGCCCGCTCCAGCGTCGCCACGGCGTCGCGGCGCCGGCCCCGGCGCGCCTGCAGCTCCGCCCGCGTCGTCAGCGCGAACGACAGGCCCCACCGGTCGCCGATCGCCTCGAAGTCGGCGATGGCCTTCTCCACGTGCTCTTCCAGCCCCTCGCTGAGCCCGAAGCCCAGGCCCATCTGCACCCGGCTGAAGCGGGCGACGCCGCGCACCCAGGGGTCCGGGTCGTCCAGCAGGGGCTCGACCGTGGTGAACAGGTCGGGGTTCCAGCCCGACAGGTGCAGCTCCAGGGTCACCAGCATCAGCCGCAGCACCGGATGCGACGGCTTGTCGCGCAGCTGCCCGCAGATGTCCCGGGCGCGCAGCAGCAGCTCCGTGACCCGGGCGTTGTCCATCATGTCCAGGGACGTCATGGCGCCCACCGCCAGGGCCACCGCGGTGCTCTCGTCGACGGGCAGGTCGGGCAGCCGCGCCACCTGCTCCAGGGCGTCGGCGTGCTCGCGCAGGTTGCCGCGCAGGAACCAGTACCAGCCCAGCGCGGCGCAGAACCGCACCGCCAGGGCCGCCTCGCCCGCGGAGATCGCCCAGTGCAGCGCGGCGTGCGTGTTGTCGTGCTCGGCCGCCAGCCGCGCCAGCCAGTCGAGCTGGTCGCGCCGGAACAGGCGGGGCTCGGCGGTTTCGGCCAGGCGCAGGAAGTACTCGGCGTGCGCGCGGCGCAGCCGGTCCTCCTCGCCGGCCTCGGCCAGGCGCTCCAGCCCGTAGGCGCGGACGGTCTCCAGCATGCCGTAGCGGGGCTCGCCGCCGTCCTGTTCGACCATGGACACCAGGGACTTGTCGACCAGGCCGGTGAGCACGTCCAGGATCTCGGCGCGGTCCAGGCCGTCGCCCGCGCAGACGGTCTCGGCGCTGTCGAGGGTGGCGCCGCCGGTGAACAGCGCCAGCCGCCGCCACAGCGCCCGTTCGGCGTCCGACAGCAGCTCCCAGCTCCACTCGACGACCGAACGCAGCGTCTGATGGCGGGGCAGCGCGGTGCGGCTGCCCCCGGTGAGCAGCCGGAACCGGTCGTCCAGGCGGGCGGCGAGCTGGCCAGGCGTCATGGCGCGCAGCCGGGCGGCGGCCAGCTCGATCGCCAGCGGCATGCCGTCCAGCGCCCGGCAGATGCGCGTCACGTGGGGGGCGTTGGCGTCGGTCACCGCAAAACCGGGGCGGACCGCGGCGGCGCGGTCGGCCAGCAGCCGGACGGCCGGGTAGGTCATCGCCTCGGCGGCGCAGGCGTCGGCCGGCGGCGGTTCCAGCGGCGGCACCGGCCACAGCGTCTCGCCGGTGATGCCGAGGGGTTCGCGGCTGGTGGCCAGCACCCGCACGCCGGGGCAGTGCGCCAGCACCCGGTCGGCGAGCCGGGCCGCCGCGTCGAGCACGTGCTCGCAGTTGTCCAACAGCAGCAGCAGGCGTTTTCGCGCGAGGGCGGCCACCGGCCGGTCCAGCGCGTCGCCCGGCTCGGACAGCAGCCGGTTCGCCGCGCCGATCAGCTGCGTCTCGCGCATGCCGAGCGCGCCGAGCACGGCGGAGGGCACCTCGGCCGGGTCGACGATCGGCGCCAGCTCCACCGACCAGACCCCGTCGGGCATCCGGTCGAGCATCCGCCGGCCCGCCTCGACCGCCAGCCGCGTCTTGCCGGACCCGCCCGGGCCGGTCAGGGTGACCAGCCGCCCGTCGCCGAGCAGCTCCTCGACCGCCTTCAGGTCGTGGTCGCGGCCGATGAAGCTGGTCAGCGGCGCGCGCAGGTTGCCGCGGGGGCCGGGCCCGGCCTCGTCGCGGGGCGCGGGCGACTCGCCGGGGACGCGCCCGGAAGGCTGCTCGGCAGGCTGCTCGGCGACGGCGCCGTTCGCGGGCGGCGTGGCCGCGGCCGGTCGCGGGGCGGCCGGGGTGGCCGGGGCGAGCGCGGCGGAGTCGCGGCGGAGCACCGCCAGGTACACCGCCTCCAGGTCGGGCGAGGGGTCGACGCCGAGCCGCTCGCCGAGCAGGCTCCTGATCGACTCGTACTCGGCCAGGGCCTCGGCCTGGCGGCCCGCCCCGTACAGGGCCCGCATCAGCCTGCCCCGCAGCGGTTCGCCCAGCGGCTCGGCGGTGGCGAGGGCCTGCAGTTCGGGGATCAGCTCGGCGTGCCGGCCGAGGGCCAGGTCGGCGTCGATCCGCTCGTCCAGCGCGGCGCGGCGCAGCTCCTCCAGGCGGGCGGCCGGCCCGTCGGCGAACGGCAGCCCGGACGCGTCGGCGAGCGCCGCGCCCCGCCACAGCGCCAGGGCGGCGCGCAGCCCGGCGGACCGGGCGGACGGGTCGGCCAGGCCGCGCGCCCGGCGGACCCGGGCCTCGAAGTCGTGCGCGTCCACCGCCTCCGGCGGCACCGCCAGCCGGTAGGCGCCGCGGCGCGACTCCAGGCGGTCGCGCCCCGCCCCGGCCTCCTGGAACGCGGCGCGCAGCCGGGACACCAGCGACTGCAGCGCGTTGGGCGCGCCGTGCGGGGCGTCGTCCTCCCACAGGTCATCGATGAGCCGGTCGGCGGGCACCATCCGCCCCGCCTCCAGGGCCAGCCGGATCAGCAGCGCCCGCAGCCGCGCGCCCCCGATCTCGACGGGACGGCCGTCCGCAACCACCTCCAGCGGCCCCAGGATCCCGATCCGCACAGCCCGATTGTCCACCATCGCCCCGGCGACACGGCCCGGCCCGGTATACGACTTCACCTGGTCAAACTGGCACATCGCCGCGGTGGCGCCGCAACCGGTTTTCCGGCCGCGAACGTCCGACGCCCCGGCGGCCGGGTGGGCCGCCGGGGCGTCCGATCACGCTGCCCGTGGTGTCGCCCCCGAGAGGCGGGGTCCCGCCTGGGATCAGGCGGCGCTCTCCTTGGTCTTGGACTGGGGCGGGGCGTCGGCGAGCGCGGCCAGCTCGAAGTCGGCGCGCGGCTGCTCGATGATGCCCAGCGAGACGGTCTCGCGCTTGAGGAACAGCGCCAGCGTCCAGTCGGCCAGGACCCGGATCTTGCGGTTGAGCGTCGGCACCCGGGAGCCGTGGTAGCTGCGGTGCATGAACCAGGCGGGCCAGCCCTTCACCCGGAAGCCGTAGGTGTAGGCGACGCCCTTGTGCAGACCGAGGCCGGCCACCGCGCCCACGTTGTTGTGGACGTACGGCTTGAGGGGCTTGCCGCGCAGCGACCGCACCAGGTTGTCGGCGAGCACCTTGGACTGGCGCACCGCGTGCTGGGCGTTGGGCGGGCAGGTCATGCCCTCCTGGGTCAGGTCGGGGACGGCCGCGTTGTCGCCTGCGGTGAACGCGCGCACCAGGCCCTCGACGGTGAGGAACTCGGTGGCCTTGACGCGGCCGCGCTCGTCCAGCGGCAGGTCGCTGCCGCGCACGACCGGGGCGGCCTTGACGCCGGCGTTCCACACCAGGGTGCCGGCGGGGAACCGGCTGCCGTCCGACAGCTCGATCTGGCCGTCCACCGCGGACTTCAGCAGGGTCTTCAGCTTCACGTCGATGCCGCGGCCGCGCAGCTGCTCGGCGGTCCACTTGCCCATGTCCGGCCCGACCTCGGGCAGGATCCGGTCGGCCGCCTCCACGAGCACGAACCGCAGGTCCTCGGCGGTGACGTTGCGCATGTACCGGACCGCGTGCCGGGTCATGTCCTCAAGCTCGGCGACCGCCTCCACGCCGGCGAAGCCGCCGCCGACGAACACGAAGGTCAGCGCCTTGCGGCGGATCTCCTCGTCCGCGGTGGACTCGGCGATCTCCAGCTGCTGGAGGACGTGGTTGCGCAGGTGGATGGCCTCGCCGATCGTCTTGAGGCTGATGCCGTGCTCGGCCAGGCCGGGGATCGGCAGGATCCGCGGCACCGCGCCGGCGGCCATCACCAGGTAGTCGTAGGAGATCCGCTCGGGCGGCCCGGCCAGCGGCTGCACGATCGCCCAGCCCTCGGCGTGGTTCAGCTCGGTCACGCGGGCGTTGCGCACGGCGCAGCGCGGCAGCACCCGGCGCAGCGGTACCACCACGTGCCGCGGGGAGATGTTCCCGGCGGCGGCCTCGGGCAGGAACGGCTGGTAGGTCATGTACGAGTTGGGGTCAACGACTGTGATCTTGACCTCGCCGCGCTTGAGCTCCCGGCGCAGCTTCTTCTGCAGCCGCAGCGCGGTGTACATGCCCACGTAGCCGCCACCCACGATGAGGATGTGGGGAGCGCCAGGGGTCTCCTCGACGGTCCTGGCCATTCGCGGCCTCCTCTGTCACGGTCGGCTTGTGAAGACATTCACAAGCTATCCGACCAGGGCAGATGCAACCAAACGAAAACGACGGAAGAACATCGAAAGTTTCCAAGTCGTCAAATTGGAAGGTTGGGGAGGTCGTGAACTTCGTCACCTCTTCCCCTCAAATCGGACGGCATGGGACGTAGTTCACAGGTCGTCGCTCCGGCAGGCGATTCTCACCGGGCACACCGCCCGCCGGGGAGAAAAGACCCGTTCCACCCCCATCGAACCCCTAAGGTGGGGCCGGACGCGGCAAGGGGGACGCGGCCGACCAGGCACCGGACCCCGGGCCGCCCACGTACGAACCGTCAAGTTGCACCGAGTCCGGCGGGGCGCAGCGTACGATCTCGCCCGGGAGCGTAGCGATGATGAGCAAAGACCGGCGTCCGGTCACGGCCGCCGCGGGCGCCGCGGCCGCCGCGGGCGCCGCGGCCGCCTTGGCGCTCGCCGGCGCGCTGAGCGGCTGCGGGCTGATCGGCCTGCCGCAGAACCAGAGCGCCGAGCTGGCCGAGTGGTTCACCGTGTCCAGCCCGGTGTTCCGCGATGGCCGCGACCTGCCCGCGCGGTACGCCTGCAGCACGTACCCTGGCGGGCAGGGCAGGACCCCGCCGCTGCGGTGGTCGGGGACCCCGTCCGGCACCCGGTCGTTCGCGATCGTCATGGACGACGCCGACAGCGCCTACGTGCACTGGGTGATCGCGGGCATCGACGGCACCACACAGCAGATCGTCGAGGGCGCCAAGCTGGACAAGACGGTCGAGGGACTCAACACCGGCGACAAGGTGGGCTACACGCCGCCGTGTCCGCCCAAGAACGAGCGGCACCGGTACCGGTTCACCATCTACGCGCTGGACGTCTCCAACGACACGCCGCTGTTCCGCAGGGGCGCCCCGCTGGAGGAGTCGCTCGGCGCCATCGCCGAGCACACGGTGGGCCGGGGCCGGATCACCGGGAACTTCGGGAGCGAACAGGCGCGTTGACCGTGGGGCCGCAGAGCGCAGAGGTCAGGGCCGTCCACCCGGGGGGCCGCAGACGACAGTGGCGCGGGGGCCGACCAGCGGGTCGGCCGGTGCGCGCCGGACGAGGGCAGATGTGCGCGAATGGTGTGACAACGGTCATAGCGGTCGGTCAGAATCGGTCTGTCGGTCAGAATCGGTCTCAGAATCGGTCTAGGTCTCCCGGGACCGGAGCACCGGCGACCGGCAGGTCGGCAATCGGGACGAACCCGCGGGCCCCGCTGACGCGTCTCATCGGGCCAAGGCATTGGGTGGTGGCATGACAACTTACATCGTGGTCTTCGGCCTGATCGTGGTCGTCGTCCTGGTGGTCGTCCTGGTGGCCCTGGGGCTGCGGGCCAGCCGGGCGGCCCGCGACGACGACGACTGGATGGACGACGAGGCGCCGCCCCGCGGCGGCTACCGCTCCGGCGGCGGCCCCGAGGAGGCCCCGGCCGACGACGGCTACGGCTACGACGGCGCCTACGAGGACGGCTACGCCCAGGCGGGCGCCGGGCCCGACCAGGGGCAGCCGCAGGGCCGCGGCGACCAGGGCGGCTACGACCGCCGCGTTGCGGGCGGGTCCGGTCCCCTCGCCGCGCCGACCCCGGCGTCCCCGCCGCAGGCGGGCGACGCCGACGAGATGGCCGACGACGACTACTGGGCCACCATCACCTTCGACAAGCCCAAGTTCCCCTGGCAGCACGACAAAGAGGAGCAGCCGGAGGTCGACCCGGCCGAGGACCCGCTGCTCGCCCAGGGCCAGCAGAACCAGGCCGCGGGCCCGGGCGCCCCTGCGGTGCCCGGCGAGCCGCCCATGATGAACCAGCAGGCGCCGATGGGCGACATGCCCGGCGCCCCCGAGCCCGTCCCGGGCGGGCGCGGCACCGGCCCCCAGCAGGTTCCGCAGCCGCCGCCCTCCTTCCCCCCGGGCGCGCACCTGTCGGGCGACCCGGGCGCCACCACCCACCTGTCGGGCGACCCCGGCGCGACCACGCACCTGCCCGGCGACCCGCAGGCGACCGCGAACGACCCGCTGCCCGCCGACCTCGTGGGCCGCCAGGCCCAGCCGCCCTTCGGCACCGGCCCCCAGGACCAGCCCGCCTACGGCAACGCCGACCAGTCCCCCTTCGGCCCGCCCCCCGGCGGCGGCGCAGACCCGTCCTACGGCTCCGGCGGACCCGGCGGCCCCGGCGCCGACCAGTCCTCGCCGTACGGGGGCGACCCGCTGGGCGGCGGACGCCACTCCGCCCCGAGCGGCCCCGCGACCGGCCCCTCGCCGCGTCCCGACGCCTACGACCGGCCGCTGTCGCCGTCCGGCTCCGGCGCCCCGGGCGGCACCGACGCCCTGGGGCTGCCCCTGGGCCGCACCGACGAGCACCCCATCCGCGGCCTGGGCGACCTCGGCCGCCCGCAGGAGCCCGGCGGCCACGGCGGCTACGGCTCGACGCCGCCCCCACCGCCTCCGGCTCCCGCCGCCCCGGCCCCGTCGGCGCCCGCCGCGTCGTCCGCGCCGTCGTCCGCGCCGTCGTCCGGGCCGTCGTCCGGGGCGTCGTCGGGCGGGGGCGACGACCACAAGCTGCCCACGGTCGACGAACTGCTGCAGCGCATCCAGAACGAGCGGTCCGCCGGGTCGAGCACCGCTCCGCGTCCGGCGCCGACGCCGCCCCCCGACCCGTCCGGCTCCTCGCCCGGCGGCAGCCCGCTGAACGACCCGCTGAGCGACCCGCTCGGCACCACGAGCTCCTCCTCGTTCGGCTCGTCCACCGGCCCGTGGTCAACGCCGCCCTCGAGCGGCACGAGCGGTACGGGCGGCTACGGCTCCGGTCAGAGCGGCACCGACGGCTACCCGACGTCGCCCGCCTACGGCGACTCGTCCCGGCGGTACGACGACCCGCTGAACACCGGGCGCGACCCCTTCGGGTCGTCCTTCCCGGGCCCGGCCGAGCAGCCGCCGTCCGGCGAGCCCCGCTACGGCGACTTCAGCGGCAGCAGCTACGGCGGCGACCCGCTGGGCCTCGACTCGTCCCCGGGAACCGGCGGCACGCCGCCCGGCGGCGGTTTCGGCGACCCGGGCGCCACCCAGGCGTACGGCGGCTACTACAACCAGCAGGGCCCCCCGGGGGCGCCCCAGCAGGGAGGCCAGGACCAGAGCGGCTCGTACGGCTCCTCCTACCCGGGCAGCCCCCCGCGCGACCCCGACGACTGGGAGAGCCACCGCGACTACCGCCGCTGACGCGCCCCTTCAAGACGCGCCCGTCGGCCCTTCAGAAGGGCAGGCGGGCGCGTCGTCGTACCGGCGCCGCGGCGGCCGCGGCGGGGAGTGGCGGGGGCCGACATCGACCCGGGTTCACGACAATTGGTATGAAAGGGCGATGACCGGCGATACTCCCCCCGCGCGCAAGCCCTCGCCGCCCGCCCGCTGGTGGGCTCCGTGGCCGAACCGGCGGCGCCGTCCCCCGCTGGCGGAACCCGACGCACCGGAGGCGCCGGCCAGCGCCCCGCTGCTGGCGGGCGTACGCGAGTACCACGGCAGCACGGCGCCCCTGGTGCGGCCGATCATGGCGGAGCTGGCGTTCGAGCAGCGGCCCGAGCACCTGTTCATCACCTGCGTGGACTCGCGGGTGGTGCCCAACATCATCACCGCCAGCGGCCCCGGCGACCTGTTCATCAACCGCAACGTCGGCAACCTGGTGCCGCGGCACGGCGCCTCGACGCCCGACGACTCGGTGGCCGCCACCGTCGAGTACGCGATCGACGTGCTGGGCATCCGCACCATCACCGTGTGCGGCCACTCCAACTGCGGGGCCATGGCGGCCCTGCTGGCCGGGGGCCGCGAGGTGCGGCACCTGACGTCCCTGACCCGCTGGCTGCGGCACGGCCGGCCCAGCCTGGTCCGCTTCCTGGAGACCGAGCCCGCCGCCGGGCGGGACGAGCCGCCGCTGACCCGGCTGTGCAAGATCAACGTGATGCAGCAGCTGGACAACCTGCTCACCCATCCGTGGCTGCGCGAGCGGTTCGAGGCCGGCGAGCTCGAACTGGTGGGGCTCTACCTCGACCTGGAGACGGCCCAGGTGCACATGCTGGACCGGGCCGCCGGGACGTTCGTGCTCGTGCCGGACGAGGCGCCGGACGGGCGCGCCCTCACCTGAGGCGCGGGCGCACCCTGGCCCGGGGGGACGGGCGGGCCGTACGACCGGCCGCCCGGTCCTGTCATCGGCCGGCGAGCTCCTTCTCACGGGTCTCGGGACCGCGCGTGTACATCCCGACCGCCCAACGGTGCCGCCGCGCCCGCGAGTTGTGGGCGGGCAGGCGGGGGTCGTCGCTCCGGGTGGCCCGGGCGAAGTCCGCCAGGAAGATCAGTGACGCCAGCAACGTGATGAGCCCGACAGCGATCGCTACGACGAACATCGGCGCTCCTCTCTCGCGGAAGCCGCCTCGGGACGGCCCCGCCGTCTTCGGCCGATCCCCCGAGATCGGCCGGTACTGCAACAGTAGGAGCGCCGTTCGAAGTCATCTGTGTCGTATGACCCGAAGTCGCCGCTGAATCGCATGCTTCGACGGGTGTTCGCCCCGCCGTCCGTTTCCCGGCACGGTCCGTTCGCCCTCCGGGCCGCGGAAGCGGCGGACGAGGCTTCCTACTCGTCGCCTTGGCCGTCGTCGGCCGGAGGGTCGGCCACGAACGTCCCGCGGCCCATCACGGTCAGGATCAGCCCGCGTTCGCGCAGATGCTGCATCGCCCGCCGGTACGACTTGGCTTACGGAACCACAGCGGAACCAGGGCCAGGGGTAGCCGCTCCAGTGCCGGTAAAAGGGACGGAGGCGGACGAGTCGGCCTGTAGGCCGGGTTCTGTGCCGCCGCGCAAGCGGCGGTGACGGCCATCCATCTCGGGTCGCCGTTGCCGACGACCTCCAGCGGTCCACCCGCAGGCATCGGACGGGCAGCCCTCGAACGCCTGCGCGGGAAGCGTCGCTTCCCTTCTTGACCTTGCTCCGGGTGGGGTTTACCGAGCCGCCCACGTCACCGTGGGCGCTGGTGAGCTCTTACCTCACCGTTTCACCCTTACCACCGGCGGTGCCGGTGGCGGTCTGTTTTCTGTGGCACTGTCCCGCGGGTCACCCCGGGTCGGTGTTACCGACCACCCTGCCCTGTGGAGCCCGGACCTTCCTCGGCGGGGCGCAAGACCCCGACGCGGCCGTCCGGCCGGCTCGTCCGCCGACTTCAAGCCTATCGGAGGCTGAGGAGGCGGGAGGACGGCGTCTCGACGCGGGCCGGGCGGCCTCGCAGGCCGCCCGGCCGGGGCCGGTCACGGATGCGTCACAGATGGTGGACGTCGTTGAACGAGCGCAGCGTCGCGGGGCCGTCGTCGTACCAGTCGATCCGGGTCAGCGACGCCACGTCCAACTGCATCCGGTACATCGCCCGCATGGGGGCGCCGAGCGCGGACACCACCAGCAGCTTGATGGGGGTCACGTGGGTGACGACCAGCACCTTCCGGTGGCGGTGGCGGACCTTGATCTTGTCGAGGGCGGTGCGGACGCGGCGCGCGGTCGCGGTGAAGCTCTCCCCGTTCGGCGGGGCGGCCGACGGGTCGGCCAGCCACGCCTTCAGCTCGCCCGGCCACCGCTCCCCCACCTCGGCGAAGGTGAGCCCCTCCCAGTCGCCGAAGTCGGTCTCGCGCAGGCCGTCCTCGACCCGGACGGGCGCGCCGGTCGCGGCGGCGACCGCGGCGGCGGTGGCGCGGCAGCGGCTCAGCGGCGAGGTGACGATCGCGTCGATCCCCTGGCCGCGCAGGGCCCGCGCCGCCGCCTCGGCCTGGGCGGCGCCGTTGCCGGTCAGCGGGAAGTCGCCGGTGCCCGCGAAGCGCTTGTCCACCGACAGGGCCGTCTCGCCGTGGCGGAGCAGGAGCGTCACGGTGGGGGTGGTGGTGGCGGACGACCAGGCGGGGGCCTCCGCCGTGTCGTCCTCCTCCTCGGGCGGGGCGGCCGTGTCGCGGGACGCGCCGCCGGTGCCGCGGCTCCACTGCTCGCCGCGGGCGGCGGCGTCCATGGCCTCGTTGGCCAGGCGGTCGGCGTGGGCGTTGCGCTCGCGCGGTATCCAGGTGTACTCCACCGACCCCAGGCCCGCGGCGGTCTCCCGGGCCCGCAGCGCCAGCGGCACCAGGTCCGGGTGCTTGATCTTCCAGCGGCCGGACATCTGCTCGACGACGAGCTTGGAGTCCATCCGCACCTGGACGCGGGCGGACGGGTCGACGGCGGCTGCGGCGCCCAGCCCGGCGATCAGGCCGCGGTACTCGGCGACGTTGTTGGTGGCGGTGCCGATCGACTCGGCGACCTCGGCCAGCACCTCGCCGGTGAGCGCGTCGCGGACCAGCGCGCCGTACCCTGCGGGCCCGGGGTTGCCCCGGGACCCGCCGTCGGCCTCGACGACGAGCCTGCGGCCCGGGCGGCCGCCGCTCGCGGGCGCGCTCACAGCCCCGACTCGGGGGTGCGCACGAGGATGCGGCGGCACTCCTCGCAGCGGACCACCTCGTCCGGCGCCGCGGCGCGGATGCGGTTGAGGTCGACGGTGTTGAGCGCCAGGTGGCAGCCCTGGCAGGAGCCCCGGTACAGCTTGGCGGCGCCCACCCCGCCGAACTGGCCGCGCAGCTTCTCGTACAGGCCGAGCAGGTCGGCGGGGATGTCCTTGGCGACGGCGGTGCGCGCGGCGCTGGTGGTGCCGGTCTCCTCGTCGATCCGCTGCCAGTTCTCGTCGCGGCGCCGGACGGCGTCGGCCAGTTCGGCCTCGGCGGCCCGGTGGTCGGCGCGCAGCGCGGCGGCCCGGTTCTCGGCCTCCTCCCGCCGCTCCATGATCTCCAGGACGACCTCTTCCAGGTCGGACTGGCGGCGCTGCAGCGAGGCGATCTCGGCCTGCAGGCCGCTGAGGTCCTTGGCGGAGGCGACCTGGCCGGAGTCCAGTCGCTGCCGGTCGCGTTCGGCCCGCGCCCGGACCTGCTCGACGTCCTGCTCGGCCTTGCGCTGCTCGCGGTCCAGGTCGCCGACCTCGGTCTCGGCGGCGACCACGGCGTCGCGCAGCTCGCGCACGCGGGCCTGCAGGCGCTCGATCTCGGCCAGCTCGGGCAGCGTGCGGCGGCGGTGCGCGAGGCGGTCGAGCGCGGTGTCCAGCTCCTGCAGGTCGATCAGGCGCAGCTGGGCTTGCGGTGCGGCTTTCACTTTGCTCCTTCTTCGTGCAGGCGCCACGCGTCGGTGACGAGCGTGGACACCCGGGTCTCCAGCTTCCGCGCGGCCTCCGCGGCGTCCGGCGCGGCCGCGGCGGCGCGCAGGCGGCGTTCGGCGTCGGCCAGCCACGGCCATTCGGTCGCCCAGTGGGCGGCGTCGATCAGCGCCGGGCCGCCGTGCTCGGCGAACTCCGACGCCGGGTGGTGCCGCAGGTCCGCGGTGAGGTAGGCGTCGACGCCGAGGGCGCGGGCGGTGTCGAGCAGGGAGTCGCCCGCACCGCCGCAGACGGCCACGGTGCGGACGGGGCGGTCGGGGTCGCCCGCGGCCCGCACGCCCCAGGCGGTGGCGGGGAGCCCGGCGGCCACGCGGGCGGTGAAGTCCCGCAGCGGCAGCGGGTCGGGCAGCCGTCCGACCCGGCCGAGCCCGCGGCGGGGGTCGTCGGCGGCGGGGACCATCGGGCGCAGCTCCCCGGTCAGGCCGACGGCGCGGGCCAGCGCGTCCGATACGCCCGGGTCGGCCACGTCGGCGTTGGTGTGCGCGGTGAACAGGGCCGTGCCGTTCTTGATCAGGCGGTGGACGAGCCGCCCCTTGGGGGTGGTGGCGGCCACGCCGTGGACCGGCCGCAGCAGCAGCGGATGGTGGGTGACGATCAGGTCGGCGCCCCATTCCAGGGCCTCGTCGACGACGGCCGACACGGGGTCGACGGCGAACAGCACCCGGCCGACCTCCTGGTCGGGGTCGCCGCAGACCAGCCCGACGGCGTCCCACGACTCGGCCCACGCGGGCGGGTAGATCTCGTCCAGGACCTGGATGACATGGGACAGACGCACGCCCGAAGGCTACCGCCCCCGGCGGCTTCCGGCCGAGCGACGCGGCTCACCCGCGCGGACCGGTTCGCGCACCGGTTATCGTGGAAAGTCCGTGGTCTCGGCGGTATGAGACGGGCCTGCTGGGGCACTGACCCTGTTGACTGTCGACGTAGGCTCGGACGTACCAGGTTTCTCTCCCACCACTGGAGGTGGCGTGCACGGCCGTAACCGCACGGGTGCCGGTGTGCGGGCAAGCGACGCGCGCCCGGCGCGCGAAGGTTCCGCGAGAGTGTTCACGTGAAGTCGCCGTTCCGCCGCCGCCGCGGGCGCCTGAAGGGCCGTGCCGCCGACCGCGCGCAGGCCAAGGCCAGGCCCAGGCCGGAGCAGCACGAGGTGGTCGACTGGCCCACCGACGGCACCGGCAAGAAGTCGCTGATGGGCGCGATCCGCGGGGACGGCCAGACGGGCGCCGGGTTCGGCGGGGCGATGTTCGAGGACCTCGCCACCGTGTTCGAGGGGTCGCGGCGGGTCAAGGTCGAGGAGCAGGAGCAGCAGAAGCTGCGCCGCCACGACGACCGGCTGCAGGCGGGCGGCGGGCGCGACGACCTGAGCACCGGCAAGATCCGCATCCGGCGTTCCGGAACGGCGCCGGAGGGCGGCGGATCGGCGAACGGGACCTCGGCGCAGTCCGCAGCGGACGGCGGGGGCTCGTCGGACGGCACGCCCTCCCCCTGACACCAGCTCGAACGCCTGTTCGACGGCGGGTTATCGTGGGACGGTGAGCACGTACGTCCCGCCCGGCTGGCCCGCGCAGGTGCACCCGCCGGGCAGCGAGCGCTTCGAGGACACGGCGGTGACGTGGCTGCTCGAACTCGTGCCGCCCGAGTACCGCCGGCACGGGGTGTTGCGCCGCTACCCGGTCGCGCTGGCCCGCATGGCCCGGCACCACGTCAGCGCGGCCGTGGAGGCCGCGCGGGAGGGGTTCCGCACCGCGCGGATCGAGCTGGGCGACGTGGTGCCTCCGCACGGGGTGGACGCCGTTCTGGACGTCTACCGCGAGGAGGGCGCCCGCATGGTGGCGCTGCTGCGGGCTATCGAGCTGGTGGACGCGGCGCTGCGCGCTCGGGAGCGTCCCGGCGATCCGCGGTACCGCCGCCCGTTCACGCCGAAGATCTGATCAGCCCTCGTCCTTGCGGGCCAGCACCCGGTAGGTGTTGCCGGGGCCGGGGACGAGCGGCGCCAGGAGCCGGTCGAGCAGCGCGGCGGCGGTCCCCAGCGGGCGCGCGGCCGCCACGGCGATCGCGTGCCTGACCCGCGCCGACGCGCCCGCCCGGCCCGCCCAGGGGCGCGCGGGCGGCGGCCCGAACGCCTGCAGGGCGATCAGCGCGGCGGACGCCAGGTCGTGCCGCCGGTGGGCGCGGCGCCGCTGGCGGGCGACGATGCGCATGCCGCGCGTGGTGAGGGCGCGTTCCAGGTTGCCGATGGGGATCAGGTGGAGGTGGCGGGGTTGCAGCCACCCCGCCCAGAAGCGGCGCAGCAGCCTTCCGGCCGGGCATTCGGGGTCGGGCAGTTCCACCAGCAGGTGCCCGCCGGGCGGGAGCATCTTGACGGCGAGGTCGAGTTCCGTGGCCGGGTCGGGGACCTGTTCCAGGTGGCGGTGCATGCTGATGACGTCGTAGCGTCCGGCCAGCTCGTCCGCCAGGTCGGCGAGGGCGCCGCGGTGGGGGCGGCGCAGCCAGCCGCGTGCGGCCGCCTCCAGTACGCCGTCGCCGGTGTCCAGCCCGTCGAACTCGGTGTCGGGTAGGACGGCGCGGGCGGCGCGGCAGAAGTGGCCGTGGCCGGTGCCCACGTCCAGCCATGTGCGCGGGGCCAGGTGGGCGGCGGCGGCCATGTCGGCCCGGGCGGTGTGGACGCGGCGCTGGGCGGCCAGGGCGTGTTCGGCGGATTCGGCGGCGAGGCCGTCGTAGACGTCGCGCCGGTAGAACTCCAGGCCGGCGGCGTTGAGCGGGGGGTTCTGGAAGACGTGGCCGCATTCGCGGCATCGGTCGAGCGTGAACCGGCCGGGCTTGGCCTGGACGACGTCGCCGGTGGTCATGTGGTGCTGAAGTGCGCGGGCGCCGCACCAGGGGCAGTCGTCCCGGCGGGGGTGGAAGAACCGTTCCACCCCGTCGGCCAGGGCCGTGCCGTACCATTCGCGGGCGTCCGCCAGGGCCTGCTCGCGCCGCCGTTCCCACGGGCAGGGCGCGTCGGTGAGGGTGCGCCACCAGTTCCAGGGTGTGAGCAGGAGCCGCAGCAGGGCCATGCGGTGCAGGTCCCGGGGTGAGACTGGGGCGCCGGTGAACACCAGGTAGGGGACGGCGCAGTAGACCGCCGCGGTCAACGCCCCCCATCGCGGCGAGGCCGCCAGCGACGCCAGCACCAGGGCGTAGCTCGCCATCGACGCGCCGACCGTCCACCGCACCGAGACGCCGAGCCCGCGCAGCCAGGCCCGCCGTCCCGCGCAGGAGGGGACGCGGCGGGGCAGGCGGGTCGGCACGACCGCCAGATCGGCCGCGTAGGCGTCGCCGTGGGCGCGGGCGTACTGGCGCAGGCGCAGGGTCACCGCGCCGTACTCGCCGGGGTCCAGCGCGCGGGGCCGGGTCCCGGTCCGCTGCAGGAGGTCCTCGTCGACGACGGTGGCGTATCCGGCGCCGTGGCCCAGGGCGAGCGGGTCGGTCCTGTAGGCGCGGCGGTCGGCTCCCCGCGCCAGGTCCAGCGCGCGTTCCACCGGCAGGTCCCGTGGGACCAGGTCGAGCACCTGGAGGCCGTGGTGGCGGGCGTAGGCGCAGGCGGCGCGGCGCAACTGTCCGGAGACCACGGCCCCTTCCGCCAGCAGCAGGCCGTAGGAGTCGTCGTGTCCGGGCGTGCCGGTGTCGTAGGAGCCGTCCCAGCGCAGGGAGCGTCCGCGGCGCCCCGACACGGGCAGGCGGGGCAGCGCCCGCAGCCGGCGGCGCAGCCGCAGCGCGTTGGCCGCCAGCCCGGCGGCGACGGCGAGCGGCAGCCAGATCACGCCAGTTTCTCCAGCCGGTCGGCGGCCGCGGCGGCGCCGCCCGCCTCGGCGAACGAGTCCCGGACGCGTGCGGCGGCCGCCCGGTGGACGTCGTCGGTGAGCACCGCGCCGAGCGCGGCCCGCAGCTCGACCGGCCTGGCCCCGCCGAAGCCGACGGCGATCCCGGCGCCCGCCTCGGCGACCAGGCGTGCGATCACCGGCTGGTCGTGGCGGATGGGCGCGACCACCAGCGGCAGCCCGTGCGCCAGGCCCGCGCAGACGGCGTCGTGGCCGCCGTGGCACACCACCGCCGCCCGGCCCGCGGCCATGCGTTCGAGCAGGGCCGGCTGCGGGACGTCGGGGCGGACCAGCACGTTCGGCGGCGGCTCGGGGACCGCGTCCGGCGGTGCGGCCAGCACCGCCCGCACGTCCATGGCGGCCACGGCCTCGGCGGCGACGCGCATGAACCGCGCGGCCGCCGCGTCGCGCCCGGCGCCCGTCCCGGCGCCCAGCGTCACCAGCACGGCGGGGCGGCCGTCCAGCCACTCCCAGGGGAAGTCGCCGCCGCGGGGGCGGGGCGGGACGGGGCCGACGAACGCGAAGCGGTCGGGGAAGGCCGACGTGTCGCCGATCAGCGCGCCGGTGGCGAACACCAGCACCAGGTGGTCGGAGAAGCGCGGGTCGAGCAGGTCCTCGATGCCGTGGTCGAGCTGGAACTCGCCGATCAGCTCCCGGATCCGCTCCTCGTCGTCGGGCGCGTCCCGCAGCGGCCGGGTGAACTCGAACGGCGTCGCCGCCGACGTCGCCCACGGCAGGCCGCGCAGTCGGGCGGCGACGGGCGCGGCCAGCACCTGCTGGTCGGACACCACCACGTCCGGGCGGAACCGGTCGATGGCGGTCTCGACGCCGGGCATCATGGCGTGCCCCAGGGGGACGATGAAGTCCTCCCACATGGAAAGCAGTGCGGAGGGGATGTGCGGCCCGTCCGGGGGTTCGCCTGGGGGCCGGGCGGCGGTGTCGTCCCCGGCCGGATAGACGCGGGCGTTGCGGGGCACCAGGGGTTCCACGGCGGTGCGGGGGCCGACCCAGGCGACCCTGTGGCCGCGCCGGGTGAGTTCTGCGGCCACGGCGACGGTCGGGGTGATGTGGCCGGGCAACGGCGGCACGGCGAACAGGAACCGTGACGCCTTGGCTTTGTGCCGGGTGGACGACATGCCGGGCGTGGGGGCGGTCACCGCGCCCAGCGGCGGCACCCGTACGCGACGTGCCCTCACCTCGCACCACCGCCGGCGGCCCCGGTGAACACCACCTGCACCTCGTCGCCGTACGCCAGCTCGCGCAGCAGGGCGGCCACGGCCGCGTCGGGGTCGAGCGGCGGGACGCCGCCGGGGGCCGCGCCGCCGTCCCCGGCCCACGGGCCCCAGTCGGCGACCAGCACCCGGCCGCGCAGCTCGGTGCGCCACACGCGGGCCAGGGTGTCGCAGGCGTCGCAGGCGGCGGCGTGGTCGGCGTCGCCGGGGCCGCCGTACACGCTGGCGACGCCGCCGAACACCACGAAGAACCGCAGGTCCGGGCGGACGGAGGCGGCCAGCGCGCAGGCCCCGTCCACCTGGGTGCGGTAGACGCGGGCGAACGCCTCGGGGTGCTTGTCGCGGGCCGGGCCGTCCGCGGGCAGGCCCGCGCCGTGCACGACGCCGTCCAGGCGGCCGTGCCGCGCGTACACGTCTTCCACGACGGCCCGCACGGCCTGCGGGTCGCGCACGTCGACGGCGTGGTAGCGGACGGACGCGGCGGTGCCGTGCAGCGCCTCCAGGGTGGCGCGGACCTCCCGCTCGGCGAGGATCCGCCGGATGCCCGCGTCGATCTCGGCGGGCGTGCGGGCCGCGCCCTGGGCCAGCAGCGTGCGGCGTAGCGCCGCCTCGTCGGGGGCCGCGGCGATCAGCGGGTCCTCCGGTCCCGGCAGCCGCGGGGTGCGGTCGACCAGTTCCAGATGGCAGCCGGCGGCGCGGGCCAGCTCGCGGGCGAGGCGGGCGGTGATGCCGCGGGCGCCGCCGGTGAGCAGCACCACGCTGTCGCAGTCCAGGCCGAGGCCCGCGGCGGCGTCCTGTTCGCCGGCGGGTTCGGCGGGCGGTTGGGCCGGGACGACGACGAGCGTGCGGCGGCGTCCCTGCGCGTCGTGGCCTATCTCCACCGGCGCGTCGGGGGTCAGCAGCTCGGCCAGGATGCGTTCGGCCACCGCGCGCGGGTTCTCCTTGGTGTCGACGTCGATCGCGCGCACCAGCGTCTCGGGGTGCTCCCGGGCCAGGGCGCGCGCCAGTCCGCGCAGGCCCGCCCCGGGCGTCGGGTCGCCGGTGCCGCCGGCGTACTCGTGCCCGAACGTGCCGCCCGAACCGGAGGCCAGCACCAGCCAGCGCAGCCCGCCCCGCAGCGCGTCGCGGACGCCGCCGTAGGCGCCCGGCAGGACCGGCCCGGTGCCCGGGCGCAGCGCCGCCAGGTGGATCAGGCCGTCGCACGGCGCGTCCGGCTCCAGCGGCGTGCGCACCTGCGCGCCCTGCTGTTCGAGCAGGTCGGCCAGCTCCAGCGCGATCCCGCAGCCGTCGTCGACGATCAGGAAGCGGCGGCCGTCGAACCGTCCGGGCTGGTGCGGGGGTATCGGCAGGGGCGGCAGGTCCGCCATCCGCACCACGTGCCGGGCGGGCGCCGCCCCCGCCGACTCGGGCCGGGGCTCGGGCGTCGTCTCCGGTTCCGGCGCGGGCCGGGGCGTCGGCGGCTCGGCGTGCGACCGGTTCGCGTCCTTCTCGGGCGCCTCCGGTGCCGGTTCCGGGGCGGGACGCGGCCGGGGCTCGGGCACGGTGGGCGTCATCGCCCTGCGCAGCACGTCCATCGACCCGGCGGCCAGCGCCTCGGCGGACAGCGGCTCGGCGGCCGGCGTCCCGTCCTCGGTGCGGCCGTCCCCGTCGTCGTCGGCGGTGGCGCCGAGGAAGCGCAGCATGACCTCGCGCTGCGCCGCCACCAGCTCACGGGTGGCGCGCAAATACTCCAGCACCGCCGCCTCGGCGGCGTCGGCGTCCGGCGGTGCGAAAGCCCCGGCGGGACGTGCATCGCGTTCTGCATCCATGGTCGCTCCCGTGGTCGGCGCGGTGGTCGGCGCGGTGGTCGGCCGCCCGCCGTCGACACGGCGGACGGAATGCCCGTTCACCGCCCAGCGAGGCGCCTCGGCGGAGGGCGGGACGGGCTGCGCGTCGCGCCCGGCGAACAGCGCCGCCGCGTCCACCGGGACGCCGGCGACCGCCAGCTCGGCCAGCGCGCACAGCAGGCCCTCGATGCCGCCGCCGGGCGCGCCGCACGCCACGGCGGTGTGCGGACGGTCGCCGAGGATCTCCCCGACGAGCCCCGCCAGCACCCGTTCCGGCCCGGTCTCGACGAACACCCGGGCGCCCGCGGCGTACATCGCCTCGATCTGCTCGACGAACCGGATCGGCGCGGCGACCTGCCCGGCGAGCGTGGCGGCCAGCTCCCCCGCGTCGCCGTCGTACGGCGCGGCGGTGGTGTTGGACCACACCGGGAAGGCCGGCGAACGCAGGTCGCGGCGGCCCAGCTCGGCGCGCAGCGCGGCCGACGCGCCCGCGACGAGCGGGCTGTGCTGGGCGCACGCGGCCGGGACGGGCCGGACGTTCAGGCCGTGTCGGCGCAGCTCGGCGGCCGCCCGTTCCACGGCCGCGGTCGTCCCGGAGATCACCACCCGGCGCGGCGCGTCGTGCCCGGCGACGACGACGCCGCCGACGTCCGACAGCGCCGCGCGGACCTCGCCGAGCGCGGCGGACACGGCGGCCATCGCGCCCGGGTCGGCGCCGCCGGACGCCCCGGCCGCCGCGAGGACGGCGTCGGCGCGCGCCGCGCCGATCGCGATCAGGTCGTCCTCGCCGAACACCCCGGCCGCGCACAGCGCCACCAGCTCGCCGTACCCGTGCCCGGCGGCCATGTCGGGACGCACGCCCAGCTCGGTCAGCAGCCGGTGCAGGGCCAGCCCGGCGATGCCGGCGGCGGGCTGCGCGGCGCGGCCGCCGGCGAGGGCGGCGCGCTGCCGTCCGGCGTCCTCGGGCGTGAACGCGGCGGGCGGGAACATCGCGGCGGCGTGGCGTCCGCCGTCCAGGCGCAGCAGCCGCCGCAGCCGCGGGAACGCCGTGAACAGGTCGGCGAGCGCGCCGGGCCGCATGCCGCCCGGCCCGGGGAACAGGAACGCCACCCGCCCGGGGTCGGCCCCGGCCGCCGGCCCGGCGGCGAACACGCCGGGCGCGGCCCGGAACTCGCGGGCGGCTGCG
Organism: Actinomadura sp. NBRC 104425; assembly: GCF_030269545.1. GTDB lineage: Bacteria > Actinomycetota > Actinomycetes > Streptosporangiales > Streptosporangiaceae > Spirillospora > Spirillospora keratinilytica. The sequence continues at coordinate 12,309 of NZ_BSTN01000010.1, read as the reverse complement.
ATCTTGGCCCGCAGGTCGTCGGGCCCGGTGGCGACGATCGCGACCTGCACCGGGCCGTCGCCGGCGGCGCAGGTGCGGGCCAGGTCCCGCAGCCGCGCCCCGGTCGCGGCGAGGTCGCCGAGCCGGTCGAGCCGGTCGCGGGCGGCGGCGCGGTCGGCGCCGCGGATGAGGAACAGCTCGGCGGGCCAGGCGTCCAGGCCGGACACCGGCTCAGGCGCGCCGGCGCGGGCGGCCAGGACGGCGTGGAAGCCGACGCCGTTCAGACCCGCGTACCGCTCGCCGGGCGGCACCGGCCACGGGCGGGCGCGGTGGCCGAACGCGAACGGGCTCGTCTCGGGGTCCCAGGCACTGCCGGGTGCGGTGATGTGCGGGGCGCCGGGCAGCACGCCGGCGTGCAGCGCGCAGGCGGTCTTGATCAGTCCGGCGAGCGCGGCGGCGCCGCCGGTGTGCCCGATCCGCGCCGTGACCGACCCGAGCGTCACGCTGCCCGGTTCGGCGCCCGCCTCGGTGAAGACCCGGGTGAGGGCCTGCAGTTCGGCCGCGTCGTCGGCGGGGTCGCCGGTGCCGTGGGCCTCCACCAGCCCGACGCGGGCGGGTGAGACGCCCGCGCGGGCGTAGGCGCGCCGCACCGTCCGCCGTATCGCGTCGGGACGCCGGGCGGCCGGTGCGCCGCCGGTCCCGGCCACCGCTTTGATCACCGCGTAGACGCGGTCGCCGTCGGTCTCGGCGTCGGCGAGGCGCTTGAGGACCACGCACGCCACGCCCTCGCCGGGCGCGGTCGCCTCACTGGCGGCGTCGAACGGCGCGCACCGGCCCGTCGGCCGCGCCGCCGCCACGTTGTCGAACACATCGTCGAACACATCGTCGAACACGTCGGCGGCGCCGCACAGCACGATGTCGGCGGTGCCGCCCGCCAGCCGTCGGCATGCCAGGTCCAGCGCGTCGGCGGCGGAGGCAGCGCCGTGCGCGGAGCCGCCCAGGCCGAGGCGGCCGGCGAGGCGTCCGGCGTCCACGCCGCCGAAGACCATCGAGCAGCGGGACCGGTCGGCGTGCCCGGCGTCGGCGAGCGCCTGCGCCGCGACCTTCAGCGCCAGCAGCTGCACCGGCTCGATGTCGGCCGCCGCCGACGGCGCGATGCCGTGGGCGTGCGGGTCGAACGGCACGTCCGGCAGGAGCCCGCGGTCGGCCGGGCCGGTGTCCGGGTCGGCGCCGACGATGCCGGCCCAGTACTCGGCGGCGTCGCGGACGCCGGGGAACACGCAGCCGATGCCGACGACCGCGATGTCCAGGGGCGACGCGCCGTCCTCGCCGGGCGGCGCGGGTTCCGGCTCGGTCTGCGGCGCCGGCCGCGCGTCCGGCTCCTCGTCCGGGACGCCGACGCCGAGCGCGACGGCCCGCGTCTCCAGCAGGCAGGTGGCGCCGGTGGTGACCTGCTCGTGCAGGGCGGTGATGGTGGTGGTGGCCGACCGCAGCGCCGCCGCCTGCCCCATCGTGTACAGGCCCTCGCGGCGCTGCTCGTCGGGGTCCACCGGTTCCGGCGCCTCGGCGGCGGGGTCGCGGCGCACGCCCTTGGCGGCGACGCCCAGCCGCGCGAGGTTGAGCTTCTCCAGTCGCGCCCACGTCTCGTGCCGGGGCGTGCCCGCCGCCTCCAGCCTGCGCCGGGTCTCCTCGAAGGTGCGCACGTAGGGGGTGCGGGCGCACCGGGTGGCGTGCCCCGGCGAGGACTCCAGCAGCGTGGTGCCGTCGCAGTCCAGCGCCGTCTGCTGGAAGCCGGGCACGATCGCGCCCGCCGCCACGGCCTCGTGGGTGAACAGGTACGCGGTGCCCATGAGCAGGCGGACGTCGGCGCCGCGCGCGGCCAGCGGCCCGGCCAGCGCCGCGACCATCGCGGCCGACCGCTCGTCGTGGACGCCGCCGGCGAACATCACCGACAGATCGGCGGCTGCGCCTTCGGGGGCGTCGTCGCACCACCGCAGCAGCAGCTCGACCTGCGCGTCCCACAGCGGGAACGCCGCGCGCGGCCCCACGTGGCCGCCGCACTCCATGCCCTCGAACACGAACCTGCGCGCCCCCTCGGCCAGGAACCGCTGCAGCAGCCCCGGCGACGGCGCGTGCAGGTATGTTGCGACGCCCGCCTCCTCCAGGGACGCGGCCTGAGCGGGCAGGCCGCCGGCGATCAGCGCGAACGGCGGCGCCACCGCCCGCACCGCCGCCAACTGCTCCTCGCGCAGCTCGGGCGGCGCGGACGCCAGGATGCCCACGCCCCACGGCCGGTCGCCGAGCCGGTCGGCGGTGTCCTCCAGCAGCCGCCGCGTCTGTTCGCCGCCCATCGGCGCCGGCGCCAGGAACGGCAGGCCGCCGTCCTGCGCGACCGCCGCGGCGAACGCCGACCGGTCGCTGATGCCCGGCATCGGCGCCTGCGCCACCGGGTACTCGCGGGAGGCGGGCGCGCCGGGCGGGTTGTCGGCGGGCGCCAGCGGACGGGCCCGCACGGCGGCGCGCAGATGCGCGGCGATCTCCTCGCGGATCGCCCGGACGACGCCGCCGGCGGTCTCGTGCCGGGCGGCGAGCGGGGCGGCCAGCGCCCCGTCCTGCCCCACCGGCAGCAGCCGCGACCGCAGCCCGGTGGCGCCGAGCCGGGCGTTGATCTCCGCCGGGGCCAGGCCGTTCAGGTCGATCTCGGGCAGGTCGGGCCGCGCGTACACGCGGTGCCCGCGCACGACGCGGGTCTCGCCGCCGTCCATGGCGGTGAGCGCGGCGGCGACGTCGTCCGGCAGGTCCATCTCCCGCACCAGCGCGAAGTGCACGTCCAGGACCACTCCGGCGGCGCCGCCCGCCACGGCCGCGGCGGCGCTGTGCGGGCCGATGCCGCCCGCCGCCCACACCGGCACGTCGATCGCCGGGTCGCCGAGCAGGCGCTGCAGCAGGACGAAGGTGGTCAGGTCGCCGACCCGGCCGCCCGCCTCGGCGCCGCGCGCGATCAGCCCGACAAGGGTCGGGCGGTCGTGGTCGCCGTCGGCGGGCAGCTCGCGGCACAGCCGGATCGCCGCCTCGGCCTCCGCCGGGTCGACGACCTCGATCAGCAGCCGCCGTCCCCGCGCGAACTCCGCGGCGTCGACCGGCTCCTCGGGCCGGCCCGTGGCGGCGGCGGGCGCGGCCTTGCGGCGGCGTTCGGCCTCCTCGCGGTCGAGGACGACGACGCCCTCGGCCGGTCCGGTGCCGTGGGCCTGCTCGCGCCTGTGCTCGCCCGCGGGGATCGCGCGGACCGACCCGGCGTCGTCGAGTTCGGCGTCGGCCTGACCGGTGGCGCCTCCCGCGCCGAACGCACCGCCGGGCGGGGTGGGCAGCGGAACGCCGGGATTGGCGGTTTTCGCGTCGCCGGGGGAAGCGGGTGCGGGGACTCCGGGAGAGGCGCTCTGCCCGCTTCGGACCGCCGCGCCGCGCGCCTGGGGCACCGCGATGGGCGCGCCGCCCTGCGCGCCGGCGGGGGCCAGGCCGAGGGCCGTGGCGTCGATGATGACGGTGTCGACGGTGTCCGGCAGATCGGCCGGGCGGACGCCGCATCCGGCCGGGACGCGGACGCCGAACGTGCCGTCCCACCACCGGCCGACCTCGGCCAGGGCGGCGAGCGCGGCCGCGCGGTCGGCGCCGAGGTCGAGCACCCCGAGGGCGCCCGCCCGCGCGGCGGCGGCCGTCAGCCGCGGGGCGGTCCGGCCGAACGGAGCCATGGCGACGATGTCAAAAGGCACGTCGAAAGGCACCTCGAAAGGCACCTCGAAAGGCACGTCGGACGCCACGTCGGTCGGCGGGCGGTCGCGGTGACCCGCGTCCGCCCCGGTCCGTTCCGGCCGTCCGCTCTCCCCGGCTCGGAGCTCGCCCCTGTCAGCCGTCATGCGCTGCCCCCCGACATCACGCGTGCTTACCGCGGGCCCGGGCCCGCGACGCTGGGCAACACTACGGTCGGCGACGAGACCGGCGCGGGGACGACACACCAGGAAGTGTGCTGATCAACGCCTTCCCAAAGGTTCTATGGAAGGTCCCTTGACCAGCGGGAGTCCGGCGGCGGGGGCGGGGTCAGACGCTGGCGGCCTCGCGGCGGCGGTGGGCGCGGATGCCGTGGCGCAGCACGCCCTCGTCCAGCCAGCGGTCCAGGTGGGCCCAGGCGGTGGCGCGGGCGGCGGGGCCGGTCAGCACGCCGAGGTGCCCGCCGGGCGCGGCCACCACGCGCAGCCTTGGCGAGCCGGTGAGCCGCCGGGCGACCGAGCGGACGGCCGCGACCGGCGCCACCGCGTCGCCGCGTCCGGCGACCAGCAGCACGGGCACCCGCACGTCCGCCAGCCGCGCCCGGCGGCCGCCGATCTCCAGCCGGTCCCCGGCCGGGGCGAGCTCCCGCACGAACGCGGTGTAGACCTGCTCGGCGGTGCGTCCCGGGGCGGTCGGCATCATGCCGAGGAAGTGGTCGACCGCCTCTTCCTGCGCCAGAAACTCGGCGATGTCAATGCCTGTCACAATCTTGTGAGGACGGCGCAGGTATTGCCCGATGTCGGCATATCGGAAAGCGCATCGCAGCGGCCCCTCCTGCCGGTCGGCCAGCATCGCGGGCAGTCCCCCGGGGAACGGCTCGGGCGGCGGCCCGGCCGGGATCGCCACCGCGGTCACCGAGGCGATCGGCAGCGTGGGGTCGGTGGCGGCCAGCAGCGAGTGCGCACCGCCCAGGCACCACCCCACGAGCTGCACGGGCTGCCCGCCGGCGTCCCGGCTGACGGCGCGGATCGCCGCGGGCAGCACCCGCTCCGCCCAGGCGGCGAGCGCGGGCCCGCGGTCGGCGAAGCGGGGCGTGCCGGGATCCAGCAGGTAGGTGCGCCGTCCCCGGGCCACGGCGTGGCCGACCAGGCTGCAGCCCCGGCGCAGGTCGTAGCAGCGGGCAGGCGCCGCCAGCGGCGACACGAACAGCACCGGCGGCCCGGTGGGGATCACGCCCTCCGGCGGCCGGTAGCGGTGCAGGCACCCCCGGGGCTCGGCCGCGGCCACCTCGGCCGGCATCGGACGCAGATCGGCGACACGGCCGGACAGCGCCTTGCGGACCAGGCCGGCCGCGGCGTCGCGCACGCTTCGGGGGGACGGCTTCATTTCGCTTTGTCCACTCCGTTCGGCGAGCCGGACGCGGGGGGATCTGAGACCATTCTGCGCGCGTCCACGGTGAGTTCCGCATCTCATCCCTGTGAAGAGCGCGTTAAATCCGGCGGGCCGTCCCGGCGCGGCATTTTCCCGCGGGGCGCCCGCCGGACTCGGCGGACGCGGCGGCGCATGGCGGACGCGGCGGCCCTAGGCTGGGAGCCGTGCTGCAGGAAGGGCCGTTCGAGTACGGCAGAGACGGGCCCAAGGTGATCGTCGCCGGGGTGGACGGCTCGGAGACGTCCCTGCGGGCGGCCTCCTATGCGTGGGGGCTGGCGCGGCGCAACGGGGCGCGGCTGCTGCTGGTGCACGTCGTCCCGCTGACGTCGATGTCGACGCTCACCCCGGGCGGCGCGGCGGTGCTGCGCGAGGCCAGCGAGGAGATCGTCGCCGAGCTGCGCGCGGAGCTGGAGCGCGCGGCGGCCGTGCAGCCGGACGAGGTGCGTTACGAGCTGCTCGTCGAGCAGGGCGACGCGTACGGGGTGCTGTCGCGCGTCGCCGACGAGCACCGCGCCGACGCGGTGATCGTCGGGGCGTCGCAGCAGGCGGGGCACCGGCTGATCGGCTCGGTGGCGGTGCGGCTCGTGCGCGCCGGACGCTGGCCGGTGACCGTGGTGCCCTGACCTTCGCCCCAAGCGGCCGCATGCGGGGCCTGCGCCCCTGACATACCAGGGCACGGCGCCGTCGTCACCGACGATCGGCTGGACGGGGGCGCACGTCCGCGCCGGCGCCATGGCTTGCAACGAGCGCGACCAAACCCTCGTCGGCCGCCTCGACCTGCGCGCGCCCGTCACCGTTCAGTAGGGCACGCGCGGAGGCTGCGGCCATGACATCGACCACGCGCCGGCGGCCGCCACCGAACCGGTGATGAGGCATCCGGTCACCAGGTTGAGCGCCGCGGTGGCCAGCGCGTCGTCCAGCGGGGCGCGCACTGTCAGCGGCAGCAGCGTCAGCAGCAGGACGGCCAGCGCGCCGATCCAGCCGAAGGCGCGCACGGGGCGGACCGCCACCGTCGCCAGGACGTTCAGCAGCGCGGTCGCCTGCAGTCCCGCGGCGGCCGCGCACAGCGCGTACGTCGTGGCCACCGGGACGGCCCGGCCCTGGTGCCCGCCGAACGCGGGCACGTCGAACCCGAACAGCCCGCGCAGCACCAGCACCCCCGCGAACGCCATGCCCGCGGCCGCCGCCGACACGCCCGCGCCGCCCAGCCACAGGCGCCGCTCGTTCACCTGCGGCGGCTGCGAGAACGCCTCGTGCAGCGCGACGAACCGCCGGTAGCGGGCCATGGCGCTGTCGGCGCGCCACGCCGACCGCCCGATCCCGGACTGGCACCGGAAGGAGCGCTGCCAGGCGCGCGGCGGCGCTCCGTCCGCGCCGTGGCGGCGCAGACGCCGGGCACGGTGGCCGTGGCCTCCCATGCCGTGCCGGTCCCTGTCGGGCGAGTCTTCGTGGGGCCGTCCGAACGGGGTCCCGGCCATGGCGCCTCCCCCTGTCCCCCGACACGAACGACCCAGGTGCTACCCGGCCACGTGCGGTGAACTCCCCCGGCATCGACACTTTGCGGCCATTTGATGCCCCTTCGCCCTACCCGTCGGGGCGGGAGGTAACGTTCGGCGGGGGAGAATGCCACCGGAAGCGACCACGGAGGGCGGGGCGGTGCCGACGGACGGACGCGAGTTCACCGTGGCCGAGGCGCGCGCCCTGATCCCCGAGGTGCGGGAACGCGCCGCCGAGGTCGTCCGGCTCCGCGCCGACCTGGCCGAGCTCGCCCTGGACCTGCGCACGTCCGGGTCGTCCCCGCTGGGCGGGGTGGCCGAGGCGAAGGCGTTCGAGGCGCGGCTGGACGAGCAGATCGCCTGGTTCACCGGCCAGGGCATCGAGATCAAGGGCATCGCGCCGCTGCTGCTCGACTTCCCCGCCGTGCTGGACGGCCGCTCGGTCCGCCTGTGCTGGCTGGAGGGCGACACCGAGCTGGGCTGGTACCACCGCACCGAGCTCGGCTTCGCGGGCCGCCGCCCCCTCCCGTGAGGACGTCCGGGCCCCCGGAGAACGCCGGAGGGGGTTCCGGGAAGCGCCCCGCTCCCGAAACCCCCTCGCTCGCGGAGGCGACGCCCGGCGCCGCCCCTTGCTCAGACCTGTCCGGCCTTCTCCAGCGCCTCGCAGCAGGTGTCGGTGATCAGCCGGGTCACCACGTACGGGTCGCAGTTGGCGTTCGGGCGGCGGTCCTCGATGTAGCCCTTCTTGTCCACCTCGACCTGCCACGGGATGCGCACCGAGGCGCCCCGGTCCGACACGCCGTAGCTGTACTCGCTCCACGGGGCGGTCTCGTGCATGCCGGTCAGGCGGCGCTCGATGTCGGCGCCGTACCCGGCGATGTGCTCCTGCGCCTTGGCGCCCAGCGCCTCGCAGGCGGTGATGATCGGGTCGTAGCCCTCGCGCATCGCCTTGGTGGAGAAGTTGGTGTGCGCGCCCGCGCCGTTCCAGTCGCCCGCGACCGGCTTGGGGTCGAGGGTGGCGGACACGCCGAAGTCCTCGGCGATGCGGTACAGCAGCCAGCGCGCCATCCACATCTGGTCGGCGACCTCCACCGGACCGGCCGGGCCGATCTGGAACTCCCACTGGCCCGGCATGACCTCGGCGTTGATGCCCGACACGGCCAGCCCGGCGGCCAGGCAGGCGTCGAGGTGCCGCTCGACGATCTCACGGCCGAACACCTCGTCGGCGCCGACGCCGCAGTAGTAGAAGCCCTGCGGGGCGGGGAAGCCGCGCTCGGGGAAGCCGAGCGGGCGGCCGTCCTTGAAGAACGTGTACTCCTGCTCCATGCCGTACCAGGGCTCCTGGTCGGCGTACTTCTCGGCGACGGGCAGCAGCTTGGCCCGGGTGTTGGTGGGGTGCGGCGTCCCGTCCGGCAGGTACACCTCGCAGAGCACCAGCTTGTTGTCGCCGCCGCGCAGCGGGTCGGGACAGGAGAAGACCGGCTTGAGCACGCAGTCCGAGTTCTTCCCCGGCGCCTGGTTCGTGCTCGACCCGTCGAACCCCCAGTCCGGCAGGTCGGCGCCGTCCGGAAGGATCTTGGTCTTGGACCGAAGCCGGGCGGTCGGCTCGGTGCCGTCGATCCAGATGTACTCGGCCTTGTAGGTCAACGTGCGTTCCCTTCGTATCGCCGGTCCCGGTGGGTTTCGGCCCTGGAAAGGTTGACAACGCCCGATTTCGGGCCCTTTGCCGGTATGTGAACGGCGTGTTAAACCGGCCGCTGACCAGGCACACCGGCACCGCACCCCCATTTGGGACAGGCACTGACGGCCCGGCGGCCTCCGCCGGGGGCGCATGGGCGTGCGCGTGGGGGCGCCCGCGTCCGGCGGCCCCTCGGCGCCCGCCGGGACGAACCCCAACAACGTGCCATGGCCTGGTCAAACACCCCGCCAAGGGCGCGGTCCCTGCCCTTACCGGCCGGTCGGACGGGGCTACCGTGAAAGGTAAGGATGTATGACTCGTCCTCCCGTCACGGGAGGCTTCCGACCGCCCGCGGGAGGCGAGCCAGGGGCGGGAACGTCCCGCCCCCGGCACCGGAAGGTGGTGTGCATAGATGACGCACCCGGCAGACATCGAGCGGCATCCCGACATAGCCGAGATGCGCACGCGGTACGAGCTCGCCGCGGCGAGCCCCACCGCGCAGGCCCTGGACGGCCTGACCGTGCTGAGCGGCCTCTACCTGGCGATCTCCCCGTGGATCGCGGGGTTCAGCGGCCAGCGGCCGATCACGGTGAACAACCTGATCACCGGCCTGGCGGTGGCGGCGCTCGGAGTGGGCTTCGCCCTCGCCTTCGGCCGCACGCACGGGCTCGCCTGGGTCGTCCCCATCATCGGCGTATGGACGATCATCAGCCCGTGGGTGATCGCCGGTCGCATGGAGACGACGCCGGCGATCGTCAGCAATGTCGTGGTGGGAGCGGTGATCCTCGTCCTCGGCCTGGCCACCCTGGGTCTCGCGGGTACCCGCGCGGGCGGCATGGGCATGCGCCGCCCGAGGTGACCGACCGCAGCCCCCGGCCCTCGCCCGCCGACGCGGGGAGAGCCGCCAAAGGCCCCGCCCCCGGTCCCAAGGGACGGGGCCCGCTATTGACGCCCGCCTCCGGTCGGCGAGACTGACGGGGTGATGGTCAAAACCCTGCGCCCCCGCGACTACAACGAGGCCCTGTACGTCGGGCACTTCTTCCGCAACAAGCGCGTCCCCGTCGTGATGGACCTCACCGACCTCCCCGACGACGTGGCCCGCCAGTTCGTCGACTTCGCCGCGGGCCTGGTCTTCGGCCGCCGCGGCGACATGGAACGCCTGAGCCCCAAGGTCTTCCTGCTCGTCCCCCACGGCCAGCCCAAGCCCACCGTCCTGCCCACGACCTCCGGCTGACCTCCCCTCCCCTGCCCCGCACGGGCATCCGGTTCGGGGGATCACCTGTGAATCGGGGGGCATCTTTCCGGCCGACGTCCAGGTTTCGACTCTCGGGCCGGGGGCCGCTGCCGCGGTGCGGCGACCGGCTCGCCCCTCCGTCGCCGCGTCAAAGCCGCCGATCCGGAAACGATGGGGCCGTGCAGACCTTCCTTCCGTACCCGGACTTCGCCGCCACCGCCCGCGTCCTCGACCGGCGCAGACTCGGCAAGCAGCGAGTCGAGACGATCCAGGTGCTGCGCGGCCTCACGGTGCCCGGGTACGGCTGGCGGCACCATCCGGCCGTGCGGATGTGGGCCGGTTACGAGGAGGCGCTCGTCCGCTACGGCCTGGAGATATGCCGGCAGTGGTGCGCCCTCGGCCACAACGACACCTGCGCCGCCACGCTGACGGCCGAGCTGCGCACCGTGAACGGCAGGAAGCGGCCGCGCACCCAGGAACGGCTCGCCGAGGCCGGGCAGCTGCCGCCCTGGCTGGGCGACCCGGCGCTGCACCTGAGCCACCGCTCCGCCCTCGTCCGCAAGGACCCCGAGTTCTACGGCCCGATCTTCCCCGGCGTACCGGCCGACCTGCCGTACGTCTGGCCGCGCTCGGACCGCGACCGCGGGCAGGGCGACCGGCAGGCGCCCCCCGGCTGACCCCGCTGCGTCGGCCTCAGGGACGATCGTTCGACGCCGCGTGCACCGGTCGACGGCTACCAGTTCCGCTCGACGGTTCCCTTGGTGGCGGTCTCCGCCGTCCGCAGGGTGCGGAGCTCGGCCCGGCCGCGCCGCCTCTCCCGCACCCGGGCGAGCCGCCGCTCGTCGGCCGGGCTGTCGGGCTCGACTTCGAGACGCCGTTCCAACCGGATCTCCACCCAGTCGCCGAGCGGCAGGTCCGGATGCTTGCGCCGTCTCTTCGGCCGCCGACGGCCCAGGCGTTCATCGACCTCGTCCGCGGCACCGTCGGCGGGTGCGCCGACCGCGCCCCGGAGGACCTGCTGCACCCGGTGCCGGTTGGCACTGTGCGGGAACCGCTTGTTCAGCCGCACGGCGTTCCCTGAGTTCGGCGTAGGCATTGCGGCGGTCCTTGGCATAACTGATCCGCTTCTTCTCCCGGGGATCTCACCGCGCCGCGGATTCACCTTCTCCGCCAGGCCGACACGCGCCGACTGTACTCGCATTGTCGCGGCCGGTTCGGCGGCCCGGCCCGTGAGCAGGGCGGCTGTCGGGCGGCGTGGACTCGGGGACCGCTGAGAGCGGCCCGGTCACGACGTCCAGGTCAAGCGCTCCCGGTGTGCCCGGCTTTCGGTGCGACGGGGGTGCGGACGATGGACCGTCTTCCCGGGCCGGACCCGCCGGGCGATCAGCGCGTCCAGCGCCCAGGGGCCGCCGCCGAACACTGCCAGCAGCAGAAAGGACCATGAGAACAGGGCCGCCGGCTCGCCGCCGTTGAGCAGCGGGAACAGGTCCTTGGGGAGGTGGACGGTGAAGTAGGCGTAGGCCATCGCCCCCGAGCACAGCAGAGCGGCCGGGCGGGTGGCCAGGCCGATCATCACCAGGCCGCCGCCGACCAGCTCGATCATGGCCGCCCACCAGCTCGGCCACTCGCCGACGCGCGGCGGCACCCCGCCGGGCGGCCCGCCGAGGACGCCGAACAGCTTCGCGGCCCCGTGGCAGGCGAACAGCAGGCCGACCACGACACGGAACAACGACAGGACGGCGTCCCGTACGTGTTGCATGAAGTCTCCTGAATTGAACTGCGCCCCGATCAACCCGTCGGCCGCACGAGAACGTCCCCGGCCGTAAGGGCAGACAGAACCGTAGGACACGCGTTTGCGGAACGGGACGTTCTTGCACGCCCTTTCATCACCCCTTCCAGCATCGAAGCATCCACCCCGCATCGGCATGGCAGTTTCATTGCCGGACGCTTCGATCTCAGGCATTCATCCACTAGGACCCAGCGCCCCTTTATCAGGAAATGATTCCGCTCGCCCCCCACGGGCGAGATGTTCGACATGACGTCTATCAGCGCAGACCGACGCCCGCTTGCGCAATGCACGCCGTCGCGTGCCCGCACCGGCACCGGAACGCCCTCGGACGAAGCACGAGCCGAGGAAGTCCGCACCCCGCCGCCCCCACTGCACGGCCCCCGCTGCCCGCCCGAACCTGTACGCCGGTAGCAGCCCCGTAGGGCCTATTGCAAAGTTGATCAGAGCCATTCAACGATGGCGGCGATGGGTTGCGTCCACGGAGGTGGTGTACGAGTTTCCGCAGGTGAAGAGCGTGGCGTCGTGACGTGAGACGGCCACCGCGTAGATCCTTCGAGATGGATGATCAAGAAGAAGGAGACAACGCGATGGCCGCGGACAACAGTGTGGACCCTGCCGAGTGGATTGCCGAGCAGATCGGTGCGTGCGAGCCGGATCTGCTGCGGTCGATGGTCAAGACGATGGCCGAGGCGCTCATGTCGGCCGAGGCGGATGCGGTGTGCGGCGCCGGCTGCGGCGAGCGCAGCAGCGAGCGGGTCAACCGGCGCAACGGCTACCGGCAGCGGGACTGGGACACCCGCGCCGGCACGATCGAACTGGCGATCCCGAAGCTGCGCAGCGGGTCCTACTTCCCCGAGTGGCTGCTGGAGCGGCGCCGCCGGGCCGAGCAGGCCCTGATCAGCGTGGTGGCCACCTCGTATCTGCTGGGGGTGTCGAC